>CAVUKR010000016.1:0-82071 GCA_963742075.1 uncultured Chloroflexia bacterium | reverse complement strand
GAGCGCTTCGAACAGGTGGACTGCATCCCGGTTCTCCTCGAGGAGCATGGGCACGAGGCGGGTCGCGGTCGCCCGTCCCGCGGAAGAAGCCTTGCTGGCGAGTCATCAGGTCCATCTCGCCGGCCAACCACTCGAAGTGTTCGCCGATCTGCGGATCGCCCTGCTCTTCTCGCAGACGATGGGTGAACGGGGCCAGCCAGGTCCACCAGAGGCTCACGTCGCCGAACGTTTCGTGGACGACCCGGCCATCCATGTGTCCGGCCCGGACGAGCCAGCCAACCCGCTCCCAGAAGTGGCCGACGGCGCGCGCCGTTGCATCTTGGGCAACGTCATCGCGGTCGGGTCGGCCTCAATGGCCATGAGCACGGCCAGGCGTGCTCGGGCGAGCCGCTCGCCCAGCCAGTCGCGCTCGAGTGCCGCCGCCTGATCGTTGGCTCCGGCACTGACCTGAAGCCGGAGCTGCCGGTAGATCGCGAGGAACGTGACCGCGAGCGCGACCGGCTGAAGCCGTCCAGAACCACTCCGACCCCGGCCCGATGAGTGCCATCCCGTCCGTGTTGATGAGCTTCACGTCCGCTCCCTCCGTCCAGCTGCCACGATGGGGAGGACGATACGAAGGGCGAGGTCGGCGGACAAGAGCATCGGGCGTCCCGGCCAAGATCCGGGCCGACGACACCGTGTGAACTGACGCGCGAATGTCAGCCGAGCGTCCGCGCCAGCCAGCGCATCGCAACCGACGCCCTCGCCGACCCTCGCCCATCTCGTCGAGAGCCTTCACCCGGGCCGGTTCGACGTGGTCGGCGACGAGTTCTGATCACCATCGTGCCTCCCGTCACCGGGGAGGAACGATCGGAGAAGCGCCATCAGCCCCAGAATCGCGAGCTCCTCTTCGGTCGGTCCGCTACGCGGCCCGGGACAGATCTGGCGGGTTCTCGGGCTCTCGAGACGGGTGCGTGTCGGGAGCAGCTTCGACGGCGAGCCGGATCGGCTCCGGGTCGCGCTCGGGCCTCCGCGTGCCGGGTGGCTGCGGCCAGTCGCAATGCCCGGGCGCGGGCCAGCCAGCGCGGTCCCAGAGCCGCGCGGGCGTCGCCCCACATTCGTCACCCATCGCCGTCTCCGAGCTGCCTGGCGGTCAGACTCGCGATCGTCTCGGACGGGTCGACACCAGCGGCGATCGCCGCCTCGAGCCGGGTCAGGAGCGCCTGGACGGCGTGCGCATCCGTGGGCGACAGGTTCGCTCGTATCCGCGGGCCGTCGAGCTCGATGGCGCTGGCCGTGCTGGCGCCGGCCAACCGGAGCGCATGCGTGCCGGTGAGCATCTCGTCGATCGCCTCACGGAGGAGTGCTTGGGCCTGCTCCCTGGTCTCGAGGTCGGCCTCGGCGTACTGCTCGGAACCCCAGCCGTTCGCGACGTCGGCGTTGAGGTTGATGTTCTCGTTTCGGCTGGTTGCACCACCCGCCAAGAGCGCGTGTTGTTCGGCCGCCACCTTCAGGAGCTGGGCCAGCTCGCCGGCGCGCGTCTTCGGATCGGCGATCCGGCGCAAGGCTTCGGCGGTGCCGGCGGCCACGACTTCCCAGAGCGCGGCGGCCACCTCCTGACGCGTCTCGACGGGGATGACCCGAGCGGCCCGGCCGTCGTCCGTCCTGACCTCGGCCATCCAGCGGTAGAGGGTCCGCTCCGGAACGGTGCCGCGTTTGGCCGCGGCCTTCGGGCCGATGGATAGCGCCAGGGCGACGGCCTCGGCTCGCTCGGCGTCGCTGTATTCGTGGCGGGTCATGGCAGCCTCTCGGGAGTGAACGGGGCGGACCGCGGCCAGGGGATGACATCGAGGTCGGGCAGCTTGGCGTTCCGCCCTCTCCCTATTGCACGGCACGCACGCCGCGACCAGGTTCGATCGCTCGAGGGCTACGTCCGGGCGCTGGTCGAGCGCGATGACGTGATCGGCGGCGAGCTTCCGCGTCGGCTCCAGGCACCACGTACAGCGCGTCGCCGACGCACGAACGTCGGCCGAGACACGCTTCCATACGGCGGTCCGATAGAGGGCTTGGTGCTCGGGTCGGGTGCGGTCGTATGCCTCCGACTGGCGGCGGCGGCACTCAAGCAGCGCGGACCGGGACTGACGAGCTTCCCGCAGTCGAGACAGGCAGACAGTCGGGTCATGGGGCGATACAGCGCATAAGTCTGGTCATTCCGGCGTCTCCACCACGCACAAGACTGCCGTGGAAAGAGCAGGGGAGTGCGTGGTATCGCGCTGTTCGCGCGCGATGACAACGACGGCACGACGGCCGAATCTGCCGGTTCAGGTGTCCGGTTCGGTGTTTGCCCGTGTCCGTTCGGGCCGGTTCTTCGACTCGCAATGCGGAGTGCAGTGCGGCCGGTTATAGACGTCGGCGTGCCGCACCCGCACGGAGTGCGCCCGCAGTGCGGACGGTGTCCGTGCGTGATTGCAGTGCCCCCGAGTGCGGGCGACGACTCGGTGAACCGCCGGGATAGTGCTCAGAGTCGTTCGCGGGTGTCATCCGAGCGCATGCCCGTGCCCCTGATGTCGGCGACGATCGCCCGCTCGTACAGGTGCCCGCGGCCCGCAGTCCGGCCATCAACGACGCTCGCGCGGCCGGCCGATGGTCATCCGACGACCGTCCGCCGGCCGAGCGTCAGAGCGCGCCGCGACCTTGTCCGCCCGGTCCTCGAGCCGCCCGCGGCGATGGCGGCGAGTACCCGGTCATCGCTCGAGCGGCTTGCGCGCCTCGCCGACCGACACGACGTCGAACACGCCGCCGCGCTTGGCGAGGATGAGCGTCGACGGCGGGACCTTCTTGCGCATCTCCCAGCGCAGCCGATCGGCGCCGAGGTCCGCGACCAGGGCGACCGAGTCGGCCGGGTCCACTGGCCCATGACGTGGGCCATCGCGGAGCCGTGCGCCGGATCGTTCGGTCGGCGGTCCCCGTGACGGCTTGACCATATGCACCAGGACCGCCACGGAGCAGCCGTACCGGACGATCAGCGACCGGATGTAGCGCACGGCGGCCTTCAGCTCCGCCGCCCCCATTCGTCGCCGAGTTCATGCTGGTCCCGGTATCGAATGCGAGTAGGCCCGGGCGGACCCGTTCGACCTGGCCGTCAAGCCATTTCTGACTCGTCGGATCGGTCAGGACCATGCCAGCGAATGACACCCGGAAGTAGTCGGCCAGGTCGGCCCGCCCGAGCCCCAGCGTCGCCAGGATCGCCGTCTCGCGGCGGTACTCCTCGGCCTCGCCATTCTCCTCATCGAGCACCATGACTCGCAGCCGGTGCGGGATGGCGTAGTGCCCGAATAGCGGCCCGGTCCCGGTAGCGCCGCGGATGGCGAGCTCGCGGAACGCCTGCGACTTGCCGGTTCCCTCGCCGCCTCCGATGACGAGCAGGCTGGCCGGCCGGTTGACTCCCTCGATGTTCCATGCGTCGACGTCGGTCGGTTCCGCCATCGACGCCGCCGACCGGAAGTCTGGTCGGGCCGACCCGTAGTGCTCCTCCGGCGCGTCCGCCGCGATCGGCGGCAAGCCCTTGCGCCGGAAGGCGTCGTTCAGGCGAGCCTGTTCCGATATCCCGACGGTGTCGATGGCGCGTACCGAACGGAGCGCCTGACCGCCCCATCTAGGCGCAGCGGTCGAAGGCATCGGTACTACTGCGTCAGCTTCGCCGTCCGGGTTAGCCCGACTTACCTCGAGCCGTTCGGCAACGATGCGATCCGGGTCGAGGTGGGCGGTCATCGCCCTTTCCGCTTGCTCCGGGCCAGGCTGCTCTTGAGCGCCAAGCGGGTCATGTATGCGCGGCGCGCAGCCTCCGACCGACGCGCCCGTTCGGTGGGCGATAGGACGCGGTCCGGGTCTACCTCGTCATCGAACCGAGCGAGGAACGCCGACCTGGCCGGGGCAGTATTGACGTGGCCGCGCAGAGAGGTCGCCAAACCTCCGAGCCTCGCCCGCATGACCCGCTGCTCCGGTGTGAACGTCATGCACGCTAGTTAGCGGGTGTGCACCGCCCGTGCGTAGTCCGCAGTTTCCGGAACTTCCGGAATCTGCCAGCCCTTACCCGCCCTCCTTGAGGTATCCCTCGACGGTCCGGCGTGTCTTTCCCTGCTTTGCCATGATCTGATCGACTGTCCAGTGGTCCGCGTGCAGCGCACGCGCCTCCGTGGCGCGCTCGCGAGCCGCGGCACTTCGCGCCCGGTTCGCCGTGGTCCATGGCCTGGCGGGCGGCTCCGGCTCCGGCTCGCTGCCGGCGCGTATCGTTCGGACCTCGGCGATCAACGCGGCGAACCTACGGCGATCTGGGGGGTCAGAGAGCCAGAAATCGACGCCGACCTCCCAAACGATCGCCTTCTGGCCGTAGCGCTCGATGATCTCGTCGTCTCGCCAGCCGTCCTCGATCATGATCTCAACGGCTTGTCGGACGGTCAGTGGTCGCATCGCACTCATAGCCGGTCGCCCGGGCTGTGGATGCGGTACGCGGCACGAGCCCGCTCGTCCTTCGCCGCGGCCCCGTAACGGTCGAGCATCTGCCGGCTACGCCAGCCGCCTAGCGACATGAGGTCGCCCTCGGCCATCCCGTCCGCTCAGCATCTCGTGCGCGTAGGTATGTCGGAACAGGTGCGGATGGACCCCGATCGAGTCCCGCCTGAGCCCGCGCGGCGTTTGACGACCTGCTCGACGCCGGTATCGGTCAGCCGGCCGCGCTTGCCGAGCCACAGCCATTCGCTTTCGGCGTCGCCGCGGCGGCCGCGGACGCGGAGATAGCGATCGAGCGCCTTGGCCGTCTTGCGGCCGAACGGGCAGACGCGCGGGCGCCGGCCCTTGCCGAGCACGAGCGCGTTGTCGCGGCCTTCCTCGAAGTCGACGTCGACGAGCCGCAGCCCGGCGCAGCTCGCCCCGACGCATCCCGGTATCGAGGAAGAGACGGATGATCGCGTTGTCGCGCCGTTCGTCGAACTCGGTCCCGTGGCAGGTCGCGAGGAGCGCGCGGAGGTCGTCTTCGCGGAGGACTTCGGGCGGCTCGAGCGGCACGAGCGGCGGCCGCATCCTGGCCATTGGGCGTTGCGGGGATCTCGCCCTCGTCGGCCAGCCACTTGAAGAACTGCTTGAAGGCTCCGGTACCGCTGCGAGACGGTCGCCGGTCGGGCGCCGCGCTCTTGCAGGGCCACGAGGAACGCCTCGAGGTGTTCCCGGTGGATGTGAGCGACCGCACGTGGCATGCCGGTCGAGGCGAGGTAAGCGTCGAGCTGCTCGACCGCCTTGGCGTAGGTGGTGATCGTGGAAGGCGCCTTGTTCTCGGCGCGGAGGTGGCGGGCGAATGAGGCCAGGTTGGCTGCACGTCCGGGGGTGCGGTAGAATCCGAGACCTGGATGGGGGATTTGGCCATCGCTGGTACCTCGCTACTTCGGGACTAACCTCTCCGAAGATTATGCGCTGTACAAGCGGTGGACACAAGCCTCCATCCGGCTCGGTTCTCAGGTATGGACTGGATCCACTCAGGAAACCGAGCGAATACCGGCGGCGGAGTAGCTCAGTGGTAGAGCAGGGGACTCATAAGCCCTTGGTCGGTGGTTCAAATCCGCCCTCCGCTACCAACCTCGAACGTGATGGCGCGGCTCTCCGACCCCGGAGGGCCGTGTCGAAACCTTTACCAGCAGGAGCGCCACCATCCGGCGGCGCCCGACGTCCGTACAGCAGTCATGAGGCCCAGGACCTCCGTCACGGGGTGCTCTCGGGACACGACGCTATACTCGCCCCACTGGCGGCGCACGGCCGTCGCCTGCTCGATCCCGGAGGCTCCTCTTGAATCCCAAGTTCTTCCGCAACGGCATCGTGATGCTGGTGCTCGTGGTCGGCACAGCTGCGCTCCTGTTCACCTGGATGCAGGGCTCGACGCCGGCCAACCAGCAGGGCTACTCGCAGTTCCTGACCGACGTCCGTGACGGCAAGGTCGACACCGTCACCCAGCAGGGTGAGACGCTGACCGTCAAGCTCCTGCCGCCGACCGGCTCGACCTACACGGTCACCGTCCCCAACATCCTGACCCAGGTCTTCCCGGACATGGTCGCGGCCGCGAAGGCCGGTGGCCATGATCTGAACGCGAACATCTACAAGGCGGAACCGGTCGCGGACACGTCGTGGCTCGGTCTGGTCCTGACCGCGGTGCTCCCGCTGGTGGTGATCGGCGGGTTCATCTTCTTCATGATGCGCCAGGCCCAGGGCACGAATAACCAGGCGCTGTCATTCGGCAAGAGCCGGGCCCGGATGTTCCTCGGCAACAAGACGGTCGTCACCTTCAATGACGTCGCCGGGGTCGACGAGGCGAAGACCGAGCTCCAGGAAGTCGTCGAGTTCCTCAAGTACCCCGAGAAGTTCAACTCGCTCGGCGCGCGCATCCCGCGCGGCGTGCTCCTGGTCGGGCCCCCCGGCACCGGCAAGACGCTGATGGCCCGTGCCGTCGCGGGTGAGGCAGGCGTCCCGTTCTTCAGCATCTCGGGATCGGAATTCGTCGAGATGTTCGTCGGCGTCGGCGCCAGCCGCGTCCGCGACCTGTTCGACCAGGCCAAGCGCAACTCGCCGTGCATCGTCTTCGTCGACGAGATCGACGCGGTCGGCCGCCAGCGCGGCGCCGGGCTCGGTGGCAGCCATGACGAGCGTGAGCAGACCCTCAACCAGATCCTGGTCGAGATGGACGGCTTCGACACCAACACGAACGTGATCGTCGTCGCCGCCACGAACCGCCCCGACGTCCTCGACCCGGCGCTGTTGCGTCCCGGCCGGTTCGACCGGCAGGTCATCCTCGACCGACCGGACATGAAGGGCCGGACCGAGATCCTCAAGGTCCACACCAAGGGCAAGCCGCTCGACAAGGGCGTCGAGGTCGAGGGTGTCGCCCGCCAGTCGCCCGGCTTCTCCGGCGCGGACCTCGCCAACCTCGTCAACGAGGCGGCGATCCTCGCCGCGCGCCGCAACAAGAAGGTCATCGGGATGTCCGAGTTCCAGGAGGCGCTCGAGCGGATCGTCGCCGGTCCGGAGCGCAAGTCGCGTGTCATCTCGGACGCCGAGAAGGCGATCATCGCCTACCACGAGGGCGGCCACGCCGTCGTCCAGCGGATCCTGCCGAAATGCGACCCGGTCTCGAAGGTGACGATCATCAGCCGCGGGATGGCCCTCGGCTACACCATGGCACTCCCGCAGGAGGACCGCTACCTCCAGTCGAAGACCGAGTTCGAGGACAAGATCGCCGGGCTCCTCGGCGGCAACGTCGCCGAGCGCCTGATCTTCGGCGACACCACGACCGGCGCCAGCAACGACATCGAGAAGGCGACCGACCTGGCCCGCCGGATGGTCACCGAGTTCGGGATGAGCGACAAGCTCGGACCGCTCTCCTTCGGGAAGCGCGACGAGATGATCTTCCTGGGCCGCTCGATGGGTGAGCAGCGCGACTACAGCGATGAGGTCGCCCGGACGATCGACGAGGAAGTCCGCGCGATCATCGACAAGGCCTACGAGCGCGCCACGAACGTCCTGACGACCCACCGCGACAAGCTCATCACCCTGGCCGAGAAGCTCGTCGCCGAGGAGACCGTCGACGCCGAGGCGTTCGAGTCGCTGTTCAACGACCTCCCGGCCAAGGAGAACCTGCACGGCATGCCGAAGATCGTCGGGCCCGGCCAGCCGGTCGGGGAGCCGAACGCGCTGCCTGCCTGATACGGGGCAGCGAACACCTTCGATTCCCGGGCGGCCGCCGGCCCCTACAATCGGGCCATGCCTGACACAGATGCCGCCCTCGCCGCCCATCTCGACGCGACCCGGGACGACCGTCTCGAGTCGTACAAGGCGTTCCTCCGGATCCCGAGCATCTCGGCACTTCCGGCTCATGCAGCAGACTGCCGCCGCGCCGCCGACTGGCTGGTCGACGCGCTGAGCTGCGGCCGGCGTCGAGCACGCCCAGACCTTCGAGACCGGCGGCCACCCGGTCGTCTATGCCGACTGGCTGCATGCCCCCGACGCGCCGACCGTCATCGTCTACGGCCACTACGACGTGCAGCCCGCGGACCCGCTCGACCTGTGGACCTCGCCGCCGTTCGAGCCGGTGGTCGTCGGAGACCGGATGCTGGCCCGCGGCGCGGCCGACGACAAGGGCCAGGTCCACGCCCACGTCATGGCCGCCGGCGCGATCATGGCGACCGCCGGCCGCTTTCCGGTCAACGTGAAGTACCTCTTCGAGGGCGAGGAGGAATCGAGCTCGGCCCACCTCGACGCGTGGCTCGCCGCCAACCGCGATCGACTCGCGGCCGACGTCGCGGTCATCAGCGATTCGGGCTTCTTCGAAGGCAACGTGCCGGCCATCACGATCAGCCTGCGCGGCATCATGTACGCCCAGATCGATGTCGTCGGGACCGCGGTCGACCTCCATTCGGGGAGCTACGGCGGCGCCGTCCAGAACCCCGCGAATGCGCTGGCCGGGATCATCGCCGCGCTCAAGGGTCCCGATGGCCGGATCAGGATCCCGGGCTTCTACGACGATGTCGAGGCGCTCTCGCAGGCGGATCGTGTCCGGCTGGCCGAGCTGCCCTTCGACGAGGTGGCCTACCAGCAGAAGCTTGGGCTCCCCGCACTCGTCGGCGAGGTCGGCTACACGACGCTCGAACGCCGCGCGGCGCGACCGACCCTCGACGTCAACGGCCTGTGGGGCGGGTTCGCCGGCGAAGGGAGCAAGACCATCATCCCCGCCCATGCCCATGCGAAGGTCAGCTGCCGGCTGGTGGCCGCCCAGCACCCGGACCGGATCTTCGAGGCGTTCCGCGACTACGTCGAGGAGGTCGCCCCACCCGGCGTGACGACGACGGTCACCTACCTCGGCGGCGGCCACCCGAGCCTGACCCCGATCGACCACCCCTTGACGCAAGCGGCGGCCCGCGCGATCGAGGCGACCTTCGGCCGGGCCCCGGTCTACATCCGGGAGGGAGGCTCCATCCCGGTCTGCGCCAGCTTCGCGACGATGCTCGGGCTGCCGGTGGTCCTGCTCGGGATCACCCCGCCCGACGAGAACGCGCACGCCCCCAACGAATGGATGGGCCTGGGCAATTACGAGACCGGGATCCGGACGTTCGCGCGGATGTTCGACGAGCTCGTCGACCTCCCGACGTGACGATCGGCACCGGCTGGACTGTGTGGATTTGGCGGGTCCGGATGGGTGATTCGATCCCGTACGGGTGCTACCCTACGGCCACCGTACCCGTCCGGGGAGGAATCTGACCCGTGGCAACCGACGCTCCCGAAACGCCTGCCAACGCCGAGCCGCCGGCGAAGCCGCCTGCCTGGCGCCTCGAAACCGACAACGGGAGCCTGACGCCCCAGTCGGCGCTCGACGTGCTCGTTGATCTCAACGAGAAGGTCACGAGCGGCAACGTCGCGGAATACCAGCCGGTCCCGCTCGGGTTCACTCCGCTCGACAAGACCATCGGCAGCGGACTGCGGACCGGGGAGCTGCTCCTGATCGGCGGCGCCCAGGGCACCGGCAAGACGACGATGGCGCTCCAGATGGCGCGCAACGTCGCCTCGGGCGGTCAGGCCAACGTCCTGTACATCTGCTTCGAGCACGACGAGCAGTACCTGCTCAACCGGCTGATCGCCATGGAATCGGCGCTCGCCCATCTCCCGCACAAGACCGGCGCGATCAAGATCCAGGATGTCCGAAAGGAGATCCTCGGGACGTGGATGGCCGAGGGCGAGGCGAACGCCCAGATGGCCAACAACCCTCGTCTCCGACCGTCGATGGACAGGATCGCGCGCTACGGCCAGAACCTCTTCCTGATGCGTGGCTCGCAGACCGCCAGCACGATCGACAACATGCGCAAGCTCGTCCAGGAACACCGGCGCCTGTCGGGCGACCGGCGGCTGGTCGTCTTCGTCGACTACCTCCAGAAGGTGCCGCAGATCCCGGAGCCAGAGAACGAGACCGAGAAGGTCACCTACCTCGTCAATGGGCTCAAGGACATCGCGCTGGCCGAGGACGTCCCGATGGTCTGCATCGTCGCGGCCGACAAGGAGGGCCTCAAGGCCTCCCGCCTGCGCAACTTCCACCTGCGCGGTTCGTCGGCCATCAACTACGAGGCGGACATCATCCTGATCCTCAACGAGAAGTACCACATCGTGGCCAAGGTCAACATCGAGTTCAATCCGTACCAGGCGCAGCGGTTCCGTGACTGGGTCATCGTCTCGGTCGAGAAGAACCGCGGCGGCCAGGACAACGTCGACCTGGAGTTCGAGAAGCACTTCGAGTTCAGCTGCTTCGACCCGAACGGACGTACGGTGCAAGAGAAGCTCATCGAAGAGCGGCTCTACAACGACTAGCGGGCGCCTGGATCGGCCGCCATCGCCGCGTTGTCGCCTGTGCGTGGTCGCTCACGCACCTTGAGGTGCGCTCGCTCCCATGCTCGTCTCCGCCTCGCGCTGACGCCCGCTGCGGGCGCCCTTCAGCCGATCACATGCGCTACGGCCGGTAGACTGGCCGGGTGAAGACGCCCGGCCTATTCCCCGAAGTGGTCGAGATCGTGGTCGAGATCCCGCGCGGGAGTCGCAACAAGTACGAGTTCGACGAGACGACCGGGGTCTTCCGGCTCGATCGCGTCCTGTCGAGCGCGGTCTACTACAACTTCGACTACGGCTTCATCGAGGGCACGCGCGCCGGCGACGGCGACCACACCGACGCGCTGCTGATCATCGACGAGCCGACCTTCACCGGCTGTCATGTCTGGGCCCGCCCGATCGGCGGGCTCGAGATGCACGACGAGAAGGGATTCGATTTCAAGGTCCTGTGCGTCGCGCTCGGCGACGCGCACCAGCAGCACATCGCCGGCCTCGACCAGGTCCGGCCCCATCGCCTCGTCGAGATCGAGCAGTTCTTCCAGACCTACAAGGCGCTCGAGGACAAGACCGTGGACGTCCTCGGCTGGCGCGAGCGCGACCGCGCGCTCGAGGTGTTGCGGACGGACCGGGCGGCCTGGGACCAGGAGGTCGGCGAGCGATCCGACCGGCCGGGGTGACCGCCCCGGGGCGTCGACCGCGCTGGCCCGGGGCCGACCTGCCCGGCCGCCGGCTCTTCGTGGCCCTCCCGCTGCCGGCCCAGACGACGGCCACGGTCGCCGCCCTGGTCGAGGGCGTCCGCGCCGACGGCGTCCCGGGAGGTGGTCGAGATGTCCGCTGGGTCAGGCTCGACGGCCTCCACATCACCCTGCGGTTCATCGGGCCGACACCCGACGACCGCGTGGACGCCGCACGAGCCGCTGTCCTGGCCGCGGCCGCGGTCGCGGACCCGTTCGACATCTCGATCGGCGGTGCCGGGGCCTTCCCGCCGTCCGGTCGGCCGCGCGCCCTGTGGCTCGGGCTGCGCGAGGGCGGCGAGGCGCTGGAAGGTCTCGCGCTCGCCGTGGATAGCGCTCTCACGGAACTCGGCTGGGCCTTCGACGCGAAGCCGTTCCGGGCCCACCTGACGCTGGCCCGCTCGGACGGCGTCCCGGCCGGCGCAGCCATCGCCGGACGCCTGGTCGCTGCGGCCGCGGACCTCGATGCGCGGTTCCGCGCGGAGCGGATCGGCCTGTTCGAGAGTCTCACGGGGGGCGGACCGGCGCGCTACGAACCGATCGAGATGGTCGACCTCGGCTGACCCGCTGGGTGCCCTCCAGGGTCCCAGGACCACCCGCGGTGCTACCATCGACCGAGAAGGGGCGGGTTGTGCCCAGCCCGCCCCGAACGAGGAGGCTCGGGACCAAGTGACCGCCGCGCAGCGCCTCCGACTGGTCCTCGCCTTGGGCGTCGTCAACCTCGTCCTTGTGACCGTTGCGCTGGGTTTCGGCATCGCCGGCCTGTCGACTTCGCCCTCGACGGCGGGAAGCTCCACACCCGTGACCGCCTTCGCATCGCCGTCCCCGACGGTCTCGACCGAGCGTCCCACGACGACCCCGCGCCCCACCGGACCGGCACCGACATCGACGCCCGGAACGCCGGGCGCGACCGTCGAGCCCTCGACGGAGCCGAGTCCCACGCCCTCGGTCGAGCCGTCCCCGACGCCCTCGGTCGAGCCGTCGCCCACGCCGGCACCGACCGCGACTCCGAAGCCGACGGACAACGTGACCGTCGTCGTCGCCCGCCCCTCGAGCACGCCACCGCCCCGGCCGAAGCCGCCGTCGCCGAAGCCTTCGCCGAAGCCTTCGCCGACCCCGTCGCCGACTCCTCCTCCGCCACCGCCGCCACCGCCACCGCCGCCCACCGCCGCCACCGCCACCGCCGCCACCGCCGCCACCGCCGCCACCGCCGCCGCCGCCGAAGCGGCCCCGCCCGCCGAGGGGCCACGACGTCTGCCCGATCGCCACCTGGCAGCACGTGTGGGACCAGCGCGATGGGTCGCACCAGCGGGACGGCGATCAGGCCGCCTGGAAATGCCATCCGCCCGAGCCGCCGAAGGCGCACGGCCGACCACCCGGGCCGCCGCACGATCGGCCGCACGCGGACCAACCGCCGCGACACGACCCGTCAACGCATCCGCCGCCGCAGCGCGGGTACGACCACCAGGCGGGCCGAGACATCCATCAAGTGTCCGGTCATCGGTTGCACGCGAGTCACGGGCCGCGCTAGGCTCCCGTCCCCGGCCGTCTCGCCGGCCGCTCGTTCGTCACGACAGCAGGAGGGCTCCCATGGCGCCGTCGGATCCTCGACAGACGAAGTTCGTCCTTGATGAGTCGCGAATCCCGCGCGCCTGGTACAACATCGCCGCCGACCTGCCGGTGGCGCCGGCGCCACCGCTGCACCCGGGGACCCATCAGCCGATCGGCCCGGACGACCTCGCACCGCTCTTCCCGATGGCGCTCATCGGGCAGGTCGTGAGCAAGGAGCGCGAGATCGAGATCCCGGAGCCGGTGCGGGATGCCTACCGGCTCTACCGGCCGAGCCCGCTCTACCGGGCGCATCGCCTCGAAGCCGCGCTCGATACCCCCGCCCACATCTACTACAAGTACGAAGGCGGCAGCCCGTCCGGCAGCCACAAGCCGAACACGGCGCTCGCCCAGGCGTTCTACAACAAGGCCGAAGGGGTCACCCGGCTCGCGACCGAGACCGGTGCCGGGCAGTGGGGGAGCGCCCTGGCGTTCGCCGGCGCCTACTTCGGCCTCGAGGTCAAGGTCTACATGGTCCGGGCGAGCTACGACCAGAAGCCGTATCGCCGTGCCCTGATGGAAACGTACGGCTCCGAGGTCGTCGCGAGCCCGAGCCCCGACACGAGCTACGGTCGCAAGGTCCTCGACGAGATGCCGGGTCACACGGGTTCGCTCGGGCTGGCGATCAGCGAGGCCATCGAGGACACCGTCACGCATCCCGGGACCAAGTACTCGCTCGGTTCCGTGTTCGACTTCGTTCTCCTGCATCAGACCGTGATCGGCCAGGAGTCGATCGTCCAGCTCGAGATGGCGGGCGAGGAACCCGATGTCATCATCGGCTGCGCGGGCGGCGGCTCGAACTTCGCCGGCCTCGCGTTCCCCTGGCTCGGGCGGACGTTCCGTGGTGGCAGGACGTACCGGGTCATCGCGGCCGAACCCGAAGCGGCCCCGAGCCTGACCCGCGGCAGCTACACCTACGACTTCGGCGATACCGCGCAGATGACGCCGCTCATCAAGATGCACACTCTCGGGCACGACTTCATCCCCGAGCCGATCCATGCGGGCGGCCTGCGCTACCACGGCATGGCGCCGCTGGTCAGCCTGCTCAAGGAGCACGACTTCATCGAGGCGCGCAGCGTGCACCAGCGTGCGAGCTTCGAAGCGGGCGTCCGGTTCGCCAGGGCCGAGGGCATCCTCCCGGCCCCCGAGCCGACCCACGCCATCAAGGTCGCCATCGACGAGGCGCTGGCCGCGAAAGAGGCCGGCGAACCGCGGGTCATCCTGTTCAACCTCTGCGGTCACGGCCACTTCGACCTGTCGGCCTACGAGCGCTACCTCGACGGATCGCTCGAGGACTACGAGTATCCGCGCGAGAAGGTCGAGGCAGCGCTGGCGTCGCTACCCCGGGTCTGACGGGGATATCGCTCGATGCCCAAGCTCTCGTGCCGGACGTGCGGGCGTCAGGTCTACACGGTCGCGCCGGTCGAGGCCCTCTTCCTCGAGGAAAGACGCTGTCCGCGTTGCGGTGCCTACCTGTACGCGGACCGGCGAGAGGTGGAACGGCGGGTCGGCCACCGACGGATCAACCCGCCGAACGATCCGGGTCCACCCCGACCGGAGGCAGAGCCATCGTCAGCCAAGACGGGCAGGACGGCCAAGACGGGCAAGGGGGCCAAGACGGCGCCGACTGCGAAGACAGCCAAGTCCGCCGCGACCGCCAAGACGGCCAAGTCGGCAACGACCGCGAAGACGGTCGACGAGCCCAAGACCGGTGAGCGTCGGGTCGTCGCGCGCCGCACGCTGCGTCGTCGAGGTGGGGGACCCGCGCCGGCCGGCTGACCGGTCCGGGTTGCCGGCGATCCGTCGGATGGACGGTCGCGGCCGTCCGTCGCACCGCGGCCCGCGGCGGCTGCGATACTCGCCATCATGCATCTCGGCTTCATCGGTTTCGGCCTGATCGCGGGCTCGATCGCACGCGCCGTCCGGGCGAATCGGGCGACGTCGGACTGGAGGATGGTCGCCTGGTCGCCGTCCGGCACCGGGCCGGCCCTGGCTCTGAGAGAGCGCGTCGTGGACGTCGCCGCGGCCGGCCCGGAGGCGGCCGTCACGGACGCCGATCTCGTCATCCTCGCGGCCCCGGCCACGGCCTGCCTCCCGCTCATCGACCAGCTCGTCGGGCCATGGCGGCACCTCCTCCGCCCAGATGCGGTCGTGACCGATGTGGCGAGCACCAAGGTACGGATCGTCGAGCGGGCCGATGCCGCGGGCCTGTGGTTCGTGGGTGGCCATCCGATGGCCGGCCTCGAGACCTCCGGGTTCGGATCGTCGGACGCCGAGCTGTTCGTGGACCGGCCGTGGATCGTCGTCCCGGGCGCCCTCGCTGGCCCGAGCGACGTGGCGCGGGTCGTCGATCTCGCCAAGGCCTGCCGCGCACGGGTCGTCGAGATGGACGCCGTGGCACACGACCGGGCGGTCGGGGCCATCAGCCATCTGCCGTTGATCCTCGCCGCGTCGCTCGTCGAGGCGGTCGCGGGAACGCCCGGGGCGATCCACCCCGACTGGCCCGCGGCGGCGGAGCTCGCCGCCGGCGGCTGGCGCGATGCGACGCGCGTGGCCCGCGGCGACCCGGCCATGGGCGCCGCCATCGCGGTCACCAACGCTCCCGCCCTCGCGGGGCGGATCCGCGACGTGCGAGCGGTCCTCGATGCCTGGCTCGTGGAGCTCGAGCGACGCAACGGGCCGAACGAGACCGCGATCGCCGAACGCCTTGCGGCGGCCCGCGCGATCCTCGACGACCAGCGGTGAGCGACGAACGGGTCTACGTCGTGCCGCGTGTCGCGATCCTCGACGAGGCCGGCTGGTACGGCCTCCGGACCGACGATCTCGAGCCTGTCGTCACCGCACTCGAGCGCGACGGACGCTACGAGCCGCGCGATCGGATGGAGCGCGACCCGACGTTCAAGCAGGTCATCCCGTACCTGGTCCTCCGCGATGGGCCGCGGTTCTTCCTGATGCGGCGGACGTCGGCCGGCGGCGACCCGCGCCTCCATGGCCGCTATTCGATCGGGGTCGGTGGCCACCTCAATCCCGGCGACGGCGGCCTGCTCGGCGGCCTGCGGCGCGAATGGGCCGAGGAGCTCGTGGCAGGGTTCGTCCCGGAGTTCCAGCTCATCGGGCTTCTGAACGACGACACGACCGAGGTCGGTGCCGTCCATCTCGGCGCGGTCTACGTCGCGGACGCGGCCGGCCGGCCGGTCGCGATCCGCGAGACCGACAAGCTGACCGGGGCATTCGTGCCGGAGCACCAGGTCGCCGCGGTCGCAGATGGTCTCGAGACATGGAGCCGGCTGGTGTTCGGATTCCTGGCCGGCGTGCCGGCCGCCCGGACCGGGGGACGGCCCCTATAATCGATGAGCCGGGGCAGTGTCCCGATGGCGTGCCCGACCCGGCTGACATGCCCGAACCGGCGAACTCCGTGGAGGATTGATGGCAGCCAAGATCCTCGTTGTCGATGACGATGCGAACGTGCAGCGGCTCCTGCAGTACACCCTCAAGCAGGAGGGATATGACGTCGTCGTCGCGTCCGATGGCGCCGAAGGGTTCCGACTGTGGGGTGCGGAAGCGCCCGATCTGATCCTGCTCGACGTCACGCTCCCCAAGCTCGACGGCTACCAGGTCGCCACGAAGATCCGGACCGAGGAGGGCAGCGCCAGCCACGTCCCGATCATCATGCTGACCGCCGAGCGCGAGGTCGAGCAGAAGGTCCGCGGCCTGCGGGCGGGTGCCGACGACTACCTCATCAAGCCGTTCCACCCGGCGGAGCTGCTCGCCCGGATCAAGAGCCTGCTGGCCCGGTTCGCGCCCAAGGAGTCGCTCCTCGCGCGGCCTCCGCTCGGACGGATCCTGGCGTTCTACGGCGCCAAGGGCGGGGTCGGCACGACGACGATCGCGATCAACGCCGCGATCGCGCTCCACCGCGAGCTCGGACGAAAGGTCGCGCTGGTCGACGGCAACCTCCAGTTCGGGGATCACCGCGTCTTCCTCGACCTCGGGCTCGACCGCAAGAGCATCGTCGACGTCGTGACCGCACCGTCCATCGATGCCGACCTGATCAAGCAGGTGATGGTCAAGCACGATTCGGGGATCGACCTCCTGCTCGCGCCGCCGACACCGGAGACTGCGGAACTGGTTCGCCCCGAGCACCTGCCGTTCATCGCCGAGCAGCTCTCGCACCTCTATGACTACACCCTCATCGACATCGACAAGCGGCTCGACGACGTGAACCTCGGCGTCTTCGAGGCCGCCGACGCGGTCTTCGTCGTGATGACGGCCGACCTGTCGTGCCTCAAGAACGTCCGGCTCATCCTCGAGACCATGGAGCACCTCGGCTATCCGGGCGAGAAGGTCCAGCTCGTGCTCAATCGCTCGAACGCGTTCACAGGGATCAACGTCAAGAACGCCGAGGGCGCGCTCAAGCGGACGATCGAGCACCAGATCGTGAACGAGTATCGCGGCGCCATCAGCGCGCTCAACTCCGGGGCGCCGTTCATGTTCACCAAGGCCGATTCAACGCTCGGCGCCTCGCTCCTCCAGTTCGCCAAGACGGTCGACAAGCCGGCTGTCGCGGCCGCGACGGCCCCGATCAGATAAGTCGCGGGTAAGCCGCGATCAACCGGCGGGTGAGCGCCCACCGGTAGCCTTCGGGCGTGCTGGCCATCGTCCCATCCGCGACCCTCCACGGCCTCGACGGCCGGCTCATCCGGGTCGAGGTGGACGTGGCGCCCGGGTTGCCGGGTTTCACCATCGTCGGGCTCGCGGATGCTGCGCTCCAGGAGGCGCGCGAACGTGTCCGCGGCGCCCTGCGCAACGCCGGGTTCGTCCACCCGCCGCGCCGGATCACGGTCAACCTCGCGCCGGCCGACCTGCGCAAGGCTGGCGCCTCGCTCGACCTGGCGATCGCGGTGGGGATCCTGCTCGGCTCGGAACAGGTGCGGGCCGGCGCCGGGCGCATCGCCCTGATCGGAGAGCTCTCGCTCGGCGGCGAAGTCCGGTCGGTGCCGGGCGTCCTGCCGATGGTCGCCGCCCTCGCGCGACGCGGGCTTCGTCGGGTCATCGTGGCTGCCGCTGCCGTGGACGAGGCGAGGCTCGTGGATGGCGTCGACGTGTGCGGGGTCGAGACGCTCGAGGCCGCGGTCGACGTCGTCCAGGCGCGTCGGCGCGCACGTGTGGGCGCCGTCCCGCCACGGATCGAGCTCGTCGATGCGATCCCGCGGGCCGGCGAGGACGGCCCGCCCTCCGTCGTGAGCCCGATCGGTCGGGCCGTGCCGGATCTCGGCGAGGTCCGCGGCCAGCCGCAGGCGCGCCGCGGACTGGAGATCGCCCTGGCCGGCAGTCACGGGCTGCTCCTGATCGGCCCGCCGGGCTCCGGGAAGACCTTGCTGGCTCGGACGATCCCCGGATTGCTGCCGCCGCTCGACGATCCGGCGGCACTGGCGGCCACGGTCGTCGCGTCGGCGGCCGGCGAGGGGCCGATCCGCGAGCTCCAGCGCAGGCCGCCGTTCCGGTCGCCGCATCACACCGTCTCCTACGCCGGGATGGTCGGCGGAGGTCCGCACCTGTCGCCGGGGGAAGTGACCCTGGCCGACCAGGGCGTCCTGTTCCTCGACGAGCTCCCGGAATTCGATCGCGATGTCCTCGAAGCGCTGCGCCAGCCGATGGAGGACGGGCGCGTCGCGATCGCCAGGGTCGGTCGCGCCGCGATCTTCCCGGCCCGCTTCCAGCTGGTCGCGGCGATGAACCCATGTCCGTGCGGGTTCGCCGGGGCATCGGAGCGAGCGTGCCGCTGCCCCGGCCAGGTCCCGGAGCGGTATCAACGGCGGATCTCCGGGCCGCTCCGCGATCGGATCGACCTCTGGATCGCGATGCCGCGCGTGCCGCCCTCGGCGCTCGTCGGCGGCCCGGAACCCGAGGGGTCCGCCGCGGTCGCGGCCCGGATCGCCACAGCCCGGGTGACTGCCCTGGCGCGACCCCATGGGCTGCTCAACGGACGGTTGACAGGTCGCACCCTCCGTGAGGCATGCGCGCTCGACGAATCCGCCCGGCGCGCTGTCGTCGGCCTGGCAGAGATGGAACGGGCCAGTGGTCGAGGCACCGAACGCATCCTCCGCGTCGCCCGGACGATCGCAGACCTCGAGGGTTCGAGCGACGTTCGCGCGAGTCACCTCGAGGAGGCCGCCTGGTTCCGGCCGGCGGACCTGCGGCTTGCGGCGGCGGAGGCTGTCTGACGATGCTCGGGGTCGGGATCTCCGGGCCGATCGGGACAGCGGGTCTGCCCGACCCCGGCGCGGCCCCGCCGCTCCCCGATGAGCCGAGCGGACGACTCCGGACATCGAGCGACGAAGAGACGGATGCATGGGCCGTCCTCGCGGCGGTCCACGGGCTCGGGCCGGTGGGGTTCGGCGCCCTGCTCGGACGCTATGGCAACGCGCTCGCCATCCTGCGCGAGGCGTCGTCGCCGGGCGGGGTCGAGCGCCTGACCAAAGTCGATGACGCCGCCGATGGCCGGGGGTTCGACAGGACCGAGCAGGGCGTCACGCCGGAGGTGGCCGACGCGATCGCCGACGCCGCGGAGCGGGCGGGCCGGACGCTGGCGCGGATCCGTGAGCTTGGGCTCACGGTCGTGACGGTCGAGGACGCAACCTATCCGCTGCGCCTCGCCGCCATCGAGATGCCACCGCACGTCTTGTATGTGCTGGGCGATCCGGCGGCGATGAGCGAGGAGGCGGCGGTCGCGATCGTCGGCACGCGCAGGGCGACCGATTCCGGTCGCGCGTTCGCCGCGCGGCTCGCGACAAATCTCGTCGCGGTCGGGGCGTGCGTCGTCTCCGGGCTCGCGGTCGGCATCGACGGGGCAGCGCACGCCGCCGTCATCAATGCCCGCGGGACGACGGTCGCGGTCATCGGATCCGGTCACGCCGTGCTCCATCCGCGGGCGCACAGCCGGCTGGCGTCGTCGATCGTGGCCGCCGGTGGCGCCATCGTCTCGGAGCTCGGGCCCGACGTCTTCCCGAGCAAGGGCACCTTCCCGCGCAGGAACAGGATCGTCAGCGGTCTCGCGGACGCCACCGTCGTCGTCGAGGCGCCGGCGCGGAGCGGCGCCCTGATCACCGCGTCGTGGGCCCTGGAGCAGGGCCGCGAGTGCTTCATGGTGCCGGGCGCCGTCGACGCTCCCGCCTCGGCCGGCTGTCTCGCCTACCTGCGCGAGTTCCCGGGCCGCGCCCGGATCGTGGCGGGGATCCCGCAGCTCATCGAGGACCTCGGCCTGGCCGATCGGCTTGCGGAGCCGGGGGTCGCGACCGACGTCGCCGCGACCCTGTCCGGCGTGAGCCATGCGGCACAGCGGCTCGGCCGGGAGCTGGTCCACGGGCGAGCCACCGTCGACGAACTGGTTGCCGCCACTGGCTGGCCGGTCGCGAGCGTCCTGGCGGGCCTGACCCTCCTCGAGCGGCGCGGTCTCGCGGTCGGCATTCACGGGCGGTTTCGGCCCGCGGGAGCCCTTGCCGGCGCCGATCCTGCCCAGCGGCGCCAACGTCCGCGCACGCCCGGCTAGACCCTCCATGGATCGAGGGGCATGCGAGAATGCGCCATGCCGACAGCGTTGCGTTTCCAGGTGCTGTGCCTGCCCAACGTCCCGTGGGACGTCCTCGAGGAGCGCTTCGTCCGTCTCGAGCGACTCGGCATCGAGGTTGCGGCGCTGCCGGACCACTTCGTCGACTGGACCAACCCGCCGAGCCCGTGGTTCGAGTCCTGGACGGCGCTCACCGGGCTGGCTGCCGCCACGTCGACCATCCGGCTCGCCACATGCGTGACGCAGATCCCGTTCCGGAACCCGGCGCTGTTCGCCCGCCAGGCGCTGACCCTCGACCACGTGTCGGGCGGCCGGCTCGAGATCGGCCTCGGGACGGGTCTCGCGGGCGACCCGTCGTACGCGATGGTGGGGATACCGGACTTGGCGCCGAAGGAGCGGGTCGCGAGGCTCGGCGAGTACGTCGAGATCGTCGATCGTCTGCTGCGCGACGAGGTGACCTCGTTCGAGGGTGCCTTCTACACGGTGTCGGGCGCGATCATGAACCCCCGACCCGTGCAGGCACCGCGACCGCCGATCACGGTCGCCGCGCTGGGGCCGGTGATGATGCGGCACGCCGCGCGCCACGCGGACATCTGGAGCAGCCTGTCGTTCCACGAGTCCTTCGACGACCAGGTCGACGAAACGCGCCGGCGCGCGGCGCTGATGACCGAGGTCTGCGCGGCGCTCGGACGCGATCCGGCGGCACTTCGACGGTCGTACACGATGTACGACGCCCGAGCCCGTCCGCGCGGCGGGTCGTACGACTACTACGACTCGGTCGGCCGCTTCGAGGAGATGGTCGGACGGATCGTCGAACTCGGCATGGATGAGATCGTCCTGTACTACCCGCCGGACGAGCGGCAACTGCCGATGTTCGAGCGGATCGCCACGGACGTCCTGCCCCGACTGCGGGAGCACCGCGCGACTGCCTGACTCTGACCGACGACGACCTGATCGGGAGGCACCATGGGTTCGGTCATCTCATCGGCGGGGGAGCTCCCGTCGAGCGCCGACGTCGTCATCATCGGTGGCGGGATCGCCGGTGCGAGCGACGCCTTCTGGCTGAGCCGGGCCGGCCTCTCGGTCGTCGTGCTCGAACGAGGGGACCAGCTCGCGGGGCTGACGACCGCCCAGTCCGCGGCGTGCTTTCGCGCCCAATGGGACGAGCCCGACTACGCGGCGCTCGTCCTCCCGAGCATCGACTTCTACGGGTCGTTCGCCGAGCGGGTCGACCTCCCCGGCTGGGACATCGGGATGCGCCGACCGGGCTGGCTGTTCGTCACCGGTGACGACGGCGGGCCGGCCGCCGTCCAGGGCTTCGTCGCGGGCCACCGCCGGCTCGGCGTCCACGATTCCGAGTACCTCCCCGGGGACGAGGCTCGCCACCGATTCCCGTGGCTCGGGCCGGACTGCACCGCCGCGTCCTACCGCGCGCTCGACGGTTGGGTCTCCCCGTACGAAGTGACCTACGGCTTCGCGAAGGCGAGCGATGCGACCTTCCTCCTCCGCGTCGCGGCGACGCGCATCGTCTCGGACGGAGAGGCGGTCGCCGGGGTCGAGTCGAGCGCCGGGACGATCGCCACGCGCCGCGTGGTCCTCGCTGCGGGCCCGTTCTCGCGCGCTCTGGCCGAGACGACGGGCGTGGTCCTGCCCCTGTCGGCCCTCCGCCGGCATCGGGCGATGGTGTCGCCTCGACCGGAGATCCCGGCCGACGGCCCGATGATCGTGGACATGGACACCCATGCCTGGTGGCGCCCGGAGGGCGGCGGCGCATTCCTCGGACTGGGCCTGCCCGAAGCACCCAGCGAACCGGTGCTCGACGTCCCGGTTGACTGGACGTTCCCGGCCGTCGCCCTGGACGCCGCAGGCCGCCTCGTCCCGTTCTGGCGATCCGTGGCGGAACAGGTGACGCAGGCGGAGATCTCGCTGGGCGCCGGCCAGTACACGATGAGCCCGGACGGCCTGCCCGTCATCGGGGCGACCGGTGGCGTCGACGGCCTGTTCGTTCACGGCGCCGACAACGGCTGGGGCGTCGAATCGGCGCCCGAGGCAGGCAGACGACTCGCCGCGATCGTACTCGCCGGGACGGACGGAGCCGACAACCCATATCGGATCGATCGGCCTACGAACATCGACCCCGATCCGAGGACGGTCACGTACTGACTGCCGATATGTCGCCCGCCGGCGCCCCGGCGGGTCACTCGCCGCACGGACTAATTTCCCATGGCGGGAGCCGCGTGTCGTGCGTACTGTCAGTCTCGAGACAGGAACGCCGAGGGCTCGCTGTATCTGCGGTCCGGCGCTTCGATCGGTCAGGAGGCGCATCGTGTCGCGGACAGCTCAATTCGTGGTCGGTGGCCTGCTCTGGTTCGGGGTTGCGATGGGCGCGATGGGCATGCTGAGGGGTGGCCAGACCGAAGCGCTGCTGCTCGCGATCCCGGTGGTGCTCCTGACCGCGCTCCTGGTCCGATTCCGCGCCATCCGTCGCGCCGACCACCAGACGACGTCCGCGCCCCCGGCTCGGAGCGGGCAGGGTCCACAGCGGGCGGCGCTGGGCTAGGTTCCTCGACCGTCGCTCCTCCGCATCACCGACAAGGCGCTCGCCGGTCGGTCGCATGCCAGCGGGAACGAACCTGACGCGACGTTGACCCGCGCCTGACGCTCAACGACCTGCGTCCCACGCCCGGCGACCCCGACCGGTTTGCCCGGAACGTCGGGCCGGTGCTACCCTTCCGAGGCCGCCCCCAGAGCGGCCCGAGCCCCGCCCTCGATGGGTCCCCAGACCAACGAGTTGGAGCGTCTATTGCGTCAGGCCGCCACCGCGCTGCTGGCCGTCCCGATCGTGTGCGCCGTCTATCTTGGCGCATTCGTTCGACGCTCGGTCCTCATCCGGTCCGGCCTCGTCCTCGCGCTCGCGCTCATCATCGGGATGGGGATCTTCACTGCCGGCCGACCGGCGCCCACGGTGGCGACGGTACCGACGCCGATCCTGCCGCTCACCCAGGCCGCGTTCACCACGACATTCTCGACCAACCGGGCTCTGACCGAGCCCGTCAGCATCGGGTTCAGCGTCCCCATGGACCCGGTGTCCGTGGCCGCGGCCGTCACCGTGGACCCGCCCACACCGGTCGTTCTTGCCTGGGACGCTTCAGGCACCATCCTCACGATCGCGCCGCAGGAACGGTGGGTGCCCGGCACGTTCCACACGATCACGATCCAGCCCGGCGCGCTCGCGCGATCGGGGCAGCCGCTCACCCGGCCGATCCGCGCGGCCTTCCTGACCCGTGATGCGACGACTGCCTCGGCCGCCGCCACCGAGCCTGCCGGCGACCGCGTCGCCATCACGACGGCCTTCGTGGTCACCTTCGCGCGCCCGGTCGCCGCGGAGACGGTTGGCGATGCGATCCGTCTCGATCCACCGACCCTCGGGACCACCGAGGCGGTGACCGACCCAGGATGGCGTGACGCGCTTCACCTTCACCCCGAGCCAACCGCTGCTTCCGGACGTGGCGTACCGCCTGACCGTGTCCGGCGTTCGCGATACCGACGGCCTGCCGCTCGACACGGTCGTCCTCGCCGTCAGGACGGCGAAGGCTGCCGCGGTCGTCCGCTTCCGCCCACAGGCCGGGACCGCGGACGTCGCGCCGGACGCGCTGATCTCGGTGCGCTTCACCCAGCCGATGGATCGGCGGAGCACGGCGCGCGCATTCTCGGTCGCCGTCGGCGGCAAGGCCGTCGCGGGCACGGTCGCCTGGGCGGAGCACGACACGGTCCTCGTCTTCACGCCGACGTCGGCGTTGCCGTTCGCATCGACCGTCTCGATGGACGTCGCGGCCGGTGCCAGGGCGGTCGGCGGCGCCACGCTGGCGGTGCCGGGTCACGCCACGTTCACGACGGCCGCGTCCCCGACGACGAAGATCACGATCAGCAGCAGCGGGACCTCGTAGCGGGTCGCGCACCGGCGGCGGCGCGGTCGGCGGCGGCAGCTGGGCGGCCGTCGAGACCTATTACCTCGGCCTGATGAACTGCACCCGGACCGGCGGCTGGGTCACCTCGTCCGGAAGCTGCAGCAGCCCGGGCGGGCGGAATGTCGCCGCGCTCAAGCTCGACAGCGGGATCAGCTCGAACGTCAGCCGGCCGTATGCCAAGCTGCTCGCGGTCAGTGGCGACTGCAGCCACTTCATCGGCGGGAATCCCGGCGATCGGCTCCGCCGGGCCGGGTACACGAGCTATCGCTGGGCAGAGAACATCGGCTGCCGGTCGGGTAGTGCGCGCGCGGCGGTCCTCGGCTCGCACATCTTCTTCCAGAACGAGAAGTCCACCGGCGGCGGCCACTACGTCAACCTCATGAACGCGGCCTACGACCGCGTCGGGATCGGCGTCTGGGTGTCGGGCGGCCGGGTCCGGCTGGTGATCGACTTCTACCACGGCTGACCGGACCATCGGTGGGCTGACGACCGACGACGTGCGGCCCACGATCGGTGGGTGATCCGCAACGTCATCCTGCATGTCAACAACGAACAGCCCCTGCTGGCGGACCTCTACGAGGCGCCGTCGCCGAGCGATCTCGGGCTGCGCTGCACGAATCTGCGCCAGATGAACGGCAAGCGGCCGGTCTTCGTGGACGACATCCGATCGAGCTTCTTCTTCCCATATCTGCACCTTCGGTTCGTCGAGATCCCACCGGGCGCGATGGCCAGCGGCGACCCGTCGATGGCCGTGACGACCGACGACGGGCGCGACGAGGCTGACGTCCCGCCGCCTCCCGCCGCCGAACCGGACCTCGAGATCGACGAAGACCTGATGCGGCGCATCCGCGAGGTCTGAAAAACGGTCCGCCAAGGACCCGGTGCTAGACTCCCGGCCATGCCCAGGAACCTCGTCATCGTCGAATTGCCTGCCAAGGCGCGCACCATCGAGCGCTATCTCGGTTCGGATTACCGCGTCCTCGCGTCCTACGGCCACGTCCGCGACCTGCCCGAGAACCCGGGCAAGGGCAAGTTCGGCGTGGATGTCGACCATGACTTCGCACCCGAATACGTCATCTCGGACGACCGCCGCAAGCAGGTCGCCGACATCGAGAAGGCCGCCAGGAGCTCCGACCAGGTCTACCTCGCGACCGACCTCGACCGCGAGGGCGAGGCGATCGCCTGGCACGTCGCCGAGGCCGCCCACGTGCCCAGCGAAAAGACGCTTCGGGTCACCTTCAACGAGATCACCGAGTCTGCGATCCGCGAGGCGTTCGCGCATCCGCGCCAGATCGACATGGACCTCGTCGACGCTCAGCAGGCCCGCCGGATCGTCGACCGTCTGGTCGGCTACACGCTGAGTCCGCTGCTGTCCCGCAAGGTCCGTGGTGGGTTGTCGGCGGGTCGCGTCCAGTCCGTCGCGGTTCGCCTGGTCGTCGAGCGCGAGCGCGAGATCACCGCGTTCACGGCGCGCGAATACTGGACGATCGAGGCGCTGCTCGCGACCGACGCCGGCGAGCGGTTCACCGCCGAGGTCGTGCGCATCGACGGGGCCGCCATCGACGTGTCCGACGAGGTGACGGCGGAGCGCCACCGCGTGGCGATCGCTGCGCTCCGCCCGGGCGTGACCAAGGTAGGGACGCGGACCCAGAAGCGCTCGCCCGCGCCGCCGTTCACGACGTCGACGCTCCAGCAGGAGGCGAGCCGGCGGCTCGGCTTCAGCCCGAAGCGGACGATGTCGATCGCGCAGAAGCTGTACGAGGGCGTCGAGACCGGCGGCGGCCAGGTCGGACTCATCACCTACATGCGGACCGACTCGACCGCGATCGCCGGCGTGGCGATGGGCGAGGCGCGCGAGGTCATCGGCGAGCGCTACGGCGCGCCTTACACGATGCCCAAGGGCCGGGTCTACAAGACGAAGTCGAAGGGTGCCCAGGAGGCGCACGAGTCGATCCGCCCGACGAGCTTCCGGCGCGACCCGGATTCGGTCGCAGGCTCGCTCAAGCCCGAGGAGCTGCGGCTGTACCGGCTCATCTGGCAGCGCGCACTGGCCTCGCAGATGGCGCCGAAGGAACTCGAGACGACGACGATCGAGCTGGCCGACGGCGCGTACGAGCTGCGCGCATCGGCCACGAGGGTGCTGTTCGACGGGTTCGCCCGCGTCTACACCGAGGGGCGCGACGACGATGGCGCCGATGACGACGAGGAGACCGGCCGGCTGCCGGCCCTCGCCGATGGCGACCGGACCACGGTCGAGGACGTGACGCCGACCCAGCATTTCACCGAGCCACCGCCGCGATTCACGGAGGCGACGCTCATCAAGGCGCTCGAGGAGCATGGGATCGGACGGCCATCGACGTACGCGGCGACCATCTCGACCATCGTCGACCGCGGCTACGTGCGGATCGAGGAGCGACGGTTGCACCCGGAACTCGTCGCCGAGATCGTCACGGACCTCCTCGTCGAGCATTTCGGCGACTACGTCGATGTCGCGTTCACCGCCCGGATGGAGGAGGAGCTCGACGAGATCGCCCGCGGCGAACGCGAGTGGGTCCCGCTCCTGCGGGCGTTCTACGGCCCGCTCCGCGCCCGGGTCGACGAGAAACGGCGCGAGCTCAAGCGCAGCGACTTCACGACCGAGGCGACCGACGAGGTCTGCTCGCTCGGCCATCCGATGGTCATCCGGCTCGGGCGGAACGGGCGGTTCCTGGCCTGCTCGCTCTACCCGGAGCACAAGGAGAGCCGCCCACTCCCAGGTGACGAGCCGCCGCCGCAGGAGGGGACCGGCGAGACCTGTCCCAAATGCGGCGAGGGGATGCTGGTCGGCAAGCGCGGCCGGTTCGGGCCGTTCGTGGGCTGCTCGCGCTACCCGGACTGCGACTACATCAAGAAGGACGGCCCGCCGCCGCCGGATCCGCTCCCGTTCGAGGTCGAGTGCCCGAAGAACCACGACGGGCGCCTCGTCCCGCGTCGCGCGCGACGGACCGGAAACGTCTTCTGGGGGTGCTCGAACTACCCCCGCTGCGACTTCACGACGAACCACGAGCCGCTCGGCGGCGTGCACGACACGGACGACGGCCCGCTGGCGCGCAGGGACGAGGCCGCGATGTGCCTCGTCTGCGGCTCGACCAGCGACACCCCGGCTGGCGCGATCGTCCCGGGCGAGCGCTACGCCGGTGGGCCCCCGAACCCGGAGGCCCTCGCGCGACCGGCCCGGGCCCGCGGCGGCGCACGTGCCGGCGGAACGGCGCGGACCGGCGGTCGTTCCCGGGCTGCAGCGCGCACCGGCGGACGCGCGACGACCAAGCGAACGCGACCCACCGAGCCGGCCGCCGACGCGTGAGCGAGGCGGCGGCTCGCGAGTCGACCGACCCTGCGCTCGCGCGGTTCCTTCGCTCCCTCGCAGCGCGCGACACCTCGCCGCACACGCAGCGGGCCTACGCCACGGCCGTCGGTGCCTACCTCGACTGGCTCGTCGCGCGCGGGACCGATTGGCGGCGACCTGCGCGCGCGGATCTGCGGGCCTACCTCGCGGTCCTAGGCACCGGGCACGCCCGCTCGTCGGTCGCGCAGCGCCTGGCCGCGATCCGCGCGTTCCACCGATGGGCGACCCGCAACGACCTCGCTCCGGGCGACCCGTGGGGCGCGATCGCGACACCCCGGCTGCCGCGACGGCTGCCGCGTGTCCTCGAGGTCGAACAAGTCGAGCGGCTGCTGGCCGTGGTCGAGGGGGATCTCGACGGGCTGCCCGGCGAGGACCGGCATCGGGCGGCAACCCGGCTCGCCCTGGCACTGCGCGATCGGGCGCTGGTCGAGACCGCCTACGCCGCGGGCCTGCGGATCAGCGAGCTGGCGTCGGCCGAGCTCGCTGCGCTCGACCTGCGACGCGGCGAGATCCGAGTGCTCGGCAAGGGACGCAAGGAGCGCGTCGGACTGCTCGGCCGGCCGGCCCGCCACGCCCTGGGCGCATATCTCGAGGACGGACGTCCGGTCCTGCTCGAGCACCGCAACGGCGATGAGGCACCGCCGGTCGAGATCTTCCTGAATCATCTCGGCAGACCGCTCGGCGTGCGTGGCCTGCGCTATCGACTCGATCGGCTGTGCGCCCGGGCGGGATTGCCGATCGGCGTCTCGCCTCATACCTTCCGCCATTCGTTCGCGACGCACCTGCTCGACGGCGGCGCGGACCTGCGGGTCGTCCAGGAGCTGCTCGGTCACGAGAACCTCGCCACGACCCAGATCTACACACACGTGTCGCCCGGTCGGCTGCAGGCCGTCTACCGGGAGGCCCATCCGAGGGCGCGGCGCGCACCGGCCCCGTGAGCGCGACCGGCTCACTCGCCCGCGCCGGGCTCATCGTCTCGAGCGCGTTCCTCGTCTCGCGGATCCTCGGCTACGTCCGCATCGTCGTCATCGCGGGGACGTTCCGCTCGGCCGAGCTCGATGCCTTTTTCGCGGCGTTCCGCATCCCGGACCTCATCTTCCAGCTGGTGGCCGCCGGGGCGCTGTCGTCGGCGCTGATCCCGATCATCTCCGGCCTGTTCACCACCGGTGAACAGCTGCGTGCCTGGCGCGTCGTGTCGACAGTCATCAACCTGATGCTGATCGGCCTGGCGGTCCTGTCCGCCGGGCTGTTCGTCCTCGCGCCGGCGATCGTCCCGTTCATCACGCCGGGCTTCGCCGGCCCGAAGCTCGACCAGACCATCGAGCTGACCCGGATCATGTTGCTCAGCCCGATCTTCCTCGCGCTCGGGGCCGTGGCGACGAGCGTCCTCAACGCCGGCGACCGGTTCGCCGCGGCGGCGATCGCGCCGAGCGTCTACAACCTCGCGATCATCGGTGGCGCGCTGATCCTCGGACCGACTCTGGGCATCGAGGGCCTCGCCCTGAGCGTCGTCGCCGGCTCGATCGGGAATCTCCTCGTCCAGGTGGGACCGATGGCCCGGCTCGGGTTCCGCTACACGCCCCGGATCGAGGCGGCCGACCCACAGGCCCGGAGGGCGCTGGTCCTGATGGCGCCGAGGGCGATCGGCCTCGGGGTGACCCAGATCACGTTCATCGTCGTCACGTCGCTGGCCAGCCTGCTCGGGAACGGCGCGGTCTCGGACTTCAACTTCGCCTTCGCGCTCCTCCAGATCCCGCTCGGGATCATCGGCGTGCCGCTCGGGATCGTGGTGCTGCCGTCGCTTTCGCGAGAGGCCGCGACCGGTCGCGAGGGTGCGTTCGCCGAGCTGCTGACGCGCGCGCTGCGGCTGCTCGTCTTCGTGATGGTCCCGATCGCCTTCCTGGCCGCGGTGGTGCGGGCGCCGGCCGTCGAGATCCTGTTCGGCGGCGGCCACATCAGCGACGCCGATCTCGACCTCATCGCGCTGACCCTCGTCGGGTTCCTCGTCGGGCTGACCGCGCACGCCATGATCGCGGTACTCGCCCGCGCGTTCTATGCCCGTCAGGACACCGTCACCCCGGTCGCCGCCGCGGTCGCGGCCGTGGCGATCAACTGCACGCTCGCGGTCATCCTCGTCGGGCCGTACGGGCTGCCCGGGATCGCGGTCGCCATCGCGATCGCGGCATGGATCGAGGCGCTCGCCCTGCTCGCGATCCTGTATCGGCGGCTGCCACACTTCGAGCTCGCGGGTCTCGGCCGCGTTGGGGTCGAATCGGTGGTCGGCAGCCTGGTCGCGGCGGCGGCCGGGGCCGGTGCGCTCGGCGCGATGGCGGGCGCCCTCGATCTCGAACCCGGCCGGCTCGTCCTCGTCGTCGAGGTGGTGGCGGTCAGCGTCGTCTTCGGCGTCGTCTATGCCGGGCTCTCGCTCGTGTTGCGGATCCCCGAACTGCCGTCTATCGTCGGGGTCATGGCCGACGTCATCCGCCGCCCGATCAGGTCGTGACGGACGTCGACCCTTCGGCGTGGGATCGCTTCGTCGCGGGCAGCGATCCGGGCTCCTACCTCCAGACGAGCGCGTGGGCCGCGGTCAAGGCGGTCAACGGCTGGTCGGCGCACCGGGTGATGGCCGGCGGCACCGCCGAAGGTACTCCCGAAGGTTCCGCGATCGGTGCGCAGGTCCTCGTCCGCCGCCCGCGACCGATGCCGTGGGGCTTCGCCTATGCGCCGCGGGGCCCGGTCGCCGCAGGCTGGACGCCGGCGGTCGTCGGTGCGTTCACGACCGCCTTGCGCGACCGCCTGCCGACGACCGCAGGCCGCGTCAGCCATGTCCGGATCGACCCCGAGATCGAGGCCGACGGCGCGGACGATCCGGACGGGACGTTGCGCGCCGCGCTGCGGACCGCCGGCTGGCGACCCACGCCGCCGATCCAGCCGAACGCGACACGGATCATCGACCTGCGCGCCGACGAGGACGCGCTGTGGGGCGACCTTCGAAAGAAATGGCGCCAGTACGTCAACAAGGCGCGGACCGGCGGCGTCACGGTCGTCGACGCGGGTGGCGAGCGGCTGCCGGCGTTCTACCGCATCTATCGAGAAACCGCGGACCGCGCGGGCTTCCTGATCCGGGCCGAGTCGGCCTACCGGGACGTCTGGAACGCCTTCGCGCCGAGCGGCAACGCGCGGCTGCTGTTCGCGCAGGCCGACGACGGCGAGCCGCAGGCCGCGCTCCTGCTCGTCCGCTGCGGGCCGCGCGTCGTCGAGCCGTACGGCGGCATGACCGCCGCCGGCGCCGAGTCGCGGGCCAACTACCTGCTCAAATGGGAGGCGATCCGCTCGTCGCGCGAGGCGGGCGCTACGAGCTACGACCTGTGGGGCCTCGCCACCGGCGGGATCGCCCATTTCAAGACCGGGTTCGGCGGGCGCGAGGTCCGGTACGTCGGGGCCTGGGACCTGGTCCTGAGCAGGGTCGGACATGACGCGTACGACTTGGCCCAGCGTGGCCGGGTCCGATGGGCTCGACGGCGCGGCGGCATCTCGGCCACCGGCAGCGCCGCGGCCTATGGAGCCGCCGATTGAACGTCAGCGATGCCGGCCCGGAGGTCCGCGCGACCTGGGACGCGGCGGCCGTCGAGGCGCCCGGCGGCCACGTCTACCAGTCGCGGGCGTGGGCCGAGCACCGGGCCGCGTCCGGCTGGGCGCCGCGCTTCCTCGTGACCGATGACGGCGGCCGCGCGCTCGCGCTGACCCGGGACTGGGCGCTGGTCCGCGGCGGGAGCGCGTACGTGCCACGCGGGCCGGTCCCGATGGGCGCCGATGCGGTGGGGCAAGCAACGCGGCTGGTCGCGATCGGCGATGCGCTCGCCGCCGAGGGGATCGACGTGGTCGCCGCCGACCCCGAGGTCCCGGCGTCGGAGACGCAGTTCCTCGCTGCGATCGAGGCGGCCGGCTACACCGCCATCGAGGAGCTCCAGCCATCGCGGCATCGGGTCACGCTACCGCTCGGATCGGCGGTCGACGAGCCGGCCGCGTTCGACGGCATCGCGAAGTCCACCCGGCAGCGGATCCGGTCGGCCGAGCGCGGCGGCGTCGCCGTCGCCCGCCACGACGCCCGGATCACGGTGGCCGGGGTCGGGGATGGCTTCGTTGCCCCGGCCGAGGCCGCCGATGCCGCTCTCGACCGCTTCTACGACCTGCTGCTCGAGACCGGGGAGCGGCGACATTTCACGTTCGGGCCACGGACCGGTTTCGTCGCCTGGTGGCGGGCCGCGCTCGACGCCGGGCACCTCGTCTACCTCGAGGCACGAGCCGGCGGCGCGAGCGGTGAGCCGCTCGCCGGACTCATCCTCTATCGCCACGGCGGCCGGCTCTCGACCGTCCACTCGGGCGATCACGCCGCGGCGCGAACGACCCATCCGGGGGCGCTCCATCTCCTTCGCTGGCGCGCGATCCAGCTGGCGATCCGGGAGGGCTGTACCGAGATGGACCTGGGCGGCGTCGATGTCGCCGGCGCCCGGGGCGAGCCGCAAGAGGGCGACCCGCTGTACGGGCTCTACCAGCACAAGCGCTCGTTCGGCGGGCAGTGGCTCGCGCTGACCGGCGCGCATGAGCGCGTCTACGACGCCACCGGCTACCGGGCAGGCCGGCTCAGTGCGCGCGCAGCACGGATGCTCGGCCGATGAGCGAGCCGACGATCGCCGGCCGCCTCGCGGCTGCTGAACCCTCCACGCCCGTCGCGCTCGGCGGGCTGGTGGAGCGGCTGGCCGCCGAGGGCCGGCTGCGCGGCGCGCGAAGCGATGGCCGGGCCATCGGCGCTGCGGGCCTCGCCGCGATCCCGATCCGGGGCGTGACCCACGATTCGCGCGCGGTCCGTCCGGGGTCGTTGTTCGTGGCCGTTCCCGGTCTCCACGTCGACGGCCACGACTTCGCGACCGCGGCCGCTGCCGCCGGAGCGGCCGCGCTGCTCGTCGATCGCGCCCTGGCCGACGTCGCCCTCCCGCAGCTCGTCGTCACCGACACCCGCTCGGCGCTCGCGACGGCGGCGGCCTGGTGGTACGGCGACCCGAGCCACGAGCTGGCGACCGTCGGGATCACCGGCACCGACGGCAAGACCACGACCTCGTTCCTGGCGGTCGCGGCGCTCGAGGCTGCCGGGATCCGGACCGGGATGACGGGCACCGCCGCGACACGGATCGGGGGCGTCCAGACGCCGAACGAGGCGCATGCCACGACGCCCGAGTCGCCCGAGCTCCAGCGCGCCCTGCGGGCGATGGTCCTCGCCGGCGATGCGGCCTCGGTCATCGAGACGACCTCGCACGGGCTGGCGCTGTCGCGGGTCGACGGCATCGCCTACGACGTCGCGATCCTGACCAACCTGACCCACGAGCACCTCGAGCTTCACGGGACGTGGGAGGCGTACCGCGACGCGAAGCTGCGCCTGTTCGAGAAGCTGGCCGACGCGCGTGCGTCCGCCACCGGGCGCAGCAAGCCGCTCGGCTGGCCGGCGACCGGGATCGTCAACGCCGACGACCCATCCGCCGGCGCCTTCATCGGTGTCGCCCAGGAGGCCGGAGCCCGGGTGCTGACCTACGGCACCGATCCGGCCGCCGACATCCGCGCGACCCGGATCGAGGAGGACGCGCGACGGCTGCGGATCGCGTACGACGCGCCGTCGGGCGCGGCGACCGTGGACCTCCAGCTGGTCGGGCGCTTCAACGCCCACAACGCCCTCGCCGTCGTCGCGCTCGGCGAGGCGGTCGGGCTCGACCCGGCCGCCGTGCGTGACGGTCTCGCGGCGGTGCCGCTGGTCCCCGGGCGGATGGAACGCGTCGAGCTCGGCCAGCCGTTCGGGGTCATCGTCGACTTCGCCCACAGCCCGGTCGCACTCCAGACGGTCCTCGACCTGCTCGCCCCGCTGGCGGCCTCGCGGGGTGGCGGCCTGATCGCGGTCTTCGGCTCGGCCGGCGAACGCGACACGGCCAAGCGCCCGACGATGGGCCGGATCGCCGGGGAACGCGCCCGGATCGTCGTGGTCACCGACGAGGACCCGCGCGGTGAGGACCGCGAGCGGATCCTCGACGAGATCGCGCGCGGCGCCGAGGCCGCGGGCAGGCGTCGCGGCAGCGACCTGCTGGTCATCGCCGATCGACGGGCGGCCATCGAGGCCGCCATCGACCGCGCCCGCCCCGGCGACATCGTCCTGCTCGCCGGGAAGGGGCACGAGCAGGCGATCATCGGTCCCGACGGTCCGGTCCCCTGGAACGAGCGCGAGGAAGCCGAGACCGCGCTGCGCCGTGCCGGCTATGGCTGAGCGTATCCTTGGGCCGATGGCCAGCACGACACCGCGCGTCAAGACCCCCGCCGGACCCGCCTCAAAGCGGGGTCCCCGTCGTGCGCCGGCCGTCCCGCCGGTCCCCAAGGAGGCTGGGCCCGATCTCGAGAAGCTGCGCGCCAAGCTGTATGCCACGATCCTCGCCGAGCACCCGGGCGCGGAGCTCGAGCCAGTCGGCCAGGCGTTCGATCTCGCCATCGTCGCCCACGAGGGCCAGAAACGGGCGACCGGCGAGCCCTATGTCACGCACCCGATCGCCTCGGCGCAGATCCTGGCCGAGCTCGGGGTCGACACGGTCGCGATCCAGGCGGCGCTGCTCCACGACGTCCCCGAGGACACCGAGTACAGCCTGACCGACGTCGAGGAGCGCTTCGGGGCCGAGGTCGCCCAGCTCGTCGACGGTGTCACCAAGCTGTCCAAGTTCAGCACCCACAGCCACGAGCAGCAGCAGGCCGAGAACATCCGCAAGATGCTGCTGGCGATGGCCCAGGACATCCGGGTCGTCCTGATCAAGCTCGCGGACCGCCTCCACAACATGCGCACGCTGTACGGCCTGCCGTCCGAGAAGCAGCAGCGGATCGCCCACCAGACGATGGAGATCTACGCGCCGCTCGCCGAACGGCTCGGGATCTGGCAGATGAAGTGGGAGCTCGAGGATCTCGCGTTCAAAGCGCTCGAGCCCGAACGCTTCCGCGAACTGGCCAAGCTCCTCGACACCCGGCGCCGCGGGCGGGAGACCTACATCGAGCGCGCCATCGCCGAGCTCAAGCCCAAGCTCGAGGCGGCCGGCATCGACGCCGACCTGCAGGGCCGCCCGAAGCACATCTACAGCATCTGGAAGAAGATGGAGCGCAAGAGCGCGGAGTTCGGCGAGATCTACGACGTCTACGCCATCCGCATCCTGGTCGACGAGGTCCGCGACTGCTACGCGGCGCTCGGCGTCGTCCACTCGATCTGGCGGCCGATCCCGGGGCAGTTCGACGATTACATCGCGGTCCCCAAGAACAACCTTTACCAGTCGCTCCACACGGCGGTCATCGCGCTCGACGGCAAGCCGCTCGAGATCCAGATCCGGACCCAGGCCATGCACCAGGTCTCCGAGGTGGGCATCGCGGCCCATTGGCGCTACAAGGAAGGCACCAAGTCCGACCGCGAGTACGACGCCAAGCTTGCCTGGCTCCGCCAGCTGCTCGACTGGCAGCGTGACGTCTCCGACGCCACTGAGTTCGTCGAGGGCATCAAGCTCGACATCTTCCAGGACCAGGTCTTCGTGTTCACGCCCAAGGGCGACATCAAGGACCTGCCGGCCGGCGCCACGCCGCTCGACTTCGCGTACCGGATCCACACCGATGTCGGACACCGGACGATCGGCGCCAAGGTCAACAACCGCCTCGTGCCGCTCGATTACCGGCTCAAGAACGGCGACATCGTCGAGATCGTCACGACCAAGGGCGAGCACGGTCCGTCACGCGACTGGATGAATGTCGTCAAGACCAGCCACGCTCGCGAGAAGATCCGCCAATGGTTCAAGCGCAAGGACCGCGACGAGAACATCGTCCACGGCCGCGAGTCGCTCGAACGCGAGCTGCGGCGCCTGGCGCGGACCTCGATCGCGGCGGTCGGCCCGGACCAGATCGCCGAGGTCGCGAGGCACCTCAACTACGACACGCTCGACGACTTCTACGCGGCCATCGGCTATGGCGCGGTCGGCGCACAGACGGTCGTCATGCGCCTCGGGGTCGTCGACGATGTCCAGAGCACGCTGCCGACGGTCGCCCCGCCACAGAAGCTCGAGCGCACGGGTGGCGTCCGGGTCAAGGGGGTGGGGGACCTGCTGATCCGCTTCGCCAAGTGCTGCAACCCGATCCCGGGCGACCCGATCGTGGGGTTCATCACCCGCGGCAAGGGCGTGACCGTCCACCTCCAGAGCTGCCCGACGGTCATCAACGAGCGCGAGGTCAGCCGGCTCATCGACGTCGAGTGGGAGCACGCGCCGTCCGAGAGCTATCCGATCGCCATCCGGGTCGAGGCATACGACCGGACGGGATTGCTGAGCGACATCACCCAGGTCGTCGCCGAGAACAAGGTCAACATCATCGCCGCGCACGTCGGCGTGACGCCGGACCACACCGCGGTCGTGACCGCCACGATCCAAGTCCACTCCGTCTCGCAGCTCGCCCGGGTCATGAGCCGGATCGAGACGCTCAAGGACGTGATCAGCGTCCAGCGCGACCTCGGCTGAGGCAGCCGCGGCGCGCAGCGGGACCAGCGCTGCCGCGTGATGCGGCCGGGCGACGCGACCGCCCGCTAGACTCACGGCCATGCCAACGTTCCGTGCGCCGCGCGGCACCCGCGACCTGTTGCCGCCCGAGACGGCGACGTGGACGCGGCTCGAACGCCTCGCCGCGGACCTCGCCGCGCGCTACGGCTACCACCGCATCGAGACGCCGCTGTTCGAGCTGACCGACGTCTTCGAGCGCGGCGTCGGCGAGGTCACCGACATCGTCGAGAAGGAGCTGTTCCGGCTCGCACCGCGGACCGAGGAGGGCGAATCGTGGGCGTTGCGACCCGAGCCGACGGCGGGGATCGCCCGCGCCTACGTGCAGCACGGGATGCAGACCTGGCCGCAGCCGGTGAAGCTCACCGAGACCGGCCCGATGTTCCGCTACGACCGGCCGCAGGCCGGACGCTACCGCCAGTTCTGGCAGTTCGACATCGAGGCGATCGGCGATGCCGGGCCGGCCATCGACGCGGAGATCGTCGAGCTCGGCGCGCGCTTCTACGCGGACGCCGGACTCGCCGGCGTCGACGTCCATCTCAATTCGATCGGCGACCCGGTCTGTCGACCGGCGTACGTCGAGGAGCTGACCGCGTATTACCGCGGCCACAGCGCGGCGCTCCCCGCACTCGAACGTGGCCGTCTCGAACGCAACGTGCTGCGGCTGCTCGATTCCAAGGACCCGGCGATGGCCGCGCTGAACGCGCGGGCGCCGAAGATCACCGACCGCCTGTGCGACGCCTGCGCCGAGCACTTCGCCGGGGTCCGTGCGCACCTGGACGCGCTCGGCGTCCGCTACCGGCTCGAAGCGGGTCTCGTCCGCGGGCTCGACTACTACACCCGGACCGCCTTCGAGTTCTACGTCACCGGGCGCGAGGGCCAGCAGCAGGCGATCGGTGGCGGCGGACGGTACGACGGGCTCATCGAGCTGCTCGGCGGACGCCCGACGCCCGGGATCGGCTTCGGGATCGGGCTCGATCGACTGATCCTGGCGCTCGTCGAAACCGGCGTCGCCGCCGCCCCCGAGCCTGCCCCGGTCGCCGTCGTCGTCGGCGCCGACCCCGATGACACGGCCGCCCGGCTCCGGGTCGCGACGGACCTGCGAGCTGCAGGGATCGCCGCTCGGGCAGACCTCGCCCGGCGCAAGCTCGGCAAGCAGCTCGAGGCGGCCGCCCGTGACCACGCACACTTCGCGGTGATCGTCGGCGACGAGCTGGCGAACGGGGAGGTGGGCCTGCGCGACCTGCCGGCCGGGACCCAGAAGGTCGTGCTCGTGGCCGATCTCGCGCGCGAGATCGAGCGGGCGGACCGCGCGCACCGCCACGGGTCGACGCCGGACTGACGCGGCACCCGACCGCTCGGGCGACGCCGAATCCGACGAGGCGTTCGTCGGTCGCCCGAGCCGGTCACTCGCGGCTCGGTACATCGACACGCTGGCGGGCCGCCGCACGCACGAGGACGGCCCTGATTTCGATCCGGACCGTGCGTTTGGCGTCCAGCCGGCGTGTCTGTAGTGTGACCGCACCGATGGCCATCGCCGAAATCGACCGAGATCGCCTACGAGCGCGCCTTCCAGACGCACTGGGGCGACGTCTTCCGCTTCGCCCTGGCGTGGACCAACGACTGGGCGGCCGCCGAGGATCTTGCCCAGGAGGCCTTCCTGCGCCTGTGGGACAACCGCGGTCGACTCGACTGGGACCGACCGGTGCTCCCGTGGCTGCTGGTGGCCACGCGGCGCCTCGCCACGGACCGGTTCCGGGCCCTCCGGCGCCGGCTGTCGCTCTCGCCTCCCGCGCCGCCGGACACGCTCGATGAGGCCGTCCAGGCGCGCTGGATCGATGTCTGCGCCGCGCTCGGCGACCTGTCCCCCCTGGAACGGACCGCCCTGGTCATGACCACCGTCGAGGGCACGTCATATGACGAGGCCGCCCTGGTGCTCGGCACGACGGCCGGCGCCCTGCGTGCCGCCGTGAGCCGCGCCCGAACGAAGCTGGAGAACGCGTGATGGAACCGACGCGAGTGGATCGCATCCTCGAGGAATGGGCCGCGGTCACGGACCGGGCGCGCCGGCCGGCGACGTCGCCACGACGGATGCAGGTCAGCGGCGGTCGGTCGGGCGCGACGCTTGCGGGCGCCAGCCTCGTCGTGGTCGCGCTGGTCATCGCGGTGGCCCTGCTGGGGCGCGGCGGCTCGAATCCGGACATCGGCGGACTCGTGGCCACGCCCACGCCGAGCACGACGGCCACACCGACCCCGAGCCCGTCGGCCACGCCATCACCGACCCCGTCGCCGACCGCATCGCCGACGCCCAGCCCGACCCCCAGCCCGACCATCGTCCCGACGATCGGCCCGTGCAACCCCGGCTCGCTGGCCGCCCGCATCACGGCTTGGGAGGGAGCAGCGGGTAGCCGAATCGCCGACGTCGAGCTGACGAACGCCGGGACCGTCACCTGCACGCTCGCCACCCTGGCGAAGCCACAGCTCGTCGATGGCCACGGCTCGGTCCTGATCGAAGGCACCGATCCCGGACCCTCGGCACGGCTGACGGTCGCCCCGGGCGACCTCCTCAAGACGCTCGTGCAGGACGCGAACTACTGCGGGCCGGATCCGGTGGCGCCGGTGACCGTGGCGTTCGTTCTCGATGGCGGTGGCCGATTCGTGGCGACGCCGGTCTCGCCGACCGATGCCACGGTCCCGCCGTGCAACGGCGCGGGCTCCGCCGCCGACATCGCGATGCAGCCGTGGGCTCGGTGATCCCGAGGCAGCTCGGGATCGTCCTCCTGGTCGCGCTGCTGGCATCCGGTTGCTCGAGCGCGGTCGCCGCGCCGGCGACCCAGGCCTCGGCGGCTGCGCCGGCGACCCGGGCCTCGGCGGCCACCGCGGCCACGGTCGCCGCGCCGTCCCTCGCGCGGTTGATCGGCCAGAAGCTCGTGATCCGCATGGACGGCACGTTGCCGAGCGCCAGCCTGCTCGGCCGGATCGGGCGCGGCGAGGTGGGCGGGGTGATCCTGTTCGGATCGAACCTCACGACGCCGACCGCGCTGGTCGAGCTCACGACGACGCTCCAGGCCGCGGCGACGGCGGGAGGGCAGTCCCGCCTCCTCATCGCGGTCGACCAGGAGGGGGGCTCGATCAAGCGCATCGGCGGGGCTCCACCGACGCTATCCGCTCCGCAGATGGGGCGGATCGACAGCACGTCGGTCGCGCGCGCCCAGGGCTCGAGCACGGGGTCCGCGTTGCGCGCGCTCGGGATCAACGTCGACTTCGCGCCGGTCGCCGACGTGCCCGCGACGACAGCCTCGTTCATGTACCGACAGGGCCGGACCTGGTCGTTCAGCGCGGTCCATACAGCGGCCCTGGCAGGCGCCTTCGCCGCCGGGCTCGAATCGAAGCGGGTCATCCCGGCGATGAAGCACTTCCCCGGGATCGGCTTCGCGACCCGCGACACGGATGCCTCGGTGGTCACCATCGGCGTCTCGAGGGCCCGCCTGGGTCCGGGTCTTCGGCCATATCGGACCGCGATCGCCCACGACATACCGATGATCATGCTGTCCAACGCGACCTACAGCGCGTATGACCCGAGTCACGCTGCGGGCTGGTCTCGCGCGATCTCAGAGACACTGCTCCGCCGTAGCCTCGGGTTCGAGGGCGTCACCATCACCGACGCGCTCGATGGCACCGCCAAGGCCCGTGGCGTCTCGAGCGCGTCGCTGGCGGTCCGCGCCGCGATCGCGGGGACCGACATGCTCCTGCTGACCGGCTCCGAGGCCTCGACGCAGGCCGCGTCCGCGACGCTCCTGGCCGCCGCCCGGAACGGGACGATCCCGCGGTCGCGGCTGCTGGCCTCGTACCACCGCATCCTCGCCATGAAGGCGGGCCTCTGACCCGCGCCTCAGCCGAGAAGGAGGCGGACCGCGACGACCGTCCCGATCGTGATGATGGCGACCCGCAGCGCAAACGGTGAGAGTCGCCGGCCGGCCACGGCGCCGATCTGGCCGCCGATCGTGGAGCCGATGGCGAGCAGGAGCGCCGGCCCCCAGGCGACCGGTGCGACGAGGATGAAGATGATCGCCGCGACCGCGTTGACGACCGCGGCCAGCACGTTCTTGAGCCCGTTGAGGCGCTGGAGGTCGTCATCGATCAGGATCGCCAGCAGCGCGATCAGGATGACCCCCTGGGCCGCGCCGAAGTAGCCGCCGTAGATGCCGGTCAGGTAGACCCCGACGAGCAGGATCGGGCCACCGCCGTGGCGCGGTTCGTGTCCGAGCCGCGTTCGACGGGCCGTCACCCAGGCCGACAGCCGCGGCTGCACGGCGACGAGGCCGCAGGCGCCCAGGATCAGCACAGGCACGATCCGGGCGAACGCGGCGGCCGGCAGGACCAGCAGGAGCGCCGCCCCCGTGATGCCGCCGAGACCCGCCGCGACGGCCAGCGGGATGGCCCGCGCCCGCTGCCCGGCCAGCTCGCGCCGGTAGCCGATCGAGCCGCTGATCGACCCGGGCACCAGCCCGATCGTGTTCGACACGTTGGCGACGAGCGGCGGATAGCCGAGCAGCAGGAGGGTGGGGAAGGTGATCAGCGAGCCGGATCCGACGATCGTATTGACGGTCCCGGCGGCCATGCCGGCCGTGATGATGACGAGGGCCTCGAGCGGGTCGATCAAGCCGGACTCCTGGGACGTAGGCGGCGGAGCGTACAGAAACCGGGCTACACTCGTCCGAATGCCGCGACGAGCGAGGTAGCCCGATGACCAGACCGCGCCGGGTCATGCATAGCCCCACCGCGGAACCCGAGCCGTTCGATCCGGCCGCGTTCCCCGGGCTCGACGAGCGCCGGCGGGCGGATGGCGGCGCCGCGAGCGAGCGCTGGCGGGAGCTGGTCGCGTCGACGCCGACGGTCATCGCCGACGGCGCGATGGGCACGATGCTGTTCGCCAACGGGCTGATGTTCGGCGATCCGCCCGAGGTCTGGAACCTGTCCAAGCCCGACGTCGTGCGCCGCATCCATCGCGGCTACCTCGACGCCGGGTCGCAGATCCTCATGACCAACACGTTCGGTGGCAACCGGATGCGGCTCAGCCTGCACGGCCTCCAGGACCGGGTGGCGGAGCTCAACCAGACCGCGGCGATCCTGCTGCGCAGCGAGGTCGACGCGGCGGACGGCCCTGCGCTGGTGGCCGGCGACATCGGCCCGAGCGGAGCGATCCTCGCGCCGACTGGCACCCTCGACTACGACGAGGCCGTCGACATCTTCGCCGAACAGGCGGCTGCTCTCGTCGCAGGCGGGGTGGACCTCATCTGGATCGAGACGATGTCCGACCTGCTCGAGATCAAGGCGGCCATCGAAGGCGTCCGGCGCGTCTCGCCCGGGATCGCGCTGATCACGACGATGACGTTCGACACCCGCGGCCACACGATGATGGGCGTCTCGCCGGAGCAGGCGGTCGCCTCGCTGACGGCGTGGGGTGCCGACGCGGTCGGTGGCAACTGCGGGAACGGGCCCGACGAGCTGATCACTGTCATCGAGCGGATGCGAGCGGCCGACCCGACTGCGGTCCTGGTGGCCAAGTCGAACGCGGGGATGCCCGAGCTCGTCGACATGCGCGCGGTCTACCGCGCCGAGCCCGCGACGATGGCCGCCGCCGCGGCGACGATGCGCGACGCCGGCGCCTCGATCATCGGTGGCTGCTGCGGGACGACGCCCGAGCACCTCCGCGCGATCGCCCACCGCGTCGGCGGCTGAGCCGTCCGCGACCGTGAGCGAGTGGATCTACTTCATCCACCCGCCGCGCGAAGACTTCGCGGCGACCATGACAGGCGAGGAGCGCACGGTCTGGTCGATCCATTTCGAGCGCTTCGAGCGGATGCTTGCGGATGGGTCGCTGATCCTGGTCGGGCCGACGCTCGGCACGGTGAACACCGGGATCGCGATCTTCGAGGCGCCCGACGAGGCCGCCGCCCGGGCGATCATGGACGGCGACCCGGTCATCGCGGGCGGGTTCGCGCGGGGCGAGCTCCGGCGGTTCCGCGTCTCGCTCCTGCGCGGCCGCGACGGGTGACGCCGGTCAGGTCGGATCGTGGAACTGCAGGATCGCCAGCAGGTTCCCGTCGGGATCCTTGAACCAGGCGGCCCGACCCGCGCCGATCGTGGCGATCCCATCGGTCGTCTTCGGCGATTCGTAGCTCTCGAGCACGACGCCGCGCGCCCGGAGGTCCGCCGCCGCCGCTTCGACGTCGTCGACGGTGAACGCCATCTGTGTGTGCGTCCCGCCCGAGAGCGCGGAGCCACGCGAGATCGCGAAGACGCTCCCGACCGAGGTCCGGTAGAGCACCGCACCGGGTCGCTCGGCGAACGGGGTGAACCCGAGGACGCCTTCGTACCACGCGCGCAGGCGCTCGATGTCCGCCGTCGGCAGGGTGGTGTGGGCGCGGGCATCGGACAGCATCGTCGGACCTCGGTTGGGGGACACGGGACCGCCCGCTCGTCCGGCGGGCCCGCCAGATACGATACCCCCGCCATGACCGATACCCGACCGAGCCTCGCCACGCCCTATCGCACGCACACGTGCGGCCAGCTGCGCGTCTCGGATGCAGGCGTGGCGGCGCGTCTGGCGGGCTGGGTCCACCGACGACGCGACCACGGCCAGCTGATCTTCCTCGACCTGCGCGATCGCCACGGGCTCACCCAGGTCGTCATCGACAAGGCCGACGCCCCGGCCGCCCACGAGCAGGCCAGCCGGGTCCGGCCCGAGTTCGTGCTGACCGTCGCCGGGACCGTCGCGCCGCGCCTGCCGGGGACCGAGAACGCGAAGCTGCCGACCGGCGCGATCGAGCTCCAGGCGACCGACGTGGAGATCCTGTCGGAGGCGAAGACGCCGCCCTTCTACATCAACGAGCCGGACGCCCCGGTCGACGAGATCCTGCGCCTCCGCTACCGCTACCTGGACATCCGGCGGGAGCCGATGCAGCGGCGCCTGATGCTCCGCAGCCGGATGGTCCAGGCCATCCGCGAGGTCCACCACGCGAACGGCTTCGTCGAGGTCGAGACGCCGACGCTGATCAAGAGCACGCCCGGAAGGCGCCCGCGACTTCATCGTCCCGAGCAGGCTCCAGCCGGGCACCGTCTACGCGCTGCCGCAGAGCCCGCAGCAGCTCAAGCAGCTGTTGATGGTCGCCGGCATCGACCGATACATGCAGATCGCCCGCTGCTATCGCGACGAGGACCTGCGCGGCGACCGGCAGCCCGAGTTCACCCAGCTCGACCTCGAGATGAGCTTCGTCGACGAGGCGACGGTGACCGGCTTCGTCGAGGCGATGGCGATCGAGGTCTCGCGGGCCACCGTCCCGGAACGGCCCATCCTCCAGGCGCCGTTCCCGCGGCTGACCTTCGAGGAGGCGCTCGACCGCTTCGGATCCGACAAGCCGGACGTCCGCTTCGGGATGGAGCTCGTCGACCTCGGCGCGGCGCTGATCGCGCCCGACGGCACCCCGTCGTCGGGCTTCACGGTCTTCGACTCGGCGCTCGCTGCGGGTGGCCGCGTCAAGGCGATCGTGGCGCCCGGGATGGCCAGCGCGACCCGTCGCGAGATCGACGAGCTGACCGAGCGCGCTCGTCGGTTCGGGGCGAAGGGCCTCGCGCATCTCGCGCTGGGACCGGACGGCGAGGTCAAGGGACCGATCGCCAAGTTCCTCGCCGACGACACGCAGCGCGCGATCATCGAGCGGACGACCGCGGCAGAGGGCGACCTCATCCTCATCGTGGCCGATACGCCCGAGGTCACGGCCGACGTCCTCGGCCGGCTCCGCGTCGAGCTCGGCGATCGGCTCGGCCTCGCTGACCCCGAGGTGCTGGCCTACGTGTGGGTCAACCGCTTCCCGATGTACCAGTGGGACGCGGAGCTCGGACGCTGGCACGCCACCCACAATCCGTTCAGCGGCGTCCTGCCCGAGGACGAGGATCTCCTGGTGACCGCGTCCGGCGATCCCGATCGCCCGTCACCGGACGACCCGGCCGGCCGCGCCCGGGCGCTCCAGTACGACCTCGCCCTCAACGGCTGGGAGCTCGGCGGCGGCTCGATCCGGATACACCGACGCGACCTCCTGGAGCGCTCGTTCCGGCTGCAGGGCCACTCCATCGACGCGATGCGCGAGAAGTTCGGGGCCGTCCTAGACGCGTTCGAGTACGGGGCCCCGCCGCACGGCGGGATCGCGCTCGGCATCGACCGCTGGGCGGCGCTCCTGGCGCACCAGACGAACATCCGCGAGGTCATGGCGTTCCCGAAGACCCAGTCGGGCACCGACCCGATGCTCGAGGCGCCGTCGCTCCCCGAGCCGGGCCAGTACGAGGAGCTGGGCCTGCGGTTCGTGGGCGTCCCGCAGAAGCCGGCCTAGGCAGGAGCCGATCGAGATGGATCGTCCGGGGGCGCTCGCGGCTGGGCTCACGTCCCTCGCCGGCGAGTTCGACACCTGAGCGGGCAGCCGGGCCCGCTCGACTGGTTCGCGCAGCGCCCGCGCCTCGCGGCCCTCCTCGGCGCGACCTGCATCTCGTTCTCCGGGGTGTTCTACCTGTACGCCGCGGTCTCACCCTCGACCGGGACGTTCTATCGAGCGGTCTTCGGGCTCCCGCTCCTCGTGCTCGTCGCCTTCGGCGAATACCGCCGCTATGGCCCACTGCCACGCAAGACGATCCGGCTGGCGGCCATCGCCGGTCTCTTCTTCACTGGCGACCTGATGTTCTGGCATCACGCGATCGAGGCCGTCGGTGCAGGGCTGGCGACGGTCCTCGGCAACCTGCAGGTCATCATCGTCGGCTTCTTCGCGTGGATGCTGCTCGGGGAACGGCCGTCGCGCGCGACCCTGCTCGCCCTGCCCGTCGTCCTCGCCGGGGTGATCCTGATCTCGGGCGTCGTCGGGGACGACGCCTACGGTGCGGCGCCGCGACTCGGCGTCATCCTCGGCATCGCCACCGCGTTCTGCTACTCGGCCTACCTGCTCATCATCCGCTGGGGCGGTCGCGATGCGCGACGACCGGCCGGACCGGTGGCGATCGCCACGGTCTTCGTCGTGCTCGCCTCGTTCGTCGTCGGCGAGACGGTCGGGGACCTCGATCTGACGCCGACGCTCCACAGCCTGTTCTGGCTCGCGCTTCTCGGGATCACCGCGCAGTCGGCGGGCTACCTGCTGATCTCGATCTCGCTGCCGCGGCTGCCGGCCATCATCACCTCGATCATCCTGCTGACGCAGCCGGTGATGTCGATGGGCCTCGCGATCGTCCTGCTCGGGGAGACGCCGTCGCCGACCCAGCTGCTCGGAGTGGCGCTCGTGATCGGCGGGATCGCCGGGGCGACCGTGCCGCTCGCCCGCCTCCGTGATGGCTTGTCGCGGGCCAGACCCTCGCCATCCCTGGACTGAGGTCGTGTCGTCGCGGACCGGAGGCGGCTCCCGGTGCCCATGCCGGCAGTCCCGTACCAACGCCGGCGGTCGTCCATGAGCACTCGGTGACCATCCAGCGCGATGGTCGTCGGTCGACCGACGCGGAGTCGGCCACCGTGACGCTTCCGGCGCCCGTCGACCGGGCTGTTGATCGGCGGCACGGAGCGGTCCTACGGCTCGCTGAGTCCGGCCTCCGCGGTCACGTCTGAACCCCATTCGTGGGCGTGCCCGGCGGGCGGATCCGGAGGACCCTCGTAAGCCGGCAGGTCGGCCATCGCCGTGCCCGCGTCGTGGACGACGCCAGGGTCGCCCATCTCGACGACACGGGTCGGCACGACCCCGACGAGGTCCTCGATGACCTGCGGCGGCATGTGGTCGGCCGGGACCGCGCGAAGCGCATCCAGCCGCGCCGTCGGCAGCAGGACCGGCCAGCCGGCCTCGCCATGCCAGGCCGGCCGGAGCATGGCCGCCGGGTCCATGCCGTGGGTCTCGATGAGCGAGGTGATCGTCTCGGGACCCACCCAGGTCAGGCGTGCCGGCCAGAGCAGCACCGCGGTCGTGTCACGGACCTCGTCGAGCGCGAGCTCGGCGCCACGGATCATCTGGCCGACCGGCCCGGCCTCGGGCGCGGCCGGCGAGCCATACACGGCTTCAGAGCCGAGCAGTGCCGCCTGGACCGTGCCGTCCGGGTCCGGCGACAGCGACCAGGATCGGGAGAGCTCCGCCGGACCAGGCGAGGTCGGCCAGCCGGCGGACCCGCGGCTGGCCGAGCGTGTCGGCGAGCGAGCCCTCGACCGATGCCGACAGGATCGACGGCGGCGACCGTCACGCCCTGCCGGCCTGTCGGTAGGTCACGAGCAGCGTGCCGGACAGCTGGGTCGCCGCCACGTCGCCGAGGAGGGCCGTGAAGCCGACACCGGTCCGCTCGTCGCCCCAGCTATGGGCGACCGGATACCAGCCCGCCGCGGCCAGGCGAGCGGCCTCGACGCGGTAGAAGTCGAAGGCCAGCGCCTGCGTCACGGCTGGGTAGAGCTGGACCAGGATCGAGCCGCTGTCGAGCCTCGGCGGCGGGACGTCGGCGCCACAGCGGAAGCAATGGAGATTGCCTGCGGGCATCTCCCCTTCGCAGTTCGGGCACAGGTCGTAGCGGGCCATCGCCGCAGCATAGGGTGCCGCGTTGGCCGAGGTCCAGCATCCGTGGCACAATCGGGCGTCCCGATCGACCTGGAGACCGCCTGCCCGTGCCCGACGCCGCGATGATCCCGCCCGCTCCAGCGCCATCCGCGCCGACCTCCGCAACGTCGCCATCGTCGCGCACGTGGACCACGGCAAGACCACGCTCGTGGACGCGATGCTCCGCCAGACCGGCGCCTTTCGCTCGAACCAGGCGGTCGTCGACCGCGTGATGGATTCGGGCGATCTCGAGCGCGAGAAGGGGATCACGATCCTCGCCAAGCAGACGACCATCGACCATGCCGGGGTCCGCCTCAACATCGTCGACACTCCCGGTCACGCCGACTTCGGCGGCGAAGTCGAGCGCTCGTTGCTGATGGTCGACTCGGTGCTGCTCCTTGTCGACGCGGCCGAGGGCCCGCTGCCGCAGACGCGCTACGTCCTCCAGAAGGCGATGGCCCGCCATCTCCCCGTGGTCGTCGCGATCAACAAGATCGACCGCGGTGACGCCCGCGCCGACGTCGTCCTCGACGACGTCTACGAGCTGTTCATGGACCTCGGCGCCGACGAGCACCAGATCGACTTCCCGATCGTCTACACGAACGCGAAGGCCGGCACAGCGACCCGCGACCTGGCCGAACCCGGGACCGACCTGCGCCCGCTGCTCGACCTGCTCGTCGAGGTCACCCCGCCGGTCACCTACACGCCGGGCCACCCGCTCCAGCTGCTGGTCACCAACCTGTCGGCCAACGAGTATGTCGGGCGGATGGCCGTGGGCCGGATCTGGAATGGCACGATCCGGACCGGGCAGCGGATCACCGTCGTGCGCGAGGAGGCGGCGGACACCGCCGGGGTCGTCGAGCCGGGCCGGACCGTCACACTGAGCGGCACGGTCACGAGCCTCCAGACCGCGCACGGCATCGATCGGGTCGACATCGCGGAGGCGGGACCGGGCGACATCGTCAGCGTCGCTGGCCTCCCGGAGGTGACCATCGGCGACACCCTGACCGACCCGGCCGATCCGCGCCCGCTGCCGCGGCTCGACGTCGACGCCCCGACCCTGCGGATGACGTTCGGGGTCAACAACTCGCCGCTCGCCGGGCGCGAGGGCAAGTACGTCACGAGCCGGCAGATCAAGGCGCGCCTCGACCGCGAGGTCCTGGGCAACGTGTCGATCGAGGTCCGGCCGTCCGAGTCGAGCGAGGCGTTCGAGGTCCGTGGCCGGGGCGAGCTCCAACTCGCGGTCCTCATCGAACAGATGCGGCGCGAGGGTTACGAGCTGACGGCATCGCGCCCGGAGGTCCTGCTGCGCGAGGTCGGCGGCACGATCCAGGAGCCGTACGAGCGGATCACCATCGACATCCCGCCCGACTACATCGGCGAGGTCCAGACCGCGATCGCCGGGCGGCAGGGCCGGCTCGAGCAGATCTCGACAGACACCGACGGCCGTGTCCGGATGGAGTTCGTCCTGCCCGTCCGCGGCCTGATCGGCTATCGCGGCCAGCTCCTGACCGACACCCGCGGGACGGCGCTCCTCCACCAGATCGGCGAGGGGTACGGGCCATGGGCCGGGGACGTCACGCACCGGACGAACGGCGTGCTCGTGTCGGATCGAGCGGGGACGTCGAACGCCTACGGGCTGTTCAACCTCGAACAGCGTGCCGACCTGTTCATCGGCGCCGGCGTCGAGGTCTACGAGGGGATGATCGTCGGCGAGAACAGCCGGTCGGGCGACATGGACGTCAACCCGACGAAGGAGAAGAAGCTGACGAACATCCGGACCCACTCGCACGACGAGTCGCTCCGGCTGACGCCGGCCCGCCCGATCACGCTCGAGACCGCGCTCGAGTTCATCGCCGCCGACGAGCTCGTCGAGGTGACCCCGCACTCGATCCGGCTGCGCAAGCGCGCCCTCGCCCAGCACGACCGCCGGCGCGAGGCGGGTCGCGCGGACGACCTACGCCGCGCGTCCGACCGCGAGCCGACCGCCGCCGGCTGACGCAGGTTCAGGCGCGCTGGCGGTAGCTCGGCGTGCCGGGTTGCTGGCGTCGCCAGGCCATGTGGAGCAGGACCGTGGCCCACATCCGGTAGGGTCGCCACGCGTCGGAGATGGTCGTCCAGGCCGCGTCGTCGGGCGGCTCGGGAAGCCCGTACAGCGCCGCGACCGCGGAGCGGCTGATGTCGTCGACCATCGGCACCGCGTCCGCGACGCCGCAGCCACGCAACAGGATCCCCGAGGCGGTCCACGGTCCCACGCCGGGAAGCGCCTGGAGCTGGGCGAGGGCCTCGGCCTCCGGGAGCGCCCGCAGCCGTTCCGTGTCGAGGATGCCGTCCATCGCCGCCCTTGCCAGGTCGTGGAGCCGGCCGACCTTGACCTGGCTGAGGCCGGTCACCGAAGGGACCTCGAGCAGCCGCTGCGGTCGCGGGAACGGGCGGACCGTCCGGCCGCCGATCTCGATCGGGTCGCCGTAGGCCTCGGCGAGCCGGTCCTTGACGACCCGCGCCTGCCGCATCGCGATGCGCTGGCCGATCACGAACGAGGTCGCCGCCTCGTATGCGGAGTAGAAGCAGACCGGGCGGAGCCAGTCGTACTGGGCCTGGAGCGCGCCGATGATCGGGTCGCGCGTCCCGACGTCGGCCCAGCCGCGGCCGTCATGGTCGAGCGAGAGCGAGCGTGCCGCCTGGCGCCGGACCATCTCGAGGTCGTCGGAGCCGTGCGCGTTCGCCGTGGATGGTGCCGTCGGCCGTCTGCCAGACGTCGACCGCGGCGCTGTCACGCCAGCCTTCGACGGGGAAGGTCATGAGCAGGCCGGCGGCCGTCCCGTGCGCCCCGATCCCGGCCGGGAACCCGCCCGCGAAGTCCTGCGCCGCGGCCAGCGAGAAGCGGCCGACCGGCTCGATCGTGAACGGCGTCATGCGACGCGCACGTCGGCGGTCGTTCGGCTACGAGGACGGACGTGGACTCGCGGCGGCGCCATCCCCGGATGGTCTCATCGCTGTCCAGCGACGGACCGCTCGACGGTCAGGCGCTGTAGGCGCGGTAGGTCAGCTCGATCGGCGGGACGCCCGTGCGCGCATTGGCACGCAAGGTATCGATGACGCCGAGGACCAGCGCGACCAACGGGATGAGGACGATGAGGGCGGTGACGATGACTGGCACGGTGGGACTCCATTCGGTGCGTGCCACCATCGTCGCCACCAGGCCGCCGCGGCCGATATGGCCAGGCGGTCCGTCGCCGCATGGACGTTTGTCACCTCGGTAGCGGAGCTGACGACTGCTCGCGAGCGTGGTTCCGGCCGTCCAGTGGGCCGTCCGGCACGGCGCGCGGACCAGCCGGCAGATGACTGTTCGTGGCTGACGGGAAGGTGTACCGTCGCGCTGCCGGGAACGGCGCTCGCCGCTCTCGACCCCAGGGATGGAGGGTCTCGGATGCGACGCACGATGGTCGGCGCGGTCGTTCTCGTCGCGCTGGGGGCGCTGTTGATCGCCGCGCCGGCAGCGGCATTCCCACTGACGAATTGCACGCTGCAGGCGACCGGGCTGGCCGCCGACGGATCCAAGATCGACTCGGTCCAGAGCGGCGCCCCGGATGCGACCCAGGACGATCCGTTCCTGGTCGATTGGGACGGCACGGTCAGCTATGCCGGAACCGCTCAGATCGAGATGAAGAACAACACCTGGCACGTGGACGTGTTCGGCATCCCGACACCGCTCCAGGGTGGCGACGCCAACACCGCGGACACGCGCGACGGGAGCGGCACGGTCAGCGTCAGCGCGAACGCGCCATTCAAGTTCACCGGCCTCTACTTCGTTTCGGGGTCGATCACCGGCAGCGGCGGGACGTGCGCCGGCAGCGGCTGGTTCAAGCTGACCGGCGACCCGACCGGCACGATCCCGATGATCATCGCGCTCGTCGTGCTGATCCTGGGACTGCTGCTGCTCGTCTTCGGTGTCCGTGGGCATGTCATCTCGGCCGTCGTCGGCGGTGTCCTGTCGGGCCTCGGGCTCGCGGCGCTGCTCATCCAGTACAGCACCCTGCCGCTCGGCTCGCCGACGCCGATCGTGGTGCTCCTGCTCGGGCTGATCATCGGCATCCTCGTCGCCATCCTCGGCCGGCTGATGGCCCGCGGCAGTGACACGCCGCCGATGCTCCCGCCGACCAACACGCCACCGCGGCCACCGGAGGCGCCGACCCCGGCCTGACCGCCCGGACCGGCTCGCGACATGGGTCGGGTGTACGATCGGCCGGATGCCGATCTACCTCGACCATGCCGCGACGACCCCGCTCCGGCGAGAGGTCCTCGACGCCATGCTGCCGTTCCTGACCGAGTCGTTCGGCAATCCGAGCTCGGCGCACAGCTACGGCCGCGTCGCCCGCGCGGCGCTCGATGACGCCCACGAGCGCGTCGCGAAGCGGCTCAATGCCGGGGGTCGCGAGGTCGTCTTCACGTCGGGCGGCACGGAGGCCAACAACCTGGCCCTGAAGGGCGCGGCCTGGGCGGGCAAGGCGCACGGGCATCGGATCGTGACCTCGTCGGTCGAGCACCACGCGGTCGGGCACACGCTGCGCTATCTCGAGAAGTTCGGGTTCGAGGTCGTCGAGCTCCCGGTCGATCGCTACGGTCGCGTCGATCCGGACCAGCTCGAGGCGGCCCTCAACGACAAGACGATCCTCGTCTCGATCATGCTCGCCAACAACGAGGTCGGGACGATCCAGCCGATCGGCGAGATCGCAGCGCGGGTGCGGACGCGGAACGGCGTCGTCCTCCACGTCGACGCCGTCCAGGCCGCGCCGTACGTCGACCTCGACGTCGAGGCGCTCGGCGCCGATCTCGTCTCGCTCGGGGCCCACAAGTTCGAAGGTCCCAAGGGCGTCGGTGCGCTCTACGTCCGGCACGGGACGCACATCCTCGCCCAGCAGCAGGGCGGCACCCAGGAACGCCACCGCCGGGCCGGGACGGAGAACGTCGCGGGGGCGGTCGGCCTGGCCGCGGCCTATGACCTGTCCTGCGCCGAGCGGCCGGCGACGATCGCCCGGCTGCGCACCCAGCGCGACCGCCTTGCGGGCGCCGTCCTGGCCGGCCGGGGCGTCGAGGCCACCGGCCATCCGAAGGAGCGGCTGCCCGGCCTGCTGTCGATCGTCGCGCGCGACACCGACGGTGCGTCGGTGGCGATGTCGCTCGATCTCGAGGGGATCGCCTGTTCCGTGGGCTCGGCCTGCACGACCGGGTCGACCGAGGTCAGCCACGTGCTGACCGCGATGGGCTACCCGGAGGAGGAGGCACGCGGCGCGCTCCGGCTGTCGCTCGGCCGGACGACCTCGGACGACGACGTGGCGGTCGCCTGCGACGTCGTCCCGCGCGTCATCGCGTCGATGCGGCTCGGGAGCGCCGTCGTCGCGGCCGACCCATTGGGCGAGGGCGTCCCCGCGTGAGTCGGATCCTGGTCGCGATGTCGGGCGGGGTGGACTCCTCGGTCGCGGCGGCGCTCCTGCACGGCCAGGGCCACGACGTGGTCGGGGTCTGGATGCGGCTCCACGACGTCGCCGACACGTACTCCGAGTTCAAGAAGAGCTGCTGCTCGCTCGACGCCGCCGACGACGCGCGGCGGGTCGCGGCCCAGCTCGGCATCCCGTTCTACGTCATGAACCTCGAGCGCGAATTCGATGCCGGCGTGCTCCAACCATTCCTCGACGCCTACCTCTCGGGCGAGACCCCGTCGCCGTGCGTCGACTGCAACACCTACGTCAAGTTCGGTGCGTTGCTCGGTCGGGCGCGACACCTGTACGACTGCGAGGCGGTCGCGACCGGGCACTACGCGCGGCGCGACGTCGGGCCGGACGGACGGGCACGGCTGCTTCGAGCTCGCGACGCCGACAAGGACCAGACCTACTTCCTGTACGGCCTGCGCCAGGACCAGCTCGAGCACGCACGGTTCCCGCTCGGGGAGCTGACGAAGCCGGAGGTCCGCGACGTCGCCCGCGGTCTCGGTCTGGCCACGGCCGACAAGCCCGAGAGCCAGGAGATCTGCTTCGTCCCGGGCGGCGACTACCGCGACGCGCTCCGGGACCGGGCCGGGCTGGGTGCCCGAGGCCGGCCCGCTGCTCGACCGCGACGGCGAGCGGGTGGGGGAGCACGGCGGGACACCCGCCTACACCGTCGGGCAGCGTCAGGGCCTCGGCGTGGCGCTCGGCGAGCCGCGCTACGTCAGCCGCATCGATCCGCTGACCAACACCATCACGCTCGGCCGGCGTGAGGACCTCGAGACGACGTGGATCGACCTCGAGCGCGCCAGCTTCGTCGCCGGCGACGCACCGGGCGGCATGGCTCCTTTCCGGGCCGAGATCCGGATCCGCCACCGCGCGGCGCCGATCCCGGCGACCGTCTGGCCCGCGACCGAGACCGAGCCCGCCCGCGGCGGGCGCTGGGTGGTCGAGACGGACCGCCCGGTCTGGGCGGCGGCGCCGGGCCAGGCGGCGGTGCTGTACGACGGCGACGTGGTCCTCGGCGGTGGGCGCATCGCGCGACCCGACGGCCCGACAGCGATGGCCGGAGCGGCGGCCGGACAGGGTCGCCGGTCGAATCGCGCTGTCGGGGCCATCGCGCTCGCCGGATCGCGCCGATGACGGTCGGACCGGCGCTCATCCTGGCCGTGCTGGTCGGCCTCTTCAACGCGGCCCTCTACGTGCTCATCCGCGGCAACGCCGGTGGCCGGCTGCCGATCATCGTGGTGGCCGCGATCCTCGGGGCGTGGGCCGGGGACGCGCTTGCCGGCCGCCTCGGGTTCGAGGTCGTGACGATCGGCGATTTCCACCTGCTCGGGGCGATCATCGTCGCGTGGATCGGGATCGGGATCTCATCGGCCGTGGCCATCCTCGGACCGTCGGTGCGCAAGGCATGAGCGGCGTCGACGACGACCGCTCGACCGCGTCGTTCCTCCGCGGCCTGACGATCGGCGCCATCATCGGCGCGATCCTGGCGGGCTCGTCGCTCTGGTCGCGGCGGCGGCGCCGACGTCGGGATCGCGGCCCAGTCGAGTCGTGCCCGGAGTGAGCGAGCCGGCTTCACGCGCTACGGGTTCGTCAGGTCGTTCCAGGTCCCGCCGGGCCCGCTGTAGCTCGTGCCCTCGCTCCAGACGGCGATGCTTCGTCCGGTGTCGTGATCGCGAGCTCGCCGTAGTCGCCGTAGGGCTGCGCGTAGCCGGCCGCGGTCTTGTACGGGGCGCCGTTGCCACGATCGGAGAGACGCGTCTCGGGCGACCACGTTAGGCCACCGTCCTTCGAGCTCCGGTACCACGTGTTCCACGCGTCCGATCCGTTGCGGTCGTCCTGGTACCAGAGGCGGAAGTCGCCGTGACCCGTCGCCGCCGCGCCGCCGAAGGCCGCGTTGGTGCCGTGCGGCGCGCCGTCGATGTCGGTCCGGCTCGACCAGGTCCTGCCGCCATCCGTCGACCGACGGACGTAGACCCGCTGCGGGCCCTCCGCGACCGAGGCGCCCTGGTACATGACGACCAGCCGACCGGTCGCGTCCATCGACATCAAGCGACGACGGCCCGTAGAACTCGGGTGGACAGCCGTCCGAGACGCACGTCGGTTGCTGCTCGACGGTATCGATGAGCGTGGTCTTCCAGTGCTTGCCACCGTCGGTCGAGCGGATCGCCTCGACGTTGACCGGACCCGTGGAGTCCTGCGTGTAGTCGGTCTCGGCGAAGGTGATCGTGCCATCGGGCGCCACCGCACCGGTGTACGCGTACCAGTACCGCGTGTCGGCGTTCGTCTTGATCGGCTTGTCGAATGTCGCCCCGAAGTCGTGCGAGACCGAGACGTACGAATTGCTCGCGTTCCAGGCGACGTACACGTCACGACCGCTGGGCGAGATCGCCAGCGCCGGCTTGTCGCCGAACTCGATGGCCGGCGTCTTGAGGGTGATCGGCGCGGTCCACGATCGGCCGTGGTCGCTCGACTTCGAGAACACGACGCCAGGCACGTAGTCGTTGAGCCAGGCCGCGTAGACCTTCCCGTCGTTCGCGACTTCGATCTGCGGGTCGTTCTGGGCCACGATGCCCTTGCACGCGCACAGGAAGTGGTCCGGCCCGAAGGTTTCGCCGCCGTCGGTCGACGTCCTCAGGATGAGTGCCGGATCCGGGCAGTCGTGGCACGCCTTCTTGCCGCCGTACCGCGTCGTCAGGATGTACACGCGCGGCGTGACGGGGTCGGCGGCGACGGCAGGCTCCCAGTCGTCGTTCTTGCCGCCGAAGAGCTGCTCGCCGCTCCAGCCGGCGTGGCCGGCCCTGGCCGCCTGCCCCGACGGAGCGTGGCTCACGGAACCCGCGGAACCGGCACGAACCGGCCGCGGCCCCGCCGGCAAGCGATCCGAAGGCAAGGATGGTCGCGCCCAGGATGGCCAGGATCCGATGCATCGTGTCCCTCCGCCGGCTCACGTGGACGTGGTCCCCGACCGATCCGGGCACGATAGCCCGTCTCGCGGCGGGAATCGAGCGTTGTCGCGCTGGATGCTCGGCCTACGCCGTCCTGAGACGAGCCGGGCTCCGGAATCAGGCGCTCGTGCCGACGATCAGGACGGCCGCGAGGGCAAGCGCGGCCGGGACCGCCTGGACGACGAGGATCCGCCGGTTGACGGTCGCAGCGCCGTACAGGCCGGCGACGATCACGCAGGCGAGGAAGAAGACCCTGACCTGGAAGCCGACCGGGTCGGCGGCCAGCAGGCCCCACACGAGTCCGGCGACGAGGAAGCCGTTGTACAGCCCCTGGTTGGCCGCCAGGGCCGCCGACGCGTCGGCGAACGCCTGGGTGGTCCCGAACGAGCGCAGGCCGCGCGGCGTCCGCCACAGGAACATCTCGAGTACGACGATGTAGACGTGGATCGCCGCGACCACGACGACGAGTGCGGCAGCGATGGTCGCCATGGCTCCTCCTACTCGTTGAGGTCCATCGTCCGGAACCGCACGACGGCAACCAGCGACGGCACGAGCGCCCAGCCGAGGAGCGCCACGACCGAGACCCAGGCCGGTGCCAATGACGCAAGGAACGAGTCGTCGGGGCCGAGGACGCGCGCGATGGAACCCGACACCATCGCGGCCGGCACCCACGCGATGGGCGTGTTCTGCCAGAACGGCGCTCCGGTCACGGCGCCGTCGGCGGCGAAGAAGAGCAGGGTGAGCAGGAATGCCATGCCGGTCGCACGGGCCAGCACGGACATCAACGCCGGGATCGCGACGAATGGCAGGACGGTCATCAGCCGGATCACGATCCGCGCAGCGAGATCCGGGACGGGCGCCGCGTGATCCTGCAGTGCCCGGCCTTCGAACGACAGCACGAACGGGATCACCGTCGCAAACAGAAGAGCGATCGCCGTCGCGAGCCCGACCAGCCCGGCCACGACAGCGATCCGGATGGCCATCGTCCAGGAGCGGTTCGAGGTGAGGTGGATCGTCCGTACGGTCCCCCATTCGAACTCACCGGCGACGAGCACTGTCCCGAGATAGATCGCCAGGAGGATCAACGGCGCGACGTTGCCGGCCACCTTCACGAGGCTCCCCGGGAACGCGAATCCCGGGAGCTCGACGACGAGCTGTTGTCGCCATTCGGCGAGTTGCTGGTCCCGGAGCTGCGCCTCGAGCACGGGGTTCGGCGGGTCGACGATGAAGTTGGCGCTCGGTGGCGTCGTCACCGAGTTGAACTCGTTGACGAACATGATGGCCATGATCACCGGGATGAGGGCGACGAGCAGTCGCAGGTCGCGCCGGCGCCCGAACCGCGCACGGTCGGCGGCAAGCAGGTGACTCACGAGGGTCCGTCGTGCTGCGGCCCCGTCAGCCGGAGGAAGACGTCCTCGAGCGAATCGCGGCGGCGGATCAGCTCATCGGGGAAGCACCCGACCGTGGCGAGGAGCCGGGCGACCGTCGATCCATCCGGCGCGCCCTCGACCCACAGCCAGTCGGGATCCGACGGCAGGCTGACCCTGTAGCCGGCCGCCTCGAGTGCCCGGCGCGCCGCGGCGAGATCGGCGACCGCGAGACGCAGCTCGATCCGCTCGCCACCGCCTGCGAGCTCGTCGGGCGTGCCCGCGGCGACGATCCGCCCCCGGTCGACGATCGTCACGTGGTCGCAGGTCTTCTCGACCTCGGTCAGCAGGTGGCTCGAGAGGAGGATCGTCCGGCCGCTTCCGGCGAGCCAGATGAGCAGGTCCCGGATCTCCGCGATGCCCGCCGGGTCAAGGCCATTGACCGGCTCGTCGAGGATGAGGATCGGTGGATCCGCCAGGAGCGCCAGCGCGATGCCGAGGCGCTGGCGCATCCCGGTCGAGTAGCCCTTCGCCGCGCGACCACCGACGGCCGTGAGATCGACCAGCGCCAACGCCGCGCCGACGCGGGCGTCGGTCCGGCTCGCGGGCCAGCCCCACGCGGCGGCGAGGACGCGGAGGTTCTCGCCACCCGACAGGTGCGGGTAGAAGACCGGCGTCGCGATCATCGCGCCGACCCGCTCGCCGGCGATCCAGCCGCGACCGACCGCTTCCCCCGCGATGGCGACCGTCCCGGCATCGGGTCGGACGAGGCCGACGAGGATCCGGAGCGCCGTCGTCTTGCCCGCCCCGTTGGGCCCGAGCAGACCGACGACCTGGCCCTGTTCGACCGCCAGATCGAGGCCGTCGAGCGCGGCCACGCGCCCATAGTGCTTGTGCAGGCCACTCGCCTCGATCGCTGGGCTCATCCGTCCGAAGCATTCGGGAGCGGGTCCGCGGTGTCAACACCGGCCCGACGACGACACGGCCGCCGTCCACGATGGGTTGAGTACCATTGCGTCCGATGCCGCCTCCCGTCCAGACCCCAGATCCGCGGATCGTGGCGTTGCCCGCCGCCGAGATCCGCCGCCGGTTCGTCGAGTTCTTCGCCGAGCGCGGGCACGCCCCCGTGGCCAGCGCCAGCCTCGTCCCGGCCGGCGACGCGACGCTCCTCTTCACGAACTCGGGGATGGTCCAGTTCAAGGACGTCCTGATCGGCGCCGAGACGCGCTCGTACACGCGCGCTGTCGACTACCAGCGCTGCCTGCGTGTCGCCGGCAAGCACAACGACTTCGAGGAGGTCGGCCGGACGCCGCGCCACCACACCTTCTTCGAGATGCTCGGCAACTGGTCGTTCGGCGACTACTTCAAGCGCGAGGCGATCCACTTCGCCTGGGACCTGCTGACCCGCGAGTTCGGGATCCCGGCGGATCGGCTGGCGGCCACGACGTACACCGACGACGAGGTCGCGTGGGCGATCTGGCGCGACGAGATCGGCCTCCCACCCGAGCGGATGGCGCGCTGGGGCGACGTCGACCACGGCGATGACAGCAACTTCTGGCGGATGGCCGACACCGGGCCCTGCGGGCCATGCAGCGAGATCCATTTCGACCGCGGCGTGGAGTTCTCCGAAGGCCCGGGATGCATCCCGGACCACAGCGAGCACTGCCCGCGCTGGCTCGAGATCTGGAACCTCGTCTTCATGGAGTTCGACCAGCGTCCCGACGGCCGGGTCCCGCTGCCGTTCACCAGCGTGGACACCGGGATGGGCCTCGAGCGCTTGGCGAGCGTCCTCCAGCAGGTCCCGACCAACTACGACACCGACCTGTTCACGCCGATCCACGCCCGGATGCGCGAGCTCCTCGGCCACGACCCGGACGCGTTCGAGACCGAACGGTTCAGCTACCAGGTCATCGCCGACCATTCGCGCGCGGTGACGTTCCTGATCGGAGACGACGTGTTCCCATCGAATGAGGGTCGCGGCTACGTCCTCCGCAAGCTCTTCCGACGCGCTGTCCGCCACGGGCGGCTCCTCGGCCGCCGCGAGCGATTCATGGCCGAGGCCGCGAGCGTCGTCATCGAGGTGATGGGCGAGGCGTACCCGCACCTCGTCACGCGCCGCGACGAGATCCTGGGGGTCATCGCCCGCGAGGAGGCGCAGTTCGGTCGGACGCTCGACGCCGGCACGAAGCTGCTGGAGACCGAGATCGCGCGGATCGTCGCGGATGTCGGCGCGCCGCGCGTCGTCGGTCGCCCGCCGGAGGACCTGCCTGCGGATGCGCCACGACTCGGCGGCGACCTCGCGTTCAAGCTCCACGACACATATGGCTTCCCGATCGACCTGACCGTCGAGCTGGCTGCCGAGTACGGCGTCGCGGTCGACCGCGACGGGTTCGAGCAGGCCCTGGCCGAACAGCGCGACCGTAGCCGAACGGGAACCAAGGCCCAGCTCTCGAAACACGCCGAGCTGGTCGCGATCTACGGCGCGATCCATGGCCGTGTCGGCGACAGCCGATTCCTCGGCTACGAGACCACGACGGCGGAGGGTCGGGTCCTCGGCATCGTCCGCGACGGGATGGAGTACGACGAGCTGACCGGCCATGGCGAGGCCGAGGTCGTCCTCGACCTGACCCCGTTCTACGCCGAGGGCGGCGGCCAGGTCGGCGATCACGGCGTCCTCCGTGAGCCTGGTGGCGGAAGCGAGCTGTTCACCGTGACCGATACGCAGAAGCCGCTCGGAGGCCTGATCGTCCATCGCGGGCTGCTCCACGGCCGGCTCAGGGTCGGCGAGTCGGTCGAGGCGGTCGTGGACGCGGCGCGGCGCGCCGACACGATGCGCAACCACACGGCGACGCATCTGCTCCACCGCGCGCTGCGCAACGTGGTCGGGGAGCGGGCACGCCAAGCCGGGTCCCTCGTGACCCCCGACTACCTGCGCTTCGACTTCCCGTTCGACCGCGGCGTGACCGACGACGAGCTCCACGCCGTCGAGGACGAGGTCCACCGCATCATCCGCGACGACCGGCCCGTCTCCATCGCGTTCATGAGCATGACCGATGCGATCGAGGGCGGCGCGGACGCCTTCTTCGACGAGAAGTACGGCGAGACGGTCCGCACGATCCGGGTCGAGGGCTACAGCTTCGAGCTGTGTGGCGGTACCCACTGTCGCGCCACCGGCCAGATCGGCGGGTTCCTCATCACGGGCGAGCGCAGCATCGGCTCGGGCATGCGCCGGATCGAGGCAGTCACCGGCGCCGCGGCCGACGCCCTCGTCCGACAACGGTTCGACGCTCTCGAGCACGCCGCGCGCGTCCTCGGAGCGCAATCGACCGACGCGATCGGCGACCGGATAGCGGCGCTGCAGGACGAGCTGCGGGAATCCAGGCGTCGCCTCAAGGCCGGTGCCGGGGTCGGCCTCCCGAAGCCGGGTGAGCTCGCTGCGGGCGCCGTCGAGGTCGCGCCAGGCGTCCGGTTCGTTGCCGCCGCGCTCGCCTACCCATCGATGGACGCGCTGAAAGCCGCCGCGCGCGACGTCAGCGGCGCGCTCGGGTCGAGCGTGATCGCGCTGGGTCTCGATGCCGACGAGCCGCAGCTGTTCGTCACGGTGTCGGACGACCTCGTCGCGCGCGGCTTGTCGGCGGCCGATCTCGTGACCGTCGGGATGCCGTCGCTCGACGGGCGTGGTGGCGGGAGACCGGGGATGGCCCAGGGACGTGGCACGCGTCGCGAGGGATTGGACGACGCGCTGTCCGCGATCCGGGCGCACCTCGAGACCGGGACCTGATGGCATTCTGGCGTCGGATCTGGCAGCGCGACGCGAGCGAGGCGCTGGCGGCCTGTACCGCGCTCGACGTCGGCACGGAATTCGCCAAGGCGCTCGTCTTCGACATCGACCCGGGCGGGCACGGGACCGTCCGCGGCGTCGGGCGCAAGCGCCAGGGGCTGTCGCACATGCAGTCGGGGACGGTGGCCGACATCGCGGCCGTCGTCGACAACTGCGCGGTCGCCCTCCAGGAGGCCGAGGAGATGGCCGGTTTCCGCCCGACGCAGGTCGTCATCGGGATCGCCGGCGAGCTGGTCAAGGGCTTCACCACGACCCACAGCCAGGAACGCAAGAAGCCCGACCAGCCGATCACGGAGGCCGAGCTCCAGCGACTCATCGACGTCGTCCAGCGCGAGGCGCTCCTCGAGGCCGAGCGGGCGATCACCTGGGAGACCGGGCTGCCGCACGTCGACGTCCGGCTCGTCCACGCGGCCGTGACCGGCGCCTCGATCGACGGCTATGCGCTGACCAACCCGGTCGGCTTCCAGGGCCGGCACGTCAAGATCGGGATCTTCAACGCGTTCGCCCCGCTCGTCCATCTCGGCGCGCTCCAGAGCGTCGCGTCGCAGCTCGACCTGGAGCTGCTCGAGATCGTCGCCGAGCCGTACGCCGTGGCGCGGGTTCTCGGCAGCGACCACATCCGCCAGGCGGGGGCCTTGTTCGTCGACGTCGGTGGCGGGACGACCGACGTGGCGCTGGTCCGGCAGGGCGGCATCGAGGGGACCCGGATGTTCGCCCTCGGCGGTCGTGCATTCACCAAGAGCCTCGCCGACCGCCTCGACCTGCCGTTCCCGCGCGCCGAGGCGCTCAAGGTGGACTACGCCCGCGGACTGACCGTCGAGCACGCCGCCGACGTCGCCTCGATCGTCGCCGACGACGTCCGCGTCTGGGCCGCGGGCGTCGAGCTGGTGATGGAGGAGCTGTCGGGTGGCGACCTCCTGCCGGGTCGCATCTTCCTCTGCGGTGGCGGGTCACGGCTTCCCGAGATCCGCGATGCGCTGGCGTCCCGAGCGTTCTACGAGCGGCTGCCGTTCGCCCGTCCGCCCGAGGTCATCGTCATGGCGCCGGACCAGATCGAGACCATCTCGGACGCCACCAACCTCCTCGTCGACCAGCAGGACGTGACACCCCTCGGCCTGGCCTACCAGGCCATCGAGCTGCAGACATCGGAAGATGCGCTCGACGCGGCGCTCCGTCGTGTCCTCCGCGCGATGAAGGTCTGATACGTGGCCGGACGGATCATCTACCTCGAGGTCGACGACGAGATCACCTCTGCGGCCGCCCGGATCCGCGAATCGGAGTCGCCGAGGATCGCCGTCGTGCTGCCGAACGGCTCGCGCGTCGCGACATCGCGGATCAACTTCCGGCTGCTGTCCCGCGACGCGCTCACCCACGACAAGCGGCTGTCGATCGTGTCCGGCGATGCGGCCACTCGGGCGCTTGCCGCGTCGGCCGGCCTGCCTACGTTCGCCTCCGTGGCGGAATACGAGTCGTCGCTGGTCGGCCTCGAGGAGGACACGACCGGGGCGGCGGTCCCGCCGGCGTCCACGGCGGCCAGCGGCGCGACGGGCGGGGTCGCGGCGATGGAGCACGTCGCGGCGGCGCCTCCGGACGTGGCGCCTGGATCCGACGGGACGCTCGGGCTGGTGGTGCCCACGGCGGCTGCTGCGGCGGCGGCCGGCGCGGCCGGGTCGGGCGCCGGGCGCACGCCGTTCGAACCCCTCGGCCCGCCGGTCGACACCATCCGCACGGCCGTGCCGCGCGACGCGTCCGCCGGGGAGGGGAGCCGTCCGCCCGGCTCTCCCCGGGGTCCGTCCACGACGGCGGGATCGTCGGCGGGCGGGAGCCGCGGTCGCGTCCGGACGCCGTGGCTGATCGGCGGTGCGATCCTCGCCCTCGCGGTGCTCGTGGCTGGGGTCGGTGTCTACCTGCTGCTGCCGTCGGCATCGATCGTCGTCACCCCGCGTCAGGAACCGGTCGGCCCAGTCTCCTTCACGGTGACCGCCGACACGACGGCGACCGGGCCCGATCCCGCCGCCCTGGTCGTCGCGGCGCAGCGGACCGACGTCCCCGTCTCCGTCCAAGACACGTTCAATGCGACCGGCAAGCGGGTCGCGCTGACCAACGCGACCGGCGCCGTCCGGTTCCAGAACCTCGACCCGACGAGCACGAATTGGATCGCGGCCGGGAGCGTCGTCCGGACCGGATCCGGGGTCCGCTTCCTGACCGATGCCACGGTGACCGTCCCACGGGCGCAACTGATCACGATCGGGACCCAGATCACGCTGACACCCGGCAGGATCACCGTCGCGATCACCGCCGTGGACGGCGGGACGGATGGGAACGTCGACACCGGGACGATCGTGATCGTGCCCAACGGCGAGAACTCGACCTTCCTCAAGGTTTCCAACCCTGACCCGACGACCGGCGGCACGCGCCAGGAGTTCACCCGCGTGACACAGGCCGACGTGGATGGCGCGCTGGCGGCGCTCAACGTCTCGCTCGCGGAGAAGTTCACCGAGGCGGTCGCCGACCCGGCGCTCGCCAAGGGCGGAGCGACGGTCTTCCCGACGACCGCGAACCTCGGACCGACGACGCCATCGGTCGACCCGGCGACGCTGGTCGGGCAGGAGGTCGCCACCTTCGACCTCGGCCTGTCGGCGACGGGAACGGTCGTCACCGCCGATACGGCACCGATCGACGGCATCGCGCAGGCGCAGCTGCAGGCCGCGCTCAAGCCGGATCACCAGCTCGTGCCGGGCTCGGTCGATGTCACCGTCCACGATGCCATCGTGGTCGGCCAGACGGTGACGTTCCCGGTCGAGGCTTCGGCCAAACAGGTCGCGGTCCTCGACCCGGCAACGCTCGAGGCGATGGTGCTCGGCAAGCCGATCCCCGAAGCGAAGGCCATCCTCGCCCCGTACGGCGAGGCCGAGATCACGGTTTCGCCGGATTGGACCGGCTCGGTGCCGAGCTTCGACAGCCGGGTCGAAGTCACGATCGAACAGCCCGTCCAGATCGTGTCGCCCGCCCCGTCGGGGTCGGCGGCGCCGTGACACGGTTGCTCGGCATCGACCTCGGCGAACGGCGGGTCGGCCTGGCTCTGGCCGATGACGACGGGTCGCCGGCGCGGCCGCTCGAGACGCTCATGCGCGGACGCGACCTCGACGCGGACGCCGCGGCCCTGCGCGCCGTGGTGGAACGCCACGCGGTCGACGGACTGGTCGTGGGGCTGCCTCTCGAGGCGTCCGGCGACGAAGGGACGCAGGCCGCCCTCACCCGGGCCTGGGCAGACGCGATGCAGGGTAGAATTGGGCTCGCAGTCACCTTCCGCGACGAGCGGCTCAGCAGCCACCTCGCCGAAACCCGCCTCGGGCCGATGAAACGCGGCCGGTCGGGGGGACCGCCGAGCAAGACCCAACGAGACGCCTACCGTGCGCGGGTCGATCGCGAGGCGGCGGCGATCATCCTGCAGGACGAGCTCGACACACGAGCCGGGCTCCGTTCGTCCATGCCACGACCCCCAGACCCCCAGGAGATCAGCCGATGACGATCCGCTCCGGCGGACGCCCCAGGGACAGCCGCGCCTCGCAGGCTCGTCAATACGATCCGGACGCCTATGCCACCGAGTCCATCCCCGAGTACTCCGAACCCGTCCCGCGCGGCCGTCGCGGTGGCGGACGGCGCGGTGGCAGCGTCGTCGGGCTGATCAAGTTCCTCGTTTTCGCGATCGTCCTGGCCATCGTGGTGCTGGCCGTCGCGCTCACCGCGCTGCGGCCGGCGGTCGCCGATGCGGTCATGGGGATCGCCGAAGACAACCCGGCCACCCTCCAGCTGCCGTTCGTGCAGGACATCGTGGCCGAGAAGCTCGGCCCGGCCCTCACGACCCCGGTCTCGCAGGAGCCGACCCAGGTCGAGTTCCTGGTCGAGCAGGGCGACACCGCGCGGACGATCGCGACGAAGCTCGAGACGAGTGGACTGATCGGCGACAGCCGTGCGTTCGTCTTCATCTCGGTCGAACGCGGGCTGTCCGGGTCGCTCCAGCAGGGGACGTTCATCCTGCGCAAGAACATGACCCCGGATCAGCTCGTCAGCGCCCTCCTGGCCCCGGCACCGGGTCCCAAGTTCGTGGACATCGCCCTGCGGACGGGCCTGCGCCTCGAGCAGATCACGGCGAAGCTCGAGACGCTTCCCCTGCAGATGGACGCATCCCAGTTCCGCGACCTCGTCACGTCGCCGCCGGCCGAGCTGCTTGCCGACTACCCGTGGCTCAAGACGATCCTGGCCGATGCGCCGAAGGGGGCCTCGCTCGAGGGGTTCCTGTGGCCGGCCACGTACCGGGTCCTCCCCGATACGACGCCCGAGGAGCTGGTGCGGCTGATGCTCGACAAGTTCGCCGCCAACATCGGCACGCAGCGGATGACCGTCCCGGCTGCCCGAGGTATGAGTTTCTACCAGGTGATCACGCTCGCTTCGATCGTCGACCAGGAGGCCAAGCTCGACGAGGAGAAGCCGCTCATCGCCGGCGTCTATGCGAACCGGCTGGACCCCGCGAAGTGGCCCATCGGCCTGCTCCAGTCCGATCCCACGATCTTCTACCTCCACGATTCGCTCGAGCTCGCGAAGATCCCGGTCTCCGCCTGGACGAGCTACGTCTTCTGGGCGCCGATCAAGGGCGGCCTGACCGGCGATCCGCTCCCGGCCGACCTCGCCGGCTACAACACCTATACGAGCAAGGGCCTGCCGCCTGGCCCGATCTGCACGCCGACCATCACCTCCATCGACGCGGCACTCGAGCCGGACACCAAGGACGGCTACCTGTTCTTCATCGCGAAGGGCGACGGCACCGGCACCTCGGCGTTCGCCAAGACGCTCAAGGAGCACCAGGCGAACGTCAAGAAGTACCTGAAGCCGTGAGTCGGGCGTCGCGCGGTCTGCCGGTCCCGGCGGACTTCGCGCGGCCGTCGTCAAGGCGCGACATCGAACGCTGGCTCGAAGCGGACCGGGCGGCCCGTCCGACCCGGATCGAGCGCGTCCGGGCGCGCTTCGAAGGGGCCGGAATCGATGCCTACTTCGGCGTCCGCCGCGAGCACATGCGCTATCTCACGGGCTTCACGCTGGGCGACGGCGAGGAGAAGGTCGCCGGCAACTCGGGGCAGTTCCTGCTCGGCGGTGGATCGCTCGCGGTCCTCGCCGATTCGCGCTACGCGATCCAGGCCCGTCGCGAGGCACCGGAGGCGCAGGTCGTCGAGGCCTATGGCGACCTGCCCGCGCGCTGGCCGGAGCTCCTGGCGTCGATCGGCGCTCGGCGGGTCGGGCTGGAGGCGGGTTTCGTGTCGCAGGCCGCCTGGGCGCGGCTCGCGGCCGCCGCCCCGGCTGTCGAGCTCGTCCCGATCGAGGGCTGGGTCGAGGCCGACCGTGCGGTCAAGGAGCCGACCGAGATCGAGCGGATCGCAGCGGCCTGTGCGGTCGCGGACCGGGCGCTCGCGACACTGCTGCCCGAGATCAGCGTTGGCATGACGGAGGCCGACCTTGCCCTGCGCCTCGAATGGCTCATGCGGACGAGCGGCGCCGAGGCGCTCGCCTTCGACGTCGCGTGTCTGTCGGGTCCCGAGGCGGCGCTCCCGCACGGCACGCCGGGCGATCGGCCGATCCTCGACGGCGCAGTGCTGCTGTTCGATTTCGGAGCCCAGGTCGCCGGCTATCGGAGCGACATGACCCGGACGCTGTTCGTCGGCGAACCGGCAGCCCGCGACCTCGAGATCCACGCGCTGGTGGCGCGCGCCCAGGCAGCGGCGATCGTGGCGCTCGAGCGGGCCGTCGACCCGGCCACCGCGGCGGACCCGCGACCGAGCGGACGGGCGATCGACGCCGTCGCGCGCGAGGTCATCGTGGCGGCCGGCCACGGCGACCACTTCGGGCACGGCACCGGTCACGGTATCGGGCTCGCGACGCACGAGTCGCCCTCGCTCGGCCGCCTTTCATCGGACGCGCCGCTGCCGAGTCCGACGGTCTTCTCGGTCGAGCCAGGCGTCTACCTCGACGGCGAGACCGGCGTCCGCATCGAGGATCTCGTGCTATTCGATGCGGCGGCGGGCCGGGTCGAGCGCCTGACACGGTTCCCCCGCGAGCCGCTGGTCGTGAGCGGCGGGTGACGGTCGGCTCTCTGCTACGATCGGGCTCGATCCACATCCACTGACCTCGCCGGTCGCGCGTCCCGGTCGCGGACCCGCCGGCCGTCACGCCCAGGAGCCCGACACGCATGATCAGCACCGGAGAACTGAAGAAGGGCGTCGCGATCGAGCTCGACGGCGAGCTCTGGCAGATCCTCGACTACCACCACATCAAGATGGGCCGCGGATCTGCCCAGGTCCGCATCACACTGCGCAACATCAAGCGCGGCCAGACGGTCGAGCGATCGTTCCAGGCCGGCACGCGATGGCCGCGGGCGTCGATGGAGAAGCGGCCGGTCCAGTTCCTCTACCGCGATGGCGACGACTTCAACTTCATGGACACCGACACATACGACCAGTTCATCCTGACGTCCGAGCAGCTCGGCGAGACCGCCGGGTACCTCAAGGACGGGATGACCCTCGACCGGACGAGCTACCAGGGCGAGACGATCGGCGTCGAGTTGCCGGTCACGGTCGACCTGAAGATCGTCGAGACGGAGCCCGGGTTCGCGGGGGATACGCAGTCCGGGGCGCGCAAGCCGGCGACGACAGAGAGCGGGTTGATCGTCACGGTGCCCATCTTCGTCGAGCCCGGCGACACCATCCGGATCGACACGAGGACGGGGGAATACCAGACACGGGTGTGAGGCGGCCATGACCGACCGCGGCGGCATCGTGACGCTCCTCGACCTCCTCGACGAGGCGTTCCGCGGGGGTGGGCTCGAGGAGAGCAACGAGAGCCAGGCGCTGTTGACGAACCTTGCGACGGTCGGCGATGAGGCGTGGCGAGTACTCCCGCCGGGCGCGGCCCGTTCGATCGAATCGATCGCCCTGCACATCGGAGCGTGCAAGGTCATGTATGACGACTACGCCTTTGCCGGCGGATCCCTCCGCTTCGCGACGCCCGAGGTCGAGCCGTGGGGCGACGGGCCGGCGCCGCGCGAGGACGTCATCGCCTGGCTCGAGACCGCGCACGGCCGGCTGGTGGACCACGTCGCCGCGCTCGCCGACGACGCCGAGCTCGACCGGCCGCGACCGACCAACTGGGGCGAGCTGCGCCCGACGCGCTGGATCATCGCCGGGATGATCACGCACGACCCCTACCACGCGGGCGAGATCAACCACCTGCGCAGCCTGCTCGGGACCGACGATCGCTGGCGCCACGTCCAGATGGGCTTCGGGTGAGCGACACTGACCCGCCTGATTGGGCGCTTCCCAGTTGGGATGCCATCCCGGCCGACCCCGCCGACCGGACCGACCGGCTGCGACCTGTGGGTCCGGGTTCACCGGGCGAACCTGCGGCCAGCCGGCCGCCGGCCGCGCCCGGGGCGCCAGGCACGTTCGGGGTCCGGATCCTCGGGGTCAGCGACGTCACGCGGGCGATCCGCGGCGCGGTCCGGTCGGACCCGCGACTCGCCGACCTGTGGGTCGAGGGCGAGATCGGACGGGTGACGGTCTCGTCTGCCGGCCACGCCTATTTCGCGCTGAAGGATGAGCGCAACCAGCTGCAATGCGTCTGGTTCCGCGACCAGCGGATCCGTTCCGCGTTCGAGGCGCAGGCCGGCCTACGGGTCGTCGCCCACGGCCGGATCGACCTGTTCGAGCCGCAGGGAGCGCTCCAGCTCTACGTCGAGTCGATCCAGCCGGCGGGTCTCGGCGACCTGACCCTGCGGTTCGAGGCGCTCAAGGCGCGACTGGCCGCGGAGGGCCTGTTCGACAGCGCACGCAAGCGAAAGCTCCCGGCCCGTCCGGCAACGATCGCGGTCATCACCAGCCCGACGGGCGCCGTCTGGAAGGACATCTGCCACGTCCTCGGGCGGAGATGGCCGTTGACCCGGGTCGTCCTCGTCGCGGCGCAGGTCCAGGGCGAATCCGCGCCGCGAAGCCTGGTCGCCGCGTTCCGCAAGGTCGAGCGCTACGCGGCCGAACGGGTCGCCGCGGGCCACCCCGACGAGGCGCCGGCGGTCACGATCCTCGCGCGCGGCGGCGGTTCGCTCGAGGATCTCTGGGCGTTCAACGACGAGGCGGTCGTCCGGGCCGTGGTGGCCCACACCATCCCCGTCGTCTGCGGGGTTGGGCACGAGGCCGACGTGACCCTCGCCGACTTCGCCGCCGACGTGCGCGCACCGACGCCGTCGGCCGCGGCCGAGGTCGTCGTCCCCGATCGCGCCGAGTTCCTCGTCGCGGTCCGCGCCGCCCGCCGCCGCCTCGATGGGGCGGTCGGCGGGCGCCTTCGGTCCGTGGCGCGCGAGGTCGTGGCCGAACGTCGCGCGCTCGATCGGCTCAGCCCGCTGGCGCAGCTTGCGAGCGCGCGGGAGCGGGTCGGGCTGCTTCTCGACCGCGGGACGCGCGCGATCGGCGGGGCGCTGGGCGGGCGCCGGACCACCACAGAGCGGCTGGCCGACCGCCTCATCCCGACCCTGCCGGCGCGCCTGGCGCGCGAGCGCGGCCGGCTTGGGCGTGCGGACGACCTCGATCCACTGGCGACCCGACGCGTCGCGGCAGGGCGGGCCACGCTCGGAACAGCGGCCGCCGCCCTCGCGGTCCTCGGCCCGCAGGCGACGCTCGATCGCGGCTACGCCATCGTCCGTCGCTCCGACGACGCACGGATCGTGCGCGACCCGGCCGACGCGCCGCCCGGCACGCGGCTGGCGCTCCGCGTGGCGCGCGGCGACGTGCCGGCCACGGCCGACGAGCGATGACCACCACCGACGCATGGCGCGCATGCCGACCCTGATCGTTGTCGGCGTCTTCGTCGCCTTCGTCGCGCTCGTGGCGGTCGTCGGGATCAGGCTTGGTATGCTCCTCGCCCCACGGATCGACCGGCTGGCCAACCGCACCGAAGAGGAGCCTGGTGGCGACGACGACTGACACAGCGATCGAGACGCTGAGCTTCGACGACGCTCTCGCCGAGCTCCAGCGGACCGTCGCCGAGCTCGAGGCCGGCGGTCAGCCGCTGGAGGCCGCGATCGCCCTCTACGAGCGCGGCGTCGCCCTCCAGGCGCGCTGCGAGCGGCTGCTCGGCGATGCCGAACTCCGCGTCCAGCAGCTCGTCGCCCGCGCCGGGGGCGCGCTCGAGACGCACGACGTCCGCCCCGAGGACGCGACCGAGGATCCTGGCGCAGCCTAGCGCCAGCTACGACAGCCGGCGGCCGACTCAGCCCGGGGCGACGTTCAGGTTGAAGCGGAACCGATTGCCCGGGTCGTAGCGGGCCTTGATCTTGGCCAGCCGGGCGAAGTTGTCGTTGCCGAAGGCGAGCCGGATCCGTTCGGTGGTTTCGTCGATCGGTGCGTAGTTGGCATAGCCGGCGCCATTCATCGACCCGACGGCGAGCCCTTCGGCCGCCTCGCGCGCCCAGATGACCGCAGCATCGTCGAGCACCGGGTCCTCCCAGATCGCGAGCGCGCTGGCATTCCAGGTCGCTGCCCGCTGGCCGAACGCGGCCCCGCCGTCGGGCTCGCGGTGCGCGGCGCCGCGGATGGATTCGAACAGCAGCATGCTGTGGCCGCCCTGCCGCGCCGCGATCGCGTCCACGGCGGCGCTGATGACCGATTCGTCGAGGATGCGGAGGAAGTGGCTCTTCCAGTAGTGCCGCAGCCCGAACGGAAGGCGACCGCTCATCGCCTGGACGTCCGGATACTCCATCGGCCGGACGTCGTCCGCGAGCGCCGGCAGGGCGGCCTGCAGCGGTCGGAGGACGCCCTTGGCCTCGGCAGGATCTCCCGGCCAGCAGATGCCGACCCGAACCCAGATCTCGTCGTCCGTGCTCCCGGCGGCAGGGCCGATGCTCGCTGTGACCTCGAGCGCAGCCGGTGCGCTCTCTGCCACGTCGGCCAGGCGCCGAAGGACCTGCTTCACGGCGCTGACCGGGTAGGTGATGTAGCCGGCCAAGATCGGACCCGGGTCGATCGCCTGGAACTCGAACGACGTCACGACACCGAAGTTGCCGCCGCCGCCGCGCAACGCCCAGAGGAGGTCCGGATCGCCGTCGGGACCGGCGACGACCTTCTCGCCGGCCGCGGTGACGACCTCCGCCCGGACCAGGTTGTCGCAGGTGAACCCCTGGATCCCCGACAGCCAGCCGATCCCGCCGCCGAGGGTGAGGCCGGCGACCCCGGTGTCGCCGAACGTCCCGCCGACGACCGCGAGGTGATGCGCCCACGCCGCGGTGTCGAGGTCGTCCCACTGCGCGCCGCCGGCGACGCGGACGATCCCCGTCTTCGGGTCGACCGCGACCTCGCGCCGGTCACGCATGTCGACGACCAGCGCCCCCTCAGCCATCGAGTGTCCGGCGACGCTGTGCCCGCCACCGCGGACGGCGATCGGCAGGCCGAGGTCGGCGGCGGCCACGACCGCGGTGACGACGTCGTCATCGGAGCGGACCCGCACGATCACGGCCGGGCGGCGCTGGACGGTCGCGTTGAAGGTTGTTCGCGCGTCGTCATACTCGGCGTCCGCGGCCGTCAGGACACGGTCCTCGAGCGACTCGCGCAATCGGTCGACGATGAACCTCTCCATGCCACCTCCGTGTGACGCGTGCGATGGTCGAAACGAGCGACCTGCAGGGGACAGGTTTACACTCCGCCCATGCCGCTCCCGGGGGTCCCCCCGATGTGGTCTCATCATCACACGCCGGGCGACGGATCCGTCACCGCGAACGTACCAGTCACCACCATCGCAACGACCCAGGAGCTGCCGCCACCGTGCCGATCCTGCCGACGATCCAGGAACCCGCCGACCTCCGCGGCTTGAACGAGGTCCAGCTCGCCCAGCTTGCGGTCGAGATCCGCGACACGATCGTGCGGACCGTCGCGCGCACCGGCGGCCATCTCGGGTCGTCGCTCGGCGTGGTCGAGTTGACCATCGCGCTCCATCGGCTGCTCGAATCGCCGCGCGACCGGGTCGTCTGGGACACCGGCCACCAGGCCTACCCGCACAAGCTGCTGACGGGTCGGCTCGAGCGGTTCGGCACCCTTCGCCAGCTCGACGGCGTCGGCGGCTTCCCGCGCCGGTCGGAATCGCCGCACGACGTCTTCGATGGCGGGCACGCCGGGACGGGGCTGTCGATCGCGGAGGGGCTCGCCGAGGCGCGAGACCTGCGCCACGGGCTCGAGCGCATCGCGGTCGTCGTCGGTGACGCGGCGCTGATGAGCGGCCTCTCGCTGGAGGCGCTCAACGACATCGGGCAGCGCCAGACGCAGATGCTGATCGTCGTCAACGACAACGAGATGTCGATCAGCCCGACGGTCGGTGCATTCTCGAAGTACCTCTCCGAGATCAAGCTGTCGAGCGCGTGGCAGCACGGCAAGAGTGCCTACGACCGCACAGTCGAGCGGATCCCGTTCATCGGCGGGACGGTCCTCGAGCTCAGCCAGCGGTTCCGCAGGTCCGTCGTCAACTTCGCGGCGCCAGGACAGCTGTTCGAGGACCTCGGGATCACCTACATCGGCGTCGTCCCGGGCCACGATCTCCACGCCCTTCTCGAGACGCTGGGGCGGGCGCTCGTTCTTCCAGGCCCGACCATCGTCCACGTCCGGACCCAGAAGGGCCGCGGGTTCCGGCCCGCCGAGACCGACCAGGTCGGGTTCCACGGCGCCGCGCTGCCGCCGATCGCGATGGCGCCGGCTGCCGATGCCTACGACGGGACGAGGGCGGCGATGCCGAGCGAGTCGATGAGCGATGACGCGGCCCCGCCGGCCAAGGTCGCCGAGGCGCCCAAGAATCCCAACTACACGGCGGTCTTCGCCGCGGAGCTGATCGAGCTCGCCCACGCGGACCGGCGGATCGTCGGCATCACGGCCGGGATGCCGACCGGCACCGGGATGTCGAAGTTCCAGGCCGAGTTCCCGGATCGGATGTTCGACGTCGGGATCGCCGAACAGCATTCCGTCGCGATGGCCACCGGTCTGGCGATGGGCGGGATGCGACCGGTCGTCGCGCTCTACTCGACGTTCCTCCAGCGCGCGTTCGACCAGACCGTCCACGATGTCTGCCAGAACGACCAGCCGGTCGTGATCGCCGTCGATCGGGCCGGGCTGGTCGGCGAGGACGGGACGAGCCACCAGGGGATGTTCACCCTGCCGGCACAGCGCCAGCTGCCGAATCTCGTCATCGCCTCCCCGAAAGACGAGCAGGAGCTCCGGTCGCTGCTGCACACCGCCCTGTCGCAGGAGCATCCGTTCGCGCTGCACTACCCGCGTGACCCCGGGTTCGGGCTGCCGGCGGTCCAGCCGGAGGTCATCCCGGTCGGGCGCGGCGAAGTCCTCCGCGAGGGTCGTGACCTGCTGTTCGTCGGCTTCGGACCGATCGTGGCGCGGGCGGTCGCGGCCGCCGACCTGCTGGCCGCCGAGGGGTGGTCGAGCGGCGTCATCAACGCCCGGTTCGCGCGGCCGCTCGACCGTCAGCTGATCCTCGATCAGGCGCGCGGCAAGCGGCTCCTCGTCACGTTCGAGGAGAGCGTCGTCGCCGGCGGGTTCGGCAGCGGCGTCCTCGAGCTTGTCGAGGAAGCACGCCTCGCCGACCCGGCCTATCGCGACGTTGCCGTCCGGATCGTCGGGATCCCGGGCGAGCGGTTCGTCGACCACGGCTCCGTCGCAGACCTGCGTCGGGTGCTGCGACTGGATGCTCAAGGGCTGGCGGCGCAGGTCCGCGAGGCCCTCATCACGATGCGGGCGACGCCAGGACGGTCCGAGGTGACGACAGGCTAGGTCGCCGCAACCGGGGCCCGCCTGGCCGTCGATGATCCCCGGTGAAGCCGCCTGTGCCACGATAGGCGGGTGAGCCCCGCAGCCGCGACCCGCGCCACGCGACCCGCGAAGCCGGCGCGCGTCCGTCTCGACCAGCTGCTCGTCGATCGCGGGCTCGCGGCGTCGCGCAGCCGTGCCCAGGCCCTCGTCCTGGCCGGTGCGGTCAGGGTGGGGGAGGGCGACGCGGCGCGGCACGACCGCAAGTCGGGCGATCTGGTCGCCGACGACACTCCCATCGCGGTCGCAGAGCCTGACCCATACGTCAGCCGCGGCGGCCACAAGCTGGCGGCGGCGCTGGACGCCTTCGAGCTGGATCCTGCCGGGCTGGTCGCCCTCGATGTCGGTGCCTCGACCGGCGGCTTCACCGATGTCCTGCTGCAACGCGGCGCGAGCCGCGTCTACGCCCTCGACGTGGGTCGCGGCCAGCTCGCCGAGCCGCTGCGGCGCGATCCGCGGGTCGTCTCGATGGAACGGACGAATGCCCGCACCCTGACGGCGACGACCCTCCCGGAACCGGTCGCCATCGCCACGGTCGACGTCTCGTTCATCTCGCTCGGGCTGGTGCTGGGGCCGATCGCCGCCACCCTCCGCCCGACCCCGCCCGGCCACATCGTCGCGCTCGTCAAGCCGCAGTTCGAGGCCGGCCGTGGCCGGACCGACCATGGCGTCGTGCGCGACCCGGCGATCCACCGCGAGGTCCTGGACCGGATCGTCGCGACCGCGCGCGAGCACGGCCTCGGCACGCGCGCGGTGATCGCCTCGCCGCTCACGGGCCCCGAGGGCAACCGCGAGTTCCTCGTCCACCTCGCCCCGGGTCCGGGGTGTGCCGAGATCGACGAGCGGATCGCGGAGGCGGTCGGCCCGTGACGATCGAGCGCATCGGCTTCGCCTACAACCCGACGATCGAGGCGGCCGTCGAGCTCAGTGCGCGGGCGGCCGGCTGGTGCCAGGCCCGCGGCCTCGACCAGTGGCAGCACCAGTCGGGCGACCTCGACGCTCTCGTCCGCGAGCTCGAGACGACCGACGCCCTCGTCGTCCTCGGCGGCGACGGGACGTTCCTGCGCGCCGTCCGTGCGGTCGCCGAGGTCGACGTCCCGATCCTCGGCATCAACCTCGGCAAGGTCGGGTTCCTGTCGAAGGCCGAGGCCGGCGAGCTCGAGCACGTCCTGGCGAAGATCGTCGACGGGCGGTTCACGATCGACGAGCGGATGGCCCTCGACGGCCGGATCCTGCGCGACGGCCGACCGATCCACGCGACCCGGCATTTCGCGCTCAACGACGTCGTCATCGCGCGAGGGGCGCTGGCCCGCGTCTGCCGCCTCGACGTCTCGATCGACGACACCCACCTCGCGACCTTCGTCGCGGACGGGCTCGTCGTCTCGAGCCCGACCGGCTCGACCGGCTACTCGTTCTCCGCCGGCGGCCCGATCCTGGACCCGGTCAGCCGGAACCTCATCGTGACCCCGATCGCCGCATACCTGTCCGCCATCCGCTCCGTCGTGGTCAGCCCGAAACAGACGGTGCACTGCACGGTCGTCGACGCGTTCGAGGCGCTCGTCTCGGTCGACGGTCGGGAGGACATCCCGGTCCAGGTCGGCGACGTCGTCGAAGTCCGGGCGGTCGAGCGCCCGATCCGCCTCATCGCGCCCGAGGGCGCCCAGCCGTTCTGGGACCTGCTTCGTCACAAGGTCGAGTTGCTGCCGTCGTGACCACCGGGCGCCTCCTCGAGCTGACCGTGAGCGACCTCGCGCTCATCGATCGCCTGCGTCTGGGGCTCGCGCGCCGGGCTCAACGTCATCACCGGTGAGACCGGTGCCGGCAAGAGCCTCCTGATCGACGCGCTCGGGCTCGTCCGCGGCGCGCGCGCCGACACCGGCCTGATCCGCCACGGAGCCGAAGGAGCTCGGGTCGAGGCTCTGTTCGACCGACTCCCGGAGCCTCTCATCGCGGTCCGAGAGATCGCCGCCGGCGGCCGCTCCACCGCCCGCCTCGACGACCTCGCCACGACCGCGGCGAGGCTGGCCGACGAGGTCGGGCCGCTGGTCGAGATCCACGGCCAGCACGACCAGCAGCGGCTGCTCGACGAGCGCTGGCAGCGGGACCTCCTCGACGCGTTCGGTGGGCACGGACCGGCCCGCGCGGCGATGGCCGACGTCGTCGAGCGTTGGCGTGCGAACCGCGCGGCCCTGGCCGAGCTCGCCATCGAACCGCGCGAGCTGGCTCGACGGGTCGACCTCCTCGAGCACGAGGTCTCGGAGATCGCGGCTGCGCGGCTGCGCCCCGGCGAAGCGGACGAGATCCGAGGCCGGCTCTCGGCGGCGCAGCACGGCGAGGCGATCGCCCGCGGTGCGGCCGCCGTCCGCGAGGCTCTCGCCGCCGACGGCGCAGGGGCCCGTGACGCCACCGCGATCGCCGTCCGCGAGGCGCGCGGCCTGGCCCGTCTCGACCCGCGATTCGAGCCGGCCGCCGAACGGCTGGCCGGTCTCGAGGCTGAGCTCGACGACGTCGCCGCCGAGGTCCGCGACCTGGCAGACGGCATCGAGCACGATCCGGCGACACTCGCCGCCCTCGAGGAACGGCTGGGCACGATCTACGCGCTCGAGCGCCGCTATGGCGACGGCGAGGCGGCTGTCATCGCCCACGGCGAGCGTGCTGCCGCGGAGCTCGAGCGGCTCGGTGGGCTCGACCAGGAACGTGCCCGGCGCGAACGCGAGGATGCCGCGCTGCTGGAAGGGGTCGCGGTCGCGGCCGCGGCGCTGTCGAAGGCCAGGCGGACTGCGGGCGATGCGCTGGCGGACGCGGTCGGTGTCGTGCTCGAGGAGCTCGGCTTCCCCGCCGGCGTCTTCGAGGTCGCGCTCGGGCGGCGGATCGCGGGTGTCGACGAAGCGGCGATCGAGCTCGACGGCGACGCCGTCGCCTTCGACGCGAGCGGCGCCGACCAGGTCGTCTACCGCCTCGCCCCGAATCCCGGCGAACCGGCCCGGCCGCTCTCCCGGATCGCATCGGGCGGCGAGCTGTCGCGCGTGGCCCTGGCGATCAAGAGCGTGCTGGCCGAGGCCGATGACACCCCGGTCCTCGTGTTCGACGAGGTGGACACAGGGATCGGCGGCCGGAGTGCGGACCCGGTCGGGCGCAGCCTGTGGGCACTCGCGAGGCGACACCAGGTCCTGTGCGTCACGCACCTGCCGCAGATCGCGGCGCACGCCGACGCGCACTACCGGATCGCCAAGCGCGAGCGCGGCGGCCGGACGGTGACCGAGGTCGAGCATCTCGACCGCGAGGGCCGGATCGTGGAGCTGGCCCAGATGCTCGGTGGCGACGCCGGCGGCGCGACGACCCTCGCTAGCGCTCGCGAGCTCCTCGACCGCGCCGAGGCCTGGCGCGGCGAGGTCGCCCAGGCCGGTTGAGCCAAGGCCGCGCGTGCCGACCCTCGACGCCGCCATCGACGAGTACCTGACCTACCTGCACGTCGAGCGCGGTCTCGCGCCGGCCACCATCCGGGCCTATCGGGGCGACCTGCACGACTACGAGGCCTCGCGCGGCGTCACCCGCGGCTGGGCGGCGTCGCCCGACGCCGCGGTCGGCTACCTGGCGGCCCGCACGCGCCGCGGTCGGCGCGGCGACCCGGGGCTCGCCCCGAGCAGCCTCCGTCGCCGCGCCGCCGCCCTCAAGGGGTTCTACCGGTTCGCCTATGGCGAGGGACTGATCAGGATCGACGTGGCCGCCCACCTCGACCTGCCCCGACCGTCGCGCCTCCTGCCGGAGACCCTGACCCCCGACGAGACCGTCCGCCTGCTCGAGGCGGCCGGCGGCGACGATCCGGAGGCCCCGAACGCGGCGCATGCCCTCCGCGACCGTGCCCTCCTCGAGCTGCTGTACGCGGCGGGGCTGCGGATCAGCGAGGCGATCGGGCTCGACCGCGAGGACCTGTCCGTGGACGGGGCGTTCGTCCGCGTCATCGGCAAGGGTGACAAGGAGCGGCTGGTGCCGGTCGGGGACGTCGCGCTCGACTGGCTGGAGCGCTGGATGGCCGGTCCGCGAGCCGCGCTCGTGGCGCGACAGCATGTCGCGCCGATCCGCGGCGGACCGCTCTTCCTGGGCGATCGCGGCGGCCGGCTCGCGCGGCAGCAGGCCTGGGCCGCGGTCAAGCGAGCGGCTGCCGACGCCGGCCTGACCGAGCGCGTCAGCCCGCACACCCTCCGGCACTCGTTCGCGACGCACCTGCTCGAGGGCGGGGCCGACCTGCGCATCGTCCAGGAGTTGCTCGGGCATGCGAGTATCTCCACGACGCAGCTGTACACGCATCTCACCGGCGAACGGATCCGGGACGTCTACAGCCGGGCCCATCCACGGGCCTGAGAGGGAGGCACCGGCCACATGAGTTATGCCGACGGCTTGATGTCGACTGGCGAGCAGATCGAATACCGCACGAAGCAGCATCCGGCCATCTTCGTCTGGGGCGCGCGCTACGCGATCCTCGCGGTGCTCATCGCGGCCGTCCTGCTCTGTGGCTCGGCAGCAACATGGACTCGACGGGCATCAGCGGGACGATCAAGACGCTGCTCGGCTGGGCGACGTTGATCCTGTTCGTCGGCGGGATCGCCGTCGCGATCTGGACCGGTCTCCGGTACGTCAACCAGGAGTACGTCCTGACGAACCGCCGGGTCATCCAGGTCGAAGGCGTCATGAACCGCAACTCGACCGATAGCTCGCTCGAGAAGATCAACGACGCGATGCTCAAGCAGTCATTCTTCGGGCGCATGCTCGACTACGGCGACCTGACCGTCCTGACGGCGTCGGAGAGCGGCATCGATGCGATGAAGATGCTCCGCAGCCCGATCGTCTTCAAGAAGCGGATGCTCGACGCCAAGCACAACTTCGAGGTCGGCATGGAGCGCGAAGGCTGGGCACCGAGCCCGCCCATCCGCGAGGCTGCCCCGGGCGCGGCGGCCGCGGCTGGGGCAGCCGGGGCGGCTTCGGCCGGGTCCCTGCCGGGGCCGCGACCCCCGCGCCCGCGCCGGCCACTGCCCCGATCGCGGCACCGCCGAAGGCCAACCCCGACGAGGTGACCCGGACCCTGGCCAGCCTTGCCGACCTGCGCGACCGCGGCGCGATCACGCCCGAGGAGTACGAGGCCAAGAAGGCGGACCTGCTCTCGCGGCTCTGAGCGTCGGCGGCGGCGCCCGTGGCGTCCGGCCCGCTACGATACGCGGAACCCCGTAGCCCAGGTGCAGATTGGACGCGGACACCCAACAACGAGTCCTCACCGCGACGATCGTCGTCGTGATCATGCTGCTCGTCGGCCTGCCGATCCACGAGTTCAGCCACGCGCTCGCGGCCTATCGACTCGGTGACGGGACGGCCAAGCTGTTCGGGCGACTGACGCTCAACCCGATCGCCCACTTCGATCCGGTCGGCGGCTCGCTGCTGGCCCTCACGTTCATCGGCTCGGCGTTCACGGGCGGGTTGTTCGGCTTCGGCTGGGCCAAGCCGACGCCCGTCAATCCGCTCAACCTCGACGGTGGCCGCCGGGGGGAGGCGCTCGTCGCGGCGGCCGGGCCACTCTCGAACCTGGTGCTCGCCACCGCCGGCGCCATCCCGCTGCGCTACATCATCGCGAACCCCCAGTTCATGGGGCCGGGGGACATCGTCGCCAACATCCTGTTCTTCTTCGTGCAGATCAACCTGCTGCTGATGATCTTCAACTTCATCCCGATCCCGCCGCTCGACGGGTCCAAGGTGATGTTCTCATTCATGGATCGGCGGACCGAATACCAGGTCCGGCCATTCCTCGAGCAGTACGGCTTCATCATCCTCATCGCGGTCCTGTTCTTCCCGCCGGGGAACTCGATCGGCCTGCGGATCATCGATCCGATCATGAATGCCTTCCTCACCGTCCTGGTGGGCCAGTAAGGTCCGCCAGTTCCGGGCGCACCTGCGGGCGTCGGTCAGGCCCGAGGAGCGAGCGGTGCTGGCGACCTGGACCACGCCGGCACAGCTCGCGCTCTACGACGCGATGCACGTCGCGGACCGACGCCACGGCCTCGACGTCGTCGCATCGTTGCGTGCCGAGGGCGTGACCGACGCGGACCTCCTGCTGGCCGGCCTGCTCCACGATGCCGGCAAGGGCGCGACCGGGGTCTGGCCACGGGTCGTCTACTCGCTCGGGCAGCGGTACGGACGATGGATCTGGCGCGCTGCCGCCGTCCTGCCAGGATTCCGGCCGTCGCTCGATCGCCTCGCCGCGCACGCGGAGACCTCGGCGACGCTCGCGGCGCGGGCCGGGTGCTCGGCACGCACCGTCGCCCTCATCCGTGACCAGGACGCCCCGACCGACCTGGAATTCGGCGAGCTGTTGCGTCTCGCCGACGAGGCGAACTGATGACGCTGGCGGCGTCTCGCGCGCCGGCCGTCACGTTTGGCGACGGGAGGCGTCCGGAGAGCCGGACGCAGGTCCAGATAGCAGAGTTCGACGGCCCGCTCGGGTTGCTGCTCTCGCTCATCGAGGCGCGCCAGCTCGACGTGCTGACGGTCCCCCTCGGAGCCCTCGCCGAGGCGTACCTCGACGCACTCGGACGGCTCGAGGCAGACCGGCTCGGGAACGTCAGCTCGTTCGTGGCGATCGCCAGCCAGCTGATCCTGATCAAGAGCCGGGCGATGCTGCCGCGCCAGGCCCAGACCGACCTCATCGCGTCGGCCGACGACGGGCTCGACCCGGAGGCGGAGCTCCGCGCCAGGCTGATCGTCTATCGAGCGCACCGCGACGCCGGCCTCCGCCTCGCCGAGACCGCCCTCCGCCGGGTCGGGCTCTTCCGGCGGGAGCCGCGGACCGCCCACGCCGCGGGCCTCGCCGGCGCCCGGCCGCTCGACGCCCCGAGGATCGATCCGGACCGGCTGGTCCGGGCGCTCGACCGTCTCGCCGAGATCGCCCCGCCGCCGGAGCCGACGTCAGAGGTCATCGGCCGGACGATCACCATCACCGAGCGGGCGGACGTCATCCGGTCCGCACTCCGCGACGCCCCCACGTTCGTCCTCCAGGAGCTGCTGGCGGGCGTCCGCGACCGGGTCGTGATCGCCGTCACCTTCCTGGCCATGCTCGAGCTGATGAAGCGGCGCGAGATCGTGGTCGACCAGGCCGCGCCCTGGGGTCCGATCGTGGCGCGCTCGACGACGGCGGAGGAACGCGCCGCGGCCGGCGCCGATGGCCTCGCCGACGCGCCCCTCGACGAGAGCCTCGAGTCGTTCGCATGAGCGACGCCGTCGAGCCGGTGGACGCGGTCGAGCCCGTCGTCCCGGAGGACCGCGCACCGGCCGCTGCGCCGGAGCGTCCCGCCGAGGCGCCCGACGCCCCGCCGCCGATCGAGCTGACCGAGGCCGCGCTCGAGGCGCTCCTGTTCGTCGCCGAGAGGCCACTCACGCGCCGCGAGATCGCGGCCCTCGCCGGGACGGACCGGGTGACGGTCGACGCCCGGCTGGGCGACCTCGAGGTCTCGCTCCGCGAGCGCGGCGTCCGCCTGCTGGTCGACGGCGACCGGGTCGAGCTTGCGACCGCGCCGGAGGGCGGCGCGCTGGTGGCTCGCTATGTCGGCGCCGACGCCGTCCGGCTGTCGCCGGCGTCGCTCGAGACGCTCGCGATCGTCGCCTATCGCCAGCCCGTGACCAAGTCCGCCATCGAACGCATCCGCGGGGTCGACTCCGACTACACGATCCGGACGCTGCTCCATCGCCGGCTCGTCGTCGAGCTCGGACGGTCCGAGGCGCCGGGGCGGCCGTACCTCTACGGGACCGGCTTCGAGTTCCTCGAGCGGTTCGGGCTGACGAGCCTCGACGAGCTGCCGCTGCTCGACCTCGACGTCGCCGCGCGGCTGGCCGAGGAGGGCGGCGAACCCGTCACAGCCCCGCTTTTCCCGGCCGACGGTCCTCCGGGCCACTCCGTCGTCGAACCGGGCGCCTGATGCCGCTCGAGCGGCTCCAGAAGGTCCTCGCGGCGTCCGGGGTCGCCTCGCGCCGGGCGAGCGAGGTGCTGATCGCGAACGGGCGCGTCACCGTGGACGGCAAGCCGGCCCGGCTCGGGATGCAGGTGGACCCCGACAGGACGGTCATCGCCGTCGACGGCAGGGTGATCGGGGCGGCGTCTACGCCCGAGTACCTGCTCCTGCACAAGCCGGCCGGCGTCACCTCGACCGTCCGCGACCGGCACGCCTCGAAGACCGTGCTCGACATGATCCCGACGGCGCTGCTCCCGGAGGGCTCGCGGCTCTACCCGGTCGGACGGCTCGACCAGGATTCGGAGGGCCTGCTCGTCCTGACCAACGACGGCGCCTGGGCGGACCGCGTCCTCCATCCACGGCACGGCATCGAGCGCGAGTATGCGATCGGGCTCCGCGCCCCGCTGACGCCCGAACAGGCCAGGGCGCTCAAGGCCGGGATCGCCCTCGACGAGGGGCTGGCCACGGTGACCGGGCTCCGCCCGACGACCGAGATCGAGACGCGCCGGCTGATCGAGCTGATCGCCCCGCCGCCCGGCGCCCTGGTCTGGTACCGGGCGATCCTGGCGCAGGGCTGGAAGCGCCAGCTGCGCCGGATGTTCGGAGCCGTGGGCGCGCCGGTCGAACGGCTCGTCCGGGTGCGCATCGGGCCGGTCCGTCTCGACGACCTCGCCAGCGGCC
>CAVUKR010000015.1:0-39301 GCA_963742075.1 uncultured Chloroflexia bacterium | reverse complement strand
AACCAGAACCGAAGCTCGGCGACGCAGCTACCGTGGCGACCGGTGCGGTCGAGCCGCTCGGAGCGGGCGAGCAGGCAGCAACGACGGCGATGACGGCTGCGAACGTGAGCGCCTTGGCACGACCCTGGATCATCGCAACTCGTTTCCGACTGACGGCAGCCAAGCCTCGCTTGGAACCACAGCCCTCCGACAGGCGGGGGAGAGGCCGACGCGCACGTCGTTGATCGCCGCTTGCGGACGGAACGGCCTTCGACGGCCGAGTCTCGCGTCCCGGACACGGACGGCACACCGCCCGACGAATTCTACACAAGTGCCGCGGTTGGACCCGTCAGCGCTCCCCACCGTTGGGTCGCCGGCGCTTGAGCTGATCCAGCACCGTCAGGACGTTCCGACGGACCCATCGGGGATTCGTGCCATGCCCGGGGACCGCCATGAAGGCGCCGACATAGCGCAACCAGGCCATGGTCAGCGACTCGCGAGCATCGCGCTGCCAAGCCGCAGGCTGCAGTCCGGCCGCGGCCAGAGCGGATCGTTCCGACGGTTCGAGCGAGTCTCCGGCGAGCAGGCCTCGGACGACGTCGCCGAACTCGTGACCCGAGGCCAGGCGCCGGGTCAGCAGGATGAGATGGAGCGGGTCGTGGATCGCCAGCTCGCGATCGGACGAGAGATCCCAGTCCACGATGCCCGTGATGCGCCCGCCGTCGGGGTCGACGAGGACGTTGCCCGGCCAGTAGTCCCCGTGCATCCAGCCGACGAGGACGTCGCGGTCGGCGAACGCGGAGCGAAGCTCGCGCCGAACGTCCTCAAGGGCGCCGTGCGTCTCGCGACCCATCCGACGGTGCGGCGCCAGGGCCGCCGCGATGGCCCGGACAGGGACCTCGACCCATCGCTCCAGCGTGGCGTCATCCACGCGGGCCGGGACGGCAGTCCTCGCGTGGAGCTCCGCGATCACGTCGCCCGCGATCGGCAGGAACGCATCGCGTGACCGGGCATCGCCGATCAGCCGGGTGGCCGGGACCCCGGGAAGGGCCGTCTCGAGGAAGTATGGGACCGAGTCGACGGTCCCTGTCTTGATCACCTGTGGCACGATGCCCGCCCATTCTGCGAGGCGGCTGTCCGAGTGCAGACGCCTCAGACGGTCCTGCTGCGAGCGCAGGCCTTCGAGGTTCCGTCCCGGACCGGCGAACTTGATGATCATTCGCGCCGGCTCGGCGGGCGGTCCGATCGGGATCATCGCCACGCCCGTGTCGGACCAGCGCGACTCGCGCACCGTCCAGTCGGCGGATGGGATGACGCCGGTCGAGACGAGGTCCACCACGACGTCCCGGGATAGCGCCGCGCGACGCGCCAGTGCACGACGGCTCGCCAATCGCCGGCGCGCGCCACGTGCCGCCGGGCGGACACCGGCCAGCGCGTCCGAGAGCGAATCGACGATCGAGGCACGCACGGTCGACGTCATCCCGCCGCGGCTGAGGCGAGATAGCGCCGCCAGATCAGGTCGGTGACCTCGGCTCGGACGGTATCCGCTGAGCGTGCAGCGTCTACCACGACGACGCCCTCGAGCCGGTCGCCGAGGGCCTGGAAGGCGCGGCGATCCTCCTCGAGTCGCGCGGGATCGAACTCGCCTTTTCGTGCGAACAGGAGCTCGCCCGGCGCGTCGAGGACGATCACGAGCTGTGGCGCGGGGGCCGCGTGGGCCAGGACCCAGAAATACACCCGCTTCATACGCACCATCGATCCCCGGGGCGGGATGAGGGCGTCGTAGGTGTAGCGGTCGAAGATGACCAACCGCCCATGCGCCCGGTGGTATTCGGCCACCAGCGCCTTTCGAGCCGCAGCGAACGGCCGCGATAGGATCGCCAGGCCTGGGATCCGACCCGCGATCCCACGCTGGGACGCCGACCACATCCCCATATAGACCCTCCGCACCGGGAGCCCGAAATCGTCCGCGATCGCCGCCGCGAGCGTCGTCTTCCCTGCGCCATCCGGACCGAGGAGGGCGACCGACACGCCCCAGCGATGTCGCGCCAGACGGAAGTACCCCGCGACTCGTTGGGCGGAGCGCACGACGACTCGTCGCGTCGTCCCGAGCAGGTCTCGACGCCAAAGGCGCAGCACGATCCCTGTCTGGAGCGCGATGAGGTCCGCCCAGTCGCCGTCGCGTACGACGGCACGCATCTGCCGTGGATCCCAGTCAGCCGGCACCACGGAGGCGATGAAGGTCCCGAACGGGCCATCATCGCGCGCTTGGTCGACCAGCGCCTGCAGCCGGCTGGCATGGCGATCGGCCACGAACCCTTTCTCCAGGATGCAATGGAGGACGAGGCACCAGAACGTGTCATCGGGTCCGAGGACCGGGATCGCATCGACCCGTTCGAGTCTATCCAGACAACCGGTTGCCATGCCCGTCTCGAGCTGCATGAACCGTCCGTAGGCCAGGTCGACGGTCACGTCGAGGCGGACCCATGAGTCGGCTTCGACGTCCCGGCCGACATAGAAGCCGGCAGGTCCTCGTCCGTGACCGACGACCCGCAACAGGCCGAGGCTCCCAAGGAGCGCGTCCATCCTGGGCCAGTCCGCTGCATCGACCAGCAGGTCGACATCCCGGGCACCGTGGGCCAGGTCCTCTGGCCCGCCTCGCAGGAGGCACCAGCGGAAGCCGGCCGCGTCCAGGGACGCGAAACAGGTCCGCAGGAGCGGCGCGATCGGTCGAGCTTGTCCGGCGATGGTCGGTGCCGGATGGATGGCCGTCAGGTCCTCGATCCCGGCCCCTGGAGGACGGCGCCACAGCGGCACCAGCTGGGTCGTGAACACGACCACCGCGACGGCAGTCTGGGCCACCAGCCAGGCGACACCTGCGCCGGCGATCCCCAGCGCACCCAGGAGCGGCACGCTGGCGGTGAGGGTGATGGTCGCGACCGACGCCTGGACGAGGACGATCCGGCCCATCTGCCGCCTGACCCGCGCCAGGGCCAGGTAGATCGAGTTGACTCCGTGTGGCAGGACGGCGAGGGCGAGGAGGCGCAGGAGGGTGGTCGCCTCGGCGGCGTAGGCAGGGTTGAACACGCTCAGGATGACATTGGCGAGGATGATCACGGCGACGACTGCAAGCGTCTGTAATCCGATGAGCAGCCGGAACATGCGAAGGGTGTCCTGCGCCACCGACGCGCGTCGGACCGCGCCCTCCACCATCAGCGATGTCGCCATGTTCAGAGAGATGAAGTACATCGAGTAGGCGATCGTCCAGGCGATGAAGAAGTAGGCGCCCTCGGCCGGTCCGACCACGCGGACCACGATGAGGGGGAGCAGGCCGATGGCGGCCGCATAGAACAGCGAGCCGACGTAGTCGCCGAAGAGGTATCGCAGCATCCCGGGTGGGAGCGCATCCGCTGACCCGGTGCGCGCGGCAGCAGCATGGCGCGGTACGAGCCGCCGGAAGATGAGCCAGTTGACGGGCACTACCAGGATCGCCGCCGGGATGGTCCATGACGCGAAGATCCCGAATTGCGCCAGCCCGGCAACGAAGACGAGCAGCAGGCCGATCTTGACGATCCCGAACACGGAGTTCTCGATGGGAACCCAGATCGTCTGGCGCAGGCCGATCAACGCGCCGTCCTCGAGCGTGAACAGCGACCAGGCCACCGTGGCAAGCACGAACCAGGCCCCGAACAACGGGTTCACCGCCAGCATCGGCCCCAGACCGGCAAGGTTCGCGAACCAGGTCACGAAGATCAGAGCCCCGACTGCGGACAGGCCGCTTGCGGCCAGGTACGCCAGCACGATGAGGCGCCGGGTCGAGGCCCCCGTCGTCGGGATGAAGCGACTGAGAACGCTGGCCATGTTGAGCTGCGCGAGATACGAGATGAAGCTCATGGCAGAGATCGCGGCGGCGTTCACGCCCACATCCTTCGGGTCGTAGAGCCGTGCCGCGAGCGTCCAATAGACGATGCCCAGCAGGGAGCTGGATGCGCTGCTGACGATCAGCGCGTACGCATGGCCGTACAGCGGGGTCCGGACATGGGAGACGAGCCTGGCCAGCCGCCCCTCGTCGCCGATCTGGAGCGACCTCACGCGGCGCTCACGAGGTCACGCCGTCCGAGGCGCGCAAGCCGACGGCCGGCGTACCGGGTCCCGGGATACGTGCCGTCGTCGTGCCCCGCCCATCGGCTTGACCTGGATGGGCTCGACCGGGACCTCGGAGGCAATGGAGGGCTCCCTTCTTTCGGCCGGTGCTGGACCCTCGACGGGACCCGCCCACGCCGTCCGGATCCGGAGCGATCCGAACGGTTCACGACCCGATCACGGCCACCAGAGGTCCGGAGTTTATGCCAGATGCCTGTCAGGCGACCCAGCCCGGTGAACCCCGGACCGACTCGCACGTGCATTTGTCGCTCCCGTGGACCTTCGTCGGGTGGCCCATCGTTGCTCCGTCGCACCGGGAACCGCAGGGCACAGGCTGAATCGGCGTGGCGCCCAGACACCAAGCCGGTTTCCATCTCGGCGAGTTGCCACTACACTCACCGGGCTCTCATCGCACGCCTGACCATCCAGGGCACCGCCATCTTGCTCGCGACACGAAGATCGGGCTCCTGATCTTCGTGTCATGGATCGGCGCGTGCATCCAACATCGCAACTTCACAGGGGGACGCATGAACAGCTATCGCACCTCGGGTCGGCCCGCAACCATCACTTTCCTGTTCGCGGCCGTGCTGCTGATCGGGCTGCTCATCCCGACGACCGGCGTCGCCGCGGCGACCCGACCTGCGACCGCTCCCGGAACGGTGTCCGCCGCGCTCGTAGCCAGCGGCGCCACCTACCACGCCATCAGCCCGACCCGGCTGCTCGACACCCGCGTGGCGAACGGCCTCAGCGGGACGTTCAAGTCCAAGACCGCCCGGACCTTCCAGGTGACCGGTCGCGGCGGGGTCCCGGCCGGCGCCACGGCGGTCACCGGCAACCTGACCGTGACCGGCCAGACCCAGCCCGGCTACCTGTTCATCGGCCCGGTCGCCACCAACAGCCCGTCGTCCTCGACCCTCAACTTCCCGAAGGGTGACGACCGGGCCAACGGGGTGACCGTCGCCCTGAGTGGCTCGGGCACCCTGTCGGTCACCTATGTCGCCGCCAGCTCGACCGCCCGGACCCAGGCGATCTTCGACGTGACCGGCTACTTCACGGCCGATGCCAGCGGCGCCACCTACCACGCCATCAGCCCGACCCGGCTGCTCGACACCCGCGTGGCGAACGGCCTCAGCGGGACGTTCAAGTCCAAGACCGCCCGGACCTTCCAGGTGACCGGTCGCGGCGGGGTCCCGGCCGGCGCCACGGCGGTCACCGGCAACCTGACCGTGACCGGCCAGACCCAGCCCGGCTACCTGTTCATCGGCCCGGTCGCCACCAACAGCCCGTCGTCCTCGACCCTCAACTTCCCGAAGGCTGACGACCGGGCCAACGGGGTGGCCGTCGCCCTGAGTGGCTCGGGCACCCTGTCGGTCACCTATGTCGCCGCCAGCTCGACCGCCCGGACCCAGGCGATCTTCGACGTGACCGGCTACTTCACGGCCGATGCCAGCGGCGCCACCTACCACGCCATCAGCCCGACCCGGCTGCTCGACACCCGCGTGGCGAACGGCCTCAGCGGGACGTTCAAGTCCAAGACCGCCCGGACCTTCCAGGTGACCGGTCGCGGCGGGGTCCCGGCCGGCGCCACGGCGGTCACCGGCAACCTGACCGTGACCGGCCAGACCCAGCCCGGCTACCTGTTCATCGGCCCGGTCGCCACCAACAGCCCGTCGTCCTCGACCCTCAACTTCCCGAAGGCTGACGACCGGGCCAACGGGGTGGCCGTCGCCCTGAGTGGCTCGGGCACCCTGTCGGTCACCTATGTCGCCGCCAGCTCGACCGCCCGGACCCAGGCGATCTTCGACGTGACCGGCTACTTCACGTCGTCCACGCCCGCCCCGACCGTGACCAACGTCAATCCCACCAGCGGCACGACCGCCGGGGGCACGTCGGTGACGATCACCGGGACGAACCTGTCGGGGGCGACCAGCGTGCACTTCGGCGCGACCGCCGGGACGATCAACACGAACACCGCGACCACGATCACGGCGACCTCGCCCGCCGGCGCCGCCGCGACCGTCGATATCACGGTCACGACCGGCGGGGGCACGAGTGCCACTTCCTCGGCCGACCACTTCACGTATATCGGGCCGCCGCCGCCGCCGACCGTGACCAACGTCAATCCCACCAGCGGCACGACCGCCGGGGGCACGTCGGTGACGATCACCGGGACGAACCTGTCGGCGGCGACCAGCGTGCACTTCGGCGCGACCGCCGGGGCGATCAACACGAACACCGCGACCACAGATCACGGCGACCTCGCCCGCCGGCGTCGCCGCCACCGTCGATGTCACGGTCACGACCGCCGGGGCACGAGTGCCACTTCCTCGGCCGACCACTTCACGTACATCGCGCCACGCCCGCCCCGACCGTGACCAACGTCAATCCCACCAGCGGCCCGACCGCCGGCGGCACGTCGGTGACGATCACCGTGACGAACCTGTCGTCGGCGACCAGCGTGCACTTCGGCGCGACGGCCGGCGGTCATCAACACGAACACCGCGACCCAGATCACGGCGACCTCGCCGGCCGGCGCCGCCGCGCACCGTCGATGTCACGGTCACGACCGCCGGTGGCACGAGTGCCACCTCCTCGGCCGACCAGTTCGCGTACACGGCGCCGCCCCGACCGTGACCAACGTCAGTCCCACCAGCGGCACGACCGCCGGGGGCACGTCGGTGACGATCACCGGGACGAACCTGTCGGCGGCGACCAGCGTGCACTTCGGCGCGACCGCCGGGACGATCAACACGAACACCGCGACCAGATCACGGCGACCTCGCCCGCCGGCGCCGCCGCGACCGTCGATATCACGGTCACGACCGGCGGGGGCACGAGTGCCACTTCCTCGGCCGACCACTTCACGTACACCGCGCCCGCGGGGACGATCACGGCGGTCGGGACGCTCCAGCACCGATACGGTCGATTTCCCGGCGCTCACGACCACCGAGACGATCTCCGTCTCGCCGGCGGCCGTCGGCAACGTCCTCGCCCTCGCGGTCGAGGAGAAGTTCCCCGGCGGCACCCCGCCTTCACCGTCTCGACCGTGAGCGGTGGCGGGGTCACGACCTGGCACAGGGCGCTCGGCGGCCCCACCACTGACGCCCAGCACGGCCAGGAGCTGTGGTGGGGGACCGTCACCACCGCCGGTGCCAGCACCATCACCGTGACCTACACCTCCGTCCCGGGGACCGCGGAGCAGCGCCGCCTCGCTCGACGTCCAGGAGTTCCACTCGTCGATCGGTGCCGGCACGGCCTGGGCCGTCGACGCGCAGTGGTGTCGTCGACACCGGCGTCGCGACCACGACCCCGAACTACCCGGCCCTCACCCCGACCGGTAGCCATGAGGCCTACTTCGGGTATCTCGCGTCATCGGCTCGGTCAGCGCCGGGTCGACGCCAGGCGTCGTCTACCAGACGGACCTGCGCGGGAACCAGTGCGCGTACGACGTCGACGTCTCCGCGGCCATCACGCCGACGGCCTCGAGCGTCGCCTCCCAGACCTTCTTCTCGATCGGGATGCTCCTGACGGCGTCCTGATGGACGTCCTGATGGCAGGCTGGCCGGTCGGGTCATCGTCACGCCGTCGCCATCTCGTTCCTGGCGACGGCGGCGCTCACCATCGGCGCGACGACGGCGTCGGCTGCCAGCCGAACACGGGGGTCCTGGCCATCGGCCGGACCGGGGCGAGCGGCACCGGCTGCTTCAATGACGCGATCGACGAGGTCGCGCTCTACCACCGCCTGTCCGCCGGCCGCGTCGCCGCCCACTTCGCCGCCGGATCGCCCCGCCCGGTCCGTGAGCGCCCGTCAGGGCGCGGTCGACCGGTGGTGGGTCGGGCTGGTCCCGCTCGCTCCGGTGGCGGCCGCGCTGATCCTGTGGGCGGTCGGCCTGACCGAGATCGACCTCGGCCGGATGAACGACCTGGGCATGGTCTCCGTCCTGCCGCCTGCTGTCTTCGCGGCGATCGCGATCCTGACCATCAGTGCCGGATACCAGATCCACCTCGAGCGGCTGGACGGTCGGGTTCTGGCGATCCACGTGGTCGCGCTGGTCGTCGTGCTCTACGCGATCCCGCCGATCGTCGAGGAGACCGCCCGGTCGTCGGTGACCTGGGCGCACCTCGGGTTCGCGGAGTACATCGCGCGCACGGGGACGACGGCACCGGGCCTCGAGGCCCGGTTCGACTGGCCCGGCTTCTTCGTCGGCGCTGCGTTGCTCCGGACGCTCGCCGGCGACGGGATCCTGACGTCCCTGGCGGCGTGGGCGCCGGTCTATTTCAACCTGCTGTACCTCCTCCCGCTCGCCCTCATCGCCCGCGGGCTCACCCGCGACATGCGGCTCGTCTGGGCGTCGCTCTGGCTGTTCGAGATCACCAACTGGGTCGGGCAGGACTACTTCGCACCGCAGGCCATGGCGTACTTCATGTACCTCGTGATCGCGGCGGTCGTCATCACCTGGTTCCTGGTGCGGCAACCACGCTCGGACGCCATCGCCGGCGGGTTGCGCGCGTTCGGACGCGGTGGCGTCTGGCTCGAACGCCTGTACACGTTCTTCACCCCGGAGGAACGGGTCGAGCGCAGCCTGTCGCGCCGCCAGCAGGTCGCGGTGGTCAGCCTGATCGTGGTGATCTTCGCGTACGTCTCCTACAGCCACCAGTTGACGCCGTTCTTCACCGTTGCGGCTCTCGTCGCCCTCCTGGTCTTCAACCGCCTCACCCTGCGCAGCATCCCGATCCTCTTCGGGGTGATGGCCATCGCCTGGGTCAGCTACATGACCGTCCCGTTCCTCGAAGGCCACGTCGTGTCCCTGATCAAGGAGATCGGGAGCCTCGGCGACACGCTGACGACCAACGTCACGAACCGGATCGCGGGCAGCGTCGAGCACCAGACGGTCGTCACCCTCCGCCTCGTCTTCACCCTGGCGGTGTGGGGGCTGGCCGGGATCGGCGCCCTGATCCGCTTCCGCGACGGGCGGCGGGACCTGACCATGGTGCTGCTGGCGGTGGCTCCGGTGCCGCTCGTCGCACTCCAGGCGTACGGCGGGGAGCTCGTCCTCCGGCTGTACCTCTTCAGCCTGCCGTTCGCGGCGATCCTCGTCGCGGGCATCGTCTACGGCCGGCGGCCCACGCCGCCCGGCCGTCTCATGACCGGGGCGACGATCGCGGTCACGCTCGTCATCGCCTCCTTGTTCCTGGTCGTCCGCTACGGCAACGAACGCGCCGATGTGATGACGGCATCAGAGGTCGCCACGGTCCAGGAGCTCTACCAGATCGCGCCGCCCGGCTCGCTGCTGGTGGCTGCCTCCAGTAACCTGCCGTGGAAGTTCGAGAAGTACGAGCAATACAGCTACATCCCGGTCATCGACGAGGTCCACATCGGCGACGTCGGCGCGATCACCGATCTCATGCGCGACCCGAAATACACGCATTCGTACCTGATCCTGACCAGGAGCCAGGGCACGTATGCCGAAGTCTTCACGGGGCTGCCGCCCGGGGCATGGGACCGCTTCGTCGCGGACGCGACCAGCTCGCCTGACCTCAAGGTCGTCTACCGCAACGAGGGCTCCGTGATCCTCGTCCTGGCCTCTCAAGCTGCCGAGGTGACCCCGCCATGACATCGACGGTGACCCACGTCACGACGTCCCTCCTCCTGTCGTCGTCGTACGACGCCCTGTCGACGACCATCGGGCTCGCCCTCGTGCTCGCCCTGGCGATCCTGCTGTTCCAGCGTGAGGTCATCCACATCCTCGGCGGGACCCGGGCGTCGGCCTGGGCGTGGGCGTTCGATGTCGCACTCGTCCCGCTCCTGGTCGTCTTCTTCGTCATCGTCGCGGCACGGCTCGTCGAGCTGATCGTGTGAGCGCCCGACTCCGGCGCGCACGATGGGGCCTCGGCTCCGGGGCCGAGGTCCTCCATCGATCGGACCCGTTCGTCGGTGCCGGGATCGTGGCCGCCTACAGCGGGTTGATCGTCGTCGCCGAACTGGCCGGGGTCGTCGGCTACGCGATCGGCGGCGCCATCCTCGATGCCGCGCTCATGACCGTCCTCCTGGGCCACTACGTGTGGGGGGAGCGGGCACCACATCGGAAGCTGTTCCCTGTCCTTGCGCTGATCGCCCTGCTGCGGGTCCTGAGCATCACCGCCGCCGTCCCCAGGCTCCCGATGGTGACCTGGTACATCACCGTCGGCGGGGCCCTGCTGATCGGCGAGCTCCTGACCATCCGCCTGGTCGAGGAGCCGTGGGAGCGCCTCAACCTCACGATCAGGCGCTGGCGCGTGGACCTGGCGATCGCCGCGTTCGGCGTGCCCGCGGGACTGGTCGGCTACCTGCTGCTGCGGCCGGGGCTGCTGATGACGGACGCCGGACCGGCCCAGGTCCTCGCCGGGATGATCGGCATCGTGGTCTTCGGCGCGTTCGTCGAGGCGCTGCTCTTCCGGGGCCTGCTCCAGAGCGTGGCCATCGAGACGTTCGGCGACGAGCGCATCGGCCTGGTCTATGCGGCCGCGATGAGCGGCGTCATGTACCTCGGGTCCGGATCCCTGCCGTACACCATCGCGGTCGGGGCGTACGCCCTGTTGCTCGGGGCGGTGATCCTCCGTGGGGGATCGCTGTGGGGCGCGGCCGCGAGCCACGGCGTCGCCCTGGTCGGGATGGCCTTCGTCTGGCCCATCGTGCTGGCGGCCGCGTGAGGGTCCTGCGGATCGGCCGACCGACTGCACGCGGCTCCACGCGGCTGTAGACTCCTGCATCCTCGACGGGTGTCGTCGAGTCACCCCGGAATGCTGACGAAGGCGGGTATGGCGCGCGGTTCATCCAGGCGAAGCAGAGGATCCAGCGGCCGGGCCGGGTTCGGCCGGGCGCTGTCGCTGCTCGCGTTCCTGCCGATCGCCAGCCGCGTCCCGATGTACACCCGGCTGATCTCCTCGCTGGTCGTCGACGACCGGATGCCGGCCAATCGGAAGGCCCTGCTCGCCGGAGCGGCCGGCTATCTCGTGCTCGGGCGCGACCTGATCCCGGACGACTGGCCGATCATCGGCGGGCTCGACGACCTCGTCGTCATCGTGCTGGCCGCGGAGCTGTTCCTCGATGGCGTCCCGGACGACCTGCTCGACGAGAAGCTCGCCGAGCTCGGCATCGACCGGGGCGAGTTCGATCGCGACGTCGCCCAGGTCCGGCGCTTGACGCCGGGTCCGGTCCGACGCACCATCCGCCGCGGCGCCGATCTCATCGGCGGGCTCGGCGAGGCCATGAAGCAACTCGGTCTCGGGCCCCGGACGCGGGCCTGGATCAACAGGGAGGATCGCAACGCGTGAAGGTCATCCTGACGAAGGACGTGCCGAAGGTCGGCAAGAGCGGGGACATGAAGCAGGTCGCCGACGGCTATGCGACGAACTTCCTGATCCCGCAGAAGCTGGCCGTGCCCGCGGCCGGCGGCGCCTATCGAGCCTGGCAGCACGACATCGCGAGCCGCGAGGACAAGCGGAAGCGTGAGCGTGAGGACGCCGAGATCGCGGCGACCCGCATCGCCAGCACGACCCTGACGATGGGCGTCAAGGTCGGCGAGGGCGGCAAGCTCTACGGCTCGATCACCTCGAAGGACATCGCCGACGCGCTCGCCCGCCGCGGCATCGAGGTGGACCGCCACAAGATCGACCTCGAGGAGCCGCTCAAGACGCTCGGCACCTACAAGGTGGCCATCAAGGTCTTCAGCGGGATGACGCCCGAAGTGACGGTCATCGTCGAGCCCAAGGGCTAGACCCGACCCGATCCATCGCGGTGGCGGCGGCAACCCGCCTCACGACCCGGCCAGCCGCCAGATCGTGACCCGGTCCGCCTGGTAGACCGTCTCGAACAGCGGGCTCGACGAGAAGTCCGTCCCGTCCGCGCCGTTGCACGGGTCGCCACCGCTCGAGAGCACGTACGTGGCGCGGTAGATCGCCATCTTCTCGGCGGCCACCTCCGGCCCGTCGCAGTAGATCGCGGTCGTGTCGGCCGCACGCGGGGCGGGGTCGTAGCCGAGGTTGGCGGCGTACGGTCCGAACGTCGTGATCCGCAGGCGCCCGGCCAGGTCGACCGGGGAGTTGATGTTCGGGTCGGTGATGAAGACCGACCGTTCCGGGGTGTTCGCCGCGATCCAGCGGGCCGCCGTCTCCTCGGGGATCCCCAGCGCGACGTCGGTGGCGCGCATGTGCCACACGCCGATCAGCGCCGGCGACAGCGCCGAGGCGAGCAGGATGGCCGCGATGACCGGCCGCGGCCAGTGCCGGATCAGCCAGGCGGCCAGGATGGCGACCGCGATCCACATGATCTGGAAGTACTTGTTCATGTCGAATTCGACCGCGCTGACGACCACGATGTTGGGCACGATGAACAGCGCGACGACCCACGCCACCAGGAACCAGCGGCCGGGCAGCCGGCGTGCCGTGAAGGCGGCGATGACGGCCAGCACGAACGGGATCCCGAGGTTGGTCAGGTAGAAGAAGCCGATCGCCACGTGGACCGTCGCCGAACCGGGCCTCGCTCCAGCCGAGCACGAACCGGAACGCCCCGATGTCGCGCTGCTGGACGACCGCGCCGACGATGAACGGCGCGGCGAGGACGACCGGGGCGAGGAACAGGATCGCGTCGCGGACGACGGTCCGGGCCCGCCAGGCGCCGGTCGTCGCGACATAGAGGAAGACGATCAGGTAGGTCGCCGGGAAGGCGAAGAACTGGAACGGCGCGAGCAGCGCAGCCAGGATGCCCGCCAGCAGCACGCCGAGCGGGCGGCGGCCGAGACAGGCGACGACCAGCAGCACGACCGTCACGAGCCCCGGCAGCCCGAAGGTCGTCGCCCGGTGTGGCAGGAAGCCGGTCCCGAAGATCGACGCGATCTTGAACCACGGCCAGCCGTCGATCCAGGTGTTGTCGTAGGAGATGTGGCTGACCAGGTCGACGACGTTGCCCTTGCCGGCGATCAGGTCGCCGACCAGCCGGATCCAGCCCATCCCGCCGCCGAAGCAGACCAGGACGGTGGCGATGGCGGCGACCCGACGGCTCCGCGTCAGCTGGATGGCGAGGGCCCACGTCACGAGGGCGAGGACGCCGGCGAACAGGGCGCTCGTCAGGAAGTAGACCCCGATGATGTCGATGCCGGCGACGGTCGAGGTGATCGCGCCGTGGAAATCGGCGAACCAGTGGTAGGTCAGCGGCTCGCCGGCGAAGTAGGGGACCTCCGGCGGGAAGTTGCCGGCCGCGATGCTCGACCCGATCGAGACGTGGACGAGGAAGTCGCTCCAGTTCCAGCCGCCGCTGACCCAGCCGTCGGGCGTCTCGTGCCAGCCGTTGCTCATCAGGACGACGAACACGACCGTGCCGACCGCGAAGGCCAGGTACCAGGCCAGGCGGTCGTCCAGGATCGCCTGGACGAGCCCGACTCGGGTCGGGCGGCGCAGCGGCGCCAGCCAGCGATGGCGAAGACGCGCGACGACCAGGGTCGCGACGGCGAGGAGGACCGCGCTGACGATGATCGACTCGCGCCCGAACCCGCCGACCCGGGCGACGACGTTGACGAGATGAGCCGAGGCGTAGGTGCTGGTCACGATGGCCGCGCCGACCGCGCCCGGGTTGGGCAGTCCGCGGGACGACCCTGCGGATGATGACCCAGCCCGGGACGAAGAAGAGGATCGGCCAGACGAGCACGACCGACGCGACGGGCACGGCCCACGCGACGAGCGCGCCGACACCGATGGCGACCAGGATCGCCGCGTTCGCGACCATCGCCGGCGGCCCGTCGCCGGTGACGGTCTCGAGGGCAGGCGCGGCCGGCTGGCCGGCGCTTGGCTCGCTCAGCTCGGCGCCGCCGTTTCGGGCAGGGGGTTCCACAGCGGGACGATGATAGCGACCATGCCCGCCCGGACCATCCTGCACGTCGATCTCGACGCCTTCTTCGCGGCCGTCGAGCAGCGCGACCGGCCGGAGCTGCGCGGGCGCCCGGTCGTCGTCGGCGGTGGAGGCGGCGAGGACGCCCGGGGCGTGGTCTCGGCGGCGAGCTACGAGGCTCGCGTCTTCGGCATCCATTCGGCGATGTCGCTGCGCGAGGCCTACCGCCGCTGTCCGGACGCCGTCTTCCTGCCGGTCGACGGCCGCCGCTACCAGGCCGCCAGCCGCGACGTCATGGCGATCCTCCGGCGCTTCACGCCGCAGGTCGAGCCGATCTCGATCGACGAGGCCTTCCTCGACGTGACCGGCTCGGCGGCGCTCTTCGGCGACGGCCCTGCCATCGCCCGGCGGATCAAGGACGAGGTCCGGGCCGAGGTCGGGCTGACCGCCTCGGTCGGGGTGGCGAGCACCAAGCTCGTGGCGAAGATCGCGTCGGACCTGCGCAAGCCGGACGGCCTGGTGGTCGTGCCGGTCGGGGAGGAGGCGACCTTCCTCGCCCCGCTGGCGATCGGGCGGTTGTGGGGCGTCGGCGAGAAGACGGCCGCCGCCCTGCGCGAGTACAGCGTCCGGACGATCGGCGACCTGGCGGCCCTCCCGCCGGATCTCGCTGGTGCGCCGGTTCGGCAAGCACGGCGCGTCGCTGGTCGACCGGGCACGCGGGATCGATCCGGACCCGGTCCACGACGGCGATCCGGCGAAGTCCGTCGGGCACGAGCACACCTTCGACGTCGACACGAGCGATCCCGAGGTCATCGAACGGACGCTGCTCGCGATGGCGGACGGGGTCGCCGGGCGGCTCCGCTCGGCGGGCGTCCGGGCCGGGACTGTCGCGGTCAAGATCCGCGACAGCGGCTTCAGGACGATCACCCGCCAGCGGACGCTCGCCGAGCCGACCGACATGACCGGACCGATCTACGCGACCGCGCTCGAGCTCGCCCGCCCGGAGATCCGCGGGATGCGCGTCCGGCTGCTCGGGGTGACCGCGTCGAACCTCGGCGAACGTGAGCAGCTGGCGCTGTTCGACAGCGGGGAGCCCCGGCACCGGCGGGCGGTCGAGGCGGCCGATGCCCTCCGGCGGCGCTACGGCGAGCGGGCCGTGACCCGGGCCCGATTGCTCGGGACGGGTCTGCCCGCACCGTTCGAGCGCGATCCGCGCAACCCGCTCGACCGACGAGCGCGCGGCGTCCCGGTCGATGGGGACGGCGCGGCGCCGGACGGCGATCCGGGTCGTGACACGCAAGGTGACACGCACGCTCGACGACATTCCGCCCGACGAGGCTTGACATCGAACACCTGTTCGGTCTAGGGTCTGGTCATAACCGAACAGGTGTTCTGTCGGACGAGTGCCCCGAACGACAAGACCGAGCGAACGAGCCCCCGGAAAGGATCCGTCAGATGGCATTCATCCGAGTCGATCCGGTCGAGGTCCAGGTGCGGACCGACTGGTTCAGCGGCCGACCACGAGAGATCACCTGGGGCGACGAGCGTCTCCCGATCACCCGCCTCGCCGCCGTCCGTGAGGAAGCCGCTGCGTATCCGGTGATCAGCGGCCCGCGGACGCTGTTCGAGGTGGACACGCCCCGTGCGCGACTGTCACTGACCTTCATGCACCGGTCGCGCCGTTGGACGGTGACGGGTCTCGACCAGGAGCTCCGTCGCCGCGCTGCGTAGTCCGCCGAATATCGAATCGGCGCTCCGGACACTGGGGGTCGCGGGAGCGCCGGCCCAGCGGCGGCAGGTCCTCCCCCTTGCCGCCCGTCTTGTCGGTTTCGGGGCGGGCGCGCCGGTACCGCGCCCGCCCCGGCTCCGACCGTCGATCGCGCTCGATGGCCGAAGGTTGGCCGATGCGTGCGCTGAGTCACCGGAACCGAGCCGCAACCGTACAATCGGCCCGTGGAACCCGCGTCCGCGACCCGCTTTCGCGACCTGACCCTCGATGGGTTCGTCGAAGCCCTCGGCTCGGCCGCGCCGGTGCCCGGCGGCGGGAGCGCGTCCGCGGTCGCCGCCAGTCTCGGCGCCTCGCTCGTGGCCATGGTCGCGGCGCTCTCGATGGGCCGCCCGAAGTACGAAGAGCACGCGGACCTGCACGCCTGGGCGAGCGAGTCGGGCCTCGCCCTGGCCGATCGATTCCTCACTCTCGCCGATGAGGACGCAGCCGCGTACGGGGAGTTCGCCTCGGCGATGAAGCTGCCGCGCGAGACCGACGAGGAACGGGCCGCCCGAACGACCGCCCTGCGGGCCGCCGCCCGACACGCGTCGGAGGTCCCGATGGCCTGCGTCGAGGCGTGTCTCGAGCTCGTGTCGGTGGCCGAGGCGCTGGCAGGACGCAGCAACGTCAACGCCGCCAGCGACCTCAACGTCGCGGCCCTCCTGGCGGAGGCGGCGGCTCGCGGCGCGGCAGCCAACGTCATGATCAACCTGCCCTCGATCGGCGACCCGGACCTCGAGGGCGAGATGATGGATCGCGTCGTCGAGCTGGTCTCCGAGGTCGAGAGCCTGGCCGCGGCTACCCACGAGGCCGTCGGCGGCGAACCGCGCGACGCGGTCCCGGCGCCGGCGCGCGCCTGATCGATGTCGGACGCCGGCGCGCGTTTGCTTGAGGGTGCGCCGATCGCGAACGAGATCCGGACCGCAGTCGCCGAGGACGTCGTGTCGTTCACGGCCGCCAACGGCCGCCCGCCTGGCCTGGCCGTGGTGATCGTCGGCCGCGAGGCGCCCTCGACCGTCTACCTCGAGCAGATCCTGCGCGGGTGCGCGAAGGTCGGCATCACGTCGGCGTTCGTCGAGCTCGAGGGCGAGGCCACCGAGCAGGCGGTGATCGCGACCCTCCGCGAGGTCAACGCCGATCCGACCGTCGACGGGGTCATCGTCCAGATGCCGCTCCCACCGACGATCCGGCTCCGGGAGGTCATCGACGCCATCGACCCGGCCAAGGACATCGACGGGATCCACCCCCTCAACGCCGGCATGCTTCGCCTCGGCTATGACGGGTTCCTGCCGGCGACGGCGCACGCCGCGGTCGAGATCCTGCGTCGCTCGGGGATCGAGATCGCCGGCCGCGACGCGGTGGTGGTCGGCCGATCGGCGGTCGTCGGCATGCCGGCCGCCTTCCTGCTCGTCAAGGAGGACGCGACGGTCACGGTCTGCCATTCGCGGACGCGCGACCTCGCCGCTCACGTCCGTCGCGCCGATATCGTCGTCGTCGCGGCCGGCCACCCCGGCCTGATCACGGGCTCGATGCTCAAGCCCGGCGCGGTCGTGGTCGATGTCGGGATCAACCTGGTCGACGGCCGGATCGTCGGGGACGTCGACATGCCCTCGGCGGTCCGGGTCGCATCGGCGATCACGCCGGTCCCGGGCGGGGTCGGTCCGCTCACCAACGCGCTCCTGCTCACACACCTGATCCGCGCCGCCGAACGGCAGGCGATCGCGCGACTCCTGCCCTCCGCCGCACTCCGAGGAGACCGATGAGCTTCCCATCCGATCTCGAGATCGCCCGCGCCGTCACCCCGCGCCCGATCATCGACGTGGCCCACGACCTGGGCATCGCCGACGGCGAGCTCGAGCTCTACGGCCCGACCAAGGCCAAGGTGACGCTGGAGGCCATCCAGCGGCTGGAGGCCGAGCGACCTCGCGGCAAGTACGTGCTGGTCACGGCGATCACGCCGACGCCGCTCGGCGAGGGGAAGTCGACGACATCGGTCGGGCTGGCCCAGGGGCTCAATCACATCGGCAAGAAGGCGGCGGTCAACATCCGCCAGCCATCGCTCGGCCCGGTCTTCGGGATCAAGGGCGGCGCGGCCGGGGGCGGCTACAGCCAGGTCATCCCGATGGAGGACTTCAACCTCCACCTGACCGGCGACGTCCACGCCATCGGTGCCGCCCACAACCTTGCCGGCGCCTTCCTCGACAACAGCCTCCACCACAAGAACCCGCTCGGCATCGACCTCCACGGGATCCTCTGGCCGCGCGTCGTCGACATCAGCGACCGGGCGCTCCGCCACGTCGTGATCGGCCTCGGCGGGCGCGAGGACGGGGTCCCGCGCGAGACCGAGTTCGTCATCACCGTCGGGTCAGAGGTCATGGCGGTGCTCGCGCTCGCGACCGACCTGTTCGACCTGCGGGCGCGACTCGGGCGGATCGTCCTGGCGACGACCACCGACGGCAAGGCCGTCACCGCCGACGACCTCGGCGTCGCCGGCGCCATGACCGTCCTGCTCCGCGACGCGATCAAGCCGAACCTGCTCCAGACGCTGGAGGGCGGCCCGGCCTTCGTCCATGCCGGCCCGTTCGCCAACATCGCCCACGGGAACAACTCGATCATCGCCGACCGCCTCGCGCTGGTCACGAACGAGATCGTCTGCACGGAAGCCGGTTTCGGCGCCGACATGGGCGCGGAGAAGTTCTTCGACATCAAGTGCCGTGCGTCGGGCCTGAGTCCCGACGCGGCCGTGGTGGTCGCCACGGTCCGGGCGCTGAAGATGCACGGCGGCGTCGGCAAGATCGTGGCCGGCAAGCCGCTCGACCCGGCTCTCCTCGAGGAGAACGTGGAGGCGGTCCGGCGTGGCGCGCAGAACCTCGCCAAGCAGATCGAGAACGTGACGATGTTCGGGATCCCGGCCGTCGTCGCGATCAACTCGTTCCCGACCGACACCCCCGGCGAGGTCGAGGCGATCCGCGAGGTCGCGCTGGCAGCCGGTGCCCGCGACGCCGTCGTCGCCACGCACTTCGTGGACGGCGGCCGGGGCGCCGCGGCCCTGGCCGAAGCCGTCTGGGCCGCGACCGAAGCCGGCGACGCGCGCTTCGAGCTCCTCTACCCGGACGAGATGCCCCTCGCTGACAAGATCGAGACCATCGCCCGCCGGGTCTACGGCGCGGACGGGGTCGAATTCCTGCCGTCGGCACGGAAGTCGCTCAAGCAGTTCGAGGACCTGGGCTACGGCGGGCTGCCCATCTGCATGGCCAAGACGCAGTACTCGCTCAGCCACGACGCGAACCTCAAGGGTCGTCCGACGGGCTTCACCGTCCCGGTCCGCGAGGTCCGGCTGTCCGCCGGCGCCGGCTTCATCACACCGCTGTGCGGCGAGATGCGAACGATGCCCGGGCTGCCGTCACGGCCGGGCGGCGAGAAGATCGACATCGACGCGGACGGGAACATCGTCGGACTGTTCTAGGGCCTCCGGTCGGGCCCGGCACATGAGCATCCCCACCGGCCGTCCCCGGCGCGACGGTCAGGTCGGGGTCGCGGTCGCGGCGGCGAAGCAGATCGCGATGACCGCGCCGATCAGGACCCCGAGGAGGCCGGCGCCCCAGGCCAGCGGATCGATCGGGCCGAGGGACTCCTCGGCGTGGGCGTGATCGTCGTGGCCGTGGTCGTCGCCATGGTCGTCGGTCGAGTGATGGCCGACCGCCCCGGGGTGACCCGGGACGTCGTCGGCGTGCTGGTCTGCGGTCATCGGGTCGTGTCGAACCTCCGCGCACATTCTGGCACGTGGCACGCCCCTAGAATCCCGGGGTGACCGCCCCCGCCGTCGATCCCGGGCTCATCGCCAGCCTCCGCGGGCTCGACCGCGACGGACGGCTGCTGTTCGCGATGCGGACGCTGCGCATGTTCGGGTACGGCTTCCTCGCGGTCGTCCTGGTGCTCTACCTCGCCGCGGCCGGGCTCGACCCGCTCGCGATCGGCATCGTGCTCACCCTGACCCTCATCGGCGACACGATCATCTCGCTCTGGCTGACGACCAACGCGGACAGGCTCGGCCGCCGCCGCGTCCTCGTCGCGGGCGCCGGGCTGATGGTCGTCGCCGGCGTCGTGTTCGCGTTCACGACCTGGCTTCCGCTGCTCATCCTGGCGGGAGCGATCGGGGTCGTCTCGCCGACCGGCAACGAAGTCGGGCCGTTCCTCGCGGTCGAGCAGGCCGCCCTGACCCAGACCGTTCCCGACGCCCGCCGGACCGCGACCTTCGCCTGGTACAACCTCGTCGGGTACGTTGCGACCGCGACCGGGGCGCTGGGTGCCGGCCTGCTCAGCCAGGCGCTGCTCAACGGCGGCGTGGCCCCGCTCGATGCCTACCGGGCGGTCGTCGTCGGATACGCGCTCATCGGGATCGCGATGGCGATCGGGTTCTGGCGGCTGGGGTCCGCGATCGAGGCGCCGCCCGCGGCGATCCCGACCGATGGCATCCGCCGCCGGTTCGGTCTCCACCGCTCCAAGCGAGTCGTGCTCAAGCTGTCGGTCCTCTTCTCGATCGATGCGTTCGGTGGTGGCTTCATCCCGCAGAGCCTGATGGCCTACTGGTTCCACCTCCAGTACGGGGTCGAGCCGGCGGTGCTCGGTGCGATCTTCTTCGGGGCCAACCTGCTGGCCGCCGTCTCGTCGCTGTCCGCCGCGCGGATCGCGGCACGGTTCGGCCTCATCAACACGATGGTCTTCACCCACATCCCGTCGAACGTGCTGCTCATCCTCGTCCCGCTGATGCCGACCCTGCCGCTCGCGATCGCGGTCCTGCTGCTCCGCTTCACGCTCAGCCAGATGGACGTGCCGACCCGCCAGTCGTACGTGATGGCCGTCGTCGACCCGGACGAGCGATCCGCGGCGGCGGGCGTGACCGGCATCGCACGGACGACCGGCGCGGCGATCTCGCCGTCGTTCTCGTCGGTGCTGATGGCCAGTGCCGGCTACGCGGCCCTGCCGTTCTATCTCGCGGGCGGGTTCAAGATCGCCTACGACCTGCTGATGTACCGCGAGTTCCGGAACGTGCGCCCGCCCGAGGAGCAGCGGGGCTGACGACCGAGCGACGCGGAGGCCCCGGTCAGCCGGCCGTGTCGCCGCGCTGACGGCCGGGCCGGCCCGGGCACCCAGCCGCCACCAGACGAACAGGACGACCGCCACGACGACGACGACCGCGATCAGCAGTGTCGAACGGCTGGAGCGCGTGGCGGATGTCCTGCCAGTTCTCGCCGAGGACGGTCCCGGCATAGACCAGCAGCATCGACCACAGGAACGCGCCGGCCGTCGAGAAGACGATGAACCGCCCGAGCGGCATCCGCGCGACGCCGGCCGGGAAGCTGATGAACGTCCGCACGATCGGCAGGAGCCGGCCGATGAAGACCGTCGCGCCGCCGTGTCGGGCGAAGAAGTCGTCGGCCAGGTCGATCTCGTGCGGACGGATCAGCAGGTACTTCCCGTAGCGCTCGAGGAACGGCCGCCCGCCGTACGCGCCGATGGCGTAGGCGATCAGCGACCCGAACGTGTTCCCGATCGTCGCCACGATCACCACGATCCAGAAGTTCCACGGCTGGCCGGTCAGCGGCTCGATCTGGGTCGGGTCCGACACGAGGAAGCCGGCGTACGGCAGGATCAGCTCGGAGGGGAGCGGGATCATCGCCGATTCGATCGTCATCGCGATCATCACGCCGAGATAGCCGACCGCGCCGTACAGGGTGTTCAGGAACGGGATGACGATGTTGTCGATGAATGCGAGCACGTGCACCTCGTGGCTTCCGGGTGGGCGCCGGGCAGCATAGCCGACTATCCTCGGCACGGTGAGCGAGCCGGAGGTCCCGCACTTCTACCCGGACCGTCGCGCCGCCACGCCCGACGGCCGCGCCGCGGGCCCGGTGGTCGTCCTGACCGGTGCCGACCTGACCATCGCCGAGGTCGAGGCGGTCGCTCGAGCCGGGGCCGGGGTCGCGCTCGACGTCCACGCCCGCGAGCGGATGCAGGAAGCGCGCGACGTCGTCGAATCGCTGGTCGCCGAGGGCGCCGTCGTCTACGGCGTGACGACCGGCTTCGGCGCCCTGGCCTCGACCCGGATCGAGCCGGCCGATGCCGGCCGGCTCCAGGAGAACCTCCTGATGAGCCACGCCGCGGGCGTCGGGCCGGCCTTCCCGCGCGAGGTCGTCCGGGCGATGCTCCTGCTGCGGGCGAACACGCTGGCGCTCGGCCACAGCGGCTGCCGGCCGCTCGTCGTCGACCGGCTGATCGAGTTCCTCGCCGCGGGGATCCACCCGGTCGTGCCCGAGCAGGGGAGCGTCGGCGCGTCGGGCGATCTCGCGCCGCTGGCGCACCTCGCGCTGCCGCTCATCGGGCGCGGTCGAGGTCGAGTTCGGCGGGGCGGTCACGCCGGCGCTCGTCGCCCTGCGCGAGACCGGGCTCGAACCGCTCGACGCTCGAGGCCAAGGAGGGCCTCGCCCTCCTCAACGGGACGCAGATGATGAGCGCGATCGCGGCGCTCCTCCTCGCCGACGCGGACCGGCTCGCACGGACCGCGAGCGTCGTGGCGGCGATGAGCGTCGAGGCGCTGCTCGGCACGGACGTCGCGTTCGCGGCGGCCTACCAGCTCGCCCGGCCGCACCCCGGCCAGATCGCCGTCGCCGCCGAGCTCCGCCACCTCCTCCGCGACAGCGCGCTCCAGACCGGCCATCACGGGCACGCCCACAAGGTCCAGGATCCCTACTCGCTGCGCTGCATCCCGCAGGTCCATGGCGCCGTCCGCGACACCCTCGACCACCTCCGGCGCGTCCTCGACATCGAGCTCAACTCGGCGACCGACAACCCGCTCGTCTTCCCGGGCGGCGGGGTCGCCGACGAAGGGACGCTGGCGACCGGCGGCGGCCGGGTCATCAGCGGCGGCAACTTCCACGGCGAACCGATCGCGCTCGCGCTCGACTTCGCCAAGATCGCCCTGGCCGAGCTCGGCTCGATCAGCGAGCGGCGGACCGCGCTGCTCGTCGATCCGCGGCTGAACGGCGGGCTCCCGCCGTTCCTGGCCGCCGCGTCGGGGATCGACTCTGGGATGATGATCTACCAGTACACGGCGGCCGCCCTCGCTTCGGAGAACAAGGTCCTGGCACATCCGGCGTCGGTCGATTCGATCCCGACCAGCGCGAACCAGGAGGACCACGTCTCGATGGGCTCGATCGCCGCGCGACACGCCCGGTCCGTGCTGGGTCACGTCGAGCCGATCCTGGCGATCGAGCTGCTCGTGGCCGCCCAGGCGCTCGACCTGCGCGTGGCCGGCCCGGACGGTGCCGCGCCGGGCGCCGGTGTCGCCGAGGCCCTGGCCCGCCTTCGCGCGCGGATCCGCGCATCTCGACGGCGACCGCGAGCCCGGGCCGGATCTCGCCGCGGCGACGGCGATGATCCATGACGGCGTCCTCGCGGACCTGGCGGGCGGCGCATGACCGAGACCGCCGACGTCATCGTGGTGGGCGCCGGGGTCCAGGGCGCCAGCCTGGCGTTCCACCTCGCGAAGCGGGGCGCGCGGGTCCTCGTCGTCGAGCGCGACACGGTGGCCGCCGGCGCCACCGGGCGCTCGTCGGGCTTCGTCCGGATGCACTACGACCTCGAGAGCGACGTCCGCCTCGCGTTCGCGTCCTTCCCGTACTTCCGGTCGTGGCAGGAACGGGTCGGGGCAGGCGACTGTGGGTTCGTCCGGACGGGGTTCATGCACGTCATGCCCGAGGCCCTGGCCGACAACGTCCGGGCCAATGTCCTGATGCAGCAGCGGGTCGGCGTCGAGACCCGGACGGTGACGGCGGCCGAGGTCGGCGGGCTCCTCCCCGGCGCGGTGACCGGGCGACATCGGCGTCGCCGCGTACGAGCCCGAGTCGGGGTATGCGGATCCGTCGGGGACGGCGGCCGGGTTCCTCGCGGCCGCGCGCGCCCTCGGGGGGCGCTTCATCCAGGGCTGTCGCGTGGATTCGGTGGCGGTCGAGGGCGACGTGGTCGTCGGTGTGGACACCGACCGAGGACGGTTCGCCGCGCCCGGCGGTGGTCGATGTCGCGGGCGCGTGGGCGGCCGGGCTCGCCGCCACGGTCGGCCTGGACGTCCCGGTCGAGGCGTGGCGGCACGCCACCGCCTACTTCGGCCTGCCGGACGACCATGGCTCCGACTTCCCGATCGTGATCGACGAGATCAACCAGGTCTACTTCCGGCCCGAGGGCGGCGACGATGATGCTGGTCGGTCTCGAGGGCGGCAACGAGGTCGGAGGGTCGCCCGATCGGCCGTTGTCGTCCGCGTCCCCGGAGATCGTGGAGGAGATGGTCCGGCGGGTCTGCGCACGTGTCCCGTGGATGGCGGACGGCACGTTCAGGACGGCGCACGGCGGCCAGGATGGGATCACGACGGCCGACCAGCGCCCGATCCTGGGCCGTGCCGGGCCGGACGGGTTCTACCTGGCGTGCGGGTTCTCGGGGACCGGGTTCAAGACCGCTCCGGCGGTCGGGGCGTGTCTCGCCGAGCTGATCCTCGATGGCGCGGCGACGACGGTCGACATCTCCGGGTACGCGCTCGAGCGATTCGCCGATGGCCGGCTCCTCGTCGGGGACCATCCGTACGGGAAGCTCTGGCGCTGAGGAGCGCTCGTCTCAGCGACGGGCCGTAGACTTCGCGCCGATGGGTGACATCCGGATCCTCGACATCACCGACGCCGCCACCTTCGGCCGGATCCCGCCGTGCGCGGACCCGGGCTTCGACCACCGGTCGTGCGACTACTGGGAGGACGAGGCCCGCGGGTCGAAGGCCGCACGGCTGTCGTGGCTGGAGCCGGCCGGGGCATCCGCTTCGGGCGCATCGGGCGCGGAAACCGCGCGGCCGCGCCCCGCGAACCCGTTCCTCGCCGATCTCGAGGCAGCCGCGCCGGCGGCGAACCCGTTCGCGACGGGTCGGCCGGCCAACCCGTTCCTGACCCCGGGCGAGCGGGACGACGGCCCGCTCGACAACCCGTTCGCCCCGCCACCGGTCATCCGGCCGACCGTCGGCACGGAAGCGCCGCGCAAGCTCCAGCTGCTGGGTCGGGGGCTCGGGGTGGCCGGGAGCTACGCCAAGGTCCTGCTCGAGGACGACGTCGCCAAGGTCTACGCGCAATTCGGGCCGCTGACCGCGTACCCGCGGGCGCAGCGCACCCGCGACCTCTATCCGGCCCTCCCGGACGCGCCGCTCCCGGCGGTCATCACCTGCATCGCCACCACGGCCGAGGCCCGCCGGGCCGGCCTGGCCCACGCCCTCGTCACCGCGGTCTGCGAGGATCTGGCCGGCCGGGGCTTCACCGCGGTCGAGACGTACCCGGAGATCGGCGCTCGGCCGGACGCGACGAGCGCGGCGACCCCGGGGTTCTGGGAGTCGGTCGGGTTCGCCCGTGCCATCGCGGACGAGCGCTTCCCGGTCATGCGTCGTGAGCTCGGCTGAGCGGCCGCCGTCGCGGTCGGCCGGCGGGTCGCGCGGCGGCCCGGACGCGTGGCATCCCGGCGCGCGCCGCCGGCCTGGCGGTCCTGGCCGTTGCACTCGCCGCCTGCGGTGCCGGCACCGAACGCGGGCGCCTCGCCGACCGCCGCCACCTCCCGCCCGGTCGCCCCGACGTCCGACCTGGGGACGGCCGTCGGACCGATCGTCGTGGACCCTCGGCTCCTGGAGATCCTCCCGGCCAGCGTCCACGGCACCGTGATGCAGGCTGGCCCGGACGCCGCGGCGAATATGATCAAGGACTCCGCGCTCGGGCTTGTCGGCCTCGGCCATCGCGGTCGGCACGCTCGCCGCCCCCGGGCAGAACGGCGGTGGCGACTTCGCGACGTCGACCGTGGTCCAGCTTCGGCCGGGGGTCTACAGCGACGGCTTCTACGCCGACTGGCGCACGTCCTACGACGAGGCGGCCTGCGCGCCGGCCGGCGGTGTCGCGTCCCATCTCCAGCAACAGGTCGGGCAGCATGCGATCGACGTGACGCTATGCGGCGGGGGTGCCCGGACCTACCACGCGCATCTCGCCGGCGACATCCTCGTCTCGATCACGGCGGTCGGGGCCTCGGAATTCGGCGCCCTCGTCATGGCCGCGTTGCGGCGGTAACCTGACGGCACGATGCCCGAGACCATGAGCGCCATCGGCGCCCGCCCCGTCCGCGCACCGCGCGGCACCGAGCTGAGCTGCCGGGGCTGGGAGCAGGAGGCGGCCCTCCGGATGCTCATGAACAACCTCGACCCCGAGGTCGCCGAGGACCCCGACCACCTCGTGGTCTACGGCGGGACCGGCCGGGCGGCGCGCTCCTGGGCGGCGTTCGACGCCATCGTGCGCGAGCTCCGCCGGCTCGAGGGCGACGAGACGCTGCTGGTCCAGTCCGGCAAGCCGGTCGGCGTCGTCCGGACGCACCCGTGGGCGCCGCGCGTGCTGATCGCCAACTCGAACCTGGTCGGCAAGTGGGCGACCTGGGAGGTCTTCCGCGAGCTGGAACGAGACGGCCTGATGATGTACGGGCAGATGACCGCCGGCTCGTGGATCTACATCGGGACGCAGGGCATCCTGCAGGGCACGTACGAGACCTTCGCCGAGGCGGCGCGCCAGCATTTCGGCGGCACGTTGCGCGGCACCGTCACGCTGACCGCCGGTCTCGGCGGGATGGGCGGCGCGCAACCGCTCGCGGTGACGATGAACGACGGCGTCTGCATCGCCATCGAGGTCGACGAGGCGCGGGCGCGGCGACGCCTGGACATCGGCTATGTCGACCGGCTGACGGCGGACCCGGCAGAGGCGCTCGGCTGGGCGCGGGCGGCCGCCGCCGACGGGACGGCCCTGAGCGTCGCCCTCGTCGGCAACGCCGCCGAGATCGAGCCTGCCTGGGCGGCCGCCGGCGAGCGATTCGACCTCGTGACCGACCAGACCTCCGCGCACGATGCGCTCGGCGGCTACGTGCCCGACGAGATGACCCTCGCCGATGCGCTCCTCCTGCGCGGCAGCCAGCCCGACGAGTACCAGCGCCGCTCGCGCCGGGCGATGGCCGCCCACGTCCGCGCGATGCTCGCGTTCCTGCGGGCCGGCGCCGTCGTCTTCGACTACGGCAACAACCTGCGAGCGCAGGCCCAGGAAGCCGGCGTCGCCGACGCGTTCGACTACCCGGGCTTCGTGCCCGCCTTCATCCGCCCCCAGTTCTGCGAGGGCCGCGGCCCGTTCCGCTGGGCAGCGCTGTCGGGCGATCCGGCCGACATCGCGCGGACCGACCGCGCGGTCCTCGAGCTCTTCCCCGACGACGCGGGTCTCGCGCGCTGGATCGCGATGGCCCAGGCGCGCGTCCCGTTCCAGGGGCTCCCCGCCCGCATCTGCTGGCTCGGCTACGGGGAGCGGGCGAAGGCCGGCCTCGCCTTCAACGAGCTGGTCCGGACCGGCGAGCTGCGTGCGCCGATCGTCATCGGGCGCGACCATCTCGACGCCGGTTCCGTGGCGTCGCCGAACCGCGAGACCGAGGCGATGGCCGACGGCTCCGATGCGGTCGCCGACTGGCCCCTGCTCAACGCGCTCGTCAACACCGCGGCCGGCGCCTCGTGGGTCTCGATCCACCACGGCGGGGGCGTCGGGATCGGCTATTCCCAGCACGCCGGGATGGTGGTCGTCGCGGACGGCACGCCGCTCGCCGCCCAGAAGCTCGAACGCGTCCTGACGACCGATCCGGCGATGGGCGTCCTCCGCCACGTGGACGCCGGCTACGACCGCGCCATCGAGGTCGCCCGCGAGCGCGGGATCCACGTCCCGATGCTGGACGACGCGACCGGGTAGCGCGACGCGACCGTGCGCACCGGCCCCTCCGCGGGCCCCCGGGCGGACTAGCATCGTCGGGTGCTGATCGAAGCCGTCCCGAACGTCTCCGAGGGTCGCCGGCTCGACGTCGTCGACCGGCTGGCCGAGGCGATCGAGGCCGGTGGTCCCGATTCGGGCGTCTACCTGCTCGACCGGACGAGCGACGCGAGCCACAACCGGTCGGTGTTCACGATCGCCGGCGAGCATCCGGCCGTCGCCGACGCGCTCGAGCGGCTGGTCGTCGCGGCGATCCACGAGATCGACATGGACCAGCACACCGGCGAGCATCCGCGGATCGGGGCCGTCGATGTCATCCCGTTCGTGCCGCTCGCGGCGACGACGATCGACGACTGCGTGGAGCTCGCCCGGGCGTTCGGCGAGCGGATCGCCAGCCGGTACGACCTGCCGGTCTTCCTCTATGCGAACGCCGCCACCCGGCCCGATCGGGTCAAGCTCGCCGACGTCCGACGCGGTCAGTACGAGGGCCTGAAGCGCGAGATCGCCGAGCCTGGTCGCGAGCCCGATTTCGGTCCCGCGCGGCTCCATCCGTCGGCCGGGGCGGTGGCGGTCGGGGCCCGGCCGTTCCTGATCGCCTACAACATCAACCTCGCCTCGACCGACGTCGAGCTCGCCAAGCGGATCGCGCGTCGTGTCCGCGAATTGGGCGGCGGCCTGCCCAAGGTCCAGGCGAACGGCTTCTGGATCGAGGAGCTCGGCCGGGCGCAGGTGTCGATGAACGTCCTCGACTTCGCCACGACGCCGCTGTGGGTCGTCTGGGAGACGGTCCGCGACGTCGCGGCCGAGGACGGGGTCGAGCTCGCCGAATCGGAGCTGATCGGGCTGGCCCCGCTGGCCGCCTTCCTGGCGGTCGCCGACAGGGCCGACGCCCCGCCCGAAGACCCCATCGAACGGCGCCTGGCCGCGGCCGCCACATTCCTCCGGCTCCGCGACTTCTCGCCGATGCAGGCCCTCGAACTCCGCCTCGAGGCCGCCCGGGCCGGCGAACCGGCCCGATGAGCGGCAGCCCGTTCCGGCTCATCCACGGCGGGCGGAGCGAGGAGCCGACGCCGGGCCTGCTGATCGTCGGTGCCGCCGAGGTCGTGACCCTCGCCGGTGGCATCCGGGCGGGCGCGCGTCAGGACGACGTCGGTCGACTGTCTGCGGCGGACGTCGGCGGCCCGGACGCCCCGGACGCTCCCGGTGGTCGCCTGCTGGGAGGGCCGGATCGCCGCGGTCGGACCGCGGGCGCCGGTCGAAGCGGCCCTCGAGTCCGAGGGCTACCCGCTCGGTCGCTTCGCCCGGCTCGACGCCAGCGGCGGGACCGTCAGCCCGGGCCTGGTCGACCCGCACACCCACCTGCTGTTCGCGGGATCGCGGGAGGACGAGTGGCGGCTGCGCCAGCGCGGGGCGGGGTACCTCGAGATCCTCGGGGCGGGCGGCGGGATCCTGTCGACCGTCGCGGCGACGCGGGCGGCGTCGGTGGACGAGCTGATGGAGCACGGCCGACGCTGGCTCGACGAGATGCTCGGCCACGGGGTCACGACGATCGAGGCCAAGTCGGGCTACGGCCTCGACCTCGAGACCGAGATCCGCCTGATCGAGACCGTCCACCGGCTCGGCAAGGAGGGCCCGATCGAGATCGTCCCGACCTACCTCGGCGCCCATGCCGTCCCGCCCGAGTTCCGGTCGCGCCCGGACGGGACCGAGGCCTACGTCCGCTCGATCATCGAGGATCAGCTCCCCGGGGTGGCCGCCCACGGACGGGCACGGTTCTGCGACGTCTTCTGCGAGGGTGGCGTGTTCAGCGCCGACCAGTCGCGCCGGATCCTCCAGGCGGCCGCGGGGTTCGGGCTGGGGCTCCGGCTGCATGCCGACGAGCTCGCCCCGTCCGGCGGGGCCGAGCTGGCGGCCGAGCTCGGGGCGTTCTCCGCGGACCACCTGGCGACCCCGTCCGAGGCCGGCATCGACGCCCTGGCCGGCGCGGCCGCGGCGGCGTCCGACGGCGGCCGCCCGGTCGTGGCGACCGTCCTGCCGGCGACGACCTGGTTCCTGATGAAGGATCACGGGGCGCCTGCGCGGACGTTCATCGAGCACGGGATCCCGGTCGCGCTCGGCACCGACTTCAACCCGGGCACGTCCCCGACCGCCAGCCTGCCGCTGGCGATGACCGTCGCCTGTCTCGAGCTCGGGATGACGCCCGACGAGGCGCTCGCGGCCGTGACGATCAACGCGGCCTGGGCCATCGGCCTCGAGGAGGAGGTCGGATCGCTCGAGCCCGGCAAGAGCGCGGACCTGGTCATCTGGCGCGTCCCGAACTCGAGACAGATCCCGTACTGGCCCGCGGCGGACCTTGCCCGGACCGTGGTCAAGCGCGGGCGCGTGGTGCTCGACCGCGGCTGACGCGGATCGGGGCTCGTCGCTCGCGGCGGTCGCTCGCGGCGCGGGCTGCCGCGTCAGACCGGCCTGCCGCGCGCCTCGAGCAGGACCGTCGTCGTCTCGGGCGGCAGGCTCGTCGCCGTCACCGACAGCTTCGGCTGGGTGACCGCCTCGGCGCCCATCTCGTGGAAGAAGCGCTTGAGCGCATCGGCGCAGTCGACCTCGTCGTCGCAGATCGGCATCGGCACGACGATGCGCGGGTCCAGCTGGGAGATGAGGGCGGCCGCCTTGGCCGGGGTCAGCGACCCGCCGATCGGGACGCACGCGATGTCGACCGGGCCGATGTCGGCGAGCTTCTCCTCGGACAGCAGGTGGCCGATGTCGCCGAGGTGGATCGAGTGGACGCCGTCGACCTCGACGACGAACGCGACCTGCTTCCCGGTCTCGGCGCCGCGCGCATCGTCGCGATAGGTCCGCACGCCCGTGACGAGGATCTCGCGGACCTCGTACTCACCGGGACCGTCGAGGACGAATGCGTCGTCGAGGCTCGAGGGAAGCAGGGTGCGACCGTCGCGCGACGCCTTGCCCTTCGCCCGCGGCAGCGGTCGATCGTCGGGGTGGCTGAACGTCACGATGTCGCCGGTGATCCCGCGCCCCGTCGGCCCCACCACCGACTGGAACGGATCGCTCACCACGACCGCATCCTTGCCCCGAAACCGGACGCACGTCCGCCCATACCACGTCAATTCCATCCCCGGATTCTGACACACCCACCCCGACCCGGGATCACCCGCGCGGATCGCTGGCGGGCGATCGGCGCGCGTCGTCGATCATCGGGTCGGGGAGGCCGCATCCGAAGGCGGACGGTGAGCGAAGGAGCGAGCGGACGAGCGCTGAAGTGACCGGCGGAGCCGTCCAACGCACGCATCGGCCGTCCACGTCGCCGCCGGATTGACCGCAGGACAACAAAAAGACCGGAGGCGCCTGCCCAATCGGCGCCTCCGGTCGAGGGAGGGAGGGATGGAACCGTTTCGGGTTCGTCCAACCCAGACACTACGGGGTCCGGATTCAGGGTCGAGCCGGCAACCGATTAAGAAAGCGATATCGGAAGCGACCGAACCGGGGAATCGCGATCCCCGTGCGACAATCCCGGCCATGTCTCACCCCGAACCGTCGCGCCGTCCCGGCCTGTCTGCCATCGCGTCGCTCGCACTCGCCGCGGTCCTGGTCAGTGCGGCCTGCGGCGCGGCCACGCCCTCCGCCAGCCCGACGACCGCGCGACCGCGACCCGACCGCGAGCCCGACCGCCCCGAGCAGCCCGCCGCCCAGCCCGTCGGGGTCGCCGTCGGCCAGCGGGGACCCCGGCGCCGACGCGATCTACGACGCGGTCGAGTCGCAGGTCGTCGCCATCCGCGGCCTCCAGCCCAAGCGCCCGGTCGCGCGGCAGTTCATCGACGAAGCCGAGCTGCGGACCATCCTGACCGACGAGTACGACCACGAGACGCCACCGGCCTACGTCGCCGCCTCGGAGCGTCTGTACAAGGCGCTCGGGCTGATCCCGGCTGACGCGAACCTGCGCACGCTCAGCCTCGACTTGCTGAGCAGCGGGGTCGCCGCCTTCTATCGCAACGACCAGGGCAAGCTCTATGTCGTGTCGAAGAGCGGGCAGCCCGGCCCGACCGAACGGTTCTACTTCTCGCACGAATACGACCACGCGCTCCAGGATCAGAACTCCACGATCTTCAAGGACTTCAACGGGGTCCTCGACCAGGGCGACCAGCTGCTCGCCAGGCAGGCGATCTACGAAGGTGATGCGACCCTGCTGATGACCCAGTGGGCCGCCGCGAACCTCAGCCAGTCCGACCTCCTCGAGCTGCTTGCGGCCGGCACCGATCCGGCGGCGCAGGCCGTCCTGGCGCGGACCCCGCCGATCCTCAGCGAGACCCTCACATTCCCGTACACGACCGGCTTCAGCTACGTGACGAGCGTCCAGAGCACCGGCGGCTGGCCAGCGATCAACGGCTACTTCACGAAGATGCCGGTGTCGACCGAGCAGATCCTCCATCCCGAGAAGTACACCGCGGGCGAGGCGCCGATCGCGGTGACGATGCCGGCCGATCTCGCGACCCGGCTCGGCGCCGGCTGGAGCGTGCCGCTCCAGGACACGTTCGGCGAGCTCCAGCTCGGGATCTGGCTCCGCGGCGGTGGGGTCGCCAGCGCCGACGCCACGAAGGCCGCCGCCGGCTGGGGCGGCGACCGACTGGCAGTGCTGGACGGTCCAGGCGGCACGTGGGCCGTGGCCATGCAGACCGCCTGGGACAGCGACGCCGACGCGACCGAGTTCGAAGCGGCCGCGACGACCGCGCTGGCGAAGGCCGGCGGATCCGGCCAGGTGCTGCCCGGATCCGGCGGGACGACCCGATGGGTCCTCGTCGCCGGCGACGCCGGCACGCTCAGCCACGTTGCGAACGCCCTGGGGCTGGCCGGCTGACGCCGATCGGCCGTCTCTCGGCGCGCCCAGTGTCGTTGCAGCAGTGGCCTCGGGCCGCGGGCGTGGCCTCCGGTTCGTGACAGATAGTCTGGACAGGACTGGTAGGCACGATCCGCGACCCGTCGCAGCCGTGGGATCGGGCGACCCACGCTCAGGACGGGGAGCATCGGGGCGCCAAACGCCTCGATCCGAGGCCGATGCTTGCCGAACAGTCCTCGGGAGACTATCTGGCAACGGCCGCGGACCGGGACCGCGGGCCGCGACCCCGGCCGACGGCCGCGGATCGGGACCGCGGGCCGCGACCCCGGCCTCGTGCCGCGACGCCGGCCTCGGCGCCAAGCCGCCCGCCGAGCCGGCCGCCCTACATCGACTCCGGCGCCGAGATCCCGAGCAGCCCGAGCGCGTTGGCCAGCGTGATCCGGGCCGCGTCGGCCAGGGCGAGGCGTGCCGCGGAGCGCGCCGGCTCGTCGGGATCGACGACCCGCGCGTCGCGATAGAAGCCGTGGAACGTCGTCGCGAGCTCGGTGGCGTAGGCGGTGATGCCGTGCGTCTCCTCGGCCGCCACGGCGTCCTCGACGACCTCGGGGAACCGCGCGATCGCCCGGGCCAGCGCAGCCTCCGGGGCCCCGGCGAGCGCGCCGACGACCTCGGTCCCGGGCGCCAGCCCGCTCGCCGCCGCCTTGCGCAGGATCGACGCGATGCGCGCGTGCGCGTACTGGACGTAGTAGACGGGGTTCTCGCCCGACTGCTTCTTGGCCAGCTCGATATCGAAGTCGATCTCGGTCGTCGCCGCGCGTGAGGCGAAGAACCACCGGGCGGCATCCACCCCGACCTCGGCGAGAAGCTCGTCGAGGGTGATGAACTCGCCGGCTCGCTTGCTCATCGAGACCTCCTGGCCGTCGCGCACGAAGCGGACCCAGGAGTAGAGCAGGACCTGGACCGCCTCGCGGTCGTAGCCCATCGCCTCGGCGGCGTTGCGGACCCGGGCGACCGTCCCGTGGTGGTCGGCGCCCCAGATGTAGATGAGGTGGTCGAAGCCGCGGCTGAACTTCTCGGTCACGTAGCCGATGTCCGCGGCGAAATAGGTCGGCTCGCCGGTCGAGCGGAAGATGACCCGGTCCTTGTCGTCCCCGAACGCCGTCGAACGGAACCAGACGGCGCCGTCCTGCTCGTAGACGTGGCCCCGCTCGCGCAGGCGATCCACGGCCCGCTCGACCCAGCCCTCGTCGTGCAGCCGCGCCTCGCTCGTCCACACGTCGAAATGGACGCCCAGTGCCTCGAGGCTGGCTTCGATGCCTTCGCGGATCCGGCCGGCCGCCCAGCGCCCGATGACCGCGTCGGTGTCGGCGTCCGGCACGGTGGCGGCGTCCCAGACCGCCTCGGGAAGGGCCGTCGCGAGGTCACGCACGTAGTCGGCCTTGTAGCCATCGTCGGGTACCGGCTCGCCGCGCCGGATGGCCGCCACCGAGGCGCCGAGGTTCCGGATCTGGCCACCCGAATCATTGAAGTAGTACTCGCGCGTCACCCGCTGGCCGCCGGCCTCGAGGACGCGGCTGAGGAGGTCGCCGATGAACGCGCCGCGGGCGTTCCCGACGTGGAGCGGCCCGGTCGGGTTGGCGGACACGAACTCGACATTGACCGATCGCGGCCGGACCGGCGCGACCCGGCCCCAGGAGGCGGGGTCGGCGAGGAGGCCCGCGATCGTCGTCTCGAGGGCGGCGTCCGCGAGCCGCATGTTGAGGAACCCCGGCGCCGCCACCTCGGCTGTCGCGACGGGGGTCGTGGCGTCGGCGGCGAACTCGGCCGCGAGCTCGGCGGCGAGCGCTGCGGCGATGGCCAGCGGCGCCATCCGGTACGGCCGGGCGAGACGCATCGCGAGGTTGCTGGCGAAGTCGCCATGGACCGGGTCGGCGGGCCGTTCGACCTCGACCGACGGCCGTTCGGCCCCCTCAGGCCAGGCCGGCAAGGAACCGGCCGCGACGGCCCGACCCCATGCGCGACCGACCGCCTCGCGGACCTGGTCGCGGATCGGTGCCCCGGTGCTGCTGTGGAGCGGCGGCGTCGCGTCGGTCACAGGCTCGGTGTCCTCATCGGCTGGGTCCGTGACCCGATGGTCATGGCGTTCGGGCACGGCCACGAGGCCCCATCCACCCACACATCCAACGGTCCTGGCCCGGTCCTGGGCCGGTGACGGATGGCACCGGAATCAGCTGTGCGGTCCGGTGGAGTCTGTCACGCGGAGGGCCGCTGGGCAGGGGTCCATACGTACTAGACTAGGCTGGTACGGAGCGTCATCATCGGTGCTCGGAGTTCCTGTCAGCAGTGGTCACGGGGCACCGCTGATTGTCACCCATCCCTCGTGTTCAGGGGAATCGGGAGTATCGCAGATGAGACGTCGCAGGATCGGCGCGCTGCTCGGCGCATTCGTCCTCATGTTCGGAGTCGCCTCGAGTGCACTCGCCTCGTCCGCGAAGGTGAGCCCGTCGCACAATGGTGGCGGCAATTGCGATAACCAGTCCGGCCCCGCCGCTGACTTCTCGATCCAGACGTCTGGCAACAACGGCAACGACAACGGCAAGGGCGGCGACCAGAAGAACAAGTGCGATCCCAAGATCGCCATCCACAAGACCGCCGACCCCACGACGCTGCCGGCCGGCGGCGGCTCGGTCACCTATACCTACGTGGTCACCAATGCCGGTGACGTGCCCCTCGTCGAACGTCGTCGTGACGGACGACAAGTGCGCACCCGTCACCGGACCGGCGGCCGGCGGCGACGCCAACAGCAACGGCAAGCTCGACCTCACCGAGTCCTGGACCTACACCTGCACGACCACGATCACGGCCACGACGACCAATGTCGGGACCGCGAACGCGGACTGGACCGATTGCTCGAAGGCGAAGGGCGGCGGCTCCGACGGCTCCGACGGCTCCGACCACAACGGCGACTCCGCGCGGCTCCGACCACAGTGGCGACTCCTCGATCCAGACGACCGGCCAGACCCACGGGAGGCGATGGCGGCGACCACGACGACGACGTGCGTCACCAAGACCGTGCCCCCGGCCAGCGATTCGGCCACGGTCACCGTGGCGACGCCCGGCCACGGCCGCCAAGCCCGCGATCGCCATCCACAAGACCGCCGACCCCGCGACGCTGCCGGCTGGCGGCGGCTCGGTCACCTATACCTACGTGGTCACCAATGCCGGTAACGTGCCCCTCGCCGACGTCGTCGTGACGGACGACAAGTGCGCACCGGTCACCGGACCGGCAGCCGGCGGCGACGCCAACAGCAACGGCAAGCTCGACCTCACCGAGTCCTGGACCTTCAGCTGCACGACCACGCTCACGGCCACGACGACCAATGTCGGGACCGTGAACGCCACCTGGGATCCTGCACGACCTGCAGACGCCGGTGACCCCGGCGACGGATTCGGCCACGGTCACCGTGGCCCAGCCGCCGACGCAGCCCGGCATCAGCATCGACAAGACGGCCGATCCGACCACGCTCTCCGTCAAGGGTGGCTCGGCCACATATACGTACGTCGTCACGAATACGGGCAACGTCGCGCTGACCCATGTCTCCGTCTCGGACGACGACGGGACGCCGGCCAACACGTCCGATGACTTCCTGCCGGGCTGTCCGTCGACCACGCTCGCCGTCGGCGCATCCATGACCTGCACCGCAACTCGTCACGGGCATCGTCCGTAACCGTGACGAATATCGCGACCGTGACCGCCAACGTCGGCGACAGCTCCGACACGGTCTCCGACACCGCGAGCGCGACCGTCACGGTCGACGCGCTCGGCGCCGTCAGTGGCGAGACGAACGTCCCGCTCGTGACCGCGCCACCGACGGACTCGGTGACCCCGACCAGGAGCGATCCGAGCAGCACGCTTCCGCTCCTGCTCATCGTCCTCGGCGTCATCGGCCTCGGTGCGGTGGTGCTGACCCCGCGTCGCGCCAAGAAGCACTGACCCACCTCGCCGCCGGCTCCGGCTGGCGGCGAACGCTCTGAACCAGGTTCGGGGGCCCGGTTCCCGCAAGGGAGCCGGGCCTTTCGATTCAGGCCCGGTACGCCTCTGGCCGGCGGTTGGCGAGGACCGGGATCCCGCGTCTGACCTGCGCCACGCGATCGAGATCGAGGTCCGCGCGCACGATCGTGACCGCGTCGGCTGCCTGGGCGATGACCGTCCCCCACGGATCGATCACCATCGACCGCCCGTAGGCCGGCTGACCGGGTGGGCCCCCGATCTGCGACGGGGCGAGCACGAAGGCGCCGTTCTCGATGGCTCGCGCACGCAGCAGGACCTCCCAGTGGTCCCGACCGGTCCGCTCGGTGAAGGCCGCCGGCACGGTCAGGATCGACGCCCCGGCCAGCGCCAGCGACCGGTAGAGCTCGGGGAACCGCAGGTCGTAGCAGACCGACAGGCCGACCGCGATGCCGTCCACCTCGGTGCAGACCAGCCGGTCGCCGGGCGTCACGCGCGCCGATTCCGTGTCGACCGGGCCGTGCTCGATGTCGACGTCGAAGAGGTGGATCTTCCGATAGGTCGCCGCCAGCGAGCCATCCGGCGCGATCAGGGCCGAGGTGTTGTACGGCCGGTCCGGGTCGTCGCTCGTCTCGGCCGTGCTGCCGATCAGGATCCAGGCGTCGCGCCGTCGCGCGACCTCCGCGAACGGCTCCGTATGGGGGCCCGGGATGGACCGGGCCGACGCGCGATAGCCGTCGTCCGGGCCACGGAACTGGAGGTACTCGGGGAGCGCGACCAGTCGGGCGCCTCCCGCTGCGGCTTCGTCGGCGAGTGCGACGGCTGTCGCGATGTTGGTCGCCACGTCCCCGCGGGCATCGAGCTGGACGAGCGCGACCTCGAGATGCATGGCCGCATCCTACGGTGCTCCGGCGCCGGCGTGTCTCGACACGCGCGGCCCCGCGATCACGACGTCCGGATGGGACCGTCGGTCGACGCTTCGCGGTGTTCGATCCGGTGGGCCATCGTGACCAGGCGCAGGGCTGCGTCCCAGTCACGGGCCTTGACGAAGAAGCTCGTCGCGGCCTTCCCCTTGCCGATCATCAACCGGCCGATCCCACCGCGCTGCGGGCCATAGGTGAAGCCGATCCCGGGGCGGATCTCCCAGGAGCGGATCCCCGTCTGCGGGCGGAAGCCCCGGCCCTCGCGCACGATGAGGACGCGCCGGTCGGTGAGGACGAGCGATCCGGCGAGGGACGAGACCGAGCCGAGCACGTCCTCGCCGGGCCTGAACACGTTGACGAGCGAACGCATGACGTCCTGCGGCAGGACGTTCGGGACGCGGCTGGCGAGCATGGTGGACCTCGGCGATGTTCGGGACGCTTGATCGGAACCCTGATCCTGGACCCGCGACCGCGGGCGCACGGAGGGCCGCTCGGCCTGCCGATGGCCCGGTCCGGGTACTACGCGAATCGGCACAGGTACCAGTCCACCGGGGCCTGGACCCGCGTCCCCTCCTGACCCGGGTCAGCCCGGGGCTGTGGCGATCTTCCCGTCGGCGATCGCCTTCTGGAAGGCCGCGTAGTCCTTGTCGTTCTGGTCCGCGTAGGCCTCGGAGAAGTCGGCGATCGCGCCGTCGAACGTGTCGGACGTGCCGAGGTAGGCGGTGATCGCGACGGAATCGCCGCTTCGCGCGTGCGCGCGGGCGAGCGACCTGGCGCAGAGCGAGCCGTAGAAGCCGAGCCCGGGCCCGCGCAGGGTGGCGACATCCACAGAGCCCTTCATGTCCCACAGCTGGCGGAAGTAGAAGTCGCGGCCGCCCGGTCCGCGGGTCCAGCCCAGGAAGATGTCCGGCGTGACCTGCATCAGGCGCTGGCCGACGACGACGCGCTCCCCGTGGTTCTCGTGGACGCTCGACGTCACGTACGGCTCGAGGACCGACGCCGTCGCCTCCTTCGCCTGCAGGATGAGCGGGTCGCTCTCGTCGCGACCCTCGAGCAGGATCACGAAGCAGCGGGTACCGACGCTGCCGACGCCGACGACCTTGAGCGCGAAGTCGACGAACCGGTAGCGCTCGACCAGCTCACGACGGTTCTCGGCGAGGGTCGCCCGGTAATCACTGAACGTCTTCTCGAGGGCTGCCGGGCCGCCGTCGATCTCGACGTGGGTGACGACCGGCGGATCGTCGACGATCCGCCACTGCCCGTCGACGACCGACGTGAGCGAGCCCATCGCTTTCATCTGGTCCTTCGAGCGGGCCTTGGTGAACAGCGCGCTCGTGCTCGCGCGGGCGTCCTTGATGGTGACCGCCGGGCCGGTGCCGGCCTTGATGGCCTCGGCGATCGCCGCGTCGATGTCCGCCGCCGTCGTCTGGTCGTACCAGATGTCGAGGAGGCGCATCGTCGAGTAGCGGGCCATCTGTTCGCGATAGCCGCGGACGGTCGTCCGCACCGCTCCCCGGCCGTCGGCTGCGCTGAACCCGTTCGCCCGGGCCGCGATCAGGACGCTCACCGCCAGCCGCTTGACGTCCCACTCCCACGGTCCGGGCAGGGTCTCGTCGAAGTCGTTCGAGTCGAAGACGAGCGTCCGCTCCGGCGAGGCGAAGAGCCCGAAGTTCGACAGGTGGCCATCGCCGCTGGCCTGCACGATGATCTGGCTTCGAGGCGTCGTCGACAGGTCGAACGCCATGACCGCGGGCGCCCCGCGATAGAACGCGAATGACGAGGCGGCCATCCGCCCGTGGCGCAGGGGGAGCAGCTCGGGGAGGCGGTCCTCCTCCTGGGCCAGGATGATCGCCACCGGGTCTCGCTCGGCGGCCGGCGTGAAGGCCGCGTGACTCGACCGCGGCGCTCGCTGGCG
>CAVUKR010000014.1:0-141046 GCA_963742075.1 uncultured Chloroflexia bacterium | reverse complement strand
CTGCTCGAGGACGGAGCGCACCGCGGCGACCAGCTGCTGCAAGGGGGCCTCGATCGCCTCCATGACCTCGCTGCTGGTGATCGGGATCGTCCGCGGCAGGCCGGCGATCAGGTCGCGGCCGCGGACCTCCATGGTCAGCTCCCGGTCGAGCGGCAGCGCCGTCCCGATCTCGATCTTGACCTGCTCGGCGGTCCGCTCGCCGACCATCAGGTTGTACTTCTTGCGGATGTACGTCGCGATCGCCTCATCGAAGCGGTTGCCACCGACGCGCAGGCTGTGCGACACGACGATCCCACCGAGTGCGATGACCGCGATCTCGCTGGTCCCGCCGCCGATGTCGATGATCATGTTCCCCGACGGTCCGCTGATCGGGACGTTCGCGCCGATCGCGGCCGCCAGTGGCTCCTCGATCAGGTAGGCCTCCTTGGCACCGGCCTTGAGCGCGGCGTCGCGGACGGCCCGCTTCTCGACGCTGGTGACCCCGGCCGGCACGGAGATCATCACCTCCGGCTTGCCGAACCCGACCCGGCCCTTGCGGACCTTGCCGATGAAGTGGCTGAGCATCGCCTCGGTGATGACGTAGTCGGCGATGACCCCGTCCTTCATCGGTCGGATGGCGTGGATGTTGCCGGGGGTCCGGCCGATCATCTCGCGCGCCTCCTCGCCGACCGCGACGATCCGGTTGTCGTCCGAGACGGCGACAACGCTGGGTTCGGTGATGACGATGCCCTTGCCTTTCACGTAGACGAGGACGTTGGCGGTCCCGAGGTCGATGCCGATCTTCATGTGGTGGTGACGACTGTCCCTTCCGCGGCGCTCGCGATGCTGGCTCCGATGTCCAGGAACTTGCGCTCGATGTTCTCATAGCCTCGGTGAACGTGGTGTGCACCGGTGATCGTGGTGGTCCCCTCGGCCGCCAGCGCGGCCAGGATGAGCGAGGCGCCGGCCCGCAGGTCGCCGATCTCGACGGGAGCGCCGACGAGACGTGAGGGACCCTCGATCGTGGCGCGCTGGGCGTCGAGCATGGTCACGCGGGCCCCCATCCGGACGACCTCGGCGAGCCACTCGAGCCGGTCCTCGAAGATCGCCTCGTGGACGTGCGAGACCCCGGTCGCCTGGGTCAGCAGCACCGCGGTCGGTGGCTGGAGATCGGTGGCGAGGCCCGGGTACGGAGCGGTCACGATGTCGGTCGCCCGATAGCCGGCACCGTGGAGGGCAGAGCCGTCGACCTCGATGGTGTCCACGCCGCACGACACCCCGACCCCGATCCGGCCCATGATCTCCACGAACGACGCGAGGTGCTCGCACGGCGCGCCCTCCAGCGTCAATCGTCCGCCCGTGACGGCCGCCGCGACCACGAAGGTGCCCGCCTCGATGCGGTCGGGGATGACGTGGTGGTCGGCGCCCCGGAGGCGCTTGCGACCCTCGATCTCGATCGTGTCGGGTGAGGTCCGCTCGACCGCGGCGCCCATCGCCTGGAGGAACGCGATCAGGTCGTCGACCTCCGGCTCCTGCGCCGCCGGCCGGATGACCGTGGTCCCTTCGGCGAGGGTGGCCGCCAGCATCGCGTTCTCGGTGCCCATCACGGACACGAACGGGAAGCGGACCTCGCCGCCGCGCAGCCGGCCCGGGGACGTCGCGAAGTAGTAGCCGTTCCGGTACTCGATCGAGGCCCCCAGCGCCCGCATCGCGTCGACGTGGAGGTCGACCGGCCGCCGGCCGATCCGGTCGCCGCCCGGGTTGCTGATGATCACCTGCCCGAACCGTGTCAGGAGCGGCCCGAGCAGGATGAAGCTGGCGCGCATCCGGGCCGCGGCCTCGAGCGGGACGAACAGCCACTCGACGTCCCCGGAGGCGACCTCGTAGACGTTGTCGGCCGGATGGTCCACGACGACCCCGAGGTCGCGCAGCGTGTCGGCCATCACGCGGACGTCCTCGATCTCGGGGACGTTCGTGAACCGGCAGCGCTCGCCGGTCAGCGTCGCGGCAGCAAGCAGCTTGAGCGCGGCGTTCTTCGAGCCGCTGATCGCGACGGTCCCGGATAGCGGGCGACCGCCCTCGATGCGGAAGACCTCCCGAGTGACCGGCTCGGGCCGGAACTCCCAGTGGAACGGCCTCGCGTCAGCCATCAAGACGCCACCGAATTCGAACTGCCTTGATCCGATGCAGTCCGGCCGGCGCGCGCCGGCCGAGCGAGCGCACCGAGGCGGCGACGAGCGCAGGCGCCAACGTGGGGCTGGGCGAGCGCCGCGGTGATCCCGTCGTTCAAGGCATCAACCCCGATGCCGGGGGCCTTCTCGGTGGCGTCGCTCCGCAACGCGGATCCGGAGGAGCGCCTGCTGGAGCGAGGCCCGGGCGGCGGCAAGGTCGACCGCGTCGGTCGGGGCGGTGCCCTCGAGCGCCCGCTCCGCCTCGCGCCTGGCCTCCTGGGCCCGCTCGAGGTCGATCTCGCTCGCCATGTCGGCCGTCTCGGCCATCACGACCACGCGGTCGGGCCGGACCTGGAGGAAGCCCCCGACGATGGCGAACGACTCCTCGATCCCGCCCTTGCGGATCCGCAGCTCGCCAAGGCCCAGCGTCGAGACGAGCGGCGCATGGTGCGGCAACACCCCCAGCTCACCCTCGATCCCCGGCAGCTGCACCGAATCGACCGTATCCGAGTAAGCCAAGTCGCTCCGGCGTCACGATCTCTAGCAAGAGTGGCATCACCTACTCTCGGCGAGACGGTGTGCGCAGCTCGCGGCGCCCAGAGCGCCGTCGCGGGTGGCGCCGCCGGGCGCGGGCCGCGCCCCGTCAGGCGCAGCGCCGTAGGAGCGCGCAGATCGGTGACCGGCCGGTGACGGGCCCCACGGTCACGACCCGAGCTTCGCCGCGTTCTCGCGGACATCGTCGAGCGTGCCGGCCAGGAAGAACGCCTGCTCCGGAAGCGTGTCGGTCTTGCCCTCGAGGATCTCCTTGAAGGACGCGACCGTGTCCTTGATGTTGACGTACTTGCCGGAACGGCCGGTGAAGACCTCGGCGACGAAGAACGGCTGGCTCATGAAGCGCTGCAGCCGGCGCGCCCGGGCCACCGTCGCCTTGTCCTCCTCGGACAGCTCGTCGATGCCGAGGATGGCGATGATGTCCTGGAGGTCGCGGTAGCGCTGGAGGACGCGCTGCGTCTCGCGCGCGACGTCGTAGTGGTCCTGGCCGACGATGTTCGGGTCGAGCACGCGCGAGGTCGAGGTCAGCGGGTCCACCGCGGGGTAGATGCCGAGCTCGGCGATGCTGCGCTCGAGCCGGATGGTCGAGTCGAGGTGGGCGAACGTGGTCGCCGGCGCCGGGTCCGTGTAGTCGTCGGCCGGGACGAAGACCGCCTGGAGCGAGGTGATCGAGCCGTCGCGGGTCGAGGTGATCCGCTCCTGGAGGCCGGCCATCTCGGTCGCGAGGTTCGGCTGGTAGCCGACCGCCGACGGCATCCGGCCGAGCAGTGCGGAGACCTCCGAGCCCGCCTGGGTGAAGCGGAAGATGTTGTCGATGAAGAGGAGGACGTCGCGGTGCTCCTCGTCGCGGAAGTACTCGGCCATCGTCAGGCCGGTCAGGCCGACCCGCTGGCGGGCGCCGGGCGGCTCGTTCATCTGGCCGAAGACGAACGCCGTCTTGGCGATGACGCCCGAATCGGTCATCTCCTTGATCAGGTCGTTGCCCTCGCGGCTCCGCTCGCCCACCCCGGCGAAGACCGACACGCCCGGCATGCTCCTGGGCGACGTTCCGGATCAGCTCCTGGATGATGACCGTCTTGCCGACGCCGGCCCCGCCGAAGATGCCGATCTTGCCGCCCTTCTTGAACGGGCAGATGAGGTCGATGACCTTGAGCCCGGTCTCGAAGACCTCGATCTCGGTCGACTGCTGGTCGAACGCCGGCGGGTCGCGGTGGATCGGCAGGTGGACCTCGGCCACGACCGGTCCCTTGCCGTCGATCGGGTGCCCGAGCACGTCGAACACGCGACCGAGCGTGGGCTCGCCGACCGGCACCGTGATCGGCGCGCCGGTGTCATGGACGTCCACGCCGCGGGCGAGGCCGTCCGTCGTGGTCATGGCGACCGCCCGGACCCAGTTGTTGCCGAGGTGCTGCTGCACCTCGCAGACGAGCGGCTCGAGGCCCTCGCGCTGGATCTCGACGGCGTTGTAGATCCCGGGCAGGCGACCGGCCGGGAACTCGATGTCCACGACGGGTCCGGTGATCTGGATGACTCGGCCGATCGCGGCCGGTGCGGCAGTCGTCATGTGGGTGAGTGCCTCCTGCGTCCTGGGGATCTCAGCGAGCGTTCGCGCCGGACGCGATCTCGATCATCTCGCGGGTGATGTTGGCCTGGCGGACCTTGTTGTACGAGAGGGTCAGGTCCTCGATGAGCTCCTCGGCGTTCTCGGTCGCGTTCTTCATCGCGACCATCCGGCTCGATTCCTCGCTGGCCTTCGCTTCGAGGACGGCCTGGAAGAGGCGCGTCGCGACGTAGCGCGGCAGGAGCTGCTCGAGCACGCGCCGAGGCGCTCGGCTCGAAGATGAACTGGTTGCCCGGGATGCCCTCGGTGTCCGCCGCGGGCTGGATCGGGAGGATGGTCAGCGCGGTCGGCCGCTGGACGAGGGTCGAGACCCAGTGGCTGTAGATGATGTCGACGCGGCCGTAGGTGCCGGCGAGGAAGTCGTCGGTCACGAGCCGGGCAGCGGCAGGACGTCGGCGAACGTCGGCCGGTCTCCGAACGTCGCGAAGTGGGCCTCGAGCGGGACGCCGGTCCGGCGCATCGCGTCGCGGCCCTTCCGACCGACCGTGATGACCGCCACGTCACCCGGGTTGTCGATGATGTCGCGCGCGACGAAGCGGACGATGTTCGTGTTGAGCGGCCCGGACAGCGGCCGGTCTGTCGTGATCAGGACGATGAGCCGCCTGGTGCTCTCCGGCGTGGCGAGCAGCGGGTGGTCATCGCCATCGAGGACGGCCGCCAGGTCCGCGAGGACCTCGTCGAGCTTCTCGCTGTACGGACGCGAGGCGAGCGTGGCGTCCTGGGCGCGCTTGAGCTTGGACGCGGCGACGAACTGCATGGCCCGGGTGATCTGCTTGATGTTCTTCACCGAGCCGATGCGGCGTCTGATGTCTCGCTGGCTTGCCACGTGTCTGCGACTCCCGGGGCCTAGGCCAGGAAGCTCTGGCGGAACGCGTCGATCGCTTCGTCGAGGGACGCAGCGAGCTCGTCGGAGAGGGCCTTCTTGTCGGCCAGCTCGGTCAGGATGGCCGGGTGCTCCGTCTCGAGGAAGCGGTAGAACTGGCTCTCGAACTCGCGGACCCGCGGGGTCGGCACGTCGTCCAGCTTGCCGGACGTGGCCGCGTACAGGATCGCGACCTGCTTCTCCACCCCGAGCGGCTGGTACTGCGGCTGCTTGACGATCTCCGACAGCTTCTCGCCGCGCGTCAGCTGGTCGCGGGTCGCCTTGTCGAGGTCGGACGCGAACTGGGCGAACGCCGCGAGGGAGCGGTACTGGGCGAGGTCGAGCTTGAGCGGTGCCGCCACCTTCTTCATCGCCTTGGTCTGGGCCGCGGAGCCCACCCGCGAGACCGAGATGCCGATGTTGAGCGCGGGCCGCTGCCCGGCGTTGAACAGGTCGGTCTCGAGGAAGATCTGGCCGTCGGTGATCGAGATGATGTTGGTCGGGATGTAGGCGGACACGTCGCCGGCCTGCGTCTCGACGATCGGCAGGGCAGTCAGCGACCCGCCTCCCTGCGCGTCGCCGAGGCGCGCGGCGCGCTCGAGCAGCCGGCTGTGGAGGTAGAAGACGTCGCCCGGGTACGCCTCGCGGCCGGGCGGGCGGCGGAGCAGGAGCGCCATCTCGCGATAGGCCCAGGCGTGCTTGGAGAGGTCGTCGTAGACGCACAGCGCGTCCTTGACCAGGCCCTGGCCGGGGACCTCGACGCCGTTCTCCATGACCTCCTCGCCCATCGCCACGCCCGAATACGGGGCGAGGTACTGGAGCGGGGCCGGGTCCTCGGCGCCGGCGACGACCACGATCGTGTATTCCATCGCGCCGTACTGCTCGAGGATGGCGACGGTGTTCGCGACGGTGGACAGCTTCTGGCCGATCGCGACGTAGATGCAGACGAGGCTCTTGCCCTTCTGGTTGATGATCGTGTCGATGGTGATCGCGGTCTTGCCGGTCTGGCGGTCGCCGATGATCAGCTCGCGCTGGCCGCGGCCGATCGGGATCAGCGCGTCGATCGCCTTGACGCCGGTCTGGACCGGCGTGTCGACCCCCTGGCGCACGATGACGCCCGGGGCGATGCGCTCCACCGGGCGAGTCGCGGTCGCGGCGATGGGGCCCTTGTCGTCGAGCGGGCGACCGAGCGGGTCGACCACCCGGCCGAGCAGGGCGGCCCCGACCGGCACCTCGACGACGCGTCCGGTCGTCTTGACCGTGTCGCCTTCCTTGATCGCCGTGGCGTTGCCGAGGATGACCGCGCCGACCGTCTCCTCCTCGAGGTTGAGTGCCATGCCCATCAGCCCGCCGGGGAACTCGAGCAGCTCCGAGGAGAGCGCGCCGGACAGCCCGTAGATCTGGGCGATGCCGTCGCCGACCTCGACGACGGTTCCGACGCTGCGGGTCTCGACACCGGAGTCGAAGTCGTCGATCGCGGACTTGATGATGCTGGTGATCTCGTCGGAACGGATGGCCATCGGTCTCAGGTCTCCTAGAGGGCGCCCGACACGAGCTGGTTCCGCAGTCGCTCGAGGCGGCCCCGGACGCTCCCGTCGATCATGCGATCGCCGACGCGCACGACGAGGCCACCCAGCAGGCTGGGATCGACCTGGACGTCGAGCTCGACGCGACCGTTCGTGAACTTCTCGAGCCGCTCGGTCAGGGCACGGATCTCGTCCTCCGACAGCGGGGCGGCGCTGGTGGCCGTGGCCACCGTGATGCCCTGGCGGGCGTTGTCGAGTCGGCGGAACTCGGCCGCCACCTTGGGCAGCTCGTGGATCCGGCCCCGCCGGATCATCAGGTCGAGCAGGTTGAGCACGGGTCGCGGAGCGACCCTCCCGAAGATCGAATCCGCCATCCCGGTCCGCGTCTCGAGCGCGACCGCGGGATTGGCCAGCATGTGACCGACCCGCTCGTCCGCCGCGATCGATGCGGCCGCCTCCAGCCCGGACCGCCACGCCTCGATCGTGCCGTCGCGCAGGCCGACCTCGAAGGCGGCCTCGGCATAGCGGCGCGCGGCGGTCTCGCGTCCGGCCATCAGTCGGTCGCCATCAGTTGTTGGATCCCCCGACCCCGGAGCTGCGGATGAACTCCTCGACCAGGCGACGCTGGCGCTCGTCGGTCATCGTCTCCCCGACGACCTTGCCGGCGGCGAGCAGGGCGAGGTCGGCGACCTCGGCTCGGACGTCGGCGATCGCGCGGACCTTCTCCGCCTCGATGTCCGCCGCTGCCCGGACCCGGAGCCGTTCGAGCTCCTCGCGGGTCGCCGCGATGTCGGCGTCGCGCGTCTCCTGGGCGACCTTCTGGGCCCGGACGAGGATGTCGTTCGCCTCGCGGCGCGCCTCGCCGAGCGTGGCGACCCGTTCCGCTTCGGCGCTCTCGCGATCGCGACGCGCCTGCTCGGCGTCCTTCAGGCCCTGCTCGATCCGCTCCTTGCGTTCGGCCAGCATCTTCGACACGGGCTTGAACGCGAACGACCAGATGATCGCGAAGAAGAGGATGAAGTTGAGCGCGCTGACGATCACCCAGAACAGATTGACCTGGAACAGGGCGTCGCCTGCGGCGGCGAGCTGTGCGATCTGGTGGCCCGCCGCTGTGGCGACGGCCAACGTTTCCACCGTCGGCTACTTGATGAAGATCGCGAGCAGGCCGACGACGATCGCCAGCACGCCGAGCCCTTCGGCGAATGCGGCGAGGATGATCGCGATACCGCGGATCTGGCCGGCCGCGTCGGGGTTCCGGCCGATGGCCGAGGCGGCCAGGCCGCCCAGGATGCCGATGCCGATGCCGGGGCCGATGACCCCGAGTGCGGCAAGGCCGGCGCCGATGTGCTCCATGTCGTGAGTTCCTCCTACATCCCAGGCGGGCGGCCTGGATTCATTTGGGACCGCTGATGGATCGCGCCTCCGGGCGCCTCAGTGGGCGGGCTGAAGCGCGGAGGGCTCCGACCCGTGCAAGGTTTCGAGCGCTTCGTCGGCCACGTGGCCCTCCTCGTGGTCGTGGCTCTCGATGGCGAGGACGATGAACATGAGGGTGAGGATGCTGAAGATCAGGGCCTGGATCGCGTTGAGCATGACCTCGAGCCCGAGCAGTCCGACCGGGATGAAGGCGATGGTCAGCGCGGTGATGACCCCGAGCGCGACTTCGCCGCCATAGATGTTGCCGAAGAGTCGCATCGACAGCGTGACCGGCTTGACGAATTCGAGCATCAGCTCCACCAGGCCGACGAACAGCGCGATGCCGCCCGCCGCGATCCCGTTCTTGAACTCGTAGAGGGGGAAGAACTTGCCGAGATAGCCGCCGATGCCGAGCCGGCGGAAGCCCTGGAACTCGAAGTAGATGAAGCTCACGAGCGCCAGGCCGATGGTGATGTTGACGTCGCTCGTCGGGGCGCGCAACTCCTCGATCCGACCCACGGGCGGGATGAGCCCGCTCCAGTTGCAGAACAGGATGAGGATGAAGAACGCGATGAACAGCGGGACGTACGGCTTGGCCGTCGGCCCGGCGATCCCCAGCCCGAAGTCCTCCAGGAACTCGTACAGCCACTCGAACGCGTTCTGCGCCCGACCGGGGATGAGGTTTCGGCCACGAGTCATGAGGATCGCACCGATGAGGACGACGGCCATGACGATCCACATGGTCAGGATGGTCGAGCTGATGCTCGGGTAGAAGACGATCAGATCCGTGGCCGGAGGCGGAGTCGACCCTGCGGGCGCCCAGACGACATGCGGCGCCGGGAACTCCAGCGTTCCCTCGATGTAGCAGACGGGGAAGGCGCACGCGTCACCCGGCGCACCGTCCTTCGGGAACGGCGGCACGAAGATCAGCGCGACGATGTTGAAGACGATGACGGCGCCGATCAGGAGGAACCAGCGCGACGACAGCCCGCGGCCCGACTTCGGCTGCGGGGCTGGGGCCTCGGGGACTTCCGGGGTCACGACCTGCTCGCTCGACACACTCGCTCCACACACAGGAGCGCGGCTCGACGCCGCGCTCGGATCCCCCTGCACCGGTCGGGCAGAGACCGGCTAATCGAATGACTTCAGGAACCGATCCACCATCCGGATGATCATCACGGTCCCGGCTCCTGCGCCGAGGAAGAACCCGATGAGCATGAAGACCGGAAACGTCATCCCAAGCTGCTCGTCGACCCAATGGCCACCGAGCGCTCCGACCAGCGTCGTCACCAGGAGTGAGATGCCGATCTCTGAGAAGAGGACCACATAGGCCCCGCCTCGTCCGGGCTCGATCATGGGCGACCTGATACGGCCGCGGCAGTATAGCAGGTGCGACCTGCCCGAAACGTCAGGAGGCCGGGCTCAACGATCGAGCAGGAACGCATCCAGGTAGAGGCGCCCGGTGATCGGGCGGACCTCGATGGTGTGTGTCGCGAGCGACGAGAAGTGCCGCTGGAAGACGAGCCGGTGGTAGCCGGTGGACGACGAGTGGAGGTTCACGGTCGCGGCCAGGACACCATCGATCCAGACCTGGGCTGAGCCGCCGGGCGCGGTCGTCGTCACGACCAGGGCGACGTCGCGCATCGCTCCGCTGTAGCGGGCCCGGGCGGCCGTCGAGGTCGCGACGCGATGACTGCCACCCAGCGCATGGCTGGTCGACCTCGTCGTCCAGGCGCCCGTGTAGTGCACGCTCGAGCTGGAGTTCTGGATGCGAACAGGCGTGAAGGTGGGGCCGTAGGCGTAGGCGCTGACGTTTCCCTGCCGATCCGTGGCGCGGACCCGGAAGCGGTATCTCTTGTTCGTGGTCAGCGTCCGGTTGACGGCCGTGGAGGTGGCGGTCGCCAGCGCGATGGTGGTGTACGAGCCGCCATTGACGCTGACCTGGAGCTGGTACTTCGCGACCCCCGTGCCGCCCGGATCGGACGCCGACCAGCTGATGTGGGTCCTTGTCGTGGAGGTCCCGACGGTCTGGTTGTACAGCGACTGGATCGGGGCGACGACCGTCGGTCTGGTCGTGTCCTTCACGACGGTCAGCAGCACGGTGGCCGTGGCTGTCGACCCACGACCGTCGCTGATCGTGTAGGTGAAGACATCGGTCCCGATGTAGAGCTGGACCGGGTCGTAGGTCAGGCCGGTGCCGCCGCCGAGGATCGCCACCGTCCCATGGGCGCCGTTGGTCTTGCCGACCACGGTCAGCGCGTCGCCGTCCACGTCGCTGTCGTTGGCCATGACCGCGAGCGCCGTGGCGCCGGCGCTCTCCGGGACGGTCAGGGTCACGTCGTTCGCGGCGCGTGGCGCATGGTCGACGCTGACCGTCAGTCTGCACCGTGGCAGGGAGCGATGTCAGGTTACCGTCGAAGATCGTGTAGGTGAAGCTGTCCGGGCCGGCGTAATTCAGGGCCGGCGTATAGGTCAGCCCAGTCCCGCCGCCGGTGATCGTCACGACCCCGTGGGCGCCATCGGTCTTGCCGTTGATCGTCAGGATGTCGCCCTCGACGTCGGTGTCGTTGGCCAGCACGGGGATCGCGGTCGCCGGCCCGTTCTCGTTGACCGCCTTCGTGTCGTCGTTCGCGACCGGTGCGTCGTTGACCGGGGTGATCGTCACGGACACGGTGCCCGTGGCGCTCCCGCCGTGCCCGTCGCTGATCGTGTAGGTGAAGCTGTCGGGGCCGTTGTAGTTCGCGGCGGGCGCGTAGGTCAGGCCAGTGCCGGGGTTGCCACCGGTGATCGCCACGACCCCACCATTGACGCCCTGGGTCACCCCCGTGATCGACAACGTGTCGTGCTCCGCGTCCGTGTCGTTGGCGAGGACGTCGATCGCCGTCGCCGGCGCGTCCTCCAACATGGGTGGTGGCGTGTCGGGGTTCGCGACGGGGTTCGTGTTGCTGTTCGCTGATCGTGATCGTGACGGTGCCGGTGTCGGTCCCGCCGTGGCCATCGCTGATCGTGTAGGTGAAGCTGTCCGGGCCTGTCGCACCGGTGTTGGGCTGGTATGTGAGCCCGGTCCCGCCACCGGTGATCACGACCGTGCCCTGTGTGCCCTGGGTCGTCCCGGTGATCGTCAGCGTGTCGCCCTCGACGTCGGTGTCGTTGAGCAGCACGGGAATGTCGGTCGCCGGCGCGTTGCGTGCGACCGTACTCGCGTCGGGGTTCGCGACCGGAGGATCGTTCTGCGGCGTGACGTCGATCGTCATGGTGTTCGGCGACGGGTCGAGGTCGACGCCGCCGTTGGCGGTGCCCCCGTCGTCGCGGACCTGGAAGGTGAAGCTGGCGTAAGGGACGCCGTTGGCGTTCGGGTCCGGCGAGAAGGCGAGGTGGCCCCCGAGGATGTCGCCGGCCGACACCTCGTCGCCGGTCACGACCGGGCTGCCGTTATCGGTCAGCGTCCCGTTCAGGGGCACCGTCGTCACGACCACGCCGGCCAGGGCGTTCGGGGGGCTGTCGATCGGGTCGCTGAAGCCGAAGTCGGCCGGCGCGAACAGATACGGCGTGTCCTCGAGCGTGACCACGGTCGCGTCCGCGCCCGACGGGACGTCGTTGACCGGGTTCCACGGTGATGGTGACCGTGGCCGTGGCGGTGCCGCCCAGACCGTCACCGATGGTGTAATCGAACGAGTCCGGGCCGGACGTAGTTGGCGTCCGGGGTGTACATCACGGTCGAGCCGTCTGTCGAGGTCGTGCCGTGTGAGGGAACGGTCACTCCCGTGATCGTCAGGGGATCGCTTTCGGTGTCGGTGTCATTGCTCCGGACGTCGAGCGAGGTCGGGCCGGCGTCCTCGAACACCGGGTAGGCGTCGGGGTTGGCGACAGGGGGGTCCGCCAGCGCGACCGCCGGCAACAGGCCGACCAGGAGGATGCCCGCAAGCAGGGCGGCCGCGGGACGTGGGCGACTAACAGGGAACATTGATGGTCACCGGAGCAGAGTCTTGGTTGCCGGATCGAGCGACGGTCAGAACGACGTTGTAGGTCCCGGCAGCGAGGTACTGATGTGGGACGACTCGTCCGGTACCCGTGCCATCATCGAAGTTCCACGAATACGTGGCACCGGGCATCGTCGCGGCCGTGAACGTGATGGTAACGCCCGGGGGGCCGCAGGCTTCTGAAACCGAGATCACCGCAGCCAGTGCCGGAGTCGGCGTCGGCTTCGGGGTGGGCTTCGGCGTCGGCTTGGGCGTCGGCGTCGGCGTGGGGGTCGGCTGCGGCGTCGGCCTTGGTGTCGGCCTCGGTGTCGGCTTCGGTGTCGCGACCGGTGACGGGGTCGGGCCGGGGGTCGCGGCGGGCGTCGCCACAACGGTGGCCGGTGATGTCGGGCTCGGCGTGGCCGCCGCCGTCGCGGTGGCCGATGGCGACTGCGTGGCGTCGGCGACCGCGGCGGCGTGGGGGGTCGGCGTCGCGGGTCCGGGGCGACCTTGCGGCCAGACGAGGATCGCGACGAGCCCGAGGGTCGCCAGGGCGATCAACGCGATACCGGCATCGCGAACCAGGCGCTCCCGGGGGATCGCCGGGTCGGCCGGGGTGGCGGCCACCCGGGCGGATCGACGTTGGGCCGACACGGCACCAACCGCGACCGCGTTCGCCGCGACCGTCGTCCTCGATGCGCCGGCCGCGACGTGGGCGGCCGCGGTCGCTCGTGCGGCGGCGGCCGTGGCGGCGGCACCGGCCGCCGCGGGCGGGATCGGGCTCTCGGGCACGGGCGGGGTCGGGGCATCGGACACGCCGAGGCGGTAGGCGAGGTCGTCGGCGGTGATCGGGCTGACGGGTACCGGCGGATCGATCGGGCGCGACGTCGGTCGGCCCGTCAGACGGCGGACGACGTACATCCCGATCGAGCGGTCGATGATGTCCAGCACGCCTTCGAACGGCGCCGGGCGCTGCGCGTGCCTCGACGGGACGCTGTTGACTGGCGTATCGCGGACCGTGATCGACAATCCGACGAGGCCGATGATCGCAACGGACGCGATGATGACGATGGCGACTTCGAAGGCCATGGACACCCCGTAGCGAACGCGACCCGCGCACGCGTTCTGGACCGGGATGCTAACACCGGTCGGCGAACCCGCCCAGACGGGCAGTCGACCTAGTCCCTTCGGACGTTCGGGGGAGCGGATTCGTACGCTTCGGCCTCGAGTTCGTCGGGCCGGTCGAAGTCGCCGCGGGTCGGGACGAACAGGATGAGCCCGAACGCGACGAAGACGCCGAGGAACGCGTAGAACTGGGTGAGGCCCGACAGGAGCATCGAGAGGACCGACAGCACCAGGCAGATCCCGTAGATCACCAGCACCGTCTGGCGATGCGAGAGGCCAAGGCCGAGGAGCCGGTGATGGATGTGGGTCCGGTCGGGGCTGAACGGCGAGCGGCCCTCCGACGCCCGTCGGACGATGATCCAGAACGTGTCGATGATGGGCACGCCAAGGACGAGCAGGGCGACCTCGACCTTTGCGGTCCCGAGGATCGCGAGCACGGCCAGCGTGTACCCGACGAATTGCACGCCGCTGGTCCCGGCAAAGATGCTGGCCGGGTTGAAGTTCCAGCGAAGGAACCCCAGGAGCGACCCGGCCAGGACGAAGCACAGGACCGCGACGAGCGGCTGCGGCTGTGAGACCTGGTTCGTGAGGCTGATGATCCCCAGCGTCACCGCGGCGATGAAGGCGATCCCGGACGACAGCCCGTCGAGGCCGTCGATCCAGTTGATGCTGTTGATCATCCCGACGATCCAGAAGATCGTGATGCCCGCGGCGAACACGCCGGTGAAGTGGAAATCATCTCCGATCGGGTTCGAGACGAATGTGATCGTGACCCCGAGCGCGACCGCGACGCAGGCGAGGCCGACCTGCCCGATGAGCTGGTAGCGCGCCCGGAGGTCGAACAGGTCGTCGATCGCGCCGAGGCCGGCGGCGAGGGCGCCACCCAGCAGCAGCGCCGCCATCTCCTCGGTGTCGAAGTTGAACGGGATCGGCACCAGGTGTGCGTTCAGGTTCACGATCAGGAAGAGGCCGGCCACCAGCAGGAACGCTGCCGACACCGCGAGCCCGCCGCCGCGCGGGACCGGGATGGTGTTGACCCGGCGGGCCTCGGGCCGATCGACGATCTCGTAGCGCAGCATCACGACGCGCACGATCGGCGTCACGACCAGCGCGACGAGCGCGGCGAGGACGAAGACGACGACGATCGGACCGAGGACGTCCCCGACGTTCGTGATGAACGTCATCGGGGCCGGATCACGCCGGGCGGCGGGTCGATCGTCGCGGCGGTCACGCGGCCGGCAGGCCCGGCACCGGGAAGCGGCCGGCGATCTCGCTGACCTCGCCGGCGAGACGTGCCTGCTCGGCCGGGTCGTCGCGGCGCCGGATCGCGTCGATGATGATCCGGCCGATCGACCGCATCTCGTCCGGCCCGAACCCGCGCGACGTGGCGGCCGGCGTCCCGATCCGGATCCCGGACGCCGTGTTCGGGGGCAGGCTGTCGAACGGGATGGCGTTCTTGTTCACCGTGATGCCGATCTCGTCGAGCAGGTGCTCGGCCTCCTTGCCGGTCACCCCGAGCGGCGTCACGTCGACCAGCATGAGGTGGTTGTCCGTGCCGCCGGAGACGACCCGCGCGCCGAGGCTGGCGAGCGTGTCCGCGATCACCGCGGCGTTCTCGACCGTCCGCCGCTGGTCGTTCGCGGAACGTCTCTTCCGCGGCGAGCTTGAATGCGACGGCCTTGCCGGCGATGACCTGCATGAGCGGACCGCCCTGGACGCCCGGGAAGACCGTGCGATCGACCGATGCCGCGAGTGCGCCCTCGGCCGCGCCGTTCTTGACGGCCGGGAAATCGGCTGGGTCGAGGCCCGGCCGGAGTGTGCGGCGGGTGAAGATCATCCCTCCCCGCGGACCACGGAGCGTCTTGTGGGTCGTGGTGGTCACCAGGTCCGCGTACGGGAACGGGCTGGGATGGACCCCCGCCGCGACGAGACCGGCGATGTGCGCCATGTCGATGAACAGGATGGCTCCGACGTCAGCGGCGATGGCCGCCATGCGCTCGAAGTCCCAGAGCCGCGGGTAGGCGGACGCGCCACCGACGATCAGCTTCGGGCGGACTTCCTTCGCCTGCGCCGCCATCGCGTCGTAGTCGATCCGCTCGGTGTCCTGACGGACGCCGTAGGCATGGACCTCGTAGAGCCGGCCCGAGAAGTTGAGCCCCATGCCGTGGGTCAGGTGCCCGCCGTGGGCGAGGTTCATCCCCATGATCCGGTCGCCCGGCTGGAGGACGCTGAAGTAGGCGACCATGTTCGCCTGGGCCCCGGAATGCGGCTGGACGTTGACGTGCTCGGCGCCCGGGAAGAGGGCTGATCGCCCGCTCCTGGGCGAGGCGCTCGGCGATGTCGACGTATTCGCAGCCGCCGTAGTAGCGCTTGCCCGGCAGGCCCTCGGCGTACTTGTTCGTCAGCCACGAGCCCTGGGCCTCCATGACGGCCGCCGAGGTGTAGTTCTCGCTCGCGATCAGCTCGATCTTGTCGTGCTGGCGTCGCCGCTCGCCGAGCATCGCTTCCCAGAGGACAGGGTCGACCTCCGCGATCGACTCGAGTGCGAGGCCCGTCGGTGGCGAGATGGTCATGTGGCGCCGACTCCTTCCCTGCCGCTCCGGGGCATCCCGGGCGCCGGTGACGCGCCCGAGCCCCCCGGCGCGTCCGGCCGGTATCTTCCCACGTTCGGGACAGCGGCCGGGGCGCCCATGTCCGGGGAGGCCCGGCGAGCCGGCCGCACGGCCGAGGTCGATCAGCGCCGGCCGCGCGCCGTCCCCGCGCCGCACGGTCACCGCGGGGCGGGACCGCGTTGCCTGGATCGGAGCTCGTGGGCGATGCCGGCGGCGTCGAGGATCCGCGCCAGGCGCGTCGTCAGGATCGCGCCCTCGCGAAGGATCACGGGCCGCGCGCCGCTGCAGTCGACGACCGTGGACGCGGGCCCGCCATGCGCCGGACCGCCGTCGAGGATGAGATCCACCGCATCGCCGAGCTGGTCGAGGATCTCGGCCGCGCTGCGTGCCTCGGGGAGCCCGGAGACGTTGGCCGACGTCGTCGGCATCGGCCCGATCGCCGCGGCGAGCGCCTGCGGCGCCTCGTGGTCCGGGACGCGAAGGCCGATCGTGGTCGCCCCCGCCGTCAGGGCTGCCGGCAGGCGGACGTCGGGACGCTGCCGGACGACGACGGTCAGCCCACCGGGCCAGCACGCGGCAGCGAGCGCCGTCGCCGCCGGACCCATGACCCCGATCGTGGCCGCCTGGGCGGCATCCGCGAGGAGCAGCACGATCCCCTTGTCGAGCGGCCGGCGTTTCACGCGGAACAATCGCTCGATTCCGCCCCGGGTCCCGAGCGCGACCGCGATGCCGTAGACCGTGTCGGTCGGGAGCGCGACGACGCCGCCGACGCGGAGGACGTCGATGGCCGCCGCGCGACCGGCGGCGTCGTCGGGAACGATCCGGGCACTCACGACGTGGCGCCGACCGCACGCGCCGACGCGAGCTCGGCCCGTCGAGCGGCGGCTTCGCTCGCGAACCGAGCCATCGCCCGCCGCGCCTCCGTCGGTGACCCCAGCACGAGGGCCTCGATCATCCGCGCGACTCCTTCCTCGCCGAGCGGCCGCGCGACGTAGCGGGCGGCCGCGAGCACCTCGACCGGCGCGGTCGGCATCGCCGTCCCGTGACCGACTTCGGCCAGCATCTCGATGTCGTTCCACTGGTCGCCGATCGCGAGCACCGCGCCGAGCGGGATCCGCATCCGCCGGGCGAGCCAGCGGATCGCCCGGCCCTTCGAGACCCCGGGTGCCACGAACTCGACGAAGTGCGGGTGGCTGACGGTGACATCGGCACGTCCCGCGAAATGGGCGCGGGCCAGCGGCGCGACCAGGGTCGGGAGCGGCGGCTCACCCGCGCACATCACCTTCGTCACCGGGTGCCGGATCGAGGCGACCAGGTCGTCCTCGAGGCGCGGCGGCGTGCCCATGAACGTGGTGTATTCGTCCGCGCGTGGGTCATCCGTGCGGACGATGAACCGCTCGAGATGGTTGACATGCGGGTCGAGCCCATGGGCACGCGCCCAGACCACGACCTCGCGAGCGACCGCCGCCGACAGCGGCGTGTGGACGAGGAGCCGGCCCGGCCGCTTCGAGCCTTCCGCCGGCATCTCCCGGATCAGGGCGCCCTGGTAGCCGACGATCGGGGTGTCGAGGTCGAGCTCGCGTGCGAAGCGCATCGCGCTCGAGACCATCCGCCCGGTGATGAGCGAGACCATGACGCCTTGTGCGCGCGCCGCGTGGACCGCCGACCGCGTATCCGGCCCGATGCTCAGGTCGTCGCCGACGAGGGTGCCGTCGATGTCGAGCGCGACGAGGCGGATGGGCATGATCGGCTCGGGCGTGACGATGGCGGGCATGACCCGATGATGCCCGACCGCCGCCGCGGGCGCTCGCGGCAGCCGGCGGATGGCGACGTCAGCCGGCAGCCGACCCGGCTGCCATCTCGATCCGGGCGACGCGTGGCAACCCCGCCAGATCGAGTTCGACGGCACACCGCCAGCCCGGGAGCCGCGCCGCGACGAGCGAGGTGATCGCATCGCGCTGGTCGGCGCCGATCTCGAGCAGGGCGACACCCCCCGCGACGAGAAGACCGGGGAGCCGGTCGACGAGCCGGGCGATGACCGCGAGCCCGTCGGGGCCTCCGTCGAGCGCGACGGCCGGCTCGAACGTCGTCGCCCGCGGCAGCCCACGCATGGCGTCGCTCCGGACGTACGGGAGGTTGGCCAGCACGATGTCGAAGGGCGACGCGGCCGTCGGCACCAGGTCGGCCACCTCGAACCCGATCCGGTCCGCGACCGCGTGGGCGACCGCGTTCTCGCGCGCGAGCTCGAGCGCCTCCGCGGAGACGTCCGTCGCGAGGAGCTCGACCGCGTCGAGCGCGTGACGGCGTCGAAGCGCGACCGCCAGCGCGACCGCGATCGCACCGCTCCCCGTGCCGACGTCCGCGATCCGCAGCGACGGTCCAGCCGGAGCACGGTCCGCCGCGCCCAGACGGCGCATGACCTCGGCCTCGGCCAGCTCCACGAGTCGTTCGGTCTCCGGCCGCGGGATCAGGGCGCGGGCGTCCACCACGAATGCGAGTCCGTAGAACTCCTTGACCCCGCGCAGGTACGCGACCGGCTCGCCGGCCGCTCGGCGCTCGATGTCCGACCGGTAGCGGCGGACGGCGTCGGCCCCGACCGGCGCCTCGGGATGTGCCAGCACGACCGTGCGCCCGACACCGACCGCGTGCCCGAGGAGCAGCTCGGCATCGAGCCTCGGCGTCTCCGACCCGGCGGCGACCAGCCGCTCCGCGCCTTCGTGCAGGAGGGAGCCCGTGGTGTCGACCGGGTGGCCCAGGCCTGACGCCGATGCCGACGACCCGTCGTCAGCCAGCGCCGTCGCCCTCCCCGAGTCGATCGGCCTGGTCGGCCATGACCAGCGCGTCGATCAGGTCGTCGAGGTCGCCGTCCATGACGCCCGGCAGGTTGTGGACGGTCTTGCCGATCCGGTGGTCGGTGACGCGGTCCTGCGGGAAGTTGTAGGTCCGGACCTTGTCCGACCGGTCGCCCGAGCCGACCATCGAGCGCCGCGCCGCGGAATCCGCCTCGCGCTGCTTCTGCTGCTGGAGGTCGTACAGCCTGCGAGCGCAGGACCGAGATCGCCTTGGCCTTGTTCTTGTGCTGGCTCTTCTCGTCCTGGATCTCGACGACCAGGCCGGTCGGCAGGTGCGTCACCCGGACCGCGGAGTCGGTCGTGTTGACGGACTGGCCGCCGGGGCCCGAGGCTCGCTTGACGTCGATCCGCAGGTCGCGCTCTTCGTCGATCTCGATCTCGACCTCGTCCACCTCCGGCAGGACGACGACGGTCACGGTCGACGTGTGGATCCGCCCCGACGACTCGGTCGCGGGGATCCGCTGGACGCGATGGACGCCGCCCTCGAACTTGAGCCGGCTGTAGGCGCCGTCGCCGTGGATCTGGAGGATCGCCTCCTTGATCCCGCCGATCCCCGTCTCGTTGAGGCTGAGGACCTCCGGCTTGAAGCGGTGGCGTTCGGCGTAGCGGACGTACATGCGGTACAGCTCGGAGGCGAAGAGGGCCGCCTCCTCGCCGCCTGCCCCGCCGCGGAGCTCCATGATCACATCGCGGCCGTCGTTCGGGTCGCGCGGCAGGAGCAGGACCTTCAGCTCCTCGAGCAGGCGCGCCTCGTCGGCCTCGAGTCGGGTGACTTCGTCGCGTGCCATCGCGTGCATCTCGTCGGCCGCATCGGAGCCGTCGCGCAGCTCACGCGCCCCGGCCAGCTCGGCACGGGTCGCCTCGAGCCGGCGGAAGGCCTCGACGACGGGCTCGAGCCGCGACAGCTCCTGGCCGAGACGGCGGATGGCCGCTGGGTCGGTCGAGGTTTCGGGGCGCGACAACTCGGCCTGGATCTCGTCGTATTGCAGGGCGATCTCCGCGAGCTTGGCGTCGAGATCGCTCATCGCCCCGGCGGCGGGTCGGTCGGGAGTGGCGGGGCGGTCGGGAGCGCGGAGGCTGGTCGGTGCCGGCGGGACGGCGGCCGTCGGCAGGTCGGTCATGGTGTCGGCCGGCGCCGCCAGCTGCATCTGGCGCCGCTCGAACTCGCCCGAGCCGGCCGGGACGGCCTCGCCGTCGGCCACGAGGGCCTGCTCCATCGAGACGATCGCGACCTCGATCATGTCGTCGGTCGGCTGCTTCGTCGTGATCATCTGGACGAGCAGGCCCGGGTACAGCAGGACCTTCACGATCAGGTTCTTCCGATGGCGCGCACCGAAGCGCAGGACCTCGTACCCGACGGCCGCGATCACCGGGATGAGCAGGATCCGGCTGGCGATCATGACGAGCGGCGTCTGCCGGCCGACCAGCGAGAACGCGATGATCGACAGGAGGATGACCACGACGAGGAACTCGGTGCCGCAGCGCTGATGGGCGGTCGGGTACTTGCGGATCGCCTCGACGGTCAGTGGGTCGCCGGCCTCGAGCGCGTGGATCGTCTTGTGCTCGGCGCCGTGGTACTGGAAGACCCGGCCGATCTCGGGCGAGCGGGAGATCAGGACCAGGTAGCCCAGGAAGATCGCGACCCGGATCAGGCCCTCGACGAGCGATTGCGCTAGGGAATGGTCAGCGCCTGAGACGGCGACCGACGCGATGAACAGCGGCAGCAGGAAGAAGATGCCGATCCCGGCCGCGAGCGTCAGCCCGAGCATCAGGATGACCGAGCCCTTGCCGAGCTCGACCCCTTCCTGCGAGGCCTGGACGTTGGCGCTGCGCACGAGCCAGCGCGTGCCGACGACCAGCGTCTCGTACAAGACGACGAGACCACGGATCAGCGGCCACTTCGACCAGCGCGTCCCGTGGAATCCGGCGTCGAGCCGCTCGGTGGCGTAGACGATGTGGCCGTCGGGATGGCGCAGCGCGACCGCGATCGCGTCGCGGCCGCGCATCAGGACGCCCTCGATGAGCGCCTGGCCGCCGTACGTGAAGGTGGGCATGGCCGCAAGTCTACCGGGTGCGTGGACCTGGGCCGTGTACCGGGGGCAGCCCGCGAGGTGATGCGGGCGCCAGGTGACCGTCGGTGAGACCGCGACGCGTCGCGACGCGGGCTAGCTTCGGACCTGGCGCTCCAGTCGCTTCTGGAAGCGCTCGACCTGGCCGGCCGTGTCGATGATGGTCTGCTTGCCGGTGAAGAACGGGTGGCAGTTGCCGCACACGTCGACCCGCAGCTCGGGTCGGGTGGAACCGACCGTCCACTCGGTGCCGCACGATCCGCAGTGGACCTTGGCCTGGAAGTACTTGGGATGGATATCCGGCTTCACGAGGTGCTCTCCTCCGACGCCGTCCGTTCCGGGCAGTGGCCCAGCCGGTGGTCGCCGGTCATTCCGGGGTTGTTCCTAGAGTTCGGCGCTCGCGGCGGCCATCTCGACCGCCTCGACCCGGATGCGCTTCTTGGACTTGGTTGCGTGCTCGAACTTCACCTTGCCGGTGACGGTCGCGAACACGGTGTAATCGTGACCCAGCCCGGTCCCTGGGCCGGACAGGAACGTCATGCCACGCTGGCGGACGATGATCGAACCGGCAGTGACGAGCTGGCCGTCACCGGCCTTGACGCCGAGACGCTGCCCGACGCTGTCGCGGCCGTTCTTGACGCTGCCGCCCGCCTTCTTGTGTGCCATCTCGTCTACTCGTCCTTCTTCGTTGCGCGTGGCTTCTTGGGCGCGTCCGCCTTCGCAGCCGGCGCGTCGCCGTCGGTCTTCGCCGTCGCCAGCTTGGCCGTCGACGTCTTCGTGTCGGGCTTGGCCTTGGTCGGTGCAGCCGAGGTCTTGGCCGACGACGCCTTCGCGGTCGTCGCCTTGGTGTCGGCTTTCGCCTGTGGCTTTGACTCCGTCTTGGCCTTGGTGTCCGCCTTGGCCTTGGGCTCGGCCTTCGCCTTGGCGTCGGTCTTGGCCGCCGGCTCCGCCTTGGCCTTCACCGGCTTCGCCTCGGCGCCGACCGCGAGCTTCGCGGCGAGCTCGGCATCCTTGGCCGCCTGGACTGCCGCGGCATCCTCGAGGCGCTGGCGCTCGGTCTTGGCGTCGTGCTCGGCCTTCTCGGCTGCCTTGGCGGCGCTCTTGCCACCGAGCGTGATGTCGGCGATGCGGAGGACTGTCAACTCCTGCCGATGGCCCTTCTTGACCCGGCTGCGCGCCTTGGGCCGGTACTTGAACGAGATCAGCTTCGGACCACGGGTCTGGTCGAGCACCTCGGCACTGACCGCGGCGTCCGCAACGAGCGGCCGCCCGATCGTCGAGTCGTCGCCGTCGGCGACGAGCAGGACGCGCTCGATCGTGATGGTGTTGCCCGGCTCGACGTCGAGCAGCTCGACCTCGAGCTCGGTGCCGACCTCGACGCGGTATTGCTTTCCGCCGGTCTCGATGACTGCGTACATGGATCCTCAGGATTGGTGTCCGGCGACCGCATGCGGCGACCGAGACCTCGGACGTGAAAAGGCGCGCGGCGATGCCGACGCGCAGAAAAGGGATTGTACGGCGCTGAGCGTGAGACGGTCAACCGCGACCGTGGACGCGACCCGGGCTACGCTGAGCGGCGAAACATCCGGCCGACGATCCTTCGGAGTCGTGACTCCTGAGGGGCTGGAGGTGTCTCGGCGTACAACTCGGATCGCTCCAGTTCCCGAAGTTCCGCCTGGTCGAGCGATCGCTGCTCGACGGTCGCCTCGTGCTCGTGGGCGTTTCGCTCTTCGCCGGGGTTGAGACCGGTCCGAACGGATTCGCCCCAGATGCCAGGATTGGGGCTATTGAATCCCATGCGAGTCAGCCTACACCTGACGTCGAGCACTGAGACACCCTCGTGGGACCTCGGTACTGATTCAGTTCGAGGGCCGCTCCGGCTTGGCTGGCCGTTCCGCGCGGGACGCTGCTAGCACCACCCCGACCGCGGCAAGCACGGCCGCGAAGAGCACGACCGGGTTCTTCATCAAGGGGACGAGCACCGAGCCCATCTCCATCACCGCGAGGACCCCGATCACGATGACGATCGCCAGCAAGACGGTCTCATGTCGCTGCCGCTTGAACTTGGCCACGTCTGCCTCCTTCGCTGGCTGTCAACGGGATCGCGCGTCTGGACGCGGGGCTTGAGGCCGCCGAGTGCGCCTAGTCAGAGTCCTCTGGCCAGCGCCGCAGTTTGCTAGGAGCGATATCGGCAAAATCGATCAGTTCGACTTCGCTCTGATTCACTTGGTATTCGATCAATAGACCGCTCAGGCGTGAGCTTCGACGCGCGGACTTTGCCCCCCTTGGCCCCGCTCACCTTGCCCCGCGCGACCCTGGCCGGGTCCTTCGTAAAGGGGCCGGTTCCGGCCACGCATCCAAGATCGAGTCGATGATGTGTACCGTCGCCTTCGGCACGGCGGTTCGGGTCCGCGAGCATCTTCGATTGCTTCATCAGCCGGGATTCAGTAATCCGCTGAGTGCCGACCATGCGAAGAGGAGCCAGGAGGCGAGACCGACCACAACGATGGCCAGCACGATCGCAGCCAGCTCGATCGCTTTCGGGATCGAGCGTCCGGACTTGGCGTCATCCTGTTGCTTCACTGACGAAGCATGGTCCGATGCTTAGGCACCGTCAAAGGGCTTTGCGCTCAAACTGAGTCACTACCGGGGACCTCACTAGGCCTCGTCGGCGAGGATCAGGCGCTCGCGCACGACCGAGACGACCTCGAGCGGATCGCCAAGGCGCTCCGCGAGCGCCGCGACGATCTCTTCGGGCCGCCCGGTCCCCAGCGCCGGATCGAACCTGGTGCGAGCGCGAAGCAGCAACGGCGGGCCGGGATCCGTCATGCGGACGTCGACCATCAGCGGCCGTAGGTCGTAGGCGACGAGCGAACCCCCCTTCGGGCGCTGCCGTGGGAGCGTGGCGGCCGCGCGCAGTGCCTCGCACGCGGCCGCCAGTTCCGCAATGTCGGTCGGGCCGACGGCGATCCGGTAGTCGGCCGCGACGACCTGGCCCGCCAGCGGCGGCGCGCCGAGCCACACGTCGAACAGGTCGACCAGGCGCCAGCCGTCGGGCAGACAGCCACCGACGCGTTCGCGGACGGTCGATCCCGGCAGCAGCTCGGTCAGCAGGATGTCGGCGAGCTCGCGTTCGGCCGCGATCCCGATCGGGAGCGGCGCCCCGAACGCCACCCGGCCGCGGGCGCGACCGGCGGGCCGGACGAGCGGCAGCCCGGTCGCCTCGATGGCGCCCTCGAACGCGTCACTCAGCTCACGGCCGCCGAGACCCGGCGTGTTGGCGGCACGCGCCAGGACCAGCCGCCACCGCTGGCGGGCAGGCGCCGGCGCCGGCGGGGTGTCGGGTGGGTCGGACGGCTCGGTCGCCGTCGCTGGGCCGCGGTGCACGTCTGGTAGTCTGCGGCACGATGGACCAGGCCGCGTCGCAGACCGCTCCAGGTCCCGCGGACCCGGTGGCTCGCTGGGCGGCCGAGCTCCCACGGGCGCGCACCATCGGGATGGGGCCGGCCGATGGGTGAGACGATCGACCCGTACAAGGTCCTGCAGGTCGATGCGGAGGCCGAGGACGAGGTCATCCAGGCCGCTTACCGGCGACTGGCCCGCAAGTATCACCCCGACCTGGCCGATACACCCGAGGCGGCGGTCAGGATGGCGAAGATCAATGCGGCGTGGGAACTGATCGGCGAACCCGAAGCACGGCGGGCGTTCGACCGGAAACGCTCGACCGAGGCCACGGAGCCGGCCGCGAGCGGTTCGTCAGCCCAGTCACCATCGGCTCCAGGCCGGCCGGTTCAGGCAGGACCGCCCGCGCCGGCCGCAAGCCCGCCCCCGCCCGAGACAGTCTCTCGCGACTGGACGCCAGGGCGCTCGACCCACGGGAGCGGCTACGACGAATCGATGCGCACGGCCCAGGGGTTCGGCGCCGCCGGGCCGCCGCCGGGACGGCCGTCGGGCACGGTCCTCAACTTCGGGCGGTATGCCGGCTGGTCGCTCGGCGAGGTCGCGCGACGCGACATCGAGTACATCGAGTGGCTCGATCGCGCGCCGATCGGTCGGAACTACCGGCAGGAACTCGATGACATCCTGCGGACGAGTGGGCGCCGCAGGCCGGCCGAGGCCGAGGACGCCGACCGGCGCGGCCTCTACCGGCGTCGCTAGACGGTCGGCCCGGTCGAGCTCGCGGGTGCGGACTCGGGCGGCAGCTCGGCCGTCGGCCGGTGGCCCTTGATCGATCGGTCGACGATCCGCCCGATGGTCGTGCCCTGGAACAGCAGCGTGAACAGGACGACCCCGAAGGTGATCTCCTGGAGCAGGGCGCGCTGCGGGACGTCCGCGGGCAGCGAGAGCGCCATCGCCACGGCCACCGCCCCGCGCAGACCGGCCCAGAACAGCACGTTGAGCCATCCGGCGGACAGGACGTCGGCCATCCCCGGCCGAAGACCGAGGCGGGACGCACCGCCGAGCAGGACGTAGACCACCAGCGCGCGACCGATGAGGATCCCGGCGATCCCCCATGCGATCGGCCCGATCGAGTCTAGGAGACGGGCGGGCGGGATCGCGAGCCCGACGAGCAGGAAGACGACGGCGGTCAGGAGGTAGGCGAAGAACTCCCAGACCGTGTCGATCGCGTCGGAACCGGTCTCGGACATCGTCTGGCCCGGACCGCTGTTGCCGAGCACGATCGCGGCCGTGACCGTCGCGATCACGCCCGACAGGTGGAGCTGGTCGGCGAGGATGTAGCTGCCGTAGGCGAGCACGACCGAGATCGTCAGCTCGACCAGGTGGTCGTGCACCAGTCCGATGACCCGCGTCGCGAGATACCCAGTCACGAGCCCGATGGCGAGACTGATCCCGACGGTCCCGGCGAAGGCCACCACGGCCTCGGCGGGACCGATCGGCGCGTGAACGGCCGAGACGGCGATCGCGAACAGGACGAGCCCCGTGCCGTCGTTGAGCAGGCTTTCGCCATCGACCATCGTCGACAATGCCTCGGGGACCTGCAGGCGCTTGAACGTGGCGACGACCGCGGCCGGATCGGTCGCCGAGACCATCGCCCCGACGATGAACGCGAGGTCCAGCCGCAGACCGGTCCCCTGGTTCAGGACCACGGCCACGATGGCCGCCGAGACCACCACCCCGGGGACGGCGAGCAGCGCAAGACCCCCGAACCACAAACGGAGATTGCGGATCCGGAGGCGATAGGCGGCCTCGAAGACGAGACCGGGAAGCAGCACAAGGAGCACGACCTCGGGCGAGACCTCGACGCTCGGGTAGCCGACCGCGCTCGCGCCCATCCCGACGAGGAGCCCGGCGACCACGAGCGCGACCGTGTAGGGCAGCCGCAGCGGGCGAGCGATGACCGCGACGAGCACTGCAAGTCCGAGCAGGCCGACCAGCAACTCGACTGCATGCGGGATCGCCGCCTCATCCATTCAGGCGGTCACCGGGATCGGCGCTTCCTCACCAGGCCGCCCTGGTCTGCCGGATATTGATGCTCTGCAGGATCCCTAATCCGGCCGCCATGCTGACCAGTGACGCGCCCCCGTGGGTCACGAAGGGAAGCGGGATCCCGGTGATCGGCATGACACCCAGGACCATCCCGACGTTCACGATGATCTGGAACAGGATCATCGACGCCACGCCGCCCGCGAACAGCGTCCCGAAGGCGTCTCGGGACCGCCAGCCGGAGACGAGGACCCGCCACAGCAGCAGCACGAACAACGTGAACAGCACGATGGCACCGATGAACCCGAGCTCCTCCGAGAGCGTCGCGAAGACGAAGTCCGTGGCCTGGACTGGGAGCAGGTCACCCTGGGTCTGGGTCCCGTTGGTCAGGCCCTTGCCGAAGAACCCGCCTGATCCGACGGCGATCTGCGCCTGGTGAAGCTGGAACCCGGCGCCCTGGATGTCGGGGTTGGAGTCGAAGAACGCCAGCAACCGCTCCTTCTGGTAGTCACGAAGGATGTACGACCACGCGATCGGGACCATCGCCACGACTGCCAGTGCGAGGGCCGTTAGCCAGCGCAGGCTGGCACCGGACATCCAGAGCATCCCTGCCAGGATCGCCGCGAACACGAGCGAGGTGCCCAGGTCCGGCTGGAGCATGACAAGGAGCAACGGCGGCCCGACCAGCACGCAGGCGCCGACGATCGGCACTGGTGAATCGAGCCGGCCCTCACGGGCCGCGAGGTAGCTGGCAAGCACGATGATCATGAGGATCTTCGCGATCTCGCTGAACTGGAAGGCCAGCGGACCGATCGACACCCAGCGAGCAGACCCGCCGACCCCGTCGCCGATGGCCAGGGTCGCGACCAGCAATCCGAGCTCGATCGCATAGATCGGCCAGGCGAGCGTCTTGAGCCAGTGGTAATCGAAGACGGTCGCGACGATGAAGACCACGACCGCGATGGCGGCCCACATCAGTCCCCGGCTGAACGTCGTCGCGCCACCCTCGAGGCTGTTCGTGTACGCCATGACCAGGCCGATCGCGACCAGCAGGCCGGCATAGGTCGTCAGCTGCAGGTCATAGGATCGCCAGGCCGCGCCGACCGATTTGGCGGCCCAGTCGTTGACGCGTGCGGGTTCGACTCGGATGACGCCCATCAGTTGCTCTGGTAGAAGTTGCCGCGTTGCAGCAGATTCGGGAGTCTGTAGTCGTGCTTGATGCCGAAATGGAGCATGAGGAAGTACTTCACGATCTCCGTGCCGACATTGCCCTTCGTCCGCGAGTCGTACGCGAAGCCGAGGACCACGAGCTGCGAGTCGGCATCGTTGAACGACCCGTGCTTCGGGTCTTTCGGGACGAACCCGACGAACCACGAGTGGAACGGCAGCCGGCCCTTGCTGTCCTTCAGCCCGAACTCGGCCGTGCCCGACTTGCCGGCAACCTTGATCGGCATGTCGACGAGGTTGTAGGTGTGGCGGACGGTGACGACGGTCCGGGCCGCGTTGCGCATGATCCTGAGGACGCTGGCCGGGGCAGCCAACTTGTGGAGGACCTTCGGCGTGAACGGCCGGACCACGTTCCCATCCGGGCCGACGATGTCATGGACGACCTGTGGTTGATAGACGGTCCCGCCGTTCGCCAGAGTCGCGTAGGCGTTGATCAGCTGGAGCGGCGTGACGACGTCATAGCCCTGGCCGATCCCCGCCTGGTAGACCTCACCCGGGAAGATCTTCTCGCCGAGGGTGTCCTGCTTCCACTGGTTCGTCGGGACGATGCCTGGAACCTCGTTCGGGAGATCGACCCCGGTGACCTGTCCGAACCCGTACTGCTTCGCCCAGTACCCGAGTCGATCGATCCCTAGCTTGCCGGCCATCTGGAAGAAGAACGTGTCGCTCGAGTGTCCGAACCCGCAGTAGATCGTGCACGCCCCGAATCCACGGTGGTTCCAGTCGTAGAACCGCGTCGAGCCGAGTGTGAGATAGGGGTGCGTCTGGATCTTGGTCTTGTCGGTGATCTTCTTGTCGGCCAGGACCCCGGTTCCTGTGACGAGCTTGTACGTCGAACCCGGCGGGAAGTGCTCCTGGATCGCATGGTTGAGGAGCGGCTTGTCGGGGTTGTTCAGGAGCTTCGCGTATTCGGCGTTGCTGATCCCCTTGGCGAACTGGTTGTTGTCGTAGGTGGGCAGGCTCACCATCGCCAGGATCTCGCCGGTCTGGGGGTTCATGACGATGACCACACCGCGCTTGAGCCCGACCGTCTTCATGGCCCAGGTGAGCGCCTTCTGCGCCTGCTGCTGGTCCGCCGTGTCGATGGTCAGGGTGAGGGAGTCACCCGGCTTCGGCGGCGTGACCGTCTGCAGGACCTGGGTGCGACGACCCGAGGCGTCCTGTTCCACTGTCTGGCTGCCGTAGGTGCCGCGGAGCTGGGTTTCGTACTGCTCCTCCACCCCGGCCTTGCCGATCAGGTCATCGGGCAGGTACCCCGATGCCTTCAGCGTCGCGAGCTGGCCGCCTGAGATCGGACCGCTGTAGCCGAGGATCTGCGACATCAGCGGGCCATCGGTGTACTGCCGCCGCGCTTCGACGTCGACCTCGACGCCCGGCAGGTCCGGTCCCGCCTCGGAGATCAGCCTCGCGGTTGGCTCATCGACGTCGCCGGCGATCCTGACGAGATCGAACGTAGACCCGGGATTGCCGTCGATCGTCGCGTTGATGTCGGCAGCCGGCATGCCGAGCAGCGCCGCCAGCCGCTCGACGACGTCCGGTCGTTGCGCCACGGTCATGTCCGACGGGCGGACCTTGACGACGAATGTCGGGACATTGGTGACGAGTGGCCGTCCGTTCCGGTCGTAGATGAGGCCGCGCGGCGAGCGAATCGCCTCGAGCACGGTCCGGTTGTGCACCGCCAGCGTTGCGAGGCGGCCACCATCGACGATCTGCAGGTAGAACAGTCGCGCGGTGAGCCCGCTGACGGCGATGACGACGATCAGGGCGAAGATCAGGAAGCGCGACAGACTTCGAACCGGTCTCGGGCGCTCATCGAGAAACGGGGTCACCAGTCCACCCGTTCGATCTCGGTCCTGCGGTCGTGGATGGAGATGGCGAGCGGACCGATGAGCGCGGCGAGCAGCGTGTCGTACACGACGCCGGGCAGCAGGATGGAGACCGGGTCAACCACCGGGATCGGCGTCCGTAGAACGTTGAAGGCCAGGTACAGGATCATCGAGTAGACCAGGCTCAGGAGGAGGGTGGCCAGGATCGGCACGATCGGACGGACGCGAACGAGCAGGTGACTGAGCACCGCCGTGGCACCCATGCACAGCAGGAGTGCGAATGCTGTCGATCCGAGCGGCCGTTCTGCAAGGACATCGAGGACGAGGCCCCCTACGAAGGCCCAAACGAGACCTGCCTCGAGACCGATCGCCACAGTGACGACGATGCCGACGACGAGGACGAGATGAGGTTGCGCCGTTTCGACCCTGAGGTACGGGCCCACGGTCAGTTCAAGCAGGGCCGTCACCGTCGCACCGACCGCGGCGAGCAGCAGGGTCATCGAGCGGGTCGATCCTCGGCTGATTGGCCTAAGGGCGCGCCCGCCCGCACGGTCCTTCAGGTGTCGGTCGAACGGCGGCGACCTTGCCTCGAAGTATCCCACGGACCGCAGTTCTGGGCAACGGACCCCGAGTGTCCGATGGTCCTGGCGGAGGGGCGCAAGCAGTGTTTCACGTGAGATCGAGCAAAGGTATGACACGGCGCCCAGCACCGACGTTTCACGTGAAACGCAGCGGGGCCCGCCTGGCCGTCGCGAGCGCCGACCCCTCCGAAGCCCCGGCGAGGCGATGACCGGGTCGACGACCCCCAACACCGTCCCCGCATCCCGATGCGGGACCCGCCAGCTGCGTGGGTCCCGACGCATCTGTGGTACGCGTTTCACGTGAAACAGAGGCTACGAGCCGGCCCGCATTCGCCGATCGCGCGCCGCGACGAGTTGAGCGGGGGCGAATGACCCGATACGCGCCGACAAAGGACGGGCTGTCAGACTGCCCAGCCTCTCTCCGTGAAGCGAGGTTCAACTGCGCGCGATGGTAGAATCAACCACTGTGAAACATCTCCGAGCAGGACGCTGAGTGGGGCAGACGATCGCCTGCGCGAATCAGAAGGGCGGCGTCGGCAAGACCACGACGGTCGTGAATCTCGGGAGCTATCTCGCCCTCGCGGGTGAGCGAGTCCTCATCGTCGACCTGGATCCCCAGGGAAACGCCACGAGTGGGTTGGGGCTCGACCGCAACGCGATCGAGCGGTCGGTCTACGACGCGGTCATCGACGGTGCGCGCTTGGTCGACCTGACAATGCCGGGACCGATCCAGGGGCTCGACGTCGTCCCATCCGCGATCGCTCTCGCTGGCGCCGAAGTCGAGCTCGCTCCGATGGAGGGACGTGAGCATCGACTCGCCCGCCTGCTTTCCGAGGTCGCGATCGATTACGACTACATCCTGGTGGACTGCCCGCCATCGCTCGGTCTGTTGACCGTGAATGCCCTGACCGCCGCTGACGCCGTGCTCATCCCGCTGCAATGCGAGTACTACGCGCTGGAAGGATTGACCCAACTGCTTGCCACGCTCGACCTCATTCGCGACCACCTGAATCCGGACCTCGCGATCAAGGGGGTGGTGCTGACGATGTACGACGGCCGGACGAGGCTTTCCGCGGACGTTGCCGCGGAGGTGCGCCGACACCTCGGGGCCCGCGTCTACCAGACCGTCATCCCGCGCAATGTCCGGCTGTCAGAGGCGCCGAGCCATGGCAAGCCGATCTCGAGCTACTCGCCCGATTCGACCGGTGCGGCTGCGTATTCCGCGCTGGCCATCGAATTGAGGACGCGTGACGGGCGGGTCGCGTCGCCAGGTTCCGGTGAGGAGGCGATGATGGTGGTGCCCTCATGACCATCCGCCCCGACCGTCCCCAGGGACTCGGTCGCGGCCTGGCGTCCCTCATCCCGCAGCGTGCGGCGGGACAGGGCGGCACCGTCGAGATCGCGATCGCCCGCGTCCAACCGAACCCGCACCAGCCCCGCAAGCGGTTCGACACCGAGGGTCTCGCGTCGCTGACAGCGAGCATCGTCGAGCACGGCGTCCTCCAGCCGATCCTGGTGACCGAGGTCGTCGATGGCTACCAGCTCGTCGCGGGCGAGCGCCGACTTCGCGCGGCCCAGGCCGCCGGTCTCGAACGCATCCCGGCGGTCGTGCGGCAGCTGGCCGACCGCAATCAACTCGAGCTCGCGCTCGTGGAGAACCTCCAGCGCGAGGATCTTGACCCGCTGGAGACGGCGGCGGCATATCGGCAACTGATCGACGACTTCGGATTCAGCCAGGACGACGTCGCCACACGCGTCGGTCGCGCACGGTCGACCGTGGCCAACACGATGCGCCTCCTCGACCTCGCGCCGGGGGTCCAGGCCGCAGTCGCTGACGGACGCTTGACCGAAGGTCACGGCCGAGCCCTCGGCGGTCTTCCGACGGAACTGCAGGACCGGGTCCTCGATTCGGTGACCGGTCAGGAGCTGTCCGTCCGGCAGACCGAGGAACTCGTCCGGCGCCTCCGCGAACCGAAGCCCGAATCGGCCGGGCCGACCGTCAGGGCCGTAGATCCGGATCTCGAACGAGTCGAAGAGGACCTGCGTCGCGCGCTCGGCACCAAGGTCAGCCTCGCCCGTTCGAGGAAGGGCGGCCGGATCGTCATCGAGTACTACAGCGACGAGGAGCTCGGGCGTCTCTACGAGCGCCTGACCGGAGGGACCACGTGACCGAGGAAGCCACCGGCCCGACCCCGACGGCAGGTGCGGGTGGACGAAGCAGGCGCTCCAAGGCGGCCGCATCGGACTACACGGCTGCCAGCATCCAGGTCCTCGAGGGTCTCGAGGCGGTCCGGAAGCGCCCCGGGATGTACATCGGCTCGACCGACGCGCGCGGCCTGCATCACCTGGTCTGGGAGGTCGTCGACAACTCGATCGATGAGGCGATGGCCGGTCAGGCCACGACGATCCACGTCACGATCCGCAAGGACGGCATGGTCACCGTGGTCGACGACGGCCGCGGCGTCCCGGTCGGCAAGCATTCGACCGGCAAGGATGCGCTCGAGGTGGTCCACACCGTCCTCCATGCCGGCGGCAAGTTCGGCGGCGGCGGCTACAAAGTGTCGGGCGGTCTTCACGGTGTGGGGGTCAGCGTCGTCAACGCCCTCTCCTCGTGGATGCGCGTCGAATCGGCCCGCGACGGCTCGATCTGGGCACAGGAGTACCAGCGTGGCAAGCCGACCGGGCCGGTCAAGAAGGTCGGGCCGCAGGGCAACCGTCGGGGCACGACCACGAGCTTCTTCGCCGACCCCGAGATGTTCGAGACGACCGAGTACTCGTTCGACCTCATCAGCCAGCGCCTGCGCGAGTCGGCCTACCTGACCAAGCGGGTCTGGATCACCCTCATCGATGAGCGCAACGACCGCGAGCGCTCGTTCTACTTCGAAGGTGGACTCCAGTCTTTCGTGCGGCACCTCAATCGGAACAAGGAGGTACTGCACGCTCGGCCGATCTATGTCGAGCGGCGCGAGGGCGGGACCGCGGTCGAGGTCGCGCTCCAGTACAACGACTCCTACACGGAGAACGTCCTCGCTTTCGCCAACAACATCAACACGGTCGACGGCGGCACGCACGTCACCGGCTTCCGTGCCGCCCTGACGAGCTCGCTCAACGATTGGGCGCGCAGGGCCGGGGTCCTGCGGGACGCCGACAGCAACCTCTCGGGTGACGACGTCCGCGAGGGACTGACCGCGGTCATCAGCGTCAAGTTGACCGACCCGCAGTTCGAGGGACAGACGAAGGCGAAGCTCGGCAACGCGGAGGTCAAGGGACAGGTCCAGGCGGCAGTCGCCGACAGTCTCGGACAGTACCTCGACGAGAACCCGGCCGACGGCCGACGGATCATCGAGAAGTGCCTGACAGCCGCCCGCGCCCGTGAGGCGGCGCGCAAGGCCCGCGACCTCGTCATCCGCAAGGGCGCGCTCGACGGCATGTCGCTGCCGGGCAAGCTGGCCGACTGTCAGGAGCGCGATCCGGCGCGGAGCGAGCTCTACCTCGTCGAGGGCGACTCGGCCGGCGGCTCGGCCAAACAGGGTCGCGACCGGCGAAACCAGGCGATCCTCCCGCTCCGGGGGAAGCTCCTCAACGTGGAGAAGGCACGGCTCGACAAGATCCTGTCGAGCGAGAACGTCCGCCCGCTGATCATCGCCTTGGGTGCCGGCATCGGCGAGAGCTTCGACCTCGCGAAGCTGCGCTACCACCGGATCATCATCATGACCGACGCCGACGTCGACGGCGCCCACATCCGGACGCTCCTGCTGACGTTCTTCTATCGCCACATGCCGCAGGTGATCGACGAGGGCTATCTCTATATCGCCCAGCCGCCGCTCTACCGCGTGAGCACCGGCAAGGTGACCCGCTACGCGCAGTCCGAGAAGGAGCGCGACAAGATCATCAAGGACTTCAACGTCAAGAACCTCTCGGTCCAGCGGTTCAAGGGCCTCGGCGAGATGAACGCCGACCAGCTCTGGGAGACGACCATGAACCCGGAGACGCGGACCCTCCTTCGTGTCGATGGGGAGAACGCCGCCCTCGCAGATGAGATCTTCACGATGCTCATGGGCGAGAAGGTCGGCCCGCGCAAGGACTTCATCAAGACCGAGGCCCGAAAGGTCCAGAACCTTGACGTCTGAGGCGACCGGGACCACCAGACCCGCCATCGAGACCCCAGGCGGTCGGTTCGAGTTCGCCGAGCACAACTGCTTCGCCTGCGGAACGCTCAACGCCGGCGGCCTCGGTCTCGCCCTCCACGTCGAGGCCGGGCGATCCTGGGCCGACGTCACGCTCGACCGCCGGTTCGAAGGCTGGGAGAACGTCATCCACGGCGGGATCCTGTGCACGATCCTCGACGAGGTGATGGCCTGGGCGCTCGTCGGCGAGGACAACTGGGGCGTGACGGCGCGGATGGCGGTCGACTTCCGGCGCCCGATCGAGGTCGGACAGCCGATCCACGCGGAGGGGTGGATCACCCGCTCGCGACGGCGTGTCGTCGATACGGCCGGCCACATCGTCGATGCGGCGACCGGGCTCGAGCTCGCGACCGCGACCGGGGTCTACGTCGCTGCCGGCGCGCAGCGAAAGCAGGACCTGCAGCAACGCTATGCCTACCGGGCCACGGACGCCACCGGGCCGACCCCCGCCGACCCCGCCGACCCCGCCGGGCCGGTCGTGGCCGACGCGTCCGCGGACGGAGCCGGTCGATGATGGCCGCACCGGCCACCAGCGAGGTCACTGCCCGCGCCGTGGCCTTCGTCGCGGCGCATCGCGACCCGGCCGAAGCCCTCGGTGCCTCGCTGGCTGACCTCACCAACGATCCGGATGCCTTCGCGGCCGCCCTCACGCGGGGGCTCGCCGCCCTCGCCGATGCCGAATACCTCGCCGGCCAGCAGCGGATCGCGCCGGGGATCGGGGCGGTCCACGGCGTCCGATGGCCGCTCCTCGCAGCCGTGTCCCGCGGGTTCCGGAACGCGACAAAGGACGATCGGCCGACCCCGCTCCTGTTCATCGCCGACCGCCTCTACGCCGAGCGCGAGCTCGAGGCGCGCTGGTTCGCGTTCGGTCTCCTCGAGCGCACGCTCGCGGGCGAGACCGAGCGCACGTGGCAGCTGCTGCGCCGCGCATCGCGCGAAGCCGGCGACTGGATCACCGTCGACTCCCTGGCGCATCCGTACGGCAAGGGCATCCTCGCCGAGCCCTATCGCTGGGCGGAGCTCGAGCTGCTCGTCTACAGCCCGTCGCGCTGGGAGCGCCGTCTCGTCGGGTCGACGATCGCGACCATGCCCTTCGTGGATCGCCGACGCGGTCGCGAAGCCGAGGTCGCGACGCATGCGCTGCCGCTTCTCGCCTCGCTCATGGGCGATGCCGAACCCGACGTCCAGAAGGCCCTTGCCTGGGCCTACCGATCGCTGCTGGCCGTGGACCGCACGGCGACCGAAGCCGCCCTACGCGCCGAGACCTCACGAGCCGTCGAGGCAGCCGACGGTCACCGGGCGTGGGTCGTCCGCGACACCCTGGCAAAGCTCGAGCCGGCCGTCGCCGACGACCTCCGGACGGCACTCGCCGGGATCCGCAAGCGCCCCGGGGCGCCGTCCACGTCGGCCGCGGCCGAGACCGCGTCGAGGTTCGGGGCGTTGCCCGACCCGACGACACTGCCGGAGCCACCGCTCTGATGCCGACCCGCCGTGCCGTTCCTGATCCGACTGGAGTGACCCGACCGTGACCGACGACCTGGGCGACATCCGATCGATCCGCATCGAGGACGAGATGCGGGTCAGCTACCTCGACTACGCGATGAGCGTGATCGTGGCGCGCGCCCTGCCCGACGTCCGCGATGGCTTCAAGCCGGTCCACCGCCGGATCCTGTACGCGATGGGCGAGATGGGCCTGTCCGCGACGAGCTCGTACCGCAAGTGCGCGGCGATCGTCGGCGAGGTGATGGGCAAGTACCACCCGCACGGGGACCAGGCCCTCTACGACGCGCTCGTCCGGCTCGCCCAGGACTTCTCGATGCGCTACCCGCTGGTCGACGGGCAGGGCAACTTCGGCTCGGTCGACGGCGACACGGCCGCCGCGATGCGCTACACGGAGGCGCGCCTGACCGCGATCGCCGGCGAGATGCTCGCCGACATCGACAAGGACACGGTCGATTTCGTCGACAACTACGACGGCACCCAGAAGCAGCCGTCGGTCCTGCCGGCCAAGCTCCCGAACCTGCTCGTCAACGGCAGCTCGGGGATCGCCGTCGGGATGGCGACGAACATCCCGCCCCACCACCTGGGCGAGATCGTCGACGCGACCATCGCGATGATCGACGACCCGGACCTGACCTCCGACGACCTGTGCAAGTTCGTCCAGGGCCCGGACTTCCCGACCGGGGGGACGATCTACCGCTTCGAGCGCCAGCGGAACGCGCTGTCGGGTGAATGGGAGACGGTCGACGCCATCCGCCAGATGTACGCGCACGGGCGCGGTCGCGTGGTCATGCGCGCACAGGTCGCGTTCGAGGAGGTCAAGGGCGACCGGACGGCCATCGTCGTGACCGAGCTCCCGTACCAGGTCAACAAGGCGACCCTTCTCGAGAAGATCGCCGAGCTCGTCAAGGACAAGCGGATCGAGGGGATCGGCGACCTGCGCGACGAGTCAGACCGCGACGGGATGCGGGTCTACATCGAGCTCAAGCGCGACACCAACCCGCACAAGGTCCTCAACAACCTGTTCAAGCACACTCCGATGCAGCTCGCGTTCAACATGAACATGCTCGCGCTCGTCGACGGCCAGCCCCAGACGCTCCCGCTGCGCAGCGTGCTCGTCCACTACCTCGAGCATCGCCGCGAGATCATCCGTCGGCGGACCGAGTTCGACCTCGCCAAGGCGCGCGCCCGGGCGCACATCCTCGAGGGCCTGAAGGTCGCGCTCGACAACCTCGACGCGGTCATCAAGACCATCCGCGAGTCGGCCGACGTGGACCTCGCGCGGACCAACCTCATGACCCGGTTCGACCTGTCCGAGCTCCAGGCGCAGGCCATCCTCGACATGCGCCTGGCGCGCCTGGCGGCGCTCGAGCGCCAGAAGATCGAGGACGAATACCTCGCGATCATCCAGCTCATCGCCGAGCTCGAGGATATCCTCGCCAACCCGGCAAGGGTCAGCCAGATCATCAAGGACGAGCTCACCGAGCTCAAGAAGAAGTACGCCGGCGAGCGCCGCACCCGCGTGGCCGACGACTTCAGCCGCGAGATGACCGACGAGGACCTCATCGCCGACGAGGACGTCGTGGTGACCATCTCGGGTCGTGGCTACATCAAGCGGCAGCCGGTCGCGACCTATCGCCGCCAGCATCGCGGCGGGAAGGGGATCATCGGCCACGTCACCCGCGAGGAGGACGCGGTCGAACACCTGCTCGTCGCGAACACGCACCACTGGGCACTCTTCTTCACGAACCGCGGTCGCGTCTTCTCGGCCAAGGTCCACGCCATCCCAGACGCAAGCAGGCAAGCGAAGGGCATCCCGATCATCAACCTCCCCGGCGTCCAGGTGGACTCGGGCGAGGTCCCGATGGCGACGATCATGCTCCCGGACTTCAAGGCGGGCTCGTATCTCGTGCTCGCGACCCGGAACGGGATCATCAAGAAGACCCCGCTCGAGCAGTTCGAGAAGGTCCGCTCGTCGGGGATCCGGGCGATCATCCTCAACGACGACGACGAGCTGGCGTGGGTCGACGTCTCGACCGGCGCGGACGACGTCATCATCGCCACCGCCCAGGGCAAGCTCGCCCGCTTCTCCGAGACCGAGGTCCGGGCGATGGGCCGCGACGCGGCCGGGGTCATCGGGATCCGCCTCGCCCGCAAGGGCGATTCGGTCGTCGGGATGAGCGTCGTCCAGCCCGACAGCGACCTGCTCGTGCTCAGCGAGACCGGCTACGGCAAGCGGGTGGCGCTGACGGAGTTCCGGCGCAAGCACCGCGGCGGCCAGGGCGTCGGGCTGATCAGCCTCGAGGGCCGCAAGACCGGTGACGTGGCCGCGGTCCAGCAGGTCACCGAGCAGGACGAGGAGCTGCTCCTGATCTCGGCGCATGGCCAGGTGATCCGGACGGAGACGAACACCATCAACCGCTACTCCTCGAGCGCCCGCGGCGTCATCGTGATGCGGCTGGCCGAAGGCGACCGGGTCGTGGCGATCGCCGCGTTCCGCGCCGGGCTTGCAGAGCAGGACGCCATGGGCGACGATGGCGAACCCGGACCGGATGGCGCGAGCCCCCCGGGGTCGGGCAGCGGCGGGTGAGGCCGGCGTGACGGCATCATCGGCGTTCGGCGGACGGGAGGCGGCTGGCTTGTACTCCGACCAGTTCGAGATCTACCACGGGAACGCGAACCCGGGCCTCGCCCGCAAGATCTGCCGCTACCTCGGGACCGAACCCGGCAAGCTGGAGGTCTTCCAGTTCGCCAACGAGAACATCTTCGTCAAGATCCTCGAGAACGTCCGCGAGAAGGACGTCTTCCTCGTCCAGCCGACGAACCACCCGGTCAACCAGTCGATCATGGAACTGCTGATCATGATCGACGCGTTCAAGCGCGCCAGCGCCGGGCGGATCACCGCGGTCATCCCGTTCTACGCCTACGGCCGGTCGGACAAGAAGGACCAGCCGCGCGTCCCGATCACCGCCCGGCTCATCGCCGACATGATCACGGTCGCCGGCGCGGACCGTGTCCTGACCATGGACCTCCACCAGGGCCAGATCCAGGGGTTCTTCAACATCCCGGTCGACGAGCTGACCGCGGTCCACATGCTGTCGAACTACTACCGCCACAAGCACATCGAGGACCCGGTCGTGGTGACCGACCTCGGCTTCGCCAAGCGGGCACGCGCCTTCGCCGAGCTCCTCGACGCCCCGCTGGCGATCATCGAGAAGCGGCGGGTCGGGAACCTGGACCGGGCCGAGCTGATGAACGTCATCGGCGACGTCAAGGGCAAGCGGGCGATCATCGTCGACGACGAGATCGACACCGCCGGGACCCTGGTCGAGATCACCCGCGCGCTCGAGCGCGAGGGTGTCACCGAGATCTACGGCTGCGCCACGCATGGCGTCCTGAGCGACCCGGCTGTCGACCGGATCGCCGCGTCAAGCCTGCGCGAACTCGTGCTGACCGATTCGGTCCCGCTCCCCGAGCGCAAGCGGCTGGGCAAGATCACCACCCTCTCGGTCGCGCCTCTCATCGGCGAGGCGATCCGGCGGATCCATCGCGGCGAGTCGGTCGGGGCGCTCTTCTCCAGCGAGGTCTCGCTGACGCAGGAGATGCTGCTCTGGGAGGGCGGGGACGAGGGGACGCTCGACACGCGCGGCGTCGATGACGAGGCACCGTCGCAGGACTCTCTGGCAACGTCCGCACAGGCGGCAGACCGATGACGCTGCAGCTCCACCGGCCCGACGGCGAAGGCGGTCTCGAGCCGAGGCCGGACGCCGAATCCGACTGGCGGACCCAGCTCCGGGCGGCCCGCTGGGGCACCGACCTCCGGGGCAGGCGGCTCCCCGGCCTCAAGAACCCCGAGATGAACCCGACCTCGCGGGTCCGCTCGGTGCTGCTCTGGGGAGGCCTCGCGGCGGTGACGTTCGTCATCCTCGTCGCCGGTTACGGCAGCGGGTTCTGGAGCCTCTGACCGGGGGCCGACGAGCGCGGCGAGCCGCCCGATCCGGGGGTGTCGCGGGCGCCCTCCCCTATACTTGACGCGATATGCGATTCCTCAACCGATTCGTCGACTCGAACGACCGCGAGATCAAGCGCCTCCAACCCCTCGTCGACGAGACCAATGCCCTCGAGGCCGATTACGAGGCGATGTCCGACGACGAGATCCGCGCGGCGTTCGCGGAGCTGCGGACGGACGCCCTCGAGGCGGCCGTCCCGGACGAGCCGTCCGAGGACGAGCTCTCCCACCCCGACCTCGAGCGCCGCCGCGAGCTGAAGAAGGAACGCCGGACTCGCGAGAACGAGCGGCTCCAGAAGGCGCTCGACGACGTCGCGCCGGAAGTCTTCGCGATGACGCGCGAGGCGATGAAACGGACGCTCGGGATGCGCCACTTCGACGTCCAGCTGATGGGCGCCGCGGTCCTCCACCAGGGCAAGATCGCCGAGATGCGGACCGGCGAGGGCAAGACCCTCGTCGCGCCGCTGGCAGCGATCCTCAACGCCCTCTCCGGGCGCGGGGTCCACGTCGTGACCGTCAACGACTACCTCGCCCGGCGCGACCCGCAGTGGATGGGCCCGGTCTTCCATTTCCTCGGCGTCAGCGTCGGGATGATCACCCATGACGCGTCGTTCGTCTTCGAGCCGGGCTTCCCGACCACCGACGAGCGCCTCGTCAACCTGCGGCCGGTCACCCGCCGCGAGGCGTACGCGGCGGACATCACGTACGGCACCAACAACGAGTTCGGGTTCGACTACCTGCGCGACAACATGGTCCTCGAGCTCGACCAGCGGGTCCAGCGTGAGCGCAGCTTCGCGATCGTCGACGAGGTCGACAACATCCTCATCGACGAGGCCCGGACGCCGCTGATCATCAGCGGCCAGGCCGAGGAGTCGGCCGACCTCTACTTCACGTTCGCCCGGCTCGTGCCGCGCCTCAAGGGCCGGCCGGAAGGCGAGGAGGAGGGCGGCGACTACTTCGTCGACCTCAAGGACAAGGCCGTCTCCTCGACCGAGGAGGGGATCGAGAAGATGGAGGGCTGGCTCGGCGTCCAGAACATGTACGACGCCGACCCGCGCCTGGCCCGCCATTTCGAGCAGGCGCTCCGGGCCCACGCGCTCTACAAGCGCGACCGGGACTACATCGTCAAGGACGGCGAGATCATCATCGTCGACGAGTTCACCGGACGCCAGATGCCGGGCCGGCGCTGGAGCGAGGGCCTCCACCAGGCGATCGAGGCGAAGGAGGGACTGCGCGTCCAGCGCGAGAGCGTGACCCTGGCCACGATCACCTTCCAGAACTACTTCCGGCTGTACGACAAGCTGTCGGGGATGACCGGCACGGCGATGACCGAGGCCGAGGAGCTCCACAAGATCTACAAGCTCGAGGTCGTGGCGATCCCGACCCACCGCGAGATGATCCGCGACGACTTCTCCGACCTCGTCTTCCGCGACGAGCCGGCCAAGTTCAACGCCTTGATCGACGAGATCGTCGAGATGCAGGAAGCGGGTCGGCCGGTCCTGGTCGGCACGATCTCGGTCGAGAAGTCGGAGATGCTCGCGACGATGCTCAAGCGTCGCGGGATCAAGCACGAGGTCCTCAACGCCAAGTTCCACGAGAAGGAATCCGGGATCGTCGCCCAGGCGGGACGCTCGGGGGCGATCACGATCGCGACCAACATGGCCGGTCGTGGCACGGACATCCTGCTCGGCGGCAATCCGGCCGGTCTCGCGTCGGAGGCTCTCCACAAGCGCGGCCTCAACCCCGCCGAGGTGGACCGGGAGACCATGGATGCCGCCCTCGCCGAGGCCAGGGCGATCACCGAGGAGGACCACGAGCGGGTCGTGGCCGCGGGGGGCCTCCACATCGTCGGAACCGAACGGCACGATTCGCGGCGCATCGACAACCAGCTCCGCGGCCGCGCCGGCCGCCAGGGCGACCCGGGCTCGTCGCGCTTCTACCTGTCGCTCGAGGACGACCTCATGAAGCGCTTCGCGAGCGACCGCGTCACCGGGCTGATGGAGCGGCTCGGGCTCGACGATGACGTCGCGATCGAGTCGCGCCTCGTCTCGAAGACGATCGAATTGGCCCAGAGTCGCGTCGAGGGCTTCAACTTCGACATCCGCAAGCGCGTCGTCGAGTACGACGACGTCATCAACAAGCAGCGCGAGACCATCTACGCCGAACGGGACAAGGTCCTCCACAACGAGGACCTGACCGAGACGGTCCAGAGCTTCCTCGACGACGAGATCGACGGGCTGATCGACGGACACCTCGTCGGCGAGGATCCGGGCGCCTGGAACCTCGAGGGGCTGTCCGCGGCGCTGGCCGCGATGGGCCTGACCGGCGAGGGCACGACGGCCGACGAGCTCTGGGAGCTGCCGAGCCGGGAAGCGATCGCGGTCCACGTCCGCGACCTCGCCGACCAGCGTCTCGCGGCCAAGGCCGCCGAGGTCGGCGAGGAGGACTGGAAGACCGTCGAGCGGCTCGTCCTGATCCGGACCATCGACTCGCTGTGGGTCGAGCACCTGACCGAGCTCGACGACATGCGCCGCGGGATCGGGTTGCGCGGGTACGCGCAGCAGGACCCGCTCAACGAGTTCAAGCGCGAGGCCTTCGAGCTGTACGACGAGCTTCGCGGCCTGATCCGCCACGGTGTGGCATCGTCGATCTTCCGCGTGACGGTCACGCGCGAGCCGGCGGCTGCGCCGGGCGGCGGCGACCCGGCCGTGGCCGCGGCCCTCGCCCAGGGCGCGGCTGCGCTCCGCGGCGGCAATGGCGCGAACGGCGCGAACGGGTCGGCCGCGGGCCGGGCGGCAGCCTCGACCGCTTCGCGGCCCGAGGCGGCCCGCGTCCCGGCGGCCGCGGCCGTCGGCGGCTCGGCCATCCTCCGTGGCGGCCCGGCGGCCCCCCCGACGACGCGGGCGATGCGCGAATCGCTCGGCGACGAGCCGGTGGCCTCCGGCGTCGCGGGCGGCGGCGTCCCGGCGAGCGGCCCGAAGCCCGGGTTCACCCCGAGCGGCGCCCGGATCGGGCGCAACGACCCGTGCTGGTGCGGGTCCGGCGCGAAGTACAAGAAGTGCCACGGGCGCTGAGCACCTCGCTCCCCGACCGTCCCGACCGATCCGCTTGAACCAACGCTCGATGGTGCGCGATCTCGTCGTGGTCGTCGTGCTCGGCTGCCTCGGCGTCGTCGTGGTCGCCGGCTACGCGACCTTCCGGATCTGGGAGCAGGGCCAGCGCGACGACAGGTCGCCGGCCGACGCGATCGTCGTGATGGGTGCGGCCCAGTACGACGGACGCCCCTCGCCGGTCTTCGCCGCGCGACTCGACCACGCCGTCGAGCTCTTCCACGCGGGCGTCGCGAAGCGCCTGATCGTGACCGGCGGCAAGGCCGAGGGCGACCGGACGACAGAGGCCGCGAGCGCTCGCGCGTATGCCATCGCGCGCGGCGTCCCGGCCGACGCGATCCTCGGCGAGGACGCCAGCCGGACGACCCTCGAATCGATCCGCGCCGTCGGCGAGGTCCTGCGTTCGCACGGGCTGGCGGATGCCGTGTTCGTGTCGGATCGGCCGCACATGCTCCGCGTCCTCCGGATGGCGACCGACGAGGGCATCACGGCATGGGGATCGCCCACGGCGAGCAGCCCGATCGAGGACGATCCGCCCGGCCAGATCGACGCCACGCTGCACGAGCTGGGCGCCCTCGTCCAGTACTTCCTGGTCGGCGGGGCGCCCTGACCACCGTCCCACGCGACCCCGATAGACTGGACGGGATTTCCCTCTTGGCGAGGGGGGATTGGCCCCGTATACTGTGCCAAAACCCCGTCCGGCTGGGCCCCCCAGGGCCCCCCGAGGCATGATCGTTCCGGTCCCCATTCGCCCTTGCCCAGCACAGAAAGGGAGCCCGTGAAGCAGGCCGAGGAAGCGTCGTTCGTCGATCTGATCGCCTGCGAGCGTGACTGCCGCACGTGCAGCTATGCCGCGGCACTCGACTGCGACGGGAACTGCGGCGTCTGCCCACACAACGGCTATTGCCCCTGCGTGAACCCCGTCGTCGCCCGAAGCAAGACCGCGCTGCGCCTCATCGAGCTGCGCCCGATCCTGCTCCAGGATCTGCAGGCCCGGAACTAGGTGGAAGCGTCCGCCATCCGGGACCTGGCTGAACGGATCCGGTCGACCTCGGGGTACCTTTGACCTCGAGGCCAAGGAAGCGCGCGTCGCCGAGATCGAGGCGCTGACCCAGGCACCCGGGTTCTGGGATGACGGTCGGTCGGCCCAGAAGGTCCTGCGCGAGGCCGACGGCCTCCGGAGCGAGATCGAGACCTGGCGGGAGCTGCTGACCCGGGCCGACGACCTGCTCGCCGCGGTCGAGCTCCTCTACGAGGCTCCCGACGCCGAGCTCGAGTCCGAGCTGGAGCGCGATGCCGCATCGCTCGAGATCGACTTCTCCCGCGAGCGGACCGCGCTCCTCTTCTCGGGCGAGTACGACGAGCGGCCGGCGCTCCTCTCGATCAGCGCCGGCGCCGGCGGCACCGAGGCGACCGACTGGACCGAGATGCTCCTGCGGATGTACCTCCGCTGGGCCGAGCGCCACCGCTTCCCGACCGAGATCCTCGACCAGCAGGAAGGCGAGCAGGCCGGCCTCAAGAGCGTGACGGTGGCGGTCAACGGTCGCCGCGCCTACGGCTGGCTGCGCGCCGAGCGAGGCGTGCACCGCCTGGTCCGGATCAGCCCATTCGACTCGCAGAACCGACGCCAGACGACGTTCGCGCTCGTCGAGGTCCTGCCCGAGGCCGAGGATGACGTCGAGCTCGAGCTCGACTGGGACCAGATCCGGGTGGACACCTTCCGCTCGCAGGGCGCCGGCGGCCAGCACGTCAACAAGACCGACTCGGCCGTCCGGTTGACGGACCTGCGGACGGGGATCGTCGCCCAGAGCCAGAACGAGCGGAGCCAGACCCAGAACAAGGAGATGGCGATCAAGGTCCTCAAATCCCGTCTCCTCGAGCGGGCGCTCGAGGAGAAGGAAGCCGAGGTCCGCAAGCTCAAGGGCGAGCACGTCGAGGCCGGCTGGGGCAACCAGATCCGCAGCTACGTGCTCCACCCGTACCAGATGGTCAAGGACCTGCGTACGAACCACGAGACCGGGAACACGGGCGCTGTCCTCGACGGCGACCTCGACGCGTTCATGCAGGCCGAGCTCGAGCGAGGCATCGGCGAGGAGGCGGTCGCCCAGTGAAGACGGCCGCCGGATCGCGGCCACCGACCGTCGGGCTGGCCTATCGCCCGGCGCGGCCCGACGAGCTGGCGACCTGCGAGGCGATCTGGCGGACGTCGATCAACGACTACATGGTCCCGCTCGGCCAGGGCGAGATCCCGGCCGCCGCGAACCCGGCCATCCGCCTGTTCACCCATCTCCAGTCGACCGATCCGGATCGGTTCATCGTCGCGACCATCCCCGACGGGACGGGGGAGCGGGCGATCGGCTTCGCCTCGGCGATCGTGCGTGAACGACTCTGGTACCTCTCGATGCTGTTCGTCCTGCCGGAGGCCCAGGGCGCCGGGATCGGTCGCGAGCTTCTGGCCAGGGTCTGGCCGATGGAGGGGGCTGCCGGCGTCGTTCGGGCGACGGCCACGGACAGCGCGCAGCCGATCTCGAACGCGCTGTACGCGCTGTACGACATGGTCCCGCGCATGCCGCTGCTGAGCCTGACCGGCCTGCCGCACAATCCGGAGGCGTTCGGGCCGATGCCGTCGGGGATCGTGCCGCTCGCCTTCGACGAGATCGCAGCCGGATCACCGGACGGCCAGGGGCATCGGATGCTCGTGGATGCGATCGACGGGCTCGACCGCGAGCTGCTCGGGTTCACCCACCCGAGCGACCACCGCTTCCTGCGCAGCGAATCCCGCCGGGGCTGGCTGTATCGGGGACCCGACGGCACACCGGTCGGCTATGGCTACGCCGGCGAGGCCGGACGGGTGGGACCGGTCGCCGCCCGCGACGAGGCCCTCCTGGGGCCGATCCTGGGACACCTGACCTCGGCGATCACGCCGCGCGGGGCGTTCGCGATCTGGGTCGGCGGCGCCGCGGATCGGGCGATCGTGCCCGCGCTGCGGGCCGGCCTGCGACTCGACCCGTTCCCGGTGCTCGTCTGCTGGGACCGGCCGTTCGCCGACTTCTCGCGCTACCTGCCGATCTCGCCCGGACTGCTCTGACCCGACCGCCGGGGCCCGAAGGTCCGGTGCGGGCTGGCACCGTCGTCCGGTTTGCCGGACCCCCGCGCGGGTGGTAGCCTCGACTCCGATGTGGCTCCCCTGGCCGTGCCCGCGGACGGAGTCGTGAGATCGTGACGATCGGCGGCGACGGCAGCCGCCACCCCTGCCCGCGGAGCCGACTGTGACCATCGCCCCTGCCCCGAGCGCCTCGCGCTCGCCGACCGCAACGCGCTCGATCCGTTCGCGCGTCCTGGGCCGGACCCGCGACCAGGCCAAGCAGGAACGGGCCGTCCTCGTCCTCCACGACGTGACCAAGGAGTACCCGAACGGCAAGCTCGCCTTGCGCGACGTGGACCTGGTCATCCCCGAGGGCGACTTCGTGTTCCTCGTCGGACCGTCCGGCGCCGGCAAGTCGACGCTCATCAAGCTGCTGATCCGTGACGAGCTGGCGACCCACGGCGAGGTCGTCCTCGACGGCCAGGACGTCGCCCGGCTCGGCCGCCGGCAGGTGCCGAAGATGCGGCGGAAGATCGGCATCATCTTCCAGGACTTCAAGCTCCTGCCGTCCAAGACCGTCTGGGAGAACGTGGCCTTCGCGCTCGAGGTGACGGGCACGCCCCGACGCAAGATCCGGCCGGCCGTGGACCGGGTGCTCGCGCTCGTCGGGTTGTCGGCGCAGGCGCAGCAGACGCCGTCCCAGCTGTCCGGCGGCGAGCAGCAGCGGACGGCGATCGCCCGCGCACTCGTCCACGATCCGCGACTGATCATCGCCGACGAGCCGACCGGCAACCTCGATCCGCTCATCAGCTGGGAGATCCTCCAGCTCCTGCTCCGGATCAACGAGCTGGGCGTCACGGTCATGATGGCCACCCACAACGCCGAGGTGGTCACCGCACTGCGCAAGCGTGTCGTGGCGCTCGAAGAGGGCCGGATCATCCGCGACGAGGTCGGTGGCGCCTACCACCGCGAAGACTGACCGATGATCGGGTTCGTCCTGTTCAGCATGAAGCGCGCCTGGCAGGGGTTCTGGCGCAATGCCGTGATGAGCCTCGCCGCGACCGCCACGATGGTCCTGATGCTCCTCCTGCTGGCCGGTTTCTGGATCATCCAGACCGGACTGCTGGCCGGGCTCCAGTTCACCGAGCAGAAGGTCGAGGTGGTCGCCTACCTCCAGCCGAACACGACCGACAGCCAGGTGACCGACCTCGAGGCGAAGCTCAAGGCCATGCCGCAGGTCGCCTCCGTGCTCTACGTCAGTCGCGACGACGCCCTTGCCACGTTCCGCGCCTCGATGGCGGCGCAGGGTCGCGAGGACCTGACCCGCTACCTCGACGCGAACCCGCTGTATGCGAGCCTCGAGGTCAAGCTGATCGACCCGTCGCAGGTCCGCGTCGTCGGTGATGCCCTGCGCGGCGACCCGAGCATCCGGAACGTGATCAACATCGAGGATCTCGTCGAGCGCGTGCTCACTGTCACCAACATCCTGCGGACGGCCGGCACGGTCGTGCTCGTCGTCGTCGGCGTCATCGCCCTGTTCATCATCATCAACACGATCCGCCTCGCCGTCCTTGCCCGCGCCGACGAGATCGAGGTCATGCGCCTGGTCGGCGCGTCGGACGCGTTCATCCGCTGGCCGTTCGTCTTCGAGGGCGCGTTCGTCGGATTCCTCGGGTCGGTCGCGACCCTCGGGATCCTGCTCGCCGTGGCCGATCCGCTGAGCGCGTTCATGGCCGACTTCTTCCGGGTCCTGCCGCTCCAGTTCGGCTCGCTGACGCGTGACCTGGTCGCGCTGGTGATGGGCGCCGGGATCGGGCTCGGGATCCTCGGCTCCTGGCTGTCGGTCCGGACCTACCTGATCCGCTGACGGCCGGCCCGTCGCCGGCCTCGGCGACCCGCCAACGGCCCATCCGCGGGACCCGTTGTACCCTTGTCGCCCCTCTCCCGGGACGCCATTTGCAGGACGGATCCTCGATGCACGCAGCCGACCCCGATCGACCCACGCCCGATCGTCCCGCCGGGGTCGACCCGCCGGCGCCCCCCGCCCCCGCAGCGCCCACGCACCGGCACCTCCCGATCGTTCAGGTCTCCGTCGTGCTCGTGGCGATCCTGGCCGGCACAACCCTGTTCCTGTCCGGCTATACGCTGGGACGGCACGTCGCGTCCGACCCGGGCACGCCGGTATCGGAGGACGTGGCATTCCAGCCCTTCTGGGATACCTACCACACGATCGAGGATCGCTACGCCGGCGGCGCCGTCGACCGCACGGCGCTGATCCAGGGCGCCATCCGCGGGATGATCGGGTCGCTCGGCGACCCGTTCTCGTCGTACATGACCTCCGACGAGTACCGCCAGAGCCTCCAGGGCATCAGCGGGCAGTTCGAGGGGATCGGCGCGGAGATCGCGTCGCGGGCCCCGGATGGCACGGCGGGATGCACGCCGCTCGGGCCGGCCTGCCGGCTCGTGATCACCAACCCGATCGACGGGTCGCCGGCCCAGAAGGCCGGCCTCGCCGTCGGCGACGTCGTCTCGTCGATCGATGGCAGCACGGTCGACGGGCTCACGATCGACGTCGCCCGCGACCGGATCCGGGGACCGAAGGGGACCGTGGTCGAGCTCGCGATCGAGCGCGGCGGCGCCGCAGCCGATCGCGGTCACGATCACGCGCGACATCGTCCAGTCCAAGGAAGTCGAAAGCAAGGTCCTCGCCGGCGGCGCGGTGGGCTACATCCGGCTCACCGGGTTCTCGGACGCGGCGGCGGATCAGCTCGTGATCGCACTGCGCGACCACCTGGCAGCCGGACGCACCAGGCTGATCCTCGACCTGCGCGGCAACCCGGGCGGCTACGTCACCGCCGCACGCAAGATCGCGAGCCAGTTCGTCGGGTCGGGCGTCGTCTTCTGGGAGCAGGACGCGAAGGGCACCCAGGTCCCGACCAACGCCCTGACCGACGGTGTCGCGACGGATCCGGCGGTGAAGGTCGTGGTCCTGATCGACGGCGGCAGCGCGTCTGCCAGCGAGATCGTCGCGGGGGCGCTCCAGGACGACAAGCGGGCGATCCTCGTCGGCCAGCAGTCGTTCGGGAAGGGGACCTTCCAGCAATGGCAGGAGCTGACCGGCGATGCCGGTGCGTTCAAGCTCACGATGTATCGCTGGCTGACGCCGGACAAGCGCTGGATCCACAAGGTCGGGCTCACCCCGGACGTCGTCGTGACCCTGCCGAACCCGCTCCCGCTCGGCATCGGACCCCGACCTGGACGCCAAGGCGCTCGGTGTGCTCGGGGCGCCGGCCGAGGGGTCCGCTCCTGGCGCTCGCGGCCTGAGGCAGCCGGCCCGGGCGACCGGTCTTGCGCTCGTTTCGCGCATCGGGTACGGTTCGCGGGAACGAAAGGAGGTGATGTGCAGTGATAGACCGTTCTAGCTGCACCACCTCGCAGGAGATGGCCGTCTAGTCGGACACCCTGTGGGTGGCTAAGCACTCGGACGCCGGCCCGCATAGGGCCGGCGTTCGTGCGAATCCCCGGTCGGATGGCCTCCCGGAAACCGGCCTCCGCCCTCGGAGCGACCACCGCAGGCCCGCTGGAGGAGCCCTCCCATGGGCGACGAGTCAACCGTCGCACTCAACCGCAGAGCCCGCCACGACTTCACGATCGACGAGACGTTCGAGGCGGGCCTCGTCCTGACCGGCACGGAGATCAAGTCACTCCGGGCCGGCAAGGCGAACCTGTCCGACGCGTACGCCCGCATCGAGCACGGCGAAGCGTGGCTGGTCGGCGCCCACATCGCGCCGTTCGAGGGCGGCAACCGCTACAACCACGAGCCGAAGCGGACGCGCAAGCTCCTGCTCCACCGCTCCGAGATCGACGAGCTCCTCGGCCGGACGAAGGCGAAGGGCCAGACCATCGTCCCGCTCCGGCTCTACATCAACGAGCGCGGCCGGGCCAAGATCGAGCTCGGCCTGGCGCGCGGCAAGCAGCTCCACGACCGCCGCCGCGACATCGCCGAGCGCGACGCGCGCCGCGACGTGGCCCGCGAGCTGGCCGACGTGCAGCGCGGTCGCTAGGGTCTTCGAGCCGTGACGACCGGGATCCCGCCGCGACTCCGGATCGGGCCGGTCATCGAGGCGGTCGATGCCCACGCGGCCGGCGAGCCCGGACGGGTGATCGTCGCGGGCGTCGAAGGCGTCCCGGGCGGCTCGATGTTCGAGGCGATGACCTGGCTCCAGGCGAATCGCGACGACATCCGCCTCCGGATGCTGCGCGAGCCACGCGGCTACCCGGCGGCCAACTGCAACATCATCCTGCCGTCAGCGCATCCCGACGCCGACGCCGGCTACGTGATCATGGAGCAGGTCGAGTACCCGGGGATGTCGGGGACGAACACGATGTGCGTCGTGACCGTGCTCCTCGAGACCGGGATGGTGCCCATGACGGAGCCCGTCACCGAGCTCGTGCTCGAGGCGCCGGCCGGCCTGATCCGCGTCCGCGCGGACTGCCGTGACGGGAAGGTCACGGCCGTGACGTTCCGGAACGTGCCGGCCTTCGCGACCCACCTCGACGCGCCCGTCGAGGTGCCCCGACTCGGGACGGTGGCGGTCGACGTCGCCTACGGCGGGATGTTCTACGTCATCGCCGACGCCGGCCGGTTCGGGCTCCGGCTCACCCCGGACGAGGGCGCCGACATCGTGCGCATCACCGAGATGATCAAGGCGGCAGCGAACGAACAGCTCCCGGTGGTCCACCCGGAGCAGCCGGGGTTCGCCGGGATCACCATCGGGCAGCTCTCCGGGCCGCCGCATGATCCTGCCAACAGCATGCGGAACGTGGTGACCGTCTCGACCGGGACGCTCGACTGGGACCGACCCTCGACCTGGACCGGCGCCATCGACCGCTCGCCGTGCGGGACCGGCACCTCGGCCAGGATGGCGACGCTGGCCGCGCGCGGCCGGCTGGCGGTCGGGGACGCGTTCCGTCACGAGGGGATCCTGGGCACGGTGTTCACCGGACGGGTGCTGGAGGCCGCGACGGTCGGACCGTACCCGGCGATCGTCCCGAGCATCACCGGCCAGGCCTGGATCACCGGGTTCGCGAGCTACGTGGTGGACCCCACCGATCCGTTCCCCGACGGGTTCACGATCGGCGACATCTGGGGCTGACGGGCGAGAGCGGCGTCAGCGTTCGCGCGACGCCCTGGCCGGAGGCCGGACCCGACCGGTACCCGAGCGGCGCGCCAGCCGGCGACCTGCGGGATGCCGCAGGGCCCGGATCGAATGCGTCATGCGCGACGGGACCGCGAGACGCGGGATCGAGTGTCCGGCCGGGGCGGCGGGCTCGGCGGGCCCGATCGCCCGCGGCCTCGACGGCCGGATCGCGTCGGTCTCGGCCGCGGTCAGGCGCACCCGCGCATAGAGGACCACGCCGATCGCCGAGGTCGCCGTGCACAGGAGCAGGCCGCTCGTGACGTTCACGATCCCGAGCTGAAGGAGGATGCTCATCGCGAACGCGGCCACGATCCCGCGCGCCCCGGTGATCGCGTTCCAGCCGGCCATCGCGGCCGCGCGCGAGGCAAGCGGCGCATGGTCGCTGACCACCGCCGCGATGCCGACATCGATGGACGCGCTGCCCGCACCCGCGGCGACCGCTGTGATCCACAGGATCGCGACGTTCGGTGCCAGCGCGTACGCGAGCAGGGCGATCAGCCCGATCGCGCTCCCGACCCGCATCGCGACCAGTGGTCCGTAGCGGTCGGACACGGCTCCCCACACGAGGAACGAGAACGTCGTCGCACCGGCGGTCAGGATGCCGATGATGCCGACGTCCGACAGCGACAGGTTGAGCCTGTCGACGTTGACGATCGCGTAGAGCGGCAGCGCCGCGATCAGCCCGCCGCCATAGAAGCCCTGGGCCAGGGCGATCTTGGTCAGGATCGGACGCTCGCGCAGCGCCCGGAACGAATCGCGCGCGGAGTACGAGGGCGGCCGCTGCGTGTCGGGGGAGCGGAGCCCCGTGTAGGCGAGCGCGCAGACGAGGCCGACCAGACCGGCCATCGCGACCGTGGTCTCGCCGCCGACCCGGTCGGCCACGATGCCACCGACGAGCGCCGCGATGGCCGCGGCCGCCGCCCGGCCGGAGCCGAGGAACCCGACGACGCGCCCGATGATCCGGGCGGGATACATCGTTCCCCACAGGCGCAGGTAGAACGGGCTGCTGAGCGACAGGCTGAGCCAGAACGCGATCGAGACCGCGATCATGACCGGCGCCGCGGCGAAGACCGCGAGCACGAGCAGTGACGCGGCACCCGCGCCGCGGATCAGCGCCAGCTGCCGGCGCGATCGAGGACCGACGCGACCGGCGAACGCTCCGAGCAGGTTGGCGACGAACGGCGCGGCCGCAAGGGCCGCCAGTCCGATCGGATCGAGGCCGCCGCGCCGGGCGATCGTCGGGAGCAGGGTGGTGACCAGCGCGACCGTCACGCCGACGCCGATGGACCCGACCGTGTCGAGGGCGAGGTTGCGCCCGACCGCGCGCTGGCGCGGCGATGTCGTCAGGAGCGACGGGCGGATCACGAGTACCTCGAAGCGGCCCGTCTGGCCTGCGAGGTGAGCTGTCGGGCTCGGCGCTGGGTTCGCCGCCGCGTTCGTCGCGATTCGCCCCGGGATGTTGGGTCCCCCGTCCTCCCGTGGGAGGTTCGGCCACGTCTACCTTAGCAGCCGGGCGACCGGGACGGCGATGGCCCCTTCGTCCGGGTGGGGGTCCGGTTCTTCCGGGGCGTGCTACCATCCGCGGTCCGAGCCGGTTCTCGGACCTGTGGGGATGTGTGGTTTCGACAGGGCTTGGCTACCGGGGAACGCGAGCCGAGGACGCCACTGGGCCTCGTTAATCACGTGGCAAAAAGAAGTACCTGGCAACCGCCAGTCGACTCTCGCTCTCGCTGCTTAGGCAGTAGAGTGAGCGTGGAAGCTGCCTCCGCCTCGCGGGTAGTGGAAGCGTCATGCAGCGGGGCTGCGATCCGGACCAGCGTCACGTAGTCCGGAGTCAAGCCCGATCTAGGGGCACGTGACTGGACCGCCCGGCAGGGTGCCGATGCCCGTTCGGGCGGTCGACGACAAATCATCGGACACGCTCGTAGTGGGTCCCGGCGAAGGGTTCTGGACGGGGAGTTCGACTCTCCCCCATCTCCACCAACACGTCCGGACGGGTCGGTTCGGGCCGGTTGGCATGTTGACCGTCGTCCCGTCGACGCCCACCCTCGGTCCATGGTCTTCACCTTGCCATGGTTGCGAGGTGCCTCCCTACCGATCCCACGGACCGAGTACGCGCGCGGCGTCGTCTACGCGACGGGCGCCGGCATCGCGCTCGGGACGCTCGGACCCATCAGCAACCTGGCCTACAGCACGGGGATGAGCAGCCCGACGTTCGCCGCCCTTCGGGCCAGCATCGGCGCGATCGTGCTCGGCCTCGTCCTGGCCTCCGGGCACGGCGAATGGACATCCCTTCGCAGCCTGTCCATTCGCGAGCGTGGCCTGCTCATGCTGACCGCGACGGCCCAGGCGGCGCTCTCACTGTGCGTCTTCGCGGCGTACGGGTCGATGGCTGTCGCGCTCGTGCTCGCGGTCTACTTCTGCTACCCGCTGCTCGTCGCGACCGCCTCCGTCGCGCTCGGGCGTGAGCGCCTGACGCTGACCCGGATCGCCGCGCTGGCCATCGCGGTCGTCGGGCTAGGGACGGTCGTCCTCGGCGGCACGACGTCCGGACTGGGCGCCTTCACGCTCGTGGGCTTTGCCCTCGCCGCGATGGCGGCGCTGTGCCAGGCGACCTATCTCGTGGCCTCGCGTTCGGGCTTCACGCGGGTCGCGTCACCGCAGGCGACGGCCATCATCCTGACCGGCGGGGCACTGCTCATGAGCGCCGTCGCCATCCCGGCCGAGCTCCTATCGGGACACCCCGGGTCGTGGTTGTGGTCGCCGCTCGCGTGGGCCTCGATCCTGGTCGCGGGCATCCTCGGCGCGGCAATGGCCAAGGTCTGGATGCTCCGGGGCGTCCGTCGCGTGGGCGGGACCCGTGCCGCGGTCCTGATGCTCGCCGAACCTCTGACCGGCGTGCTGCTCGCGGCGGTCCTGCTCGGGCAGGCGCTCAGTCCCGTCCAGATGGCCGGAGGCGTGGCGGTCCTCGGCGGCGCGCTCCTCGCCCAACGGCCGGCCTCCGCCCGATAGTGTCGCGGCGGCCGGCCGCGCCGGAACTGAGCCGGCGGCCGCGGTGTCAGCCGGCGGGCGTCATCTCCGGTTCGGTGGCCGCCGAGCCCGCGCCCGAGCCGTTGGTCTTGGCGTGGGCGCCCGTGCCTTTTGCCTCCATCTCGGCCAGCCACTCGGCCTGGTCATCGTCGAGCTCCGACATCACGGCGAAGCCGCCGGCGTAGACGATCCCCTCGATGCTGAGCTCGGGTGCGTTTTCGGCTCGACCCTGCATCGGGCGCGAGTCCTGGATGCCGCCGAGGCCGCGGATCGAGGTCACGACCCGCCAGTTGGTCGGGACGAGGATCTGGCCGCCGCCGAAGACCGCCCGGACGCGGAGCGTGGCGCCGTCCGGGGCGAGGACCGCATCGCGCAGGTCGAGGACGCCGCCGCCGTACCAGCACTCGAGCCGGCCCTCGCGCAGGTGCTGCGCCGTGCTGTGGTAGGCGAGCGGCCCGAAGATCGAGCTCGCGGTGAACTCGTCGGCGCTCTCCTCGGTGTCCTGACCGATCGTCCGCTTCGCCTGCATCGCGGCGATCGCGCCGATGATCATGCTCGCGATCCAGCCGACGACCACCAGCCTGATGAGCCTCCTGATCGACATCGTTCTCGTCCTCCTCACGTCGGGGTCGGTCGGCCTCGGACCTCCCAGCCTAACAGGATGGGCAAGGCGAGCCATCTAGTATTGGCCACATGGTCGCCCGCCCGGATGTCATCACCAGCGCCATCGGACGCTCGATCCCGCGAGTCGACGGAGGCCCGAAGGTGACCGGGCGCGCCCGGTTCGCCGCCGACATCGCCGTCCGCGGACTGCTGCACGGCAGGCCGGTGCTCGCGATGCCGGCCCATGCCTGGATCGAGCGGATCGACGTCGCGGCGGCGCTCGCGGTCCCGGGCGTTGTGGCCGTCCTGACCGCCGCCGACCTGCCGATCGCCAGCGCAGGCAACGACCGGATCCACGAACCCCTGGCACGACACGAGATCCTGTGGGCGGGCCAGCCGGTCGCACTCGTCGTGGCGGAGACGGCCGAGGCGGCGGCCGACGCGGCACCCCTCGTCCTCGTCGAGACGACGCCGCTCGAAGCCGTGACCGACCTCGAGCGCGCGTTCGAGCCGGGCGCCCCGCAGGCACGCCTCGAATGGCCGGTCGAGGCCGACGAGCCGGGAACCGGGGAGTCGCAGCACGCCGCTGTCGGCGGCGGCGCGGAGCAGTTCACGCCAGACGAACCGGCATCGGACAACGTCGTCGGCCGGAGCGGCTATCGCCGTGGTGACATCGAGTCGGCGCTGGCGGGTAGCGATGTCACGGTCGAGGGGCGGTTCACGACGAGCTGGGTCCACCAGGGCTACCTCGAGCCGCAGGTCGCGATGGCCGAGCTCGACGGTGACGGGGTCCTCCACGTCACGAGCGCCACGCAGGGCACGTTCGCCACCCGCTCCGAGCTTGCCCGGCTGTTCGGCCGGCCGATCGCCGGTGTCCGTGTGACCGGTGCGACGCTCGGCGGCGGGTTCGGCGGCAAGCTCCTCATCGTCGATCCGCTGGCCGCCGCCGCGACGCTGGTCCTCGACCGACCGGTGCGCGTGGAGCTCACCCGGAACGAGGACTTCCGGATGGGCAACCCGGCGCCGGCCGGTCTCCTCGAGATCCGCGCCGGGGCGACGCGCGATGGCCGGCTGCGCGGGCTGCGCGCCCGGCTGCGCTTCGAGACGGGCGGCTTCGGCGAGGCGGGCATCGAGGGGATCGCCGCGATGATGACCATCGGGCCATACCGCTGGGATGCCCACGAGGTGGTCGCCTACGCGGTCGCGACGAACCGGGTCGGGAACGGCGCGTACCGGGCGCCGGGCGCAACGCAGTCGACCTTCGCGCTGGAGCAAGTCATCGATGAGCTGGCGCTCCGGCTCGGGATCGACCCGGTCGAGTTCCGGCGGCGCAACCTGGTGGGGCCGGAGGACGAAATGGCCGACGGGACGCCGTGGGGCGCAATCGGGCTCGGCGAGTGCCTGGACCGGGTCGCCGGGCACCCGCTCCATCTGGACCGAGGGTCGTTCCCCGACGGTGAGGGTGTCGGCCTCGCGGTCGGGGCGTGGCCCGGCGGCCGGCAGGCGGCCTCGGCCATCTGCCGGCTGGAGGCCGATGGGCGGGTCACGGTCGTCACCGGCGTCGTGGACATGTCCGGGACGGCGACGGCCTTCGCCACCATCGCCGCCGAGGGTCTCGGGCTCACCGCCGACGCGGTCTCCGTCGTGGCCGGCGACACGTCATCCGCGCCGCGCTCGCCATTCAGCGGCGGGAGCGTCATCACCTATTCGAGCGGTCGCGCCGTCCAGCGAGCGACCGAGGTCCTGCGCCAGAAGATCCTCGCCTATGCGGCACTCGTCCTCGAGATCGACATCCGCGACCTCGAGCTCGTCGGCGGCGCGGTCCGCCCGAAGGGGACGCCCGGGCGAGGCATGACGCTGGCCGAGATCGGGGAGCGGATGGATGGCTGGTCGGCCGAGTTCGAGCCGCTCGAGGGGCACGCGGGCTCGATCCCGCCCGGGCTCGCGCCACTGACCGTCGCCCATCTCGTCCGCGTCCGGGTCGATCCGGACAGCGGCGAGGTCAAGGTCCTCGACCACGTCGTCGTCCAGGACGTGGGCCACGCCCTCAACCCGGCGATCATCGAGGGCCAGCTCCACGGTGGCGCGACCCAGGGTCTCGGCTGGGCGCTCACCGAAGCCATGCGGTTCGACGAGACCGGCCAGCTCCTGACCGGGACCTTCCTCGACTACGCGCTGCCGACGGCTCTGGACATCCCCGCCTTCGAGACCATCCTCGTCGAGGTGCCGGCGGCCGACGGGCCGTACGGTGCGAGGGGGATCGGCGAAGGTCCCGTCTGCGGGGCGGCCGCGGCGATCGCCAATGCCGTCCACGACGCGACCGGGGTCCGCTGCCGGACCTTGCCGATGACCGCGCCCAGCATCTGGCGCGGGATGCGCGATCGGGCGCCCGACTGAGGCCCGTGGTCAGCGCGCGGTGGTCCGCCGGCGCCGACTAGCATCCCTGGCAGGCGAGGCCAGGCGGGTGTCGACGACCACGTCGGCGGCCGCGTCGGCGGCCAAGAGACGGGCAACCGGTCAGAGGGCGCTCCGCGGGACGAGGACGACCCGGCGGTTCGGCTCCTCGCCGATCGACTGGGTGGCCACCCCCGGGTGATCGCGCAGCGAGAGGTGGATCCAGCGCCGCTCGAGCGCGGACATCGGCTCCAGCTGGAGCATCTTGCCGGTCTCCACGACCCGGGCGGCGGCCCGGTCCGCGAGCTCGCGGAGCTGGCGCTCGCGACGGCCCCGGTAGTCCTCGACGTCGACGAGGACCCGCGTCCAGGCGCCCATCTCCTTGGAGAGCATCAGGTTGACGAGGTGCTGGAGCGCGGACAGTCGCTCGCCCTTGCGCCCGATGAGGGCGCCGAGCGCCTCCTTCTCGTCGCCGTCGGCCACGACGTTGAGCCGGCTGGTCTCGCCCGTCTGGACCTCGACGCGCACGTCGAACCCGAGGTGCCGCATCAGCTCCTCGAGGATCGCCTTGCCGGCGGCGAGGGCCTCCGGCGACGCCTCGGCGGCCTCGAGGTCGGCGCGTTCGGCAGCGAGAGAGCCACGGGCGGCCGCCACTTCGGCTGCTTCTGAGGCGGACAGGTCGGCGGAACCGGCCCGGACCGGCGTGCGCTCGCGGTCGTCGCGGCGCGGGCGGTCATCGCGGCGCGGCGGACGATCCGTCCGCGGCCGGTCGTCGCGGCGGGGACGATCCTCGCGTGGTCGGTCGTCGCGTGGCCGGTCGTCGCGCGGCCGGTCGTCGCGGCGGGGCGGACGATCGTCGCGCGGCCGGTCCTCGCGCGGACGGGCGGCGGGTGTCGGCAGCGGCACGGACGCGGCGGCCTCCCGCTTGGGGGCCGCACCGCCGAGCGCTGCGCGCGGCGCCGCCACGATCCGGGCCGGCTCGGCGCCCATGCCGAGGACGCCCCGGCTGCCGGGCGTCAGGATCTCGAAGTCGAGGTCGTTCAGATCGGCACCGAACGCCTCGCGGGCGAGCTTCAGTGCCTCCTCGACGGACTTGCCGGTGAATTCCTGGTACTCGCTCATATCAACGTCGTCTCCCTCGTCGGCCCTGACGGCCCCGCTCGCGGGGGCGGATCGTCTTTTCGGCCGTGGTCTTCTTGTCGGCGTCGTTCAGGATCGGCGCCCGTTTGCTGGGCTCGGGTGGGGGCGGCATGGACACCGGGAATCGCGGGGTGTGGTCCAGCGCGAATCGCGGCGTCCAGCCGAACAATGGGAACATCCCGCCCCAGCCCACGATCAGGTACTGCTGGGCGATCGAGAAGATGGTGGCGGTGATCCAGTAGATGAACAGGCCGGCCGGCAGGAACCCGCCGTAGACGATCGAGATCAACGGCAGGAACAGCATGGTCTGGCGCTGGATCTTGGTATTCGGGTCGTCGTCCTCCGGCCTCGTCTTCGGCAGCATCATCCGCGACTGGACGAGCTGCAGCCCGGCCGAGGCGATGGCCAGGATGCTGATGCCCAGCACGAAGCCCCCGACCGCCACGGAGAAGATCGTCGAGGGCAGGCCGACGTTGATCGAGGTCCCGAGGAACGGGATGATCGTGTTGATGCACGGCCCGAGCGCCGCATCGGGCTGACCGGTCGCCGGGTTGATGTTGTTGCAGGCGAGCGGAACGACCTGGACCCCGAAGACCGTGAGCATCGCGGACGGGTTGACATTGGTCAGCCCGTCGCGGATGACCTGGTACATCATGAACAGGAGGGGCATCTGGAGGAGGAGGGGCAGGCAGCCGGCCAGTGGGCTGATCCCGCGCTCCTTCATCAGCTCCTGCTGGGCCACCCGCGCCTTCACCGAGTCGCCCTTGTAGCGCTTCTGTATCTCCTTGATCTCGGGCTGGAGGAGCTGCATCCGGCGCTGCGACGTGAGCTGCCGACGATAGAGCGGGATCACGACGATCCGGACGACCAGCGTCAGCGCGACGATGGCCCACCCGATCGCGGCCGGCGCGCCGATCGCCGTGAGCAGGTCGTAGACGGCCACCAGGATGATGAACATCGCCTTGAAGACAGGGGTGAACGCCCAGGCCAGCAGGCTGATCGGATTGGCGCCCGGCGACGCCGGCTCGAGCGGCGGTGCCGGCGTCGCTGTCGGGGCGGGAGAGCCGGGCACCCCAGACGCGCCAGGCAGGGTGCCGGGTGCCGCACAGGCAGCGACGACCAGGATCACCAGGACCAGGAGCGCGATGAACCCGATCCGGTCCCACCGGATCCGACGGAGTGTCACAGGCTGAGCGCCTCGCTAGCGAACCGGGTCATAGCCGCTTCCGCCCCACGGGTGACAGCGGGCGATCCGCCGGGCACCCATCCAGCTCCCCTTGAGGAGCCCGTACTTGTCGATGGCCTGCTCCGTGTAGCGCGAGCAGGTCGGTTCGTATCGGCAGCTGGAGGGCAGCCAGGCAAAGACGATCCGATAGAGCCTGATCAACCCGATCCCGATGCGCTTCACCGCGTCGAACCTCCGAGTGCGCCGCCCTTGACGAGGGTTCGGCGCAACGCCCCGACCAGCGCGTCTTGGTCAGCTTCGACGATCGCGGGCCGGGCGATGATGAGGACGTCCCAGCCGGGCTGGAACGAGGGCGCCATCACCCTGAGCGCCTCGCGGAGCCGGCGACGGACACGATTGCGAACCACCGCCCCGCCGAGCGCTCGGCCGGTCGCTAGCCCGAAGCGGGTCGTCTCGAGATCGGTCCGCCGGAAACGGGCGGTGAGGAGCGAGTCGGACCGAGTGGTCCCGCTTCCCTGGAACGCCGCGAAATCCTGCGGTCGGGAGAGCATCACGAGCCGCGGCATGTTCGAGCCGCGCCCGACGGTCAGGCTGTCAGCCGCTTTCGACCGCGAGCTCGACGGGCGGCCAGGATGCGCCGGCCGCCGGCCGACCGCATCCGTGCGCGAAAGCCGTGCTCCTTGGCGCGGTGGCGCTTCTTCGGCTGATAGGTCTGCTTCATCGGGACTGTTCGGGATCCTCTCCATCCGGCCTCGGGGACGGTCTGTCACAACCCCCTGAAGGCACGCAAACGCGCCTGGCGCCTGGAAGCGCACGGCGCGTCGTCGTCCGGCGGATGATAGGCCGGGTCGCGGAGGAGTGTCAAACCTCGCCTCGCGCGGGAGAGGGTAGCTGTGCCGGACCATGGGAAGCCGTCCTCCGGCGCGTCCGATCGGCGGAGCGCTGATACTCCCTGGGAGTATTGCGGATTCGCCTTGCGGGGCCGGTCCGGGCGGTGCTATCCTCTCCGGGCCCTCGGCGCCGGAGACGTACGCGGGGACCCCCCGATGCCCGATTTTCAGGATCCTCGGGAGATGTGATCCCGGTGCCATGAGCGGCAGATCTGAGCCGCGCGGACCCTTGGCCCCGAGACCCATCCCTGGTCAACGATACCCATCATCCGACCCCCTACATCGCAGGATCAGATCGACGAAATGGACGCAAGACAAGTCTGGCGCGCTGCCCTGGGAGAACTCCAGGTCTCGCTCTCGCCCGCCAACTTCGAGACGTGGCTGCGCGATACCGAGCTGGTGGACGTCGACGAGCAGCGCTTCCGGATCGCCGTGCCGAACGGCTTCGCGAAGGACTGGCTCGAGTCGCGCTATCGCTCGCTGATCAGCCAGACCCTCGCCCGGATCGTCGGCTACAGCGTCCAGGTCGAGTTCGTCATCGGGCCGACCCCGGAGAATCCGGCTGAGGCGATCGATGCTGCGGCTGTCGCGGCCGCGGCCAACGGTGCCGGCCAGCGCCAGCAGGTCCGCCTCGAGCCGACCCGCGTCGGTGGCGAGGGTGGGACGACCTACCTCAATCCGCGCTACACCTTCGCCAACTTCATCGTCGGGTCGGCCAATCGATTGGCCCATGCGGCCAGCCTGTCGGTCGCCGAGCGGCCGGGCCACGCGTACAACCCGCTCTTCCTGTACGGCGGCGTGGGCCTCGGGAAGACCCACCTGATGCATGCGATCGGGAACCAGGTCATCGCCAAGTTCCCGCGCAAACGGGTCGTCTACGCGACCAGCGAGAAGTTCACCAACGAGTTCATCGCGTCGATCCAGCAGGGCAAGATCGATGAGTTCCGCGCCCGCTACCGGCGGATCGACCTCCTCCTCATCGACGACATCCAGTTCATCGCCGACAAGGAGCGGACGCAGGAGGAGTTCTTCCACACGTTCAACGCCATCCACGAGGACAGCAAGCAGATCGTGCTGTCGTCCGACCGGCCGCCGAAGGCGATCGTGACCCTCGAGGAGCGGTTGCGCAGCCGGTTCGAGTGGGGCCTCATCGCGGACCTGACCGCGCCGGACCTCGAGACGCGGATCGCGATCCTGCGCGCCAAGGCCGAGGAAGGCGCCGTCCCGATCACGTCGGACGTCATCGAGTTCATCGCCCGCAAGGTCGTCAGCAACATCCGCGAGCTCGAGGGCGCCCTCAACCGGATCGTCGCGTACGCCAGCATGGGCGCCATGCCGATCGGCATCGAGCTCGCCCAGGCCGTCCTCTCCAACGTCCTCTACAACCCCAAGAAGCGCCAGGTCACGCCGGAGCGGATCGCCCGGGTCGTGTCCGAGTACTACAGCGTCCCGATGGACGCGCTCCAGGGCCAGAAGCGCGACAAGTCGATCGTCGTCCCGCGCCAGATCGCGATGTTCCTGATGCGCGAGGAGACGGACGTCTCGCTGCTCCGGATCGGCGCCGAGCTCGGCGGCCGCGACCACTCGACGGTCCTGCACGCCTGCGACAAGATCAATCGCGAGGTAGCGGTCAACGACGAGCTCCGGCGTGAGATCGCCGCCGTGCGGGAGCTGATCTACGCCGACTGACCCGCGCCGCCGGTGTCGGGCGGGGCGTCAAGGGCAGCACGCGATCGCCGTCTCCGGACCCCGATCTGTGGATAAGCACGCCGAATTGGTGGAAAACCATCGGCCGTTGTGGACATCCGACCACGCGAGCCCCCACGAACGACCCGGCCGGTGTGGACGGCGCGCGCCGATATCCGGCATCCGTCACCGAGGTCGTCGGATCGTCCACCGCCCATCCGCGACGACCGCACCGCGGGGGCCTCGCCCGTCCACGGACGCCGGCAGGTCGTCCACAGCCCCGACGAACGGCGCCGAGCGCGACCGTCCACCGAGTCAACACCGTTACTACGGTGATGACGGGATGAGAAGATAGAGAGAAGATACCCACCACTACCGACCCAGCGCGATCCAGCGGAGCGGACCTGCACCTGGCAGCCCGACCGCCGGCCCGATCCCCGGCCGTGACCCGCGGCCCGACACGGCGAAAGCTTGGAGTGAGCCCGAACGTGAAACTCTCGGTCATGCAGGAGAACCTGGCCCGCGGCCTGTCGGTCGTCAGCCGCGCGGTATCCAATCGAAGCACGCTGCCGGTCCTGGCCAACGTCCTGCTCAAGACCGAGGACGCCGGGCTCAAGCTGACCGCGACGAACCTCGAGATCGGGATCACCTACTGGGTCCCGGGCAAGATCGAGACCGACGGGGCGACGACCGTCCCGGCCAAGCTGCTGACCGACCTGGTCAACTCGCTGCCGACCGGGGACCGGGTCGACCTCGACCTCGGGGCCGGCGACCTGCTGCACATCCGCTGTGGCCGGTTCGAGTCGCACATCAAGGGCATCGACGCCGACGAGTTCCCGGCGATCGGCGCCGCCGGCGAGCGGCCGACGACACGGATCGCCCAGAACGTCCTTCGCCGCGCCCTGGCCGAGACGGCCTTCGCCGCGGCCAGCGACGAGGCGCGCCCCATCCTCACCGGGGTCCTCGCCAGGTTCGAAGGCGACCAGCTCACGCTCGCGGCGGCCGACAACTACCGGATCGCGGTGAAGACCATCCCGATCCTCGACCCGGTGCCGGAGACCAGCGTCGTCATCCCCGCCCGCGCGCTCAACGAGCTCGCGCGGATCCTGGCCGACGTGGACGAGCCGGTCGAGGTCGTGCTCGCCGGTGGGCGCAACCAGGTCCTCTTCCATCTCGACGGCATCGACCTCGTCAGCCGGCTGATCGACGGCCAGTTCCCGAACTACCAGCAGGTCGTCCCGCAGAGCCACACGACGCGGGCGGTCCTCGATCGGGAGGAGCTCCTGCGGGCGGTCCGTCCGGCCGCCCTGATCGCCCACGAGTCGGCCAACATCGTCAAGCTCCAGGTCAGCGCCGACGGCGAGCCCGGGATCACGGTCAGCGCCAACGCCGAGGTCGGCGACCACGTCGGCCAGGTCGAGGCGGTGGTCGAGGGCGACGGCACCACGATCGCCTTCAATGCGCGCTACCTGGCGGACGTCCTGACCAACGTGGCGGCCGACCAGTTCGCGCTCGAGCTCAACGGGCCGCTCTCGCCGGGGGTCTTCAAGCCGGTCGGCGACGACCACTACATCCACGTGGTCATGCCCGTGCGGACCACCTCCTAAGCCCGGAACCGGAGGCGGGCCCCGGCTCTTGCCCGGGTTCGGACGACCCTGCTCGAGACCATCCGCCTGCTCGACCTCCGGGGCTACGCGTCGCTCGACGCGTCGTTCGGTCCGGGACCGCACCTCGTCTGGGGACCGAACGCGGCCGGCAAGACCAGCCTGCTCGAGGCGATGGTCCTCCTGGCCTGGGGCCGCTCGCACCGGACGAGCGCCGACGGTGAGCTGATCCGCTGGGGGACCGACCTTGCCCGGATCGAGGGCGTCGTCGGGCGCGACACCATCGAGCTCGCGGTCGTGCGCGCCGGTGCCGGTGGGTCGGCCGGGCGCAAGCGGATCCGGGTCAACGGCATCGGCCGGAGAGCGAGCACCCTGTCGGGTCTCCTGCGGGTCGTGCTGTTCGCGCCGGAGGAGATGCTCCTGATCGCCGGTTCGCCGTCGCTCCGCCGGGCCGTCATCGACCAGCTCGCGACGACCGGCTCGCCGGCCTACGCCGACGCCCTGGCGACGTACGGGCGGATCGCTCCAGCAGCGCAACGGCCTCCTCCGGGCCATCCGCGAGGAGGGTGCCTCGCGCGACGAGCTCCGGTTCTGGGACGGAGCGTTCCTCGACGCCGGGGCGGCCATCGTCGCCGAGCGCCGGCGGCTGCTCGAGACGCTCGCCGGGCCACTCGCGGCGGCGCACGCGGAGATCGCCCCCGACGAGGCGGCCGCGGCCCGGCTGACCCTGCGGTACGCGACGAACGCGCCGCCACTCCCCGGCGAGACGCCTCGCGAGGCACTGGCGCGCCGCCTCGCCGAGACCGCCGAGAAGGAGGTCTGGAACGGTTCGACGCTCGTCGGCCCGCACCGCGACGACCTCACCTTCGAGCTCGATGGGCGCGACCTGGCGGGCTTCGCCTCGCGCGGCCAGCAGCGCACCGCGATCCTCGCCCTCAAGCTGGCCGAGCTGGACGTCGTGACCGCGCTGGACGGTCAGCCGCCGCTCCTCCTCCTCGACGACGTCTTCTCGGAGCTCGACCCGGAGCGTCGGTCGCACCTCGTCCGACGGATCGCCGCGCTCCCACAGGCGTTCGTCACGACGACGACGCTCGACGACCTCGACCCCGAGCTGCGTGCGATCGCGACGGCCTGGGAGGTGCGGACCGCCGCCGACGGCGCGGGCCTGGTCCGCACCGCGAGCCCGGGCCGCGCAGGCGAGCCGGCCGATGCCGGCGCTCCGCGATGAGCGCCGTGCGATGAGCGCTGCACGGCGCCGGCCGATGGTCCGGCTCGGCGACCTGATCCCCGACGCGGCGCGCGCCCTCGGTCTCGAGGACGAGCTGCGCCTGTCGCGCGCGATCGCGACCTTCGAGGCGATCGTCGCCGAGCGGGTCCCGGCGGCGGCGGGCGCCTGTCGCGTCATGCGGCTCGAAGGCTTCACGCTCGACGTCGAGGCCGACGCCCCGATCGTCGCGCAGGAACTCCGGCTCCGCGCGGCCGAGCTCCTGGCAGCCTTCGCGGCCGCGCCGGGCGGTGTCGGCGCCCGCGAGCTGCGCGTCCACGTCCGCCGCGGGGGTGCCCGCGTATAATCCCCGTCACCTGCCAGCCACCTCCGAGGGATCGCCTGCGGCCCGAGCTCCAACCAAGCTCAGCCAGGTCCGGTCGAGACCTCGTCCGTCAGCCCCGCGGCGCCCCGGACCGTGGGGTCCGCCCGATCACAAGAGGCCCGGATGGCCGTTCGACTGCACATGAAGCTCGGTGTCGTCGCCGAGCACGACCGACTCGACGACTCGCCCGACACGCTCGTCGTCGTCGAACCGAGCGTGGGCTCGGTGGCGCGCTCGAAGGGCCACCTCTACCTGCTGGTAACCTCGCGGATCTCGTCGCGCCACGCCCTGGAGGCGACCCGGCTGGCGGCCGAGACCATCCGCAACGAGTACTACTACGACGAGTCCGCCGGGATCCGGGTCTGCCTCCAGAAGGCGATCGCGACGGCGAACAAGCGGCTGGCCCACCAGGCGGATCGTCTCGGGCTCAAGAGCGCCGACGGGAACGGTCCGATCGGGATCGGTGTCGCGGTCGTCCGCGGCAGCGAGATGTACGTCGCGACCGTCGGCCCCGCCGAGGCCTACCTGATCCGCCAGGCGCGCCTCTCCACCCTCCCGGATCCGCACCGCGAGCGGGGGCTGCCCTCGGGCGCGCTCGAGCCGGAGGTCTGGCGCGGCGAGATCTCGGTCGGCGATTTGCTCGTCCTGGTGTCGCCCAACGTCATCGCCAGGCTCGGTGCCGACGAGCTCAAGGACGCGATGCTGACGCTCCACCCGCAGTCCGCGATGGAGCACCTCCACCACCGCTTCGTGGCCGCCGACGGCTCGGGCAGCGACGGCGCGATCGCGTTCGAAGCGACCGAGGTGTCGTCCACGAGCCGCGCGAAGACGCTCGTCCCCGTCCGGCCGGCCGAACCGCTCGCCGGGGCCCCGGACCGCTCGCCGATCCCCCTCGCCGACAACGTCCAGGCCGCCGGCATCGCGGTCAGTGCCGCGGCCGGGAACGCCCGCACGGCCGCCGGTGGAGCCATCGACCGCGCCTTCGATCGGCTCCAGGACCTGATGCCGCGACGCAAACCGGCCTATCGCCGGGTCACCCCGCTGTCCTCGCGACGCGAGACGCAGCGACGGGCGGCCCTGGCCATCCTCGCCCTGGTCATCGTGATCGGCGGCCTCGGTCTGGGCGTCTACGCCTTCGGGGGCAACGCGACGCCACAGGCGATCGGCTCGGTCAACGCCGGCCAGAAGGCGCTCGACCAGGCGAAGGCCGACCTGGCCAAGGTGACGGGCCCCGGGATCGACCTGGTCACGGACGACCCGTCACAGGCGCTCAAGCTGCTGACCGACGCCCACGAGCAGCTCGCGCTGGCCGACGCGGCCAACGTGAGCCTGACGGTCATCGCGCCGTTGCGGGCGCAGACCGAAGCCGGGCTGGACCGCCTCTATGGCGTCGTCCCGGTCGCCTCGACGCCGTTGTACGCGTTCAAGCCGGCCGCCGGCGCTCCTGCCGTCGACCTGTCGGCGATGGTCCGCGGCCCCGACGGCAACCCCTACGTCATCGACGACTCGACGAAATCCGTCTACCGGATCGGGCTCAAGACCCCCGCCGCAACGCTCGTCGTCAAGAACGGGATGAAGACGAAGTTCGGGACGGTCGCGACGCCGCGCTTCCTGGCGTCCGGTGGTCAGGACCTCCTGATCCTCGACTCGAAGAACACGCTGTGGCGGTGGCGACCGGCCGACGACACCGGGAAGGGGACATTGACCAAGGTCACCCTCAACGGCTCGGCCTCTCTCGGCGACGACATCCTGGGCATGAATACGTTCCTCCGCGCCGGCACCCACGGCCTGTACAACCTGTACATCGTGGATCCGTCGGAACAGCAGATCCGCCAGTACTCCCCGGCCGCCGATGGGAGCGGCTTCCCCGCGCCGAACCCGGCCGACTGGCTGGCGACCGCGCGCGACGTGTCGAAGATGGTCTCGACCTACGTGGACGGCGACGTCTTCGTGGCCGACGGCGGGGAGATGGTCCGCTACGTCAGCGGCAAGAGCGAGGGCTGGGATGCGAAGGCCCCCAAGGACACCTTGCTGCGGCCGGCGCCAAGCTATTCGATCGTCGCCTCGGGATCCGCCCGTCGCGAGGGGGCGATCTACGGCTACGACCGTCCGAACGCCCGGGTCATCGCGCTGTCGAAGACGGACGGCACGTACCAGGCCCAGTACCGCCTGGCCGCCGACGCCACGGGGTGGGCGGACCTGCGCGCCATGTACATCATCCCGGGGGCGGCGGATGGGCCGGCCACCCTCGTCTGGCTGTCGAGCACAGCCGTGAACCAGGCCATCCTCCAGGCTGCGTCCAGCACGACGCCACAGGCGAGTCCGAGCGCCGGTCCGTCCCCGAGCGCCGGCCCACTGCAGGTGACCCCCAAGCCGACGAAGAAGCCCTGACCGGCGCTCCGTGATCCCCCTGCGGGACGCCAACCCGACACGGCGGACGCCGCTCGTCACGCTGTCGATCGTCATCGCCTGTTTCGTGGCGTTCGCCTGGGAGCTCGGGCTGATGGCCAGCGGTGGCGAGGCCGCGCTCGACGGCTTCATCACCAGGTGGGGCGTGGTCCCGGCCGACCTCGTGGCCGCCTGGAACCACGGCAACTACCTCTCGATCGAGACCGCGACCCTGTTCACCAGCCAGTTCCTGCACGGCAGCTGGCTGCACCTGCTGGGCAACATGCTCTACCTGTGGATCTTCGGGAACAACGTCGAGGATCGCTTCGGCCGGCTCGGGTTCCTGGCCTTCTACCTCTTCGGCGGGGCGCTGGCCGGGCTGTCGCAGGTCGCCATCGACCCGACCTCGACGGTCCCGACGATCGGTGCATCCGGGGCGATCGCCGCCACCCTCGGCGCCTACTTCGTGCTCTTCCCGCGGGCGCGCGTGACGTCGCTCGTCTTCCTCGGCTTCTTCTACCAGCTCATCGACGTCCCGGCGATCATCGTCCTCGGCTTCTGGTTCGTGATCCAGCTGATCGACGGGCTCACCCAGCTCGGGGCGATCCAGGCGGGCGGCGGGGTCGCCTTCTATGCCCACATCGGCGGGTTCGTGGTGGGGGCCGTCGTGGCCCGCCTCGCGGTCGGCGTGGCGGCCCGGATGCGCCGGCCGGCGACCCCGCCGGCCGTGGGATAATCCGGCGATGGACGACGGGCTGGTCGAGATGGTCGTCGAGAGCGTCAGAGTCCACATGCTCTCCAGTCGCCACGTCGTGATCCTCAAGGAGGTCGCCCGGGACCGCTACCTCCCCATCTGGATCGGGCCGTGGGAGGCGAGCGCCATCGCGATGAAGCTCCAAGGGCTGACGCCGGAGCGGCCGCTGACGCACGACCTGTTCGCCACGACGCTCGAGGAGCTCGGGGTCAGGGTCGACCGGGTGGTCATCAGCGAGCTCGCCGACGAGACCTTCCACGCCCGGATCCTTCTCCAGCGGGACGGCAAGACGGTGGAGGTGGATGCGCGCCCATCGGACGCGCTCGCCCTGGCGGTGCGGACCGGCGTCCGGATCTTCGCCGCTGACGCGGTCCTCGAGCAGGCCGCGCTCGGCGGGGACGGCGGCATCACCGACGACGTGGAGGGCGTCGAGGGCTCGACCCTCGAGGCGACTGGCGAGAACCTGGTCGATCCGCGCCTCGACGTCTTCCGCGATTTCGTGAACTCGCTCGACGTCGACGCCGAAGGGGAGAGCCGCTCGAGTTAGCTCCCCGCGCTCCGGAGCCCGACGACTTCGGTGAGCGCGCTCGCGTCGGTGCCGTCGATGTAGTCGAGCTCGTAGCGCTGCGCGAGCATCGCGACCTCCCTCGAGTCCAGCCGGATCACGTAGACCGGCCGCTTGCCGAGATTCGCGTCGATCACGTCGGTCAGGCTGCCGAGATCCTCGTCGAGGCGCGTCCGGTCGTCGACGATGGCGATGTCCGGGCGGCGCCCCTCGACCCGCTGGGCGTACCAGAGCGGCGTCGAGTAGCTCCACCAGCTGACGATGACAGCGCCGGGTCGCATCACCTGCAGGACATGGTTCGTCCAGCCCGCGGCCGCGGTCTGCCCGCGCGCATCGACCGCCGCGTAGCGGCTCGGGACGGCCGCCAGGGTCGGCACGAGGAGGACGAACCCGAGGAGGAACGCGGCGAGGCTCGCCCAGGACCGTGCGCCAGGCCCGCCGTCGGGGCCGGCTGTGGACGACGGATCCGCGACCGGCTCGCCGGCCGCGGCGGTGAGCAGGTCGATCGCCGCGCCGGCCAGGATCGCCAGCCAGGTCCAGGCCATCAGCGCCGGACCGAGGTAGTAGCGCCCGATGTCCGCGTTGACGTACGACGCCGCGAAGAAGCAGGTGATGGCCGCGGCGGTCCCCGTCAGCAACGCGTAGCGTGGCCGGCGGACGGCGGTCACGACGAAGGCGATCGGGATGAGCGGCGCGATGATCCCGAACTGGGCGACCGTCCGGGCCACGAGCTCGCCGAACTTCCGCGGCAGCTCCCCGAACGGATCCGTGAGGCTGCCCTGGAACTGCTCGGCCAGGACGATGTACTTGAACCCTTCCCAGGTATTCGGCGTCCCGTACACGAGCGCGGCGCGGAACGGCCCGGCGCGGAGCGGCAACTCGAGGTAGACGAGCACGAGGGTCAGGGTCAGGACGCCGGCGCACGAGAGGACGAGGCGGCCGCGTCGCCAGATCCCCGGGTCCACCGCGAGCACGTACAGGCCGACCGGCCCCGCCAGAAGCAGAGTGAGCGAGTGGTTGCCGACCGCCAGAGCGAAGACGAACGCGGCGGCGACGAGGTACCGATCGCCGCGATCGAGACGAGCCGGCGCCGCGGGCGGGTCGTGGTCCGGCCCGGCCGCTGCGACAGACGACGCGGCCCCCGCGCGGACGCGGCGGTCCCAGGCGACGAGCAGCCAGAGCAGGATCGCGACCAGCGCGAGGTGGAGCGAATGCGCCTCGGCGTGCGTCCCGATCGTCCAGGCGATCGGTGTCAGGGCCAGCGCGATCCCGGCCGCGATCCCGAGCGCCACCCAGCCGGTCAGCTGCCGGACGAGGTCGACCGTCACGCCGGCGGCAACCGCCAGGCAGATCGCGGAGAACAGGTTCATCCGGAAGGCCGGCTCGCCGAACGGCTGGAGCACGACCGACGCGAGCCAGCCGAGCAGGACGTAGGTCGGGAAGCCGGTCGGGTGGGCCGTCCCCAGCAGCGGACCGACCGCCTGGAGCTCACCCGTATCCCAGAATGCGACGCCCGGCATCATCGCCAGCCACGCCGCGCCGAAGGCGACCAGGGCGACGAGCACGGCGGAGGCGATCCGGGTCCGGGTCACCTGGTCACCATGCCAGCAGCCGGCTCCACAGGACGCCCCACAGGTTGATCCAGAGGGAGGCCACGATGAGGGTCATGGCCGACAGCATGCCGTATCTGCGGCGAGTCGCCAGTCGCTCGAAGCCGAGCGCCACCAGCACGAGCGCGAATGGCGCGGCATCGTTGCTGAAGCGATAGCCGAACTGGACCCAGCCCTGGCTGAAGTGCAGGAGGTCGACGAGCATGATCGCGACGACCGCGACGACCGCGCCGGCGACCACCCGGCTGTGGCGGAACCGGCCCAGGACGGGGATCGCGAGCAGGTATGCCGGGCTCGTCAGCAGGACGCTCATCCCGGTGTCGCTCGGCACGGCCAGCGGACACGCGACATCGAACAGGCCGCGGACCGCGCCGGGCTGGGTACACAGGGCGATCGGGTGGATGGCCAGGCTGTCGGGCAGGCCCGTCGGGAAGACGATCGGCGTCCCGAACAGCCCGATGCCGAGGTTCTGGATCAGGTAGCGCGGATCCTCGACCGCCCAGTCGAGGTGGTAGCCGAGGGTCGGATAGCCGGTCGCCTCGATGCGGTACAGGTAGTCGTACGCGGGGCTCAGGAGCTGGCCGGTCGTCGCCACGTCGTACAGCACGAGAGCGACGATCGGGATCGCAGCACCGAGCCCCGCCGACCAGGCGCGCTGCCGCCAGGTGCCGCCGGCCCCGACGAGGGCGAAGAACGGCGCCCCGAACAGGACGGGCAGACGCGCCGTGCAGGCGAGGCCGAAGAGGAGACCGGCGAGGAACTGGCGCGGAACGATGGCCGGGCGGCCCTCGGGACTGCGCGCCCGCGGCGAGGCGGGCGGCGGGCCGGTCGGCGGCCGGGCGTCCCCATCGATCGCGGCGGGATCGGCGCCGACCGCCAGGCCGATCGCCAGGAAGGTGAGCCCGACCGCGACGATGTGGGCCTGGTACCACGTCGTCGAGATCTCGGCGGTGTACCAGAAGACGGTCCCGAAGGCGAAGAAGACGGTCGTCCCGAGCCGGACGACGGTCCCGACCGGGAGCCGCCCGATCGCCCACCAGCAGATCGCGACGTCGATCGCCGCGAGGACGGTGAAGATCGCCTGGGCGTTGGTGCCGACGCCCCACAGGGCGACGAACGGCAGCAGCAGGACCGCGGGGAGCGGCGGGAACGGCAGCAACCCGCGGGCGACCCCGTCGCTCGTGGCGATCGGCAGCACGTCCTGGAAGAAGGCGTTGCCGGGCGAGCCGTCCGTGGCCGCGACCGGATAGCGGATCGCGGCGTGACCCTCGAGGAAGGCCGCGGCCTGCCACACGAAATGGTCGTAGTAGCGGGTCGTGTAGGTCAGCCCGTAGACCGCCAGCGCCGCGAGCACGAGCAGGATCCCGACACCGACCGCCAGCCGGCGATCGAGTCGCGGATCGGGTCGTCCGTCGACCCCGCGGTCGTCGTCGGAGTCCGCCAGCCGACCCTGTGCTACGCTCCGATCCACCTTCCACGCTCGTGCAGGAGCCGTTCCCGGTGACTGGCCCCGCAACCGGGACCGAGCGAGGCACACGAGCGCCGTCGCGGGTGACCGGGACGCAGGGAACCGTCGGCGCGGTCCTCGTGGTCCTCGCGCTCGGTCTCGCCCTCCGGCTCATCATCGCATACCTGTTCCCCGGGTCCGGTTTCGGCGTGGACCTGGCCGCCTTCCGGTTCTGGGCGGCGGACCTGGCCCAGCACGGACCGCACGGCTTCTACGACCGCGACTTCTTCCACGACTACACGCCCGGCTACCTCTACGTCCTGTGGCTCATCGGGATCGTCGGCAGCGCCATCGGCGGGGTGGGTGTCACGCTCATCAAGATCCCGGCGATCTTCGCCGACCTGGCCATCGGCTGGCTGGTCTGGTCGATGATCCTGGAGCTCGGCGGTCGTCGCAGCCTCGCACTCGCCGCCGCGTTCGTCGCGGTCGTGAACCCGATCAGCTGGTTCGACTCGGTCGTCTGGGGGCAGGTCGATTCGGTCGGCGTCGTCTTCCTCCTGCTCGGCCTGCGCGACCTCTGGCGCGACCGGCCGGAGCGAGCCGCGATCTTCACCGTGATCGCTGCCCTGATCAAGCCGCAGCTCGGCATCCTGATCCCGATCCTGGTCTTCGTGACGATCCGCCGTGCCCTCTGGCCGGTGCGCGACCCCAAGCTCGACCCCGTGACGGACCCCGACGAGGCAGCGTCGGACGGCGAGCGGGACCCCGACGCCGGCCCGCTGGCCCGGCTGCGGGCCTGGGAACGACGGACCGACCATCCGATCCGGATCGTGACCACGGGCGTGGCGGCGGTCGTGACGACGGTCCTGCTGTGCCTCCCGTTCGGGCTGTCGGTCGTGCAGTTCACCTCGACGGCGCCGTTCTTCAAGTCGGGCCTGCTCGCCCAGATCTTCGCCACCGCGTCGGGCTATCCGTACGTCACCGTCAACGCCTTCAACCCGTGGGCGCTCATGTCGGGCGACACCGGCCACAGCCTCGCCAACTCGGGGCTGTGGGTCTGCGACGGGCCATGGGGGCCTGCCATCTGCGGATCGGGCGTCGCGGCGTTCGGACCGGTGCCGGCGTTCCTGGTCGGCACGCTGGCGATGGTGGCGGTTGTCGTGGCGGTGTCCGTCGTCGCCGCGCGCCGGCCGGACCGCCTGACGCTCCTCCTCGGCCTGACCATCCTCGCGATCGCGTTCTACGTGGTCCCGACACGGGTCCACGAGCGCTACGCCTACCCGGCGTTCGCGCTGGCGATCATGCTCGCCGCGATCGCCTGGCGGTGGCGCGTCGCGTACGCCGTCTTCTCGGTGACGGTCCTCTTGAACATGTACGCCGCGCTCACGAACCCGTTCTACGACAACCCCGGGATCTCCGACTGGCTGGGGATCGGACCGGGGCTCCGCACCGAGCTGCCGGTCGCGGCCATCGCCATCCTCAACGGCGCGGTCTTCCTGTGGGCGTTCGCGCAGCTGCGTCCGCGCGCGCTCGAACGCCTGGCCGACGAGCTCGACGCCGCATCCGAGGCACCGGAGCCCGACGACGAAGCCGCGCCGGGCCCGTCCGTTCCGGCCGGCGTCGACGCCTCGACGGAGGCCGACGGCCGGGTGGGAGGGCCGGCCCCGCTGGGCTGGGATCCCCCACCCGCTCCGACCGTCGTACCGCCGTCGCGTGCGACCGTGACGCCCGCCGTTGCCGCCGCGGCCGTCGCCACCATGCCGACCTGGACGGCCCGCCCGACCTTCGACGAGCTGGGCGTGGTCGGCTGGTTCCGGTCGCGCTTCAGCGAGCCGCCCATCCGGCCGGACCGGTCGGCGACGCTCCGCCACGAGGGTGGCGGGAGGCTCGACCGGCTCGACCTATGGCTGGTCATCCTGCTCGTCATCGGGACGCTCATCCTGCGAACGTTCCGACTCGACCAACCGCTCCAGATGCACTTCGACGAGGTCTATCACGCCCGGACCGCCGCGGAGTTCCTCCAGGACTGGCGCTACGGCCTCTCCCACGACATCTACGAGTGGACCCACCCGCACCTCGCCAAGTACCTGATGGCAGCCGGCATCGTGCTGTGGGGCGAGGATCACGTCAGCGCCACCAGCGACCTGGAGGTGCCCGTCCGCGCGGCGGCCGTGGAGGCACGGCGGATCGACGAGGTCCCGGCGGCCGTCGCGTCGGGCCAGACGTCGGACGTGCGCGCCGGAGAACGGATCCACGTCGCGACCGGCACCGAGATCCGGACCTACGACCTCAAGACCCGCCAACTCATCTCGACCATCGCGGCCCCCGGGGCGGGCGCCCTGGCCATCGACGACACCAATCACCGCCTGGTCATCGGCTACGACGACGGACGCCTGGCGACGCTCGACCTCAGCCTGATCGGGGACGGCGGGGTCGCCACGGGGCTCGCGCCGAGCGCCCTGGCGACGGTCGATCACCCGGTCGATCACGTGCTCGTCGTCAACGGCGGCACGCAGGTCATCGCCGCGTCCGTCGACCGGCTGACCTCGGTCGACATGGACACCGGGCGCGTCATCGGGTCGCTCGCCCTGTCCGGGATCGCCGACCTCGCGCCGGGCGGGAGCGGGTCCGCCGTCGTCGCCAGCGTCGACGACGTGACGGATCTTTCGGCGGTGGCCTCGAGCCTCGCCTCGATCCTCGGGACCAGCGCCCCGGACATCCAGGGTCGGATCGCCTCCGCGTCGCCCGGCACGACGGTCGTCCTCGGCGATCCGGGGAGCGGCGCCGCCCGCACGAAGCTCGACAGCGCGATCGCGGACGGCAGCCTCCCCGGCGTTCGCGTCGACTCGGTCACGCGCGTCGCGGTGGCGACCGATGCCGGTGTCGCCTTCGTCGACCCGGACAAGGCATCGCTTGTCACGACGATCGTCCTCAAAGGCGGCGCGCACGGTCTGGCGGAGGTGTCCGGGCTCGACAACCCCAAGCTGTATCGCGACCGCAGGCCCGCCGGACGAGCCGAAGTACGACGTCATCGCGGTCGGTGGCGACGCGGCCAAGAACGGCCCGGTCGACCAGGGTTCCGGCCTCGGACTCCAGCCACTGCCGGGACCCGGCACCTGGATCGCCTATGACGCGGCCAGCCAGATGGTCCACATCCTCGGTCTCGCGCCGGGCGCGACATCCGCGGCGGGACCCTGGACGGTCTACGTCGTCGAGCCGCACGGCAATGCCGTCTACGCCGACGCCAAGCTGCCCGACGGCTTCGTCCCCTCGGCCTGGGGCGCGGACTTCAACCCCGACTACCCGTCGGAGGACCGCCAGCAGCTCCTCCTGTTCGACGGCGCCGGGGCGTCGGCCGCGATCGACACCGGATCGCATGCGTTCGCCTGGCGCTTCCCGGGCGTCATCGCCGGAGCGATCACAGCCGCCCTGCTCTACCTGCTGACCCGGATCCTGTTCCGGCGCCGGCTGATCGCGGGGCTGGTCGGCCTCTTCGTCATCGCCGACGGGATGTTCTTCGTCCAGTCGCGGATCGGGATGAACGATGTCTATGTCGGCCTGTTCATCGTCGCGGCCTACACGGTCTTCGCGGCCATCTGGACCGGCTGGTGGAAGGGGCGGGCGGCGTTCTGGATCGCCATGCCCGTCGTCGGGTTGCTGCTCGGACTCGCGCTCGCCAGCAAATGGGTGGCGGCCTACGCGATCGGGGCACTGGTCCTGCTCATCCTCGTCCGGAGCGCGCTGGGGCGGGTACTGGCGATCCTCGGGCTGATCGGCATCACCGGTGTCCTCGGCTACATGGCGATCAGCGTCCCGCCGGCCCAGGCGGGCGGCGATCCCGGGTTCGGCAACATGACCTTCCTGCTGGTGATGATCGCCTTGACGCTCCTGGCCGTCTTCGTCGCCGTGGTCCACCCGGTCGCCTGGACCGACGAGGAGATGCGCTTCGCGATCGGCGCGCCCGTGGCGCTCGGCGGCCTCGTCTTCTTCGGGGCGCTCGCTGCGGGCAAGCTGGGCGCGAAGGTCACGCTCGGCTCGATCGCGGTCACGCCGCTGGAGGTGGCGCTCGCACTCGCGCTCGGGTCGCTCGTCGTCGTCGCGCTGTTCTGGCTCGGCGGTCGGATCGGGTTCGGCCCGCTCGCGCCGCCGCCCGCCCCCGACGACCCGATCCGGCTGCTCGACCCCCCCGGGGCGCCCGCCGAGGGCTGGCTGCGGCCCGGCTGGCTCGCCGGGATCCCGGTCGTCTGGGTGACGGCCTGCGTGATCGTGCTGCCGGTCGTCGTCTACGTGCTCCTGTACATCCCGTGGGCCATGATCGAAAACCATCGGATCGTCGCCGCGACGACGATCCTCGGTGTCCACATCCCGGACTGGCCGCCCGGCCACACCGGCCAGACGCTGCTCGACCTGACCGGCCAGATGTACGCGTACCACAACGGCCTGACCGCGGCGCACCCGGCCTCCTCACCGTGGTGGGCCTGGCCGATGAACCTCAAGCCGGTCTGGTTCTACCAGGACTCGCTCGCGGCGGGGACCTCGGCCGCGCTGTACGACGCCGGCAGCCTCGTCATCTGGTGGCTCGGGATCCCGGCCATCGCCTTCGTCTCGTGGATGGCGTTCAAGCGGCGCAGCCTCGGCCTGACGATCATCGCGGTCGCCTTCGCCGCCCAGTGGATCCCGTGGGCCCGGATCGACCGTGCCGCGTTCCAGTACCACTACTACACGGCGCTCCCGTTCGTGGTGATGGCGCTCGCCTACTTCATCGCGGAGCTGTGGCATGGGGCGTCCCGCCACACCTGGGCCCTCGCCCGGATCGGGGCCGGGATCGCCATCATGGCCCCCGCCGCGATGTGGCTGCTCTCCCGACCGCTGTGCGCGTTCGTCGGCGTGAACCGGGTCAATCCCGGGTCGCAGGCGTGTCCGGCCGTCATCCCCGACTTCGTCCTGACCGAGCGGACCGCCGGGCTGGCGATCGTCCTCGGGATCGGCCTCGTCGTCATCGTCCGCGGCTTGCTCGCCTTCCAGGCCGACGAGGAGCGCGAGGACGGCCGGACCGTCGCGACCCCGGCCTTCGTCCGCCTGGTGGCGTCCGGGCTCGCCGTGGTGGCCTCCCTGATCGTCGTCGGGCTCGTCCTGCCCGACACCGCGATCCTGACCCTGACCAACATCCCGGTCGAGCCGATCGCGCTGGTCGTGGCCATCCCGCTCGGCTACCTCGGCCTCCAGGTCTTCGCGTCCCGCGACGCGCGCCGGTTCGTGGTCGGATTCGTCGTCGCGGTCGTCGGCTGGTTCGCGATCCTGTACCCGAACATCAGCGCGCTGCCGCTCCCGGCGGCCGTGGTCGCCGCGTACCAGGGGATCCTGCCGACCTACCTGTACGCCTTCCAGTTCCCGGTCAGCACGGTCACCCGGAGCACCGACACGCCGCTGTTCACGCCGATGCTGGCGATCCTGCTGCTTGCGCTGACGGCGACCTGCCTCGTGGTCGCCTATTCCGCCTGGGTCTGGCGGCTGGCACTCGCCGAAGCGAAGGCGGCGGCCGCGCGGCTCGGACGACGCGGAGGGCCTCGCCCGGACCGGCGGCGCCTGAGGCACCGGCGAGCGGAAGTCCGAGGGGAGCGAGCCGCTGGCGGCCAGCCGCCGGATGACGAACCCGTAGTAGTCCTCGACCTTGGCCGTCACCCGCGGCCAGCTGAACTCCTCGGCGCGGATGCGTCCGGCGGCGCCCATCGACGCGCGGAGCTCCGGGTCGTCGAGCAGCTTCGCGATCGCGGTGGCCAGCTCCTTCGGCTCGTGGGGCGAGACCAGCAGGCCCTCGCGACCGCGGCGGACGACGCCCTTGTAGCCGTGGATGTCCGACGCGACGATCGGGGCGCCGGCGGCCATCGCCTCGAGCAGCACGATCCCGAACGACTCGCCACCGGTCGCCGGCGAGGCGAACACGTCGGCCGTCCGGAAGAGCTGGGCCTTCTCGGCGTCGGTGACGCGGCCGAGGAACTCGACGGCCTTGAGGCCGCGGGTCGCGACATACCGGCGGGCCTCGCGCTCCTGCGGCCCCGAACCGACGACCAGGAGCCGGTCCTCGTACCCGGTCCGGCGCAGGATCCGGTGCGCCTTGAGCAGGTCGAGCAGGCCCTTGCGCGGTTCGTGCCGGCCGACGAACAGGACGTTGGGGGTGCCGTCCTGCCAGCGTGCGAGCGGGACCGCCCCGGCGAAGCGCGGAACGTCGACGCCGTTGGGGATGACCTTGTAGTCGCCGGGGAAGAACCGGTCGATGAAGTGGCGAGCCGCGGCGCTCACCGCGATCCGGCCGTGGAGCCGGGCCGCGTGCCCGACCATCACCCGGCTGCCGAGCTCGTACGACGGCGAGAAGCCGGCATAGGCGTGGAACGTGGCGATGTTCACGCTGTTCGACTCTCGGAGCAGGAAGAGCGACAGGAACGGGACGAACGGCTCGTGGAAGTGGAGCACGTCGAAGCGCTCGCGCTCGAGCAGCTCGCGCACCTGGCCGAGATAGCGCGGCGAGAACGTGAGCGTGCCGATCGACCCGTTGAGGGGGAAGCTGAAGCCGACCCCGATCCGCAGGATGTCGCCCTCGGACGCGCGCTGCGGCCCGTGGCTGGCGGTGACGATCCGGACGTCGTGGCCGCGCAGCCGGAGGTTCTCGTAGAGGTGCCGGACGTGCTGGGCGACGCCACCCGTCTCCGGGTAGATGTACGGGCAGACGAGGCCGATCTTCATCGGTCCGTGCCGGACGCCGGCTCGGCGGCGTCGAACCGCGGTGGTCGCTGGCGGCCGCCCGGGTAGCCGTGGTCGCGACCGGTGCCGTCGCGCCGGACGCGGCCGGCGACCTCGTCGCGCGCGTCCCGGCCGCGCTTGCGGAGCTGCTTCCCGAACGTGCCGAGCTGGCCGGCGGTCTGGTGGAAGGTGCCGCCGTGCTCGGTCGATCGGTCCTCGATCGCGCGCCGCAGCTCGCTGGCGTCGCGCCCCGGGAACGTCGTCCAGCCGCTGCCGATCGCCTCGAGCGCGTGCGCGTCGCTGTTGCCGAGATGTGCCAGGCCGTGCAGGTCGGCGAAGCGCACGACGCGCCGATGCCAGGGCTTGCCGAGGCTGGTCGGGTTGAACGTCTCGAGACCGTCCGGGCGGGCGGCCGGATCGGGGTCGTCGAGGAGACGGCGGAGGATCCAGCCCTGCGCGCACAGCGGGAGCGGGACCAGCGGGTGGGCCGGGATCGCCAGCCCGCCAGCCTCGTGCACGGCGAGGATGGTCGAGCGCATCGAGCGGTACGGCCGGATCGGCCGGTCGAGGTAGAGCGCGAGCAGGTGACCGCCGAGCGTCGTGACCTCCTCGCCGACGACGACCTCCGCGCGCAGGCCGCGATCGCGTGCGATCGCCCGTGCCGCGACGGCCGCATCGATCCGCTCGTGGTCCGAGATGGCGATGACGTCCAGGTCGGTCTGCCGCTCGACGTGGTCGAGGATCGCCTCGATGCCGGCCGTGCCATCGCTGGCGAGGGTGTGGATGTGCAGGTCGGCGCGACCGCGGCGCTCGGGCGTCGTCATGCCGCCGCGCCCTGGCGGTCGGACCCGCTTCGGCCCTCGGCCGCGCCGCGCGTCCCCCGGTCCCTCCAGCCTCGGCCTCGAGATCGGGCCAGATCGGGAAGAAGACCGCCCACCACTGGTCCGGCGCGTCAGCGATGAGCGTCTCGAAGGCGGCCGCCAGGCGGGTCATCGTGGTCGTCACCCGCTCGCGACGCGTCCCGTCGGCCGCGACCTCGATCGGGACGAGCTTGCCGCGGAACCGGCCTCCTGCGGCGCGCCGGACGGTCATCGCGTAGGTCGGGACGCCGGTCTCGACCGCCAGCATCGCGGGGCCCATCGGCATCGTCGCAGGGGCGCCGAAGAGCGGGATCGGGATGCCGCCGCCGGTCAGGTCGCGGTCGCCGACGAGCCCGACGGGGATGCCCGCGGCGAGCGCCCGGGTGAGCTCGCGCCGGGCCTCCCGGAGGCCGACCAGTCGGACGCCTGCCACGCCCCTGGTCCGTTCGAAATAGGCCTGCAGCCCCGGGTCGTCGATCGTCTCCATCGGGGTCACGGTCTCGCCGACCTGGAACGCCAGGAAGATGACGGCCAGCTCCAGCGATCCGAGGTGGAGCCCGACGAACAGGACGGCCTTGCCCGGCACGACCGCCTCGGCGATGAGCTCGGGCGTCTCCAGGATGAGCCGCGCATCGACGTAGGCGCGGGTGATGCTCGGTCCGCGCGCGACCTCGAGGTAGTAGCGCGCCGAATGGCGGAACGCCGACCGGACCAGCCGTTCGAGCGCGGCGGGATCGGTCGCCGCGGCCTGGACAGCCGCGCTCCCGCGCCCGGAGGCCGCCAGCGACTCGCAGACCCGTCGGAGGTTCCGTCGCGCCTGCGCCGCGCGGCCGGGGGCCAGCCGGTACCAGAGATCGCCGGCGAGCCCCGCCATCCGGACCAGCGGCCGTTCCGGGAGCCGACAGGCCAGCCACGAGGCGGCGAGGAGGAGGCGCCCGCGGAACGTCATGTCGCGGCCACGACCTGGTCGGCCTCGTCGCGCGGCAGCGCGCGTGACGGGCCCGGATCGGGCCGTCCGGCCTGCATCGCCAGCGCCCGCCGCTCGAGGTCGGCGGCTTCCGCGGCGGAGGCCGGCCAGATCGGCTTGAAGCTGTACCACTGTTCGGGGGCGAGCTCGATCGAGCGAGCGACCGCGTCTGCGATCGCCTGGGTCGCGCGCTGCAGGTCGGCGGGATCGTTCGCGGCGACCGAGATCGGTTCCTCGAGGGTCACTCGCAGCACGCCGTCCGCCCCGCGATGGGTCACGACGGGCAGGATGCGCGACGAGGTCTTGGCCGCGAGCGTGGCCGGTCCGGCGGGCAAGGTCGTCCAGGCGCCGAACAGCCTGACCGGGATCCCGTCACTGCGGTAGCCCCAGTCGACCAGGAGACCGAGCAGCTCGCGCCGCCGGAGGACCCCGAAGATCGCCCGCAGGTTCCGCCACGGGATCAGCGTCGCGTGCCATCGCTCGCGCTGCTGTTTCAGGTACTCGAAGAGCTCGGGGAACGACGAGTCGTCGGCCACCACGTTGAGCGGCAGCCCGAGGTGAGCGATCGCCGCCCCGACCAGGTCGTTGTTGCCGACGTGCGCCGCCGTGACGATGATCCCGCCGACGGGCGAGGCGTCGCGGATCCGCTGGATCTCGACGGGGTCGAGCGGCTCCATCATGCGCGAGGACCCGGTCATCGGGCAGGTGCGGCACCCGCATCAGCTCGACGAGATAGCGCCCGTACTCCCGGTACGCGCGCAGCGCCAGCCGGCGGACGCGCGGGTCGTCGGGCGGCAGCCCGAGGACGTGCCCGAAGTTCTGGTTCGACCAGTCCCGTTTCCTCGGCCAGGCCAGGTACGAACCCTGCGACGCGAGGCCCAGGACCGCGCCGGTGGGGCCGGCGGGGAGCGTCCGCAGCAGCCAGGATGCGGAACGGTAGCCGAGCACGGCCGACCGCTCCACGATCCTCGGACTGGCGCCCCCGCGCCGATGCGGCGCCTCGAGACGCCCTTCGTGTTCGGTCACTTTGCGGCGGCGGCCACCTTGGCCTTGGCGCCGGCCATCCGTCGGACGGTCTTCTTGACCGGTGCTTCGGTCCCGACGAGCGTCTCGTTGTCCTCGCCGCGGATGAACGCCTCGACCCGGTTGAACGCGATGTCGTCGTGGATCTGGTGCGGCGGGCTCTTCATGAAGTAGGCGGCCGGCGCGACGAGGGTGCCCTTGAGGCCACGGTCCAGGCCGAGCTTGAGGCAGCGGATCGCGTCGGTGATGACGCCGGCGCTGTTGGGGCTGTCCCAGACCTCGAGCTTGAGCTCGGCATTGAGCGGCACGTCGCCGTAGGTCGTGCCCTCCATCCGGATGTAGCACCACTTGCGGTCGAGCAGCCACGGCACGTGGTCGGAGGGGCCGACATGGATGTCGTCGGTGTCGATCTCGTAGTCGAGCATCGAGGTGACGGCGTTGGTCTTGCTGATCTTCTTGGACTCGAGGCGCTCGCGCTCGAGCATGTTGAGGAAGTCGGTGTTGCCCCCGAAGTTGAGCTGGTACGTCCGGTCGAGGCGGACGCCGCGGTCCATGAACAGGCGGGTCAGGACGCGGTGGGTGATCGTCGCCCCGACCTGGCTCTTGATGTCGTCGCCGATGACCGGCAGGCCGGCCTCGGCGAAGCGGCGCTGCCAGTACGGCTCGCGACCGATGAACACCGGGATCGCGTTGATGAACCCGACGCCGGCCTTGAGCGCCTGCTCGACGTACCACTTGGTCGCCTCCTCGGACCCGACCGGGAGGTAGCTGACCATGACGTCGACCTCGCGTTCCTTGAGGATGTTGACGATGTCGGCGGTCGGGCCGGGCGCCTTCTCGATGATCTGGCTGAGGTACTTGCCGAGCCCGTCGTGGGTCATCCCGCGCTCGACCGTCACGCCCGTGTGCGGGACCTGCTGGAAGACGTACGTGTTGTTGGGCTTCGTGTAGATCGCCTCGGACAGGTCCTTGCCGACCTTGTTCTTGTCGATGTCGAAGGCGGCGACGAACTCGATGTCGCGGACGTGGTAGCCGCCGAGGTCGACGTGCATCAGGCCCGGGACGAAGTCGTCCTTCTTGGCGTTCTCGTAGTAGTAGCGCCCCTGGACGAGGCTGCTGGCGCAGTTGCCCACGCCGACGATGGCGACCCGGATCTTGCCGTCGCCGCGGCGTCCGGCGCCGGCCCAGGTGTTGCGTCGCGCCGCTCGCGCCGTTCTTGCCGTTGGTTCCGTTCTTGGCCACGATCGTGTCTCCGTTGCTGCTTACTGGCTCTGGTGGGTGGTGGCCGACTTGGCCTGGCTGCGGACGTGCAGGATCCGCTGGATGACGGTGAGGGTGGCGCCGATCGCGATGATCGCGAGGGCGGCGGCGAGGATCGTGAGGTTGGACGTCGCGCCGGCCACGATCAGGCCGAGCGCCAGGATCACGAGGCGGATCTCGCGCGGCATGATCCCGACCGCGGCCATCCCGGTCCCGGCCGTGAATCCGAGTCCTTCCGACTTGGCGCGCGTGTAGCTGACCATGAAGGCCGAGCCCATGGCAGCCGCGGCGAGGACGGCGACCGCGTCGGAGGCGGCGAGGACGGCGCCCCACACGATCCCGAGATAGACGATCGCCTCGCCCCAGCGGTCGAAGACCGAGTCCATGAACGCACCGAGGATGCTGACCTTGCCGGTCGCCCGGGCGAGCGTCCCGTCGAACATGTCGAAGACGCCGCCGAGGAAGACGACGATCCCGCCGATCAGCCACAGCTGGAAGCCGAGCAGCACCGCCCCGACGGCGGTGATCCCGAAGCCGATGAGCGTCAGCCCGTCGGGGGTCAGGCCGAGCCGGCCCATCCCGAGCGCGATCGGCTCGAAGACCTTCTTGATGCGGCCGCGGGATTCGTTGGAGATGGTCATCGTCGGCGGTCAGCCCGCGACACCGAGGATGGCGCGTTCGCGCGCCGCGAACTCGGTGAAGGCCTCCTCGCGAAGCCGGCAGACGGTCTCCCGGCCCTGGCGACGCGTCTCGACGACCCCGGCCGTCCGGAGGCGCCCGAGATGCCAGGACACGAGCGGCTGTGACAGCCCGACATGGGCGATGAGCTCCGCGACGGTCGCATCGCCGTGGGCCAGCCGGCGGACGATCCGCAGCCGGTTCACGTCGGCCATGACCTTGTGGAAGGCGCGCAGCTGACGCAGGTCGTCGGGTTGGATGACGGCCGCGGCGATGGTGCCGCGGACCCGGGCGGGCGAGGGGGACAGGGCGGGGACTCCGACTGGGGGCTGTGCACCGTGGTACATCAACCACGGTTTATATCAATGTCCGTTGATGCTAGGTCGGTCGCCACGCGATGTCAACACCGGATTCGGGCTGCCCCCGCGGTCCGCCACTACACTCGCGGCCATGGACCGCCGCTCGGCGTATGTGCTCCTCGCCGTCATCGGGGTCGGTGTCTTCCTGGCCGGGCTCGAGCTGATGGTGACCGCCGTGGCGTTGCCGTCGATCCTCGCCGACCTCGGTGCGCCGAACGGCGGGACGGCCTGGATCGAGCTCCGCAAGGCGAGCTGGATCATCAACGGCTACCTGCTGGTCTACATCCTCACGATGCCGATGGCCGGCCGACTGGCGGACCTGTGGGGGGTCCGCCGTCTGTTCATGGGCGCGTTGGTCGTCTTCGTCATCGGCTCCGCGCTGGCGGGCGCGGCCCAGACGCTCGACCAGCTGATCGCCGCGCGCATCGTGCAGGCCGTCGGTGGGGGCGTGCTGGTGCCGGTCGGGACCGCGGCCGCCGCTCACCTGTTCGGCGGGGCTGCGCGGCCCCGGGCGCTCGGTGTCGTCGGGGCGCTGACCTTCCTGGGGATGGCCGCGGGACCGGTCGTCGGGGCGGCGATCCTGGCGTCGGTCCATCCCGAGACGACCCTGGCCGCGGCCGGCGTGACGGGCCCCGCGGCGGCGCTGCTCGCACCGGCTTGGCGCTGGGTCTTCTACCTCAACATCCCGATCGGGCTGGGCGCCCTTGCCCTCGCCTGGGCTGCGTCGCCCGACTGGGAGACGCCGCGTCGTGCCGGCCGGGTCGATCTCGCCGGGGCAGCGCTGTACGGCGTCGCCCTCGTCGCCGGCCTGATCGGCCTGACCCTGCTCGGCTCGAGTGATGTCGCCGGCAGCGGGATCCCGCCCGCGGCGGTCACAGCGGTGCTCCTCGGGGTCGCGGCACTGGCCACGGCCGCGGCCGTCATCCGTGGCCTCCGCGTCCACGACCCGTTCCTCGACCCACGGCTCTTCCGGAGCGTGCCGTTCAGCTCCGCCGCGCTCGTCTCGCTGCTGACCGGCTACGCCTTCGCGACCGCGATCATCGGGGGCGCGGTCTTCGTCGATCGCGTGCTCTACGGCGGACCGGACGAGCAGCGGCTCGCCCTCGGGGCCCTCGCCGGTGCGACGGCCGTCGGGGCGCTCGCGTCGGGCTTCGCGGTGCGGGTCGTGCCGCTCCGGTTGGTCGCCGTGGGCGGGATCGCCCTGAGCATCGCCGGTCTGCTCGTGATGTCGACCTGGACGCCGGACGTCGGTCTCGGGACGGTCGCACTGGGCCTCGGTGCCTACGGCCTCGGGTTCGGGCTGACGGTCACGCCGCGCTCGACGGCTGCGGTCGAGGCAGCCGGCCGGCGGGCGTTCGGGACGGCATCGGCAGTCGTCACGGTCGCGCGGATGCTCGGGATGGCGGTCGGGCTGGCGATCCTGACCGCGTACGGCTCGACGACGATCGACCGGATCTACGTCGAGGTCTACGCGACCCCGGACGCCTACCTCCAGTTCATCCCCGACTCGCTACGCGACCGGCCGCTGCGGGACCCGTTCGTGGTCGCCGCGCTCGAGGCCTGGGCGTCGCGCGAGGCGGCCTCGATCATGGTCGGGCTGTTCGTCGTGGCGGCCGCTGTCACCGCGGTCGCGATCCCGCCGTCGCTCGCGCTCGGCGGCCGCCGTGGAAACCGCGCGCGTATGCTGGACCGCGCAGCGGACGCGAGCGACGCGACCGACGAGATCGCTGCCGGAGGACCCGACGCCGATGGCCTCGAAGCGCCCGAACCCGGCCTCGCACTCTGACCCTCGCCCGCTCCCCCCGATCGGGGCGCCCGTCGATCGGCACGCGGCCACGACGTCGGACGACCAGCCCGGGACCCTGCGCGTCGTCATCGCCGACAGCGACAAGGGGACCGAGATCGTCGGACCGGAGGCGCTCAAGCGGCTTCCCTCGCTGATCGGCACGGCGGATGCGCCGATCTGGGTCGACCTGATCGCCCCGACCCCTGAGCAGGCCCAAGAGGTCGGGACCGCGCTGTCGCTCCACCCGCTCATCGTCGAGGACGTCCTCGAGGGCAACCAGCGGGCGAAGATCGAATCGACCGACGGGGTCGTCCACATCGTCCTGTTCCACCTCGAATACGGCGACCACATGTCGGCATCCGAGATGGACATCGTTCTGGGCGACGGCTTCCTGCTGACGGTCCACGACGGCGACTGGGACCCGCGGACGGCCCACCACCTGCTGAACGGCGTCGCGGCAGTTTTGAAACGCGGGCCGGACCACCTCCTGTGGGCGATCGCGGACGACATGATCGACGGCTACTTCCCGTTCGCGGACCGGATCGGCGAGGCCATCGACGCGGTCCAGGACAAGGTCGTCCAGAAGGCGATCCCCGAATTGCTCGAGGAGCTGTTCGCGCTCAAGCGCGAGCTGATCCAGGTCCGTCGCGCCATCAGCCCCGTGCGCGAAGTGTTCAATCAGCTGACGAACCGTGAGGAGGCGTTCATCAGCGAGGACGAGATCGTCTACTTCCGCGACATCTACGACCACGTCATCCGCCTGACCGACGAGCTCGACAACTACCGCGAGCTCGCCTCGGCGACCCTCGACGTCTACCTGACCCAGGTCAACAACAACCTGTCGGTGATCATGAAGCGACTCACCGGCGTGACCGTGATCCTCGCCGGGATCGGGGCGGTCGCCGGGATCTTCGGCATGAGCGAGGCCGGGAACGCGCTTGGTGGGGCCGAGGCCGGCGGGTTCTGGCTCATCACCGGGTTCGTCATCGCGGTGGCCTTCATCGCGGCCGCCGTCCTGCGCAAGATCGACTGGATCTGAGGCGGCGGTCCTGGCCCGAGTCCTCGGGCGAGGGCCGGAGACCTAGGTCTGCTCGCTCTCCAGCGCTCTCGCGAGGGCGGCCAGCGCCCGTGCCGCGAGGAACGGCGTCTCGAGCACCAGGTCGGCCGAGGCGCGGACCTCGTCGGGCATCCCGTGCGGACCGGTGACGGCCACGGCGAGCCCGCCGAGGCGGCCCGCGTGGCGTGCCGCCCGCAGGACGGCGAACCCGTCTGCGTCGCTCAGGTCGTCACCGAACGCGACGACCGTGGCCGGCTCGACGCGGGCCAGCAGCTCCTCGAATGCCTCGCGCTTGCCGCCGGCGGACCGTGGCCGGAGGTCGACGACCAGGCGGCCGCGGTAGTGGGCGAGGTCGTGCGGCGGCAGCTCGCGATCGACCGAGTCGATGGCGGTCTCGACCGCGGCCCGGGCCGCGACACGGTCGTCCGCCTGCCGGACATGGAACGCGACCGACGGCCCCTTGCGCTCGACGAACAGCCAGGACGGGCGTCCGAGCACCTCCGGGACGCGCGCGGCGAGGATGGCCGCCGGCTCGTGCGACGCCTCGTGTCCAGCACGGAACGTGGTCACGATCCGGACCGGGTCGCCGCCGCGCGGGAACGTCCCCGACTGGAGCCCGTGGTCGCCCAGGTAGGTGATCCCGCCGACCCGGACACGGCTCGCGACATCGGCGGCGGTCCGGCCGGTGAGGATCGCGACGGCCAGCCGCCCCGGGCGCGCCTCGGCGAGGCCGGCCAGCCGCCGGAGGGCCCGCCTCGCGAGCGGCACGATGGTCGCCGCGCCGGGATCGCGGGAGCCCTCGGCGAGCGTCCCGTCGAAATCGGCCACGATCAGGAGGCGTCCGGGTCGTGACGCCAGGGCGGCGACCTCGGCGACACCGCCACGCCCGACGCCACCCGACGCCGCGGCGGTCACTCCGGTCAAGGGGTGACGTCGACCCCGGGAAGGATCGTCTTGCGGCCGGTGACCAGGACGTCGGGTTCGATCCCGCCGAGCGCGCCGTCGCGGATGATCCCGTCGCTGTCGATCCAGAAGTGGACCCGGACCGTCTTGCCCTTGAGGCTCGCGCGGTCGATGGTCCCGCCGCCGGCCCTGAGCAGCACGAGCGCCGGGGCGGGCTGACTGACGTGGAAGGCGCCCTCGCTCGCGACGGCCGACGCACTGGCCACCGCTGTCGGCCCGGCCGACGCGACGACGGACGGACTCGGGGTGGCGGGCCCGCGTGACGGTGCCGGGGTGGTGCGCGCCGGCTCGTCCGGCGCCAGCGTGACGATCCAGCCGAGCAGCAGCCCCGCCACGACGACCCCGACGACGAGTCCCGCGACGATCGACAGACGGCCCCGCATGGCCGGAGCGTACCAGTACGAGCGGTCGGCGGCGTCTCGGGATGACCGCTGCTACGATGCCGGTCCCATGCGCTCCTTTGCGGACCGGATCCGCACGCGAATCGTTCCGGCGATCCTCACCGCACTCGGCGTCACGTTCCTCGCAGCGGGCATCCTGTCGTATACGAACCCGGTCGTCGCGGTCGTCGCGACGCCGGCGCCCACGGCCGACGCCGTCGTGACGCCGACCGCCAGCCCGCTCATGACCCTGCCACCCATCGGGTCCGGCGCGCCACCGACCGCCGGCCCGATCCCGGCCGACCGGGCCGTCACCCGCGTCCGTGTCGCAGCGCTCAAGATCGACCTGCCGGTCATCCAGAGCTCGCGCGTTCTGTGCGGGGTCGCGCTCGAGTACGCGGACCCTCATCTCGGCGTCCCGGGCGAGAGCCGGGCGACCTACCTGTACGCACACGCACAGGCCGGGATGTTCCTTCCGTTCCTGACCCAGTCGCAGGTCTCCAACGGCAGCAAGATGAAGGGGATGGTCGTCGAAGTCTGGACGAACGATGACCAGCGCTTCCTGTACGTCATCACCGAGGTGCTCCGCCACGTGCCCGCGGCGTCCGCGTTCGCCGCGCCGTTCGCGGCCACGACCGACCAGGTCTGGCTCCAGACCTCCGAAGGGAAGGGCAACCAGCCGAAGCTCCAGGTCGTGGCCGACCTGCTCTCCCAGGAGACGGCGGACCACGCGACGGCGAACCCGACGCCGCACCCGCGCAACCCGACGGTCATCGCCGGGCGCGAGGTCTGCTGACGGGCGATCCCTCTAGTTCGGCAGGTTCTGGACTACGGCCTGGGCCGCGTTCCCGGCCGCGTCGAGCAGGCCCGTCGGGAAGAGCCCGAACAGGACCGTGAACAGCGTTGCGGCTGCCAGCCCGGCCCACAGCAGCCCGCCGTGGCGGAGCGCCGGCATGTCGCTCGCCGGCTCGCGGAAGAACATGTAGATGATCACGCGCAGGTAGTAGAACGCGGCGATGGCCGCGTTTATGACCATGATCACAGCCAGGATCGTCAGCGGGCCGCCGGCCTCGACTGCGGCCAGGATGACGTTGGCCTTGGCGAAGAAGCCGGCCGTCGGCGGGATCCCCGTCAGCGACAGCAGGAACAGTGCCATCAGCAGGCCCATCAGCGGCTCGCGGCGGCCGAGCCCGGCGAACGTGGCCAGGCTCGAGGTCACGCCCGGCCGCTTCTGGAGCGCGGCGATGACCGCGAACGCGCCCAGGTTCATGAACGCGTAGGCGACGCCGTAGAACAGCAGCGCCTCGATGCCATCGACGCGGCCCTGCGGGTCGCGGGCCCAGGCGGCCAGCCCGACCAGCATGTAGCCGGTGTGCGCGATCGAGCTGTAGGCGAGCATCCGCTTGACGTTGTCCTGGGTCAACGCCACCAGGTTGCCGAGGGTCATCGTCAGGGTCGCCAGGACGATCACGACCGGCAGCCACCAGTCCGCCAGCGGCCCGAGCGCCTCGACGAACAGGCGCAGGATCAGGGCGAAGGCTCCGACCTTGGGCCCGACCGACAGGTAGCCCGTGACCGGCGTCGGCGAGCCCTGGTAGGCGTCCGGCGTCCAGTAGTGGAACGGGACCGCCGCGATCTTGAACGCGACGCCCGTCGTCAGGAAGGCAAGCCCCATGGCCAGGCCGGGGGACAGCGGCGCCGATCCGGCGACGATCGTCGCCAGGTCCGCGGCGATGGCGTCGAGGCGCATCGTGCCGGTGATGCCCCACACGAAGGCGATGCCGAACAGGAAGATGGCGGAGCTGAACGACCCGAGGAGGAAGTACTTGATCGCGCCCTCGGTCGAGTAGCTGTCGGACTTGTGGTAGGCCGCGAGCATGTACCCCGGCAGGACCATCAGCTCGAGCCCCAGGAAGAGCACGAGGAGATCGCCGGCGGCGGAGATGAGCATCGTCCCGGCCATCGCGAAGACGAGGATCGCCGCGAACTCGGCCACCGGCAGTCCGCGCGGGACGAGGTAGTCGGGCCCGAACACGATGGTCAGCCCGATGACCGCCACGAACAGCACGTCGAGGAACGTCGTCAGCTGGTCGACCTGGTAGGCGCCACCGAAAGCGGTGATCCGGGCACCGCCGATGGCCGGCCCGACCGCGATCGCCAGGCCCGCCGTGATCGTCAGGCCGATGAGTGCCACGGCGACCGCGACGGCCGCCCGTCCCGGCCGGATCAGGTCCGCGATCAGGATCGCGGCCGCGGTCAGGATGGCCGCCACGAACGGGCTGATCGTGACGAAGTCCTGCCAGCTCAATGGGCCGCCCCGCCTTCGGGCGCGAGGGCCGTGCGCCGCGGCTTGAGCAGCGCCCACACGACGCGGGCGAGGACCAGGACGATGACGAGCCCGATCGTCCCTGCGACGACCGCGGTCGGGATCGGGATCGGCGCGGTCGGGACGACCGCACCGAGCGTCTCGGTGACGGTGGTCGAGAACAGGTCGAGCAGGAGCCCGGGCCGCAGCCCGAAGACGACGACGAGGGTGCCGAGCGGGACGAGCGTCAGGATCTCGACCGGGGTCATGTCGGTCAGGTGGTCGCCGAGCGACGACAGGAAGTCGGACACTTCGCCGAAGACGATCCGGCCGTACATGTACAGGAGGTAACCCGCCGCCAGGATCATCACGAAGGTCGCGATCCCAGCCGCGTACGGGTTCACCTCGAACGTGCCGACCAGGACGAGGAACTCGCCGACGAAGCCCGACAGCCCGGGGAGCCCGGCCGAGGCGAACACGAAGAACCCGAAGACGGCCGCGTAGACCGGGGTCCGCGCCGACAGGCCACCCATCTTGGCGATGGTCCGGTCGTGGGTCCGCTCGTAGATCACGCCGACCAGCAGGAAGAGCGCACCCGTGATCAGTCCGTGGTTGATCATCTGGAGGACCGCGCCCTGGAGCCCCTGCTGAGTGAAGACGAAGATGCCGAGCGTCACGAAGCCCATGTGGCTGACGGACGAGTAGGCGACCAATCGCTTGAGGTCGGGCTGGACGAGCGCGACGATCGCCCCGTAGATGATCGCGATCAGCGACAGGACGATGATGACCGGCGCGAACGTCTGGGCGGCCGCCGGGAAGAGCGGGATGGCGAACCGGATGAAACCGTAGGCGCCGAGCTTGAGCATGACCGCGGCCAGGATCACCGAGCCGGCGGTCGGCGCCTCCGTGTGGGCGTCAGGCAGCCAGGTGTGGAACGGGAACATCGGCACCTTGATCGCGAACGCCAGGAAGAAGGCGAGGAAGGCGCCCAGCTGGAGGGCGTCGGAGAAGCCGCCGGTCGTGGCGTAGGCACGCAGCGCCTCGAAGTCGAAGGCGCCCACCCACGACCCGTCGTGGCCGACCTGGTAGGCATATGCGGTCGCGATGATCGCGACCAGCATCAGGAGCGAGCCGACGAGCGTGTAGAGGACGAACTTGATCGTCGCGTAGATCCGGTTGGCGCCGCCCCAGATCCCGATGATCAGGTACATCGGGACCAGCACGATCTCCCAGAAGATGTAGAACAGGAAGGTGTCGAGGGCGAGGAAGACGCCGATCATCCCGACCTCGAGCACGAGGAACGAGATCATGTATTCCTTGATCCGCGTCTGGATCGGCTTGAAGCTGGCCAGGATGGCGATCCATGACAGGGTCGTCGTCAGCACCACCAGGGCGACCGACAGCCCATCGGCGCCGACCTTGTAGCGGATGCCGAAGATCGGGATCCAGTCGGTGCTCTCGACGAACTGGAAGCCCGGGTGGCCGGGCACGTAGCCGACCAGCAGGATCAGCGAGACGATGAAGGTCAGGAACGCGAAGCCCAGCGCGACGGGCCGCGTGACCGACGCCGGCGCGAGCGCGACCGCGATCGCGCCGACGAGCGGCAGGAAGATGATGATCGACAGGATCGGGATGCCCGACAGGTCCATCGTCAGCGAGCCAGCAGCAGGTACGAGCCGGCCATGACGATCAGGCCGATGGCGATCCCCAGCGCGTAGTTCTGGACGCGACCGGTCTGGATCTGGCGAAGGCCGCGGCCGGCGTCGATGGTGGTGGTGCCGATCGCGTTGACCGTCCCGTCGATGATCTCGCGGTCGAACCACCAGCAGGCGGCCGCGATCTTCCCGCCGATGACCATGAACAGCAGATGGTTGAGGTCGTCGAACCACCACTTGTTCAGCGACGCGCGGTAGAAGAACGGCGCCCGGGCTGTCAGCTCGCGGACGCGCTCGGGGCGCGCCGGCATCCGGATCGGCCCGATCTCGACGCCGAACAACCGCCAGCCGATGAGCAGGCCGATGGTCGCGATCGTCACGCTGGCGAGGATGAGGACTCCGTCGAAACCGAACAGCGTGTAGGCGGGCTCGGTGGCGCCACCATGGAGGACCTCCTCGCCCTTCGCGAAGATCGGTGCCAGCCACTCGCTGATCCGGCTCGCCCCGAGCGGCAGCCCGAGGAACATGCCCAGGAAGATCGATGGGATCGCCAGCAGGATCAGCGGGACGGTCATCGTCGGGACCGCCTCGTGGATCCGGTCCCAGACCTCCTTCGGCCCGCGGTAGGTGCCCCAGAAGGTCAGGCCCATGAGCCGGAACATGTAGAACGCGGTCATGCCGGCGACGATGAAGCCGATCAGCCACACCAGGGCGAACCCGTTCTTGAGCGATTCGCCGAGGATCTCGTCCTTGGAGAAGAAGCCGGCCAGCGGCGGGATCCCCGCGATGGCCAGTGACCCGATCAGCATCGTCACGTAGGTGATCGGGATCTTGCGCGACAGGCCGCCCATGCGGCGCATGTCCTGTTCCTCGTGGACTGCATGGATGACTGATCCCGAGTCGAGGAAGAGGAGTCCCTTGAAGAAGCCGTGGGTCATCAGGTGGAAGATGGCCGCGGTCCAGGCGCCCACGCCGAAGGCCGCGAACATGTAGCCGAGCTGGCTCAGGGTCGAGTAGGCCAGCACGCGCTTGATGTCGGTCTGGGTCATCGCGATCGAGGCGGCCAGGATCGCGGTGAAGATCCCGATCGCGGCGACCACCACCAGTGCGGACGGCGCATGGGCGAAGATCGGGTTCACCCGGGTGACGAGGTAGACGCCGGCGTTGACCATCGTGGCCGCGTGGATGAGGGCGGAGACCGGGGTGGGGCCCTCCATCGCGTCGGGGAGCCAGACGTGGAGCGGGAACTGAGCGCTCTTGCCCATCGCCCCCGCGAAGATGAGCAGCGAGATCATCGTGATCGTGGTCGCGTCGAGCGTCCCGATCCGGTCGAGGACCTCGCGGATGTCGAGCGTGCCCAGGCTGACGAAGATCAGCATGATCCCGAGGATGAAGCCGACGTCCCCGACCCGGTTGACGATGAACGCCTTCTTGGCGGCCAGCGCCGCCGAGCGCTTGCGGTACCAGAAGCCGATGAGCAGGTAGCTGCACAGCCCGACCAGCTCCCAGGCGACGAACACCACCAGGAAGCTGCCGGCCAGGACCAGCAGCAGCATGCTGAACATGAACAGGTTGAGGTAGGCGAAGAACCGCCAGTAGCCCGGGTCGTGGCTCATGTAGCCGATCGAGTAGACGTGGACGAGCAGGCCGATCGTCGTGACCACGATGAGCAGGCAGGCCGTCAGCTCGTCGACGACGAAGTTGACGTCCACCACGAACTTGTCGGCCGGGATCCACCGGAACCACGAGACGACATAGCCGTGCGACGTCTCCGAGCCTGGGATGAGCGGCGCGCTGCCAGTCAGGACCTGGACGACCAGTCCCATCGCGATGACCCACACCACCAGGATCGCCAGGACCGGGATCCAGTGGGCCTGCTTGCCGAGCCGCCGGCCGATCAACGCGGTGACCAGGAACCCAGCCATCGGCAGCACGACGAGCGCCGGGATCAGCGATTCCAGGCTCATGTGGCGGTCAAACCGGCGTGCTGTGGGACGGCCGATCGCCGCGTTGCCGCCTGCGCGCGCGCGCTCACGCACCTTCGGGTGCGCTCGCTCACGTGCTCAGCGGCGCCTTGCGCTCGACTCGTCCGACAGCACGCGAGGCAGCTTCGACTTCACGTCATTCACTGACGCATCGCGTCGTATTCGTCGACTAGCGGTGTCTTCTTGTTCCTGTAGATGGCGATGACGATGGCGAGACCCACCGTCGCCTCCGCGGCAGCGACCGCCATCACCATCAGCGCGACGATCGACCCCTGGGCCGCGATCTCCTTGGTCGCACCGAACGCGCCGAACGCGACGATCGCGAGGTTGACGCCGTTGAGCATCAGCTCGATCGACATCAGCATGCTGATCGCGTTGCGCCGGGCGAGGAAGCCGAACGACCCGATGGCGAACAGCAGGGTCGCCAGGACGAGATAGGCGTCGAGCGAGTTGCTCACGACGGGCCGCCCTTCTCGCGTTTGGCGAGGTAGACGCCGCCGATCACGGCCGCCAGCAGGAGGACGCTCACGACCTCGAACGGCAGGACGTAGCCGTTGAACAGCTCGGTCGACATGAACGTCGTCGCGAGCCGGATCCGCTCGGCGGCCCCGCCCCAGTCCGTCGCCCCGATGGCCAGTGCGACGACGACCGCGATCACGATCGAAGCGACCGCGGCCGGGACCGCCTGGGTCTGGAAGACCAACCGGTTCGGCGCATCCTTGGTCTGGGTCAGCATGATCGCGAACAGGATCAGGACGCTGATCGCCCCGATGTAGACGATGACCTGGGCCGCGGCGAGCAGCGGCGCGCCGAGGATCAGGTAGATCCCGGCCAGCGACCCGAAGCACACGATCATGGCCAGTCCGCAGCGGATGATGTCGCGCATCGTCACGACCAGGAGCGCCGAGCCGATCATCACCGCGGCGAAGATCCAGAAGAGGGCGTCCGCCCAGTCCTGGCCGAGGAAGATGAGCATGATCGCCGCGATGCCGGTCACGATGCCCAGCACCGCGAGTCCGAGCACGATCGGGATCAGACGACGCACCACGTCGGCGCCCTTACTCGTGCTGGGTGGGTACGACGGCGGTCCCGCCGCCGTGGCCGTGGCCGTTGCCGTTCCCGTGCGCGTGTCCGTTCCCGCCGGCAGCGATGCCGGTGACCGTCGGCGGCAGCACCGGTAGCAGCCGAGTGGTGTCGATGAGCCGGCCGTCGGCGGCGGCGCGGGCCGCCCAGTCGCGCTCCCGACGGATGTAGGTGACCTCGGTCTCGCGGCCGATGGCGGCGATCGCCATCAGGTCGATCATCGGCTCCTCGCGGCTGGTGTGGGCGAGCTCGATGTCCGCTCCATCGCGCAGCGCGTCGTAGGGGCAGGCATCGACGCAGATCCCGCACAGGATGCAGCGGCTCTCGTCGACGTCGTACTTCTGGAGGACGCGCGGCTTGGGCATCAGCGCGCCGGTCGGGCAGGTCTCGGCGCAGCGGCCGCATGACACGCACGGCGTGTCGTTGAGGCTCATGTCGAGCGGCGTCGTGACGAGCGTGTCGAAGCCGATCCGCATGAAGTCGTAGCAGGCGGCGCCGACGACCTCCGAACAGACCTGGGCGCATCGCCCGCAGTCGATGCAGCGCGACGGCTCGCGCAGGATGAACGCGTGCGAGTCGTCGCGGATGTAGTCGTGGTTGACGCCCGTGAACCGGTTCTCGGTCACGCTCCGGTAGCCGGCGCCCTGGTGGTACTGCGGCTCGAGCGTCTGGAGCGTCGTCCCGTACTCGATGCCGAGGCGGCGCAGGTCGCAGAAGCCGATCGCCTCGCACGTGCACTGGAGGCAGCGGGTCGATTCGGCGACCGCGGCCTCGCGGGTGTAGGGCAGCTCGTATTCGATGTACGAGTGGTTGCGCTCCTCGGCCTCGAGGGCGGCCATCCGGTAGCGGGGCGTCTTGGCCTCGCTGGTGAACGGCACGATCGACAGGAACTCGGGCTGCGGCTCGGCGAGGGTCTGGCGGGTCCGGATGGCGGTCAGGTCCATCCCCTTGAGGAACGCATCGACCGCGTAGGCCGCCCGCCGTCCCTCGGCGATGGCCTGGACGACGGTCGCCGCGCCGATCCGGACGTCGCCGGTCCCGAACACGCCGGGCCGGCCGGTCTCGAAGGTGACGGCATCCGCCTTGAGCCGCTTCTGCTTGGTGGCCTCGGGGCCGTCGGAGCCCGGGCCGATCCAGCTCAGGTCGGGGCCCTGGCCGATCGCCAGCAGGACGCGGTCGCACGGGATCGTGAACTCGGTCCCGGGGGCGGGCTCCGGGCGACGCCGGCCGGAGGCATCGGGCTCGCCGAGCGCCATCCGGATGAACTCGACGCCGGTGACGACGCCCTTCCTGTCGGTGATGACCCGGACCGGTCCGGCCTGGAAGATGGCGGTGACGCCCTCCTCGATCGCCTCGTGGACCTCGTTCGACGCCGGCATGTCCTTCATGTCGCGGCGATAGACGAGCGTGACCTCCTTCGCGCCCTGGCGGATCGACGTCCGCGAGCAGTCCATCGAGGTGAACCCGCCGCCGATGACGACGACGCGCTTGCCGGCGTGCTCCGGGTACGGCAGGCCGAGCGTCGCGGTCCGCAGGTACTCGAGACCGTCGAGGCACTCGGTGGCGTCCTCTCCGGGGATGCCGAGCTTGTTGGTGTCGTAGCAGCCGATCGCGATGACGACCGAATCGAAGCCCTGGTAGGTCAGGTCGTCGAGCGTGAAGTCCGTCCCGAGCCCGGCGTTGCAGACGATCTTGCCGCCGAGCCGGGTCACCGATTCGTACTCGGCCTCGAGGACCTCGACCTTCGGCAGGCGGTACTGCGGGATCCCGTAGCGGAGCATCCCGCCGGGCGCCGGGTCGCGCTCGAAGACCGTGACGTCATGGCCCGCCAGGAGCAGGTAGAACGCGGCGGCCATCCCGGCCGGCCCGGAGCCGATGACCGCGGCCCGCCGCCCCGACGGCGCCTGGCGCTCGTACGGCAGCGGCGGATCCTCGCCCTCGTCGAGCATCGCCTTGAGGACCTGGTCACCGGCATAGCGGTGGCTGTCGCGGATGGCGATCGCCTCGTCGACCTCGTCGCGGCGGCAGTGCTCCTCGCACGGGGCCGGGCAGACCCGGCCGAGGACGCTCGGGAACGGGATCGTCCGCTTGAAGATGCGCGTGCTCTCGCGCCAGTCGGCCTCGGCGTTGGCCTTGAGGAAGCCCGGGATGTCGATGTGGCTCGGGCACTTGTTCTGGCAGGGCGGCAGGCAGTAGGCGTTGTGGTCGGAGAAGATGAGCTCGAGGTTGGTCCGGCGCAGCCGGCGGAGCTCCTCGGTCTGGGTCCGGACCTTCATGTCGGGCTCGCACGCCCGCGAGCACGAGATCGGCGGATGCTCCTCGCCCTCGACCTCGACGACGCACATCCGGCACGCCCCGAAGCCCGGCAGCTTGGGCTCGTAGCAGAGGGTCGGAACCTCGATCCCGTTGTCGCGACAGACCTCGAGGATCGTCTGGCCCTCGAAGCCCTCGACGACACGGCCGTCGACCTCGATGCGGATCCGCGGCGCCGACTGCGGCCGCTGCGGCGACTGCGTGTCGAGGAGCCGGTCGGCAAGCGAGTCCGGCTCGATCGCGGGGCGGCTATCGGGGCGCGTGATGAGGTCAGCCATGGGTCGCCTTATCGGATCGCACCGGCCGCCACCGCGATCGGGTGGCAGACGCCGGCAGGGCAGGCACTGCGCAGGATGTGCTCGTCCAGCTCGGAGCGGAAGTATCGCATCCCGCTGGCCAGCGGAAGCGTCGTCAGCCGCTCGTGATCGCACAGCGCCGAGGCGACGATGTCGGCCGACAGGTCCTCGAGCAGCTGCGGATCCGAGGGACGCGGGCGGCCGTCCGCCACCCGATCGGCGATCTCGACGAGCCGTCGGGTCCCGATCCGGCAGGGGATCGTCTTGCCGCACGCCTCGCCGGCGCAGAACCGGGTCAGGAGGCGGGCGAGGTCCACGATGCACGCGCGGTCGTCGGCGACGACCACCGACCCGGACCCGATGTGGGCGCCGACCGCGCGGAGCGGCTCGAAGTCGTACGCGGTGTCGAGGAGATCGGGCGGCAGCAGGCCGCCGGACGGCCCGCCGACGAGGATCGCCTTGATGGTCCGGCCCGCCGGCAGCCTGCGGCCGAGCGCGACGACCTCGCGCAGCGGCGTCCCGAGCGGGACCTCGGCGATGCCATCCCCAGCGGGCGTCCGGACCTGGACGAGGATCGTCCCGGGGCTGTCGGGCGTCCCGGTCGCGGCGAACGCCTCGGCGCCGTGGCGGATGATCCACGGCACCGCCGCGATCGTCTGGACGTTGTGGACGACGGTCGGCATCCCGAACAGGCCGCGTTCCGCCGGGTACGGGGGTCGCTGCTCGGGCTGGCCTCGCTTGCCCTCGAGCGCCTTGAGCAGGACCGTCTCCTCGCCCAGCATGTAGGCGCCCTGGACCGGCCGGACGGAGACGGTGATGTCGTGGCCCGACCCGAGCACGTCGAAGCCGATGAAGCCCGCCTCCTCGGCCGCGCCGATCGCTGCCTCGAGCCCGCGGATGGCCGCGGTCGCGTCCGACCGGACCGCGATGATCGCCTCGCGCCGCGCCGATCGCGAAGGCGACGATCGCGGCGCCCTCGATGACCGCGAACGGGTCGCGCTCGAGCAGGAAGCGGTCCGTGCCGGTCGCCGGGTCGGCGCCGTAGCCGTTGACCACCACGTAGCGTCGCGGCGCCTCGGTCGAGGCTGCGGTCCGCCACTTGTCGGCGGCCGGGAAGCCGCCGCCGCCGCGCCCGCGCAGCCGCGCGCCGGACACCATGGCGATGGTCGCGGTCGCCCCGAAGTTGCGGATCACGCGACGGAGCCCGTCGAACGCGCCGGCCCGTGTCGCCGCGTCGAGGTCGGTCGGATCGGGCGCCGACGCCCGCTCGAGCAGGATCGTCGGCCAGGCGGCCGGGGTCTTGAGCCGATCGACCATCGCGCTACGCCCGCGCCGGCTTGCGGGTGCGCTGACGCGGCTTGAGTGCCGTCTCGAGCGCGGCCAGGTAGGTCGCCTCGGACGGCCGGTGGGCATCGACCGCGGCGGCCTGCCGGGTCGCTTCGGCCGGCTCGAAGCGCAGGTGGCTGTAGTAGGTGGCAGTGCCGTAGATCTGCGCGTACCAGGCGCCCGTCCGCTGGCTGATCCGCTTGAGGGCGGCGACCGGGAGGTAGCCGTACGCGTCCTGGGTCGCCTCGAGGATCGCCAGCATGTGCGCCGGGTCGTGGTCGTACTCGTCGAGGATGCCGTCGAGCGCCCCGAGGTCGACCGCCGCGAACGGGCGGTAGGCCGGATCGGGGACCGTGCGGCCCGATCGCCGGAGTGCGGATTCCTCGCGCCGCTCGCCGTAGGTCTCGGGGGCACCCCAGTGGACGTGGTAGCGACCGCGGGTGTCGATCCCGCCCATGTCGATGCATTCGATGGGGCAGGCCTGGGCGCACTGGAAGCAGGTCTCGCACTTGAGCGTGCCCCATTCGTCGTAGAGGAGCTGGAGCCGGCCGCGGAACTTGTGCGGCGGGTCGCGGCGGTCCTCGGGGTACATGACCGTGACCTTGGGCTCGAAGAAGCGGCGCAGGGTCAGCGCCATCCCCTTCGCGAGACCGAGGCCGGGGACGAGACTCACGGCTAGGGCCTCACGCTCTTGGCGACGACGATGGCGGCGGCGGTCACGAACAGGTTCAGGAGCGACGCCGGCAGCAGCCACTTCCAGGCGAAGTCCATCAGCTGGTCGATCCGGACGCGGGGCAGCGTCCCGCGCATCCAGACGAAGGTGAAGACGAAGAAGTACGTCTTGCCGAGGAACCAGAAGATGCCCGCGACCCAGTCGAGCCCGACGTAGGCGAGCCCGAAGATGACGGCCACGATGAACAGGTTGGCGAGCACGAAGCCGACGATCAGCGCCTGCCAGCCCTTGATCCGGGCGCTGATCATCCAGACCGGGGCGGCGAAGACGATGGTCAGGATGAGCGGCACGATCGCGACGAGGATGAGCAGGAGGATCCCGAGCGAGCCCGGGTCGAGGTTCAGGGTCACCGGCCACGGCCACGGGAACGGCGCGTTCCAGCCGCCGAAGAAGAGGGTCACCGTCAGCGCGGAGATGATGAACACGTTGACGTACTCGGCGAAGAAGAAGAAGCCGAAGCGCATCCCCGAGTACTCGGTCGCGAAGCCGGCCACGATCTCCGAGTCGGCCTCGGTGAGGTCGAACGGGGTCCGGTTCGCCTCGGCGGTCGCGGCGATGAAGAAGATCAGGAAGCCGAGAGGCTGCTGGAAGACGTACCAGTCCGTGAACCACCCTGACTGGTGCTGCACGATCTGGTTCAGGCTCATCGTGCCGGCCAGGAGGAGCAGCCCGACGACCGACAGCGTCAGCGGGATCTCGTAGCTGATGACCTGGGCCGCCGAGCGCAGCCCGCCGAGCAGCGAGTACTTGTTGTAGCTCGACCAGCCGGCCATCAGCAGCCCGACGACCGACAGTCCGCCGATCGCGAAGAAGTAGAGCAGGCCGAGGTTGAGGTCCTGGCCGAAGAGGCCGGGCGCGAACGGGATGACCAGCAGGGTCATGACGCTGGCGAGATACGTCACGACCGGGGCCCAGGTGAAGACGATCGGGTCCGCGCCGGTCGGCGTGAAGTCCTCCTTCATGAGGACCTTGAGGCCGTGCACCACCGACAGCAGCGAACCGAACGGCCCGACCCGGTCGGGGCCGATCCGCAGATTCATCAGGGCGATGACCTTCATCTCCATGTAGATGATCAGGAACGCCGTCGGGATGGTCATCAACAGGACGATGGTGACCGCCACCACGAACCGGACGATCGGCAGGTTCGCGGCAAGGATGTCGATGATCGTCGGACCGAGCAGCACGATCGCCGCGACCGCGACGATCGTCGTCACGAGCAGCAACGGCACGACCGTGAAGATGATCTTCCCGGGGAGAGTCAGCCTGTTCCAGGACTTGCCGACGACCGTCATCGACGAACTGCCTTGCGCAGAAGGAGATGCCCGGTCACTTGTCGACTCCGCCCATGATCGGGTCGAGGCTGGCCATGATGGCCATCGTGTCCGCGATGAGGTGGCCCGGCATCATCAAACCGACTGACTGGAGATGGATGAATGAGGGGTCGTGGATCCGCATCCGGAACGGCTGGTCGGTGCCGTCGCTGATGGCGTAGGTGGAGTACTGGCCGCGCGGCCCCTCGACGGCGGCGTAGGCGCGACCGGGGCGGGGTCGCAGCAGTCGCGGCAGCTTGGCCATGACCGGCCCGTCGGGCATGTTGTGGAGGCACTGGTCGATGATCCGCAGGCTCTGCTTGATCTCGTCCATGCGGAGCAGGTAGCGCGCCAGGCAGTCGCCTTCGGACCGCGTCGGGATGTCGAACTCGAGCTCGGGGAAGACGCTGTACGGGTGCGCCCGGCGGATGTCGAACGGGACGCCGGTCGCCCGCAGGTTCGGTCCCGTCATCACCATCCGGAGCGCGGTCGCGGTGTCGATCGTGCCCAGGCCGCGCATGCGGCGGACGAAGATCTCGTTCTCGTTGAGGAGCGTGTTGCCCGACTCGATCTGTTCGGTCGCCTTCGACATCCAGTCGCCGAGCCGGCTCATGAACTCGTGGTTCAGGTCGCCGTTGACGCCACCGATCCGGAAGTAGTTGAACAGCATCCGCTGGCCGGTCAGCGCGGCGAGCATGTCGACGATCTCGTCACGCTCGATGAACGACCACAGGATCGGGGTCAGCCCGCCGAGGTCGAGCGCCATCCAGCCCAGGAAGAGTGCGTGGCTGGCGATCCGGTTGAGCTCCGACGAGAGTACCCGGATGTACTCGGCGCGCCGTGGCACCGTGACGTCCATGAGCTTCTCGAAGGCGAGCACGGGCGCCCATTCGTTGAAGAGCGAGCTGACGTACTCGAGTGGGTCGGTGTAGCAGATGGCCTGGTGGTAGTCGGCGTTCTCGCACAGCTTCTCGACGCCTCGGTGGAGGTAGCCGAGCACCGGATCGAGGTCGACGACCTTCTCGCCGTCGAGCTTGAGGACGACCCGCAGGACGCCGTGGGTGGACGGGTGCTGCGGACCCATGTTGATGAACATCTCGCCGTCGCCGAGCGTGTAGAACTCGGCCTCGCGCTCGGTCCGCGGCGGGTACGGCGGGACCGGCTCGAAGACGCCGAGGTCGCGGTCGAGCGTGACCCGGGGATCGTCGGTGGACTGGTGCGGGGCGCTGCTGGGCATGGCGATGATCCCGGTCGCGCTCAGACAGGTGTCCGGCGCACGAGCGCCGACGTCGGGGCGTTGCTGGGAGCCTGCGTCCGCTCCATCGGCCGGACGCCGCCGCCCGGCGAGCGGGCCGCGTCGTCGGCGAGGTAGAAGTCCTTTCGGAGCGGGAAGCTCTGGTAGTCGGGCGGCATGTAGATGCGGCGGAGGTCGCGGTTGCCCTCGAACGTGATCCCGAACATGTCGTAGGCCTCGCGCTCCATCCACTCGGCGCCCTTCCACAGGAAGGTGACCGACGGCGCGCGCGGGTCCTCGCGGGAGAGGCCATCGGCCGTGACGCGCAGCCAGTCGGTGGTCGTCTCGCTCCAGAGGTGGTAGACGACCTGCATGACTACGCCGGTGTCCACCCCGGCCAGGTCGCTCAGGAACTGGAAGTGGAAGTCGGGCTCGTCATGCAGCGCTGTCATGACCGCGACGACGTCGCCCGGGGCGATCCGCATCTCCGTCTCGTCGTGTCGCTGGCGGACCGGCCCGGTGAGCTGATCGGCAAAGCGCCGTTCGAGGCGTGCCTTGAAGGGCCGGTCCACGCCTAGACATCCTCCGGGACGGTCGGGCCGATCGCCCGCTCCGGCCAGTGTCCGCGACGCTCCTTGATCAGCTGCTGGAGCTTCATCATCCCGTAGATGAGGCCCTCCGGCCGGGGCGGACAGCCCGGCACATAGACGTCGACGGGCATGACCCGGTCGATCCCCTCGACGGTCGCGTAGCTGCGCTTGTAGCGGCCGCCCGAACAGGTGCAGTCGCCCATCGCGACGCACCACTTCGGCTCAGGCATCTGCTCCCAGAGACGGACCAGCGGGCCTGCCATCTTCGTGGTGAGCGTGCCGGCCACGATCAGGACATCGGCCTGGCGCGGGCTGGCGCGGAACGGGAACATCCCCCAGCGGTCCATGTCGTTCTTCGACGTCGCAGCCGACATCATCTCGATGGCGCAGCAGGCCAGCCCCGACAGGAGCGGCCAGAGGCTGTTCATCCGGATCAGGTCGAGGACGTAGTCGGCCTTGGTCGGGATGACGTCGAGGACGCCGCTCCAGCGGGCATCGTCGTGACGACCGAGGCCGCTCGCGTCGAACTCGCGCAGGTGCGTGATGTCACTCTGCTGCCCGCCGTCGTAGGCCTCCGGGTCGGCGGCGCTCCACAGGGTGTTCGGGACGACGATCGGCACGATGACGTCGCGACGCGTCTCGGTCAGCGCCGGGAGGGAGCTGCCTCGGCCCTCGCTCGGGGTCGCGGTGGTCTCCGGCGCGCCGCGCCCCGGCGTCACCGCCATGTCAGGGCTCCCTTCCGCCACGCGTACGCCAGCCCGAGCAGGAGGATCGCGACGAAGATCATCATGCTGACGAAGAGGCTCGCGGCGTCGACGCTCGGGTCGCGGAAGACGATCGCCCAGAGGTAGATGAAGACGACCTCGATGTCGAATGCGACGAACAGGAGCGCATAGACGTAGAACGACAGGCCGAACCGGCCGTGGGTGTCGCCGAACGTGTCGATCCCCGATTCGTAGGGCAGGCCCTTGTGCGCGTCACCGCGGTTGCGGTGCGAGATGAGCCACGCGGCGCCGATCGTCAGGAACACGAACGAGACGCCCGCGAAGGCGAACCCCACGATGTACCAGATGCCGGTCAACCGAACTCCCTTCGAGCGGCGCGCCGGGGCTGGCACCGCGTGTCCGAGGACCTTGTCGGAGAGCGCAGACGTACCCGGAACAGGCGATCCGGGCCTGGCCGCATTCTAGCAGTGGGAACAGGGCGGGCGGCGCGCCGCGTGAGTGACGCCGGCGGGATGTGAGGGAGCGACGCGCGCCGAGCGCGCGTGCAGGTCCGCGCGTCGCTCCTTGTCAGGTCGTGCCCGACCATCGCGAATCGTGCGGTGGCGGGCGCCGTCAGCGGCAATAGGTAGATCGCCCTATTGCGGGGCGGTCTGGCGCGGTCGGCTGGGGTCGCGGCGGAGGCGATAGCCGAACCCCGCGAGCTCCGCCACGTCCGGCCAGCCACGCCCGAAGGCCATCACCCGGAAGCGGCCCATCGCGGCCGGATCGAGCAGGCGCAGCAGTGCCGAGCGGACCGCCAGGTAGTCCTCGAGACCCGTCGCCGGATCGGCCTGGATCGCCTGGAGCAGGTCCTCGGTGCCGAGGCCGACGAGGAACTCGGCCTGGGTCGTCGTGCCGAGATGGGTGAGCCCCGCGGTCGTGGCAGCGCGCTCGACGGCGGTCACGTCGACGTGCGCCGTCAGGTCCTGGCGCCCGACGTGGATGTACGGGTCCTCGTGGACGCGATGCCGGAGGTATGCCCGGAGCGTGCCGTCGCGGCGCCGGACCGGATCGTACAGCTCGGTCGCGGGATAGCCGTAGTCGATCAGGAGCAGGACGCCGCGGACGAGGCCGGTCGCCGCCCCGGCGACCCAGTCGTCCAGGGCGAGGCAGATCTCGCCGCGCTGTCCGTCGGCGAGGGTCACGCCGTCGGCATCGAGGCGGGCGGCCAGATCGGGCGTCGACGGATCGATCTCGACGTCGGCGAACCCGCCGTCGCGCCAGCCGACCGCGACCTCGCGCAGGACGCGGTCGCGGACGACCACCCGGTGGGTCGGCAGGGCATCGAGCACCTCGTTGGCGAGGATGAGCCCGTCGATCGGGCGGCCGGGCGGCGCCGTGATCGTGGCGAGCGTCTCGCCAGTCCGGCCGCCCCGAGCCGGACCGCCAACGTCTCGAGCCGCCGCGGCTCCATCTCGATCGGGTCGTAGCGCAGGACGCGGGCAAGTTCCGGCCGCTCGCGCGCGATGCCCTCGAGGATGGCGACGGCCAGCGCGCCCGTCCCCGCGCCGTACTCGCGCAGGACGAAGCGATCCGGGCGATCGAGCCGGTCCCAGGCGTCGACGACGGCTCGGGCGAGCGCCGACCCGAAGATCGGATGTGCCTCGGGCGCCGTCAGGAAGTCGCCCTCGCGGCCGGGTCGCGCGGTAGCGGCGCGGTAGTAGCCGCCCGTCGGGTCGTAGAGCGCGAGGTCCATGAAGCGGGCGAAGGTGAGGGGACCGTCGCGCTCGATCTCGGCTCGCATCCGGGCGACGAGCTCGTCATCCTGGCCGACGGCGTCGAGATCCGGGACGGGGTCGCGCCGGAGTCCGGGCGTCACGTCCATCGAACACCGCGCGGCGGCCCGTCCACGACCAGCCGGATCCCGGGCCCGACCAGCGTGTGGCCGCCGAGCAGGATCGGGATCGGGGCGGCGACGGCGGACGCGGTGAGCTCGCGGAGCCACGGGTCGACGATCCGGTCCGGGAGCAGGAGGTCGGAGGCGAAGCGGTCCTCGGCCGGCGGCCACGCCGATTCGTCGGGTCCCAGCCGGTGCGCCAGCAGGACCCGGGTGTCGACGATCGCGGCGTCGGCGAAGCGCGCGAGGTGCGCCCCGATCGACCCTGGCCCGTCGCGCTCGAGAAGGGTCCCGAGGACCGACGCGGGCGGGCGTCCTGCGGCGGGCTCGGGGACCGGGCCCGTCGCCTGGGCGAGACGAGACGCCGCCCGGAGGCCGCGTTCCTCTACCCACGCCCGGACGCGCGCCGCGGCGTAGCGCTCGAGCCAGCGGAGGGTCGCGGCCGACGTGCGCCCGGTCACGAGCAGCTCCGCGCGCCGATCGCCGGCGACGGCCCGGACGGCGGCGAGCCTGTCGACGACAAGGGCCGTCGCCACGTCCGCGTCGCGTCCCGGCGGACTGGGGGGCTCGCCCGAGCAGCACCAGGTCGAGCGGGCCGTCCAGGTCGAACGACAGGCGCCACCGGCCTCGCAGGTCGTCCACCCGATAGCCGGCGACCTCCTCGAGCCAGCGCGGGAGGGCGTTGTCGCCGGGCAGGTCTGGGATCCCGGGCAGCGAATCCACCCGGGAGATCGCGACGACGTCGGCGGAATAGAGGTTGTTCGCGAGCGCCACGCGCCCATCGCCGGCGGCCGCCGCGACGAACGCGCGCCGGTCCGCCGCGGTCGCCAGCGGGATCGCCCCTGACCCGAGGACCACCAGGCCGCCGGGGCCGCCACCACCGACCAGCCCGCGCAACCGATCGCCGAACGACCGTTCGTCCGGCGGCCCGGACACGATCTCGGCGTCCGTCGCGCCGGCGGCGAGGAACCCGGCACGATGGAGCTCGGCGACCCCGGACCGCGCCTCGGCCAGGCGGCGGGTCAGCGGGCCGGCGCTCGGACCGGGGTTCGGGTGGAGGATCCGAACGGCGACGGGCGGCATCGACCGAGTCTAGCGGGCGCCGGTGGCGCGGCCCCCGGCCGGCGCGTCGATACTTGCGCCGTGCCTGTTCGACGGATCCGTGCGTACATCGGCCTCGGGGCGAACGTCGGCGACCTCGAGGAGACCCTCGCCCGCGCGGTCGGGGCGCTCGCCGGACTCCCCGGCGCACGGCTCCGGGGCGTCTCCCGGCTGTACGCCACGGAGCCGGTCGGGTTCGCCGATCAGCCCGAGTTCCGGAACGCCGTCGTCGCGCTCGACGTCCCGGCCGGCCCGGACCCGGCGAACGGCGCGCTGGCGCTGCTCGCGTCGCTCAAGGCGCTCGAGCGCTCCTTCGGTCGCACGCCGCGCCAGCGCTGGGGCCCGCGCGAGCTCGATCTCGACCTGCTCGTCTTCGGTCGTGCGCGGCTGTCGGTGGACCCGCCACCGACAGCCCGATCGATCGACGCCGAGACCGACCCGGCGAAGGCCGCCAAGCTGCTCGAGGTCCCCCATCCCGCGGCCGCGGCGCGGCTCTTCGTGCTCGCGCCGCTGGCCGACCTGGCCCCCGGGCTCGTCCCGCCGGGCTGGCACGCGACGATCGAGACCGCACGGCGGCGCCAGGCGCGTGTCGAGGGCCCGGGCGCGGTCCGGCCGGCCGGGACCTGGGACGCGGCGTCGGGCACCTGGCGCCCGGATCAGCCGAGGTAGCGCGCCGGCAGCTCGGTCTCGACGGCGTCTCCGGCCACGCCACGCTCGACCCGATAGCCACGCGCGCCCGGTCGCGAGGTGACGACCTCGGCCAGCTCGGTGCCATGGAAGACGAGCCCAGCGCCGTCGTCGGCCGCGTAGCCCGCGGGCAGGACGCCCTCGGCGATGAGCCGCTGGAAATGGCCACGCCGAGCGTCTTCGGCGTCGTAGTGCGGGGCGTGGCTGCCGGGCAGCAGGCCGAGACCGCCGGACAGGACGGCGAGCCCGACGCCGAACGAGTCGGTCGTCCCACCCTCGAACCAGCACAACGACCCGGCGGACAGGCCGGCCATGACGACGCCCGATTCCCAGGCGCGCCGGAGGGCGCGATCGACCCCGTGGACGCGCCAGACCGCGAGCATGTTCTCGGTGTTGCCGCCGCCGACGTAGATGACGTCCTGGTGGAGGAGCAGCCCCTCGATGTCGTCGACGGTCCGGTCGAAGAGCGCGAGATGGTTCGCTTCGCTTCGCCGGGCGAAGGCGGCGTAGAACTCGGCGACGTTGGCGAGGCTGTCGCCGCTGGCGGTCGGGATGAAGCAGATCCGCGGGCGCCGACGCCCGCGACTGGCGCGCGCGAGGTTGAGGATCTCATCGTCGAGGAGCGGGTTGTCGGGCTCCATCGAGAACCCGCCGCCGCCCATGGCGACGATGATCCGCTCGGTCATGGCGAGACCACCCGGAAGCCGATGTGGTGGTCCTCGTACGTCGGCGGGTCCTCGTAGTGCCGGTAGGCCGACCGGGCGACGAACGGGTTGCTGCCCCACCAGCCGCCCTTCTCGACCTTGATCGTCCCGGTCGCCGGGCCGGTCGGGTCGTCGCTGGGGCTCGTGGCGTAGAACGACGTGTCGAGCCAGTCGGCGACCCACTCCATCGCGTTGCCCGCCATGTCGCGCGCGCCGACCCAGCTCGCCCCGGCCGGATAGCTCGCGACGACGACCGGCCCGATGCTGTCGACGACGTTGGCCTTCGCCGCGTCGAACGCCTCGCCCCAGGGGTAGGCCCGCGACTCCGGACCGCGGGCGGCGTACTCCCACTCGGCCTCGGTCGGGAGCCGGCCGCCGCGCCACGTCGCGTACGCCTCCGCCTCGAACCAGGTGACGCACAGCCGTGGCAGCGTGGGTGCGTCGCCGACGCAGGCCAGGGGCAGGTTGGCGACGACTCGATGGCTGAGCCACGTCCAGCCGGCCTCGGACCACAGCGCCCGGGTCGTATACCCGCCTGCGTCCTTGAAGGCGGCGAACGCGGCGTTGGTGACCTCGTCGGTGTCGATCCAGTAGCCCGTTCGTCAGCCGGACGTCGTGCGCCGGCTGCTCGCTCGGGAACTCGGTCACCACCCAATCGGGCGGGGCGGCGGCCGTCAGCGTGGCGATCGTCGCCGCATCGGTCCCCATCCGGAACGTCCCCGCGGGGACCCAGACCTGCCCGACCCCGGCGGGATCGGTGCGCGTCTGGCCGGGGGTCGACCCGGGGACGGACGAGGGTGGCGGAGGGCTCGTCGGATCGGGCGTGGTCGCGGGCGACGACCCGAGGCTCGCGGCGACGGGCGATCCGGCCGATCCCCCGGATGACGGCGCGCTCGTCGCCGATCCGCTCGCGCAGCCGGCGAGGAGGACGACGAGGAGTGAGGCCGCGAGGCGGACCATCCGTTGCTGGCCGGGTCGGTGCACGGCCTGATGCTACCCTCGGCCGGCCGGACCCCACCAGCAGCGGAGCGGCGAGAGATGACCGGACCCGACCCCGATGGCGAGGCTGAGGCGCTCGATCGCGACGCCGCCGATCCGTTGACCGCGATGCGCGACCGCTTCGTGCTCCCCTCGGCGGCCGACGGGACGCCGGCGATCTACCTCGCCGGCCAGTCGCTCGGCCTCCAGCCTCGGACGGTGCGAGCCGCCATCGAGACCGAACTCGACGCCTGGGGGCGACTCGGCGTCGATGCGTGGTTCGCGCCGGAGCGGCCGTGGTTCACGATGGACGAGACGCTCCGCGCGCCGATGGCCCGGATCGTCGGCGCACGGCCCGCAGAGATCGGCCTGATGAACGGACTGACCGTCGACATCCACCTCCTGCTGACCTCGTTCTTCCGGCCGGTCGGCCGGCGCCGCCGGATCCTGGCCGACGGCCCGCTCTTCCCGTCCGATCGGCACGCCCTGACGACGCACCTCGCCGCGCGTGGCCTCGACCCGGCCGCCGACCTCGTCGTGGTCGAGCCGCGCCGCGGCGAGGCGACGGTGCGGACCTCGGACCTCGTGAGCGCCATCACCGAACGCGGCCATGAGCTCGCGCTCGTCTTCCTGGCCGGGGTCAACTTCGCCACGGGGCAGGCGCTCGCGATCGAGCCCCTGACGGCCGCCGGGCACGCGGCCGGCGCGATGGTCGGCTGGGACCTGGCCCACGCCGCCGGGAACATCGAGCTGGCGCTCCACGACTGGGACGTCGACTTCGCCGCGTGGTGTACCTACAAGTACCTCAACGCCGGACCCGGCGCGGTCGCGTCGATCTTCGTCCACGAGCGCCATGGCCGCGACCGGTCTCTCCCGCGGCTCGCCGGTTGGTGGGGGATCGACCCCGACCACCGGTTCGACATGGAGGGCTCGTTCGTCCCGGCCGAGGGCGCGGCCGGCTGGTCGACCTCGACCTCACCGATCCTGGCGCTCGCCGCGTTGGCCGCGTCGCTCGCGATCTTCGACGAGGTCGGGATGCCGGCCCTGCGGGCACGGTCTGTGGCCCTGACCGGCTACCTCGGGGGCCTGCTCGAGGCGGCCGGGGTCGAGATCCTGACACCGGCCGATCCGGCCGCCCGGGGTGCGCAGCTCTCGCTCCGGTTCGCGGACCCGGAGGCTGTCCTCGCGGGACTCGCCGCTCGCGGGGTCATCGCCGACATCCGCGCACCCGACATCGTCCGCATCGCCCCCGTCCCGCTGTACAACACGTACCACGAGGCTTGGCGGTTCGCCCGCATGCTCGGCGACGTGACAGGCGCCTAGCCGAAGCGCGTCCGGAGCCGCGGCAGGATCAGCTCCCCGTAGCGCGCGATCGCCGCTTCCTGGTCCTCGCCCGGGAAATGGAAGACCAGGTGATCGAAGCCGTAGCCGACATAGGTGGCGATCTGCTCGACGTGCTCGTCGGGGTCGTCCGAGACCAGCCAGCGCCTGTGGGCGATGTCCTCGACGCCCTTGGCGAGCCGTTCCATCTCGCGCGGGTCCTCGACGCCCATCTTCTGCTCGCCAGTCAGGGCCAGGGCGGACCAGACCTTGGTGTCCTCCATTGCTCGAGCGCGGTCGGTGTCGAAGCTGACCTTCATCTCGATCGTTCGCTCGATGAGCGCGGGGTCGCGGTCGACCTTGACGCAGCCCTCGTAGAGCGCGGGCAGGAGCGTCTCCGTGTAGAGCTCCTCCCCCTTGCCGGACGTGCAGATGAAGCCGTCGCCCAGCCGGCCGGCGAGCCGCGCGGCTGCCGGCCCCGAGGCCGCGATGTAGATCGGGACCGGCTCCTCGGGCCGGTCGTAGATCGTCGCGTTGCGGGTCCGGTAGTAGTCGCCCTCGAAGGTGACGAACTCCTCCTCGAAGAGCTGGTGGATCAGCGTCACCGCTTCGCGCAAGCGGGCGAAGCGCTCCTTCTGGTCGGGCCAGTCGACGCCGACCGGGATCTCGTTGAGCGACTCACCCGTCCCCACGCCGAGGATCACCCGACCCGGGGCGAGGCAACCGAGGGTCGCGAACGCCTGGGCGACGACCGCCGGGTTGTAGCGGAAGGTCGGGGTCAGGACGCTCGTGCCGAGCATGACGCGCCGGGTCGCCTGCACGGCGGCGCCAAGCCAGACGAGCGCGTTGGGTGCGTGGCCGCCGGTATGGCGCCACGGCTGGAAATGGTCGCTGGTCCAGACCGAATCGAACCCGGCGCCTTCGGCCGCGACCGCAAGGTCGAGCAGGCGGCGAGGCGGGAACTGCTCGGCCGACGCCTTGTAGCCGTATCGCATCGAACGCGCCTAGAGCCGGACGCGCGGCGGGCTGTCGCGGTCGAACATGTGGACCGTATCGACGAAACGCACCTGCTTGGCCTGGTACGCCATCACGAGCGAATGGGTCCGTGCGCCGCCGCCGAAGAAGCGGACCCCCTGGAGGAGGTCGCCGGCGGTGACCCCGGTCGCCGCGAAGACGAGGTTCTCGCCGGGCGCCAGATCCTCCGCCCGGTAGACGCGCGACTCGTCGCCGTGGCCCATCCGAGCGCCGCGTTCGCGTTCTTCGTCGCTCCGGTAGCGGAAGCGCGCCTGGATCTCCCCGCCGAGACAGCGCAGGGCGGCCGCGGTGATGACACCCTCCGGCGCGCCGCCGGTCCCCATCACGGCGTGGACCCCGGTCCCCGAAACGGCGCACGAGATGGCCGCCGACAGGTCGCCGTCACCGATCAGCTTGATCCGCGCCCCGGCCGCGCGGACCTCGGCGATGAGGTCGTCGTGTCGTGGTCGCTCGAGGATGACGACGGTGATGTCCGAGACGCGCCGTCCGAGCGCCTTGGCGATCCGTCCCAGGTTCTCGGTCGGGCTGACGCGGATGTCCACCGCCCCCGCCGCCACGGGCCCGACGCACAGCTTCTCCATGTAGGTGTCGGGGGCGTGGGTGAGGCCACCCGCCTCGGATGCGGCGAGGACCGTGATGGCGCCGGCCTGCCCGTGGGCGACCAGGTTCGTTCCCTCGAGCGGATCGACCGCGATGTCGACCCGGGGGACATCGTCGCGATCCGCGCCCGTCCGGCCGACCCGCTCGCCGATGTAGAGCATCGGCGCCTCGTCGCGCTCACCCTCGCCGATGACGATCCGACCCGCGAAGTCGATCTCGTCCATGGTCCTGCGCATCGCCTCGGTCGCGGCGGCGTCGGCCGCGTCGTTCTGGCCGCGTCCCATGAACCGCGCCGACTCGATCGCCGCCGCCTCGGTGACCCGGATCATCTCGAGCGCGAGGAGTTGCTCCATCAGGTCCTGCCCTGGGCCCGCGAGGAGGCGCTCAGCCGGTGCGAGCGCAAGGCGGCCGTGAGCACGGGAGCGAGCGCACCCCGAGGTGCGTGAGCGAGCGCGCGGAGCGGCCAACGCGGCGGGCGCACCGGATCAGCGCCTCCGGTCAATGCCGGAAATGCCGGCGGCCCGTGAAGACCATCGCCATGTGATGCCTGTCGGCGACCTCGATGGCCATCTCGTCGCGGATGGAGCCGCCGGGCTGGATGATCGCCGTGACGCCCGCCCCGGCCGCCGCCTGGATCCCGTCGGGGAACGGGAAGTAGGCGTCCGAGGCGAGGACCGCGAGCTTCGCCCGGTCGCCCGCGCGGCGGACCGCGATCTCGACCGAGACCTGCCGGCTGGCCTGTCCGGCGCCGATCCCCACGGTCGCCCCGTTGCGTGCCAGTACGACGGCATTCGACCGGACGTGCCGGACGGCGCGCCAGGCGAAGAGCATGTCGGTCAGCTCCTCGAGCGTCGGGCGCCGCTTCGTCACGACCTGCAGCCGACCGCGGTCGAGCCCGAGGTCGTCCAGGCTCTCGACCAGCAGGCCGCCCGCGACGCGCTTGAAGTCGAGGCTGGCGATGCCGTAGTCGCGCATCCCCTCGATCGGGTCCGGCGGGATCGCGAGCAGCTCGAGACCAGGCTTGCCGCGCAGGATGCCGATGGCGGCCTGGCTGAAGCCGGGTGCGACCACCGCCTCGTACGAGTTGGCCGCGATCTCGCGCGCCGTCGCGCCGTCGAGCTCGCGGTTGACCCCGACGATCCCGCCGAAGGCCGCCACAGGGTCCGTTTCGAGCGCGTGCCGGTAGGCCTCGACGAGCTCGTCGTGCGAGGCGAGCCCGACCGGGTCGGTGTGCTTCACGATGGCGACCGTCGGCGCCGTGTAGTCGCGCGCGATGCGGTACGCGGCGTCCAGGTCGAGCAGGTTGTTGAACGAGGGCATCTCGCCCTGGAGGCGGGTCGCGTCCGCGAGCGTCCCGCTCCGGTGCGTCGTCTCGCGGTAGAACGCGGCGCGCTGGTGCGGGTTCTCGCCATAGCGCAGGTCGTCGACCTTCTCGAGGACGAGCGCCAGGTGGCGCGGGAACGTGTTGCCCGAGATCTGGTTGAGGTAGGCCGCGATCTCCGCGTGATATGCGGCGACCGTGCTGAACGCCTCGGCGGCCAGCTTCGCCCGGGTCTCCGGACTCACCGTGCCGAGCTCGCGCAGCTCGGCGACGACGCGCGGGTAGTGGGCCGGGTCCGCGACGGACGCGACGCCCGCGGCATTGCGGGCGGCCGCCCCGAGGAGCGCGGCGCCGCCGACGTCGATCATCTCGATCGCCTCGTCGAGGCCGACGAGCTTGACCCCGATGGCCGGCGCGAACGGCTTCACGTTGACGACGACGATGTCGATCAGCCCGATCCCCTGGCTCCGGAGCTCCTCGAGCTGGGCAGGGACGTCACGGCGGGCCAGGATGCCGGCGTAGACCGCGTGATGGAAGGTCTTGACCTGGCCCCCGACGTCGGGCTCGCCCTGCGTCAGCTCGGTGACCGACTTGACCTCGACGCCCTCGGCGTGAAGGTGGTCCCGCGTCCCTTCGGTCGCGTAGACCTCGATGTCGAGCGCAAGGAGATCGCGCGCGAGCGCGACGATGCCGTCTCTGTTCGCGACTGACAGCAGGGCTCGCACCCGGGGCGTTCCTCCGTTCCCGTTGGGGCTTGCGATGCGTCAGCGGGGTGGACGACGGGGTCCCCGGACGGTCGCGATGCGCCGCACCATTCGGGCCGAGTATACCGCCTGACATGGCATACTCCGGGGACCCATCCCCGCGATCATGAGGTCACCAGTGACGCTCGCCCCCTGGGAATACCTCTTCACGTCGTTCAACAGCCAGAACTTCCCGGATATCTTCCATCCGACCTGGATCGCCTCGCTGGTCCTGCTCGCGATCCTGACGATCCTGTACAACGTCCGGACGCGCGCGCTGCATCGCCACGCCATCTACCTCGAGATGTGGGAATGGCTGTGGTGGACCGGGCTGATCACGTTCAGCATGCTCATCGTCGAGTCGCTGTTCGTGTTCGACTACTTCATCGTCCTCACGACCCAGGTCGTGGGCATCGGCACCCTGGTCTGGATCCGCTTCTGGCGGTTCCCGCCGCTCCTCGCGGCGTACGAGCAGCGGATGGCGCGCGAGCGCTACTTCACGCGCCAGAAGTACTCCGATCCGGAAGCGACCATCAAGAAGCGCGGTGGGACCGCCCGCCGGACCCAGCGGCAGCAGCGCCGCCGCCGCTAGCCGGCGATCGTCCGATGCCGATCGAGGTCCGCCGGTTCGGCGTCGGTCACCGACGACCGGACGGACCGATCGGCTCGGTCGGGCTGAGCGGCCAGATCCTCCACTCGGACGGGCGCGGCAGCGTCTCGGAGCTGGCCTTCGCGCGAAACGCGCGGATCGAGCCCCACGCGAACCCGAACACGAGCCTGTTCATCGTCGTGGAAGGCGGCGGCTGGGTCGGGGTCGGTGACGAGTGGACCCGGATCGCCGCCGGCGAGGCCGCCGTCTGGCCGGCGGACATCCCGCACGCGGCCTGGACGGAGCACTCGGAGATGCGCGCATTCGTCGTCGAGCTCGCCGGAGCGGACGACCGTGACACGGTCGAGGGTCGCGCCCGCGACGCCGGGGAGGCGGGTGCGCCGGTGGGTCGCGGTGCCGGCCAGCTGGCCCCCAGGACGCCGACGCCGGCTGCCCTCGATCGGGACGAGGGCGAGCCGGCGTGAGGTGAGCGGCGACGCGCCGGGAGCGCCTAACCGGCGAGGATCGCGCCGAGCTGGCTCAGGATCCGGGCGGTCGCGCCCCAGACCGACAGGCCGTCCACGTCGTAGGCGCCGTACCTGAGCGGCCAGTCGCCGATGGTCCGCTCGACCATCTCGATCGGAGCGCCCGGCAGGAACCGCTCGATCGGTGGCTCGATGATCCTGGCCACCTCGTCGGGCGCCGCCGCGAGGACAGGACGTCGGGCCGCGATGGCGACCACCGGCGTGACCTCGAAGTCGCTGACCGGGATCCAGAAGCGCTCGAGGACCCCGACGACACGAACGCCCGCGGTGTCGGCGTCGAGCGCGACCTCCTCGGCCGCCTCACGCAACGCGGTCGCCACGATGTCCGCGTCGCCCGGCTCGGCCTTGCCGCCCGGGAAGCTGACCTCACCGCTGTGATGGCCGTCGCGCGTCGCGCGCTCGGTCAGGACGACGAGCGTCTCGCCGTCGTCGCCCGCGTGGAGCAGGACCAGGACCCCGGCCGGGCGACCGGCCCGACCCGCCGGCGGGGTCCGCGGCGGCCGTCGCTCGAGACCGCCGACGATGACCGGCATCAGGACCGCGGCCGGCCGGGGCAGGACCTCGGGCAGGGCCGCGAGGCGTTCGACGACGGCGTCGAACCTCACCGTCGAGCGCCCGCGCTCAATTGACGAGGTCGCCTTCCGGGCGCTTCCGTTCGGCCGACGGCAGGTCGAGCGGGCTGGCCTGGCGGGCCGCCGCCGGCGCTGCCTTCCGCGCGTCGCGCCGGGTCGCGGCCTCGGTCACCACCGTCGCCCCCTCGGTCGAGAAGACGAGCGTGCCCGAGGCGAGGTCCGCGTCCGCGGTCACCCGGTCGCCCGGCCGGAACTCACCGGCCACGATCGCTCGTGCCAGCGGGTTCTCGACGAGCCGCTGGATGGTCCGCTTGAGCGGCCGCGCGCCGTAGGCCGGATCCGTCCCCTCGCGGACCAGCAGCGCCCGGGCTGCCGGTGTCAGCTCGAGGACGATGTCCTGGCTGGCAAGCCGCGTCGCGAGGTCGGCGACCAGCAGCTCGACGATCTTCTCGAGGTCGGCCCCGGTCAGGGCATGGAACACGATGACCTCGTCGACCCGGTTGAGGAACTCCGGCCGGAAGTGCGAGCTGAGCGCCTCGGTCACCTCGCGCTTCATCGCCTCGTAGGCCGAATCGCCGCTGCGCGCGCCGCTGGCCGCGATGGCGGCGCTGCCGATGTTGCTGGTCATGATGATGACCGTGTTCTTGAAGTCCACCGTCCGGCCCTGGCTATCGGTCAGGCGCCCGTCGTCGAGGACCTGGAGGAGGACGTTGAAGACGTCCGGGTGGGCCTTCTCGATCTCGTCGAGCAGGACGACCTGGTACGGCCGGCGGCGGACCGCCTCGGTCAGCTGACCGCCCTCGTCGTAGCCGACGTACCCCGGCGGCGCGCCGACCAGCCGCGACACCGAGAACTTCTCCATGTACTCGCTCATGTCGATGCGGACCATCGCGGTGTCGTCGTCGAACATGAACTCGGCCAGCGCCCGTGCCAGCTCGGTCTTGCCGACGCCGGTCGGGCCGAGGAACAGGAACGAGCCGATCGGCCGGCGCGGGTCCTTGAGCCCGGCCCGTGCGCGGCGGACGGCGTCGGAGACGGCCTGGATCGCTTCGTCCTGGCCGACGACGCGCTTGTGCAGCCGGTCCTCCATCTCGATGAGCTTGGCCGTCTCGCCCTCGAGCAGGCGGTTGACCGGGATCCCGGTCCAGGCCGCGACGATCTCGGCGATGTCGTCGGCGGTGACCTCCTCCTTGAGCAGCGAGCCCGGTCCCTGGAGCGCCGCAAGGGCGGCCTCCTGCTCCGCGAACCGGTCGGCCAGCTCCTTCTGGGTCGCGTACTTGAGCTCCGCGGCGGTCGCGTAGTCGGCCTCCCGTTCCGCCTGCTCGATCCGCGTCGCGAGCGATTCGAGCTCGGACTTCGTCGCGCGCATCGCGGCGATGGCGGACTTCTCCGCCTCCCAGCGCTGCTTCATCGCGCCGGCCTGCTCCTCGATGTCGGCGAGCTCCTTCTCGAGCGCCTCGAGCCGCGCCTTCGACGCGTCGTCGGTCTCCTTGCGCAGGGCCTCGCGCTCGATCTCGAGCTGGATCCGGCGGCGCTCGAGCTCGTCGAGCTCGATCGGCATCGAGTCGATCTCCATCCGCAGGCGCGACGCCGCTTCGTCGACGAGGTCGATCGCCTTGTCCGGGAGGAACCGGCCGGTGATGTAGCGATCCGACAGCGTCGCGGCCGCGACCAGCGCGGAATCCGTGATCCGGACCCCGTGATGGACCTCGTAACGCTCGCGCAGGCCGCGCAGGATGCTGATCGTCTCCTCGACCGTCGGCTGGTCGACGAGGACCGGCTGGAAGCGCCGCTCGAGCGCGGCGTCCTTCTCGATGTGCTTGCGGTACTCGTCGAGGGTCGTCGCACCGATGGTGTGGAGCTCGCCGCGGGCGAGCATCGGCTTGAGCAGGTTGGAAGCGTCCATCGCCCCCTCGGCGGCGCCGGCGCCGACGACCGTATGGAGCTCGTCGATGAACAGGATGACCCGGCCCTCGGCGTCCTTGATCTCCTTGAGGACCGCCTTCAGGCGCTCCTCGAACTCGCCGCGGAACTTCGCCCCGGCGATGAGCGCCCCGAGGTCGAGCGAGACCACGCGCTTGTCCTTGAGACCCTCCGGGACGTCGCCGCGGACGATCCGCTGGGCGAGGCCTTCGGCGATGGCCGTCTTGCCGACGCCCGGCTCGCCGATCAGGACCGGGTTGTTCTTGGTCCGCCGGCTGAGCACCTGGATGACCCGGCGGATCTCGTCGTCCCGGCCGATGACCGGGTCGAGCGTGCCGGCGCGCGCCTCGGCGGTCAGGTCGCGGCCGTACTTCTCGAGGGCGGCGTAGGTGCCCTCGGGGTTCGGCGAGGTGACGCGCTGGCCGCCGCGGACGCTCTGGAGCGCCTGGAGGATGGCCTCGCGGCCGGCGGCATGGCGCTCGAGCAGTGCCTGGCCCTCGCCACCGACCTCGGCGACCGCCAGGAGGAGATGCTCGGTCGAGACGTAGTCGTCGCCGAGGCGCTTTGCCTCGGCCTCGGCCCGCTCGATGACACGGCGCGCGCGCGGATCCATGGACATCGAGCCGCCGGCGACGCGGGCGCGCCGCGCGAGGATCGCCGCGATCTCGCCGCGGAACGCCGGGAGGTCCACGCCCAGCCGGCGCAGGGTCTCGGCCGGGATCCCGTCGTCGGGCTCGACGAGCGCGGACAGGATGTGCTCGACGTCGAGGATCGGACTGTCGAGCCGCTGCGCGGTCGCCTGCGCGGCGACGATCGCCTCCTGGGCCTTCTGGGTGAAGCGTTCGAGCTGCATGAGGTCGCCCTTCCCTGGGTTCAGCGGGATCCGCGAGGGTCTGGTTGCTTGACGAGGTCGAAGAAGGCGCGGGCGGCCTCCGCGGCCTCATCGGACAGGCCGGTCGGAAGGACGACCCTGGCCTTGACGTAGAGATCACCGTGGCCGGTCGCCTTGAAGCGCGGCATGCCCTGGCCGCGGAGGCGGAACGTCCGACCGGGCTGCGTCCCGGCCGGGATCGTGAGCAGGACCCGGCCCTTCATGGTCCCGACCTTGACCTCGGCGCCGCGCAGCGCCTCCTCGAGCGTCAGCGGGAGTTCGCGCTCGAGATCGGCACCGCGGCGGGTGAACGTCGGGTCCGGGGTGAGCCGCGTGACGACGACGAGGTCGCCGCCGCCCGGGCCACGGCCGGTCAGCTTGATCCGGGTGCCGGTGTCCGCGCCGGGCGGGATGGTGATCTCGAGCCGCTTGCCATCGACTTCGACGAGCCGCGTCGTGCCGTGATAGGCCTCCTCGAGCGTGATCTCGGCGATCGCCTCGTGGACCGTCGGTTGCGCGGGGCGCCGCGGAGCCGCGGCGGCAGGACCGGTCGACCGGCCGTCGATCCCCATCCCGGCAAGGATGTCATCGAACCCGAGGCCACCGGTCGGGCGCGACCCACGTCCGCCCGAGGCGGGCGATGGCCCCGCCGTCTCCTCACCGAAGAAGACGCGGAAGAAGTCGGAGAACTCGCCGGGATCGCCGCTCGTCCGGAACTCGTAGCGGACGTTGCCGCCCGGGCCACCCCCGTAGGCCCCGAACGGGCTGCCGCCGGCCGGCCCGCCACCGGCGGCTCTCGCCCGGCTGATCGCCTCCCAGTTGGCTCCGAGCTCGTCGTACTGCTTGCGCTTCGCGGGATCGCTGAGGACCTCGTTGGCCTCGTTGATCTCCTTGAACTTGCGCTCGGCGGCAGTGTCGCCGGGTTTGGCGTCGGGGTGGTGCTGACGGGCCAGCCGACGGAATGCCTTCTTGATGTCGGCCGGGGACGCGGCCTTGGGCACGCCCAGGACCGCGTAGTAATCCTTGTAATCCAGACCAGTGGGACTGGCCATCGGTCAACGGTCGCCTGTGGGGCGCCCGATCCGCGCGTTGCCGGCTCCGCTCGTTCGCTCACGCACCGTGGGGTGCGCTCGCTCTCGTGCTCGCTGGCGCCTTCGGCTCGGACGTCCCACAGGCGAAACCTCGGTACCTGACTACGACCCTCGAACGACCACGGGGGGCTGGTCGGTCGGTGGGAAGTTGCTGCGGCGGACGGTCGGCTGCTTGTCCGGCTCGGGGTCGAGCGGATCCTGGCCCTTGATCACCTTCGGCGGCTCGGCGACGAGCGCCTTCGGCTTGCGCCGAAGGGCCGCCTCCAGGACCTGGTCCATGTTGTCCACGAGGACCAGCTTGATCGACTTCCGGATCTCGTCCGGGATGTCACGGAGGTCCTTCTCGTTCTTGCGCGGCAGGATGACGATCTTGGCGCCCGCCAGGTGCGCGGCCAGGATCTTGCTCTTGAGCCCGCCGATCGGGAGGACCCGACCGCGCAGGGTGATCTCGCCGGTCATCGCCACGTCCTTGCGGACGGGGATGCCGGTCAGGGCACTCACGATCGCCGTGGCCATCGTGATCCCGGCGGACGGACCGTCCTTGGGGATCCCGCCGGCCGGGACGTGGATGTGCAGCGTGTTCTTCTCGAAGACCTCGCGATGGATCCCCAGCTCGGCCGCGTTCGCGCGGGTCCAGGACAGGCCGGCCCGGGCCGACTCGCGCATGACCTCACCCAGCTGGCCGGTCAGGATGAAGTCCTCGCGGCCCTCCATCCGGGTGACCTCGATGGCGACGACATCGCCGCCGACCTCGGTCACGACCAGGCCGATGGCCGAGCCCGTCTGATCCTCGGACTCGAGCTCGCCGTACTCGAAGCGCTGCGGTCCGAGCATGTCGGCCAGCTTCTTCGGGTCGATGACGGTCTTGCGCTTGCGGCCTTCGGCGACCTGCCGGGCGACCTTGCGCATGACGTTGGCGATCTCGCGTTCGAGGTTCCGGACGCCGGCCTCATGGGTGTACGAGCGGACCAGCTCCGTCATCGCCTCGTCGGTGATGACGATGTTCGAGGCCTTCAGGCCGTGGTTCTTCATCTGCTTCGGGATGAGGAAGCGCTTGCCGATCTCGATCTTCTCCTGCTCGGTATAGCCGGGCAGGTGGACGATCTCCATCCGGTCGCGGAGGGCCGGCGGGATCGGGTCGAGCAGGTTGGCGGTGGCCACGAAGAGGACCTTGCTGAGGTCGAAGGGCACCTCCAGGTAGTTGTCCTGGAAGGTGTTGTTCTGCTCCGGGTCGAGGACCTCGAGGAGCGCCGACGATGGGTCGCCGCGGAAGTCCATCCCGATCTTGTCGACCTCGTCGAGCATGAACACCGGGTTGTTCGTCGCGGCCGTCTTGATGCTCTGGATGATCCGGCCGGGCAGCGCGCCGATGTAGGTCCGGCGATGACCGCGGATCTCCGCCTCGTCGTGGATGCCGCCGAGGCTCATCCGGACGAACTTGCGGCCCATCGCGCGGGCGATGCTCTTGCCGAGGCTCGTCTTGCCGACGCCGGGTGGCCCGACGAAGGCGAGGATCGGGCTGCGGATCTCGTCGGCGAGCGTCCGCACGGCCAGGTACTCGAGGATCCGTTCCTTGACCTTCTCGAGGCCGTAGTGGTCCTCGTCGAGGATCCGGGCGGCTTCCTTGATGTCGAGCTGGTCGTCGGTGGCGACGTTCCAGGGCAGGCCGACCAGCCAGTCCACGTAGGTCCGGATGACCCCGACCTCCGGTGAGGCGGACGGGATCCGGCTCATCCGGTCGACTTCCTTGATGGCCCGGGTCTTGATCTCCTCGGGCATCCCGGCGGCTTCGACCTTCTCGCGGAGCTCGTTGATCTCGGCCTGCTGCGGGTCGTCCTCACCCAGCTCGCGCTGGATGGCCTTGAGCTGCTCGCGCAGGATGTACTCGCGCTGGGTCTTGTCCATCTCGGACTTGACCTCGGACTGGATCCGACCCTTCAGCTCGAGGATCTCGATCTGGTGCGCGAGGAAGTTGGAGACGAGCTTGAGGCGCTCGGTGACGTCGATCGTCTCGAGCATCTCCTGGCGCTGCTCGGTGGACATGTCCGGGCTGTAGGCGACCATGTCGGCCAGCAGGCCGGGCTCGGTGATGTTGCGGGCGGCGACGGCTGCCTCGGGCGGGACCGGTGCGCCGTTGGCGACGTACTGCTCGATCTGCGCCTGGACCGTGCGCATCAGCGCCTGGACCTCGAGACCGTCCGGGCTCTCATCGGGGAGCTCCTCGATGGTCGCGCGCAAGAACGGCTCGGTCGCGGAGAACCCGACGACGCGCAGCCTCCCCTGGCCCTGGACGATCGCGCGGACCGTCCCGTCCTGGAGCTGCACGACCTGGGCGATCTTGGCCAGCGTGCCGATCGTATAGAGCTCGGAGGGGTCTTCGATGTCCTCCTGCTCGGCCTGGCGCTGGGTGACCAGCGCGATGGGTCCGCCTTCGAGGACGGCGGCGTTGAGCGCGTTGACGCTCTTCTCGCGGCCGACCTGGAGCGGGACGATCATCTCGGGGAAGATGACGGTCTCCCGGAGGGCGACGAGGGGTAGATCGCGCGTGCCCGAGGTCGGGCTGGGCTGCACGTCGACCGGGGTGGACGGTCGCTTGGCCATGAGGGTCTCCTAGGTTTCGACTGGCGTCGTCGGGGCCGCCGGGGAGGCGTCGGTCGTCTCCTGGTCCACGGTCCCTTCGGCATAGAGGGCTTCGAGGATGCGAGCGCCGAGGCGCTCCTCGAGTTCGAACAGGATCCGGATCCCGGCGAGGTTGACACCTCGCTCGCGGGTCAGATGGCGGATCCAGGTGAGGCGGCGGATGTCGTTCTCGCTGTAGAGGCGGATGTTGGTGGGAGTCCGGGCCGGGCAGAGCAGGCCCTCGTCTTCGTAGATGCGCAGCGTCCGCGGGTGCGCGCTCACGAGCGTCGCGGCCACGCTGATGACGTAGACGGGCCGCTCGGGATCACGTTCCGGACGGATCTGGGACATGGACGGAGCCTAAAACCTTGACAATGACGTTGTCAAGAGTGTTACGCGTTCTTCATCTTGAGATCGGGGATCTGCCGTTGCTTCCGTCAGGAACCCGGCATGCGCGACAGGCCGCGGTCCGACCGACCCGCCCGGTCAGCCCGCCTCGGCCCCGATCGCGTCCGGGTCGCCGATCAGCTGGGCGTGGAGCAGGTCCTGGCACTCGGTCTTGCCGATGGCGATGACCTTGTCACCCTCGAGCATCACCGTGTCGGGTCGCAGCGGCGTCGCCACGCCGTCGCGGATCACCGCGAAGAGCGAGCAGCCCTCGGGGATCGACAGATCCTTGGGCGCCCGACCGATGGCCGGCGATCCGGCCTGGAGATGCGCCTCGATGAGCTCCAGCTCGCCCTCGCCGAGGGCCGCCAGGTGGAGCAGCTCGTGGACCGGGATGTCCTGCTCGATCGAGCCGAGGATCATCCGGGTCGGGCTGATCAGCTCGTCGACGCCGAGATGCCGGAAGAGCTCCTCATTCTTCGGGTTGTTGACCCGGGCGATGGTCCGCGGGACGTCGAAGTGGTGCTTGGCCATCTGGCAGATCACGAGGTTGTCCTCGTCGTCGCCGGTGACGGCCGCGACCACATCGGCTCGGTTGCAGCCGGCCTCGGCGAGGTACTTGCCCTCGCAGCCGTCGTGTCCGATGACGATCGAGCCGATCTCGTCGGCGATCTCCTTCGCGCGCCGGCGGTCCTTCTCCATCAGCGCGACCTCGTGGCCGGACTCGATCAATTCCTTGGCGAGGTAGTAGCCGACCTTCCCCCCGCCGACGACGAGCACGAACACGGTTCAGACCTCCTGGGTCGCGGTCGAGGCGGGCACAGGTTCCCGGAAGGCGCCGGTCGCCGGATGATGTTCATCGTGGTGGCCGCTCGGGGCCAGCATCCCCGGCAGGTCCGACAGCGGCAGGCCGAGGTAGCGGTCGACCGCGTCGACCATCAGGCCGGTCCGGCAGAGCGTCGCGATCCCGAGCTCGGCGTAGGCCTTGGCCCGCAGCGGATCGTTGATCTTGGCGATGACCCTGTCGATCCCGAGCGCCTCGTTGGCCAGCTGCGCCGCCATGACGTTCCGATTGTCGCCCTCGGTCAGCGCCAGGAAGACGTCCGCGCCCCGGGTGCCGGCGCGTTCGAGGACGTCCTCGTCGGTCCCGTCGCCCCGGATGGCGGTCCCGCCGAACGACACCGGCAGCCGGTCGAAGGCGGCAGTCACGCTGTCGATCACGAGCACTTCGTGGCCACTCCGGTCGTAGGCGTCGGCGATCGACGCCCCGACCCGGCCGCACCCGACGATGACGATCTTCACGCTGGCTCCTCGTTCATGGGATCCCGCACGACCCAGACCGAACAGGGCGCGTTCTGGAGGATGTACGGGATGGTCCGGCCGATGGCGAACTCGCCACCGAACCGCTTTCGATAGGGCAGGCCGACGACGAGCAGGTCCGCGCCACGCTCGGTGGCCTCGTCGACGATGGCGGCACCGACGTCGCGCGCCTGGAGCAACACCGGCTCGAGCATGATCTTGTACTGCTCCGCGACCGACTCGGCGATGTCGAGGACCCGCTGGACCTCCTCCGACCGACCGGCGATGTCCGCGTCGAGCGGCAGCGTCCAGTCGATCTCGACGACGTGGACGGCGACCAGCTCGGCCTTGGCGTGACGGGCGTACTCGGCGACGAGCCGGACGATCCTGGCGTCGCTCGGTCCACCGTTGAGCGCGAGGACGGCGCGGCGGAAGGCCGGGGCGTGGGCGTCTGACATGGCCCGTCACGATACCACCGGGCGAACGGGCGGTCAGGGCGGCGCTCCACCCCCTGCCGGCGGGCGACCGGATGGCGGGATCCTGGGGTCGACGGGCTCGGCGTGATCCGCGCGATCGCCACCGATGACCGCCTCGAACAGGGTCGGGTCCTCGCGGCGATACGGGACGGCCACGACCACGGTATGCGGGCGGCCGAGCAGGACGGTCCGCAGTCGCTTGGCGGACTGGTTGTACAGGATCCGCTCCCACCAGCTTCGCGCCACGTACTCCGGGATGACCACGAAGGTGATCGGTGCCGCCTTGCCCGGCGGCCATGCCGAATCGAGGACGTCGAGGTAGGCCAGGAGCGGCCCGACGAGCGTGCGATACGGCGACTCGACGACCACCAGCGGGACGCCGGGGACCTGACGCTCGAAGTCCGTGCGCAGCTTGGCCGCCGTCTCCGCATCGTCGGCGATGTAGACCGCACGGACGTCGTCGCTGATCGATCGCCCGACGTTGATCGCCTGGACCACGGCGCGATTGAGGCCCGGGATCGGCACGACGACCCGTTCCTCGCGGAACGGCGCACGGACGACGATCTCCGGCGCGACCGCGACCTCGCGCGACGAGCGGGTGTACTGCTGCCTGATGAACAGCATCATCCCGACGAGGAGCGGGACCAGGATGACCACCAGGTAGGCGCCGTCGCGGAACTTCTCGGAGACCACGACGACCAGGACGACCGCGGTGAGGACCGCGCCGGCTGCATTGACGGTCATCCGCCAGCGCCAGCCGGTCTCGCGTACCTCGCGCCAGTGCTTGACCATCCCGATCTGGCTCAGGGTGAAGCAGACGAACACGCCGACCGAGTAGAGCGGGATCAGCGCGTGGGTGTCGCCGCCGAATGCCCACAACAGCCCGAATGCGACCGCCGCCAGGAGCACGATCCCCCACGAATAGGCGAGCCGGTCGCCACGGAACGAGAACTGGCGGGGCATGTAGCCGTCCTCGGCCAGGATCGCGGCCAGCCGCGGGAAGGCATTGAAGCTGGTGTTCGCGGCGAGGAACAGGATCAGGGCCGTGGCGGCCGCGAACGTGATGAACAGCGGCGATCCATCGCCGAACGCGGCCGCGGCGGCCAGCGCGACGATCGAGGAACCGCCTGGGTTCGTCGGACGCAGGCCGTACTGGACCGCGAACAGGGTCAGGCCGATGAACAGGATGCCGAGCAGGATGGACATCGCGGTCATCGTGTTCGCCGCGTTCTTCGACTCCGGCGGCTTGAACGCCGGGACGCCGTTGGCGATCGCCTCGACGCCGGTCAGCGCCACCGACCCCCCGGCGAAGGCCTTGAGCAGGAGGAGGATGCCGATCGGTTCGAGCGGCGTGGGGAACGGGACCGCGTCCGGCTGCGGGACCGTGGGGACGGTCCCGCCGATGATGTTGACCAGACCGATCGCGACGATGGCCAGGGCGAGGCCGACGAACAGGTACGTCGGCACCGCGAAGATGTTGCCGGACTCGCGCAGGCCGCGGAGGTTGGCGATGGTGATCAGCGAGATCGAGACGAAGGCGATCTCGATCCGGTAGTCGTAGGCCGCCGGGACCACCGACTGGATCTGGGCGATGGCGGCCGCGGTCGAGACCGCCACGGTCATGACGTAGTCGATCAGCAGCGCGGCGGCCGCGATGAGCCCGAAGATCGGCGCCAGGTTCGTCTTGGCCACGATGTACGCGCCGCCGCCGTTGGGGTAGGCGCGGCAGACCTGCCGGTACGAGATCGAGACCACGGCCAGCAGGATCGTGATGGCGATCGAGACCTCGAGCGACAGGAACAGGGCGCTGGCGCCGGCGAGCAGCAGGACCCGCAGGATCTCCTCGGTCGCGTAGGCCGACGAGCTGATGGCGTCCGAGCTGAAGATCGCCAGCGCCTTGGTCTTGCTGAGCCGCTCGCCGATCTCCTCCTCGGTCGACAGCGGCCGGCCGAAGATCACGTTCCGGACGCGGCGGAGCATCCGGCCGCCGGGCGTCAGGGCGACGTTGGTCGCCGGCTTGGCGACCAGCTGACCGGGGCCCATGTACCGGAAGTAGGGGGCATGCGGACGCTCGACCCGGACGCGGCGGTCCGCAGGCTTGCGACCCCGGAGGGGCCGCCTCCCACCGATCAAGACTCCGGAGGGCTCCGATCGCCGTCGCTGCCGCCCGCCGGACCACGGGTCGGCCCTCAGGCACCGACACGCAGGCGGTCGGCGAGCCGGGGCGGGAGGCCCGCCGCGCGCATCATCGCGCCGACCGCCTCGAAGTCGTAGGCGACCCGACCCCAGGTTGCGGTCCCGGCGTCGAGATCGAGGATCAGGTAGCTCGCGCGTGGATCGTGGTCGCGCGGCTGGCCGACCGAGCCCGGGTTCAGGAGCGTCCGGCCCTCGCCGAGGGCGACCGTGTTGCCGGCACGCGGGGCGAGGGTGCGCATCCGGCCGTCGACCATCGTGAACGCGATCGGGACGTGCGTGTGACCGTGGAGCCCATGCTCGGTCGAGATGGCCGACAGCCCGGCGCGGGCCAGCGCGGCCGAGGTCACGTACTCCCAGATCGGGTCGCGCGGACTGCCGTGGACCAGCGTGAAGCGGGACTCCATCCGGCGCACCGGGAGCGCCGCGAGCCATGCCCGCGTGGGCTGCGAGATGGCCGTGCGGGTCCACTCCATCGCCGCCCGCGCATCGGGGTTGAACCAGTCGATCTCGGTCCCGCCGGCTGCTGCCGCATCGTGGTTCCCGCGGACGCCGATCGCCCCGACCTCGGTCAGGCGGGCGACCACCGCATCGGGTTCCGGACCGTAGCCGACGACGTCACCGAGATGCCAGATGGCGTCGACGGCGCCGACCTTGGCGAGGACGGCGTCGAGCGCGGCGAGGTTGCTGTGGATGTCGGAGAGCACCGCGATGCGCACGCGGACCAATCTAGCAGCGCGCCGTTCACCATGGCCGTCGCCGGCGCACGCCCGGATCGCGCGGATACGCCGACGGGACGCGACCGCGCGCCGTCACGACCACGAGGCGGTGCCCGTCGAGCCCGGCCACATCGACCGGCCTGACCACCATGGTGCCGCCGCCGAGCGCGGCGATCGCCCGTTCCGCGGCCGCGAGCTCAGCGCCGATGTCGCCCGCCTTCCAGGCGACCAGGCAGCCGCCCGGCGCCAGGAGCGGGAAGGCCAGCTCGACGAGGTCGGCGAGACCGGACACGGCCCGGGCCGTCACCGCCGGCCAGCGGCCGCGGTGGCGGGGATCGGTGGCGAGGGCTTCCGCCCGGACCGCGGCGGCCTCGACCACGGCATCGAGACCGGTCGCGGCCGCGGTCACGGACAGGAAGGCGGCCTTCTTGGCGATCGGCTCGAGCAGCACCGCCCGTTCGGCGGGGAGGACCGCGGCGAGTGGCAGCCCCGGGTAGCCGCCGCCCGAGCCGATGTCGACGAACCGGGAGACTCCCCGCTCGCGAAGGATCGCGACGGCCGTCAGGCTGTCGATGACGTGCGAGACGGCGACCGCGGCCGGGTCGCGGATGGCGGTCAGGTTGATCGCGGTCGTCCAGGACAGGAGCAGCCGGGCATGGCCCTCGATGGCCGCCCGGGCCGCAGGGGTCAGCGCGATCCCGAGCGACGCCAGGCCGGGCTCGAGGGCGGCGGCGAACGCGGGTGGGAGTCCGGGGGTCCCCTCGACGCGCGTCGGGAGCGGCTCGCGCAGTCGGTCCACGACACGCCTCCTGTGGGCTCGCGTGCCATCCCGCCGCGCGGCGCCGCTCCCGGCGTCGGCATCGTCTCGCACCGCAGGCTCGGCTTCGGTCTTCCGCCGTCCATCCGGTTCGCGGCCGGGTCTCCCCGGGCCCCTCGTGGACCGCGTTACCCTCGCGTCTGCCCCAGTGCGGATGCCGGACGGTAGAGGTCGCGACCCGTCCGCGTCAACGGGTTTGTCCACCAAACGCCATCGCCGGCCGCGATTCGTGGATAACCCGGCGGTCCGTCCGTGCCTGCCCGGCGCGCGCGATCAGGCCGAGCGACCCGTGCCGCGGACCGGTCGACCGAGCGTCCGCCGCACGACGTCGATGACCTCGTCGATGTATTCGTCGGCCTGGCCCTGCTCGGCGGCCGTCCGGACGCACCCGCTGACATGGTCCTCGAGGACCATGATCGACAGCGCGTCCACCGCAGCGCGCAGGGCCGCGGTCTGCTGCAGGATGTCCACGCAGTATTCCTCGCGTTCGATCATGCGGGCGATGCCGCGGACCTGGCCCTCCATCCGCGACAGGCGGCGGACGAGCTGCGCCTTGTCCTTCGAATAGCTGTGTCGGAAGTGGCTCGGGTCGGGCGGGGGCGTCGCGCGCCGCCCCTCGGTCGGGCTCATCGGCGGTCCGGATCCTCGTGTGGCGACGCCTGGCCGGCGCCGTTCGCTGACATGATACCCCCTGGGGGTATCGTCGACGGCGCGTCCGTCTCGCGAGGAGCCGCTCTCCGGTAGACTGGCGGCCGATGGATCCCCGCGATCGTCCCCGCCCCCTGCCCGACGGCGCCGCATGCACCGCCTGCGGGGCGCCCGTCCCGACCGGGCGGATCCGGACCCTCGCCCGACGCGACGACCTTGCCTTCGTCGAGATCGACTGCCCCGATTGCGGCAGTGCCGCCATCGGCCTCCTCGTCCCGGCCGAATCGCCCGATGCCGCCCCGGTGCTCGATGTCGCGGCCGATCTGCCGCCCACCGGTCGCGCCGCCGGGCGGCCGACGGTCCGTCCGATCAGCGCGGCGGACGTCGCCGCCGTCCGCGCCGATCTCGACGCCTGGGAGGGCGATCTCGTCGGCTGGCTCGAGGCGCTGGAACGTCGCGAGGGACTCGAGCCGGACCGATCGGTCGTCGATCGGTGAGCGCGCCGTTCGCCCACGCCAGTGAGGCGGAGATGTCGCGGATCCTCGACTTCTACGCAGTTCGCTGGGAGTACGAGCCGCACACGTTCCCGATCCTCTGGAACCTCGACGGCGACGTGGTCGAGAGCTTCTCCCCGGACTTCTACCTGCCCGACCTCGAGCTGTACCTCGAGATGACCACGCTCCGCCAGAAGCTGGTGCGCAAGAAGAACCGCAAGCTGCGCCGGCTTCGGGAGCTCTACCCAGACCTCAACGTGAAGCTGTTCTATGCGCGCGACTTCCGCGCGCTGATGCTCAAGTACGGCAAGCTCGCGCTGTTCGACGGGTTGTCGGGCACCTCCGGCCAGGTCGCCGCGCCGTACGACCTCGCACCGGACGCGGACGCGACCGGGCACCCGATCGCCGCGCCCGTCATCCGGATCGACCCGGCCGCCGGTCGCGATCCGGCCCGCCGCCGCCGCACGGCACCGGGGACGGCAGCCAGCACGAAAGGACCCGCCACACCCGCATGAACCACCATCCGACCCTCCACGACGACGTCGCCGAGATCCTCCTGACGGAGGAAGAGATCTCGGCCAAGGTCCAGGAGCTCGGCGCCCGGATCAGCGCCGACTATGCCGGCCGGCCGCTGACCCTCGTCTCGGTGCTCAAGGGATCGCTGCCGTTCATGGCCGACCTCATGCGCGCCATCGAGATCCCGATCCGGATCGACCTGATGGAGGTCAGCTCGTATGGCGGATCGACGACCGAATCATCGGGCCTCGTGCGCATCCTGAAGGACCTGTCGGCCAGCATCGCCGACGAGGACGTCCTGATCGTCGAGGACATCATCGACACCGGCCTGACCCTCAACTACCTGATCCGCTACCTGCGGGGCAAGGCGCCCGCCACGCTGCGGATCTGCACGCTGCTCGACAAGCCGGCCCGCCGGCTGGTGGAGATCCCGGTCGACTACACGGGGTTCACCATCCCGGACCAGTTCGTCGTCGGCTACGGGCTCGACTACGGCGAGCACTATCGGAACCTGCGCTACGTGGGCGTCCTCAAGCCGGAGGTCTATTCCGGCGTTCCCGACGCATGACCATGCACCGCCGGCCGCTCGGCCGGGGTCGGACGCTCGCGGCGATCGGTGGCGCACTCACGGTCGTCGGCTGCGCGCTGCAGTGGTGGCACGTCGGCGGGACGCCCGGGATCACGCCGATCTCCGGGGATGGCCTGGCCGGGACGGGGATCCTCGTCTTCCTGGTCGGGATCGCCACGATCGCGCTGGTGGCCCTGCCCTATGCGGCGGGCGATCGCCCGGTCGGCCTCGACCGCCCGCTGTCGTTCGCGATCCTCTCGGTCGCCGGCTGGATCGGATTCGGGTGGCGCGTCGTGGAGCTGGCGCGCATCGGGGCGTTCCAGTTCGACACGCCGGCCGAGGTCCTCACCAACGGCCCGGGCCTGTGGCTGGCCGGTATCGGGCTCGTGGTCCTGTCGCGAGCGACCTGGACGATGACGCGCGAGCCGACGTACCGCTGAGCCGACGGACCGCGCCGGCGGCGGTCAGGGCAGGGCGCGGACCATCCCGCCATCGACCGGGACGATGGCCCCGGTGACGTACGAGGCGGCCGGCGACAGCAGGAATGCCGCCACCCGGCCGAGCTCGAGCGGATCGCCGTAGCGCCCGAGCGGGATCCGGTCGAGCGTGCGACGGCGGATCTCCTCGACCGGCAGGTCCGTCGTCCGCGCCCGGGCGGCATCGATCTGGGCGATCCGGTCGGTGGCGAGCCGCCCCGGCGCGATGCCGTTGATCCGGACCGGGACGATCTCCTCGACCATCGACTTGATCAGGCCGGCCAGGCCGGGGCGCAGCAGGTTCGAGGTGGTCAGCCCGGGGATCGGCTCGCGCGCCGAGCTCGACAGGATGACCAGGATGGCCGGATCGCGCCCCTCGCGCAGGTGCGGGAGTGCGGCGCGCAGCAGGCGGAGCGCGCTCCACAGCGTGCCGTCGATGGCCGTCTGCCAGGTGGCCTCGTCGAGCTCCTCGAACCGTCCGGGAGGCGGGCCGCCGGAGTTGACCACCAGCAGGTCGAGCCCGCCGAGTGCAGCGACCGCCGCAGCGACCGCCGCGGCGGGACCGTCCGGGTCGGACAGGTCGGCCGGCACCGCGACCGCCTCGAGCCGGACCGCGGCCGCATCGAGCCGGGCGCTCGGCCGGGCCGCCAGGGCGACCTGCGCGCCCTCCGCGCGCAGGACCTCCGCGATCGCGCCACCGAGACCCCCGCTGCCGCCTCCGACCAGTGCCCGCGAGCCACGGAGTCCAAGATCCACGTCGCCAGCCGCTCTCAGACGCCGGCGCTGCGCGACGCGGTCACGATGGGTCTACGGCCGGCGTGGCTGCAGGCGTGGCCGCGCCGGGTGCGGGAGCGGCCGGTGAGGATGAGGCCCGGGTCTTGTCGACGACGATCTCCAGCGAGCGGGTGGTCCTGGCCGGACCGATCAACAGGTCGAGATGGTACGTGCCAGTCGGCCACGGCTGCATCTCCGGGGTGGCGGCGCCATTCCCGAGACCGATCGTCGTGAAGTGGGTCGGCCACGGCGAGACGCCGAGGATCGGACGCACGGCGGTCTCGCCGCCACCGCTGTCATCGTCACGAGTGAGGCTGACGACCTCGATCGTGTGCCCGAGCGGCCGATTGACGGCGATCAAGTCGAGCTGGTTCCCCGGCGGGATCTCGACGATCGGCCAGACGACGGGGATGTCGGAGGCGGAAGCTCAGGCTCGACGGCGCTCGACGCGACCGGCGACGAAGCGGACACGACCGATGTGGAGATGTCGACCCGCATCGCGAACCGGAACGACGCGAGGTTACCTGCCGACCAGATCTCCCAGGTCGGCGGAGGCTCCCGGATCTCCGAACTGGACGATGTCGTACTGGCGTGGCCCGGTCGGCGTCGGAGGGCTCGGGCTGGGGGTCGGGCTCGGGCTGGGCGCGACGATCGCCTGTGACAGGTCGTGGGCGGCACCCCATGGCTTGACGACCGCGACGAGGACGGCTACCAGCAAGATCACCAGGATCCGACCGAGGTGGCGGTCGATCCGGGACGGCGGACCGCTGACCCTGCGAAGCTCGGACACAGCTGGACCTGGTCAGTCCCCTCCCAGGTAGGCCGCTCGGACCGCTGGGTTCCGGCCGAGGGCCTCCGCCTTGTCCGCGAGCACGATCTCGCCGGTCTGGAGGATATATCCGCGATTGGCGATGGCGAGGGCCATGAGGGCGTTCTGTTCGACGAGGAGCACGGTCGTACCCTGCCCGTTGATCTCCTTGATGATCTCGAAGATCTGCTCGACGAGGATCGGCGCGAGGCCCATCGACGGTTCGTCGAGGAGGAGGACCTTCGGCGCGGACATGAGCGCGCGCCCGATGGCCAGCATCTGCTGCTCGCCGCCCGACAGGGTGCCGGCCTTCTGCGTCTCGCGCTCCTTGAGCCGGGGGAAGAGGCCGTACACCCGTCCGAAGTCGGTCAGGATCGCGGCCCGTTCCTTGCGCGCGAACGCACCCATCTCGAGGTTCTCGTGGACGGTCATCCTGGCGAACACGCGGCGTCCTTCGGGCGCCTGGCAGACCCCCATCCCGACGATCTCATGCGGCCGGCGGTGGTCGATCCGCTCGCCCCGAGCCGGACCTCGCCCTGGCGCGGTCGGAGCTGGCCGGAGATCGTCCGCAGGGTGGTCGACTTGCCAGCCCCGTTCGAGCCGATGAGCGTGACGATCTCGCCCTCCTCGACCGTCAGCGACACGCCGCGGAGGGCGTGGATCGCGCCGTAGTACGTGTGGACGTCGTCGAGCTCGAGGAGGGCCATCGGTCAGGCCTCCGCCGCGCCGCGGCCGAGATAGGCCTCGATGACCTTCGGGTTCGCCCGGACCTCGGCCGGCGAGCCCTCGGCGATGACCTCGCCGTGGTCGAGGACCGTGATCCGGTCGCTGATGCCCATGACGACTCGCATGTCGTGTTCGATGAGCAGGACCGTCAAGCCGAGCTCGGCCCGCAGCCGGCGGATGAAGTCGGTCATCTCACGGGTCTCGCTGCTGTTCATACCGGCGGTCGGCTCGTCGAGCAGCAGCAGCTTCGGGCGCGTGGCCAGTGCCCGGGCGATCTCGAGGCGGCGTTGGTCGCCGTACGGCAGGTTCCGGGCCCACGTCTCCGATCGGGTGTCGAGATCGACCAGCTTGAGGAGCCCCATCGCCTCCTCGATGGACTTCGCCTCCTCGCGGAGCATCGCCGGCGACCGGACGACCGAGTCCCACCAGTGGCTCTTGAGGTGGACGTTCAGACCGACGCGGACGTTGTCGAGGGCGGACATCGTCCCGAACAGGCGGATGTTCTGGAACGTCCGGCCGATCCCGAGGGCAGTGACCTCGTGCGACTTGAGGGAGCGCACCTTCGTCCCATTCGTCCGGACGACGTCGTGGCCATCGAAGTTGATCTCGCCGCTCGTCGGGACGTAATAGCCGGTGATCATGTTGAAGAAGGTGGTCTTGCCCGCCCCGTTGGGACCGATCAGCGAGACGATCGCTCCACGCGGGATGTCGAAGTTGACGTCGTGGACCGCGAGCAGGCCGCCGAATCGCTTGGTCACCCCGCGGGCCTTGACGAGGAGGGCGGCATCTGCCATGGCGCCGGTCCCGATGTCGTCGGGTAGCTGAGGCATCGTCATAGGTCGCGAGCCTCGCCGGGGGTCTCGGCGTCCCGAGCCGTGGCGCCCGTCTCGTCCTGACCGGCGGGCGCGACGCTGACGTTGTCGAGCTCAGGCTCCACACCCATCTGGAGATCCGCCTGTTCCAGGCCGTGGACGCTCAATTCCGCCTCGCGTTGGCGGCTGGGCAGGAAGCCCTGCGGTCGGAACCGCATCATCGCAACCAGGATCACCCCATAGATGAGGAAGTTGTACTCGGCGGGGTTGGGCAGCGACGGGGCCAGGTCGCCGATCCGGTAGCCGATCCAGGGCAGGAGCGTCTTGTCGACGTAGGTCAGCGCGAAGGCGCCCAGGACGGCGCCCCAGATGTTCCCGATCCCACCCAGGATGACCATGATCAGGACGAGGATCGAGATCGAGAAATCGAAGAAGTCCGACGTGGAGGCCCCGAGGTACGACGCCTGGAACGATCCGGCGACACCGGCGAAGCTCGCCCCGAGGGCGAATGCGAGCAGCTTCGTCCGGACGGTGTTGACCCCCATCATCTCGGCGGCGGTCTCGTCCTCCCGGATGGCGCCCCACGCTCGGCCGATCCGCGATCGCTCGAGGTTGCGCGCGACGAGGATGCCGATGGCGAGGAAGAACATCCCGAGATAGACCGCCATCGGACCCGAGCGGGCGTCGAAGATCCAGCCCAGGATCGGGATGAACGGCGGGTCGATCGGGTTGATCCCCTGGACCCCGCCCGTCCAGTTCTCGTTGGCGAGGTGGATGCTGATCGGGCCGATGGTCAGCGAGAAGGTCACGCTCGAGAGGTTCCTGAAGAAGAGCGGCACGATCTCGCCGAAGCCGAGGGTGACGATGGCCAGGTAGTCGCCCCGCAGCCGGAGGGTCGGCGCGCCGAGGAGCGCGCCGAAGGTGGCGACCACGGCCACGGCCACGATGACGATGATCCAGTACGGCAGGTGGATCCCGGCGGCGGCGGGCCCGACGTTCCCGAGGAAGACGAGGTTGATGCCCAGCGAGCCGAAATGCGGGGAGGCCAGGAAGGCCGCGCAGTACGCCCCGATGGCGTAGAACGCCACGTAGCCGAGGTCCAGGAGCCCGGCGAACCCGGCCACGATGTTCAGGCCGACGGCCATGATCGCGAAGATCATCATGAACGTGGCGACGGTGTCGTCCGGGTACGGCAGCGGGAAGGTCGACTGGCTGAACGGGCCCAGGACATAGTGGCCGATGACCGGGTAGAGGAAGAACACGATCGCCAGCAGAGTCAGGCTGAGTGTCCTCGCGCGCTTCCGGCGAAGCTCAGCCCGATACTGTCCGGGGATCGCCCCGATGGTCGATCCGACATACCCGAGCCAGCCGCCGAGGCCGGTGCCGATGGTCTCCGTCTGCGCCGCTCATGCCCGATCCGCCAGCTGCTGGCCGAGCAGGCCGGTCGGCTTGAACACCAGGATGGCGATCAGGACACCGAAGACGATCGCCTGGGTCCAGTTGGGCGACAGGTAGAAGTCACTCAGCGCATTCACCTCGCCGATCACGAGCGCCCCCAGGACCGCCCCCTGGAGGTTGCCGATCCCGCCGAGCACCGCTGCGGTGAACGAGTTCAGGCCGAAGCGGAAGCCGAGGTTGTACACGGTGTAGTTGTTGTACAGGATCTGTGCCACCCCGGCCGCACCCGCGAGCAGACCACCGATGAGGAAGGTTATCGCGATCGTGCGGTTGACATCGACGCCCATCAGGCCCGCGGTGTCCGGATCCTGCGCGGTGGCCCGCATCGCGCGGCCCTGCTTCGTGCGACCGACGAAGAGCGACAGGGCGACGAGGAGCGGGACGGTGACCACGGCGACGAAGACCTGTGCCGTGCTGATGGAGATCCCGGTGATGCCCAGGGGCTCGAGCAGGTTGTTGCTCGAGAAGGGACTGTCGATCGTCCGCTGGTAGGCGCCGCCCCAGACGAGCCCGATGTTCTGGAGTACGTAGCTCATGCCGATGGCCGAGATGAGAGGGGCCAGCTTGGGCGCATGACGCAGCGGTCGGTAGGCGACCCGCTCGATGGCGACATTGAGGATGGCCATCGCGCCCATGCAGATGGCCAGCACCATCAGGATCTCGGCGACCTTGAGCGGAAGCGGGGTGTCCACGGTGATCGAAAACATCCCCCAGCCGCCGCTCGAGTTCGGTGCGACGAGGAAGAACGCCAGCATCGAGCCGAGCATGAACACATCGCCATGGGCGAAGTTGATCAGTTCGATGATGCCGTAGACCAGCGTGTAGCCGAGGGCGACGAGGGCGAAGATCAGCCCATTCGCCAGGCCGATGATGAGTACCTGGATGAGCAGGTCCATGCGGCAGGGGTCCTCTGGGATCGGGTCGAGGAACGGACGCGCGGATGGGCCAGATGCACCTCGGGGCGGGCCGACAGCCCGCCCCGAGGGATTCGTTCGCGGAAGCGAACGACCTTACTTCGTCGCGGTGATGACGCCCTTGTAGGCGGGCGGCCAGGACGTGGCGACCTGGTAGCTCGAGATGACGCCACCCTTGGCGTCGCCATTCGGGTCGAACGTGACCGTCCCGATGACGGCGCTGAGACCGCTCGTCCCCATGACGGCCTGCAGGACCGCGAGGCGGTCGTTCGTGGCGGCCTTCGTCAGCGCCGCGAGCGCGACCTGTGCGGAAGCCTTGGCCATGGCCGTATAGAACGGGGGCTGGGCCCCGCCATTGGCGGAGGCCCACGTGGTCGCCCACGTCTTGCCGTCGCCCTGGAGCTGGCTCACGTCGACACCACCGAACGTCAGGTACGTCCCGTTGCCGGCGGAGCCGGCGCCGTCATACCAGGACTTCTCGTTGACGCCGTCCGGCCCGAACATCTGGATGTTCGCGTTCGTGGCCTTGATGTCCTTCCAGAGCTTGGCCGTGCCGTTGCCGGTGATCGCACCGACGAAGACGACGTCAGCACCGGAAGCCTTGATCTTCTGGGCGAGCGCCGAGAAGTCGGTCGCCTTCGGGTCATAGCTCTCGGACGAGCCGTTCGAGCTGACCACGGTGCCGCCGATCTTGGCGAAGTGCTGGGCCCACGCCCGGCCGATGCCCTGACCGTAGGTCTGGCCGTCGTCGATGACGTACGCCTTCTTGAACCCGAGCGAGAGCGCCCACTCGGACGATGCGGCGCCCTGGTTGTCATCGGTGTTGATGACGCGCGCGTAGTTGCGATAGCCGCCCGGATAGTACGAGTCGGGCTCGCCCGTGGCGGTGACGCCGCTGACGGCGTGCGTCAGGCCCGGATAGCTGTTGGCCGGGCTCAGCATGACCAGGCAGGCGCCGTTGAGGATCGGGATCGACAGCTTGGCCGCGCCCGAGTTGTAGGTGCCGATGTAGATCATCGCGTCCGGGTCGTTGGCCGCCTTGTTCGCGTTCGAGGTCTCGACCGTGCCGTCCCAGTCGCCGTTCTTGGCCGCCGACGAGTCGTCGAGGCTGGTGTACTTGATGGTGAAGTTGCCGACCTTCTGCCCGTCGAGCGTGGCCTTGATCTCCGCGACCATGGTCGTCGTCTGGGCCGTATTCGTGCCGCCAAGCGGCAGGCTCGAGTAGACGTGGATCTCGGTCGAGCTGCTGCCCTTCTTGTTCTTGCAGGCGGCGGCGCTGGCCGGATCGCCTTGCGTGCCACCCGTGCTACCGCCACCGCTGGCTGCCGCACTCGGGGCGGTGGAACCACCGCTCGAGCTGCACGCCGCGAATGCCAAGACGCTGATGGCCGCGAGCGCACTGACCTTGTGCAGTTTCATTCAGTCTCCTCCAAATCACCGGTCGAAACCGCCTGGCTCGATCCGGGCGTGGATCCGGGAGGCCACCCGATGTCCCGCGAGCGAGGCCCTGTCCACCCTCCCCAGGTGACGGTTCCACGGACGACGGTGCATGACGAGCGGCGAGACGGGATCCCGCATCCGGGCGGCGCGCAGGTGGCCGCCGAAGCGATGCCGTATATTACCCACCGGCGACCTGAATGCAATACCGGTCGGCCGCACCCTGCAGCGCGCCGCGGACGCTATCGACGTTCGCAGCCGCCGAGCGGATCGCGGGCCCCGGTACCAGCCTCGGTCGAACCCGATCGTGGGCCTTGGCCGCCGAACCCTGCGAGGTTGGACCCGTCGGCGTGGAATACCTGGTCCGAGCAGCGCGCGTCACGGACATCGATCGGATCGTCGCCCTGAGCGACGACCCGATGCGGATGGACCGCGGCGAGAGCCCGCTCGGCGTGGCCGATCTCATGCGCCAGCTCGTCTATCTCCCGCAGGCCAGCATCGTCGTCGCAGAAGCGCAGCGCGTCGTCGCCGGGGGCGCGATCCTCGCGCTCCGCCCGTCCGTTCGAGCCGGCGGCTACGTCGGCACGATCGACCTCCTGGTCGTCGACCCGGAGTACGACGTCGACCGCATCACCGAGGCGCTCCTCGAGGAACTTCTCAGGTCGGCCAGCAACAAGGGCTGTACCGTCGTCGAGGCAGAGCGGCCCGACGACGACGCGGTCCTGTCCCGCTGGCAGCGGATGGGCTTCGGCGAGGCCGGTCCGCGCATCTCCCGAACCGTGACCGCGGCGGGTTCCGCCGCGCGTCGCACGACATGAGCATCCGGACCGAGCTGCGTCAACGCGCCGGCCGGGCGAATCCCTAACCCAAGGAGTCATCGTGGGCAAGAACGTCGCCGTCTTCGTTGACGTTGCGAACATCTTCTATGCGGCCAAGGCCGCGGGCGTGGACATCGACTACGTCACGCTCCTCAAGGCGGCCTCGGCCGGCCGCGACTTGGTGCGCGCGTACGCGTACACGGGCCTCGACCCGGACAACGAGAACCAGCGCAATTTCCATGACTTCCTGCGCCGCAGCAACTACAAGGTCGTCAGCAAGGACATCCGCAAGTACGGCGACGGGAAGGTCAAGGCCAACCTCGACATCGAGCTGGTCGTCGACATGATGAAGACGGCCCGCAACCTCGACATCGCCATCGTGGTGTCGGGCGACGGCGACTTCGCGCCGGCCATCCGTGCCGTCCAGGAGCAGGGCGTCCGGGTCGAGGTGATCAGCTTCCGGGGCAACACCAGCTCCGACCTGATCGAGGTCGCCGACCAGTTCACCGACATCGTCCAGCTCGCGCGCGTCGAGAAGGGCACGCGGTCGGGCCGGCGGGTCGCCGACGACGATGCGGACCTGTCGATGACCGAGGTGCCGGACAAGCAGACGGAGGGGACCGGAGCCGGTCGCGGTCGCGGTCGCGGTCGCGGACGCGGCCGGGAGACCGAGCCGGTCGCCGTCGGGGGTCGCGGTCGGACCCGCACCCGCACGAGCGCCGTCGAGCCGGCCGCCGCCGCCGCCCGCGCGGACGGAGCCGCACTCGTCGCCCTGCCGGGCGAGCGACTGGCCCGCGCCGCTGGGCCCCTGTCGGAGGCGGACCTCGCCCGGGCCGAAGTCTTCACGCTCGACGACCTCGACGATGTCGCGACAGATGCCGCGGCTGAGGCCGCCGACGGGGGCGAGCTGGCCGACGAGAACGGCGAGCCGAGGCGCCGCCGGCGCCGCGGAGGTCGCGGTCGCGGACGCGGCCGGGGGCGTGAGGACGAAGCGGGATCCGAGGAACCGGCGGACGCTCCGGCGCCCGCCACAGCCCGATCCGCTGCACCCAAGGCCGTGACGAAGGTCGACGAGGTCGACGAAGCCGACGAGGAGATGGAGGTCGAGATCGCCTCGCCACCGCGTAGCCCGCGGACGGCGTCGTTCGGCTCGGTCTGGGATTCCCAGCTCGGGACCCCGGCCGCGTCGACGGCCGCCTCGCGCGCTCCCCTGGTCGACGAGGAGGACTTCGACGAGCCCGAGATCCCGGAGTACCTCATCGCCGAGCGTCGCGGCAACGCCGGCGGACGAGGTGGGTCCGCTGGCGGGCGCGGTGCCCGCGGTGGGCGTGCCGCGTACCAGTCGGCGATGGAGCGTGAGCGCTACGGCGGTCGCGGCGGCTCGGGCGGCGTCGGCGGCGGGGGCGGCGGCATCAACCGCTATCCCGACGTGAGCGGCCGGACGCGGTCGAGCCTGCCGCCGCGCGAGGACCGGGGTCCCGCTCGACGGGACGACCGGCCGGTCGCGGCGCCGCGCAGCTCGAACGAGCCGTGGAGCGACGTGCCACCGGAGCTCGAGGCGCTGCTCCGTGCCCAGGTCGCCTCCAAGCCGGCCCCGGCCCGATCGCCCAGCCCCGCTCCGGCCACCCCGGCCGAGGCCGAGGCGCCTGCGGCAGCCGCAACGGCCACCGTCAAGCCGCGGGCGACGCGCAAGTCGCCGGCCACGGCGGCCAAGGCCGCAGCCAAGCCGCGCGCAAGCCGGAAGACGGCAGCGGCGGACGCTGCGGCCGTCGGGACGGACGAGGGCGACGCGGGTCCCTCGGTGGACGCAGCGGCCGAACCGGCGGCGAAGGCCGCCGCCAAGCCGCGAGCCGCGCGCAAGCCGGCAGCGTCCAAGGCCACGGCGTCAGCGTCCGCCTCGGCCAAGGCCGGTCCCGATGCCGACGCCGCGTCGCCGGCCGCTCCGAAGCGCCGCAGCACGCGCAAGACGGCGTCGACCGAACCCGCCTGACCGCCGCCATGGACGGGGCCCGGACCAGGGGACAGGCGGCCGCGCTCGACGCGGTCGCCGCGATGGTCCGGGGCCCGGCGCCCCAGGCCGTCCTCTTCGTCGGGCCCGACGGGGTCGGCAAGACCACGCTCGCGCTCGACCTGGCCGCCGGGCTGCTGTGCACAGCCGCGCCGTCCGACCGACCGTGCCGGGTCTGTCGCGCATGTCGCCTGGTCGAGCACGGCGGGCACCCCGATCTCCATCGGCTGGGACCGGCCGGCCCCGGTCGCCAGGTCGTCATCGGCGGACCCGACGCGAAGTACCGCGGGGTGAGGGACCTCATCGGCGAGCTCGCGCTGATGCCGGTCGAAGGCGGCGCTCGCGTCGCGGTCATCGAGAGCGCCGATCGGATGAACGAGGACGCCCAGTCCGCGCTCCTCAAGACGCTCGAGGAGCCTCCGGCCGGGGTGACCATCGCGCTGTGTGCAGACCAGGAAGCGCGACTTCTCCCGACGGTCCGATCGCGCTGCTTCCGGGTCAGGCTCGGGCTGGTCAGCGCACGCGACATCGAACGGATCGTGGCCGACCACGATCTCGCCGACCCGCCGACCGCCGCCCGGCTCGGTCGCCTGGCGGCCGGCCGGCCCGGGCTGGCCCTTGCCTACGCGCGGGCTCCTGAGGCGGTGCTCATCCGGGCAGAGCTGACCCGCGTCCTGCTCGACCTGACCCTCGCCCGCC
>CAVUKR010000013.1:0-162775 GCA_963742075.1 uncultured Chloroflexia bacterium | reverse complement strand
TGCGATATTCCGCCGAGGCGTACAGATCAGAATTCACATCCACGCCATCGGACGCGTGCGCGGAGGCTGCGCCCAGAGTCTTGGCGTCCAGCGCCGCGCCCTTCAGCATGCTCTCAACTTTCGATGCACGGTACGCCTTGGGCGAAACGCCGGTGATCCCGATTCCCACGGACTGGCACTTGCCGCCATCGACGGACAAAGTTATCGCCACGCCGACCACGGCGAATCCTGAAGCAGGGTGGCGGACTTTGACATAGGCCTGTCCGACTTTGCCTTTGCCGGCCGGGATGCGGATTTCGCGCAGGATTTCGCCGGGTTGCAAGGCGGTGGTCAGCATTTCAACGAAGAAGTCAGAGGCTTTGATTACGCGGTCGCCCTTGGCGCTGGCAGCCACGATCTCCGCATCGAGAGCGAGGATCGCTGCCGGCCAGTCCGCGGCAGGATCAGAGTGAGCGACGCTTCCGCCGATCGTTCCTTTATTGCGCACCTGCATGTCGCCCAGGTGGCTCGCGGTTTCCGGCAAGAGCGGACACGCGCGGCGGAGCAGGTCAGAGGTCTCCATCTGAAAATGCGTGGTCATGGCGCCGATGCGAATCTGCCCGCCCTCTTCCTTTATATAAGAGAGGTCTTTGATGCGGCCCAGGTCGATGAGCACCTTGGGCTGCATCAGGCGCAGCTTCATGGCGGGAAGCAGGCTGTCGTCCGCCGGCCAGGATTTTAGCGTCGTCTTTGTGCTTGGCCAGGGAGCGAGATTGCTTCGTCCAGGCTCTTGGCGGCGATGTAATCAAAACTTGCTGGGATCATAGAGTCTCCTCGGCCTTACGCGGCGCCTGCTGAATTCTTTTAATGATCTGCCAGACGACTTCCGGTTTTACCGGCATGTCGATGTGGCGTACGCCGAACGGTGACAGAGCGTCAACCACGGCGGCGACGATGGCCGGAGTCGCGCCAATGGTCCCGGCTTCACCCACGCCTTTGGCGCCCAGCGGATTCACCGGCGATGGCGTCTCCGTGCTGTCCAATTCAAAGTGAGGAGCATCGACGCCGCGCCCGGCAAAGCGTAATCCATCAGCGTTCCGGTAACGAGCTGGCCGCTCTCGTCATACACCACTTCTTCATAGAGCGCCTGGCCAAAACTCTGAACTATGCCGCCGTGGACCTGGCCCGCGACCAGCATCGGGTTGATCTGCTTGCCGCAATCATCGACGGCGATATAGCGCGTGAAGTGGATTTCGCCGGTCTCGCGGTCAATCTCCACCACGGCGATGTGCGTGCCGAACGGGAAGGTAAAATTCTCTTGGCTCGTAGAATGAAGTGGCGGAGAGACCAGGCTCCATGTCGGCAGGAATATTCTTTGCCAGGTGAGCGTTCAGCGCGACTTCCTGGATCGTTACCTGCTTGCCGGCTGCTGCCGACGAAGTAAATTTGCCATCAGCAAAGTTTACAGTTGCCGCATCCACGCCCAGCAGATGCGCGGCCAGCCTGGTCGCTTTCTCCTTCAGCTTCTGTAGCGCCATGTGGACCGCGACGCCGCCCACCGCGAGTCCGCGGCTGCCGAACGTGCCAATGCCGTACTGAACAACAGCCGTATCGCCATGAATGACCGTGGACATCATTCGGCACTTACGCCCAGTTCATCGGCCGCAATCTGCGCGAACGTCGTTTCCTCACCCTGGCCGTGGGGCGAAGCCCCGGTAAGAACGTGACCTTTCCGGATGGCTCGACCCTCACCGTGGCTGATTCCCATCCGCCAGCCGGCGTGGCCGGTGAAGGACCAATCGCGCAAATCTCCACGTAAGTGGAGATGCCTATGCCCATCAGCCTGCCTTCCGCGCGCGCCGTCTCCTGGTCTGCACGAAGTTTCGCGTAGTCGGCCATCTTCAAGGCTTTATCCAGCGGACTTTCGTAATTGCCGCAGTCATAGTACAGTCCAGTCGCGGTCGTAAAGGGAAATTCGTCCGCGTGCGCGAAATTCTTGCGGCGAACTTCCACCGGGTCCATTTTCAATTCCGCGGCCACCATATCGGCCGTGCGCTCGATCACATACGTTGCCTCGGGACGTCCCGCACCGCGATAAGCGTCTGTCGACATCCTGTTCGTAAACGTGGCCACCACGTTCATCTGGATGGCGGGAATTTTGTAACAGCCGGACATCATCAGCCCGGTCAGCGTGGGAATCACCGGCGTCAGCAACTGGAGATACGAGCCCAGATCCGCAATCAGTTTCAGCCAGACCCGGGATGGTGCCGTCGCTTTGGCCGCCAGCTCCAAATAATCCACGTGGCCGCGACCGTGGACCGTGCCCTGCATATTCTCGCGCCGCGATTCCACCCACTTCACGGGCTTCCCGATCTTCATCGCGATGAACGCCACCAGCGCCTCTTCCGCGTAGACGTTCAGCTTCGACCCGAACCCGCCGCCCACTTCCGGCGTGATCACGCGCAGCAGATTCTCCGGCATCCCCAGCATGATCGCGACCTGCGTCCGGCAGAGGTGGGGAATCTGCGTCGACGTCCAGATGGTCAGTTCCTGCTCGCCGGGAAAATACCGCGCCTGCACGCCGCGCGGCTCCATCGCGATGGGCGCCAGCCGCTTGTGCATGATCTTCTGCTTGATGACCTTGTCCGACCCCTTCAGCGCCGCTTCAATATCGCCTTCGCCCGCCGTCAGCTTGTACGCGATGTTCGTTCCAAACGCCTCATGGATCACCGGGCTCTTCGGGTCCGCGGCTTTCTCTTCGTCCATCACCACGGGCAGTTCTTCGTAATCCACCTGGATCAGGTCCAGCGCGTCGCGCGCGGCGGCCTTCGTTTCCGCCACCACCACGGCCACCGGATGTCCCACGAAATACACTTTGTTCAGCGGCAGCACACGATGCTCCGGCGCCTTCATGTCCGGAATGGCCGCGCCGCACGGCACCCCGCCAATCTTCTGCACGTCTTTTCCCGTATAGACGGCCACCACGCCCGGCAACTTCTGCGCCGCCGTGGTATCAATGCTCTTGATGCGCGCGTGCGCGTAAATGGAGCGCAGAAACGCCGCATGCAGCGTGTCCGGCAGGCGAACGTCGTCAACATAGTGGGCCAGCCCCTGGATCAGCCGGGGATCTTCCGTGCGCTTGATTGGTTTGCCAACTGTCTTTTCCGCCATATCGCCTCCCGCTTCATTCGAAAACAAAACTCAACCACAAAGGACACGAAGGGTACACGAAGAGTTAATCAGATTATTTCAATCGAATTGAACTGACAAAAATGTTTGTGCTCGTTCATGAAGATCAAAAGGTCACTTCGATTCTCTACTGCATTCCCCGCTCTTCCTTTGTGTTGCTCTGCGGCCTCTGTGGTGAATGTGCCGATTTCCCGATGTCTCGCTTTCTCGATTTCCCGATCTACCTTTGTGTTCCTTCGTGTCCTCTGTGGTTCATGGTTTTGGTCTTTCCTATCGCGCTACCGATTTCGACTTCATCTTTTTCGCCGCGCACTGTATTGCCTGGACAATGTTCTGGTACCCGGTGCAGCGGCACAGGTTCCCCTCCAGGCCGTGGCGTATCTCTTCGTCCGTGGGGTCGGGGTTGCGCTGCAGGATCTGCGCCGCCGCCATGATCATGCCCGGCGTGCAGAAACCGCATTGCAGTCCGTGGTGCTCCCAAAAGCCGTTCTGCACCGGATGCAGTTCGCCGCCCTGCGCCAGCCCTTCAATGGTGGTCACCGTTGAGCCATCGGCCTGCGCCGCCAGCATGGTGCATGACTTGATCGCCTGCCCGTCCACCATCACGGTACACGCCCCGCAGAGCGAGGTCTCACAGCCCACGTGCGTCCCCGTCAGGTTCAGCACGTCGCGTATGTACTGCACCAGCAGCAGGCGCGGCTCAATCTCATTCTGGTGAGTCACGCCATTCACCGTGACGCTGATTGTCTTCTTCATGGCTTTACCCCTTCAGCAGCTTGGGACTCTTTTGACGCAGGACATATTAAATGTTTCGAAGCGTTCATGCCATATGGCCGGATAGATAGCCGTTCCGATGTGGGGCTGGCTCGGGTGATCGGAAAGGCAAACCTTACCACTCCTTACCACTGATGAACACGGATAACCCTGATCGGAAAGGCTGCCTGAGCCTATTCTGAGAAAAGAACCCTCGATATCATATTCAAGTTTCTCTTCGCTTCTGCCTGTTTCTTCTCCGTGCCTCCGTATCTCCGTGGTGAGATTTTGTTCTCCTCCGATCACGGCGATCCCGTGCGATTTCGGCGATTACGGCGATCTTGTCCTCCCCCGTTCGTCCCTGCCCTCCCGTTATCTGCCCACTCCCACGGTAACCAACCCATAATCTCCTCACGCGCCCTTCCACATTATTGCTCTAGGGGGAGAACCCTGTGCCACGCAAAATCTTGCTTGTATTTCTATTGATATTCACGCTAGGCGCCGCATCTTTCGCGCTCACCGGTGACGACGCCGATGCGCCACCCGCACCTGCGCCGCCGATGAAGTCGGAGAGCATTTTCAAGCCGCGCTTCGGCGTGGTGACCAAACTTTCCATGCTGGGCGTTGGCGGTGACGTGGGCATGTCGATCACGCGGCTGGCCAACGTCCGCGTCGGCACCAACGGGCTGGACTTCAGCCATAGCTTCCAGGCCAACGGCATCAAGTATGACGGCACGCTGCACTATCGCTCGGTCGAAGCGCTGGTAGATATCACTCCATTCGGTGACTGGTTTCACATCAGTCCCGGTGTGCTGATGTACAACGGCAACAAGATCACCGCCAACGCCACCGTCCCCGGCGGACAGAACTTTGACCTGGGCAGCGTGAGCTTCCGCAGCAGCCCTACTGACCCGCTGCACGGTACGGGCGAGGCTACCGTGCGCAAGTCATTACCCCCAGAAATCGCCGAACCCGCGATCGCGCCAGGCGGACCGGATGAGCGCATCGAAGCCCGGAGCCTCGCCGCTTGCCTCGATCTCGAGCGGCGACGCGTACAGGAGCTGCGCGTCCGCGATGGTCGACACGCCCGAGACGCCGATCCGGCGCGGCTGGCCGGCCCGCGGCCCGATCGACCCGACCGCCCAGCTCCCGCCGCCGCGTCGCGCATACCAGCGCTCGCCGAGCGCCGGGGCGCTCATCACGCCGACGACCAGCTCGCCGTCGTCCTCGACCGCCAGCAGCGTCCCGAACAATGGGACGCCGCGCATGAAGTTGTGCGTGCCGTCGATGGGGTCGATGTACCAGCGAACGCTGCCGCTCCCCTCCTCCGTGCCGTATTCCTCTCCGACCAGGCCGTGGTCCGGGTAGGCGGCTCCGATCCGGCCGCGGATCGCCGCCTCGATCGCGGTGTCCGCCTGGGTCACGAACGTCTGGTCGGGCTTGGTCTCGATCACGAGGTCGCGCCGGAAATGCTCGAGCGCGAGGGCGTCGGCGACGTCGCAGCAGGCCAGGGCGACAGTGAGCCAGGCGTCGAGCCGATCGCCCGTCACGCGCGGATCCTCGCTCCCTCGGGGTCGTAGAGCGGCTCGCGGGCGACCTCGAAGCCGACCCACTCGCCGAAGACCTCGACCTCGCCGCGCGTCCCGATCGCCGCCCGGTCCGGCGGCAGGTAGGCGTATGCGATCGAGCGTTCGACCGCGAAGCCATAGCCGCCCGACGTGACGCGACCGACGATCTCGCCGCCGACCCGGACCGGCTCGTTGCCGAGGCAGATCGAGCGCGGATCGTCGAGGACGAGGCAGCGCAGCCGCTTGCGCGGGCCGGCAGCCTTCGCGGCCACGAGCGCGTCCCGCCCGATGAACTCGGGCTCCTTGTCCAGCGCGACCGCGAACCCGAGGCCCGCCTCGAACGGCGTCTCGTCCGGGGTGATGTCGCTCGACCAGACCCGATAGCCCTTCTCGAGCCGCAGGGCGTCGATCGCGCGGTAGCCACCGGCGACCATCCCGTGCGGCCGTCCCGCCGCCCACAGGGTCCGCCACAGCGCCCCGCCGAACTCGGTATGGGCATAGAGCTCCCAGCCGAGCTCCCCGACATACGTGACCCGCAACGCGTAGACCGGGACCGGCCCGACCGTGATCGCGCGCGCGGTGAGATACGGGAAGCCGGCATCCGAGACGTCGTCGCGCGTCAGCGCGGCCAGGATGTCGCGCGCCCGCGGGCCCCACAGCGCGAAGCAGACGCGACCCGAGGTGAGGTCGTTGAGGAGCACGCCCCCATCGTCCGGAAGGTGGCGGCGCAGCCAGCCGAGGTCGTGCTGCCCGAATGCGGTCCCGGTGATCATCAGGTAGCGGTCAGGCGCCACCCGGGTGACCGTCAGGTCGCACTCGATGCCACCGCGGCGGTTGAGGAGCTGGGTGTAGACGATCCGCCCGACCGGGACGTCCACGTCGTTCGCGCACAGGCCCTGCAGGAACGCGACCGCCCCCGGGCCGACGATCTCGAGCTTGGCGAACGACGTCTCGTCGAACAGCCCGGCCGCTCGCCGGGTCGCGAGCGCCTCGGCGCCGATCGCGGGCGACCAGTGCTCGCCCGCCCAGCCGCGCGGTCGGAGCGCCTCGTCACCGGCCGGCGCGTTCGTCTCGAACCAGTTCGGGCGCTCCCAGCCGGACTTCTCGCCGAAGACCGCCCCGAGCCCGGCCAGCGTCTCGTAGGTCGGCGAGGTGCGCAGCGGGCGGCCGGCCTGCCGCTCCTCGTTCGGGTAGTGGATGTCGTAGTAGGTGGCGTAGTTCTCGATCGAACGCGCCAACGTATACGCCCGGCTGCGATAGGCCGGGCCGAAGCGGCGGATGTCCATCTTCCAGAGGTCGAGCTCGGGTTCGCCCTCGACGATCCACGACGCGACCTGCCGACCGATCCCGCCCGCGCCCGCGATGCCATGAGCCGAGAAGCCGGCCGCGACGAAGAAGCCGCGGACCTCGGATTCGCCGAGGATGAACTCGTTGTCCGGGGTGAACCCCTCGGGCCCGTTGATGACCCGGTTGACGCCCGCGTCTGCCATCGACGGGACGCGTCGGATCGCGCCTTCCATGATCGGCTCGAAGCGGCCCATGTCGGGTGCCAGGAGCTTGCCGTTGAAGTCGGGCGGGATCCCGTCGAGCGACCACGGCGCGGGGTCGCGTTCGTAGCCCCCCATGCACAGGCCCCCGACCTCCTCGCGGAAGTAGACGAGATTGTCCGGATCGCGCAGCTGCGGGAGCCCCGGGTGGACGCCATCCATCGGCTCCGTGAAGAGGTACTGGTGGGCCATCGGGATGATCGGCACGGTCACGCCGACCATCCGGCCGATCTCCGGCGCGAACATCCCGCCGGCGTTGACGACGACGTCGGTGCGGATCTCGCTTCGTTCGCCCCTCGCCTCGACGGTGACGCCGGTCACGCGGCCGCGGGCCGTGCCGATCGCGACGACTCTCGTGTGCGGGCGGATCTGCGCGCCGCGCCCGCGCGCGCCGGCGGCCAGGGCGTTGGCCAGGCCGGACGGGTCGAGCCAGCCGTCGGTCGGCAGCCAGACGGCTCCCAGGACGCCGTCGATCGACATCAGCGGGAAGCGCGCCTGGGCCTCCTGCGCGGTGATCAGTTCGAGCGGCAGCCCGAACGTCTTGGCCCAGCCGGCCTGGCGTCGCAGCTCCTCGAACCGCTCTGGGCTGGACGCCAGCCGCAGCGAGCCGACCTCGTGCCAGGACGGGTCGGTGCCGGTCTCGGCAGCCAGCCGTCGGTAGAGGTCCGACCCATACATCATCATCTTGGTCAGCGTCACGGAGCTGCGCAGCTGCCCGACGAGCCCGGCGGAGTGGAAGGTCGAGCCCGAGGTCAGCTCGGCGCGGTCGACCAGGACGATGTCGGACCAGCCGAGCTCGGTCAGGTGGTAGGCGATGCTCGTGCCGCCGACTCCGCCACCGATGATGACCGCGCGGGCGTGTTCCACCATCGCCTGTCGCCGCTCCCCTCGCTCGCTCCGACCGTCGTCGCACAGGGTAGCGGCTGCGCTACCCTCTCGCGGTGCCACCGACCATCGAGCAGGTCATCGCCGCGATCCCCGAGTGGGCCGGGCGGGCGGTCACGGCCGAGCGCATCCCGGCCGGGCTGACCAACACGAACTACCGGGTCGAGGTCGACGGCACGCCCTGCTTCGTGCGGATCCCGGGCGCCGCGACCGAGCTGCTGGCCGTGGATCGCGGCAACGAGCTGCACAACACCCGCGCCGCCGCGACGGCCGGCGTCGGCGCCGCGGGTCGCGCCACGACCTCCCCGAGTGGGACGTCTTCGTGCTCGAGTGGCTGCCGGCGCGGACGATGTCGGTCGGGGCGCTCGGGGCGCCCGGGATGCCGACGCGGATCGCCGAGGTCCTGCGGCGTCTCCACGCGGGCCCACGGTTCCGCGACGACTTCGACATGTTCCGGCTCACCGAGCGCTACCTGGCACTGGTCGACGCGCGTGACATCGCGATCCCGGCCGGCTACCGCGAGCATCTCGGGGCACTGCCGCGGATCGAGGCGGCGCTCGCGGTCGCGGCGCTGGCGACCGTCCCGTGTCACAACGACCTCCTCGCCGACAACTATCTCGACGACGGAGCAGCGGCTGTGGCTCGTCGACTGGGAGTACAGCGGCAACAACGACCCGACCTTCGAGCTCGGGAACACCTGCCAGGAGCTCGAGTACGACGAGATGCAGGCGGCCGAGCTGTGTGCCGCCTACTTCGGTGAGGCCTCCCCGGCCCTGCTCGCCCGGATGCACCTCCAGATGATCATGTCGGACGTCGGGTGGACGCTGTGGGCCGCCATCCAGGCGCGCATCTCGACGATCGACTACGACTTCACGGGCTGGGCCGAGGAGCGCTGGGCGCGCGCCTCGGCCTCGCTCGACGGCCCAGATTTCGAGACGTGGCTCGAGGCGGTCCGGAGCTCGTGACCTCGCCTCGGGTGACCATGCGCCGATCCGGTCTTCGTCGCCTTCCCGCTGCGCGGGGACGGCTGGGTCGCGGTCACCTCGCCCGCCGATCGCATCCCGAGCCACGGCACGGACATGCTCGGGCAGCGTTACGCCTACGACTTCCTGATCGCTGACCAACGGGCCGGGCTGCACTACCACCCGCCGGCCGGCTGCGAACCTTCCTGTTCGGCGTCCCCACTCGCGAGTGCGACGACGTGGGCGAGCGCCGATCCATCGCCATTCGACGGCCAGAGCGTCCGAGCCATCGATGGCCACGCGGAGCGGTCCTGGATCCATCCGGTGCGCGAGGCGGTCCTCGCCGTGAAGAATGCCCTCACCTTCACCCCGGCGCGGTTGCTCGTCGACTCCTGGGCAATCACGTCATCGCCCAGAGTCTCGACGATGTGCTGCGTTCGCCTCGCTGCTCGCGCTCGGTCCGCGCTCTGCGATCCAGCTGTGGTGGCTCGTCGAACCGGTCCGCTGGGGTGCGACGTCGACCGTTCCTGTCGCCGTTCGTCGGGTTCCTGGTCCTGCCGTGGACGACGCTGATGTACGTTCTTGTCTACCCGGCCGGGTTCACGGGCTTCGACTTCGTCTGGCTGGCGATCGCCGTCGCGATGGACGTCTTCAGCTAGGCCGGCGGCGGGTCCACGAACCGCGATCGACTGCCGACGTCCGCGGCCTGACGAGCTCGACTCGCAGGCGCCTCTAGCCGCGCATCCGCTCGCCGGAGGGGTCGACCATGACATCGGGAGCGACGACCGCGTCGACACGCCGATCGAAGACGTCGATCTCGAGTCCGGTCCCCTCCGCCGTCGATGCCGGGAGATAGGCGTAGCCGATCGTCCGCTCGACGGTCGGGCCGTAGGCGACGCTGCGCAGGCGACCGACGACGTCGCCCTCGAAGCGGACCGCCTCGCCGCCGTAGACCGGCACGTAGTCGGTATCGCCGATGACGAGGGTGCGGAGGCGGCGAGCGGGCTCGGCGGCGTGGGCTGCGAGGAGCGCGTCGCGCCCGATGAACGGGCCCTTCGCGAGCCGGACGAACGTGCCGAGACCGGCCTCGAACGGCGTGTCCTGCATCGTCAGGTCGGTGCCGAAGTAGCGGTACCCCTTCTCCATCCGGAGCGCGTCGAGCGCGCGGTAGCCGAACGGTTCGGCGCCGGCGGCGACGGAGCCGATCCCAGACGGTGACGGCCCACTCGACCGGCATCGTCAGTTCCCAGCCGAGCTCGCCGGCGTAGCTGATCCGGGCGGCATGGACGGGCGCCGGGCCGACGTGGATGGCGCGGGCCCGGCGCATCGGGATGGCATCGTCTCCGACCTCCTCGGCCGGGGCCCCCGCTGCGACCACGACGTCGCGGGCGTGCGGACCCCACAGCCCGATTGTCGTCAGGTCGCCGCTGACATCGCGGATCGACATCGCGCCGTCGTCGTCCGTCGTGCGCCTGCAGCCAGGCCATCTCGGAGGCCAGGTAGCCGGCGCCGGTCACGACGCGGAACCGATCGTCGGCCAGCCGCGTGACGGTCACGTCGGCGACGATCCCGCCGCGCTCGTCGCACCACTGCGTGTAGACGACGCTGCCGACCGGACGGTCGATGTCGTTGGCGCTCACCCGCTCGAGCAGGCCGAGCGCGCCGGGTCCCTCGACCGCGATCTTGCCGAACGAGCGAGAGGTCGATGATCCCGGCCCGCTCGCGGACGGCCCGCGCCTCCGCCACCGACGCGCTCGAACCACGGCGGCCGCGTCCAGCCATAGGCCGCCTGGTCGCGACCGGCCCGTCGCCACCGGCCGGCCGGGTCGTGATAGTCGGCCCGCTCCCAGCCCGCCTTCGTGCCGAAGACCGCGCCTGCCTCCTGGAGCCGGCCGTAGAGCGCCGAGAGGCGCCGCGGGCGGCCGGCCAGGTCCGCGTCGTACGGGTAGCGCAGCCGGTAGTAGTCGGAGTAGGTCTCGCGCGCCAGGCCCGCCGCGAACGTCGGATCGCGATAGACCTCGCCGAACCGCCACGCGCGATACGGCCCGATGTCCAGGCCCGGATCGCCGGCCGTGATCCAGCCCGCCATCGCCCGGCCGATCCCGCCTCCGCCCCCGAACCCGTTGAGCGACAGGCCGGCCGCCACCCAGAAGCCGCGGACCCCGGGCACCGGCCCGAGCAGCGGGTTGGCATCGGGCGTCATCGCGTCCGGGTGACAGACGAGCCGGACCGCCTCGGCATCGGCGAGGAACGGGAACCGGCGGATCGCCCCGGCCATCAGCGGCGCGAACCGCTCCCAATCCGCGGGGAGCGACTGCGCCGCGTGCTCCCACGGCACGCCGTCCTCCCAGCGCGATCGGGGATCGAGCTCGTACCCGCCGAAGACCATCCCGCCGTGCTCGCTCTTGCCGTAGACGAGGTTGTCCGGGTCGCGGAAGCACGGCATCTCGCGCGGCAGCTCCGAGCCCGGGACGGCCTTGAGCGCGATGTGCTGATGGTCGACGGGTGTGGACGGGATGAACGCCCCGACCATCGCCGCCACCTGCGGCGCCCAGATCCCGGCGGCGTTGACGACGAGCTCGGTGGCGATCGGGCCGGCGTCGGTCAGGACGGCCGTGATCTCGCGCCGGGCCGACAGCTCGAAGCCGGTCACGCGCATCCCGGTCCGGATGCGCACGCCGAGCGCCCGGGCCGCGTCCGCCACCGCGTGCGTCGCGCCGTGCGGGTCGAGGTGACCGTCGCCGGCGAGGTGGACGGCACCGTACAGCGACTCGGGCGAGATGGCGGGCATCAGGCGGCGCGCCTCGTCGGCACCGATCACCCCGGCGTCGAGGCCGATGCCGCGCGCCCGGCTGGCGGTCCGTTCGAGCTCCAGGAGCTGCTCCCGGCTCGAGGCCAGGCGCAGGCTCCCGACGGTCTCGAACGCGCCGAGGAGCGGTACAGCTCGATGCTGTAGCGGCGGAAGGCCATCATCGTCGACGACGGGTTGAACGCGGTGACGAGCCCCGCTGCCTGGCACGTGGAGCCGGCGGTCAACTGGGCCTTCTCGATGAGCAGGACGTCGGTCCAGCCGGCGAGTGCCAGGTGGTACGCCACGCTGCAGCCGGTGATCCCGCCACCGATCACGACGACCCGCGCCTGCTCGCCACTCATCGAGCGAACGATATCAGTGGCAGGGTGCCCTGCCGGAGTCGGCGAGCTGGCCGAAGCCGACGACGCCGAAGATCCGCCCGACAGCTCGATGCCACTGAGCGTGCTCTGTGCCCACTCGCCTCGACGCATCAAGGTATCAGCCACGGCGAGCGGTCGGGTCACCTCGAAAGCAGGCCGATCGTCATCTCCTCGCCGCGATCGTGTCAACGGTCGGCGCGTTGACGACCGTGACCCCGGCCCGCGTTGCAGCGACGACGTCGATGTTGTCGGCGCCGACCCCGGCGCGGGCGATCACGGAGCCTGTCGGGCGAGAGAGGGTGAGCCTGCCGCGACGGCCTCGCCGGCGCGATCCAGCCCCGGTGCGTCGCGTCACCACATTCGACGGCAGGAAAGCGGTTCGGTCGTGAGAAGAGATCTGTGTCGCTGCGGCACGGCGGATCGGTTCTCCTCGGTCGACTAGCAATATGCGACGATGCATGGTCCTGGCGGCAGGGTCGACACAGTGTGCAGATCGCGGCCGCGTCTCTTACCGGCAGACTACGGGTTTGCAGAAATCAGGGACTGGAGGATCGTTCGATGTACAGGTCATCGCCCAACGGCAACCGACGGGGTCGAGCGGGACGCATGGGCGTCGCGACCACGGCACTGTTCCTTGTTCTCGCCGCAATCCCAGGGACAGCGCCCGCGTCGGCAGAGCCAGCATCGCCGCCAGCTCCCGTCCGACTCCCACTGGCCGCTACTGCGCCGTGCGGCCTCACCCCGCTGGACGTCGAGATCATCATCGACACGTCGGGTTCGATGAACACCGACCCGAACGGCAGCGGCGCGTCGCGTCTGACCTGGGCCAAACAGGCAGCCACGCAACTGGTCAACAACCTCCAGACCGACGGCGGGGTTGGTACCGGTCCGGCGACTTCCACGGGTGGTCGCCACCGCGTCGGCGTCACCGAGTTCTCCGGAAACGCCGGTGTCGTGGTTTCAGCGCTCGCCTCGCAGAACGCGGCCGGCACGAATACCGCGATCAACGGGCTGGCGGCGAACGGCGTCACCCCGCTCAAGTCCGGGATGGCGGTCGGCGGGGGCGACATGACGGCACACGACCGGACGACCGACTTCGGCCTTGCGGTCATTCAGATCATCGTGCTCCTGTCCGACGGGAGCCCCAACCCGAACGAGAATCCGCCGTACAACACCCCGCCGTGGGCCGACACCAACGCGACCCAGAGGCCGACACTCGCCAATGCGACTGCCTTCCTGGGTTCAGCAGACCAGGTCTTCTCCATCGCGATCGGGGCGAGCGGCAGCGGCACGGGCGCGGTCGATCTCCCGCTGATGGCGGGGCTCGCAAAGCCGAGCGACCCGAACCATGCCGCCCATGTGGTGAACGCTGCGGACCTGCCCAACCTGTTCACTGGCATCTTCCAGGCGATATCGACGCCGGCCACTACCTCAACACCGCCTGCGTCGATGACGGCGCGGCCGGCGCGGCCCAGGCCTGCGACGATGCCGACGTGAACGCCGTTCAGTCGCCGCATCTTGTGATCGACAAGACCACGGCTGAGCCGAACTACGGCGCGGTCGGCGACATCATCCACTACACGATCGTGGCGACCAATGACGGCAACACGACGATCGCGGCGGTCACCGTGACCGACCCGAACGCGTCGGGGCTCAGCTGCACGCCCGCGAACGGCTCGCCGCTCGCACCCGGCTCATCCATGGACTGCACGGCATCCCACACGATCACCCAGGCCGACATCGACGCCGGCCACTACCTCAACACCGCCTGCGTCGATGACGGCGCGGCCGGCGCGGCCCAGGCCTGCGACGACGCGGACATTCCCGCCGTCAACACCCCGCACCTATCGATCGAGAAGGCCGTCACCGAGGCGAACTACGACTCCATCGGCGACGTCCTCAACTACACGATCGTGGCGACCAATGACGGCAACACGATCGATCGCGGCGGTCACCGTGACCGACCCGAACGCGTCGGGGCTCAGCTGCACGCCCGCGAACGGCTCGCCGCTCGCACCCGGCTCATCCATGGACTGCACGGCATCCCACACGATCACCCAGGCCGACATCGACGCCGGCCACTACCTCAACACCGCCTGCGTCGATGACGGCGCGGCCGGCGCGGCCCAGGCCTGCGACGACGCTACCGTGACAGGTGAGGGCGGGGGGGTTGGTGGCGCCACGAGCCCGCCGACGCCTCCTCCGACGGATTCATCGGAGCCGGGACCGTCCTCGGGGAGTAACGGCTTCGCGTTGGTCATGCTCATGCTGATCGGCGTTGCGTCGCTCGGAGCGACCGGTCTCCGGGTCAACGGTCGGAGGCGGCGGTAGGCAACTCGGCGGAATGCCCCATTTGACAGAGGCCGCGGCAGATGTCGCGGCCTCCCTCTGAGCTAGCGGTAGAGCTCGATGCTGTAGCGGCGGAAGGCCATCATCGTGGACGACGGGTTGAACGCGGTCACGAGCCCCGCCGCCTGGCACGTGGAGCCAGCGGTGAGCTGGGCCTTCTCGACGAGCAGGACGTCGGTCCAGCCGGCGAGCGCGAGGTGGTAGGCGACGCTGCAGCCGGTGATCCCGCCGCCGATCACGACCACGCGCGCCTGCTCCCCGCTCATGGCCGGCCACGATACCTCAGTGGCAGGACCCGGTTCCCGAGTCGCTGGCAGGGACCAGCGCGGTCGCTCGGTCCGCTCGCATCGGCCGATCCGGCGGAACCCGATGCTCAGGACCCGGCGACCTCGACCAGCGCCCGCTCGAATCGCGGATCGGCGGCGTTCGCCAGCAGCCGATCGAAGCCGGCGGTGGCGTAGGCGACGAAGTCGACGTCGAGCGTGCTCACGCCTTGCTGCAGGACACCCCACATCGCCTCGCGGAAGTCCGACACGACCCGCATCAGCGTCAGCCGCGCGAGCCGATCGGGTCGGACCGCGCCGTCGTACGCGGCCAGCAGGAGCTCGTCCTCGCCGAGCGTCAGTTCGTGGTTGATGCTGAAGTTGCCGAGATCGAAGAACGGGTCGCCCATCCCGGCGTATTCCCAGTCGATGATCCGGATGCGCGACCCGTCATCGATGAAGTTCGCGTTGAGCAGGTCGTTGTGACAGGGCCGCAGCTCGATCGGGTTCGAGAGAAGCGCCAGCTCGATCCTCCGACCGACCGCCGTGGCCGCCTCGTACGCCGGCGGGATGACGACGCCCCGTGCGAGCGCGAGCGCGCGATAGGCCTCGACGATGCGGAGCGGGACGAACAGCCCCGGGATCGCCGGGCCGTCGTGGATGCCGCCGGAGCGAATCGGCGACGCGCCGGAGCGTCTCTGGCCGGTGGACGTCCTGGTCAGAGACGGGCGACCCGACGATGAACCGGGTGACGAGGTAGCCCTCCGGACGGATGAACGCCGTGACCTCGGGCCCGACCCCGACGCCGGCCGCGGCGACCGTTGCCGCGTGCTCGACCTCGCGGCTGATGCCGAGCAGGTGCGTGTCGTTGCCCGCCAGCCGGATGACCCAGCGTTCGGACGTCCCGGCGGCGTCCACCCGGAAGTTCCGGTTGGTGATCCCGCCGGACAGGGCGGTCAGCGTCAGGTCCCGGCCGGCCAGCTCCGGGACCTTCTGCATCGCGCGGACGAGGTCGTCGTACAGCTCCCCGTGGAGGACCTCGTCGTCGGCCACCTCGCCCGCGCCGCTCGAACGCGCTTCGTCGTCGAGCCCGGCCTCAGCCGATCAGGGCCTCGCCGGTCACCGTGTCGGCCGTGACCTGGACCTGGTCGAGCTTTCCACGCTGTGCGATGACGTAATACAGGGCACCGATGATGAGCACGGCGCCGACCGTGACCTCGAAGATCGGCCACGCCGGAAGCTGGTCCTGGAGCTGGCCGTTGAACTTGATGAACGTGTTGATGAATGGATTCGACCACGTGTTGCGCAGGTCGTTGCCGAACACGCCGAACAGGCTGGTGTCCGTCCACAGCGCGATGTTGATGACCATCAGCCCGCCCCACAGCAGGGCGAGGATGTTGATGATCGTCCCCCAGCTCCCGAGCTTGAACCAGGCGCCCTGGTGCGGCCAGCCTTTGGTGCGGGCGACCAGCACGCCGAGATTGCACAGGAAATACGAGATGTAGATCATCCCGGTCGCGGCGATGGCGATGTAGATCGCGGCGCCCGCGCCAGTGATGACGAACGGGATGGCCGCCAGCAGGCCGACGGCGATCGATGCATTCGCCGGGGTCCTGAAGGTCGAGTTGACATGACCCCACGCCCCGCCGAGCGGGAGCCGGCGATCGCGCCCCATCGAGAACATCAGGCGGACCGTCGCACCCTGGATGGCCAGCGTGCAGACATAGACCGCGACGAGGATGACGACCAGGTAGAGCTCGCCCACGGTGACCCCGCCGATGGCGAACGTGAGGTTCTCCTTGATGGTCGTTGCGATCGGGAAGCCGAACGCCTGGCCCTCGGCGACCGCCGCCGCGATGTCCTTGAACGACAGGGTCACGGCCAGCAGGAAGATCGCGCCGACGATCCCCGACAGCCAGATCGACGACAGCACGCCGCGTGGCGCCTGGCGGCTGGCATCGACCGTCTCCTCGCCGAAGGTGCCCGCGGTGTCGAAGCCGTAGACGACGAACAGGGCCATGAACATGCCCACGAGGAAGACCGCGAAGTAGTTCCCGTCAGCGAGTCCCGACGTGTACGACGAATCGAACAGGACCGACGGCGATTGGTTGTTCGCGAAGAACAGCAGGAGGAGGGCGAAAACCAGCATCCCGAGGATCTCGGCGGCGACCCCGATGTTGTTGATGATCGACAGCAGCCGCACGCCCAGGATGTTGATCACGGTCGTCGTCACGAGCACGACGAGTCCGATGAACGACTGCATGTCCAGGGCACCGATCGGGGATGGATCGGCCAGCTTGATCGTGTCCGGGTAGATCGTCGACAGGACGAGCGGCACCGTCGCCGCGACCGCGGTGACGGTGATGACACCCGCCCAGAAATAGATCCAGCCGGTGAACCAGCCGAGGGTTCGATTGGACAGGCGCTTCGACCATTGATAGATCGATCCCGCCACCGGGAAGTGGCTCGACAGCTCGGCGAAGTTCAGGGCCACGAACGTCTGGCCGAGGATGACGAGGGGCCATGCCCAGAAGATCGCGACACCGCCGACACCGAAGGCGACGGCCTGGTTCGTGAAGGTGCCGGTCGACACGCTGATGTAGCTGAACGCCACCGCGAAGACCGACAGGAACCCGAGGCTGCGTTTGAGCTCCGGCTTGATCCCCAAAGACCGCAGGTGCGCGTCGTCGCGTGCGGCCGCATCCTGTGAACTACCTGGTCCCGCCACGAGTTCTCCTCCTCCCACCGCACGATCGATCGTGCGAGCTGTCCTCTGGAGTTGACACACGAGGAGCGCTGGGACGCCGGGAACGATCCGCGCCGTGGCCCTCCGGCCGGCCTCGGACCTGCGCGGGAGGATAGCACTGCGCGAGGTCCGGTCACATGCCGGTTTCAGCTGGCGGCGGGGGCCGTCTTCAGCGCGTCGGGGAGCGGTCGGTGCCACTCCACCGGGCGAACGTACCGGTCGACCATCGGGCGCGAACCGTTGACCCGCAGCTCGGTGAACAGGTACGCGATCTTGCGTCGCTGCGCAGACAGGATCTCGTCCTTGGTCTCGAGCTCCCAGAGCTGCCGCTTGAACGGCCCGATCGCCTTCTTGCGCGTCGTGTAGACGAACTGCTGGTCGGTCTGGCTTGGTTTGCGCTCGTCGGCCGCGCTGCCGAAGCACCACGCCTCGATCTCTCGGTGGAGCGAGGCCGGGAAGGCGGGGTGCTCGTAGAGCGCGTTCTGGAAACCGGTCGCGAGGTGGATCTCGGCCGTCTCGACGGCCGGGAACCGGTGGAACAGCTCATCGGGGAGCGTGGACGCGCCGTGCTGGACGGCTCCCGCCAGGCCATACTCCCGCGCGACGACGCCGAGCTCGCGGAGGACCTCGAAGTCGAGCTTGACCTCGGCCACGCCGCCGTCGGGGAGCGGGACGCCGCCGTGCGAGGTCCCGGTCTGGACACTGATCTTGGAGATGCCCGTGGCGGCGGACGCGCGGGCCTCGAGCTCGCGTCGATAGCCATCGAGGTAGGCGCGTAGCTCTGCGACCGTCGAGTTCTGGGTCCCGACCTCGCCGATCTCGCCACCGACGCTGATCGTGACCCCGTCCGGCTCGAGCGTCCGGATCAGCGCGGTCAGCTCGGCCGCGCGCCGGTAGTTCTCGCGCTGCTCCTCGTCGACGTTCGGCCTGGTGAGGTCGACCAGGGTCGAGGAATCGATATCGATGTTGCGGTAGCCGGCGTCGATGGCGAGGCGGCAGGCGCGCCGGATCTCCTCGGTCATCGCCTCCGGATCGGCGGCGTACTTCTTGGCGTTGAACTGGTAATGGTCGCCCTGGATGAAGACCGGGCCGCGCCAGCCGGCCGCGACCGCGCCGGCCAGCACGGACGTGGCGTAGTCGATCGGCCGCTGGAACGTATACGTCTGCTCGCTGCGGGCGAGCTCGAGGATGACCGCACCGACCTGCGCGGCCGCGGCGGCCTCGTAGACGATCCGGGCCATGTCGAACGTCTGGGCTCGAAGGTTGATCGCGGGGACCGTGAACCCCGAGACCTCGCCGCGGGCCCGCGCCTCGTACAGCGCCTGGATGCTCGCCGACCGGGCGCCCAGCTCCTGGCTCGCCTCCCAGACGAGCCACTGCGCGGTCGCGGTCGTCGGCTCGTCGTCGCTGAACGCCGCGGTCCAGGCGAGGTCGCGGATGCCGCTCTCCCGGAAGGCGGCCTCGTCATCGATGACGAGTCGGTCGCCATCGAGATGCGCGGTACCGGAGAGCGTGGCGAGGAGATCGGTCGGGGAGGTCGCAACGTGGGGCATCGGGGCAGGGTCTCCTGATTACGTACCCCACCATGGTAGCGACCCGCTCAGAGCGTCGGCTTGACCACCATCATGAAGACGATCACGACGATCAACGCGCCGAGGAAGATGCCACCGCGCTGGATCTTCTTGACGGTGGCGAGCACTTCCGGCGGCGGTGGTCCCGGTGGGGTGCCGGGCGGGGGTGGCGTCGAGGTCAACGCGATGAGGTGGTGGAGCGCGTTCCGCTGGATCGTCAGCGCGTAGATCAGGGCAGTCGCATAGAGCAGGATGGCGAGCGGGAGCCAGATCCCCACCTTGAACTCATCGGTCGGGGCCGAGATGAAGACGAGGACCCCGGTGATCCCCTGGATGATCGCCAGCGGATACACGAGCTTGTTGCCGATCGCCTCGGTCTGGCGCGAGCTGAAATTCGCGTGCTGCGGCTCGCGGCCGGCCATCGCCCCCATGATCGAGTAGGCGAAGGTCGGCCCGAAGGCCAGGATCGCGCCCATCACGTGCAGGAACAGCAGGTACGGGAAGAACTGCGTCAGATCCACGGCATCCCTCCAGGTGTCAGCGAGCTGGGCACCGACCTTGGGAGGATAGGCTCACGAGACGCGCTTCGTGCGACGACTGACGAAATCCACCAGCACGTACTCGCCGAGGTGCTCCGGGGTCGCGTAGAAGGCGCGGCCGCGGTTGAGTCGGGTCATGTGCGCCACGAACTCGGCGAGGGCCCGCGATCGCTCGAGCATGAACGTGTTGATGGTGATGCCCTCCCGGGTGCAGCGCTGCACCTCGCGGAGGGTCTCCTGGATCGTCCGCCGGGTGGGCGGATAGTTGAACTCGACCTGGCCGTCCTCGAAATGGGCCGTCGGCTCGCCGTCGGTGATGACGACGATCTCCTTGTTGACCGCCGGATTGCGCTCGAGGATGCGGCGTGCGAGCAGCAGGCCGTGCTGGAGGTTGGTGCCGTACTCGTAGCCGTGCCAGGTCAGCTCGGCCAGCGCGCCCGGCCGGATCTCGCGTGCGTAGTAGGCGAACCCGATGACCGCCAGGTCGTCGCGCGGGTACTGCGTCCGGATCAGCGTGTCGAGGGCGACCGCGACCTTCTTGGCCGCGAGGAAGCAGCCGCGCAGCAGCATCGATCGGCTCATGTCCACGAGCAGGACTGTCGAGGTCCGGGTGAGCTGCTCGGTCCGGTGGACCTCGAAGTCCGACGGCGCGAGCCGGATCCGCGCGATCACCGGTCGCCGCGCGGCTGGCCGGGGCATTCTCCCCGCGGCCGAGCGCATTGAACAGCGTGCCGCGCAGGTCGAGGTGGAACGGATCGCCGAACTCGTACGGCTTGGTCGTCTCGTCGCGCTCCCCTCCCCGCCCGTCGCGTTCGATCCGATGACCGCCGAACGCGTCGCGCTGGAGCCGTGCGAAGAGGTCGTCGAGGACCTTCTGGCCGATCCGCCGGCTCCCGCGTGGCGTCAGCTCGAGCCGCTCGCCGTCGCGGGTGAGGTAGCCGGCCTCCTCGAGCCTGCGTGCGAGGTCGTCGAGCGCATCCAGCTCGCGCGCCGCCTCGTCGCCGAGCAGGTCGCGCACCTCGTCGCGGTCGATGGCGGCGAGGTCGGCCGGCGAGTCGACATCCGACAGGGCGTCCTCGAGGCGGTCCATCGCCTGGAGACGGCCGATCTGGGCCAGGGCACCCTCGAGCCCGAGCGGCTCGTCGCCGCCGAACGGGACCCGATCGCCGAGACCGCCCGGCAGGAGCAGGTCGAGGTTGGAGGCGAGCTGGGCAAGGTCGACCAGCAGCCGGTCGTCACGCAGGAGCGCCTCCATCATCGACCCGAGCTCGGCGCGCTGCTGAGGGCTCATCGACCGGAGGAGCGACTGCATGGCGGCCATCCGCTGTGCGAGCTGGTCGATGATGTCGTCGAACGTCCTGGCGCCCGGGAAGAACCGGCCGTGCTTGGCGAGGAACCCGGAGGCGTCGGGTTCACCGCCGCCGATCCGCTCGCGGATGAGCTCGTTGAGGTCGCGCACCATCTCCCGGTTGGCGGCCAGGTCCTCCGGGGTCATCGACCGGATCGCGTCGGACATCCCCGACACGAACTGGTCGAGAACCTGGCCCTGCAGCCGCTTGACGAGCTCGTCGAACCGTTCGCGCGCATTCGGCTCGAGGAAGTCGTAGTCCTGGAGGCCGCGGATCCGCTCCCCGATGTCGGACGGCAGGCCATCGAGCTGGTCGAGCCGCCGCGCGGCGACGTCCCGGAGCATCGAGCGCAGGTCGTCCGGCGTCGCGTCGTCGGCCTTCGAGGCGTCGTCGAGCCGCCGCTCGACGCCCGTTCGCTCCTCGGTCACGATCTCGTCGAGCTCGCGCCGGATGTCGCCCAGGACGTCGTTGAGCTGGTAGCGCTCGAGCATCGCCTCGCGCTGTCGCTCGAGCCGGTCCATCAGGTCGCGCAGCCCCGCCATGTCGCCGCGGGTCGGGTCGCCGGTCCGCCAGCCCCGATCCATCAGTCGCCGGAGCGCCTCGGCGAGGTCGCCCTCGGCCATGACGTCGTCCGCGAGCGCGTCGAGGATCTCGTCGGCCTCGAGGTCGGCCACGTGCTGGCTGCCGTCCCAGGCCGAGTAGCGGGCAGCGCGCGCGAGCGCATCGGCGGCCGACTCCCCCCGTCGCACCGGCGGCCCGGTCCGCGAGCCCTCCGGCCCCAGGTCCCGCGGATCCGGGGAGTACGCCGTCACCGGTGGTAGACCGTCCCGCCCGGGATGCGATCCTTGTTCAGGCGGCGGGCGAGGTGCAACCCCTCGAGCAGGAACTCCACGGCCGAAGCGACGACCGCGGGCTCCTCCGCGCCGTCGGTGATGTCGTACGCGCCGAGCCGGTCGACCGCCATCGACAGGCCCGGGACCTCGCGCATCCAGGCGACGTATTCGCGCGACGGCGTGCGATCCCCGGTCTCGACGGAGAACCCGTCCTCGAACGCCTCGATGACGCCCTCGAGCTCGTCGATCGAGACGTGTCTCGTGAAGGTCGTGTGGAGGGCCTTCGTGATGAGCCGCTCGACGATCCGCTCCTCGGGCGATTCGTCGCCGGCGGTCTCGAGCTCGACCTTGCCGACGGTCGAGGCGACGACGGCGCCGAGGTCCGAGACGCGCGGGGCGGCCACCGGCTCACCGAGGCGGATCGCGCGCTTGAGCGCGGCCGCCTCGAGGACCTCGGCGTTCGCGACGGAGACGCGGACGCTGACCCCCGACCGCTGGCTGATCTCGGCCGAGCGGCGGGCCAGGTGGGTCAGCTCGGCGACCAGTTCCTCCATGAAACCCGGCATGACGACCGCCGGGACGCCCTCCTCGGCTGGGAAGCGGTGCTTCTCCTGGCGGACGATCGCCATCTCGTGCTCGAGCGTCCGCGGATAGTGCGTCCGGATCTGCGATCCCATGCGGTCCTTGAGCGGCGTGATGATCCGGCCCCGCGAGGTGTAGTCCTCCGGGTTGGCCGACGCGACCATGTACAGGTCGAGCGGGAGCCGGACGACGAAGCCGCGGATCTGGACGTCGCGCTCCTCGAGGATGTTGAGCAGGCCGACCTGGATCCGTTCGGCGAGGTCCGGCAGCTCGTTGATCGCGACGATGCCGCGGTTGGCGCGCGGGATCAGCCCGTAGTGGAGGGTCAGCTCGTCGGAGAGATAGCGGCCCTCGGCGACCTTGATCGGGTCCACCTCGCCGATCAGGTCGGCGATGGTGATGTCGGGCGTCGCGAGCTTCTCGGCGTAGCGGCGATCGCGCGGCAGCCAGTCGATCACCGTCGCGTCGCCGTCCCGAGCGACGATGGCGCGAGCGGCCGGGCTGACCGGCGCGGACGGATCGTCGTTGAGCTCGCCGCCGCGGACGACCGGCAGCCACGGGTCGAGCAGCCCGACGAGGAGGCGCGCCATCCGGGTCTTGGCCTGCCCGCGCTCGCCGAGGAAGACCAGGTCGTGTCCGGCCAGGATCGCGTTCTCGATGGCCGGCACGACGGTCTCCTCGTAGCCGACCACACCCGGGAAGACCACGGCGCCCGACCCGAGGCGATCGAGGAGGTTGGCGCGCAGCTCTTCCTTGACGGTCCGCGGGCGCCAGCCGCCCGCGCGCAGGTCGGCCAGGGTGGTCGGTCGTGGAGCGGCGGCGTCGAATGGATCCACGGTCTGCTCCGGCTGGGGACGGCTGGGCTCGGAGCGCGAGCCTAAGCGTCGTCTCGCGGAGCGTCAAACGGCGTGGCGGGTCGGTAGTCGCGGAGCGCGTCGAGGACGGCATCCGGCGCCGTGACACCGGCCGCGACGAGACCGTCGATGTGGTCGCGACGGCGGTCGTGTTCGATCTCGAAGTCGCCCGCGCGCCGGCCGACTCGCGCCGCCAACTCGGGCGTCACCCCCCACCCGAAGTGCTCGAACGTATCCGTGGCCGGATCCCAGGTCGCGAGGACCGCCGGCCCGAGGCGCTGGACATGGCCGTGAACGTCGCGCGCGACGGGCCGGACGTAGTGCGCGGCCACGACCCGCCGACGGCCACCGTCGAGTCGGCGGAGGACGAGGATGACCCCGAGATGCGAGAGCTCGTCGTCGCTGGCCCGGATCGGCGGGCGGCGCAGCGCATCGAATACATCGTCGAGCGCATCCGCGTGGATCGTCGCCGCGAGCCCGTAGCCGATCGAGGCCGCCCGCACGGCGATCCGTGCGGCCTCGCCCCAGGTGTAGCCCGGCAGGTGGTTCGAGAGCTCATGGGCGAGGATCACCGTGTTCTCCGGGCGAACCGGGTCGGTCCCCGGCGTCGGACGGGCGACGCCGGGCCAGCCGAGATCCGAAGCCTGCGGGAGCCATGCGAACGTCTCCCCCTCGCCGGCCAGCTCGACGATCCGGATCGATGGCGGCACGAACGCCAGCAGCGCCTCTAGCAGCGTCGTCTTGCCGGTGCCCTGCGCCTCGGCCGCCACCACGATGGGAACCCGTCCCTCGATGAGCAGCCAGAGCCGGGCCGCCAGGTCGGCGTCGAGCGTGCCGGAGCGGACCAGCTCGACGATGGAGCGCGCTTCCGGCGGGATCGGGCGGAAGGCCCAGCGGCCCCGGACGGGCCAGATGTCGGTCATCCGCCGAGCGTACGGGCAGGCTGGCAGGTGGTCAACGGGCGCTTGGTGAGCGGTCGGGACGTGCGCGAGAATGGTGGTCCGAATCCACGGAGGCCGACCGATGACCGACCCCGAGACGATCCTCCGGGCAGCCCGATCCATCCTCGTCGTCGACTGGCCGGCGAAAGATCTGCCCGAGACCCTGGCCCGTGCCGGGCATGCGGTCCATGTCAAGAGCGGGCCTGGGCCAGACGACTACGTCGAGTACAGGGTGCAGGACGACGGGTCTGTCGCGCGCCTCCGGGTGGCCCGGCCGGAACGGGTCGATCTCGTCCACCTGTATCGCCCGCTCGAGGAGCTGCCCGGATTCGTCGCGCTCGCCCTGGATCTCGGCGCGACGACGGTCTGGTTCCTGTCGGGTCTCGCGCCCGACGGGACGCGCGATCGAACCGGCTGCTGGCTGCCGCCCGAGGCAACTGCAGTGGCCCGCCGGCTCGTAGAGACGGCCGGTCTGGCCTATGTCGATCGCCCGTACATCGTCGATGCGGTCGACGTGGCCCGCGGCGCAGGTGGGCCGGGCGCGGCCGGCTGAGGATGGGCGCCCTCGACGATGCTCCGCATGTCCACGCGGACGATCGCGCGACGTGGCGCGCCTGGCTGGAAGCGAACCATGCGACCGCCGGCGGGGCGTGGCTGGTGACCTGGCGCGCACGGTCCGGCCGGGTCGGGCTCGACTACGAGGCGGCCATCGAGGAAGCCTTGTGCTTCGGCTGGGTGGACAGCACCGGTGGGCGCGTCGACGACGAGCGCGGCAAGCTCTACTTCGCGCCGCGCAAGCCGCGCAGCGTCGTGGGCAGCGTCCAACAAGGCGCGCGTCGAGCGGCTGGCCTCCCAGGGGCGGATGGCTCCGGCGGGTCTCGCCGCGATCGACCGGGCGAAGGCGAACGGATCATGGGAGGTCCTCGACAGCGTCGAGCGGCTCGAGGTCCCGGACGACCTCGCGGCGGCCCTCGAGGCCGCCCGCCGGCGGCGGTCAACTTCGCCGCCTTCCCGCCATCGGCGCGCAAGATGCTGCTCGGCTGGGTCGCGCTCGCCCAGCGGCCGGAGACACGCGCGTCGCGGATCGCGAAGATCGCCGAGGCCGCAGCCCGCAACGAGCGCGCTCGCGGATGAGGACGACGCCTCCGGCCGCCGAGCTCGACGTGCGGCCGCTCACGCCCGAGCGGTTCGCCGACCTCGCGGGCCTGTTCGAAGAGGGCGGCGACCCGAAGTGGTGCTGGTGCACCTACTTCCGATTCCGCGGCCGTGACTTCTCGAATTCGACGGCGGCCGCGAACCGCGCCGCGCTCGAACGGATGGCCGAGCGTGACGACCTCGCGCCAGGGCTCGTCGGCTACCGTGACGGGCGCGCCGTCGGCTGGGTCAGCGTCGGGCCACGCGAGGACTACGAACGGCTGGCGTTCTCGAAGATCCTCGCCCCGCCAGACGACACGCCGGTCTGGTCGATCGTCTGCTTCGTCGTGTCGCGTCGGGCGCGCGGCCAGGGCGTCGCGACCAGGCTCCTGGCGGCCGCGATCGAGTATGCCCGCGCGCACGGGGCCACGACCCTGGAGGCCTACCCGGTCGACGGCGATCGGGGCCTCGTGCCGGCCGCCAACGCCTATGGTGGGCCGCTCTCCGTGTTCGAACGCGCCGGGTTCACCGTGGTCGAGCGGCGCCAATGGAACAAGGCCACACCTGTCCGCCCGATCGTGCGGCTCGAGCTTGAGGCCCGGTGACGGCCGCTGCGAACCCGGCCGTGCGGGACAGCTAGTCTCCGGGAGACTGGTCGTCAGCGACGATGCGACAGCCCGAGCGTGGGTTCTTGTCAAGTAGGCCGGGGACGACTATCTGGCACCGGATCCCGCCCGGATCGTCGCCCAAGAGGCTCCCCGAGGATATCTGGCAGGAACCGCGCGGCACGCAGGGACCGCCTGGCGGACAGCAACCGTTGCCCCGGCACGCCTCCTACGTCATCCGTCGCGACCCGGCCAGCGTCGTCCGTCCGGGTTGACACCCGTTTCGCCGGGCGGGTAGACTGCCGACCGGCTCGCAAGTCGCGGGCGTGGATCCCCTCTACAGGAGGCGGCTCGAATGATGACGAACCCGTTCCTCCTCAGCCGATGCGTTGCGCCTATCAGCGCGCGCGTTCGCGGGAGATCCGTGCCCATCTCGAGCTAGACCGCAGGCGGCAGGACCGCCTTCCGGACGAACCAGAGCCGTGGGCCAGATCGGGCCCCCGGCTTTTTTGATGCCCATCCTGCCCACTCCGGGCAACCCGGGACACCAGAGCCGCGAGGCCCACCCGACGAGCACCGTCGGATCGGGACCCGCGGCTTTCGTCGTTTCCGAACCCCTCCACTCGCACCCGACCCTGGAGTCTCCAGTGACCGCCACCTTGGACCCACAACTGAAGAACGAGCCGACGATCCAGCCGGCTCCCGCCGTTCGCGGCGAGGCCGCTGGCCGTCCGACCGGCCGGTCCGCCCGCCCTCCTCATCGAGGACGTCAGCAAGCGGTTCGTCGTCGGACGGAACAAGAAGCCGGTGACCGCGATCTCGCACGTGTCGATGCGCCTCGAGCGCGGCGACATCCACGGGGTCCTCGGCGCCAACGGCTCCGGGCAAGTCGACGCTCATCCGCCTGATCTGCGGACTCCTGACCCTCGACGAGGGTCGGGTCGAGGTCTTCGGCCACGACATCGTCCGCGACGAGATGGCGGTCAAGCGCCTGATCAACCGGGTCAGCGTGGATGCCGCCTTCTTCAAGAAGCTCAGCCCGATGGAGAACCTCCTCTTCGCGGCTCGCCTGTACGGCCTCGACGGCAGGACGGCGAAGCGCGAAGCGGTCGCGATCCTGGCCCGGCTGGGGATCTCGGAGAAGCGGCTCGACCGCCCGGTGGAGCAGATGAGCCGGGGGATGCAGCAGAAGGTCGCGATCGCGCGAGCCCTGCTGACGAGCCCGACCCTGCTGCTCCTCGACGAGCCGACGACCGGCCTCGACCCGCGTTCGAAGCTCGACGTCCAGTCGTTCATCGAGGAACTCCGATCGACGCACGACGCGACGATCGTCCTGACGACGCACGACCTGGCCGAGGCAGAACGCCTGTGCGGCCGGATCACGATCCTCAACGACGCGAAGGTCGTCGCCGAGGACACGCCGGACGGCCTCGAAGGCCCTCGTCGGCGGCGAACCGGGTCGCGAGGCGACCCTCGAAGACGTGTTCATGCGATACACCGGCCGCTCCCTCGACGACGACGTCGACGAGGACGACGCCGAGACCGAATGAAAGGAGGTGAATGCCATGTTCCAGGCCATCGAGCTCAACGCCCAGCTGGCGCAGGAGCGGATCGAACGCGACCTCGCGTCGGCCGCCGCGCGGCGCCGGCTGGCGCCCGAGCCTGCCCCATCCATCCGTCGGGCCATCGGGTATCGGATCATCGAGATCGGTGCGCGACTGGCCGCGGAGCCCTCACTCGAGTCGGCCCGGTCCCGTTGAGGGGCCGGACCGACTCCCCCGCCAGGAGATCACGACCGTGACCGTCGTCACCCATGAGCTGAAGGCCTCGTACGCCTTCATCGAGCGCAACTTCAACCTGACACGCCGCTACTGGGGCTGGGAGCTCGCGTTCCTGGTCTATTCCGTCGCGGGCGCGCTGTCGATCTCGCTCATCGGTGCGTCGCAGGGCAACGAGACGTTGCTGCTGTCGTTGATGATCGGGGCGATCTTCTGGAACTACCTGTCGGTCGTCTTCAGCTGGATCGCCGAGACCATCACGGTCGAGCGCTGGGAAGGGACCCTCGAGTACACGATGATGGCGCCGATCCGGCGCTGGTCGCAGCTGCTCGGGTCGGTCGCCTACGCGATGATCTACGGCCTCGTCCACACCTCGGTCATCTTCATCGCGCTGATCCTGTTCTTCCCGCAGCTCGACCTCTCCGGCGCGAACCCGGCGACCGTCGTCGGGTTCATGCTGCTCGGCTCGTTCAGCTTCGTCGGGATCGGGATGATCGCGGCCGTCCTGCCGCTGCTCTACGTCGAGCGCGGGGCGCAGATGACGTTCGTGCTCCAGTCGTGCCTGCTGCTGGTCAGCGGGGTCTACTACCCGATCACGATCCTGCCGCAGTGGATGCAGGTGCTGTCGCACCTGTCGCCGGCCACCTACGTCCTCGAGGGCGTCCGCGCCGGGCTCATCGACGGGACGCCGATCAACGAGCTGACGGCCGACGTCTGGCCGCTCATCGTGATGGGGATCTTCTTCATCCCGTTCGGGCTGTGGTCGTTCGGCAAGGCCGAGCGCTACGCCAAGCGGACCGGCAAGCTGAAGCGGGTGGGCTGACCGATGCCGCTCGATCCTGCCCCGACCGACGATCCCGGCTCCCTCGACCGGCCCCTCGCCGCTCTTGGCTGGGATGCCGGCTGGGCGGAGGCCTTCGCGCCGTTCGCGGGCGACGGGCTCCGCCCGGCACGGGTCGTGGCGGTCCACCGCGACACCTCGGTCGTGCGCGACGGCGACGGCGACGTCACCGCCGGCGTGTCAGGCGCGTTCCGCTTCGCGGCGCTCGCGCACGTCGACTTCCCGACCGTCGGCGACTGGGTCGTCCTCGACGCCGGTGGGGTCATCGGCGCGATCCTGCCGCGTCGGAGCGTGTTCAAGCGGATGGCGGCCGATTCGACCCGCCGCGGGACCCGACTCGACGACGAGCAGATCATGGCCGCCAACATCGATGTCGCGCTGCTCGTAGCCGGGCTCGACAACGACTTCAACCTGCGCCGCATCGAGCGCTACCTGTCGGTCGCCTGGTCGAGCGCGATCACGCCCGTCGTCGTCCTCAACAAGTCGGACCTGGCCGACGACGTCGACGGCCGGCTCGTCGCGGTCGACGCGATCGCGCCCGGTGTCCCGACGATCGCGGTCTCGGCCCGGACGGGCGCCGGTCTCGACGATCTGCGCAGCCATCTTCGCGCAGGGATGACCGCCGCCATCCTGGGCTCATCGGGTGTCGGCAAGTCGACCCTCGTCAATGCGCTGCTCGGCGAGGACCGGCAGGCCACCGCGGAGGTCCGCGACTCCGATTCGCGCGGACGCCACACGACGACCCACCGCGAGCTGTTCGAGCTGCCGGGCGGCTCGCTGCTGGTCGACACACCCGGCATCCGCGCGCTCGAGGTCATCGGCGCCGACGAGGGCATCGAGATGGAGTTCGACGACGTCGTCGACATCGCCGCGACCTGCCGGTTCAGCGACTGCCGCCACGATGGCGAGCCAGGATGCGCGGTGCGTGCGGCGATCGGCGACGGCCGGCTCAGCGAGGAGCGGCTGGCCAGCCACCGCAAGCTCGAGCGCGAGGTGGCGCGCGCGGCGCGCGAGACCGATCCGCGCGCGCGGGCCGAGTACCGCCGGACCTGGAAGATCATCCACAAGTCGGTGGAGCAGCATATGCAGCGCAAGTACGGAGGCGAGACGTGACCGCGACCGAGACCACCCGCGGGCCGGAGCTCGTCGGGACGCCACCGATCCCCGGGTCGAGCGTCCGCCCCTTCGCCGACGAGACGGATTGGGACCGCCTGGCAGAGCTGATGAGCACGGCCAACGCGTTCGACACCGTTCCGTGGATCCCGACCGCCGAGACCCTCAAGGTCGAGATCGGCGGCGCCGACGGCGTCGACCCGGTCGAGGACATCGTCATCGTCGAGCTGGACGGTCGGGTCGTCGCGGCATCGGGTGTCGACCGGGTCGTCCGCGACGGAGTCCCGACCTACGACGTCTGGGGCCACGTCGATCCGTCGTTCCGGCGGCGCGGGCTGGGAACCTGGCTCATGGGTCGCAACCTGGCTCGCGCCCGGCACCGCGCGGCACGCGAGGATCCGGGCGTCGAGGCGGCCATCGGCACATTCGCCGAGGAGGCCGAGGCGGGGCACCGCGCGCTGCTGGCAGTGTCGGGGTTCGCCCCGGTCCGGCACTTCTTCCTGATGCGCCGTGACGGGCTCGAGGCGATCGACCAGCCGCCACTCCCCGACGGTCTCGAGATCCGGCCGGTGACCGCGGACCAGTACCGGGCGATCTTCGCCGCCGAGGACGAGGCGTTTCGCGACCACTGGGGCCACCGCGTGCAGACCGAGAGCGATTTCCGGGCGACCTTCGACCGGGCCGAGCTCGACACCGACCTGTGGGTCGTGGCCTGGGAAGGCCCCGAGGTCGCCGGCGTCGTCCAGACCTGGGTCTGGCCCGCGGAGAATGCCCGTCTCGGGGTCCGACGCGGCTGGCTCGAGCACATCAGCGTCCGCCAGCCATGGCGCCGGCGCGGTCTGGCCCGGGCCATCACGGCGGCGGCTCTCGCCAGGCTCCACGAGGCCGGGCTCGACGAGGCGATGCTCGGGGTCGATTCCGAGAACGCGAACGGGGCGCTCGGACTGTACGAGGGGCTCGGTTTCGTCGTCCACAGCCGGGCCGCGGCGTACCGGCGCGGCCTCGACGACTGACCGCGCCCCGCCTCGGGCCGATGGCCTACCGGGCGACCGGCCCGGGAAAGAACAACCCGTCCCCGCCGAGGTCACCCGCGATGAGGCGGACCGATCCGTCCGCCGTGTCGTAGACCGTGACCGACGCCTGGTAGTTAGCCGGGCTCCCGGTCGCGTCGACGCCGGACTGCCCGGCCGCGTAGACGAACCGTCCGTCCGGGCTGATCGCGAGCGAAGCGAGGTCGGCCGTCGGCGCCCAATGGCCGAGCGGCTGCAGCGAGTCCGCATCGAAGGCATAGACCCCGTGCGAGCCGGCGCCGCCGTCTGGGCCGAGGGCGTCCATCCCAAGGGCGTAGACCCGGGTGCCATCAGTCGACACGACCATGGCTGGCTCGAGGAACATCTTGGCTGCCGCGGGCGGCGCCATCCACTTCCCGAGCTGGCGGCCGACGCCCGCCAGGACGTCCAGCGGCGAGCTCGGGCGGTCGAACGCGATGCCCGTGGCGCCGTCGAGGACGCCGGTCCGGAGGTCGAACCGGGTCAGTCGCGCGCTCACCGGATCCCACAGGAACAGGCGATCGCCCTTCCGGAGCGAGGCACCGGAGATCCCGGAGCTCGTCCCGGGAAGGCCGTCTCGTCGATCGGCGACCCGTCCGCGTGCCGGCGGTCGGCGACGTTCTGCCCGTCCGACGTCGTGCAGATCACGTAGTACATCGACGCGTCGATCGGCCCGCTGTCGAGCTCCGCGCATGCCTGGGTGGCCATCGAGCCGGCCGGCGTCAACGCCCCGATGGCTCGACCGTCGAACGAACCCATCCAGTGGTCCGAGCCCGACGGCGGCGTCGCCGAGGGATCTTCGACGAACCAGAAGCTGGCGATCAGGACCGCACCGCCTGACGGCGCCATCGTGACCTGCGGCGCGACGCGGATGGTCGCATGGCCGCCGGCAGCGGCCGGCTCGGCGATCGGGACTTGGGTCGTCCCCACGACCTTGCCACCCGCGAGATCCACCACGTCGACCCCTGCCATCCAGCCGGCCGCACCGTGTCGCTCGCTCCAGCCGACGAAAGCGTAGCGGCCGTCGGCCGATCCGCTGACGTGCACGTCGACCAGCTGTGGGTTGTCTCCGGTCGCCAGCGATGGGTCGCCCTCACCGCGGAGCTTCCGCAGTGGCGTCGGTGCCAGCGCAGTCCCGTCCGCGGCGGCCGAATCCAGGGTCAGATCGATCCCGCTCGAGGACGACCCGGTCCAATCGGCGCAGATGCACGACCAGCCCCCGTCCGGGCGGGCGAAGACCGTGGTGGGTCCCGAATGCGACGGGATCGAGACGTCCCCGAATGTCCCGCTGGAGAGGTCGGCGATCCGGTAGCTCGATCCCGTGTGCACCATCACCCGTGCCGGGTCCGGCAACGCTCCGTTGAGCTGGAGAACCGGCAGGCCGGACGACGTCGGGCGGGGCGACGACGATGCCGTCGGTGACGCCCCCGTCGTGCCCCGCGCGGTCGGGGACGCCCCGGCGATCCCGGGGGCTGGGCGCGGCGCGGTCAGCCAGACCGCGACGAACGCCACGACCACCGTCCCGACGATCGCCGCCGCTGCCGGGCCTGCCAGTCGGGCGAACCAGCCGCGCCGCCGGCCTCGGCGACGATCGCCGATGCGGTCACGCCAGGTCGGCTGGTCGAGTCGCTGCGGCGGCAGATGCCAGTCGTCGACGACGGCGCGCACCAGCGTCGCCAGCGTTTCGTCCTCGGGGCCGGCGGGGGTGCTGGTGGGTCGGTCGGTCTCGCGGGTCATCGGGTCACCTCGGGGTCAACGGATCGCGCGGCGCGGCGCGGGGAGGTCGGTCGGGGGATCGGCGGCCTCGGCCGCGAGTCGCGCGCGGAGCGCGACGTGGCTGCGGCTCAGGATCGAGCCGACGTTGCCCGGGCTGGTCCGGAGGAAGCGGGCGATCTCGGCGTAGTCGTAGCCGTAGTAGTGGCGCAGGACGAGCGCCGCGCGCGCGTCCGGCTTGAGGTCGGCCAGCGCCCCGTCGATCTGGTCGCGGTCGGCCAGACGACGTGCGGGGTCGCCCTCGACGGCCCCGCCCGCCGACGTCTCGCGGACCGACCCGATGACCGGCAGGGCCAGCGTCCTGACGCGTCGGCGACGCAGGGCATCGAGCGCCGCGTGGCTGACGATCCCATGGAGCCAGGCGCGGAGCGGCCGGTTCTCGTCGTACTGGTGCCAGCGCTCGAAGGCGCGGGCAAAGGTGTCATGGGTCGCGTCGACCGCGGCGTCCGGGTCGCGAAGGATGGCCAGGGCGACCCGATAGACGTCGTCGGCATGGTCGCGGTAGGCCCGTTCGACGGCATGCCAGCGGATCTCCCGGTCGTCCATGTCTCATCTACGTCCGAGCCGGCCGATCCTTGCATCGCCGCCGGCGGCCGCCTGGACCTCGCCGTCAGGCGAAGAGCCGGCGACCGTCCCGGACGAGCTCCATCCAGGCGCGTTCGCGCCCGACCGTGGTCGTCGCGCCATGACCGGGCAGGACCACGACCTGGTCCTCCAGCCCGGTCAGCCGCCCGATCGACTCGACCATCGCGGCCGGATCGCCGCCCGGCAGGTCCACCCGTCCCCAGCCACCGGCGAACAGGGTGTCGCCGCTGAACAGCAGGCCCTCGTCACCGGCCTGGAGGCAGACCGAGCCCTCGGTGTGGCCGGGCGTGTGCAGGACGCGCAGCCGGATCGTGCCGAAGCGGACGACGCCACCCTCGGCGAGCTCGACCGCCGGGACCGACGGCGGGATCTCGAACGGGGCGAACAGCGGCTGCGGTGTCGTGAGCCGGTCCCGGTCGAGCGGATGGACCGCGATCTCGGCGCCGGTGTGCGCCGCGACCGCGGCGTTGTCGCCGATGTGGTCCCAGTGGCCGTGGGTCGACACGATCAGCTTGAGCGTCCAGCCACGCTCCGCCAGCTCGGCGGCGATCCAGTCGAGCGACGGGATGGCGGTGTCGATGGCGATGGCCTCGCGGCTGGCCGGGTCGGCGAGGATGTGGACGTTGGTCGCGACGGGCCCGACGACCCGGCTGATGCGCTCCATCCGGCGAGTCTGGCAGGTCAGCGCGTGCTCACGTCTCGAGCTTCGTCCGCATGCAGTCGAACGTCTGGGTGATCATCTTGTTGGCCGTCCCCTCGATCAGCCGTGCGCCGACACTGGCCAGCGTCCCGGACAGATTGACGTCCGCGTTCCAGTCCATGACGGTCGCGCCATCGGGGCCGTCCGAGAGGCGCATCTCCGCAGTGGCGTCGACCGCGCTCCCCGGCGCCTGCCCGTGGGCCTTGATGAGCGCGCGATCGGGCGGCTGCTGCTCGGCGAACGTCATGTCCACGTTGAACCGGGCGCTGATGAACCCGATCCCGACCTTGGCGGTGGCCTTGAAATGGGTCGCGTCCACGACCTCGATCTTCTCGACGCCCGGGCCGCATTGGCCGACCTGCTCGGGGTCGATCACGAACGCCCAGACCTTGTCTCGGGACGCCTTGATCGGGACGGAACCTTCGAAGTGCATGCGGGTCCTCCTGGGTGGCCGGTCAGTCGTGCATCGGTGACGGCGCGCTCGCCGACAGGAAGGTCGCGGGCTCCTTGATGAACCGGGTGCGGCAGCCGATCGAGCAGAAGGCGTAGATCACGCCCTCGTGCTCAGCGAGGTGGCGCGCGGTCGCCCGCTCCACGGTCATCCCGCAGACAGGGTCGAGCAGCACGATGTCGTCGACCACCGGCTCGAGCGTGATCGTGTCGGGGATCCCGCCGGCGACGGTCGCCGGCCCGGGTGAGGCCACGAAGTCCGCGCGGCCGCGCCGGACCTGGACCAGCTCGGCGAGGATCGACAGGGCGACCTCCTCGGCCGTTTCCGCGCCCAGGTCGATGCCCGCCGGCGCGCGCAGCGCGGCGATCCGCTCATCGCCGACGGTCGTCTCCTCGCGGAGCCATTCGCGGACCACGCCGGCACGCGTCGGCGAGGCGACCAGGCCGACGTACGACACGTCACGGGTCAGGGCCAGCCCCACGGCCTCCTCGTCCCAGATCCCCTGGCTCGCGACGACGACGTACGGCGACGCATCGGGCTCGAGTCCGCGGATGTCGGCCGAGGCGTAGACCCGGTCGGCGCCCTGGAACGCATCAGCCTCGGCGATCGGGTCGATGACGGTCACCCGCCACCCGGCGACCGAGCCCAGGCGGGCGAGCGCCCCGGCGATCGGCGTCGTACCGATGACCCAGAGCTGGGGGGCGGCGATGTGCGGTTCCACGTAGATCTCCAGCGTGCCACCGGAGTGGCAGGTCATGACGAGCTCGATGACGCCGTCGGCCCGGCGGCCCTCGCCGGGCCCGTCCTTCGACAGCCGCAGCAGCCGCGGCTGGCCGTCGCCCAGCGACCGCAATGCCTCGCGGACGACCACGGGCTGGGCGCAGCTGCCGCCGACCCAGCCCTCGATCGACCCGTCCGGATGGACGATCCCGGAAGCGCCCGGTCGCGCCGAGGTCGGCCGCTTGACCGCCACCACCGTGGCGACGGCGAACGGCCGACCCGCCGCCTCGAGCTCGGCGGCTCGTGCGAAGACGGAACTCCCGGTCATGTCGACCTAGGAGATGCCGTTCTCGTGGAGGATGGCCCAGACCTTCTGGGGCGTGATCGGGATGTCGATGTTGCGGACGCCGAGGTGCCACAGCGCATCGACGACGGCGTTGGCGATGGCCGGCGGGGCGCCGACCGTGGCCGACTCCCCCACCCCCTTGGCACCGATCGGATGGTGCGGCGAGGGTGTGGTGGTCTTGCCCGTTTCCCAGGCCGGGCTTTCGACCGCGGTCGGGATGAGGTAGTCCATGAACGTGCCGGCCATGTTGTTGCCGAGCTCGTCGTAGGTGATCTCCTCGTACAGCGACGGGGCGAGGCCCATGTTCAGTCCGCCGTGGATCTGCCCGTCGACGATCATCGGGTTGATGATGTTGCCGCAGTCGTCGACCGCCACGAAGCGGCGGACGTTGACCCGGCCGGTCCCCTTGTCGATGTCGACGACGCAGATGTAGCTCCCGAACGGGAAGGTCAGGTTCGGCGGGTCGTAGTAATCGACCGCCTCGAGCCCGGCCTCCATCCCTTCGGGATGGTTCGTGTATGCCGCGAAGGCGATCTCCTGGATCGTCTTGAACCGGTCCGGGGAGCCCTTGACGCTGAACTTGCCGGGCTCCCAATCGAGGTCGTCCTCGTTGGCCTCCAGCAGGTGCGCCGCGATCTTGCGTGCCTTGACCTGGATCTTGCGTGCGGCCATCGCGGTCGCGGCGCCCGCGACCGGCGTCGAGCGCGAGGCATAGGTGCCCAGGCCGTACGGCGCCGTATCGGTGTCGCCCTCCTCGATCTTGATGTCCGCGACCGGGAAGCCGAGCTCCTCGGAGATGATCTGGGCGAAGGTCGTCTCGTGGCCCTGGCCCTGGCTCTGGACGCCGAGCCGGGCGATCACCTTGCCGGTCGGGTGGACCCGGATCTCGCACGAATCGAACATCTTGATGCCCAGGATGTCGAAGTCGTGCGACGGCCCGGCCCCGACGATCTCGGTGAAGCTGCTGATGCCGATGCCCATGAGCTCGCCCTTGGCGCGCTTCTCCGCCTGCTCCACCCGGAGCCCGGCGTAGTCGATCATGTCCATCGCCTTCTGGAGCGCCGCCGGGTAGTTCCCGGAGTCGTACGACCAGCCGGTCGGGGTCTTGTACGGGAACTGCTCAGGCTGGATGAAGTTCTCCATCCGGAGCTGCGCCGGGTCCTTGCCGATCTGGTGGGCGAGGATGTCGACCATCCGCTCGACGGCATGGACCGCTTCGGTCACGCGGAACGAGCAGCGGTAGGCGACGCCTCCAGGCGGCTTGTTGGTGTAGACGCCGTCGACCTCGACGAACGCGTTCGGGAAGTCGTACGAGCCGGTGATGACGTTGAACAGGCCGGCCGGGTACTTGGACGGGTCGGCCGCGGCGTCGGTGTAGCCGTGGTCGGCGATCGTCTTGGCCTTGAGCGAGGTGATCTTGCCGTCCTTGGTCGCGCCCATGTCGACATGCATGTGGTAGTCGCGGGCGAACGAGTCCGCCTGCAGGTTCTCCGACCGGTCCTCGATCCACTTGACCGGCTTGCCGATCAGGAACGACGCCGCGACGGCGAGGACGTAGCCCGGATAGACCGGCACCTTGCCGCCGAACCCTCCACCGATATCGTGGGTCTTCACGCGGATGTTCTGTTCGCTGATCGGAAGGCCAGCACCCGCGGCGACAAGCGCGACGACCGTCCGGATGGCGTGCGGCGCCTGGCTGGTCATGTGCAGGTCGAGGTGTTGGCGGACGGGGTTCCAGTCGGCGACGCAGCCGCAGGTCTCGATCGAGGCGACGTGGATCCGCGGGATGTAGATGTCCTGCTCGATGTGGACGTCGGCCGCGGCGAGGTCGGCGTCGGTCGCTGCGCGATCGCCCGATTCCCAGTGCCAGATATGGTTGTTCTGCTTGTCCGGGCCGCGGTCGGGCCGGAGGACGAAAGCGTCGGGCTCGAGCGCCTTGAACGGGTCGACGATGACCGGCAGGGGCTCGTAATCCACCAGGACCGCGGCCACGCCGTCGGCGGCGATGTACTTCGTGGTCGCGATGACCGCGGCGACCTCCTGGGCCTGGTACATGACCGTATCGGTCGGGAGGACCATCTGCATGTCGCCGGCAAGCGTCGGCATCCAGTGGAGCTTGTAGCCTTCGAGATCCTTGCCGGTGATGACGGCGAGGACGCCCGGGATCTTGAGCGCCTCGGTCGCGTCGATGCTCTTGATCGTCGCGTGCGCATACGGGCTGCGGACGATGTCGAGCCAGAGCTGGCCCGGCAGGTTGACGTCGTCGATGTACTCACCCTGGCCGCGGATCATCCGCGGGTCTTCCTTGCGCTTGACCGAGTGGCCCATGCCACCCATCTCGAAGCTGGTGCGGGGCTCTGCCGCGTCTGTGGTCATCTCGTCACTCCCCGCTCAACCGGCCGCGACCGGCGAACCGGCCTGGGTCTCGGCGGCGGCGGACATCTCGCCGGCCGCCTGCTGGATCGACTTGACGATGTTCACGTACCCGGTGCAGCGGCACAGGTTGCCGCTGATCCCTTCGCGGATCTCCGCCTCGGTCGGGTCCGGGTTTTCCGCCAGGAGCCACGCCGACTGCATGATCATCCCGGGCGTACAGAAGCCGCACTGGAGGCCGTGCTGGTCCCAGAACGCCTGCTGGAGCGGGTGGAGAGTGGGCTCGGTGGCCATCCCCTCGATGGTCTTGAGCTGCCGCCCGTCGGCCTGGACCGCGAGCATCGTGCACGACTTCGCGCTCTCGCCGTCGACATGGATGGTGCAGGCGCCGCAGTTGCTCGTGTCGCAGCCGACGTGGGTGCCGGTCAATCCGAGGTTGTCGCGCAGGAAGTGCACGAGCAGGAGGCGAGGTTCGACGTCGGCTTCGTGCGCCTCGCCGTTGACGGTGACGGTGATGTGCTGGGTGCTCATCGTGGACGGGCCTCCTACGCGTACGCGAGCGCGCGTTCGGTGGCGCGTCGGAGGGCCCTGAGGGTCAGCTCCGCGGCCATCGCCCGCTTGTATTCGACGGGTCCCCGGACGTCACCGGCCGGCCGGCTCTGGGCCGCCGCCGCGGCACCCGCCTGCCGGAAGAGCGCATCCGACGGCGCGTTGCCGACGAGGACCGCCTCGGCGTCGGTCGCCGCGAACGGTGTCTCGGCGACACCGGTCAGGCCGATCCCGGCGCTGTCGATACGGCCGTCGGCGCCGAGCCGGACGACCGCCGCGACGCCGACCGTGGCGAAGTCACCGACCTTGCGCTCGAGCTTCTCGTAGGCGCCACCGGTCCCACGCGGTCGGCGTCCGACCCGGATCTCGGTCAGCACCTCGGTCGGCTCGATGGCGGTCTGGAATGTGTCGACGAAGAAGTCGCGGGCGGCGATGGACCGTTCTCCGGTCTGGCTCCGGCAGACGATCGTCGCGCTGGCGGCGATGAGCACCGCCGGCCAGTCCGAGGCCGGATCCGCGTGTGCGACCGAGCCGCCGATCGTGCCCCAGTTGCGGACCTGCGGGTCGCCGATCGTGGCCGTCACGTCGTGGAACAGGAAGTACTTGTCGCGGATGATCGGTGCTTCGTGGATCCGGCGGTGCGTCGCTCGGGCGCCGATCGACAGGTAGTCGTCCGTTTCGCTGATGCCGTCGAGACCCGTCACGTCGCGCAGGTCGACGAGCAGCGCGGGCTGGGCAAGTCGGAGCTTGATGAGTGGCAGGAGGCTGTAGCCGCCCGACAGGAGCTTCGCCTCGCCTTCACGATCCTTGAGGATCCGTAGGGTCTCGTCCAGGTTCCCTGGACGGACGTAGTCGAACTGGCCGGGAATCATCGCGCTGGGACCCTCCTCCCCGCTCGCGGGGGCGATAGCGGCCCATCCGGCCCGGATGGGCACAGAGCGGTTGGCGACGATCGAGGGCCTCGTCGGGTCTCGTCCTTGACCACGACCGCAGGTCCGGAACACAGGGGGTGTGTTGCCGCAGAGTATCCGTCCGGTGTCGTTCGCTCGTCAACGTCATTCGCTGCGGATACGTGACGCGGGCGCCTGCGGTTTTCGAGGTGTCGTGGAAGGCGGGGGCGCCGCGAAGGGCGCCCCCGCCGACCGGCCGCGGCACTCAGCCGACCGCGAGCGGCTCTCCTGTCTCGACGAACGTCTTGAGCCCGGACACGATGTAGACGATCCCGGCCGAGAACGCCTCGGCGCTCTGCGAGCCCGACCTGAGGACGCTGGTGACCGTCAGCTTCGAGCCGCCATCGCTCGCGGGCTCGACCGCCCAGGTCATGCGGACGGGTCCCTCGGCCTCGATGCCGGGATCCCAGCGCGGATGGAACGACATGACGAGGCGCCGTCCCGGATCGACCTCGAGGACCATCCCGTCGGCGGCGAGCGAGCCGTCCGGATAGTCGTAGCGCAGCGGCGAGCCGACCGTCCAGTCGGAGACGACCCGCGTGCCGTAGTAGTAGCGGATGGTCTCGTCGCCGTCGGTGATCGCCTGCCAGACGCGGTCGGGCGACGCCTTGATCTGGATCGCGTAGATGTGGTCGAACGTGTCCATCGGAGTCTCCAGCTTCGACTTGAGGGCGGACATGGCGCCGACGACCGGCTCGGCGAACTTGCCGATCCAGCGGTCGTGAACGAGACGGATCGGCACCGGGTTGAGGTAGTGGCGCTTCTCGCGGCCGACCTTGATCGTCGTCACGAGCTCCGCCTCCTCCAGCACCCCCAGGTGCTTCATGACCCCGAAACGCGTCATCTCCGGCAGGTACCCGCACGTGATCCGACCAGCCCTTGACAGGCATGGACTGCACGATGACCTTGGCTCCATGGGAACGATCGAAGCTGCGCTTCGGCGAGTCTTCGGGCGGCGACCCCGACCCGTCGTGAAGCCGCACGCTTTCGTGGCGTCGATCGCGTTCCTCCCGACGCAACCGAGCAGGGGCGGGTCGATCGCCGAGCCTGTGACGATCTCGTCGATCCGCTGCAACCGCAGCGACTGCGGACGGCCCCGGCAGGACCCGGTGCATCACATCGCCGAGGACTGATCGCGACCGATCTCGGCCGCGGCGGCCGCCGGACGGAGCTGACCGGGCGACCGCGCGGACGGAGCCGACGCGGTCCGAGTAGGCCGCGCGGGGTAGGCCGCGGGCCGCAACAGTGCGTGATGGACAAGGCTCAGGTCGCGACGGCCCGGGTCACCTCGCGCGCAGCAGGTCAGGCAACGCACGCAGGTCGTCCACCGCGAACGTCGCTCCCGGCGGGCTGCCCTCGGGACACTGGATCCACCCCCACGGACCTCGGCGGATGAAGATCGCGCACATCCCGGCCGCAGCGGCAGGCACCACGTCGTTGTCGACCCGGTCGCCCACATAGGCGATGGCCGACGGGGGGAGCGCCAGCTCCGCCGCGAGCCGCTCGAAGAACGCGGGCGACGGCTTCTCGACGCCCCATGCCGCCGAGGTCGCCACGAAGTCGAGCTCGACTCCGAGGGTCGAAATGATCTCGGCGGCTCGATCCGGCTGGTTGGCCGCGATCCCGACCCGCAGGCCCATGGCTCGGACGGCAAGGAGGCAGGGGCGTGCGTCGGGGTACAGATCGCTCTCGTCCAGCGGCAGCCACGCCTGCGGTTCGGGCACGTCGAAGACCTCGAAGATCTCGCGATGCGACCGACCGGCCGCGATCAGCGCGCCGAGCATCGCCATGAAGGTCAGCCGCGGGACGCCCGCGCCATCCGCGACGGCGGACCAGGCGCTCGTCTCGTCGTAGAGGGTCTCGCCGAAGTCGAAGACGACAGCCTCGAGGCGGAAGCGGCTCATCGCGTCTGGGCGGGCGCCGCGTCGCGGTCGATCAGCAGCGCGAACCGCTCCTCACGCGACATCGCCGAGACCCGGGCTGCCTCCCGCGTGAACGCGACCAGCGCCGCCTCCGGGATCTCGTCGCCAGGCTCGACTGTGACGAAACGTGCGCGGATCCGCAGGTGCGCGCCCTCGAGCCGCCGGTCCGGATCGGCCATGAACAGGCCGTGGACGAAGCCTAAGTGGACGTGGACCGGCTCGGGCATGACCCACGCGAAGTAGACCGCGTGACGCTTGGTCGGCAGGTCGTAGCCGATGAGCCGCCAGCCCGGCCGGACGCGCTCGATGACGCCGGGCACCGCACGCTTGACGACGGCTCGGAGCCGGTTCGCCGCGTCGCGGGTCTCGTCCGGATAGCCCGCCAGGAAGAAGTCGGGCGGGATCGCCTCCGAGTCGCCCCGTTTCATCCCGGGGGTTCCTCGCGGCCGCCGGCGATCCGGCGCGTCACCGACACGACGATGGGCTCGAACGTCCGCGTCCAGAACCGCGTCGCGAACACGTTCATCGACTCGAAGACGCGACGAGCCGCGCGGCATCCTCGAGGTCGCACGGGGCGAACGGCCGGACCGCCAGGCTCATGGAGCCCAGACGGCGATGCCAACCGGGAGGGCTCGCTGGCCGACGACCCCGAAGCGGCCGTCCTCCTCGACGATCAGCGTCTCGAGCGCATCGAGGAAGCGCCGCTCCTTCTCGCCGCCGTCGGCGATCCAGAGCTGGCGTCGCAGGAACCCCACCAGCTCGTCGCGACGTTCGAAGCGGCGCGGTTCCCGCTCGAGCATCGTCACCTGGACGCGGCGCCCGCGCGCCCGGAGCAGCGCGACGAACTCGGGCAACGCCGGGAGCGGGACTCGGGCCTCGCCATGGACCGGTGGCCAACAGACATCCGCGATCGAGGACGGCTGACGCTCCATGAGGACCGCGACGCACAGGCGCCGCGCAGCCGCCTCCATGGCGTCGACGAACGGCCCGATCGCCTCGATGTCATAGGCGACATGGGCGATCAGCACGACGTCGGCCTCGACGTCCGACGCGGCCCGACCCGCGGGCGGCCAACGGCCCTCGATCGTGCGGACGTTCTCGATCGCGTAGTCGTCGGCGATCTCGCGCAGTGTCTCGAGCATCGACGGTGATACGTCGAGAGCGATGACGGAGCCCCCGGACGGGTCAAGCGCCCGTGCGATCGGCAAGGCGAAGCGCCCCGCGCCCGCGCCGACGTCGAGCCAGGTCTCGCCGGGTCGTACGAGGCGCATCAGCGCGTCGAGCACGGGATCGTCGGTCCGCGTCGGATCCGCGCGGAAGAGTGAGTTGACCGGGGCGTAGAAGTCCGCCCCGTCGGGGACCTCGCGGATCCGTTCGACCTGCTCCCGATTGGCTTCGACGCGGGCCGCCCAGACGACTTCGAGGGCGTGCGCCAGGTCGGCGGGAGTGTCCACGTCGGGGTTGGTCCCGGCGACGGCAATCTCCGTGACGAGCTGCGGGTGCGCCGCCAGGACAGGCCCGAGACCCCGGTCGCCGGCTGCCTCGGCCACGAGCCCGAAGGCCGGTCGATCGAGGACCACGGGGTTGCGGCCAGCGTCCTCCGCGTAGGCGGGCACGACGATCGGGCGGCCGCGCTGCGGCGGGGCGTCGAGCAGCGAGCGGATGACGTCGGCGCCGACGAGCGGCTGATCGCCGAGCGCCACGAGCACCGAACCGGCATCGGGTCCGATCGCGTCGAAGCCGACCTGAAGCGAACTCGAGAGTCCTCGTTCCGGCGCCGGATTGATGACCCGGCGTTCGGAACGCCAGGTCATCGCGGCCTCGACGGCGGCCGCATCGCGACCGAGCACCACCACGACATCTGCGAGCCCCGCCGCCGCGAGCGCGTCGAGGACGTGCTGGAGGATCGGCCGGCCGCCGATCGGCGCGAGCAGCTTGCCGCCGCCGAAGCGCGACCCGGCGCCCGCCGCGAGCACGAGACCGACCGTCCCCTCCATCATCGCGACATCGTCCGGCCGAAGCCCTCAGGCCGTCGCGAGCGCGCGCTCGCGCATCGGCGCACCGGACCCGCCGTAGCGTTCGGCGACGATCTCGGCGAGGATCGCGAGCGCGGTCTCGGCCGGGGCGCGCCCGCCGAGGTCGAGCCCGACCGGCCCGCGGAGCCTCGACAGCTCCGCCTGGCTGACGCCCGCCTCGAGCAGCCGCGCATGGCGGTCCGACTGCGTCTTGCGCGACCCGACCGCGCCGACGTAGCGGCACCCCCGGCGGAGCGCCTCGACGATGGCCGGCTCGTCGAACTTGACGTCGTGCGACAGGACCGCGACCGCGTCGTTCGGGCCCAGTCCGATCTCGTCGGCGACCTCGTCCGGCCAGCCGACGACGAGGCGATCCACCTCGGGGAAGCGTTCCTTCGTGGCGAACGCGGCACGCCCATCGACGACGACGGTCTCGAACCCGAGCTCGCGCGCCAGGCGGACGAGCGAGCGCGCGACCTCGACGCCACCGACGACGACGAGCCGGGGGCGGACCGGGAAGACCTCGATGAACAGCGAGCGGCCGCCGAGCTCGACGGTCCGCGACAGCCCGCGCCGGAGCGCGGCCGTGGCCGCCTCCACGAGCGCCGCATCGAGCGCCGGGTCGCCGAGCGTGCCGATCAGACGGCCGTCGTCGGTGACGACCAGCTCGGCTTCCGGGGGCGCGCCGTCGCCCGGCTGGTGCGGGCCGAACTCGCCAGGCGGCGAATCTGCGGGGAGCGGCGTGACCACGGCCGAGCCATGCCCGCCGGCGCCGACCGACCCTCGCGCGGCGTCGATCACGACGGCCGGCGCGATCGGTTCGACGAGGACGTCGATGGTGCCGCCGCAGGCCAGGCCCACATCCCACGCCTGCTCGTCGCTGATCCCGTAGCGGATGACCCTGGCGTGCCCGGTGGCCCGCGCCCGGTCGATCTCCTCGGCCGCCGCGCCTTCGACGCAGCCGCCGCTGACCGAGCCGGCGATCCGGCCGTCGGTCGCGTAGAGCAGGACCGCGCCCTCGGGTCGTGGCGCGGAGCCGAACGTCCGGACCACCACCGCGCGACCGATGTCGCCGCCGGCCGTGCCGTCGTCCTCCCATGTGGTCAGGGTGTCGAGCAGTTCCTTCATCGCAACGGCCTCGGAGCGGATGGGTCGATGGTCTCACCACCGACGACGGAGGGTAACGCCGCGACGGTCGGTCCGACCGAGCCGGGGAGTGCCGCATGGGCGGCCGCCTCGCTCCCCCGCCGCGTGTCGCCGGCCCGGACGCCGCCGAGGATCTCGCCGAGCCGCTCGAGCGACGCGACGGTCCCGGCCGGCAGGAAGTCGTCGATGTACGGGTACGCCGCGCGCATCCCGCCGGCGAGCGGCTGGTAGCCGGGTGTGCCGGCCAACGGGTTGAGCCAGACGAGCCGATGGCAGTTGCGCCGCAGGCGGGCCGTCTCGGCTGCGACCAGGGCCGGGTCGCCGCGATCCCAGCCGTCCGACACGACGATGACCACCCCCGACGTCCGCAGCGAGCGCCGCGCCCATTTCTGGTTGAAGGTCCGGAACGATTCGCCGATCCGCGTCCCGCCGGCCCAGTCGTTGACCGAGTCGGCGACCCTGGCGAGCGCCCGATCGCGGTCGCGGTCGCGTAGCAGCCGGGTCACCCGGGTCAGCCGCGTCCCGAACACGAACGACTCTGTCCGCACCTCTGACGCGGCGGAAAGCGCCTGGACGAAGCGCAGCAGCAGCCGCGAGTGGCGCTCCATCGAGCCCGAGATGTCGCACAGGACGACGAGCGAGCGGGGCTCCCGGATCTGCCGTCTCCAGACCCACGACAGGAGCTGACCGCCCGTGCCGAGGTTCTGCCGGAACATCGCGCGCGGGGCCAGCCGCCGTCCGTGCGAATGGAGCTCATACCGGCGCGTCCGCCGTCGCTCCAGGCGCGGCACGAGCAGATCCACGAGTCGCTCGGCCTCGCGCAGCTCGGCCGGGGTCATCCGGTCGAACTCGCGATGGCGCAGCACCTCGCCCTGCGAATAGGCGTCGGGCGAGACGACGACGCCCTCGATCGGCGCCTCGTCGTCGCTGTCCTCGTCATCGGACGGGATCGGCGTGCCGCGCTCGTCGGGTCCCATCTCGGTCCGCTGCTCGCCGGGCTCGGGCGCGGCCGCGCCGGGAACCTCTTCCTCGTCGGCCGGGGCGTCCTCGCGGGGGAGGGTCGATGGCGCGAAGTCGCTCGGCAGCCGCGTCCCGCGCCGACGCCACCAGCGATCGAACGCGGCGTCGTAGACCGGGCGGTCGTCGCGCCTGCGGACGAAGATGGCGGCCCCGGCCGCGCGGACCTGCTCGCGGTCGGCGATGTCCACCAGTGTCAGCGCCCGGGCGAAGTCCACCGAGGCGCCCAGGTCGATCGACAGCCGGGCCGCCCGGAGCGAGCGCCCGAAGCCGACCGCCTCGCCGAGCAACCGGCGCCCGTCGACCTCGACCCCGAACGGGGAGCGGACGAGGGCGGGATCCGGCGCGTCGGTCATGGCGAGGTCCTGCGCTCCGTCGGTTCGCTCAGCCGCCGGCGGCGGCCTCGGACAGGTAGCGGCGCGTGCCCTCGCCGCGGACCTGGCGGATGTCCTCCTCGTACTTGAGCACGACCCCGAGCGTCTCGTCGACGAGCTCGGGCGCCAGCTCGCGCGCACCGAGCGACAGGAGCGCCGCCGCCCAGTCGAGCGTCTCGGCGATCCCGGGCACCTTGGTCAGGTCGGCCTCGCGGAGGCGATGGACGAAGCCGACGACCTCGCGGGCCAGCCGTTCGGGCGCCTCGGGGACCTTGGCCAGGACGATCTCGTATTCCTTCTGCGCGGTCGGGTAGTCGATCCAGTGATAGAGGCAGCGGCGCTTGAGCGCGTCGTGCACCTCGCGCGTCCGGTTCGAGGTCAGGATCACCCGCGGCGGGGTCTCGGCCGTGATCGTGCCGATCTCGGGGACGGTGACCTGGAAGTCGGACAGGATCTCGAGCAGGTACGCCTCGAACTCCTCGTCGGCCCGGTCGATCTCGTCGATGAGCAGGACCGGCGCGACCCCGTCGGTCGCCTCGAGCGCCTGGAGGAGCGGCCGGCGGATCAGGAAGTCGGACCCGAAGATGTCGTGGGCGGTCGCCCGCTCCGCCTCGCCGCGCGCCTCGAGCAGGCGGATCTCGAGCATCTGGCGCGGGTAGTTCCACTCGTAGACGGCCGTGTTGACGTCGAGCCCCTCGTAGCACTGGAGGCGGATCAGGCGGGCCCCGAGCGACGCGGCCAGGACCTTGGCGAGCTCGGTCTTGCCGACCCCGGCCTCCCCCTCGAGCAGGAGCGGACGGCCGAGCTCGAGGGCGAGGAAGACGGCCGTCGCGACGGATCGGTCGGCGATGTAGTCCCGCGCGCGGAAGTCGTCCTGGATCGCCTCGATGGAGCGGGTCCCGGCGGGGCGCGTGTCACGATCGCTCATCAGCGGAATCTACATGGCCCCCGGCTTAGCCATCAGGAGCGTCGAGGTCGCGTGCGTAGGCCGGAAACCGGAACCGCTGGCTGCGGGTGAGGATCCCGCCATGGCCGAGCTTGGCGACGGTCTTCTCCGACGCGTCATCGCCGGACAGCAACCGCGGCAGGAGGAGGTCGGCGGCGGTCGCCTTGGAGTAGGCCCCGCAGGTCGGCAGCCCGAGGATCGCCGTCCCGCCGATCCGCGCGAGCCACAGCATCGAGCCCGGATGGGCCGGCACCCCGCGCCTCACCACGCGACCACCGAGCGCGGCGATGGCCACGAAGCACGCATCGAGCGGGTCCGTGCTCGCGGCGCCCGCCGTCAGGATCAGGTCGAGCGGGTCGGGTCGCCGGACGAAGCCGGCCATCGCGGTCTCGACCGCCTCGGGGTCGTCCTCCACGTACTCGATCGCCTCGATGGTCGAGCCGAGGCCCTCGACCTTCGCGTGGACGCTCGCCTCGAACCGCTTGCGGGCGGTGACCCGCACCGATTCCTTGACGATGACCCCGACGCGTTTCGGCAGGAACGGCGCCACCCAGACGAGCGGATGGTTGCCGAACCCCGCCAGCCGGGCGCCCTCGTCCACGACCGACGCCTCGACCAGGTGGGGTGCGACCTTGACGCTCGCGACGAGATCGCCGCGTGCAACGACCTGACCGTCGAACGCGGTGAAGACCTCCAGCGGGTCGATCCGGTTCAGGCGCTCGAGGTCCGCGATCCGCACGTTGAGCACGCCGTCGGCGTCCGCGATGAGATCGACCCTGCTCTGCGACGGGACCGCGGACGGTGAGCCCCGGGCCGGCGACGGCCGCCGCGAGACGAAGGGCTGCGTCATCCTCGTGGAGCTCGCTGGGTTCCGGGACGAGGACGGTGATCGGTTCGCCCGGGTCGGACGCGGCCAGCGCGGCGAGGTCGTCCGGGCTCAGGCGCCGGCCCTTGGACCAGCGCGCGCCGGATACGGTGAGGTCACGGACGAGGATCGCCCCGGCCAGGCGTGCGGGTACGCGCTTGCCCGGGGTGACGCGTTGGACCTGCACGCTGGGTCGTCAGGGCGGTCAGCGCAGCCGAGCGAGGGCAGCCTCGATCGCGCGGCGGGTATAGACGGCGGCCATCGCGGTCCGGTATTCGCGGTCGGCATGGATGTCGCTGGAGACCGTCACGCCGTCCGTCGCGTGCGCGGCCGCCGCGGTGATCGACGCCACCGACCCGTCGGAGCCGGCGAGCGCCGCTTCGACCGCGCGGGCCCGGTAGGCATGGTCCCCCACCCCGGTCAGCGCGATGTTCGCGCTCGCGATGTGGCCGGCGGCGTCCACGAAGACGACCGCGGCCACGCCGACCATGGCATAGCCCGAGGCGGGCTGGTCGAGCGAGGCATACGCCGAGCCGGCATCGTCGCGCGGACCCGGCAGCCGGACCTCGGTCAGGAGCTCGCCCGGCTTGAGGCCGGTCGTGAAGGCGCCCTGGAAGAACCCGTCGGCGCCGGTCGTCCGTTCACCGGCGGACGACCGGATCACGAGCTCGGCGTCGAGCGCGAGCAGGCACGGCGGAAGGTCCGACGCCGGGTCGCTGTGGGCGATCGCGCCGCCGACCGTGCCGCGGTTGCGCACCTGGATGTCGCCGATGTGCGGGAGGGCGTCGCGCAGCAGGCCGTACTCCTTGACCGGCGAATCGAGCAGGTCCGCATAGGTCGTCAGGGCGCCGATCGCCACCCGACCGTCATCGAGCCGGCGGACGCCCTTGAGCCCAGGCAGCCGACCGATGTCGACGAGCGTGTCCGCCGAGGCGAGCCGGAGCTTGAGCAGCGGCAGGAGGCTCTGGCCACCGGCCAGCACCTTGGCATCGGGATCCGAGCCGAGGATCCGGAGGGCCTCCTCGAGCGAGGCCGGACGCTGGTACGCGAACGCTGCCGGGATCACGCCTGGCCTCCCTTCGCACCCTGGATCGCCCGCCACACCGTCTGCGGCGTGTACGGCATGTCGAGATGGCGGATCCCGAGCGGCCCGAGCGCGTCGATGACCGCGTTCGCGACCGCCGCGGTGCTGGCGATCGCGCCGGCCTCGCCGACGCCCTTGACGCCGATCGGGTTGACCGGTGACGGGGTCACGGTCTCGTCCAGCTCGAGGTTCGGGAAGTAGGACGCCCGTGGCATCGCGTAGTCGAGCATCGAGCCCGTCAGGAGCTGTCCGTTGTCGTCGTAGATGGCGCCCTCCCAGAGCGCCTGGCCGACCCCTTGCGCGATGCCCCCATGGAGCTGGCCGTCGACGATCATCGGGTTGATCTTCTTGCCGACGTCGTCGACGGCGACGTACTTCTTGAGCTCGACGGCGCCCGTCTGCTCGTCGATCTCGACGATCGCGATGTGGGTCCCGAACGGCCAGGTGCAGTTCGGCGTGTCGTGATAGGCCGTCTCATCCAGATACGGCTCCATCCCCTCGGGCGGGTCGAATGCGAGGTCGATCGCGAACGCGATCTCCTGGATGGTCTTGACCCGGTCCGGGCTCCCCTTGACGAAGTAGTTCGCGCCCTCGACCTCGATGTCGTCAGGCGACGCCTCGAGCATGTGGGCCGCCATCCGGCGCGCCTTCTCACGGATCTTGCCGGCGGCCTTGATCGCCGCAGTGCTGCCGACCGATGAGGTCCGGCTGCCGTACGTGCCGTAGCCGAACGGCGTCCCCTGCGTGTCCGAATGCTGGACGACGATGTCCTCCATCGGGATGCCCAGCTCGTGGCTGACGATCTGCGAATAGGTCGTCTCGTGGCCCTGGCCCTGCGGCTGGGTCCCCATCGTGACGACCGTCTTGCCGGTCAGGTGCATCTTGATGTTGGCTGATTCCCACATCGCGGCCCCCCAGCCCTCGCCGACGGCGCCGATCCACTTGGACGGCGCGACGCCGCAGACCTCGATGTAGGTCGACAGGCCGATGCCGAGGTACTTGCCGCGCGCCCTGGCGTCGGCCTTGGCGGCCGCCATCCCGTCGTAGCCGGCCATCGCCAGCGCCTTGTCGAGCGCCGGCTCGTAGTTCCCGGAGTCGATGTAGATCTTCGCGCCACCCGAGGCGGTCCCGAGACCAGACGGGTTGTCGTACGGGAACTTGTCCGGGGCGATGAAGTTGCGCCGTCGGATCTCCGCGCGGTCCATCCCGATCTCGTTGGCGAAGAGGTCCATCGCCCGCTCGATGACGTAGGTGGCCTCCGGCCGGCCGGCGCCGCGATACGCATCCACGAAGGTCGTGTTGGTGTAGACCCCGGTCACCTCGCAGTAGACGTTCGGGATCTTGTAGCAGCCGCTGAGCACCCGGCCATAGAGCGTGGTCGGGATGCCCGGTCCGACCGTCGACAGGCGCCCGCCGAGGTTGGCGAAGGTCTTGACCCGGAGGCCGGTGATCTCGCCGTCGCGCTTGCCCGCGATCTCCAGGTAGGTGATGTGGTCGCGGCCATGGATCGTGCTGCCGTAGCTCTCGCGCCGGCTCTCGACCCACTTGACCGGTCGACCGTCGAGCTGCTTGCTCGCGAACAGAACGAGCACGTAGTCAGCGTATGTGAAGATCTTGGAGCCGAAGGCCCCGCCGACGTCCGGTGAGATGCAGCGGATCTTGTGCTCGGGGACGCCCATCACGAAGGCCGCCAGCAGGAGCCGCTGGATATGCGGTGTCTGGCTCGACATCCAGATCGTGTACTCGTCGGTGCCCGGGTTGTACCAGCCGATGTCTCCGCGTGTCTCCATCGGGTTCGGGATCAGCCGCTGGTTGACGATCCGCTGGCGGACGACGACCTCGGCGGCGTCGACCGCGGCGTCGGTCCCGGCCTTGTCGCCGACGGTCCACTCGAAGACGATGTTGTTCGGCGCGTTCTCGTGGAGCTGCGGCGCCCCCGCGGCGACGGCCTTCTCGGCATCGACGACCGCCGGCAGCGGCTCGTAGTCGACGACGATCGCGTCGAGCGCGTCGAAGGCCTGCGCCTCCGTGTCGGCCACGACCGCCGCGACGCCCTCGCCGGTCCACTTGACGCTGTCGGTGGCGAGGGCACGTGGCGTATTGACGTTGTTCTGGATCCCCGCCGAGCCGCCGGCCGGCCAGGCCATCGGCAGCGGGTTGTACGGGATGTCGGCGCCGACGAAGACGGCGACCACGCCGGGCATCGAACGCGCACCCGCGACGTCGACGGAACGGATGTTGGCGTGGGCGTACGGGCTGCGGAGGATGGCCATGTGGGCCATCGACGGGAGCTTGATGTCGGCGACGTAGTTGCCGTTGCCGGTGATGAAGCGCGGATCCTCGACCCGCTTGATCCGGGCGCCGAGGACGTCGGTCGCTGTCGCCATGTCGTGCCTCCTCGCCCTATGCGCCGACGGCCGCTGCGCCGACGGCCGCGCTGGACCGCATGGTCTCGGCCGCGTGGCGGATCGCCGCGACGATGTTCTGGTAGCCGGTGCAGCGGCAGAAGTTGCCCTCGATGGCGTGCCGGATCTCGTCATCGGTCGGGTCCGGGTTGTGCTCGAGCAGATCGACCGCGGTCATGATCATGCCCGGCGTGCAGAACCCGCATTGGAGGCCGTGCTTCTCCCAGAAGGCGGCCTGCATCGGGTGCAGCGCGTCCCCGTCCGCGAGACCCTCGATGGTCTTGATCCGGGCGCCGTCGGCCTGGACGGCGAGCATCGTGCAGGACTTGATCGCCCGGCCGTCGACGTGGACGGTGCAGGCGCCGCATTGGCTGGTGTCGCAGCCGACGTGCGTGCCGGTCAGGTCGAGATCCTCCCGGAGCGCCTGGACGAGGAGCCGTCTCGGCTCGACGTCGAGCTCCCGGGGCGTCCCATTGACGACGAACGCGATGTGTTCGCTCACGGGCCTGAACCTCCTGCGACACGGACGGTGGAACAGCCGACGTCGATCCCTGTGTGTCTCCTGGAGCCCTCCGGCCTCGACCACACGCGGTTCGGTGCGTGATGGTGAGGTCGTTGGATGGTGGCACCGCAGCGCCGAGGAATCAAGTCGGGTCGTGACCCTGGTCCGGGCCGCGCGACGGCGGCGGTCCGACGCGTCCCAGCGCCGCGCTCCGGCTGCTCACCGCGCGCGGGTCGAGGTGCTGCATGCGCTCGGCGGCCGGGAGGTCGGCCAGGCGCGCGGCCCTGCCGAGCGCCGCGAGCTTCCGGACCGCGACCGGCCAGGACAGGTGCGCCAGCGAGGATGCGCTCGCGAGGCCCACCCGTGCCGGACCACGACCGCCCGTCGACGCGGCGTAGCCCACGGCCCACAGGAGCGGTTCCGGACCCTCATCGCCGCCTTCCTCAGCCGGGAGGGCGCCGCAGACGATCCCGCGGTCGCCGGGCGTCGCCACCACGAGGCGCCAGTTGTCGGGTCCCGCGATCAGGTCGACCGCGAGGCTGGCATAGGGTGCGGCGAGGATCGTCTCGATCCCGGCAGCGTCGGCGCTCCCGCCGGTGATCGCCAGTGACAGATGGGTGCCGCGCACGCCGTCGAGCAGGCGGAGATGTGCGTCACGGAAGCACTCGCGCTCGACAGGGTCGGCGCCGATCTTCGCGGCGGCCGGCTCGTGGACCTCGATCAGCGGGCAGCCGGCGTCGGCCAGCTCGCGCAGGACCGCGTTGAGGGCCGCGGCTTCGGCCATCGCGGCCGCGGCGCGAGACGCCGGTGAGGCGCCGGCCAGCCGTCCGGCGGTATACGGCCCGATGACGGCCTGCTTGACGGCATGGTCCGTCAGGCGGGCCGTCGCCTGCCACGCGACGACGAGCGGCTCGTCTCGCGCGGAGGCCGCCGTCGGTGACCGGGTCGAGACCGGCCGCCTCCTGGGCACGGACCGCGGCCTCGACCAGGGCCTCGACCGGGGCACGGTCGTCGAGCGGCGGGCGAGGCAATCCCCCGAGGAGCGTGGCGAACATGGATCGAGGCTTTGCCCGGGTGGGGTCGGGCCGACGACGCGGTCGGCAGCGGACCTGCCCGGGTCGTGCGCCTAGGCGCGCGTCTCCATCCCGAACGCGGCCTTGACGTCCCTGTCGTTGAGGTACCAGATGACCAGCAGCGGGAAGACCGCGACGGCGAGGCCGTCGGTGAAGCTGTTGTTGGCGATCCACACGATGAACGCCTCGAGGACCCCGAAGATCGCGAGGTAATGCGCGAACAGCCAGCCCCACGGCTGCGTGCTCCAGAGGGCGAACGCGGCGGCGATGAACAGGATCCCGCACACCAGCGTGAGGAGGCCCCACAGGAACAGCCCGCTCCCGATCGAACCCGGTCCGAAGACCACCCAACCGGTGTACCGGAACCCCATGATCGTGTACGCGAACCCTGCCATCAGGGCCACGAACCCGAGCAGGGCGACCCCCACGGGCGGACGAAGCATGCTGAACCTCCCAACGAGCAGTGGCCGAGACGGCCGACGCTATCTTGCCACACGGAATCCGCTCGGAAACCGCGTCGCCGCTTGATACGATGGCGACCGGCCGAGGTGCTCCATCCGCGAGGCCGGACGACCGGGAGTGGACCTCCGGCATGCGGCATCCCGACGCAGCATCCCCGCGGTGACCACGGACGAGGCCGCGCCAGACCCGCCGACCCTCGCCGAGCGGGTCGCAATCCGGCGCGCCATCAGGCGCTACGTCCCGATCGTGCGCTGGCTCCCGGTCTACGACCGAGGCGACCTGCGCTTCGACGCGATCTCCGGGATCGTCAGCTGGGGCGTGATGGTCCCGGTCGCGATGGCGTATGCGGGCCTGGCCGGCATGCCGCCGGAGACCGGCCTGGTGACCGCGTTCGCCGCGCTCGCCGCGTACGCGGTATTCGGCACATCGCGGCATCTGAAGGTCACCACCAGCTCGTCGGTCGCGATCATGTCGGCATCGGTCGTCGGCGCGCTGGCGGCCGGCGACCCGAGCCACTACGTGGCGCTGAGCGCGGGGCTCGCGCTCATCGTCGGCGGCATCCTGATCGTCGCGGGCGCGGCCAGGCTCGGATTCCTGTCGCAGTTCCTCGCCGCGTCCGTGGTGACCGGGTTCGTCATCGGCCTCGCGGTCGTCATCACCATCGGCCAGATCCCGGCCCTGCTCGGGATCCCGGCCGTCGGCGGCACGATCCTGCAGAAGGTCGTCGCCATCGGCGAGAGCCTCGACGAGCTCAACCGGTACACGACGGCCCTCGGCATCGGCACGATCATCGGGATCGTCGTCCTCAGGCGCATCGCGAGACGCATCCCCGGCGCCCTCGTCGCGCTCGTCGTCGGAATCGGGCTGTCGACCATCTTCGACCTCCCGGCCAAGGGGGTCGCAGTCGTCGGTGACGTCACGACCGGTGTCCCCGTCCCGGGCATCCCGACGATCCCGTTCGGCGACATCGTCTTCCTCTTCGCGGGAGCGTTCGGGATCGTCTTCCTCGCCCTCGCCGAGTCGATCGGGGCCGCGCGCTCGTTCGCGGTCCGCCACGGCTACGAGATCGGCCCGGACCAGGAGCTCATCGCGCTCGGCGCCGCGAACGCCGCGGCCGGCCTGTTCGGCGGGTTCTCCGTCGATGCCAGCTTCAGCCAGTCGGCGACCGGCGAGGCGTCCGGCGGTCGGACGCAGCTGGCATCGCTGATCACGGCGGGGCTGGTCCTCGCGACCGCGGTGGTCCTCGCGCCGATCTTCAAGAACCTGCCGCTGTGCGTCCTCGCCGCGATCGTCATCACGTCCGTCCTGGGCCTCGTCAACATCGCGGAGCTGCGTCGCTACCTTGCCTGGAAGCGCACCGATTTCCTGCTGGCGATGACGGCCCTGGCCGGCGTGGTCTTCACGACCGCGCTGACCGGGATGGCGATCGCGGTCGCGCTGTCGCTGCTCGCCATCCTCTACCAGGCGAGCCGGCCGTACATCGCGGTCCTCGGGCGGATCCCGGCCGACCCGCCGGTCTACGTCGACGCCGACCGACACGCCACCGCCGAGCCGGTCGCAGGCTTCCTGATCGTCCGACCGAACGTCCCGCTGACGTTCGTCAACGCCGACGTCGCCAAGGACCAGATCATGGCGCTCATCCGGGCGACGGCCGGTCGCCCCGCGTGTCCTCGTGCTCGACATCGGGGCGACCGCCGACTTCGACGTGGCCACGACCGACATGCTCGCGACGCTTCTGACCGACGTCCACGAGAGCGGCATCGACCTCCGCCTCGCGCAGGTCCGCGGGTCGGTCCGGGACCGGATGCGGCGGACCGGCCTCATGACCGTGATCGGCGAGGCGCGCTGCTACTACTCGGTAGAGGCCGCCGTCGCGGCGCCGGTCGCGACTCCTCCGCCGATCGAGGCGACGCGCGGGGACCCGCCACCAGCCGCGGGACCGCCGCCCAGCTGATCCGCCGCGACGTCGCGCACGACCCGGCTTCCGAGGTGCGTCGGATCGTAGGTGGAGACCGAGCGCTCGCCGGTCCCGACCGCGATCCCGGCCGCCACGACGACCCCGACCACCACCAGCCCGAGCGCCGCGATGTAGACGGGCGCGGTCGTCGGCCCGGCGCCGACGCCCGCCTCGACCGGACGATGCCACAGGGACGAGAGGGTGGGCACCGCCGTCGGCGGGACGATCGCGCCGAGCCACAGGCCTGCGGCCAGTCCGCCGAGGTGGGCGGCGTTGTCGATCGAACCGCCGGACGCGAACCCGAAGGCGATGTTGATCAGGACGAGCACGACCAGCTGGCTCATGATCCCTCGGCTCTGGCGATCGACCGGGTGATGGATCCGGCCGGCCGCCAGCAGGATGCCGAACAGGCCGAAGATCGCCCCGGACGCGCCGACCGACGGAACGTCTCCACCGAACACGAAGCTCGCGGTCGAGCCGGCGGCGGCACAGGCCAGGTAGAAGGCCAGGAACCGGATCGGGCCGTACCAGCGCTCGACGATCGTGCCGGCCAGCCACAGCGCGTACATGTTGAAGATCAGGTGGAGCGGGTCGCTGGGCGAATGGAGCAGCGTCACCGTCCAGAGGCGCCAGTACTCCCCGGCCGCCACCGCCAGCTTGTCGAGCTGGAGCCAGTCGTAGAGTCCCTTCTCGGGCGGGACCGGGATGGTGAACATCGCGGTCACCGACACGATCACGGTCACCGCGATGAGCAGCAGCGTGACCGAGACGCGCGGACCATCGCCCCGCCCCTTGGCGAAGTAGCGCCTCGAGGCCCGGGCATCGCCGGTCTCCTTGTTGAGCCAGCCGAGTCGATTGGCGATCTCCGCCTTGTCCTCGCGCGGAGCACGTTTGTCGGCCTCCCGATACGCCTGGATCGCGCCGGTCAGGTCCCCGTCGCGGACACGGGCAGCCGCCACGTTCCGCCAGGCCGGGTAGGTGGAGGGGGTCTCCGGCAGCTGCAGGACCGCCAGCCACGTCTGCACGGCTGCGGGCTCGTTGTTGAGCCGGTAGTGCGCCTCGCCGAGTCCGAGCAGGGCGGCCGCCGTTATCGCCGGGTCGTCGAACCCGACGACCCGCGAAAAGTGCTGACCGGCTTCGGCGTAGTCCCCCGACGCGAGCAGTCCCTCGCCGCGCTGGATCAGGGCGAGGGCCGCATCGCGGGTGATCCGCCCGCTCGCGCTCGGGTCGGGCGTGCCCGGCTGTGCGCCCATCTCGCTCATGGCCCGGACTGTACAGGAGCGACTGACCGGTGCGAGCGGCGGCCGTCCCGGATTCCTGTCGACCGGCGTGAAGCAATACGCTCCGCGCCCGCCTCGCAGGCTCGACCTCCAAAGGCGCTCGCGATCGGCTCCGGCTGGCGACCAGCTGATAGGTCCGCTGGTCCTTCACGACGCCGGAGCCGTCGGAGTCGGCATCGGTCCCGTGGGCGTCCTCGGCGACCGCCCTCGAAACGACCGGGTGGGGACGCCTCTGTCGATCGTTTCCGCCAACCGTCGGAGGCTACCCTCCGATCGTGCCAGAGTCTCATCGCTTGTCATGGAGTCTCATCTTCTTCTAATACTTGACCGGCACCGTGGGGGCATGACGACATCCCTGCGCGCCCGGACCGAACATCGCCATCCGGATCACCGTCTGTCGGACCTGTCCGTCGCCACCGCGGTGGCCGGCCTGGGCACACGCGCGCTCGCTCGCCTGGCCGTCCGCGGCCTGGCGGGGGACGGCGTTGATCGGTCGACACCAATCGTCCTACCGAGCTCGGTGTTCGGGCTGCCCCGGGCGGTACCAATGGGCGATATGGATATCGGGACCGGGTCCGTCATCCTCGCGGGTACAACCATGTTCGGGCGGTCCCGTTCGGACTTTCTGCGTCCCAGGAGGCCACCAGATGACACGGGTCGGCAGATCGCCGAGGTCGAAACGATCGACTCGCGCGGCCAGACGCTCGTCGAATTCGCCCTCGTCTTTCCTCTCTTCTTCTCGATGCTGCTCGGACTGATCGAGTTCGGGTTCGTCTTCAATGCCGTCCTGTCCGTCAGCTACGCCGCGCGCGACGCCTCCCTGTCCGGCGCCGAGGTGGGGCCGCAGGACGGGGCCGATTGCATCATCCTCAAGGCCGTCGAAGCCGACGTCACCGCGCCCGCGTCGGCCTCGAAGATCCAGACTGTCGAGATCTACCAGACCAACAGCACGGGCGCGATGGTGGGTACGGCGACCCTCTACACGCGGGACGGCGTCGCGAACGCCGCCCCCTGCGCCAACATCGACGGATCGAGCGTCCCGTACGCGCAAACGGTCAACGGCTATCCAGAGGCGTCACGCTGCAACGTCCTCGGCGGTTGCGGGACGCCCAGCCATTCGACCGTCGACAACCTCGCCGTTCGCGTGACGTACACCCACACCTGGGTCACCCCGTTGCGCAACTTCATGGGCGGCGGCACGGGCGGGCTGACGTTCAGTCGCGAGAGCAGTCATGCGGATGGAGCCCATCCTGTGACCGCGCGATGGAACGCGCGGCGCCACGTCCCCTCGCGCCGATCGAGTCGCGGGCAGGGCCTCGTCGAGTTCGCCATGATCGTCCCGGTCTTCATGCTCATCCTGCTCGGGCTGCTCGAGTTCGGGATGATGTTCGACCATGCGATGACGCTGACGACCGCCACCCGCGAAGGCGCGCGCAACGGCGCCGCGTTGGCCGCCGGGAACGGAACCACCGTGCCGTGCGCGGATGTCGACAAGTACATCGTCGCGGCGGTCCAGCGCGTGCTCAAGGCGCCCGGATCGCAGGTCGTCCTGCGACCATCGACGACGATCGCCATCTACAAGGCGGCCACCGACGGGACGCCGCTGGCCGGCACGTCGAACACGTGGACATACAGCGCCGGGGCCGGTCCCGTCGTCGATGGCTCGGCCGGCCCGCCCGTGGTCCCCGGGACGGCGCTCGACTTCGTGCCGCCCGGGACCGTCAACTGGAATGCCTGCACGCGCGCGAACGGCGGCGCGACGCCCGACTCGATCGGCGTGAGCATCTCGTACCAGTACCAGTTCGTCACCCCGCTTGCCGCCGTGATGGGGTTCTTCGGGCCAGCCGGCTCGGGTGGCCTGACGATCAACGACCACAGCGTCATGGCCCTGAACCCCACGAACTGAGAGACGCGACATGCGCACCAGGATCCGATCCATCCGCTCGAGGCTGACCGCGGGACGTTCCCGCGGCCAGGTCGTCGTCCTCTTCGCGGGCTCGGCGCTCCTGTTCACGTTGCTGTGCGCCGCCGTCGTCGATGTCTCGTGGTACTGGACGAACAACCTGCGCATGCAGCGGGCGGCCGATGCGGCGGCCCTCGCGGGCGTCGTGTTCCTTCCCGGCAATGTCGGCAACGCCGCCTACAACGCGGCCCTCGCCGAGGCGACCAAGAATGGTTACACGGACGGCCAAAACGGAGTCACGGTCGTCCCACTCCAGGACCCCAACAACGACCGCCGCCTCGTGGTCACGATCCGCGGGCCGGTCGGGACGTTCTTCTCGCGGATCGTCGGCATCAACTCGTGGCCCGCCCAGCGGGTCGCCCGGGCCGACTTCATCCTGCCCGTGCCGATGGGCAGCCCGCAGAACTACTTCGGGGTAGGCACGTTACGCGGGACCACGAACGTGCCGAACACGACCCACACCCAGGCAACGGGCGGCGGCTCCGGCTTCGACGTCGCGACGTCGGCGCCCGGGACAGCGGTCTGGACGACCAACCCGACCACGGGCAACACCCTGTATGGGGTGACCGGGACGGCGCTCGACTCCAAGTGGGCGATCACGAAGACGACTAACACATCACAGCAGTGGGGCAACTTCGGACTGGACACCCTCCCAGCCGGAAAGACGATCTTCAACAACGCCGTCATCGGCCTCCAGGTCAAGCTGGTGGGCGCTGCCGTGTCGGCGACGTGCGCGAGCAGCAAGATCGGCGTGGCGCTCTCGTGGGACGGCGGTACCACGTGGACGACCGCAACGATGCAGACCGTGGCACTGACGACGACCGCGACGACGACCACCTTCGGCAGCGCCACTGTGACTACCGGCTGGACCGGGCACACGACATGGGTCGCCGGCGACATCAGCGATGCCAAGTTCCGGGTGAAGCTCACCGCGACGAAGGGCTGCGCGACGGCCGGCACGGACCTCCGGGTCGATCAGATCCAGGTCCAGGCCTTCTACACGATCGACACCGCGACGACCACCTACACGATCACCGACGACCCGACGCCGCGCGTCATCGCGGATCCCTCCACCGCCGCGCCGCTGACCTCCCAGGGCTTCTGGGGCGCCTCCATCACGAGCGGGGGCGAGCGCGGCAACGGCGACCGGTATGGACCGGCTTACAACGGCAAGCCGACCGCGAACCCCACCTATGACGGCAAGGGCGTCGACTACACGGTCGAGGTCGGGGCTTCAGGGGCTGTCTCCATCTACGACCCGACGTATTGCATGACCGGACCGAATACGACGGGAGGCTCCTACGGGGCGGGTGACCACTACATCGGCGCGGTCGGTCCGGTCACGACCGTCTTCACGCTCTGGGACACGAGGGGCACGGCCTACAACCTGGCGGACGACGTGCAGAAGGCGACATCCGGCGCCTTGTTCGCGGGCGAACAGCAGCGCGACTACAGCGGCACCTACGGCGCGCCGGGCGGATCCGATCCGGATTGCTCGACCATGACGCTCCCCACCCAGGGCGGCTACTGGCACAACAAGTGGTACCCCCTCGCGACCGGACTGGCCGCCGGCACGTATCGGCTCAACGTGAGCACCGCCGATCCCGGCAACATCAACACGAATGCCGAGAACATGTGGTCCGTCTGGGCATCCGGCGGATCGACCCCGCGCGTCTACGGCGGCGGGAGCATGGTGGCCTACACCAACCTGCCCAGCGGCAGCTCGAGCTTCTACCTGGCGCAGATCCCGAAGGAGCACGCCGGCAAGACGATGATCATCACCCTGTTCGACCCCGGTGACGTGAACGGCGGCGCCTGGCTTCGGATCCTCAGCCCGGATGGCAATGTGTACACGCCCGCTTCCTTCAGCTTCACGGCCGACTCGAACGCGTCGGCAGGCCATACCTCCGGTTCGGGGACGTGTATCCAGACGAACGGCGGCTCCACGGCCGGCCTGACGCCGCCGACCGGCTGCACCAACCTCACGACGGGCGGCATGTTCTTCCAGAACTCGGTGCTGCAGATCTCCATCCCGCTGCCGGCGAACTACGGCAATGGTGGCCTCACCCCGCCCGGTGTGCCAAACGCGGAAGCCGGCTGGTGGAAGATCGAGTACACCGTCGGTGGTGGCAACGACACGACGACCTGGAACGTCAGCATCCGCGGCAACCCGGTCCACCTGATCCTTCCGTAGCCGCTTCGTCCGAGCCGGACGGTCGCCCCGGCCATAGACTTGCGCGATGTGCGGACGCTTCACCCAGGAACGGCCGGCCTCCGAGCTGGCCGAGATCTTCGGGGCGGAGCCGCTTGTCGATGACCCGGGCGGGCACTACAACGTCGCGCCGACCGACGATGCCCTCGTCGTCGTCCAGCGTGAAGCGCGCCGCGCGGTGACCGCCTATCGCTGGGGATTGATCCCGCACTGGGCGACGGACGCGAAGGTCGGCTCACGGATGTTCAACGCACGCGCCGAGACGATCACCTCGAGCCCGGCATTTCGCGACGCGTTCGTGCGCAAGCGCTGTCTCGTGCCGGTCGATTCGTTCTACGAGTGGAAGCGCGAGGGCACGATCCGGCAGCCGTACCGGGTCGTCGGTCGCGATGGGCGGCCGCTGGCGCTGGCCGGGCTGTGGGCGGGCTGGCGCGATCCAGCGACAGAGACCGTCCGCCGGACGTTCACGATCATCACCACCACGCCGAATGACGCCCTGGCCGACCTCCACGACCGCATGCCGGTCGTCGTGGACGAGGCGGCCTGGGACCGCTGGCTCGATCCGTCGCCGGCGGATCCGGGCGAGCTGCTCGGCCTGCTCGTGCCGGACGAATCCGTCGAGCTCGACGTGTATCCCGTCGAACGGTTCGTCAACGACGTCCGGCGGGACGGCCCGGAGCTGATCGCCCCGCTCGTGTAGCCGGGCCCGGAATCCCGAGGCCGAGTCAGTCCTGCCCGGCGGCCGTCCAGCCGTCCGACCCGAGCGACGCACGGAACGCGACGCCGGGCTCGGCCCCGTCATCGAGCCGCCCCGCGAACTCCCCGGCCATCGTCGCGAAGACGCCATCGGGGTCGGATCCGGGGGCCTCGAAGACGACGGCGTCGTCCGGGAGGCCGGCCGGGATCCCCTCACCTGCGGGCACGATGAGGATCATCCGCGCATCGCCCCAGCGAGCAGCCTCGGCGACGACCGCGACGATCGCCGGGTCGAGCGGCTCCGCCACGACGACGACAACGGAGAACTCCGTGAGGTAGCGCAGGCCGAGGTCGACGTCGGCAGCCTCCAGAGCCTGGACGCCCGCCAGGAAGGGCGCGTCGTCCCCGGGTGGCTCACCGACCTCCGTTTCGAGCTCGTCGGGTCGCATCCCGACAGCCAGGCCGCCAGCATTCCTCTCGTCGGTCTCCGTGAGGTCCGGCTCCGGCGGTTCGAGCGGCGTCGGACGGGTCGCATCGCGCAGCAGCGCGACATGGCCGACCCCGCCCCGTGCAAGGTCGAGGACGACACCATCGGCCGTGGGGTCGTCACCGATCCGGCCGACCATCTGCACGGTGTGACCGGTGGCCGCCGCGGAGATCGCGACCCGCGACGCCATCCCGGCCGCTGCGATGGCACCGTCTGACAGCCTGCCGATGGGCGACCCGATGACGACGATCATGGATCGAGAGTAGCGGCCCGTGCGCCCGCCTGCCTACGTCGAGGCGGAGACTCCCGAGCCGCCGATGCTATCCCCGCCGCCACTGCCGCCGCCACTGCCGCCGCCACCACCGCCACCGCCGTGGCCGTTGCTCGGTTCGGGCGTCTCGCCCGGATCCTGGGTCTTGTCGGGTTCGGAGGTCTCGGCCGGACGCGGCGTCCGGCTCGGGTGGGACGTGTCTCCCGGCTTCTCGGTCTCGGACGGCTTGGCGGTCTCGCCGCCACCGCCGCCCGGATCGGCGGTCTCGGCAGGCTCGGCGGTCTCAGACGGCTCGGGAGTGTCGGACGGTTCGGCCGACTCGGACGGCTCTGCGGTCTCGGTCGGCTCAGCGGTCTCGGTCGGGGCCGTCCGGATCGACGGCGTGGGACCGGACGGCCGGTCGAGCAGGCTGCCGACAGTGACGGCCCCAGCGGCGGCCACCGACCCGGCGGCCAGGACGACGACGAGCACGAACGCGAGCGCCTGCGCCCTGATCGCGAACGGTCGGCCACCGGTCGTGGCGACACCCCACGCGTCCCGGACAGCGAGCGCGAATGCCGCGACCCGACCGCCACGGACCGAACCGGCCGGACGGACGACGATCCGTGGCGCGGGTTCGGCCGCGATCGCCGCCATCACCCGGTCCTCGAACCCCTCCGTCGGCCGGATCCCGTCACTGACCGCCATCGCCTCGAGCTCGCGTGCAGCCGACAGCGCATCGGCCAATTCGGCGACGGTCGGATCGGGTTCGCCGGGGACGCGGAGCTCGGACGGGTCGAACCGCTGGTATGGACCGCTCATACGTCGCCCCATCGCTCGACGGAGCCGCGCAGGCGAAGCAGCCCGCGGCGTAGATGGGTCTTGACCGTCGGGATCGGGCGTTCGGTTTGGCGCGCGATCTCCGCGAGCGACATCTCGCCGAAGAAGCGCAGCGTGACGACCTCGCGGTACGGCTCGGGCAGGGTCGCGACCGCAGCGCGCAACTCGGTCTCCCGTTCGGCGCGCAGCGCGAGCATGGCCGGATCCGTGCGGGGCTGGGCCTCCATGCCATGAGCATCGGCAGCCGCCGAACCGGCATCGACCGCGCCGTCCCGGCCACGATCCGCGGGCTCGAGCCAGGTGACCGAGCGTCGCTGGCCGACCTGGCGAAGCGAGATCCGGACCGCGATGCGTGTCAGCCACGCACCGAACGGCCCGTCGCCGCGCCAGCTCGCGAGCGATCGATAAGCGGTCACGAATGCCTCCTGGGCAGCATCTTCGGCTTCATGCAGGTCGCCAAGGACCCGGTGACAGGCCCGCACCACGGACGCGGCCTCCCGTTCGACGAGCTGCCGGTAGGCGTCCCGGTCGCCCGCAAGGACGGCATCGACGATCGCGCGCTCATCGCGTCGATCGTCCGAAACGGTGGTCGCAGGTGTCTCGAAGATGGGCCGACTCCGAGCGTCCGGGCCGTTGTCCGGATCGGACGCCGACGCCCGGCTCGCCTCCATGATGAGGGAGGTCGAGCCGAGCCATCGGCCGCGGGTCCGGTCCAACACCACCGCGCGCTAGGGATCGAGCGACATCAGTCGTTGCCGCCGCCCCCCTGCTGGCCACCGTCGCCGGAGCCACCATTCCCGCCGGATCCGTCGTGGCCGCCATCGTGGCCGCCGTCATGTCCGCCGTTGCCGTTATCCGGCTCGGCGGTCTCGGCCGGCTCGGCGGTCTGCTTCGCGTGTTCGCCTTCGTTGTCGTTCGCGTCGTTCGCCCCGTCATGGCCGCTGGTCGCGCCGCTGACTTCGGCCGGCTCGGCGGTCTCGGCCGGCTCGGCGGTCTCGGCCGGCTCGGCGGTCTCGGCCGGCTCGGCGGTCTCGGCCGGCTCGGCCGTCTCGGCCGGTTCGCGCGGTCTCGTTCGGCTCGGCCGTCTGCGAGCTGACCGATGCCGGCGTGGGGTCGCTCGAGCGGGTCAGGCTGTCGGCCGCGAATGCCGCGCCGGCAACCAGGAAGATCGAGACCAGGGCCACACCCAGGCCGCGGACCAGCTTGGCGTCGTTTCGCATCGGTTGTCGTCTCCCTCGGTGCGCCGGCCAGATGACCGACGGCTACTGCCCTGAGACGAGCCGCCACGAAAAGGTTTCAGCGTCAACGATCAGCGGTGCTAGACCTCTCCCTTGCCATCGCCCCCGGCCACCGGGCCATCGTCGATGCCGGGGATCCCCGGCTCCTCGGCGCCGACCGTCGGGCCCGATTCGTCCTCGACGTCGACCGGGCTCAGGGCCGCCTCGTGGTCGAGCGCGCCGGCCGTCACGGGACCCTCGTCACGCTCGATCACCAGCTGGCCCAGGTCCGCGTCCTCGAGCGCCGCCCCGAACGCATCCACGTCCCCGACGAGGACGATCGCGGCGGCATCGACGTGCAGATGCGCGCGGGCCGCCGCGGCGATCGCGGCGGTGTCGACGGCTTCGATGCGGGCTCGATAGCCGATCAGCTCCTCCACCCCGAGCCCGTGCACGGCAAGGCTCCCGATCGACCCGACGACGGCACCGGCGGTCTCGAACCGGAGCGGGAAGACGCCGATCAGGAAGTCGCGTGCCGCGGCGAGCTCGGCGTCGCCGACCGTGGTCTCGCGCATCCGGGTGAGCTCGGCGAGGGTGTCGAGGATCGCCGGGACGGTCACCTCGGTGTTGACCGCCGCCCTGGCGGAGAAGGGACCGGCGCCCCGCCGCATGTCGAACCCGGCGCCGGCGCCGTACGTGTAGCCCTTCTCCTCGCGGAGCTTCATGTTGAGGCGCGAGTTGAACAGACCGCCGAGGATGGCGCTCATCACCGACACCGCGTGGAAGTCGTCGATCCTGCGCGGCAGCCCGCGATGGCCGATCCGGATCTCGGTCTGGACCGAGCCCGGTCGATGCACGACGCGGATGACCCGACCGACCGAGCTCCCGGTGTCGTCCACGGCGACATCCGTCGACGCCGACGCCCCGGTCGAGGGGGACCACGCGCCGAACAGGCGCTCCGCCAGCCCGACCACGTCCTGGCCACCGAGATCGCCGCCGACGATGAGGGTCGCTCGCGCCGGGTCGAGCGAGTGGACATAGGTGCGCCGCAGGTCGGCGGCGGTCAGCCCCTCGACCGTCTCGCGGGTGCCGCCGGACGGTCGGTGGTAGGGCGATCGCTGCGCGTAGATCGTGCCGACGAAAGCCTCGTCGACGCGCCGTCGCGGGTCGGCCTTGGCCTGGAGGAGGTCGTTGAGTCGCTCGTCGCGGAGGCGATCCACCTCGGGGTCCGGGAACGTCGGCCGGAGCACGACCTCGGCAACGAGTTCCATCGCCGGCGCCAGGCGGGCGGCCGGCACGTCGACCCCGACCGACAGCGCGTCCCAGCCAGCGTCGGCGTGGAGCGACGCCCCGAGCCGCTCGGAGGCTTCGACGAGGGCGATGGCGTCGAAGCGCTCGGTCCCCTCGGTCAGGGCGCGCGCGGCCAGGACCGTGGCGCCGCCCCTGTCCGCCGGCTCCTCGGCGGCGCCGCCGGTGAGGATGAGCGACGCCGACACCAGCGGGCGTCCCGGCAGGTCGACCACGAGGACCGACAGGCCGTTCGACAGTCGGTCGCTGCGCACCGACGGGAACTCGTACGAACGCGGGGCGCCCGGCTTGGGCCGGTCGGCGACGACCGTGTCGTCGCGCCGCGGATCGAGCGTCGCGCTCATGCGGCGACTTCCGCGTCGTCCGCGGTGTCGGTCGCGTCGTCCGTCGGGAGGGCGATGTCGTCCGCCACGAAGCCCTCCGGCAGGTACGTCAGGACGACCCGATTGTCGGGTCGGAAGACCGCCGCGGCGACCTCGCGGATCGCCTCCGGGGTGACCGCGAGGTAGCGCGGCAGCATCCGGTTGATCAGGGCGGGCTCGTCGAACAGGGTGGCGTACATCGACAGGCGGTCGGCCCGCTCCTCGACGCGCTGCAGGGCGCCGAGCTCGTCGGCCTCGGTGAGCGCCTTGGCCCGGGCGAGCTCGTCGTCGGTCACGAGCTCCGTGGTCAGGCGGGCCAGCTCCTCGTGCAGGGCGGCCTCGACACGAGCGACCGGGACCCCCGGCCGGACGGTCGCCCAGCCCGCGGTGATCGATGCGCCGCCGATGAATCCCAGCGTGAAGATCGCGACGTCCTGGGCGATCTGCTCGTCGCGCACCAGTCGGCGGTTGAGCCGGCTCCCCTTCCCACCCGACAGGATCTGGCCGGCCAGGTCGAGCGCGTCGAGCCTCGGGTCGCCGAAGACCGGCGCGCGGTAGCCGACGTGGACGCGCGGCAGCGGGACCTTGTCGAAGACCGTCTCGCGGCGCTCGCCGCCGAGCGTCGGCGGCAGCGACAGGTCGCCGAGCGGCGGGATGTCGGGATTGGCCGGGATGGCCCCGAAATAGCGCCTGGCGGCGGTCAGCACCTCGACGGTCTCGACGTCGCCGACCACCGACAGCACCGCGTTGTTCGGCGCGTAGTAGGTCCGGAAGAAGGCGCTGACGTCCTCGATCGTCGCCGCGTCGAGATCATCCATCGACCCGATGGTCGAGTGATGGTAGGGGTGCTCCGGCGGGAAGAGGTGGCCCTGGAGCTTCTCCTGGAACGAGCCGTACGGGCGGTTGTCGTACGACCAGCGCTTCTCGTTCTTGACGACCTCACGCTGGTTGTCGAGGTTCTCCTGGCTGAGCGCGTCGAGGAGGGTCGCCATCCGGTCGGCCTCGAGCCACAGCGCGAGCTCGAGCTGATGCGCCGGCAGCGTCTCGAAGTAGTTGGTCCGATCGAGCCAGGTCGAGCCGTTCATCGTCCCGCCGGCTGCCTGGACGAGCGCGATGTGCTCGGCCTTGGCGACGTGCCGCGAGCCCTGGAACATGACGTGCTCGAACAGGTGGGCGAACCCGGTCTTGCCGGCGACCTCGTGCTTGGAACCGACGTCGTACCAGAGGTTGACCGCGACGACCGGGGCGAGGTGATCCTCGGCGACGATGACCCGCAGGCCGTTTGGGAGGTGCTGGTCGCTGAACGCGACCTCGGGAACGGTGGTGGGCAAGCGAGACCTCAAGGTTCGGGCGGCACCGGCCGCGCGGCGGATCGTCCAGGACGATCGTAACGCCTGCACTCCCATTCCGGGTCGTCCTCGTCCGACGCGAGGGCCATGAATCATTTGTAGACTCGCGGTCATGATCCTCCGCACCGCGGTCCGGCGCATCCCGGCGCTCCTCGTCGCCGCGTCGCATCGCGACCCTGCTCCTGCCCGGGCTCGCGGCGGCGCATTCCGAGCTGGTCAGCTCCGACCCCGCACAGGGAGCGACCGTCCCCTCGCCGTACACCGGCCCGATCGTCCTGACGTTCTCGGAGCACCTCGCGACCGGCAGCAAGGCCGACCTTGTCGACGCGGCCGGCACGACCGTCGCCTCGGCGACGGTCGGGGCGACGACGATGACCTTTCCGCTGACCGCGCCGCTGGACCCGGGCGGGTACCAGGTCAAGTGGGTGAGCATCGCCGACGACGGCGACGTCCTGCGCCAGCCCATCGTGACGTTCACCGTCGCGCCCGCTGTCTCGGCGTCGGCAGCGCATCGACCCAGCCGAGCGCCACGACCGCCGCGACCACGCCCCCGAGCGCCGCACCCTCGGCCGGCCCGACCCCGGCGCCCTCGCCCGAGGCGGGCGAGACCGGGAGCGGCAGCGACGTCGTCGTCCCGATCATCGTCGCCCTGATCATCCTCGGGGCCGGCGCCGCGTATCTGCTGACCCGCCGCAACCGCCCGACCGGCCCGGCGTGATCCGCGGCTGGAGGGCGCGCCTCGCGGCGCGGGTCGGCGGGATGCTCGGCCTGGCGCTCGGGCTCGCACTCGTGATCCCCGCCGCGGCGGCCGCCCATTCGCTCAACCCGACCTACGAAAGCCGGCTGCCGCTGGCGGTCTATCTCGTCGGCGCGGCCCTGACCGTCGCACTGTCGTTCGCGTTCGTGATCGTCCGCGATGTCCGGGCCACTCCGCCGGTCCTCGACGACGTCGGGACGCTCCCGCCGGCCCCGCTCCGCTACCTGCTGCGCGCCGTCGGGCTCTTCGGCTGGGCGTGGATCATCGCCCAGGGGATCGCCGGCGGGTCGAGCGACGCCGACGTCTCCTCGCTCTTCCTGTGGGTGTACGGCTGGGTCGGGCTGGCCATCGTGTGCGCGGTCATCGGGCCGGCCTGGCACTTCCTCGACCCGTTCTCGACGCTCCACGACATGGCTGCCGCCGGGCTCCGCGCGGCCCACATCCAGGGCTGGGCGATCGCCGACTACCCGGCGAGGCTGGGGCGCTGGCCCGGCACCATCGGCTTCGCGTTCTTCGTGTGGCTGGAGCTGGTCGTGATGGGCGGCCCGTCGACGCTCTTCATCGTGCTCGTCGGCTACACGGCGTTCACGCTCGCGATGATGGCCCAGTTCGGGCGCGACGAATGGCGGTCGCACGGCGAGACGTTCACGGTCTGGTTCCGGCTGCTCGGCCGGCTCGCGTATCTCCGGCTCGTCGACGAGACCGGCCGGGTCCATCGCCGCACGTTCGGGAGCGGGCTGCTCGAGCCCGGCTGGAGCGCCGCGGACGTCACCCTGGCCGCGCTGGGGGTCTCGTCGATCATCTTCGATGGGCTGTCGCAGACCGAGGCGTTCTTCACCCTGTTCGGCGCGCCCGGGATCGCCGTGCGAACAGTCCTCCTGTTCGCGTTCATCGGGATCGTCATCGCCCTCGCGTTCGCGGTCGCGCGCACCGTGAGCCTCGGAGCCATCGGGGCCGGCCTGGTCCCGATCGCGCTCGGCTACCTCGTTGCCCACTACATGACCTACCTGCTGATCGACGGCCAGCGGATCGTCATCGCCATCTCGGACCCGTTCCAGAAGGGCTGGGACATCTTCGGCACGGCCTTCTTCACCCCGAGCGGGGCATGGCTCCCGGCCGGGCTGGTGTGGACGGCCCAGCTCGCCGCGGTCGTCGGTGGCCACATGCTCGGTGCGTGGGGTGGGCACGTGGTGGCCGCTGCCGATGCGCCCGCCGGCATCACGGCTCGCGACCTTCGCCTCCGCCAGCTCCCGCTGGCCATCGTCATGGTCAGCCTCACGACCCTCACGCTCTGGTCGCTCGGCCAGGCGGTCGTGGTGACACCGCCCTCGGCGGCGGCCGGCGGGGTCGACGCCGGCCCGGGATCCGCCGCGACCTAGCGCACCGGCCTCATGCGCGCGCAACCGCCAGGCGCCCCGCCGGGACCCATTCGTCGAGCGACCGGACCTCCGACAGCCTGCCGGCGACCCCTGGGTCGAGCGCCTCAGCCGCCGCGACCGCGGTCTCCATCGCGGTGAGACACAGGATCCCCTCGGCCGTCGCGGCGAGGCGGATCTCCGCGGCGTCGCGGACCGCGCCGGATCGCGGGGTCGGGGTGTTGACGACGAGCCGGACCTCGCCCGAGGCGATCAGCTCGAGGATCGCGACCTCGCCGGCTGCGGCGTCGGCGGCCTCCCCGAGCTTCGCGACCGGCCGCGCCTCGTACCCCGCGGCCGCGAGCGCCACGCGCGTCCCGGGTGTCGCGGCCATCCGATAGCCCGAGCCCGCGAGGGCCGCGGCCAGCCGCCCGAGCGTTCCCTTGTCGCGGTCAGCGATCGACAGCAGGGCGAGCGCGCCCTCCGCTCCGGGTCGGGGCGGGACCAACGCTGCACCCAGCAGCGCCTTGGCCAGGGCGACGCGCGGATCGGTGTGGATGCCGATGACCTCCCCGGTGGATTGCATGCCCGGGCCGACCGAGGGGTCGACGCCGCGCAGCTTGGCCGTGGAGAAGGCCGGGGCCTTGACCGCCACGAACGCCGGCGGCGGCAGGTGGCCGCCGTCCCAGCCGAGCTCGGGCAGCGTCGCGCCGAGCGAGATCCGGACCGCCAGCTCGACCATCGGGACACCGGTCACCTTGGAGAGGAACGGCACGGTCCGCGAGGCGCGGGGGTTGACCTCGATGAGATAGACGCCGTCGTCGCGGACGATGAACTGGGCGTTGACGAGACCACGGACACCGAGGGCGAGCACGATCCGTTCCATGGTGGCCACGATCAGCGCCTGGTCGCCGTCGGAGACAGTCTGCGGCGGGAACATCCCGACCGAGTCGCCCGAGTGGACCCCGGCCCGCTCGACGTGCTCGAGGAGCCCCGGGATGAGGACGCGCTCGCCGTCCGAGACCGCGTCGACATCGACCTCGACACCCTCGAGGTAGCGATCGATCCGGACCGGGCGGTCGGGGTCGACGACGGTCGCCACCGCGAGCTGGCGCGCGAGGTCGGTCGGCGAGTAGCAGAAGTCGATGGCGAGCCCGCCGATCACGAACGACGGCCGGACGATGACCGGGTAGCCGATCCGCTCGGCGAGCGTCAGCGCCTCCTCGACCGAATGCGCCATCCCGCCCTCGGGCTGCGGGATCCCCAGCCGGTCGAGGAGCGCGGAGAACCGCGTCCGCTCCTCGGCCTGGTCGATCGATTCGAGGGTCGAGCCGAGGAGCGGAACGCCACCGGCCGCCAGCGGCGCGGCGAGGTTGAGCGGCGTCTGGCCGCCGTAGGCGACGACGGCCGGGAGCAGCTCGACGCCGTCGACCGACCCGTCAGGGCTTTCCGCGTCGATGACGCTCCGGACGCTCTCGGGGTCGAGCGGCTCGAAGTAGAGCCGCGACGAGGCGTCGAAGTCGGTCGAGACGGTCTCCGGGTTCGAGTTGATCATGACCGCGCTCCAGCCGGCGCGACGGAGGGTGTCGGCGGCCTGAACCGCGCAGTAGTCGAACTCGATCCCTTGCCCGATCCGGACCGGACCGGAGCCGATGACGAGCGCCGCCGGTCGGGCGATCGGCGGCGCCTCGGGCGCCGACCCCGCGGCGGCATAGGTCGAGTAGAAGTACGGCGTCTCGGCCGCGAACTCCGCCGCGCAGGTGTCGACCATGGCGTACCCGGGGCGCAGCCCGAGCGCGAGTCGTGCGGCACGGATCCCGTCCTGACCGGTGCCGGCCAGCTCGGCCAGCTCGCGATCGCCGAACCCGGCGCGCTTGACCGTGGCGAGGAGCTCGCCCGCCCCGGGGTCGGTGGGATCGGCCAGCCGCTGGCCCATCGCGGCGACGTCGGCCTCGAGCGCCACGTTGCGGCCCATCTCGGCGAGGAACCACGCCGCGATCCCGGTCGTATCGCGGATGACCGTCTCGGGCACGCCGCCGCCGCATCAGGCCGAGGATCCGCCACAGCCGGCTGTCGGACGGCTCGAGGAACTGCTTGAGGACGATCGGCGCGGCCGTCCGCTGCGCGTGACGCGTCGATTCGCACGCCTGGCCACGCTCGTCGACCCAGCGGATCGGCTCGTCGGCATCGGGATCGCCGGCATAGACGCCGGCCAGGTAGTCGAGCGTCGGGCGCCACGCGACGTCCTCGGCGAGCGGTCCGACGCCCGCCTGCTCGAGCCCGCGGAGCGCCTTGTTGAGCGCGGACCCGAACGTCCGGTCGATCGCCATCACCTCGCCGGTCGCCTTCATCTGGCTGCCGAGCGTCCGGTCCGCGCCCGGGAACTTGTCGAACGGGAAGCGCGGCAACTTGACCACGACGTAGTCGAGCGCCGGCTCGAAGGCGGCGACGGTCGTACCCGTCACCACGTTCGGGATCTCGGCCAGCCGCCGCCCGATCGCGATCTGCGCGGCGACCCGGGCGATCGGGTAGCCGGTCGCCTTGGATGCCAGCGCGGACGACCGCGAGACGCGCGGGTTCACCTCGATCACCGCGTACTCGGTCGAGTCGGGCGACAGCGCGAACTGGACGTTGCAGCCGCCCTCGACCCCGAGCGCACGGATGATCGCGAGCGCAGCCGAGCGAAGCCGCTGGTGGACGGCGTCCGTGAGCGTCTGGACCGGCGCGACGACGATCGAATCGCCGGTGTGGACGCCCAGCGGATCGACGTTCTCCATGCCGCACACGGCGATGCACGTATCGTCCGCGTCGCGCATCACCTCGTACTCGATCTCCTGCCAGCCGACGAGGCACCGTTCGACCATCACCTGGCCGATCGGGCTGGCGCGGAGCCCGGCCCGGACGCGCTCGCGATACGCCGGTTCGGTCTCGACGATGCCGCCGCCGGTGCCGCCGAGCGTGAACGCCGGCCGGACGATCGCCGGCAGGCCGATGGTCGCGAGGGCCGCGTCGGCCGAGCCGTCACGCTCGGCCTGGGTCGCGCCCTCGACGATGTGGCTCGGGGCGTATGGCTGGCCGATCCGGTCGAGCAGGTCGCGGAACGCCTCGCGATCCTCGGCCATCCGGATCGCCTCGAGCGGCGTCCCGAGCAGCCGGATCGGATGGCGCTCGAAGACGCCGGCATCGGCCATCGCCGCGGTCAGGTTGAGCGCGGTCTGGCCGCCGAGCCCCGCCAGCAACCCGTCCGGTCGCTCCCTGGCGATGACCGCCTCGACCGCCTCGACCGTGAGTGGCTCGAGGTAGATGACGTCGGCGACGGACGGGTCGGTCATGATCGTGGCCGGGTTCGAGTTGACGAGGATCGTCCGCACGCCTTCGGCGCGCAGCGCGCGACAGGCCTGCGTCCCGGCGTAGTCGAATTCGGCGGCCTGCCCGATGACGACGGGCCCGGAACCGAGGATCAGGACGGACGCGGGCTTCGGCCCGGTCGGGTGTCGCTCATCGAGCGGCAGTCTGCGGACGTGGGACGGGCGGAGCCCGGGCGGGCGAACGATCCGCCGAGAGCCGACGTGGGCACGGACTCCTGACCTCCTGACCCGGCCTCTCGGGACCGGTGGACCGGCCTCACAGGACCGGTGTCGCAAGGACGGCGGCAGCGTAGCACGCGGTCACTCTGTGGCGCGTCCCTCACCAGCCGACGAGGCCCCGGATCGGATCCACCGCGCGATGCGCCCAGCCCGGGATCCGTCGCTCCTGGCGGGCCGCCCGTCGCAGGCGCTCGCAGGCGGCCCGGTGGGCCGCCCACTCGAGCGTGTCGTCGATCGGGGCCAGCCCCACGGGCGTCCCGCCATGGGCGAGAGCGGCCACGATGAGCGCGTCCGCGATGTGCGGATTGCGCGGCAGAAGCGGGCCGTGGAGGTACGTCCCGACCCGCAGGCCCCGGAGGCCGCCGTCGCCGGGCATGAGCAGGACGCCTTCCGTGCCGTCGCGATCGTCGTTGCCGTGGCCGAGTTCGACCGTCGCGAACGGCCGGGCGCCCGGCTCCAGGACCGTCCGACCGCCATGGTTCTCGAACCCGACGACAGACCGGTCGGTCGCGCCACCGACGCCACGGGTCGGGACGGTATCGCGTGAGCCGGCATCCGCAGCGGCGTTGCCAAGCGCGAGGAAGTCGTCGGCAACCTCCGCGACGACCGGGCCGACCAGCCGTCGACCCCCGCCGGTCGCGTCGGTCGTGACGGGCAGCAGGCCGGGGCAGGGCAACTCCGATCCGAGTGACGTTCGGTAGCTCAGCCCGAGGTTCTGGTAGCCGCCACACACCGCGATCAGGGCGGTACCCTCGGCGACCATCTCGGTCAGCTGGTCGCCGAGGCGCTCCAGCTCGAGGGCGACGGTGACCTGCTCGCGGTCCTGCCCTCCGCCGATGAGCACGAGGTCGGCCGGCGGGATCCGCGCCGACCCGACCGGGACGCGCTCGATGTCGACCGCCATGCCGCGGGCGGCCGCGCGCCCGGCGAGGGCGCCGACGTTGCCACCGTCGCCGTAGAACCGCAGGACGTCCGGGAAGAGGTGGACGATGCGCAGGCGCGCCACGGCCGGCGTGGTAGGGCCCGCCATCAACGCGGCACCGCGGGCGCGTGGCCGCGTCGGTGGGCGACGGCACGCAGGCCCATCATCGCGGTGTAGGTCCCGGCCGCGACCACCGTCCCACCGCGGGGCGCGCGCGCCACCGCGGCGTCGAGCGCGTCGGCCAGCGCGCCGATCTCCTCGACCGAGATCGGTGGCGCCTCGGCGACGTCGGCGTCGTACTTGAGACGAAGCTGCAGGTCCGCCGCGCGCGTGCCCGTCAGGACGACCGCCCGACCGGCGACCAGCTCGGCGATCGGGGCGTCCCAGATCCACGACACATCCCGCCCGTCGGCCGGGGCGTCGTTCAGACCGAGGAGGACGACATCCGCGGCCACGCTTGGGCCGAGATAGACCGTCTCGGCCAGGCTCACCGTGTTCTTGATGAGGACCACGAGCACGTGCCGTCCGTCGATCTCGATCCACTCCAGCCGCCCGAACGGCCCGCGATACCCATCCACCGCGGCCGCGCCTTCGGCCAGATCGTGACCAAGTGCCGTTCCGGCCGTCACGGCCGCCGCCACGTTGTACGCGTTGGTGAGCCCGGGCAGGGCCGGCCGGGCGATCGCAGTGCCGAGATGCCCGCTCAGCCGGAAGCCTGTCGCCGCGGACGACTCGGACCCCGCGGCCGGACGGGCCGGCAGCACCTCGACGGCGACGTCGGGATCCATCCGACGGACGTGCCCGTCAGGACAGGCGAAGGCGCCCAGGTGGCCGATGCTCCGCCAGGCGTACTCGAGCTGGCGACCGCACGTTCGGCAGGCCACCGGGTCGGCCACCATGCCGCCCGTCTCGGCCCCCTGCTCCCGGTCGGTCGGCGGGCCGGCGAGTCCGAAGGTAAGGGTCGGCAGCGCGGATCCGGCCGCGAGCATGGCTAGCCGGGGGTCGTCGGCGCAGTAGACCAGGACGCTCCCGTCGCCGGCCGTCGCGAGAGCCGCGGCCCAGCGGTCCACGATCGCGTCGGCCTCGCCATAGCGATCAAGCTGATCGCGGAAGAGATTGGTCGCGACGATGACCGACGGTCCCAGCTCGGGCAGGATCTGCTCGAGCGCGACCTCGTCGACCTCGAGTACCGCCTCAGGCGACCCACCGCTGTCTCCCCGCAACCGGCCGTGCAGGTCGGCCTCGCGGACGAGCGTCGTCACGATCCCCTGGCGCATGTTCGCCCCGGAGCGATTGGCGATGGGACGGCCGTCCGTCCGGCGGACGATCTCGGCGATCAGCCCGGACGTCGTCGTCTTCCCGTTCGTGCCGACGACGAGGACCGTCGAGCCGAGCTGGCCGCCCAGGGCCCGCAGCGCGCCCGGCCAGACCCGCTCAGCCGCGAGACCCGGCAGCGCGGTGCCGCCCCGTCGGCTCATGCCCAGCAGGCCGGCGATCATTCGGGCGACCCCGATGGCAATGGGTCGGCGGATCCCGCCGGCCGGGCGTGTGCCGGGCCGCGTCTGTCGAGCGTGGCCGACCTGGGGTCTGGGCGTCGTCGGGTCGGGCATCGCGGCGTCAGCCTGCCCCGCCGTCGCGATGGTGCCCGGCTGCGGCGACGAAGCGGTCGAAGACGGCCAAAGCATCGAGCGGCCCGGGCGCGCCCTCGGGGTGGTACTGGACCGTCTCGATCGGGAGCTCCACGTGGCGCAGCCCCTCGACCGAGCCATCGTTGAGGTTGATCTGACTCACGCGGAATCCGGAGGCGTCGGGGAGCGAGTTGCCGACCACCTGGACCTCGTGGTTCTGCGCCGTGACCTGGACGAGCCCGAGCTCGAGGTCCCGGACCGGGTGGTTCGCGCCGTGATGCCCGAACCGGAGGCGGGTCGTGTCTGCACCGGCGGCCCGCCCGACGATCTGGTGGCCGAGGCAGATCCCCAGCAACGGCCGGCCGTCGTCGACGATCGCGCGCGCGACCGCGACCTGGGCCTCGAGGCGAGCCGGGTCGCCAGGCCCGGGCGACAGGATCACGCCGTCGACGTCGGACGACAGCACGTCGGACGCGGACGCGGTGTGCGGCAGGACGCGGACGCTCGCACCGCGGCGGAGCATCGAACGGACGATGTTGTTCTTCAGTCCGAGATCCACGATCGCGATCCGCGGGCCGGTCGGATCGGCTGCCGGGTACTCCGTGACGGTGGGCGGCGAGACCTGTCCGACGAAGTCCTGGTCCTCCCAGCGGGCCACGGCCCGGGCGGCGGCGACGGCCTTGTGGCGATCGATCTCGCCCGGTGCGGTGACGATGCCTCGAAGGCAGCCGTTCGCGCGCAGGTGGCGAGCCAGCGCCCGGGTATCCACGCCCGCGATCGCGGGGATCGCGTTGTCCCGCAGGAGCGCAGCCAGTTGGCGAGCATCGTCGAGGACCGCGGCCGTCGCATTCGCGACGACCAGCGCACGGAGCCACGGTCGGATCGACTGGTCGTCATCGGCCAGCCGGCCGTAGTTCCCGATGAGCGGGTAGGTCATGACCACGACCTGGCCAGCATACGAAGGGTCGGTGCAGACCTCCTGGTAGCCTGTCTGGCTGGTGTTGACGACGAGATCGCCACCGGCGGCCACATCCGCCCCGAACGCGACACCCACGAAGACCGCCCCATCCTCGAGCGCCAGCAACGCCGGACCCAGGTCGCCGATCCGCGGGTCGACGACCGCGCTGGTTCGAGGTGCCGGTGGCACGGGTCGGGCGATCACGTTGCCCCGGATACGACGAACCCACCGGCCTCGGCGGCTCGGTGGGCGGGCGCGTGCGCAGACATCGGTGCCTCCTTCGCCGGCCTCACGGGACCGGGACGCTCGCCTCACAGGACGGGCCATGAAAGGACGCCGTCAGGGTAGCATCCGGGCCTCGGACTCGCAGCGCCGCACCGTCCGGCTCCCGTTGGTCGCGACCTCGACGTGCTCTCCGCGGCGCGGTGTCGAGCGACGCGTTCCTGATGGTCAACGGCCCCCCGCTTGCGTCCTGGCGCAAGCCGGCGATGTGGCGCTACGGCCCGGCGGCCGGCGGCTGCTCTCGACGCGGCCAGATCAAGGCGGCCACGCCGGACGCAACTGCGAGGACGATCACGCCCGCCAGCCAGCCGAGCGCGATGAGCGCACCGATCGCGTCGATGCGCGACTCGATCACCCGCAACGACTGACCCGCGGCGACCGTCCCCCCACGCCACGGCAACACGACGAGCGCGACGCGCACGCCTGACCGCGGCTGCCAGGAGACCGCGTCGCGACCGGTGGCTTGCGCCGACTGCAGGACGCCGATCGGAGGCGATGGGGGCTCGCCGTCGAGCGCCCCGTTCGACGCGAGCAGCTTGCCCTGCGCATCGAAGATCCCCACGAACGGCGCGAGGCTCGCCTCGATCGGCACCGTGGTCCTGCCGACGACGGTCGCCGGATCCGCGCCGCCGTCGAGTGCCCGGACGCCGTCCTCGGCGAGCTGTTGCGGGAGGTCGTTCGCGCCGATCCGCAGGTCCTGCTGGACGGCGAGGTAGCTGATCCCGACGGCGATCGTGAACGCCGCGGCGGTCGGGAGGAAGAGCGCGGACGCGCGGCGGATGATCAGGGAGCGCATGGCACCTTCGACGACGCGCTCACCGCGTCCGTGACGGTCATGTCGGGGAGGTGGTGAGCCGGGACAGACCGGTCGGCCCGGACACCGCTGGCCGCGTGAAGCGGATCGCGAGTCCGGGACCGAGGCCGACGGGCCGGATCAGCGACGCCAGCGCTCAGCCGCCGAGGGCCGAGAGCGAACCCGTCGGGATGACGGCGACCCAGCGCCCGTCGCGGCCGCCATAGCGTCCCTCGGGCCGCGTCCAGGCGATGTAGTTCCGGGTCAGCCCCTTCATGTCGTAGAAGTGGCCCGGCGGATTGACGTGGCCCCAGATCGAGCTGACGCGCGGGTACCAGGGATCGACGATATACGCGCCCGCGAACACGGCCTTGCGATTCGTCGCGAGGTCCCCGGTCGCGCGGTAGCCGGTCATGACCCAGGTATGGGCACCCCACCACGCGAGCAGGAGGACGGGCTCGTGCGTAGCTGAGAGGGCGATGCCGGCGGCCCGGAGGGCCGAGGTCCGGGAGGCGAACGTCTTGACGACGTAGCCGGGAGCGCCGTACGCGGCGAGCGCCTTCGTCATCGCGACCGGCCCCCATCCGCCGTTGTGCGAGTCCGCGTGGGAGGTCCACCTTCCGATTCGGCCCTCGATCTGCCGCTGGACAGTGTTGGTCGCCTTCACGAGGCCCATCGTCGCCAAGGCGCTGGTGAGCCCGGCAGGAGCGCACATCTCCTTCGTGATCTGGCTCGAGAAGACCGCGTTCCCGTTCGGTGCCAGATTGATGTCGACGCGGCCAACCGGTGGCGCCGGCGACGGACTCAGAGTCGGTTCCGGCGAGATACTCGGCAGCAGGCTCGCAGAGGGAGACGCCGATGGGGGCGCCAAGGCGCTTGGCGTCGGTCCCGCCGCGCCGAACACGATCGACGGGGCAGCGGTCGCCGCCTGGCCACCGGCGGAGGCCATTGCCGACGCATGCGGGCCGAGCAGACGGCCGGCGAACGTCCCACCGACAACGAGGGCGAGCAGCAGCGCGGCCGCAAGGACCCGGCGAGGCACCGTCGGGTGTCGGCCGTCGGACTGCGTGGATCTCACGTTCACAGGTCGCATCGGGGTTCTCAAGATCGAGCACCCCGGATTGTGACAGCTGGACGCTCGGGTGTCCGCGCCGTCTACTTAGAGGCGCCGGCCCTTGGTCGGCGCCTTGCCTATCGCATCGGGACACCTCGGGCCACCGGGCTCCTGACGGTGTACCCTCGAGCCGAACCTGACCGCGGGGCCGGAGGATGTCTGATGACCATGCGATCGCCGCCCCAGGCGCGACCTCGCCGACGGTCGAACCGGCCACGCATGGTCATGGCTGGGGCCCTGGTGCTCGGCGTGCTCGGCGTTCTCGGTCTCGCCGCCGTGATGCAGCTCGGTGGGTTCGCGCCCGTGGCAAGCCCATCGATCGCCGGCGCTGGCCAGTCGAGCGTGGTCGCCGGGTCGCCGCCCGCTGGATCGCCCACCGGACAGGGGGGCACCCCGAGTGCCGCGACGAGCCCGGCACCGTCGCCCAGCTCGGCGGCGACGCCGGGCGCGATCGTGGCCGTCCCGATCGTCCCTGTGGCCGACTACCGCACCACGGCGACGGCGATCACGAAGCGCGACGTCGACGCGGTCCTGGCCGGCGCGAGTCACCGCTGGACGACGCTGGAGCTCGTCGCCGACCAGTCGAAGCCGATCCTCGACGCGATGCATCTGTCGCCCGGTGCCCGCGGGATCGTCGAGGCCCCCGACGCCAGCGCGTTGATGGCGGATCTCGCCGCCCATCGGGACCGGCTCGGGTTCCTCCGTGCCGACGAGGTCGGGCCTGGGGTCCGGGCCCTGGGTTGGGACACCCGGCACCTGTTCGGCGTGCATCGCCTCAAGTCGGTCGGGACTTGGTCCCTGACGGCGCGCTTGCCCGCGTCAGCGCAAGCGGCGTACGACCCGGCCACGACTTGGACGATGTTCGCGGCCGGCGACCTCGGTCTGGATCGGACGTACGCCTACGTCGTGAAGAACCTGGGCAAGGGAATGAACTACCCGTTCGATGGGGGGACGGCCCGGATCGCCCGTCTCGTGTGCTGCTCCCCGTTCGGCTGGAAGGTGCCGACGATCGTTTCGACCGGTCACCCAGGGGCGATGCGCGACTTGATCTCGTCGGCGGACCTGGCCCTTGCCAACATGGAGGAGTCTGCCCCGACCCGCTTCAGCTTCCACCCGCACGGCACGGTGTTTACCGGCGACCCGGCGCTCATCGCCGGAATCGCGAAGGCCGGGATCGACGTCGCTTCGGTCGCCTCGACCCACATCGGTGACGGTGGTCGAGCCGGCATCCTCCAGACGATCGCGAGCCTGAAGAAGAACGGGATCGTCCCGTTCGGCGCGGGCACGAATTGGCCGCCGCCCGACAGCCGGCCATCTTCGAGATGGGGGGCGTCAAAGTCGCCATCCTCGGCTACGACGGGATCTCGTCGAAGTACTACGGTGCGACCGCGACGACGATCGGCGATGCGCCGTTGAGCGCGGCCTACATCAAGGCCGACGTCGCGGCCGCCCGCGCGGCTGGGGCGCAGGTCGTGATCGTCTTCCCGCACTGGGGCATCGAATACACCTTCGGCCCGTCCGCGACACAGCAACGGCTGGGCCACCTGATGATCGACGCCGGGGCGGACATCGTCATCGGCAACCATCCGCACTGGGTCCAGTCCATGGAGATCTACAAGGGCAGGCCGATCTGGTATTCCCTCGGCAACTTCACCTTCGACCAGAGCTGGTCCGAACCGACACTCGAAGGGATCTCGCTGGAATTGACATTCCGCGGCTCCACCTTGGTCCAGGCATGGATGAACCCGCACATCCTCATCCGGGCCGTCCAGCCGAACCTGCTCGACATCGCCGGCGACGGCCAGCGCGTCCTGAAGCCGGTCTTCAAGGCATCGGGCAAGCTCCTCACCTGGTAGGTGATATCGAGGAAGCCCTCGGCTTTAGAGTACGGTGACCTCATGCGGCTCGACACGGGCGAGCCCGAGCGTGAACCCATCCTCCCCTGAGTCGATGAAGGTCACTCTCAGCCGAGGCAAGGGAGACGACGGCGGCATCGCGCGTTGCGATCGGCCGCGGGTCAGTCAGAGAGAGGAGCGACGGACGTGACGGCCGATCCGATGACGCTCGAGGAAGTCTGGACGATCCTCGACGGCCTGCCGCTCCTGTATCGCACGAACCTGACGCCTCCGACAGACCCCTCCCGCGTGCTTATCCATATCCACGGCTTTGCCATCTCCGGCCGCTATCTGCTGCCCACCGCGTCACGCCTGGCGGCCGATTACCGAACATTCGTACCCGATCTGCCCGGCTTTGGGCGGAGCCATCACCCGCCGCACCCGCTGACGATCGACCAGCTGGGCGACGCGGTCGTCCGGTTCATGGACCAGCAGGGCATCGACCGGGCCGTCCTGCTCGGTAACTCGCTGGGATGCCCGATCATCGCGTCGATGCTCGATCAGCACACAGACCGGATCGAGGCGACGATCTGGGTCTCACCGGCGGGCGGACGCTACAACCTGCCGATCTACCGGGGCGTCGCCCAGATGGTGCTCGCGGGACTCCGCGAACCGCCTCGGATGGTCCCGATCGCTCTGACAGACTACGCGAGGTACGGGCTGATCCCGTCGGCCAATCTACTCTGGTCGATGCTCCACTACCCGACGGTGCAGCGACTCCGCGAGCTGGTGATCCCGACGCTCGTCGTGATCGGATCGCGCGATCCGCTCGTCAGCGAGCGTGTGGTCGCCCAGCGAGCGGTCGAGCTACCCAACGTCACCGCGGCCGTCATCGAGGGTGCCGCCCATGCCATCAACTTCTCGCACCCGGACCAGCTCGCCAATGTCGTCCGCTGCTTCCTCGAGGGTCGGCCGATCGTCCCGGACCCCTCGGCGAAGGGTGCGGTCCGGGTCTTTGAGACACCGATCGAGCCCAAAGCGTGACCGAGATAGCCGGGCGGAAACGACCAACGGAGGCTGGGCGGGGCCTGCCCGTCGTGTCGAAGGACCTCGGCGCAGGTCCTCCGCTGATCCTCCTGCATGGCCTCGCCGGATCCGCTCGCTGGTGGGCGCGGAACATCCCGCGCCTGTCGCAGTCATTCCGCGTCATCGCGATCGATCTGCCTGGCTTCGGCGCGTCGCCGCGAGGTGATCGGCTGGCACTCGAGGAGGCCACCGAGCAGCTGGCGGCGACCATGGATCGCCTGGGGATCGATCGGGCCAGCGTGATCGGCCACTCCATGGGTGGGCTCATCGGGGGTGGCCTGGCCGCCGATCACCCCGAACGCGTGGACCGACTGGTCCTCGTCGATGCGGCATTCCTCTCACTGCAGCCCAACCCGCTTGCCTCGCTCCGCGGCTCGGCCGCGACCCTTCGCTGGACGGCGCCGAGCCTGCTGCCGATCATGGTCGCAGACGGTTTGCGTTCGGGTCCGGTCCGGCTGACCGACGCGTCGATCCAGCTGCTCCGGGCCGATTGGCGAACGAAGCTGCCCCGAATCCAGGCGCGGACCTTGGTGATCTGGGGCGAACACGACACGATCTGCCCAGTGGCGATCGGCCGGCAGATCGTCAGCCTGGTCACAGGCTCGCGGCTGGTCGTCGTGGGCGGGGCCGCGCACAACCCGATGTGGGAACAGCCGGAAGTGTTTGATCAGGAGGTGATCGGCTTCCTCACTCCCTGACGCCCGCGAGCGCCGGGCTCCATGCATCCGACATGGAGATGCGGGGAATCAATCAGGCGGAGACGCAATTCGGGACCCACCCGGGGCACGAGGACGGTACATCATCGACAGGCGCACTCCAGTCGACTGGGTGGTCACAACCTGGGTCGAAGCTTCCCACGCAGCGAGACTCGCTGCAGTCCGCCGGAAATGAGGCACCGGAGCCTCAGCTCGGGCCCTCGATGGAATGGCTGGCCTGTTGCCAACCGCCCACCCCGAGGGGGTAGATTGAGCTCGTGACCGACCCGATCACACCCCGCACATCCCTCGAGCAGGTCGTCTCACGTCGCGAGGCCCGGCTGATCTTCTAGCTGGTGGTGATCGCGCTCATCGTCGCGATCGCCCGGCTCGCCTCGGGCTTCTTCGAAGTCATCGCCTCGCCCGTGATCATCCTGTTCGTCGCCTGGCTGATGGCCTATGTCCTCGAACCGCCAGTCTCCTGGCTCCAGCGCCACCTCCCGTTCCGCGGGCGCGGCGTCGCTGAAGATGAGCCCCGTCGCCGTCTTCGTCGTCGTCATGCTCGGCGGAGCGCTCGCCGGCGTGCTCGGGGCGATCTTCGCGATCCCGGTCGGCGCGGCGATCCTCGCGATAACGGACTACCTTCGTCAACGCGACGTACTGCTCCGGGCGAGCGACGGTGAGGTCGGCGCCGGGGGCGACGTCGCCGACGTGCAGCCTCCGTTATCCAGCCCGGCCGACAGCGCCTGACGCTGACGGTCGTCTTCCGAGTCCGGCTCTCGGGCCCGCTCCCGTGCCGGCCCCGATCGACAACCCGGAGGGATTCGAGCCCCCGACCTATTGATCCGAAGTCAGTGGCATTGCCATGCCTGCTTCGGGTTCAGCGGCGCCGCCACACGATGGCCGGATGGTGATTGGTCGGCTCCCGTCGACCGCGACGACCGTCGAGTCACGGTGTGGTCATCGGCATCAGTTCGAAGACGCGGACCGGGCTAGGGAACCCCTTGAGTGCGCGATGACCAGCCTCGCAGAACGAGAAGCCTCTTTCGGTCGCGATGTCACGCACCAGTTCCGATACCAGGATGTGTCCACCCTCGGCGGCCTCGCAGAGCCGGCTGGCGAGGTTCACCGTGGATCCGAAGATGTCGTCGTTATGGTCGACCGGTTCGCCAGCGGCCAGGCCGATCCTGACCCGAAGCTCCGGGGTCTTGCCGGCGGCGCTCCGCTCGGCGAAACGCTCCTGGATCGTCAGAGCGCAAGCCAAGGCATGGCAGACGTCGTCGAACGACGCCATGATGCCATCGCCCGTGTGCTTCACCTCGTGCCCTCGTGTGGCGACGAGAGCTCGCCGGATGATCATGTCGTGTTCGGTCAGGACGACCATGAACGCCGACTCGCCAACCTGTCGAAGCAGCGATGTCGACCCCTCCAGATCAGTGAAAAGGATCGTGCGAAACGGACGCTCGCCCGCGGCAGAGGCCGAGTTGTAGATCTTGCCGAGGAACCGCAGGACGCTGTCTTCAGAGACGCTGATGATCTCGTTGGCGATAAGGCCGTGGGCCTCCTGGTGGACCGCTTGCATGATCTCTGGTGTGGACGCGCGAGCCAGACAGAATGCCTGATCGTTGTCGGCGTCAAACCAGTAGGTGAGGAACTCGACGCCGTACTCTGCCTCGACCCGAAGATCACTCAGATGGGCCTGCGCGACCTGTTCCGCAGTCGCGCTCGGTAGCTCATGACGGTCCATATAGAGCGGCACGTCGGTCCATCCTTCCAGCATTTCAGATCCTCGCCCGTTCTAGCTCGATCAGATGTCGTTTGCTCGGAGCATTCCGGGCACAGGCAGGCTCGTCAGTCCCCGGATCGCCGGAAGCCCGGGGATCGCCGATCCCCAGCCCCAGCCCCAGCCCCAGCCCGGCACGCCCGCGATCTCGATACCGGCGATCGCGCCCTTCAGCACCAAGGTGAGCAGACCCACCTCGCGGGCGTCACGCCGAGGCGCCCGATCCTATGCCGCTGCGTCCAGCTCCGACGTAGCGACGCGCAGCGAGTTGTGCAGACACTGATAGCAGCCGACGATCGGGCTGATGTGCAGGTGATGCGCGCGAGCGAATTGGGCGACAACTCGGTCGAGCGCGCTCGGCGCGGACGGCCGTGATCGGAGGGCAGTGATCGAGGACACGGTTCTGGTTCTCCCGGCGAGAAACGCCGGAACGCCCGGCAGGGTTGGTCGCCGAGAGGAGCTTCTTCCCAACACCCGTCGCTCCTTAAGGGCCGCGAGTCCACTGCCGACATCGTCAACCGTCCACAATGGCCCTCACTTATCCACCATGGATGTCGAGTCCGCCGCGCCCTGGGAAGGGTCCACGGTGCGCCGATCAGCCGGCCACAGGACGGCGACCGTGTTCGGGCGTGACGTCACGTCGTCCGCTGGGTGCTAGTCGGCCGAGCCCGGGTCTCCGGGGGTGTGCGACAGGCCGTGGAAGTCGTACGGGTTCGGGATCACCCCGATCGTGACGATGACCAGGCAGCCTTAGGCAGAGCTCATGGCGCCGATTCGCGACTGATCGTCAGTGCTCGACGACCTTCTCGAGCTTGCCCGCCTCCCCGATCCAGGCCGCGATCTCGGCCTCGCTCGGGACCCGACGGACGATGCCCGGTCGCGCGGCAACGACCTCCTGGACGGTGACCGCAAGGTTGGCCGGGTTCCGCTGGGCCAGTTCGGCGGGCGAGTCGACCCCGGCGGCCTCGAGCAGGTCGCTGTACTCGGGGCCCACGCCAGGAACGCGCATGAGGTCGACGTTGTTGACCCACTCCAGGAGGAGCCTGCCGCTGATGCCCGTCGCCTCCGCGATGTGGTCGCGGCCGCTGGGCTTCGCCCCGGCGTTGAGCAGGTCGTCGGTCGTCACGATGCCGACCGCGGCGAGTTTCTCGGCGTAAACGGGACCGATCCCCTCGATGTCCGCGATCTTCATGTGATGCGCGGCGACTGGTGCCTCGACGGGCTCGGGAGCAGCAGTCACAGCCACATCCGCCGCCGGAACCGCAACAGGAGGCGCGGCGGGTTCGGGTGCAATGAGCACAGGCGCCACCGCCGCCGAGACCGCCACGGGAGATGCGACCGGCTGGGCCGCCGCCACCGAGGGCGCCACCGTGGCAGGCTCGCCCTCGGCGAACACCGCCTTGATCTCACTCGAGCTCAGGTACCAGAGGATCAGCGCCGGCATGATCGCCATCGCGAGGCCGATGCCCGTCCCGGGGAACTGGAAGAAGGCGAGGACCGCCTCGAAGAGGGCGAGTCCGGCCATGATCAGCGCGAAGAGTCTGGCCCACGGCTGAAGTGTCCAGAGGCCGACCGCGGCCAGGATCCAGACGGTCCCGGTGGCGACCGCGAGCCAGCCCCAGAGCCCGACGTGCTCGAAGGCCGGCAGGTCACCCAGTGCTCCGAACCAGTCGAAGCCGAGGACCCGCAGGCCGAAGAACACGTAGCCGAACCCCGCGAGCGCCGCGAAGAAACCGATGAGCGAGATGAGGACGGGCGGGTTCTTCATTCGACTCCCTCCGGTAGCGTAGGCCGCACGTTGGGGCACCGGGCCGGTACGCCGGCTGCAAGCTTCCAACATGGAGATGCGCCGGTCAATGCCATGAGTCAATCGAAGGGCCGGGCGCTTGACTTCTGGCCGGTGGTATCGTCGGTGGAGGCGTCATGATCGCCTTTCCGGGCCCGTTCGACGAGACTTCGCTGGTCCACGCTTCGCCTCGGCTAGCGGCACGGCCGTCGTGATGGTGCCTATACCGTTGGCGTGGGGGCGAATCGAATCGTTCAGCCGACGCTCGCCTCGGCCCTGAACGAAGTGCCGCGTCGAACCGAGATAGACGCCGGGTGTATCCGTCTGGATCTTGGTCGTCGCGGTCGTCTCAGCAAGCGACTGGGTGGTGCCACACCATGGCATGCGTAGGCTCTTGCCTGCGCATCGCTCAACCGCGAGCGTTCGTCCGAACCCGCCGGGGTGACTCCACGTATGGCATGTCCCGCCCGTGAGGGTGGTGACTCTGATGTTGAGCGTCCCCCGGCGGGAGTCGGGCGCGCCGGGCGTGACTTGATAGGAGCGTGATCTCTTCGGCGAGCCGCACGCAATAGGCCCGCCTTGTACGGTGCCCGTATCACGCGCACACTCCGTGCCCGTATCGAGGTCCAGCCCATGGACCGAACCGTCGAGACCGTATGGGACGAGTGGCGAGCCGCTACCGACGAGCGCGAGGATTCGATCTTCAACCCCGACCTTGAGGCTCGCATCGAGGTACTCCACCGCGAGCACGTCTCCGCGATCGCCGCGCGTCGCAGCGAGATCCAGGACACCTGGGCGAGACGAGCGAAGGTGCACTGAGAAGATCCCGCTGCCGTTGACACTCCGATTTGCGCATCGGGTGACCATTACATCTGCCGGGACCGATCTCGGCCTGCGAACGGGAGGTCGACGCGTGTTCAAGATCACCGATCACGAGAACCGGGAAATCAAGGGAGCGAACCGATCAGGCAAGACGAAAATCGATGAGACCGTGACCCTGCCAGGTACCCTGACGCGATGACGGCTGACGACGACATCGATCCGGCGGTCCCGCCGAGCGGCGCGGGGTGCGTCGAATGCCTCGCCACCGGGGGCTGGTGGTTCCACCTGCGTCGCTGCGCCCATTGCGGCCACATCGGCTGTTGCGACTCGTCCCCCTCGCAGCATGCGAGTCATCACGCTCTCGACGCGCGTCATCCGGTTGTCCAGAGCTTCGAACCTGGCGAGGACTGGTTCTGGGACTACGTGCGGGAGGTCGATCTCGACGGTCCCGTCCTGGCACCGCCGCACCATCATCCGCTCGACCAGCCCGTGCCGGGACCAGCTGGCCGCGTCCCATCGGACTGGGAGCAAAGGCTGCACTGACGATGACGCGCGGTCGTCGAGTCTTCCCTGGCGAGACTGGCGGCCGACGATGGACACCCTCCACATGTAGGCCCAGATCGTCAGCAAGGCTCGGGCGTGCGTCCGGTGGCAAGCTCGGTCTTCGATCGCGCCTGGAGGTGGCGCTCCGGGGCCGAAAGCTCGGCCTCGTCGGCGAGCCCGATGACCATTAGGTCTTGGGACCGGGTCTAGCACGATCGCCTGATGGTGGAGCGAGGCTCGCTGCGCGTGATCCAGCTTGTCCGGTCAGCTCGCTGAACGGTCCGGCGGGGTCGGTGGCCCGCCTGGCGTGGTCGACTCCGGCCCACCGCTTACCGGGCCGGATCCGCCGGATCCGCCGTTTCGCTGGTTCCTGACGTAGATCGCGAGTCCGACCCCGATGGCGGCGGCGATCGCGAGGAGCAGGATCAATGCGAGCGGCGCGCCCTGCCCGGTCGAGCCGGGCGACGGCGCTGGCGACGAGCTCGGGACCGGCGTGGCGGTTGCGGTCAGGCTCGCAGACGGCGTTGGCGTCGGTGACGGGGTCGGCGTTGGTGTTGGTGTCGGTGTCGGGGTCGGGGTCGGCGTTGGTGTTGGTGTCGGGGTCGGGGTCGGCGTTGGTGTCGGTGTCGGGGTCGGGGTCGGGGTCGGGGTCGGTGTCGGTGTCGGGGTCGGGGTCGGTGTCGGTGTCGGGGTCGGCGTCGGTGTCGGGGTCGGGGTCGGGGTCGGTGTCGGGGTCGGGGTCGGCGTCGGTGTCGGCGTCGGGGTCGGGGTCGGGGTCGGGGTCGGCGTCGGGGTCGGCGTCGGTGTCGGGGTCGGGGTCGGGGTCGGCGTCGGGGTCGGGGTCGGCGTCGGGGTCGGGGTCGGGGTCGGGGTCGGCGTCGGGGTCGGCGTCGGTGTCGGTGTCGGTGTCGGCGTTGCCCGTGCTGTAGGCGCGGCGGTCGGGGCGGGGGTCGGTGCCTGGGTGGGTGTCGCTGCGGGCGCCTGGCTTGGAGTCGCGGTCGGGCGGAGTGGCAGCGACGGTAGGCCGGACGGCAGCGACGGAAGGCCGGACGGCAGCGACGGAAGGCCCGGGGCGCCTTGGCAGCCGACCAAGGACAGCGCAACGGCCGCGACGATCAGGGGCCCAAGGAGCGAATGTCGAGGGGGTCGCGCCATCGGTGGGATGGTACTCCGACGTGGAAAGCGTTTGAGACCGAAACGAGGCGCCAGGTACCCGGAGTCGGCGCTTACACTTTGTGGAGATCGTGTGCGTAAGCGGCTACCTCGGGGATGTCGGCCGGCTCGGGACGGTTATAGTCGGCCCGATGAACGGCGCACTGCCGACTCTCCGGGTTCACGAATCGATTCGCGGTCGGCTTCATGGGATGGCCGCCGGGCGCAGTCTCGAGATCGGCTACTTCCGATCGTCCAGGTGCGGGGCCTTGGTCGGCGACTTCACCCTAGCCTGGAGGCTCGGGCCCCCAGGCGCGCGTTTCGCTGCCCTTGCACCCGTCGAAGGCGTATCGGTCGTCGCCGATCGGCGACTCCTGGACGTCCTGCGCCTGGCGGGACCGGAGCTGCGACCTGCGGGTTGGCTCGACCGAGGAACGCCGTCGCTCCGGCTCGCCATCCCAGAGCATTGGATCGACTTCCTTGACGGTCGACTGCCATCGACGACGCGATCCGTCGTCGACTCGTTTCAGCCTCGAGCGCCGGTCGCCTGCCCGACCTCGATCAGGTGACCATCGGGATCTCGGACGTACGCACGGATCTCCCGTCCGTGATCCTTCGGCTCGGTCAAGAACTCCACACCCTTGGCTGACCAATCCTCGTAGACCTTCTGGATGTCGGCGACCCGCACGTTGAGGAACCCACTGGAGTGGTCGGGGTCCGGTGGCCCCGTCAACGTAACGGTCGGCTTGTCATCGGTCGGGCCGCCACCCTCAGTGGGGATCAGCCAGGTGTTCGGGACCGGCGTCCTGACCCCGTCGAATTTGAGTCGTCGGCGCCTGAGAGTGGTACAAGCGGGTGGTGCAGACCGAATTCGAAGACCCCCGGGAGGACTTCCTCCGGGGGTCATTTCGTGCGCGGAATGGAGTGGTGAGCCCGGACAGACTTGAACTGTCAACCCGCTGATTAAGAGTCAGCTGCTCTGCCATTGAGCTACGGGCCCACGGTTTCACGCCCAGTTAGAGCGGATCACTGGTCGGAGCCTTCACGGAGGCCCAGACGATGCAACAGGCACTGACCAGTGCGGCGCATGGTACCGCAGCCGCCGACATCGAGGCCAACGGAACCTTGTTCGCACGCCACCTTCGGGCGGTAAACAAGTCGTTGAACACGGTCAAGTCCTACATGGAGGCCGTGACCCAGCTCGATGCCTACCTGGCTGAGCACGGGATGCCACGGACGGTGGCCGCGATCCACAGGGAGCACTCGAGTCCTTCATCGAGGACCAGCTCGCCCGGCTGAAGCCTGCCAGCGCGGCCAACCGCTACAGGAGCTTTCAGCAGTTCTTCAAGTGGCTCGCCGACGAAGGCGAGATCGGCGAGAGCCCAATGGCGCGCATGAAGCCGCCAACGATCCCAGAGACACCGCCCGAAGTCCTGCGCGAGGACCAGCCCAAGAAGCTCGTCGCGCGGTGCCCCGAAGGCCCAGCGCAACGGATCGGTGCGGCGCGTAGGCTCAGAGGCGCGAGCCCGATCGGATGGAGAGAGCCTGGTGCCGTCGTCGATTTCCCGCGATGGTCCTCGTTGCTCTCCTGACGGCGCTTGCGATGGGCGCGGCGATCGAGGTCGGGTGGGTTCCGCTCCCGCCGCCGCGGCGCACGACGACCCGTGCTCGCGGTCGTGGCCCTCGCGATCGTGCTCGTCGCGATCGTGCTCGTCCCGGTCGCTGCCGCGGCCGCTCTCGTGGTCGAGGCGTCCATTGGCCCGGCCGCCTTTGTCGCGTTCCTGCCGGTCATCGCCCTGGCCATCCTGGTCGGGCCGCTCGCGAGGCTCGCGCGGCTGCCGGCCGTCTCCGACGACCCGAATGGTCGCGTGCTCGCCGAGGTCGCTCGGGCGCAGTCGCTCCTCGACGTCGGCGACGTCGACGCCGCCATCGATCTGCTCGACAATCTGCGCAGCCGCGCGAACAGGTAGCCGAGCGCGGGCGACTTCGAGCCAGGCGCGGGCGCTCTCGGGCGTGCCCTCGTAGCAGCGCGACAGCCGCCGCCAGCGGCCCAGCCGGCGAAGGCGTGCTCGACCCGGTAGAGCGGGGCGATGGGCGTGAAGCCGACGGTTCCCTCGGGCGGGCCTTGATGTCGAGCCTGAGAACGTGGCGTTGGCTTGGGGCCCGCCTAGAACGACGGGGTTCGAGCGTCGTGGACGTGGCCGATCGTCTCGATGAAGAAGGTGAGTCCAGCGGCGGATGCAGCGACGATCGCGAGGAGCATGTCCAGGTCCGCGAGGTTGGCCCGCTCCGTCGATGAACCGACCAGCCACCAGAGGGAATCTCGAACAGCCAGCGTGATCGGCACACTGGCTGCCCCGACGAGCGCGGCGTCAAGCAACCGCCGGTGGACGCCACGAATGCGGACCGGCGACTGAACAAGTCCAAGGTATGACCCTGCGGCGACGAGGAAGACGAACATCCCGCACCAGGCGACGACGAGCACGAATGCCAGGAGCGGGATCGAATACCGCTCCCGCAGGGCGCCCACGGCGAACAGGACGGCGAATCCAGCTGCGGAGATGACCGCCGCCGTGATCGGTCGCCGTCGGACCCACCCCCACACTTGACGATCGACGACTCCAACGATCCGCGACGTGACCGGCTCAAGCGGACCGAGGTGTCGGCTGATGTGGCCGGCGATGACGGTCGCGTCGGCGAGCCAGTCGGGTGCCGCGATCTCGGCCCGGTTCGGCCGAGGCAATGGGCGGCCTGCCGAGACCAACGCGCCTGCAGCAAGCAGCGCGAACAGCGTCACAAGGCCGAGTCCGGCGACGAGCGCCGGTGTCACCGACGTCCACGACCCACGATCTGCGCCTGCGGCCACGGCGATCCAGTCCGACCCAGCCGTCGCCAAGACGACGACGAGAAGCACGAGGCAGCCATGCAGCAAGCCGGTCACGCGAGTCAGCGGCAGTGGCTCGAAGCGCCGACAGAGGGCCAGCCGGACGGCCGAGAACGCGCCGACGATCGGGATGAAGAAGATCGCGAACGACGTCATGACGTCGTATGGGTCGTTCATCCAGGGCGCGTGATCTCCCAGCGACCGAACCTCCTTCGCCGCGAGCACGAAGACTTCGAACAGGCCCGCGACGAGCATCACCCCGAGGACGGCACGACCTATCCGCGGTCGCCGGACATCAGCGACCGGCAGGAACTCTGGCGAAATGACGAGTGCGTCCACAGGACCCCAATCATCGCATCAAGGAACGGCCCACCTTGGATAGGCGTGTACGAGAGCAGGACGAGGAGCGTTGTGCGTCGCCCACCCGGTCTGCTCCTAGGCCCGCATGATCGTGGCAATCCCGGTTTGGTCACTCAGTCGGCCACCACCATGGCGGCATTGTGGTAGGCAACGTGAGCGCCTATGCTCCCTCGGATGTCGTCCCACGGAACGGTCCGGGTCGCCGCGATCCAGGCGGCACCGGTCATCCTCGACGCTGAGGCCACCGTGGACAAGGCCGTCCGGCTCCTCGGGGAGGCAGCTGGCCAGGGTGTCCAACTCGCGGTCTTCCCGGAGTGCTTCGTCTCGATCTACCCGCAGGCTCATTGGGGCGACTCCACGGAGCTCTGGGACCGTTTCTACGCGAGTTCGGTGGAGGTGCCGGGGCCCCTCGTCGACCGACTCATCGAGGCATGCCGCGCCCACGGCATCCATGCCGTCGTCGGGGTGAACGAGCGCGAGCCCGCCCGCAGCGGGTCGGTGTACAACACGATGCTCATCCTCGGTCCGGACGGGCTCCTGCTGAGGCATCGCAAGCTCATGCCGACGTATCACGAGCGGACGTGGCACGCATTTGGCGACGCTGATGACCTCGAGGTCGTGGCCACCCCGTTCGGGCGGGTCGGCGGCCTCATCTGCTGGGAGAACCGGATGCCGCTCGCCCGCTACGCGATCTACCGAGGACACCCCCAGATCTGGGTCGCGCCGACGGCGGACAGTGGACCCGGCTGGCACGCCATGGCGAGCGCCATCGCCGTCGAATCGGGCGCGTTCGTCGTGACGGTGCGCTCCTTCCAGCCCCACAGCGCGTTCCCGAGCGACTTCCCCGTCCAGCTCCCGGAAGAGGACCTCCTGATGGACGCCGGAGTGTTCGAGCCATCGGGCGGGCGGCCGATCGCCGGCCCCCTACACAACGAAGAGGGGATGATGATCGCCGACTGCGACCTCGCGGTCGGGGCGCACGAGAAGCGCTGGTTCGATGTCGCGGGCCACTACAGCCGGGAAGACGTCCTGCTGCCGAGGCTCGCGCGACCGTCGTAGCCGAACGGGTGTAGCTGTAATGCCTCAGCCGGGCGACGACTCCCGGTCGCGCAGTTGCGGGCGATCGCCCGGGCGAGTCCGTCGGGGTCCACGTTCAGGACTATGGCAGGCGAGTCTTGCGGCTTGGCTGCGCCACGATCTCCACATGGTGTGGGTGCGTGCGTGCTGGGTTTGGCCGCAACCAGGTGAACCTTATTGACGACGGCTCCGCTGCGCGGGGAGCACGCGCCACGGTCACGACCGGTTCGGCTGCTTGGGCGAGGCGAGGCCTCCCGGCGACCCCGGTGGCATGGTCGTGACCGCCTGGCGAGGGAACCCACCCCCGAGGATCACCGCCACCGACAGCAGGACGATCGTGAAGACCACGGCACGTGACGCGAACGCCGCCGTCGAGCCGATCATCCCGCCGCCTGCAAGGTCGAATGCTGCGGCCGGGATCGCGACACCGAGGGACGAGCCGACCTGGCGCAGACCGTTGAACACCCCCGACGCCGTCCCCGCCTCGGTCGTCGGGAACTCCGAGAGCGCGCGGCTTGTGCTGGCGGTCACCCCGAATGCGATGGGGACGCCGCCAAGGGCCGCGACCGCTGAGACGATGACTAGCGGCGTCGACAGATCGAACAGGATCATGGCCGCGCCCGCAGCCGCCGAAAAGGCGACGCTGCCGAGCATCACTCGCTCCGGGCCGATCCGACTGACGATGGCGCCGCTCCGGGGGAACACGAGCGCGGCGATCAGCGGCCAGGGCAGCAGGACGAGCGCGGTGTCGGTGGTCGTCAGGCCACGGACGGTCTGGAGATAGACGGCGAGCTGGATCGTCCCGGACAGGATGCCGAACCAGGCCGCCGCACCGACCAGGACGGATGCGACGAACATCCGGCTGCGGAACACGCTCAACCTGACCGCTGGCTCAGCGGTTCGCCGCTCGCGACGGACGAAGGCTGCGAGTGCTGTTCCGGCCACGAGCCAGGACGCGATGATCGCCGGCGATGTCCAGCCCCATTCGTTCGCCTGGAGGAGCCCGATGTTGACCGCCCCAAGGGCGAGCGTGGCGAAGACGAGTCCGGGCAGGTCGAGCGCCCGACCTTCACCTGAACGGCCTCCCCGGAGGACCGCAAGCGCGCCCCCGAGCACCAAGAGGCCGAGCGGCACCTGGGTCGCGAACATGCCACGCCAGCCGAGCGTCGCCACGAGTGCCGCGCCAGCAAGGGGTGCTACCACGGCCGCCGCTGCTCCCGCCGCGAAGAAGATCCCGAAGGCTCGAGGACGAGCCGCATCGGGGAAGGTCGCCGAGATCACGGCCAGCGCGGTCGTCATCATCGCGGCACCGCCGAGGCCCTGGAAGACGCGGCCGACCAGGAGCACCCCGTACGCGGGTGCAAGCGCGGCCGCCAGCGATCCAACCGCGAAGAGAGTCGCGCCGATCGAGAGGACCCGCCGCGCGCCGTATCGATCGACCAGTCGGCCGACCGCGAGGATCGCGATCGCATACGGGAGCACATAGGCGGCGACCGCCCAGGCGAGAGTCGACTGGTTGACCCCGAAGGCAAGGCCAAGTTGGGGAAGGGCGAGATTGACGAGCTGGAGGTCGAAGTTGGCCGTGAACCCCGCGATACAGGCGACCCACAGGACACCCTGCAGCGATCGCGCTGAGGAGGCCGACCTCACGGAGGCCCGACCCCCGTCCTGATCCGCGGCAGCAGCTCATCGCGCAACCGCTGATGGAGCGCCGCCACGAGCTCGTCGGGCATCGCAGCGGGGGACACCTCGAGCACCTCAGCGAGCCAATCGAGGGCGATCCGGGTGCCGACCCCGACTGACGGGGTGCCGACCTCGACTGCGAGCGCGGCGCGTGCCATGAGCAGCTCGACGACGAGGATCTGCTCGAGCAGGTCGAGGGCCTCGTCGGTCAGTCGGACGGCCTCCGCCGCGTTGGTCGAATGATCCTCGACCCCGAGGTCGAGTGGGGAGACGTCGAGGGTGACGGGAGCGGCGAGGGCACGCAGCTGCGCCGATCGGACCGCTGCGGCGTACCGGAGCAAGGGACCTCCGGCCAGCCCGACGAGGCGGCGCATCCCCTCGGGCGTCACGGCATCTTCGACCCCGAGTAGGACGGCCCACAGGTGGCCCATCCGCCGGTCGCTGAGCTGGCCGACGTGGGCGAGTGCCGGTCGGAGGGCGTCGAACGCGAGCCCGAGCATGATCGGGTGGAAGTTGCCGTTGCTGATGAGTCGTCCGTCGGCGATGGACACCAGCGGGTTGTCATCGCTGGCCCGGAGCTCCGCGGTCGTGGCGTCCGTTGCCGCGCGGATGGACTCGCGCAGAGCTCCGTGGACCTGCGGCCCGACTCGGAACGAGAGTGGGCCTTGGACGGATCCAGCGCCGCCCGGGACGCATCGGTCGCTCCCGCGGAGCAGCTCCCGAATATGGTCCATCGCGGCCGTCTGTCCGGCGATCCCCTTGGCGATGGCGACCGCCGGGTCGACGATCGAGGGGTTGCCGCGCGTGGCTTCAAGCGACGCCACGAAAGCCAGGTCGGCGACCTCGGCGATGTCCGTCGCCCGGTCGGCGACCAGGGCTCCACGCCCGACCGCCACCCCGTTCGCGGAGATCAGGGCGAGTCCGTCCTTCGGACCCACCGTCAGCGGGACGAGACCCGCAGCGCGGAGGGCGTCGCCACCGGGCATCGTCGTCCCGCGAAATTCGGCTCGGCCCCGACCGAGGGCGACCTCCCCGATCGCCGCCATGTGCATGAGATCCGACGCCCCGACCGACCCTGCCTCGGGCACGATCGGATGCACGCCGGTGTTGAGCATCGAGACGAGCGAGTCGGCGACGGCACGTGAGGCGCCAGACCCCCCATGTGCAATGCCGAGCACTCGCACGTACATCGCCGCGCGGACCACCGAGGTGGGGAGTGGCGATCCTAGGGCGGTTGCGTGCAGCGCGACGATCGCGTCCTGATAGTCGGCAAGCGCATCGACCGGCAAACGTTGGTCGACGAGATGCCCGAGGCCCGTGTTCAGGCCGTAGATGAGTTCCTCGCCGGCGACGTGGCGATCGACGATGGCCCGGCCGGCCTCGATGCGCTCGACCGCCCGACCCGACAGTTCCACCTTCGCCCCGGCCGCGACGGCGACGACGTCCGCGATCCGCGCGGGTCGTGATCCGAGGATGACCCTGGACGACGGTCGTTCCGCCATGACGCGCAGAGTACGACGTCGAGCATGGTGCATTCCCGCGAAATGGCGGGCCGCGTTGTCGCGGCGACGTCACCCGTTGGGATGACACGATCAGGCGATAGTGCCGATCTTCTACAGGGACCTGATCCATGCTCGCGTGGTCGCCCCAATCGTCGATGGCTCTGTGCGGCTCGCACAAGTGGCCTCGGCCGGCCCCCTGACAGCCGGGTCGCGCGACCCGACAATCTGGGCGATCTCGTTGCCCTCCAGGCGACGGCCGCGAGCAATGCAAGGGAGCCAGCCGATGAGCGTCGTCTTCGAGCACCAGCCGCATCCGCGGATCGCGGCCCACGCCAAGGCCGGACCACCCAAGGGCGCCGACGAGCAGGTCGGGTTCAATGGTCGCATCGCCCTGCTCCTGACCACGGCGGTCGGGACGATGTGGTGCGCCTACGCCTTCGCCGTCCTCGCGCTCGTCGCCCTGCCGATCGGCGCTCGGTGGCGGACTCCTCCCGATCATCCAGTGGGTGAGCCAGACGTTCATCCAGCTCGTCATGCTGTCGGTGATCATGGTCGGCCAGAACATCCTGAGCCGCGCCGCCGACAAGCGGGCCGACGATGACGTATCAGGACGCGGACGCGACCTTCCATGAGGCCGAGCAGATCCAGGCGCACCTGAAGGCGCAGGACGCCGCGATCAACGAGATGCTCGACAAGCTCCAGAAGCTCGAGGCGTTGTCAGGCGCGGCCTGATACACCGTGCGAGCCACACCGGTGTCCTGGCCGATGGTCCCAGGCGACCCCGAGCCCGTGCTGCGGACTACCGTGCGTCGGCTGAGTGCCCGCCATCAGGAGGACGCGGCAATCACTACGCACTCGGCGGGGGGGCCGCGGGCGGAGAGGTGTTCGTTCCGGTCGGCCCCGTGCCGGCTGACGTCGACGTGACGTCCTCGCTCATGCCTTGTCGGAAGCTACGGACTGCCTTTCCGAGGGCCGCTCCGGTCTCGGGCAACTTGCCCGGCCCGAGGATGAGCAGCGCGATGACAAGGACGATGATGAGATGGACCGGCGTGATGCCATCCAGCATGGTCGTTTCCTCGAGGATCGGGTTCGCCCCCAATGACGGTAGGAGGTCGGCCAACCGTGGTCGCCACGCGCGATTCCGACCTGCCGGCCAGACCGTGCCGGGAACTTACGCCGTGCCCGGAGCCACGACCACCATCGGGTGATAGTGTCGATTCCGACAGGCTAGCGGGGACGGGCATCCCGTCCGCTCGCCACGGAGGTCGGAGATGCGGACGCCACTCCTCGCAACGGTCCTTGCCGCCGTGGTCTTGGCCGCGCCGTCGGGCGTTTCGCCGGTTCTCGCCTCGTCTGCGACGAACGTCTGGCGGACCGGCCTTCCCAGTCGAACGCTGACCCCTGGGGCGACGAACCTGGCGGTGACGCAGGCGACGATCCATCGGACGATCTGCGTCTCTGGCTGGACGAGCCGGGTCCGGCCACCGTCGAGCTATACGACGGCACTCAAGCGGAGCCAGCTCGTCGCCTACGGCTATGCCAACCGGTCGCTCAGCCGATATGAGGAGGACCACCTCATCCCGCTCGAGCTCGGCGGCTCGCCGCGCAGCCCGCGGAACCTGTGGCCCGAACCGCACTACATCCGGCTTGCCGGCGGCACCCTGGTCGGCAGCTACGTGAAGGACGGCTTCGAGAACTACCTGCGACGGGCGGTCTGTGCCGGCCGGCTGTCCCTGGCGAACGCCCGCCACGAGAGCGCCCGGAACTGGGTCTACTACTGGAAGCGCGACGGCCGTCCGCGGGGCTAGGTCGCACGGCCAGGGTGAGGAGGCGAGCCTGGCAACCTCGATCAGCTTGATCCGCCACGCGGAGAAGCAGCTCGGCGACGAGCCTCCTCACAGCGTGTCCGTCGACGGCGTCCCCGACCCAGAGTCGCTCACGCCGCGCGGCTGGCAACGAGCCGGGGCACTGATCGGTCTGTTCGTTCCTCGGCCCGACCAGTCCAGCCGCGGGCTGCTCCCGACGCCTGCCCACCTGTTCGCCTCCGAACTCGGTCCGCACAGCCAGAGTCGTCGGCCGGGCGAGACACTCCAGATCAGGCATGATCACGCCTGATATCCCGTGGCGGTCGCCGTCGGTTTCCGGGTCCTACCGAGATAGGCGATGACGGGCACCATCAACAGTGGCAGGTCCTTCACGCTGTACAGCCAGCCGGCAGGACCGCGGGCGTCGACGACCGCCCGCAGCCAATCGGGGAGCAGCGGGATGAGTGGCAGGGTGAGGACCAGCAGGATCCCGGCAGTGATCCACCAGCCGCGGGTCCGGATGCCGATCAATGCGAACGGCAGGATGGATGGCTTCAACAGGATGAGCGCGCCCGGCCACTTCCAGCGCAAGGCCGCGGCCACGAGCGCGGCGAAGACGATCACCGGCGCGCCTCGGAAGTAGAGGACCGGCTGATTCGGAAAGGCCAGGCAGACGAGGATCAATGCGACCGCCCACAGCGCGGGTCGCCACGACCAGACCACGTAGCCGAGGAGCCCGACCGCCAGGACCCACCAGAGCTGGTACGGGAGCACCAGGAACGGGATGAACAGGTAGAGAACCGTCGGCGGGTAGAGCACGTCGCCAAGTTCGATCGGATACGGACCGTGGAGCTGGCGCGGCAGGTAGAAGCCATCGCCAGCGAGCCACGAGCGGCTCGCCTCGACGTAGCCACGCAGGTCGGCGCCCCAGTCGCTGCCGCCCAAATTCGTGTAAGGAAACCCGATCAACAGCTGGGCGACCATGGCGAGCATCGCGACGCCCATCACCGTGAGCGTCGCGCTGCGGGCCACGCGGTTCCACGGGACCCCCTTCAGGACGTCGCCAGTCGCCCCGGTCGCTCGCCGCGATGGACTGAGATCCTCTGACATCCACGCTCCGGATCATGCCGCCGAGCCTAGAATCCGGCCTCAGACGCTCGGGACGGTACCAATGACCCACCCCGGCGCGACTAGCATGACCGCGATGATGTCCGACTGCCGCGCATGTTCCGCTCCCAGGGCGTCCACCTAGTCTTATCGCCGCAGTGGCCCGGCTCGGTAAGCCGCAGTCAGGCGCGCACGGCGTGGCATCCGCACGACCTCGGCTCCCGTCCCGGACCCGCGATCCTGCGTCATGCGGCCAGCCCGTCCGGGCCGACCGAGTGGCTGGAGTCGGCGCAGTCTCGCCACGAGCATCGTGCGCTCGGTCGGCACCTATACTCCGGTGCCTCATGGCCACGCTCCATCCCTTCCGGGCGCTCCGGCCCGTGCCCGATCGAGCCGCTGCCGTCGCCGCAGTCCCGTACGACGTCGTGGATGTGGCCGAGGCGCGCGCGCTCGCCGCGGGCAACCCGCTGAGCTTCCTGCGCGTGTCGCGTGCCGAGATCGAGCTGCCGGCCGACACGGACCCGCACGCGGACGCCGTCTACGAGGCGGCCGTGCGGAACTTCGCGCGGCTTCGGGCGGCGGCGCCCCTGGTCGAGGAAGCCACCCCCAGCGTCTATGTCTACCGGCTGCGCATGGGCGGCCACGAGCAATCCGGCGTGGCCGCGTGCTTCTCGGTCGACGAATACGAGCACGACGTCATCCGAAAGCACGAGCGCACGCGCAAGGACAAGGAGGACGATCGGACCCGGCACATCATCGACCTCCGGGCCCAGACCGGTCCGGTCTTCCTGACCTATCCGGCCTCGTCCGAGGTGGACGCGACGGTCGAGCGGACCGTCTCCGCGTCCCCGCTGTTCGACTTCACCGCGGTCGATGGCGTCCAGCACACCGTCTGGCGTGCGACCGACGAGCTGTCCGGCGCCCTGGTCGTCGCGTTCGCCCGCGTTCCCCTGCTCTACATCGCCGACGGGCATCACCGGGCGGCCAGCGCGATGCGCGCGCGGCAGACCCTGCACGAGCGCGCCCCGGACGCGGCTGCCGCGGAGATGGACACGTTCCTCGCCGTGGCGTTCCCGCATGACCAGACCCGGATCCTGCCGTATCACCGGGTCGTGAAGGACCTCGCGGGCCGGACGCCCGAGTCGTTGCTCGACGCGCTCGCGGAGCGCGTCGGCGTCATGCCGGGCACGGACACCCCGGGCGGACCCGGCGAGGTCGCGATGTACCTGGCCGGACGCTGGTACTCGCTTCGGCTGGCGCCGGCCGCGCCGGGAACGTCCGCCGCCGACGCGCTGGACGTGTCGCTGCTGCAGGAGCAGGTGCTCGCCCCGGTGCTCGGCGTGGGCGACCCCCGGACCGACAAGCGGATCGACTTCGTCGGTGGCATCCGCGGTCCGGGAGCACTCGCCGCCCGCGTGGACGAGGGTGCCGCCGCCGTCGCGTTCGCGATGCACCCGGTCCGCGTGGAGGACCTGATGCGGATCGCCGATTCGGGCGGCATCATGCCTCCGAAGTCGACGTGGTTCGAGCCGAAACTCCGGGACGGCCTGCTGACCCACCTGATCTAGGAGCGATGCCCGCATGAAGGTCCTCGTCGCCGACGCGTTCGAGCAGTCCGGCCTTGACGGCTTGCGGGCCGCCGGGTGCGACGTGGTCCATGACGCCACCCTGAAGGACGAGGCGCTCGTCGCGGCGCTCGGCGAGACGGGGGCCGAGGTCCTGGTCGTGCGCTCGACCAAGGTGACCGCCGAGATGATGGATGCGGGCGGCCTGTCGCTGATCATCCGGGCGGGCGCCGGCTACAACACGATCGACGTGCCGGCCGCGTCGGCGCGCGGGATCTACGTCTCCAATTGCCCCGGCAAGAACTCGGTCGCCGTCGCGGAACTGACCATGGGTCTCATCCTCTCGCTCGATCGACGGATCCCGGACAACGTCGCCGAGTTGCGAGCCGGCCACTGGGACAAGAAGGGGTTCTCCAATGCTCGAGGCATCCACGGCGCGACGCTGGGGCTGCTCGGGTTCGGGAGCATCGCCCAGGAAGTCGCCCGGCGAGCCCAGGCGTTCGGCATGCACATCGTCATCTGGTCACGGCGGTTCGTGGAGGACCCCGACGTGGACCTCGCGGCCTACGGGCTCGACCCGACCGACCGCGATTCGAACGTGACGATCGCTCCCACGCCGCGAGCCGTCGCGGAGCAGGCGGACATCCTGAGCGTGCACCTCGCGCTCAGCCCGGAGACGCGTGGCCTCGTCGGCGCGGACGTGATCGGCGCACTCCGCCCGGGTGCCTTCTTCATCAACACGGCCCGGGCCGAGATCGTGGACCACGACGCGCTGGCGACGGCCGTTCGCGACCGCGGAATCCGGGTCGGCCTGGACGTCTTCCCGGACGAGCCGGCGACCGCGACGGCCGAGTTCGACTACCCGCTCGTGCACGAAGCCGGGGTCTACGGCACGCACCATATCGGCGCGTCCACGGAACAGTCGCAGGAGGCGATCGCAGCCGAGACGGTGCGCATCGTCCGATCGTTCATGGAGACCGGCCGCGTGCCGAACGTGGTGAACCTCGCCCGGCGGACCCCGGCGACCCACATGCTCGTGGTGCGCCACCGCGATCGGCCGGGTGTACTCGCGCACGTGTTCGAGCATCTTCGAAGCGACGACATCAACGTCCAGGAGACGGAGAACATCATCTTCGAGGACGCCCGGGCGGCCGTCGCCAGGATCAACCTCGACCGTGCGCCGTCAGAGGCGCAGCTGGCCGCGATCGAGACGGGCAACGAGGACATCCTCAGCCTGCAGCTCGTGGCCATCCGGCCGCCGGGCCTCACCTCCGACTGATCGAACAGGAGCCGACCGAATGTCAACGACCGATCGCGTCTACAACTTCTCGTCCGGGCCTGCCGTGCTCCCGGTCTCCGTGCTCGAGCAGGTCCAGCGCGATCTCGTGGCACTCCCCGGCGTCGGCATGTCGGTCATGGAGATCAGCCATCGCTCCGCGCCGTTCGAGGCGATCATCGGGCAGGCCGAGGCGGACATCCGACGGCTGGCGTCGATCCCGGACGGCTACAAGGTCCTCTTCCTGCAGGGCGGTGCCAGCCTCCAGTTCTCGATGGTGCCGATGAACCTCCTGACCGAGGGGACGACGGCCGACTACGTGATGACCGGGTCGTGGGCCGACAAGGCCGTCAAGGAGGCCCGGCGGGTCGGCAGCGTCCACACGACGGGCCTGCCGGACGGGGCACCGTTCGACCGGATCCCGACCGATGCCGAGTGCACCTTCACGCCGGGCGCGGCCTACGTCCACATGACATCGAACAACACGATCGAGGGCACGCAATGGCACCGGCTGCCGCGGGTCGGCGACGCGCCGCTGGTCAGTGACGCCTCGTCCGACATCTTCAGCGGACCGATCGACGTCTCGAAGTACGGCCTGATCTACGCCGGAGCGCAGAAGAACCTCGGCCCGTCCGGCGTCGTCCTGGTCGTCATCCGCGAGGATCTGCTGGCGCGATCGTCCAAGTCGCTCCCCACGATGCTCAACTACGCGGTCCAGGCCGAGAATGGGTCGCTCTACAACACGCCGCCGGCGTTCGGTGTCTACGTCCTCGGGCTCGTCATGCAGTGGCTGCTGGACATGGGCGGACTTCCCGTGATCGCCGCCATCAACGAGCGCAAGGCCGGGAAGCTGTACGCGGAGCTCGACCGGACCGGCTTCTGGCGACCGACCGCCCAGGTCGACAGCCGAAGCCTGATGAACGTCACCTTCCGTCTGGCCAGCGAGGACCTCGAGAAGGCCTTCGTGAAAGAGTCGACCGCTGCCGGGTTCGACGGGCTCAAGGGCCACCGGTCGGTAGGCGGCATGCGGGCCTCGATCTACAACGCCTTCCCGGAAGCCGGCGTGGACGCTCTCATCGACTTCATGCGCGAGTTCGAACGCCGCAACGGGTAGCCGCCGCGCGGGAATCGGTCTACGGCGTCACGAGCCGCCAGACGGTCTTCCAGTAGTCGATCGCCGTGTCGGCGTGGCCCTTCGACAGATAACTCTGTGCGGTCGTCATCTGCCCTTGGGCGAGGCTGATCGTGGCGGGGTCGGCATGCGCGGCGATCGCGTCGTTGATGGCGAACTGGGCCAGCAGCTGGTCCACCCTGTCGAGCGTGGCGATGGCCGCCTTGACCGCGGCCGTCGGGCTCTTGATGCCCATCAGCGAGGTGACCGCCGCCTTCTCCTCACTGAAGACCGTACCGCCGGTGACGGGATCGAGGTGGTTCCCGTCGGCGTGCGGCCCGCTGGTCACCCAGAACCCTGGGGCGAGGCTGTTGCCGACATGCGTGATCGCGTCGGACAGCTTTGCCTTCGTGTCGGTGACCTTCGTCGCGGCGAGCTGTGCTTGCAGGCTCGACAGGATGGCCGCCTTGGTCTGGTTCAGGGTCCGGACCGTGACCGTGAACGTCTTCGACGTCGTATTGCCCGCCTTGTCGGTCGCGGTGCAGGTCACGGTCGTCGTGCCGATGGCGAAGGTCGAACCCGAACGCGGTGTGCAGCTGCTGGTCGCGATCCCGCTGGTCGCGTCCTTGAAGCTCGCGCAGTAGCTGACGGTCGCGCCGCCGGGACTCGTGGAGTCGACTGTGATGTCCGCGGGGACCGTCACCGTTGGCGCGACGGTGTCGATCCTGACCGTGTCGGTGCCATTGGCCGAGAGCTTGGCAGTGTCGGTCACCTTGCAGCTCATGGCGTGAGTGCCCTGGCTCGCGACCGACGCGCCATACGGCGAGGCCGTGCCGCTGACCGTCAGCGGTTTGCCGTTGTCCGTGCAGGTCGGCTTGGCCGTGACGGCGGCGGTCCCCGGCGTGACGGTGATGACGAGGGCGACCGGCGAGGTCTTGTTCCAGCCGTTCGACCCGTCTGCCGTGTGGCTGACCGAGATCGACGGCCCCTTGGCGGTGATGCACCAGGTGTAGGTGGCCTGGTTGACGTTGCCGGCGACGTCGGTCGCGGTCACCGTGAATGTGTGGGTGCCGGCCGCGAGGTTGTAGGTCAGCGGGCTCGTGCACGGCGCGGCGGTGGCCGCGTCGAGCCGGCATGTCACGGTCGCGATGCCGCTGCCGCCGGTGTCGGTGGCGGTAAAGGTGAACGGCGCCGAGGCCGAGGTGGTCGGGTTGACCGGGTGACCGGTGATCGCGACGGCCGGCTTGACGGAGTCGATCCTGACCGTGTCGGTCCCGGTGGCCGTGTTGGCCGCGGTGTCAGTCGCCGTGCAGCTGATGACGTGGGTGCCCTGAACCACCACCGACGCGCCGTACGGCGAGGCGATGCCGGTGACCGTCAGCGTGTTGCCGTTGTCCGTGCAGGTCGGGCGGCTCGTGACGGGAGCCGGACCCGGCGTGACGGTGATCACGAGGGCGACCGGCGAGGTCTTGTTCCAGCCGTTCGACCCGTTGGCCACGTGACTGACCGAGATCGACGGCCCGGTGGTGGCGACCAGCCACGTGAAGCTCACCTGGCTGGCGTTGCCGGCCACGTCGGTCGCGGTCACGGTGAAGGTGTGCGAGCCGTTGCCCAAGCCGGTGTAGACCTGGGAACCGAGGCACGGCGCCGGCGCGTTCGCGTCGAGCTTGCAGGTGACGCCGTCGATGCCGATGCCGCTTCCGCCGATGTCGGTCGCGCTGAAGCTAAAGCTGGCCGAGCTCGACGCGCTCAGGTCGGCCGGATGGTCCGTGATCGAGACCAGCGGGAGTGTCTTGTCGACCTCGACGGTGTACGAGGCTGTGCCGGTATTGCCGGCCTGGTCCTTGCAGGTCGCCGTCAGAGTCAGCGCGCCCTCGCCGCTGGACGTCGTGCTCGTGCTGCAGTTGATGATGTCGATGGGCGACGAGGAGTCGGTCCAATGCCAGGTCACGACGACGTCCGTGTTGTTCCAGCCATAGCCGTTGGCGACCGGCGCCTGGGTCGGCGCGGTGACCGGGCCTGTCGTGGCGACGACCTTGACCGTGAAGGTGTGACTGGTGGTGTTGGACGCCTTGTCCGTCGAGGTACACGTCACGGTCGTCGTCCCGATGGCGAACGTCGAGCCCGAGGCGGGCAGGCAGTTCACCGGATCGGTGCCGTCCACCGCGTCGGTGGCGGTCGGGGTCGTGTACGTCGCGACCGCACCCCCTAGCCCGGTCGCCGGGATCGTCTGGTTGGCCGGAGCCGCAAAGGCCGGCGCCGTCGTATCGACGACGGTGATCGTGAACGTGTGGCTGGTGGTATTGGTCGCCTTGTCCGTTGACGTGCACGTCACGGTGTTCGCGCCGAGCGGGAACGTCGAGCCCGAGGCCGGCAGACAGGTCACCGGGACGGCACCGTCGACCGCGTCGGTGGCGATCGGCGGCGTGTACGTCACGACCGCGCCCCCAGGCCCGGTCGCCTCGACGGTCTGGTCGGCCGGAGGCGTGAAGACCGGGCCGGTCTGGTCGGCCGGGGTCCCGATCGAGCCAGCGAATGGAGCCGGCGTGGGAGTCGGTGAAGTAGGCCGTCGTGCGGGTGACGCCGGGGGCGAGTCTGGAGCGCCGCGAACACCGCGAAGGCGCACATCCAGACCACTGCGACCCGGCGGTAGTTCACGGCGAGTCCTCGCCGAGGGTCGCTTCGGGCTGCCGCGGGGCCGGTTTGCTCCCCGTCAGCTCCCAGACGACCGCCAACCCGATGAGCAGGAGCAGCAGCGCGACCACCCCGAGCGGGTTTTGGAAGAAGACGGCCACGTACCCGCCGTAGGGCACGGAGAACGCGACGCGGCCCGGCGATCATGCCCGGCTGGATGGGTCCGACGTCGCTGCTCGGGTTGGCGTCGCCCTTGGTCGTGATCCCGTCCGGTCCGATGGCGGCGATCCGGTGAGTCGCCGTGTAGCCAGGGGTTGGATGGAACGTGACGACGTCGCCGACGTGATAGACGGTCGTTGGGGTGACCGGCATGTCGACGACGAGGTCGCCGGTGTTGAAGGTCGGCGACATGGAGCCCGAGTCGACCGCGTAGAAGCGGACGCCACTCGACCACGCGTAGCGCCACCGACCGCCGATGACGGAGACGAGCGCCATGACTGACGCGAACGCGACAGCGCGTCGGAGAGTCATGACGCTCCTCCTGATGGATGGGCGGGCGAGCCGGCCCGCCCTGCTCACCCGATCGTCTCGCTTACGGCCAGCGATCACTGGAAGGTCGCCCAGCGGGGACGTGCGGGCGTCGTACGGAATCGCGAGCGGCGACGATCTTGCCCGCGCCGTTGTACGGGTCGCTCGGGAGCATGCCCGGCCTGGAACGCCGACGACTGATGAAGTTGAGCGGTTACCGTCGATGGCCGGCGTGCCGAATCGGCCCCGACCGGCCATTGCGATCGTTCGCGCCGGATCGGTCATGCAGGCGTGGAAGCTGAAGGTGATGTTGAACGGGCGGTCTGGCCGTCGGGGTCAGTCCCGCAGGCAGATCTTGACGTGTGCGGCAGGAAGTTGATCGCGCTGGACGCGGGACGTTGTAGCAGCCGCTCGCACGGAGTTGGTCGGAGATGACCTGCCCGCGACGCCGGTCGGTGCCCCGCGCGTACGCTGTTGTTCAGGTTGTCGTAGATGGTGCCGTCGATGGTGAACTTGCCGTACTGGCCGAGGTCGTTGACCGCGCTCCACCCGACGTTGGTGTTGTCGAAGACGAGGTAGATGTCCTCGTTGCCGGTGCCGGTGTTCTGGACGTTGACCGTGTGCGGTCTGCGGCCTCGCCGGGCATGCAGGTGGGTCGAAGTTGATCGCCGGGGCGCTGCCCGCGCTGCCGGTGATCGTGACGGCGACGGTTCCCTGGTCGCGTCGACTGCGCCGCCGCCTGGCTGTCGGTGAAGTAGGCGCCGGTCACGGCGACCGCGCCGCCGATGAGCGCGCACCGTGGCGACGACCGTCGTCACGAGCGCCGCGATGCGTGCGAACTTGCGCTTGGGCACGATCTGTTCTCCTTGAGCTGGACGGGGTTGAGGACTCCACTCCGGTGCGGGAGTGGTGGGCGGTCGTACTCCACGCTAGGCGTCCTCCTTGGCCACCGTCGGCGATCGGCCGTGGGCCCTCGGTCTCTGCGCCCGGGGAGATGACTGCGGCTTTGCTCCGGGTCGGGCGTCTCCGTTCTCCCTGGGCACCGTTTGACGCTCGACGCCCGCCGAGTGGCCCCACCTTTGCGCGCCACCGCCACGGCGCCATCCGTAGTTGTACGGAGACGGGTACGCAATCGGGCATCAGTACGACGTTGCGGGACCGGATACGTAGATACGAACCCGTACCTGCCTCCGTACCTCCACCGATGGCCAACGATCGTGCGGGCGCCGTACCGTCGAGTCATGGAGCGTTCGGGTAGCCATGCCGCACCGACGCGCGCCCCCGATACCGCGTGGACGGATCCGTCCGCGGTCCGGAACGCCGCCGAGTTCCTCGCGCGCGCGGCGGCCGACGAGGCGGCGGCCGACCAGGCGCGCGACTACTACCGCACCCTGCCGATGGCGCCGCTCGACGCCGACGCGCGGATCGGACCGCTGCTCGCCCCGGACGAGGCGGTCGTGGCGGTGCGCCACTCGGCGGCGATCGATCGGCGCGAGTCCGGGCTCCGCTCGGATGCGCCGGCCGCGCTCGCCGGAGACCTCTACCTGACCACGCGACGGCTCGTGCTCGTCGGCCGCTTCACCCTGTCATTCGAGCTCGATGTCATCGAGGACGCCGTGCTCTCCGGGGAGCGCCTCCTGCTGGTTATGCGCGACGGCCGGGGGGCTTCGCTCGATGTCGCCCAGCCCCGCCTGTTCCGGGTCGAGATCGCGACGGCGCGGGCGTTCGCCAGGGGGTGATCCGACACCGGGCGGACCTGCGGGCGTCGCTCAGTCCGGCTCGTGGTACTGCCGCGCGGCTTCGGCTCGGTTCCGAGCGCCAAGCTTGTGCAGCACGCTGCTGACGTGCGTTTCGACGGTGCGCGGCGACACCGTCAGCGAGCCAGCGATCTCGCGATCAGTCAGACCCTCCGCGAGAAGGTGGAGCACCTCCAGTTCGCGGGTCGTGAGCGTGCCGAGCGCCGGATCGTCGGGGTCGGTCCCGCGGCGCGAGGTCTCCACGAGGCGGTGGACGAGTCGGGCGGCTAGCCGTCGCGGCATCGCGAGTTCGCCGTCGCAGGCGCTGCGCACGGCGCGGAGCAGGGCCTCGGGCGACAGGTCCTTGGTCAGGTACCCGCATGCCCCGTAGCGCATGGCGTCGACGAGATGGCGGTCCGAACTCGACACGGTCAGCATCACGATCCGGGTCTCGGGCAGCCGTGGCGCCAATTCACGCACGAGGCTCACGCCGTCCATCCCGGGCAGGTCGATGTCGACCAGCAGCACGTCGGGGCGGAGCTGCGGGGCCTGCAATAGCGCCGCTTCCGCGGTCGCCGCCTCCGCGACGATCTCCACGTCCGGCGCGGTGATCGCCTGGCGCACGGCGGCCCGGACCAGGGCGTGATCGTCGACGAGCATGACGCGCAGGCGCCCGGACCTGGTCGCGTCCGTCACACGGAGCCTGCACCGATGGGTGTCAGGGCGATCGCCTGGGGCATCCGGAGGCTGACGCGCGTCCCGTCCTGTGGCCGCGTATCGATCTGAAGCTCGGCGCCCAGCAGGGCGGCCCGCTCCTGCATGCTCGCCAGACCGAACGCGGCCTCGCCGACGGCGTCAGGATCGAAGCCGCAACCGTTGTCGCCGACTGCGACCACGATCCGGCCGTCCTCCATGCTCGCCCGCACACGCACGACCGTCGCGTCGGCGTGGCGCCGCACGTTGGTGAGCGCTTCCTGCACGATCCGGAGCGCCTCCGCCTGGGAACGCCGCGGCAGCGTCGGAAGGCTGCGCTCGCAGGTGAACTCGATGCGCATGCCGAAGCGGTCGGCGAAGTCATCGACGCAGCGCGACAGCAGGTCGGAGAGCGAGCCCATCGGCTCGTCGAACAGGCGCATCGCGGCGACCGCCTGGTGCGCCTCGGCCAGCCCGGCGTCGATCGCCTCATCCAGCTCGGCCGTCAACGCCCGGGCCTCCACCCCGAGGCCGGGCAGCGCGGCGAGGCGTCCTGCCTTCAGCTTTGCGAGCCAGAGGTCCTGGGCGAGCCCGTCATGCAGCTCCCGCGACAGGCGGGAGCGCTCATCGAGGGCCGCGCGCTCCACCTCCACCCCGTGGAGCCGCGCACGGTCCTGGTCTGCCAGGCGAACACGGGCCACCAGCGCTCCGGCTTCCGCCTGGATGCCCAGGAGCAGGATCACGCCGAATGCCAGCCCGAGGGCGTCGCCGCTCGTGACGATCCCCGTGTAGGTACCGGGGTAGGCGGCGTTCGAGACCTGGGCGAACGCGGCGACGACGAGGCCGACCGCCAGGTAGGCGTCGCCGACGGAGCCGTCGCGGCGATACAGCCGACGCGACAGGAGGGCGGCCCACAGGAACAGCGCCGCTCCGAGCAAAGCGATGGCCGTGCCGCGCGGCATCGGCGACGGCAGCCCCGGCCAGCCGGTGGTTCCGAGAGCGGGCAGACGGTCGGCGATCGTCTGGAGGAGCGCGATGATCAGCAGCATTCCGAGGGCCGACCCGAGCACGATGCCGGGCGCGTGGCGAAGGCGCCCTGCGCGGAGCGAGGTGACGCCGCCCATGACCAGTAGTGCCGCCGCGAACACGCGGGCGACGCTCGCGTCGTAGAGGGGCGCCTGGCCCTGTGCGACGAGCGCCATCCCGGCCTGCCGGTCGAGGCCGGTGGTCACGAGCAGGACGAGGAGGCCACTGGCGATGGCCAGCACCAGGAATGCCGCCGACTGGAATAAGGCGATCGGCTCTCCGGACCGGCGGAACCGGACCCAGCACAGCACCGCCACCGAGAGGGTGATAACCGTCGTGACGGTATCGAGCACGAGGTCGAGTGACGGCGCGACGACGCGTAAGTTGAGCGTGGGGGTGACGACGGAGGCGGCCGCGCCGAGCGTCAGGACGATCGCGACGGCGACGAGAGCGCCATCGAGGGACGCCGAGTGCGAGGCGGATCTCCGAAGGGCCAGCATCGGTCTAGCTATCGGTGTTCCTCATCGCGTTGTCCGCCTGGTTTCGCGACACGGATCGAGAGTGGATCGCCCGGGTGACACACGCGTTCCGCGGCGCTCGAGTATCAATGCGTTCCTTCCATCGCGCCCGACCGGGATCGGGGGCAGGACAATGGCGGGCTGGCCGCGGCCCTGATTTCCGGTCGCGAGCGACTCTCCTCCACGCCGAGCACGCAGCCTGAACGGCGCGCGCCGACTTTACGGACGAACGTACCGCCGAAGGTCCTAGTCATCGAGAGCCATTCGGCCTCTATTCGTATCGTGGTGCGACGGACGCCCCGCGTGGAAAGCTCAGCCGGGCTGGTTGTCGATCTGGGCGCGCTGGAGGCGCCCCGAGAAGTCGACGTAGATCGACTTCCACTCGGTGTACGTGTCGAGGGCGACGTGGCCCGCCTCGCGGTGGCCGTTGCCGGTCTCCTTCCAGCCGCCGAACGGCAAGTGGACCTCGGCGCCCGTCGTGCCCGCGTTGACGTAGACGATCCCCGTCTCGAAGTCGCGCATCGCGCGGAAGGCCTGGTTGACGTCGCGGGTGAAGACGCTCGAAGAGAGGCCGTAGCGGGTCTGGTTGAGCGCGAGCATCGCGGAGCCGTAGTCGTCGACCGGGATGATCGAGAGAACCGGTCCGAAGATCTCCTCCTGGCCGATCCGGTCCATCGGTCCGACCCCGGCGAAGATCGTCGGCTCGAAGAAGTGGCCGTTGGCCAGGTCGCCCTTGCCAGCGCGTCCGCCGCCGAGGACGAGCTCGGCCTCGCCGCGCCCGATATCGACGTAGGAATCGACCTTGTCGAGCGCGCCGGCATTGATGAGCGGACCGACGTCGACGGCGGGATCGAGCCCGGAGCCGAGCCGGAGCTTCCGCGCGCGCGCCTCGAGCCGCTCGCAGGAGTGGCTCGACGACGCTTCGTTCGACGATGACCCGCGAGGCGGCCGTGCAGCGCTGACCGGTCGTGCCGAACGCCGACCACAGGATGCCGTCCGTGGCGAGGTCGAGGTCCGCGTCGGCGAGGACGACGACGCCGTTCTTGCCACCGAGCTCGAGCGAGACGCGCTTGAGCAGGCGGCCGGCGCGCGCGGCGATGTGCTTGCCGGTGACCGACGAGCCGGTGAACGAGATGACGGCCACGTCCGGGCTGTCCACGATCGCGTCACCGACCTCGGCCCCGGAGCCCGTCACGAGATTGACGACGCCGGGCGGGAAGCCGGCCTCCGCCATCAGCTCGACGAGGAGCGTCGCGCAGTGCGGCGTATCGGACGACGGCTTGAAGACGACCGTGTTGCCGGTGACCAGCGCCGGCATGGTCTTCCAGCACGGGATCGCCATCGGGAAGTTCCAGGGCGTGATGATCCCGGCGACGCCGAGCGGCTGGCGGATGCTCATCGCCCACTTGTCGGGGAGCTCGGACGGGACGGTCTCGCCGGCCATGCGACGGCCCTCGCCGGCCATCAGGTAGGCGATGTCGATGCCTTCCTGCACGTCGCCGCGCGCCTCGGCCAGGACCTTGCCCATCTCGCGGGTCATCGCCCGGGCGAGCCGTTCCTTGTGCTCGGCCAGCAGGGCCCCGAACGCGTACAGGATCTCGCCGCGCTTGGGGGCCGGCGTGCGACGCCACATCGGCCCGGCGGTGTCTGCGGCCTTGATGGCCATCGCGACATCGGCCTTCGTCCCCTGCTGGAACCGCCCGACCACGTCGCGGGTGTCGGCCGGGTTGCGGCTCTCGAAGGTCCTGCCCGAAGTGGATTCGCACCACTCCCCGGCGATGAAGTGGCGGAAGGTCGGTGTCTCGACGGCGGTCTCGGTCATGGTCGGAGTGTATGTCCGCTGGTCACACGCGCTCGACCGCCATCGCGACCGAGCCGCCGCCGCCGAGGCAGAGCGTCGCGAGGCCGTAGCGACCCTGGCGGCGGACCAGCTCGTGCGTCAGCGTCGCCACGATCCTCGCCCCGCTCGCGCCGATCGGGTGGCCGAGCGCGATCGCGCCGCCGTTGACGTTGACCTTCTCCCAGTCGAAGCCGAGCTCGCGACCGTCGGCGAGGGTCTGCGCGGCGAAGGCCTCGTTGATCTCGATCAGGTCGAACGCCTCGATCGGCATCTCGATCCGGTCGAGGAGCCGCCGGACGCCCTCGACCGGCGCGAGGAAGAGCCACTTCGGCGCGACCTCGGCCTGGGCGTAGCCGACGATGCGTGCCAGCGGGGTGAGGCCCAGGCGTTCCACGGCGCGCTCGGAGGCGACGACCGTTGCCGCCGCGCCGTCGGTGATCCCGGGCGCGTTGCCGGCCGTCACTGTGCCCTCGGTCGCGTCGCCACGGTCCGCGCCGTCGGGGAGCGCGAATGCCGGCTTGAGGCGCGCCAGCGCCTCGGCGGTCGAGTCGCGCCGCGGGCCTTCGTCGACGGAGACGACCGTCTCGCGGCCTTTGGCGTCGCGCACGGTCACTGGCGCCATCTCGGCGTCGAACCGCCCAGCGTCGATGGCGGCGATCGCCTTCTGGTGGCTCGCCAGCGCGAACGCGTCCTGGTCGGCGCGGCTGACGTTGTCCTTGATCGCGACGCGCTCGGCGTGGGTGCCCATGTGGCAGTCCTCGATCGCGCACCAGAGTCCGTCGTTGACGGTCGCGTCGATCAGATCCCCGTTCCCGAGCCGGTACCCGAAGCGGGCCCCGGGCAGGAGATATGGCGCCCCGTTCATCGATTCCATCCCGCCGGCGACGACGACGTCCGCATCGCCGGCGCGGATCTCGGCGGCGGCCAGCATGATCGCCTTGAGGCCGGAGCCGCAGACACGATTGATGGTCGTTGCCGACGTTGTATCGGGTAGCCCGGCGCGCAGGGTGGCCTGGCGGGCCGGCGCTTGGCCGACCCCGGCCTGGAGGACCTGGCCCATCAGGACGTCGTCGATCCGGGCGGTGGCCGGATCGAGACCGGCGCGCTCGACCGCGGCGCGGATGGCGACGCCGCCGAGCTCGACCGCCGGGACCGTCGAGAGCGCCCCGCCGAACTTGCCGATCGGTGTTCGGGCCGCACTGACGATGAAGACGTGGCCGTCGGGGCCGGTCGAGGGCTGGGTCATGCCCCCGAATCTACACCGAGCGAGCGGAGCAACCCGTCGGCGACGATGAGCCGGTGGATCTGGTTGGTCCCCTCGTAGATCTGGGCGCCCTTCGCGTCGCGCATCAGCCGCTCGATCCCGGTCTCCCGCGAGTAGCCACTCGCCCCGAAGAGTTGGACCGCATCGGTGGCCACGCGCATCGCGGCATCCGAGGCGGTCCATTTCGCGATCGACGAGATTTCGGCGAGGGGCTCGCCACGGTCCTTGGCTGCAGCCGCCTCGCGCGTGACCGCCCGCGCCGCGGCCACCTCGCGCGCCATCTCGGCAAGCATGAAGCGCAAGCCTTGTTGCTCGGCCAGCGGTGCCCCGAACGCCTTCCGTTGCTGGAGGTACCGGGCCGACGCCTCGAGCGCCGCGCGGGCGATCCCGACGCACGCGGCCGCGATCGAGATCCGCCCTTCGGCGAGTGCCGAGAGCGCGATCTTGTAGCCCTCGCCCTCGGCGCCCAGGCGGTTCGCGACCGGCACCTCGGCGCCGTCGAAGACGAGCTCGGCGGCGGGACATGCACGGATGCCCATCTTCTTCTCGTGCGCCCCGAACCGGAAGCCCGGGGCGCCTTTCTCGACGAGGAACGCCGTGATCGCTTTCGCGCCATCGGCCGGATCGAGCGTCGCGAAGACCAGGTAGCGCTCGGCCTCGGGAGCGTTCGAGATCCAGATCTTGGTCCCGGTCAGGCGGTAGGCGGTCGGGGCGTCCGCGGGTCCGACCCGCTCGGCCCGCGTCCGGATCGCTGCCGCGTCACTGCCGGCGTGCGGCTCGGTCAACCCGAAGGCCCCGAGCGACTGCCCGCTGAGCATCGCCGGCAGCCAGCGTGACCGCTGCTCGTCCGATCCCCAGGTCACGACCGGGTATTGCGACAGGATGTGGACCGACAGCGAGACCGCCATCGACATGTCCGCCGCGCCGAGCTCCTCCATGACCAGCGTCCAGGCGAGGTACGAGAAGCCGGCGCCACCGACGGCCTCGGGGAAGGGCGCGGCCGTCAGCCCAAGCTCGCCCATCTTCGTGAATAGCGCGCGGTCGTAGCGTTCGGCCTCGTCGCGCTCGATCGCGGTCGCGGCCAGCTCGCGCGTGGCGAACTCTCGCGCGGTCGCCTGGAGGAGCCGCTCCTCCTCGGTCAGGCCGCCGGTCATGCCTTCGGCCCTGGGGTGCCCGTCTCGCGTGGGTACGTGTGGAAGCCCTGCCCCGTCTTCTGGCCGAGATGGCCGGCCTCGACGAGCTCGAGGAGCACTTTCGGCGGCCGGAAGTGGTCGCCGCCGAGCCCGTCGTCGAGCACGCGCATGACCCCGAGGCAGACATCGAGCCCGATGAAGTCGGCGAGCTCGAGCGGACCCATCGGGTGGTTGAGGCCGACGCGGGCACCGGTGTCGATGTCGTCCGCGGTGCCGAGGCCCTGCTCGTACGCGCGCATGGCCTCGGCCAGGAACGGCATGAGGATCCGGTTGACGATGAACCCGGGGCGATCGGCCGAGACGATGACCTGCTTGCCGAGCCGCGCGCCGAGGGCGCGGATGGCCGCTTCGGTGGCGTCATCCGTGTCGCGCCCGCGGATCAGCTCGATGAGCGGCATGACCGGGACCGGGCTGAAGAAGTGCATCCCGACGAACCGCGCCCGTCGTTCGTGCGCGACCGCTTCGGCCAGGCGGTGGATCGCGATCGATGACGTGTTGCTGGCGAAGATCGTGCGCACCGGGGCGACGGCGTCGATCTCGCGCCAGAGGCCGGTCTTGACCGCGAGGTCCTCGAAGACGGCCTCGATGACGATGTCGGCATCGGCGGCGCGGGTGAGGTCGGCGGTGACCTCGACGCGGGCGAGCGTCGCGTCGCGGTCGTCCTGGGTGAGGCGGCCCTTGGCGACGGCTCGGTCGAGGTTGCCCGCGATCCTGTCGCGCCCCGCCTCGGCCCGCGCGATGTCGGGCTCGTAGAGCGTGACCGGCAGCCCGATCGCCGCGTGGACCTGGGCGATGCCGTGGCCCATCAGCCCGGCGCCCGCCACGAACACCCGCTGGATCTCGGTCGCCATGGCGTCGATGGTACGCGCGCCTCGCGGGTCCGTGCCGTCGGCCTGGAACACCGGGAGTTCGAGCCAGCGGCGGAGGAACCCCGGGTCGGGCCTATTCCTCCCCGGCCTCGTCGAGCAGCAGATCCGCGGCCGAATACGGGTCCAGGCGATGCCCGGCCACCTCCTCGAGGAGGGCCGCGGTCGCGGTCGCCCGGGTTGGTCCGAGGAACCGAGCCCGTTGCCGTTCCGCGGCGATCGCGAAGACCTGCGCCTCGGCGCGGGCGAAGCGAGCCGTCGATGACTCCCCTGCCCGATCCGTCGCGCGGTGACGATCCAGCGCCGCGAGCAGCTCCGGGACGCCGGCTCCGGTCGAGGCCGTCGTGATCAGGACGTCCGGGCGCTTCGGCCGGGGCCGGGCCGGGTCGCTGCCGTCCCGCGGCGAGGACGCCACGAGCATCGCCCGCAGCTGTGCCGCCGTCCGTTGCGCTCCGGGCTTGTCGCCCTTGTTGACGACGACCAGGTCCGCGACCTCCAGCAGGCCGGCCTTGATCGCCTGGACCTCGTCACCCATCTCGGGCGCCTCGAGGACCACCGTCGTGTCCGCCGCGGCCGCCACCTCGACCTCGCTCTGCCCGGTCCCGACGGTCTCGATCAGGATCAGGTCGAACCCCGCGGAATCCAGCACTGCCGCGGCCGCGGTGGAGGTTGCCGCCAGCCCGCCGGCGTGCCCGCGCGACGCCATCGAGCGGATGAACACGCCGTCGTCGCTCGCATAGGCCTGCATCCGGACGCGGTCGCCCAGGAGCGCCCCGCCCGTGATCGGGCTCGACGGATCGACCGCGATGACCGCGACCGTCCGGCCTGCTTTCCTGACCTCGGCGATCAGCGCGGCCACGAGGGTCGACTTGCCCGACCCGGGCGGTCCCGTGATCCCGACGAGGTGCGCACGCCCCGCCGCCGGATAGAGCCGGCGAAGGGCCGCCTCCGCCACCGGCGTCCGGTTCTCGACCGCGGTCAGCAGCCGCGCCAGCGCAAGCCGGTCGCCCGCGACCGCGGCGTCGGATAGCGCGGTCGCCCGGCTGGCGGCATCGGAACCCACGCTAGTCGCGCGGTCGCGCGTTCGCCCGCAGGTAGTCGGCGACCTGGGCGATCGTGGTGCCCGGCCCGAAGATCTCGGCCACCCCGGCCGCCTTGAGGGAGGGCACGTCGTCGTCGGGGATGATCCCGCCGACCGTGACAAGGACGTCGCCCATCCCACGCTCGCCCAGGAGCTTCGTCACCCGCGGCACGAGCGTCATGTGCGCGCCCGACAGGATCGACAGCCCGACGACGTCCACATCCTCCTGGAGCGCAGCGGTGGCGATCATCTCGGGCGTCTGCCGCAACCCCGTGTAGACGACCTCGAACCCCTCGTCGCGCAGCCCGCGGGCGAGGACCTTGGCGCCTCGGTCGTGGCCGTCCAGACCCGGCTTGGCGATGAGCACCTTGATCGGCCGATCGGTCATGGCGCCGATCGTAGCGCACGGGGGTCCATCGATACTGTGCGGATGACGGCCCCGGCCGACCGCGCGACGATGCGTTCGTCATCCTCGCCCTGGTCGCCGGGCCGGATCCACGACCTGCTGCGCGGCCTGGCCGGGCGTTGACCGGGCCCGGCACAATGACCTCGATGGCGACCGAGCTCAGCCTGCTGGCGAAGAAGCTGAAGCTGAAGCCCGGCCTCAGCGCGGCGGTCGTCGGCGCGCCGGCCGGCTATCTCGAGCGCCTCGGCCCGCCCGAGGGCGTCTCGGTCTCGACGGCCCTCGATGGACCGCTCGACTGGATCCAGGTCTTCGTCCGGACATCGACCGAGCTGGCCGACATCGTCGGACCGCTGACCCAGGCGCTCTCCCCGACGGGGCTGGCCTGGGTCTCCTACCCGAAGGGTTCCTCGAAGCTGCAGACCGATCTGACCCGCGACAAGGGCTGGGAGCCGCTCGAGGGCGGCCGGCTGATGTGGCTCTCGCTGGTCTCGATCGACGAGACGTGGTCGGCCTTCGGACTGCGGCCCTACAAGCCGGGCGAGGCGCGCCAGACGTTTCGCTGAAGCCCCGCCCGGCCCGATCGGCCGGTCTCCTGGATGGCTACGCGGTCGCCCGCGCGAATGCGCGCGAGGCATACCAGACCGCGACGACCGCGAGCAGGCCGGTGACGCCGACGCCGATGACGATCTCCGGATCGCCCCACAAGCCGTTGAACAGGGCACGGGCCGCGTCGACCGCGTGGGTCAGCGGGTTGGCGTTGCTGAGCGTCTGCAGCCAGCCCGGCGCCAGCGCCATCGGGAGCAGGATCCCCGACAGCAGGAGCATCGGCAGGGCGATGCCCTGGACGAGCGGTGCCAGTGCGTCCTCGCTTCGCAGCGCGAGCGCCGCGGTGTACGACAGGGGCGCGAAGACCAGCCCGATGAGCGCGAGCAGCACGAGCGTCACGACGGCGCCCACCGGGTCGATCGCCAGCCCGAACGGCAGCGCGAGCAGGATCAGGACGATCGCCTGGGCAACGAGGATGGTCACGTCCCGGAGCGAGCGACCGAGGAGCATCGCCATCCGGCTCATCGGCGTGACGCGCATCCGCTCGACGACGCCGTAGCGGAGTTCCGCGATGAGGCCGAAGCCGGTGAAAGCCGCCCCGAACAGCGCGATCTGGATGAGCAGGCCGGGCACGAACCAGTTGAAGGCGTTGGTGCTCGTCCCGGCGGCCTCGGTCGCGCCCTTGAGCAGTGGTCCGAACAGGACGAGATACAGGATCGGCTGCCCGAGGCCGAAGACGACCCAGACGGGCTGCTTCATGGTCAGCCACATCGAGCGCTGGTAGATGAGCCAGGTGTCGCGGACGGTGTTCACGGTGAGCTCCTGTGCGGTCATGCCGGGTGATCGGTCGGGGAAGGGTCGCTCAGGCCGCCGGCTCCTCGCGGAGCGATCGGCCGGTCTGGCGGAGGAAGACGTCGTCGAGGCTCGGCCGGGCGAGCGAGATCGTCCGCGCCCGCAGCCCGGCCCCGTCGAGGACGCGGATCAGCTGCGGGACGGCAGTGTCGCCCTGGTCGACATAGAGGCGGATGAGCTCGTCTTCGCTCGAGGCCTCACGCACGAACGCCTGGCCCCGGACGGTCTGCAGGATGTGCTCGATGTCGCCGTCGATGCCGATCGTCACCACGTCGCCGGCGACCTGGCGCTTGAGCTCGTCGGCCGTGCCCTCGGCGACGATCAGGCCGTGGTCGATGATCGCCAGCCGGTCGGCCAATGCGTCGGCCTCCTCGAGGTAGTGGGTCGTCAGGAAGACCGTCGTCCCGGCGTCGCGCAGGATCCGGATCTCGTCCCACATCCGAGCGCGGGCCTGCGGGTCCAGCCCGGTGGTCGGCTCGTCGAGGAAGAGGACGGCCGGGCGATGGATGATCCCGAGACCGATGTCGAGCCGGCGCCGCATCCCGCCCGAGTAGGTGCCGGTCGGACGGTCGGCGGCCGCCTCGAGGTCGAGTGCGGCGAGGATCTCTGCAGCCCGCCGGCGCGCGGTGGAACGGTCCATCCCGTAGAGGCGCCCCTGGAGGACGAGCTCACCGCGGCCGGTCATCGCCGGATCCGTCGAGCCGCCCTGGGGCACGTAGCCGATCCGACGCCGCACGGTCTGCGGTTCACGGGCGAGGTCCGCCCCCGCCACGGTCGCCCGGCCTGCCGTCGGGGGCAGCAGCGTGGCCAGCATCCGCAGGGTCGTGGTCTTGCCGGCGCCGTTGGGACCGAGGAAGCCGAAGATCTCCCCCGCCCGGACCGAGAGGTCGACGCCGCGGACCGCCTCGACGGCGCTGCCCCGCGTCTTGAACGTCCGGCGCAGGTCGTGGGTCTCGATCATCGTCCCGCCGGGGTTGGTGGACCTGGTCATCTCGTCTCCTGCCATGCCCTATGCTCTGGCGGTCACTTGCGCCATCCAGCATTCCGGAGCATTATCTGCACAGCGCAGATAGTTACCGGACGAGGAGCATCTGTCAAGATGGAACGACGACCAGGCGTCGAGGGCGTGGTTCGCGCCCTGCGGCGCGTCAACTTCCAGGGCTCGATCTTCGGGCAATCCGTGGCGATCAGGCTCGGCCTCAGTGAATCGGATATCGATGCGCTCGAGCTCCTCATCGACACCGGGGCTGCCACGGCGGGCAAGCTGGCCGACGTCATGGGCCTGACGACCGGCGCGGTCACCCGCGTCATCGATCGGCTCGAGCAGGCGGGCTACGTCCGGCGGACCGCCGATCCGGCCGATCGACGGCGTGTCGTCGTGGAGGTCGTCCCCGAGCGCGTCGCGACCGTCCAGTCGCTCCTGGAGTCGCTTGAGCGGGCCAGTGCCGAGGAGGTCGGCCGCTACTCGGCGGAGCAGCTCGCGCTCATCAACGACTTCCTGTCGCGGATGGCCGACCTGACCCAGACCGAGGCAGCGCGCCTGCGAACGTCGCCGGAGGGCGACCCGTCTGAGCCGACCGGGCCGTCCGAGCACGGCGCGACGCTCGGCGGCCTGACGGCCGCGCGGCTCTCCTTCCGGTCCGGCGTCCAGGATCTCCGGCTGCGGGCCGGCCGCTCAGGGACCGACCTCTATCGGGCCCGCTTCGATGGCGCGACCCCGCAGGTCCGCGTGCGTGACGGCCGGGTCCTCGTCCAGTACCGCGGCGTGCCCTTCGACTGGCGCAAACGGATCGCCACGATCGGGCTCAACACGACGATCCCGTGGACGATCGACGTGGTCGGCGGTGTGAGCCGGATCGAGGCCGACCTGCGCGACGTGGACATCCGTCGCTTCGAGCTGAGCGGGGGCACCGAGCGCGTCCAGCTCGAGTTCGGGCGCCCGCGGGGCGAGGTGCCGGTCAGGATCGTCGGCGGCGCGCGAACGATCCGCGTCGAGCGCCCGGCCGGCACCCCGGTCCGCCTTCGGATCCAGGGTGGCACGAACCAGGTCGGCCTCGACGGCCAGGCGCTCGGCAAGAGGGGCGGCGACGTCACCGTCGAGTCGCGCGGCTGGTCGGCCGCCGCGGACCGTTTCAGCGTCGAGGTGGTCGGCGGCTCGAAGTCGATCGACGTGGTCGAGCGCCCCGGCTGACCGGGGCGCTCAGGCGCAGATCTCAACGGGATGGCCGGGGCGACCGGCCGCCGTCAGCCCTCGAGGCCGAAGGCCGCCTTCACCTTCTCGGACTCCAGGTAGAAGATGATGACCAGCGGGATGATCATCGCCGCGAACATGTCGCCGAACTGCCAGCCATTGATGTTGCCGAAGAATGCCTCGATCAGCGAGAAGCCGGCGACGACGATCCCGAACAGCCAGGCCCACGGTTGGAGCGACAGGAAGGCCCCACCGACCGCGAGCCAGATGAGCCCGAGGATCAGCGTCATCCAGCCCGTCAGCGAGACGTTGGTGAAGGCCTGACCCGGCCCGAATACCACGAACCCGAGGATCCGGATGCCCTGGAGCAGGTAGATGGCGCCTGCCGCGAACGACAGGACGCCGATGATGGTGATGCCGGCCGGACGATTCATCTGGTTCCCTCCAACATGCGATCCATTCCTGTGATCACGGTCAAGCGGTCGGAACCGGGTCCGTGCTCTCGGGAGCGTCGGGATCGGCCGGCACGGCGGTGGAGACGGCCTCGAGCGCCTCCTCGGAGACGTCGTGGACCTCGGTCTTGCCGCCGAGATCGGCCAACGTCTCGGAGATCACCGAGGCCTGCGCCGGCAGGGCCATGACCCCGACGGCGGCCTTGCCGCCGGACAGCTCGGCGACGATCCGGTCGCGATCGGCTCGATCGAGCGCGAGTCCCTTGTGATGGAAGTGCCCGACGACCCCGCCACCGATCAGGCCGGCAAGCAGGGTCGGCGGAGCGATGACCGCGAGGACGAGACCGATGCCGGCGCCCTTGCCGCCACTCCGGGGACCGAGCTTGTGTTCGTTGATCTGGCCCTTCTCATCGAGGACGAGGACGCCGATGGCGCCAAGCTTGATCGTGGCGCTGTAGGCGTCCCACGACTTGAGCAATTCGACCGCCGAGTCGGCCGCCGCCTCGTCGGCGAAGATCGATAGCACCAGTTGCATGTCAGCCATCTGTTCGTTCCTCTCGTGGGGCTCCTGAGCGCGACGAGGCTATCGTGGCACCAACGCCCGCTATCGGTGAGGCGTCAGCGCTGGTCGCCACCGGTCAGCGAGATCGTCTCGCCGCTCACGTAGCGGTTGGCATCGGAGCCGAGCCAGAGGACGAGCGCCGCGAGGTCCTGGGGCGCCGCGATGCGGCGCAGCGGGATCGACTTGGCCATCTCCGCGGCGCGCTCGTCGAGGATCGACGGCACGCCGTCCTTGACCGTCAGGATCTGGGTCGGTGCCACCGCATTGACCAGGATCCCGCTCGGACCGAGCTCCTTGGCAAGCGACGCGGTCAGCCCGATGATCGCTGCCTTGGCCGCGGCATAGTGGGTCGCCCGAGCCGTCCCGACGAGCCCCGATCGCGAGGCGATGTTGACGATCCGCCCCCACCCGGCGGCCTGCATCTCCGGGACCGCCGCCCGGCAGGTCCGGAACGTGGCGCCGAGCAGGTCGTCCACGACCGACGACCACGACGCGTCGGAGATCTCGGTGAAGCGCGCCGACGTGAACGCGGAGGTCGCGGTCACGAGCACGCCGACCGGTCCGAGCGCGGCGGTCACCCGCTCGAACATCGAGGCGATCTGGTCGCTCGAGCCGAGGTCGGCGTCGACGGCCATCGCCCGCCCGCCGGCGGCGACGATAGCGGCAGCCGCTTCCTCCGCGCGAGCGGCGCTCCCGGTGCCGGTCCGATGGTGCAGCGCGACAAGCGCTCCCTCGTCGGCGAACGCCCGAGCGATCGTCGGCCCGGCACCGCCGCCGGCACCCGTGATGAGCACGACCCGATCGCGCAGGCCGAGATCCACGATCAGCCCTCCGGTGTCCGGCGCTCGAGGTGCGCGAAGAATTCCGCGCGCGTGCGGTCGCGGGTCCGGAACAGCCCGAGCACGGACGAGGTGGTCATGATCGTCCCGGGCTTGCGGATGCCGCGCATGACCGCACACAGGTGGGTCGCCTCGACGACGACCCCGACGCCCTGCGGCGCGAGCCGGTCCTGGAGGAATTCGGCGATCTGCTGGGTCAGGCGTTCCTGGACCTGCAGCCGACGGGCGTACATCTCGACGATCCGCGGGATCTTGGACAGCCCGATGACGCGCCCGCGCGGGATGTATGCGACCGAGGCCGTTCCGAAGAACGGCAGGAGATGGTGCTCGCAAAGCGAGTAGAACGGGATGTCCTTGACCACGACCATCTCGCTGTACGCGATGTCGTAGATCGCGCCGTTGATGAGCCGCTCGGGGTCGACGTGATAGCCGGCGGTCAATTCCGTGTACATCCGGTGCACGCGTTCGGGGGTCCCGACCAGGCCCTCACGGTCGGGCTCCTCGCCGATCTCGAGCAGGATCTGGCGGACCGCATCCTCGACACGCTGGTTGGCGTCGTGTCCGTCGCGACCATCCACGCCGTCCGTGCTGCCCTCGATGCGCGATCCGGCGCGACCGGGCTCCTCGCCGATCTCGGTCTCGATCTCGTCGACGATGCGTCGGATGTGGTTGGGCAGCTCGGGCGGGCTGGACACGCTTTCTGGACTCCTGTGCAGGCGGCGATGGTACGTCGGACCGCCCGACCACCGCGAACGGTCAGCCGGATCGACCACGACGCGCAAGGTAGTCGTGCCAGAACAGGCGGGCCGCCACCGACCGCCACGGTCGCCACGCCTCGCCGAGATCGCCCATCTCGACCGGATCGGGCCGCCGGCCGAGGCCTTTGACCTGCCCGACCGACTCGGCCAGCGCGATGTCGCCGACCGGCCACACATCGGGCCGGCCGAGGACCATCAGCAGGTAGATCGTCGAGGTCCAGGGCCCGATCCCGGGGATCGCCTGGAGGGCGGCGTGGACCGCGTCGTCGCCGAGACCGTCGAGCCCATCGAGGTCGAGCGTCCGGGTCACGACGGCAGTCGCCAGGGCGCGGCCGTACCGCGCCTTCTGGCGGCTGAACCCGATCGCCAGCAACTCGTCGTCGCCGAGCTCGAGGAAGCGCGCCGGCCGGATGGGCTCGGCCACGGCCGCCCGCAGCCGGTCGAACGCGGCCTGCGCGGACGCGAGCGAGACCTGCTGCTCGAGGATCATGTGCAGGAGGGTCGCGAAGCCGGGCTCGCGATCCCACAGGGGCGGCGGACCGTGCCGAGCGACGATCTCCGCGAGATCGCCGTCGCGTGAGGCGAGCTCGGCCACGGCCGCTGCCAGGCCGACTGCGTCGAGCGCCGTCGGTCGTCCCGGCGCGACCCGGACCGACCGGTCAGCCGGCGACCGCGCCACGCTCGCCGAACCCCGCGGCGGGCAGCGGATCGAACGCCCGACCGTCCGCGCCGCGCAGCCAGGCCCGGGCGTTCTCGCCGAGCGACGGCCGATGGTAGCCGCCTTCCTGGAGGACGACCAGCCGCCGGCCGAGAGAGGCCGCTCGGCGGCCGATCTCGTGGTAGACCCCGGTCGTGAGCGCGAACGTCCCGATCGGGTCGAGCCCGTAGGTATCGAACCCGAGCGACACGACGATCACGGACCCGGGCACGGCCGCGATCGCCTCGAGGGCCCGGTCCACCGCGACGAGGTACTCGTCATCGGTCGTGCCCGGACGCAGCGGGATGTTGAGGTTCTCCCCTGCCCCGTCGCCCTCGCCGATCTCCTCGGTGCGACCCAGGAAGTACGGGTAGTCGTGGTCGGGGTCCGCGTGGATCGAGACGTAGCGGATGTCGCCCCGCCGCCAGAAGATCTGCTGCGTGCCGTTGCCGTGGTGGTAGTCGACGTCGAGGATCGAGACGCGTTCGCCGGTCGCGCGGACGATCGCCTCGGCCGCGATCGCGGCGTTGTTGAAGAAGCAGTAGCCGCCGTACATCGATCGCGCGGCGTGGTGGCCCGGCGGCCGGCAGAGCCCGTAGGCGGCCGGCTCACCGCCGAGCACGAGATCGACCGCCGTCAGCGCCACGTCGACCGCAGAACGGGCCGCAGCGTAGGTCCCGGCCACCAGCGGCGCCGCGGAATCGAGCCCCCAGAAGCCCGCCCGCCCGCCGGCGTGGATGGGCTCCCGCACGTGCGCCCCGACCGCGGCGTCGGACATCCCCTCGAACATCGCGCGGTTCGGATAGGTGTCGGCGGACAGGAACGGGCGATCGATCCGCTGGGCTCGAAGCTCCGACCAGGCCACCTCGAGGAAGCGCACGAGTCCCGGGTCGTGGACCGCTGCGATCGGCGCCTCGCCGTGCTCGTCCGGCTCCCTGATCTCGAACCCGCCATCCGCTGCCAGGGCCGCGCGGATCCGCTCGGCACGCTCGGCGACCTCGTTCGCCGGGACCGGCAGTCCCATGAACGTCTCGACCGTGATGTCGTGCCCGAGGTGCGCCGGCGAGTAGACGACCTGCATCCGCGATCCCTCGCTAGCGAGCGGCCTCGACGGCGACCGACAGGATCGCCGCACCCACCGCCTCCGGACGGTAGCGCATCAGGTTGTGGCCGTCGTGGCGGAAGGACGCGGCCCGGATCCGGTCGCGCCCGGCGGCCGCCCGCGCCGACGATGCCTCGGCGAGCGCCTTCTCCCGCGAGCCATCCTCGTCGTCGGCGGCGACCAGCGCGGCCACCGGCGCCAGTACCTCGGCGAGCGTCAGGAGCGGGTCGTAGCGGAACATCGCCCGGACGCTCGCCTCGGCGGCATGCGGGCGGGTCGACGGGACGACCCTGCCGGCGTGGGTCTCGACCACCGTCGCGCGCGCGGCCTGATCCTGGTCGGCATCCCAGCTCGACGGGTCGAAGGCGGCGCGGTCAGCCAGGAAGGCCGTCATGGAGCGCATCACCTCGGGCGGCTCGTCCAACCCGCGCAGGAACTCGTCGACGTCCATCCCGCTGGCCGCCTCGAGCGACTCCCAGCCGCCGTCGACGAGCACGAGCCCGGCGCACCGGTCGCCGATCGCGGCCGCGGCCCAGGCCGCGACGATCGCACCGAACCCGTGACCCGCCAGGACGACCCTGTCGCCGGGCCCGGCCAGGAGGCCCGAGCCCTCCGCCACGGCGAGGACGTCATCCGCGAAGGTCGCCGGGTCGTACCCGTCGGTCGGGGCGTCGGACAGCCCGTGGCCGCGCAGGTCCATCGCCACCACGTGCCGGAGCACCCTGAGGCGGCGAGCGACCGGCGTCCACGACCAGGCGGTGTTGGACAGTCCGTGGATCAGCAGGACCCCCGGCGCGCCGGCGGGTCCGAGCCCGCCCCAGTCGAGGAAGTGGATCCGGTCGCCCGGCTCGACCACGACCACGAAGCCGCCTGGCTCGACAGCCGGATCCGGCGCTGGGAGGGGGTCCATCACCCCTAGGATACGGGGACCATGGCCAAGCACCGCCGCGGGTCACGCCGCCAGCGCCCCCGATCGCGGCATCGTCCCTTCGAGGAGCTCGTCGCCGATGCGCTCGATGCGATCCCCGAGCCGTTCGCGAGCGCCCTCGATGAAGTCGCGATCGTCATCGCGGATGAACCGAGCGACGAGCAGTGCCTCGAGAACGACATCGGCCCGGACGACACCCTGTACGGCCTCTACGAGGGTGTCCCGCGGACCGAATGGGGCGCCGACTCGGCGGCCGTCCCGAACCGGATCATCCTCTTCCGGCTCCCGCTCGAGGAGGATTTCGCCGACCCCGACGAACTCGCCGACGAGGTCTGGGTGACGGTCATCCACGAGCTCGCGCACCACCTCGGGATCGACGACGACCGGCTCGAGGCCCTCGGCATCGACTGACTGCTCAGCGGACGATCGTCACGAGAAAGCCGGCCAGGCCGACGACGGCGAGGGTGAGCCCGGCGAGGACCGGGATGGTCAGCCAGCGGAAGCGACGCGTGCCGGGTCGAGGCACCGTCGGATCGCGATCGCCGCCGGGCCGGACATGATCGAGGCCGAACGTGGCGTGGGTCAGGCCCACGAACATCACGACCTGCGGTGCGATCGAGATGGCCAGCGCCGTGTAGATCAGCGTCCCGGCGGCGAAGACGCCGACCACCACGCCGATCGTCACGAGAGCGAGACCGGCCGGCCCCGATTCGGGACCGAGCCCGAGCGCCCCGAAGACGCGGAGAGCCACGTCGAGGCCGGCGCCGAGCCCGAAGGAGATGAGCAGGACGGCCACCGTCTCGAAGATCGCGACAAGGGTCGCCGCCAGCTTGCGCGCCCGGAAGACGCGGAACGAGCGGCGGGTCGCCTCGATCGGCGCCACGTCACCGAGGACCACTCCGGTCAGCAGGTAGGCGAGCGGCGCGCCGACGAGGGCCGCCGCAAGGGTCGAGGCGACGATCGAGACGTCGGTCTCGCGGCCGAGGGCCTTCTCGAGCGCCAGACCGATCACCTGCTGCGTGATGAGGACGGGGATCCCGACGATGACCGAGACCGCGACCACGCGCCAGAAGACCGTCCGTGATCGCGCCAGCGCCGACCGCACCCCGATCGGACGTCCGGCGTACTGGCCGCCGAGGATCGCGGCCGCCATCGCCCGGCTCTCCACCGCGACGACCACGAGTCCGAGCCCGGCGATCAGGACGAGCAGCCCATACCACCCCCCGGCCGGACCGACCAGGATCGCCTGCATCTCGCGCACGGTCCGATGGATGGCGATCACCTCGGTCGCCCAGGCCGCCAGGGCGAACGGTCCGATCGTCGCGACCGTGATCAGCCCGACGTAGAAGGACGCCCGGCGGGTCTCGTCGGTGGTTCGCGACAGAAGATCGAAGCTCGCACCGAGCAACCGCCGCGTCGACTCGACCGCGGGCACGGTGGAGGGCGGCGCTGCGGGCTCGCCGAAGTCCGCTGGTCCGGGGTCGAGGGTCGGCGCGGCGTCGGAAGCCGGCGAGAGCTCGGTCGGGTCGGGCGGGGGCCCGGTCGGCGGCGTCGGCCCCGGCTCCGATGGGTCCGACGCCTCGGTCACGCCTCCGCTCCGGGGAGCGTCGCCGCCCCGGCGAGCAGCGCCCCGAGCCGGCCGACATCGACATTCCCGCCCGAGGCGACCACGGCGACCCGCTCGCCGTCCCGGATCGGGATCCGGCCGGCCAGGACAGCGGCGAGGGCGGCGGCGCCGGCCGGTTCCAGCACCTGCTTCATCCGCTCGATGGCAAAGCGCATGCCCGCGAGGATCGTCGGGTCGTCGAGCAGGACGACGTCGTCGACGTAGCGCCGGCACATCGCCATCGTCCAGGCCCCGGCGAACGGGGCGCCCAGGCCGTCCGCCACGCTCTCGGGCTGGATGCGGACGACCTCGTTCCGAGCGAGGGCGAGTGTCATCGCGTTCGATCGCTCGGGCTCGACGCCGTAGACGCGGATCCCCGGTCGGCGCGCCTTGAGCGCGGCAGCCACGCCGGATATCAGTCCCCCGCCACCGACCCCGACGACCACGACGTCGAGCTCGGGCAGGTCCTCGATGAGCTCGAACCCGGCCGACGCGTGCCCGGCGATGACCGCGGGATCGTCGAACGGGTGAACCAGCACGAGGCCCTTCGGCCTCGCGGATCCGCTCCAGCTCGGCCAGGGTCTCGCCGACGTGGGCCCCGTGGAGCACGACGCGCGCCCCGTAGCCGAGACAGGCCTCGACCTTGGAACGCACGGCCCCGACCGGCATCACGACGGTGACCGGGACGCCGGCCGTCCGCCCGGCCCACGCGTATGCCTGGCCGGCGTTGCCCGCCGACAGCGTGATCGCGCCACGGGCGGCGGCCTCGGGGGTCAGCGTCGCGATCCGGTTGGTCATCCCGCGGGCCTTGAACGACCCGGTCTTCTGGAGGTGTTCCGCCTTGACGTACAGGCGGTCGTCCGCCAGACGGACCCCGGTCGCCGTCGTCGTCCATGTCGCGGCGGTCGCCGACGACAGCAGCGGGGTCCGATGGACGATCCCGGCCAGCCGGGAACGCGCGGCCTCGAGTTCGGCCAACGGGATGTCGTGCGTCTCCGGGTCGGACATGCGGGCGAGTATCGCACGCACCACGCACGAGACAGGAGCCGATCGACGACCTCGACGACGAGCTCGGCTGATCCGCCAGACTTCGCGAACGACCACTACTTGCGTGTTTGCGCAAGCGTTGATACCATCGTGCGGATGTTGGATCGCCTGCCGGTCTCGGAGGAGCTCGACCGATCGCGCTACGCGGCCGTCGGTCGCGCGCTGTCGGACCCCAAGCGCCTGTGCGTCCTCGAGTCGCTCGCCATCGGCGAGCTGTCGGTGACCGACCTGAGCGAACGGGTCGGCTGCCAGGTCCCCAACATGAGTCAACATCTCGCGGTGTTGCGGAGCGCCGGTCTCGTGACCACGCGTCGTGAGGGCAGCACCATCTACTACCGCCTCGCCGACCCGCGGGTCCTCGAGGCATATCGTCTCATCCAGGACATCGCGCGCTAGGCGCGGACAGAAAGGGGATCGGTTCCCATATGGCGGAGATCAAGATCGCGACGGACGCGAATTTCGAGGAGCTCGTCCTCAAGTCGGAGCGCCCGGTCGTGGTCGACTTCTGGGCGGCGTGGTGCGGGCCGTGCAAGATGGTCGCGCCCGAGATGGTCAAGCTGGCCGAGAAGTACGACGGCGCTGTCGACGTCGTCAAGGTCGACGTGGACGCCAACCCGGGCCTGTCCCAGGCGTTCAACATCCTGAGCATCCCGGTCATCGCGTTCTTCAAGCCGGGCTCGCAGCCGCAGGGCGTCGTCGGGTTCCGGCCGCTCGAGCAGCTCGAGCAGACCTTCAACCTGGCCGAGTACGCGGTCGACAAGATCGACGTCGCAGCACCCGCCGACTGACGTCCCGACCCCGAACGAGCCACGACCCCGGTCAGCGACCGGGGTCGTTTCGATTCGTGGGAGCCTAGTTCCGTGGCTCCGCGCGCCGGTGGGCCGAGGCGAGCCAGGCGACGGCGCGATCGGCCGCATGATCGTCGAGATCGCGGGGGGTGAAGGCGACCCAGCCGGGGCCGCGACCGGAGGCGGTCACGTCCGGCGTCCGCGCCGCAGCGTCGGCGACGGCCGGGTCGAGCGCGAACTCGGCCGAGCTCCCGTCGGCCGTCACCGCGGCAAACCGGCGACCGGTCCGGACCCAGGTGAGCGAGCCATCCGGCTCGATCGTGGGCTCGGTCCCCGGCAGCTCCGTCGCCTCCTCCTCGAGGAGATCGCGCAGGTTCATGGCCGCGTCCGCGGCAAGGATCGCGTGGAGGTCGGCGACGTGATCCTCGTAATGGGCAGTGGTCTCGTCGTGGAAGAACCGCTGGTTGTCGGGATGCTTGAGCCAGCGCGTCTCGGGCACGACCGTCAGGTAGCCGCGCAGCTGGCCGGGCACCGTCCGGAACCGGTCACGGACCTCGGCCATCGGGAGAGCGGACCAGGCCGCGTCGATCTCGTCGTTCACGACGTCGCCGCCGCGCGCCTCCCACTCGGTATCCCACTGCTGCTTCTTCGGGCTCGATTCGTTGACGGCGAGCTCGGTCGCGACCGCCAGTGCGACCTCATGCCCGGAGAGCAAGTGGCCCATCAGCTGCCGGCCGGACCAGCCGTGCGCCCCGGCGACCGGCTCCGACAGCTGCTCGTCGGTCAGGCCGTCGAGCGCCTCGAAGGGGGCCCAGGCGTCGCGCTCCTCCTCGAGGAACTCGAGCGAGTCGAGATACATGCCCGAATGGTACGGCCTGCGACCGTGCCCGCCGGGACCGTCGCGATGCACGCTCCATGTCCACGTGGGGCGTTTGGGGACGGCCACCCTCTACGAGAGATCCGAACTGGCAGCCCAAGTCGAGCCAAGTGTTCACGGGTTGGGGCCGCTCGTTGGCCGGAGGGGCACGTGGGGCGAGCGATCGGCGGATCAAAGGGGTCCTAGACGGCGACCGGCTCGCGGTACTCCCCGAAGACCTCGCGCAACACCCCGCACTGCTCGCCGAGCGTGGCGTACGCGGCGGCGCACCGGATGAAGTGCGGCATCAGGTTCGTCTCGCTCGACTCGGGTCGGGCGGCGGCGTCGCGCAGCCCGCGCAGCGCCGTCTCGACCGCGGCCGGCGTCCCGTTCGCGGCGGGTTCGCCCGAGACGCTCCATGTGCCGCTCGAGCGAGCCCTCCGGCACCGCCAGGACGGGGATCGGTGTCGATTCCGCCTCGTTGGCGTAGGCGTTGATCCCCACGACGCGCCGCTCCCCGGCATCGAATTCGCGCTGGTAGCGATAGGCGGCGTCGGCGATCTCGCGCTGCGGGTACCCCTCGGTGATGGCCGCGACCATCCCGCCTCGCCGGTCGATCTCGTCGAGATAACGCCACACGGCGGCCTCGGTCTCGTCGGTCAGCGCCTCCACGAACCACGAGCCCCCGAGCGGGTCCACCGTGGCGTCGACACCGCTCTCCTCGGCGATGATCTGCTGCTGCCGGAGGGCGAGCATCGCGGCCTCGGCGGTCGGGACCGCGAGCGCCTCGTCGAAGGCATCGGTGTGGAGCGACTGCGTGCCGCCGAGGACGGCCGCCAGCGCCTGGAGCGCGACCCGCGTCAGGTTGTTGAGCGGCTGCTGGGAGGTGAGCGAGACGCCCGCGGTCTGGGTGTGGAAACGCATCCAGGCCGATCGCTCGTTCTCGGCGCCGTAGCGCTCGGTCATCAGCTTCGACCAGATCCGGCGCGACGCGCGGAACTTGGCGATCTCCTCGAAGAAGTCGCTGTGGCTGTTGAAGAAGAAGCTGAGGCGCGGCGCGAAGTCGTCGATCCGGAGGCCGCGCGCGATGGCGGCCTCGACGTAGGCCATCCCGTCGGCGATCGTGAACGCCAGCTCCTGGATCGCGGTCGACCCGGCCTCGCGGATGTGGTAGCCGCTGATCGAGACCGTATTCCAGCGCGGCAGCTCGCGCGTCCCGAACTCGATGGTGTCGGTCACCAGGCGCATCGATGGGGCCGGCGGGAAGAGGAACTCCTTCTGCGCGACGAACTCCTTGAGGATGTCGTTCTGGGTCGTCCCCTCGAGACGGTCGCGCGGGACGCCCGCCTTCTCGGCGGCCACGATGTACATCGCCCAGATCGGCGCGGCCGGCGAGTTGATCGTCATCGATGTCGAGACCGCGTCGAGCGGCAGCCCGGACAGCAGGACCTCCATGTCGGCGAGGCTCGAGACGCCGACCCCGCAGGTCCCGAATTCACCCTCGGCCTCGGGGTCGTCGGTGTCGTAGCCGTACAGGGTCGGCATGTCGTAGGCGATCGACAGGCCGGTCTGCCCTGCCGCGAGGAGCTGCCGGAACCGTGCGTTGGTGTCCTCTGCCGCACCGAACCCGGCGAACATCCGCATCGTCCAGCGCCGGCTTCGATAGCCGGTCGGGTGGATCCCGCGGGTGAACGGCGGCTCTCCCGGGAAGCCGACGGTGTCGAGCGAGTCCGCCTCGGGGAGCGACCAGGGGCCGTAGAGCCGCTCGATCGTCACGTCGGAGATCGTCGAGATGCGCGGCCGCCGCTCCGGCGCCCGCTCGAGCGCGGGAGCCAGGCGTTCGGCCTCCCAGGCTCGTCGACGAGCGGCCCACTCGGCCGATCGATCGGTCATGGCCGGGACTCTAGCATGGGCCCGGGTGACGGACGTCAGTCGCCGGGATCGTCCCGCCGGCGCCGCGACTCGCGTCGGCGAGCACGGCTCGATCCGGCCAGCACGACCGAGCCGAGACCGTCCCGCGCGGCCGACGCCCCTCGTCGCAGGCCGCGGTCGACGATCGGGATCTGTCGCGTCTTGTTGGCGAGGACCGCGATGTCCCAGACCAGCATGGCCGGAACGAGGCGGCCGCCGACCACCCGGACGAGCCCGTGGCGCAACAGGAAGCGGACCATCAGCGGCCACCGAAGGCGTCGATGGCGTCCTGGATCCGTGCATCCGGGAGGTCGTCGGTGATCACGACGTTGACGACATCGGTCGTGGCGGCCGGCCAGACGACGACGGTCTGCGTCCGCTCCCCGGTTTCGGTGTCGAGGCGGAACCCCGGCCGGCCGGCGACGGTGGGCGTCGTCTGTCCCGTGACCGTCGTGCGCGCCGCGGCCTGCGCGCTCTGCGCATAGAAGGCGGCCATCGCCGAGGCGTCGAGACCGCCTGCCGTGAAGATCGCCAGGACGGCGGCGCGCTCCGCCCCGAACGTCCAGGTCCCGCCGGCGAACCGGACCGCGCTGATGCCATGCGACGCGAGCGCGCCGAGGTTGGTCGTCGTGCAGTTCCGTCCCGAATCGAGGGTCTCGGGCCCGGCGCTCATGTAGCGCGTGGGCACCTGCGCCTCGAGCTCCGGGATAGGCCCCCGGGAACCGGCCGTCGGCCGTGCACGGGCCGGTCGGATCGAACGAGGCGAGGACGGCACCCCGGTTGCAGCCGGTCACGATGACGATGACGGCGAGCGCGAGGAAACCGATGCGGACGGACCTGGGCATGCGCAAAGCGTATCCCGTGTCCGATGGGGACGCCGACGGCGACGCTGCGGACGCCGACGGCGACGGTGCACGAGCGCACCTGGTACATGCGTCCGGGTTCGGTGCGCGGATGCGCCCGACCTTCGACGGTGGCGAACAGGGACAAGGGTGCCATTGCCGTCGGCGCCGGAGCGGGCGTACCTTCTGCCCACGCCACCCCGCGATCGAACCGGGAGATACCTGGGGCGTCGGTCACGGAACTGGACACGGTCATTCGATCCCGAGGAGGTTCGGGACGGGGGATCCCGGGTCCGGCTCACGAGCCGAGTAACTGGTCTTCGGCCAACAGGCCTGGTGACCGTCGGGGCGGCAGCAGTCATCGAATTCATTCGCGTCATGGTCGCCCTCCGGTATCGGGGGGCGATCTCGCGTTCGGGGATGTTCGCCGACCGGCGGCTCAGGCGGTGCGGCCTCGCCGTTCCGGCGACGCGTGGAGCCGGCGCATGACACCCCGCCGGTCGAGATCCGCCTGGACGACCCGCGCGGCATTGACGAGATCCGGGTCGTGATTGACGGTCCCGGCCACCCAGTCGATGTAGGACGGCTCGAAGGCCGCGATCTGCCCGAGGGTGTGGTCGTGGAACTTGCCGAACGGCATGACGGTCGCCTCGGCCTCGCCGAGGGGCGGCGCGGGCGGACGCCGGAAGCCGCGGACCCGATCCCGAACGAGCGGCCCGGTCGGCGTCGACGCCCGCAGCGGCTCGCGACCGACGATGTTCGTTGCCTTCGGCGGCTGGCCGCGCAACGGGGTCCGGCCCGCGCCGTTGCCGACGGCCTGGTTGCGCGGCTGGTAGACGCCGCTCATGTCCACTCGCCCGGTCACGGGACGGGTCGGCTTCGGCGGCGGCGGCCCGCCGCGACGTCGGGCGACCCCGGGCTCGAACGGCGTGTCGTCGGTTCGCCGGCCGCGGCCGTCGCGGCCGGCCACGCCGGTCTCGCGCGTGAGCGCCGCATAGGCGTCGTTGATCTCCGCCATCCGGCGCGTCGCGAGGCGTGACGCAGCGGGGTCGTCACCGGTCAGGTCGGGGTGGTTCGTCCGGGCCAGTCGGCGCCAGGCGGCCTTGATCTGGGTCGCCGAGGCACCGGCTGCGACGCCGAGCACCTCATGCGGATCTCGCTTGGTCATCCCCCTGAGTGTAGGCCTCGCCGGCCGCCGTCCCGGCGGGCGACGCCTCGGTCCACCCGGACACTTGACAGGTCGCGCCCGGTGCCGTCCCCTACGTCCATGGGGACCATCCGTCGGGTTGCGATCGTCGCCGCCGTCGCCGTGGCGTCCTTCGGGCTGGCGTATCGGTTCGCGCTGGCCTACCGCGTCCGGGCCGGGTATCCGCGTCGCAACCCGCCGCGCTGCACCCCGGCCGACCTTGGCCTCCCGTACGAATCGATGCTCATCCATTCCGACGGCGTCCCGCTGCCGGCCTGGTTCATCCCGGCTCGCGGCGGTGCCCCTGGTCCAGGCGTGGTCCTCGTCCATGGCTGGGAATCGGCCCGCGACCGGACGCTGCCGATGGCGGTCTTCCTCCATGCCGCCGGGTTCCATTGCCTGACCTTCGACGTTCGAGGCAACGGGACCAACCCGGCCGAGGCGCTGCCGCTCACGGCCGGCGAGTTCGGCGCCGACACGCTGGTCGCGTTCCGCGCGCTCATCGAGCAGCCCGAGGTCACCGTCGGTGCGATCGCCGGGCATTCGATGGGCGGCATCGGGGCGATCCTGGCGGCCGCCGCCGATCCGCGCGTCGCGGCCGTGGTCGCGACCTCGAGCCCGGCCGATCCGTACCGCCTCACCCGCCAGACGTTCCGGCTGGCCCGTCTCCCGATCCCGGACCCGATCGCCTACCCGCTGGCCTGGCTGACGACCCGGGTCTACGTTCGGCCGCGCGGCCACGACGTGACCGACATCAGCGCCGCCGCGGCGGTCGCCCGCTATGCCGGGCCCGTCCTGCTCGCCCACGGCGAGGACGACACCGTCGTGCCGCGCAGCCACCTCGAGCGCCTCGCGGCGTCAGCTCGCGCCGCACGGGCCGGCGACCCGAACGCGGCCCCGGTCGAGACCCTCGTGGTGGACCTCGGGCAGCATTCGTGGCTGTACGAGGACCCGGGCTATCGTCGCGTTGTCGCGGGCTTCCTCGCCCGTGCCCTCGGCGGCCCGTTCGACCCGGAGACGGCGGCCGACCTCGCCGCAGCGACACCAGCCGAGCGGCTCCCTGACGGCGAGGCGCGGTTCGCCGCCATCGATGAGACCCCGGGCGGCCTCCGGACGCTCGCCCAGGTCGCGCTCCCAGGGGCGACCCGAGCGCCGCGCTCCGATCGCGGCGACGCCGCGATCATCCCGGCCCGGACCGGCGACCGATGACCACCGAGCTCGACGACCCCGTCTGGCGGGCGATCGCCGCGATCCGGGTCGTCCGCCGCTTCGAGGACCGGCCGCTGGCGTCGGACCATCTCGACCGGATCCTGCGTGCCGGCCGCCGAGCCGGGAGCAGCAAGAACCTCCAGCGCTGGACGTTCATCGTCTGTCGCGATCGGGCGCACCTCGAGGCGCTGGCCGCGGTCGGCCCGTTCGCCGGCCATCTCGCGGGAGCGGCCGTCGCGATCGCGCTGGTCACGCCGGACCCGCGGGCACCGAACGCGCCGCTGTCGATCGCGTTCGACCTCGGTCGCGCGGCGCAGAACATGGTCCTGGCGGCCTGGGAGCTCGGGGTCGGCAGCGTCCCGGCGACCGTCTACGAGCACGACCTCGCGCGACAGCTGCTCGGCTATCCGGCCGACCAGCGCTGCGAATACCTGCTGTCGTTCGGCTATCCGGCCGACCGCGACGAGCTCACCCGGCCGCCGGCCGGCGGCGGGCGTCGCGACCTCGACGAGATGGTCCGCGAAGAGCGCTGGTAGACCGCCCCGGCGCCTCGCCCTACTGCCACTGGAACTTGCGCGCGGCGATCCCGAAGCAGACCACGAGCCAGGCGAACAGGACCCCGGCGCAGACCCACAGCGGGGCGAAGGCCGCGCCACCGACCATCACCTGGCGCAGCGCGTCGGCAAGGTACGTGAGCGGGATGAGCCGAGCGACGACCTGCAGCGGTTGCGGCATCGAGTCGATCTGGAAGAACGCACCTGACAGGAACATCATCGGGAACTGGACCATCGAGGTCATCCCGTTGGCGGAGTCCTCGGTCTTGGCGAACGATGCGATCACGTAGCCGAGCGCCAGGAACGCCATCGCCCCGAGGGTGACGAACGCCGCCACGACCAGCAGGCTCCCGGTCACCTCGACGCCGAAGGCGGCCGTCCCGACCGCGACGATGATGACCGCCTGGGTGAACGCGATGAGGACGCGCATCATGACGTTCGAGCCGACCAGCTGCCAGCGTCGCAGCGGCGTGGCCGCAAGGCGCTTGAGGATCAGCTTCTCCCGGTCGCCCACCAGCGGGACCGCCGCGAAGATGCCGACCTGCATGATCGACAGGCCGAGCATGCTCGGCACGAAGTAGCTGATCGCATTGAGGTTCGTCGTCTGGACGATCTGCGGGCTCGGGACGACGAGCGGCGGTCGCCCGCCGAGGTTGACCACCCCGAGCACCGTCCCGACCGCCTGGTAGACCGAGCCCGCCAGCGACGGTCTCGACGGATCGGTGAAGACCTGGATCTGGACCGGCGTCCCGCCGCCGTTCGCCTGTGCGGCGGCCAGCGAGTCGCCGTAGCCGACCGGGACGACGACGATCCCGTCCACCTTGCCGACCTGCATCTGCTCCTTGGCATCGGCGTCGGTCGTCTCGACCAGCGTCACCCCGTTGAGCGCGGCGAACCCTGCCTTGAGCTTGACGGCGGCCCCGGACGTGTCGTTGTCGACCCAGCCGAGCGTCAGCCGCGCGGTGCTGCCCTGGAAGATGAGGCCGAACAGGACGATGAAGACCAGCGGGAAAGCGAGCGTCCAGAAGACGGCGGCGCGATCGCGCGTATAGCTCCGGATGTTGGCCACTGTCAGCGCGAACAGCGCGTGCATCGGATCGTCCCCCTGTCAGTCGCGCAGGGCCCGACCGGTCAGCTCGAGAAAGACGTCCTCGAGCGTGGCGCGCCGGATGCCGAGGTTCTGCGGCTCGACGCCATTGGCCTCGGTCAGCGCGAGCAGGGCCCCGACCGTTGCCGCGACGTCGCTCGAGTAGAGCAGGACCGCGTCGTCATCGTGCTTGACCGAGCTGACCGCGGCGAGGGCCGCGAGGGCGGCGTCGTCGATCGTCTCGATCCGGTCGAAGCGGACCGCACGCTCCTTGAACCGCTTCGAGATCAGCTCGTCGACCGTCCCCATCTCGAGGATGTGGCCGTGATCCATGATCGCGAGGCGGTCGCACAGGATCTCGGCCTCTTCCATGTAGTGGGTCGTCAGCAGGACCGACCGACCACGTGCCTTGAGGTCGCGGATGAGGTCCCACAGCGCGCGCCGGGCAGCCGGGTCGAGACCAGTCGTCGGCTCGTCGAGGAAGACCAGCTCCGGGTCGTTGACGAGCGCCAGGGCGACCGCCAGACGCTGGCGCTGGCCGCCCGACAGGTCCTTCGTCCGCGCGTTGCGGCGCTCGCCGAGCTCGAGCTTGTCGATCAGCTCCTCGGTCGGGAGCGACGTCGAGTAGAACGTGCGGAAGAGGTCGATGACCTCGACGACCGTCAGCTTCGGGTACATCGATGCCGTCTGGAGGCTGATGCCGATCCGGGGCTTGAGCGAATCCGAGCCTTTCCCGACGTCGACGCCGAGGACGATCGCCTGGCCGCCATCGGGCGTCCGCAGTCCCTCGAGGATCTCGACCGTGGTCGTCTTGCCGGCGCCGTTCGGCCCGAGCAGGCCGAAGATCTCGCCGGGCGCGACGTCGAAATCGATGCCATCCACGGCATGGACGTCGCCGTACCGCTTGATGAGGCCACGGACCCGGATGACGGACCCGGTCGCCAGCGCCACGTCGCCGGCCATCACAGCTTCTTGCGCAGGTATGCGGAGACGGCCGCGTCGTAGCCGATCGATTCGTACAGGCGGCGGGCGTCCGGCCGGTGGTGGCCGGCGGTCACCTCGATGAAGGTGGCGCCGAGCTCCTGGCCGACGCGCTCCGCCTCGGCCATGAGGGTCCGCCCGACACCGCGTTCCCGCGCGCCCGGGTCGACCACGAGCGCAAGGATCCGGACGATCCAGTCGCCGTGCTCGAACCGCGGCAGCGCGTGGATCGCGATGAACCCGAGGATCGCCCCGTCGTGCTCGGCGACGATCACCCGCGCCTGCGGTGTGGCGAAGCGTTCGAGGCGGGCGACGATATCGCTCGGTCCGGCGGGATACCCCTCGTCGGTGAACAGGGTCGCGATGGCATCGGCGTCGGCAGGCGTGGCGAGACGGAGCTGGATCGTGCCTTGGTCGGTCATGGCCGGATGGTACCCGGCGACGCAGGCACGAGGAGCCGGTACAGCCCATCGGCCGGACGACCCGCCACGGGTCGCTCCGGCCCGAACGGGCCTGGCCGGGGCGGACCCACTGCGCCAGTCCCGTCGGCAGACTCGATCCAGACGACCCACGGGCCTTCGCCTCTCCGGGCCAGGATCTCCGCCAGCCGGCCTTCCGTCGCCGGTTCGATGACGGCCAGCGCACAGCCGCCGGAGAGCAGCCCGGGCGCGACGCGGCACCACGCCCCGAGCCCGGCCGAGTCGTCGGCCGCGAGGAAAGCTGCAGCCGGGACGCCGAGGTCGGCGGCGAGCTCAGTGACCGCCCGTTCGAGCTCCACCGTCGCCCACCCGACGGCCACCGCCCGACCGCGGGCGGAGCCCTGCATGTCGTTCGCAGCGGCCAGGGCGGCCTCGATCAGACGAGCAGCAGGTCCGGACACGGTTCCCCCACGCGTACGAACCCGGATCGCTCGTAGAGGCCGATCGCCGGGGCGTTGTCGGCGAACACGCCAAGGTAGGTCCACTCGCTCCCGGCTGCCAGGCTGTCCATGGTGGCCAGCCGGGTCACGAGGGTGCCGAAGCCGCGACCGCGCGCCCAGCCGGCGGTGCCGATCGACGACAGGTAGCTCGCTCCCTCGAAGGTCGCTCGACGCGCGACGGCGGCGGGCCGGCCGTCGAGTCGCAGGAGGTAGTGCGTGAACCACGGATGTGCCAGCGAGGCCCTGGTCTCGCCCTCGACCGCCGGGCGCCGTTCCGGCTCGACATCGAACGCGTCGAGCAGGACGTCGACGATCCCGGGCGCCGCGGCCCCGGCCCGCTCGTCCGACACGCGGGCCAGGCGCTCGACCGTCACCCCGGACGGACGTGCCCGCGCGACCGTCGCGCGCGCCGGTTCGGGATCGGCGAGGGCCATCAGGTTGCCGGCGCCCAGGTCGCGGAACCCATTCGACGCCAGTCGTGCGACGAGGTCGGCCGGCGCGTCGTGGAGCGGCGACGACCAGATATGCGGCTGCCTTCCCAGCGATGCGAAGATGACGAGCACCTCGGTCAGCCGCCTGTCGAATGCGGCCGCGTCGTCGGGCCAGCGGACCGACTCGAGCCTGTTCCAGAATGGTTCCGGCTCCGAATCGTCGTGGAGGAGGATCGCATCGCCCAGGTCGCGCAGGTTGCGGCCGGGCACGGCGTGGACCCGCGCCTCGTGGAGCATCAGCCGGCGCATGGTGACCGGGTCCATGGCACGCACGAGGTCCGGCCCGATCGGCGGGGTCGTCATGCGCGGAACGATAGCCGGGCCGAAACCGGGGCGGCGCCTCCGACGTACCTAGCCCGGAGAACGAAACGTGTTCGACAAGGAGGATCGGATGTCCCATCGATCGATCGCCGCCCTGGCGGTCAGCGCCGTAATCGTGCTCGGGGGATGCTCGTCAGGTGGCGGGTCGGCAGCTGCGGGCGGTTCCTGCAAGGAGACGACCGACGCCGGCGCCGTGGCGGTCTCGATCGTGGACTACGCCTTCCAGCCCGCCGACGTCACAGCCAAGACCGGGCAGGTCATCGCCTTCACGAATACCGGCCAGGCACCCCATACCGCGACCGTCGATGGCGGGTGCACGACGCCGACCATCCAGCCGGGCAAGGCCGACGGCCTGACCTTCTCGGTCGCCGGGACCTACAAGTTCCATTGCTCGATCCACAGCTCGATGACGGGCACGATCGTCATCAGCTGACCGCATGGCCGAGCGCGGCTCCGGGATCCCTCGGCTAGTCGCGCTCGCCGACGAAGAGCGACGCGCCCGACGGCAGGTCGATGAGCGCGGGGGCAGGCAGCCCGGCCGCGGCGAACCAGGCAAGGAACTGGTCGCGCGTCGCGAGTGCGGTGCCCTGGTAGAGCTCGTCGAGCTGGACCCCGGCGATGAGCTCGCCGTGGCGCGTCCGGAACTCGTCCCGTTCCGCGGGGAGTGGCCAGTCGAGGACGATCAGTCGACCGCCGGATCGGAGCGCCTCCCACGCGGCGCGGAGGACCCTCGGGGCGTCCGGGAGCTGGTGCAGCGCGTATTGGAAGTAGACCAGGTCGTACTCCCCGACCTCGCCGGGCTCGGTCATGCCGGCCTGCCGGATGGTGATCCGGTCCGCCAGCCCGGCGGCGTCGACGTTGGCCCTCGCCCGGACCACCGAATCGGCCTCGAACTCGACGCCGACGAGTTCGAGCGCCTCGAACCGGCGCGCCATCGCGATCAGCCACCGACCGCCGCCGCAGTGGACGTCCGCCACGCGCCCGCCGCGCGCCAGGTCGGCGACCAGCTGCGGCAGCGCGGCCAGCGCCTCCTGGAAGAAGACGGCGATGTCCTGGGCGGTCAGGCGCTCGATGGCGACGCGGTACCGGTCGGGCCGGTCGCGGAACGCCTCGCCGGTCCGGAAGAAGTCGATCATCCCGCCCCAGTCGAGCGAGGCCACGGCGGCATGGACGAACTGGCCGCCGAGGTAGTCGGGCCGGCCCTCGTCGAGGAGGATGACCGCGACCTCGTCGTCGATCGTCAGACGGTCGCCGTCGAGCGTCGCCAGGTCGTGCGCGTCGGCGGCCCATGCCCACGCCTCGACCGCGGCCGGGACGCAGCCGGCTTCCTGTGCCAGGTCGCCGACCGTGAGACCCGGCGGGCCGGCCGCCCGGATGCGCCGGAAGAGGCCGAGCTCGAGGCCGAGGTAGATGAGCCACGAGCGATGGAAGCCACCGAGGGTCGCGATGAGGTCGTCGAAGCGATCGTCGAGGGCCATCCTCGACCGATTGTCGCATGGCCGGCGGCCCATCAGCGGAACGGTCGGGGTACGGTATGGGTCCCGCGCCGGACCCCATGCAACGGTCGAGGCGGTCCCGGGGTTCTGGGGAACGATGGACACCGACAGCTCGCTCATCGACGCGCTCGCGGTCGATCTCGACGGATCGTTCGAGGCGCTGGTGCTCGCGCACCAGGACCGGCTCTACTCGATCGCGCTGCGGGTCCTCGGCGACCCGCGCGACGCCGAGGAGGCCGCGCAGGACGCCTTCGTCCGGGCCTATCGGGCGCTCGGCGGCTATGACCCCGCACGCATCCGCGACCTCCGCCTCCGGCCGTGGCTGGCGACGATCGTCCTCAACCTGTGTCGGTCGCGCCTGACCCGGCGGCCGCCCGCCGCACGGACGAGCCTGTCGCTCGACGTGGCCCTGCCCGGCGAGCTCGAGCCGCGGACCGACGACGCGCGAGGCCCGGCCGCGACCAGCGCCGTCAGTGCCGCCGCCCGCGAATGGGCCGAACTCCTGCTGACCCTGCCGCCCGCCTACCGCACGCGCCGTCGTGCTGCGTCACGTCGACGGCCTGTCGTACCCGGAGCTCGCCATCGCCCTCGATCGACCCGAGGGCACCGTCAAGGCCCAGGTCCACCGCGGCCTGGCGTTGTTGCGCACAGCGTTCGAGGCCGCCCAGCGGCGCGAACGCGAGGAGATGACCGCATGACCACCATGGATCGCGAGATCGAGGCAGTGATGGCCGCCCTGCGGATCCCCGCTCCCCCGAGCCTGGCGCCCGCCGTCCTGGCCGAGGTCGGCCTGGCCGACCGCTACGCCCGCTTCGAATCACCGATCGGGCCGCTCGTCGTGGCCTGGAACGGGCTGGGCGTCTCGGCCGTCGAGGCGGCCGACGACGACGCGGCCTTCGAGGCGAACCACCTGGCCCGGACCGGGCGCCCGGCGTACCGGGCCGACCGCCTCCCGGACCGGCTTGCGGCCGCGATCGCCAAGCGGCTCGCCGGTGACCGGCGGGTGCGGATCGATCTCGACCTGCGCGGCCACACCGCCTTCGAGCGCGACGTCTGGCACAAGGCCCTCGAGATCCCGCGTGGCGAGGTCCGGCCGTACGGCTGGGTTGCCGCCGAGATCGGCCGGCCGAGGGCGGTCCGCGCGGTCGGGACCGCGCTCGGCCACAACCCGGTCCCGCTGATCGTGCCCTGTCACCGCGTCGTCCGGACCGATGGCTCGATCGGCGCAATACTCGCTCGGCGGGCCTGGGCAACAAGCGGGCGATCCTGACCGACGAGGGTGTCGATCTGCCCCGGCTCGAGGAGCTCGCCTCGTCCGGCATCCGCTTCATCGGCTCCGACACGACGAAGATCTTCTGCCTGCCGACCTGCCGGCACGCCGTCCGCGTCACGGACCGGCACCGTCTCGAGTTCCACTCGATGGCCGACGGCCAGGCCCGGGGCTACCGCCCGTGCAAGGTGTGCCGGCCCGCCTCGGCTGCCGCGGCCGCGTGAGCCTGACCGCCCGATTCGGGGCTTGACAACGTAACCTGCATCCCTCGATACTGCGGTTACTTTGGACCAGCAGCCTATGCCAAGCCCCGTCCCGGCCTCGGCGCCGCGGGATGGCCGCGTCTGGCTCGGACTGCTCACGCTGTATCTGGTCTGGGGCTCGACCTATCTCGGCATCGCGATCGCGGTCCAGACGATCCCACCATTCCTGATGGCCGGGGTCCGATTCCTGACCGCCGGCCTCCTCCTGCTCGCCTGGTCGATGGCTCGCGGGGGCCGGTCGTTCGTGCCGCCGACGCGACGCCAGTGGCGCGACAGCGCCATCGTCGGATCGCTGCTCATCGGCGGCGGGATGGGTCTCGTCGCATTCGGTGAACAGACGGTGCCGTCGGGTATCACCGCGCTGCTGATCGCGATGATGCCGGTCTGGGTGGCGGTCCTCGGCCGGATCTTCCTCGGCGAGCGCCTCCCGCGCCTGGCCGTCATCGGGATCGTCGTCGGCTTCGTCGGCGTCGCGGTCCTCATCGGGCCCTCGGCCGTCGGTGGACAGGGCGCCCTCGAGCCGGTCGGGCTCGCGGCGATCCTGCTGTCACCGGTCGCATGGGCCAGCGGTTCGCTGTTCGCATCGCACCGGGCCGAGCTGCCGCGCCGCCCGCTCGTCGCGACCGGGGTCCAGATGCTGATCGGCGGTGCCCTCCTGCTGGTCGTCGGGATCGTCACAGGAGAGCTCGGCGAGCTGCGGATCGACGCAATCTCGCGGGACTCGGTCATCGCGCTGCTCTACCTGACCATCGTGGGCAGCCTCGTGGCGTACACGACCTACGGCTGGATGCTCCGTGTCGCTCCCCTGCCCTTCGTCTCGACCTATGCCTATGTCAACCCTGTCATCGCGGTGATGCTCGGCTTCGTCATCGCCGGCGAGACGATCGACCCACGGACGATCGTGGCCGGGGCGGTCATCGTCGCGGCAGTCGCCATGATCGTGACCGCGCGAGGCCGGATGCGGGCGCCGCGGGCCGAGCGCCCGGCGGCCGACGGCCTCGACGAAGCGATCGTGCCCACCCCGCTGCCGACGACCGCCCGAGTCCCGACGCCCTGACGGCCACGCGCATCGCCCGGCGTACACTCCGGCCGACACGCCCGAGGATGTCATGCGAATCATGGTTGTGCTGGTGGCTGCCCTGCTGGCCGGCTGCACTGCGGGCGGCGCGTCGTCGGCCGATCCCTCGGCGCGGCCGAACCTCAGTGTCGGCAACGGGACCACCTTGACGGTCACGCTCGTCGTCAACGGACAACCGGTCGGGGACTTCCCGGGCGGCGGGCCGCAGCCGACGATCGACATCGCCGCGTTGCCCCCGCTCCCGTGGACCGTGGAGGCACGTGCGCCGTCCGGCCGCGTGCTGACGTCGATGATGGTCAAGCCAGGCGACATCCGGACGACGACAGTGGCAGGCGGTGTCGAGACGAGCGGGACGATGGGGCGCGTCGACCTGTCATGCGGCAGACTCACGATCTGGGCCGGCGACGTCATCCCGTCCGGACCGGCGCCGGCGTCACCGCCGGGCAGCCCCGGCGATTGCGCGCCATAACGAGACGACCTCAGGTATCGGCCAGGATCATGCGCGAGACGCGGCGGGCCATGGCCATGATGGTGACCATCGGGTTGACGCCGATGGCCGTCGGGAAGACGGAGCCGTCACCGACGTAGAGCCCGGCAACAGTCTCGTCGCCACCGGCACGGATCCTGACCCTGCCCCGCGTGTCGCACGGATGCGTGCGGGGGTCCGCGCCCATCCGGACCGACCCCATCTGGTGCGCCGAGAAGACACCCCCACGATTGGGTGCGAAGTCGAAGCCGGCCAGGCGCTGCTCGAATCGTTCGTATGCCCGCACGGCGTCGCCCGCACCCCCGATGGTCGGGTCGTACCACGCGGCCGGCGACCCGACCGCGACGATCTCCGTCGCGCCGGCCGCGCGCGCGAGACGCGCCATCCGCACGAGCGCATGCCGCAGCGTGGCGACCCCGCCCGAGTCGAGCCGGTAGTCCACCCGGACGCGGCCCGCCCTGGTCAGCGTCGCCCGGCCCTCTCCCCCATCGCGGGTGATCGCGATCAGCGGAGAGAGGTGGCCCGATCCGGCCATCATCCGGGCGTGGGCCTCGGTGCCCTCCCACGGCAGCGCCAGCGCGAGCAGGCCCGGATGACCGGGCGCCGCCTCGATCACGTAGCCGTTGCGGCCGGGCTCGGGCTCCGAGAACTCGAGCGAGCGGGCCGCCTGGAGCGTGCCGCGCCACATCTCCACGCGCTCGGTGAAGCGGCCGGCGACGACCGGGACCGGGTGGACGCGCAAGTGACGCCCGATGGCCGGATGCGTCAGCCCCGACCCCTGGAGGATCGCCGGCGTGCGCAGGGCACCCGCCGCGAGCACGACCGTCGGAGCGCGCACGACGAGGTGGCGTGGGGCCTCTCCGACCGTCACCTGCGCTTCGACGCCGACCGCGCGCCCGTCCTCGATGATCACCCGCGTGACGGGCGCGTCCGCCACGATCCGGGCGCCCGCGGCGGCCGCATCGGCGAGGTGGACGCGGATCCCGGAACGCTTGGTCCCGCGGCGACAGCCGAAGCTGCAGCTCCCGCAGTCCCCGCAGGCATCGGCGTTGCGGTTGGTGGGTTCCGCCTCCCAGCCCAGCGCCCGGGCGCCACGCAGGATGATCGCGTCCTTGGGCGGGATATGGGTCGAGGCGGTGACCCCGAGCTGCGTCTCGATCGCCTCGACATCGTCATCCCAGGAAGCGCCGGTCACGCCGTCGAGGCCGTGCTCCGCCTCCCACGCCGCGCGGACCGACTCGGGAGCGGCGATGCAGGTCATCCAGTTGACCAGCGTCCCGCCGCCGACGCCGGTCCCGGCCAGCATCGTCACCGAGCCATCCCAGGTGGTCAGCAGGCCGTGGTCGAGGTAGTGCCGGTCGAACGCTTCGAGCTCCGTGCGCGGCATGGTCCCCTCGTCGGAGAACGGCCCCGCCTCGAGGACCACCACCGACCGGCCGGCCGCGGCGAGCGCCGCCGCGACCACCCCGCCGCCGGCACCCGACCCGACGACCACGGCGTCGGCGTCGAGCGTGACCGGCGCATCGGCGTCGGACGACGTCGCCGGCGGAAGCGTGAACGGGCGTATCGGCGTCAGCCGGTCCGTCACCGACGGGTCGTCCGGCACGTAGCCGACGGCCGCGAGATGGGGATCAGGGACGGGCTCGCCCGGGTCGGCGTAGGCGAGGAACGTCATCAACTTGCGGAACGCCCCATAAGCCGAACGCCGTTGTGGGAGACGGGAGCCCGCCCACGAGAGGAGATACCGCTCTCGTCGCTCCGGCGACATCGCCGTGAACCGGGTGGGCCGTCGGGCGAGGAGCAGGTTCACCGCGCCGGAGTCCATCGCCCGCAGGACCAGGTGGAGCTGGCCGAGCTGGGCCGGATCGGCGATGGTCGCGAGGGCGTCGCCCGCCAGCCGCCCTCGGCGTTCCGCGTCGCCACGGACGAAGGTCTCCGCCAGCGCCGCGAGGACCGCCTCCTCGCGCGCCGACCACTCGTTCGCCGCCACCCGGACGCCCCGTCAGGCCGGGTGCGATCGGCGGCGGCGCGCGAGCCAGACCCCGGCGAGGAGCGGCAGGCCTGCCGCCAGCGCGAGGACGAATCCGAAGGTCCCGGCGCGCGGATTGCCGTTGACGACGCCCCCGACGACGAGATGCCACAGCCCGAACAGGGTCGCGCCGAGCATCGCGATGGCCACGACGACGAGGAGCAGGCGCATCGGCCCCGAAGCAGGCCGCCGGATCAGGCGAGTCCCGCCACTCACGGCGTCGGACGCTCCCAGCCCTGGGCCGGCCACGGCTCGCAGCGGAGCGGTCGGTCCTCGCGATAACCGAGGGCGTAGTCGGCCTGGATCAGCGTGTGGAGCTGGCTCGTCCCCTCGTAGATGACCGCCGCCTTCGCGTTGCGCAGGTAGCGCTCGACCGGGAACTCGTTCGAGTAGCCGTTGGCGCCGTGGACCTGGATGGCGTCGAGCGCGCTCTGGACCGCGTGCTCGGTCGCGTGCCACTTGGCGAGACTCGTCTCGCGCGTGTTGCGCAGGCCCTGGTTCTTGAGCCAGGCCGCCCGCCAGACGAGCAGGCGACCGATCTCCGTGCCGGCGGCCATCTTCGCGATCATCTGCTTGACCAGCTGGTGCTCGCCGATCTCCTGACCGAAGGTGTGGCGTTCGTGCGCGTAGCGGACCGAGGCGTCGAGACAGGCCTGGGCCAGGCCGACCGCCCCGGCCGCAACGGTGAACCGGCCCTGGTCGATGGCGCTCATCGCGATCAGGAACCCCTCGCCCTCTTCGCCGATCCGGTTCTCGACCGGGACCGGAACGTCGTCGAGGTTGATCAGGCCGGTGTTGCCGGCCCGGATCCCGAGCTTGCCGTGCAGAGTCCCGGTCGTCAGGCCGGCCATCCCGCGCTCGAGGAGGAACGCGGTCACGCCTCTGTGCTTCCTCGTGCGGTCGACCGAGGCGAAGACGAGGAAGTGGTCGGCGAGGTCCGCGAGCGAGATCCAGATCTTCTGGCCGTTGAGCCGGTAGCCCTCGCCGTCGCGGCGGGCGGTCGTGACAAGGTTGGCGGCATCGGTGCCGACGCCGGGCTCGGTCAAGGCGAACGTCGCGAGCTTCTCGCCGCGGGCCTGCGGGACCAGCCAGCGCTGGCGCTGCTCCTCCGTCCCCCACTGGAGCAGGGCAAGCGAGTTGAGCCCGACATGGACGCTCTGGACGACACGGAACGAGGTGTCGGCACGTTCCAGCTCCTCGCACAGGATCGCGAAGCTCAGGTAGTCCATCCCCGCGCCGCCGTACGCCTCCGGGATCGGCGCGCCGAGGAACCCGAGCTCGGCCATCCGCTCGAAGACCTCGCGATGGACCTCGCCCTTCTCGTCCCACTCGCGGATGAATGGCAGGATCTCGGCCTCGGCGAAGTCGCGGACGGCCTCGCGGACCAGCTTGTTCTCGTCGGTCAGCGTGAAGTCGACCATGACCGCATCGTACGCGGCCCGCGCCCGCGGCGCGGACCGGTTCCTGCCTTCGGCCGGGCGGCTCGCTCGATATACTCGATCCACCCGCCGCCCAGGAGCCCGACTTCACCATGACTTCCGACGCCGCCAGGAACCTCACGCCGGTCCTGGGTCGCTATTTCGAGCGCACATGGAGCCACGGCGAGGGGCACCGCCTGTATGACACGGACGGGAAGGCGTACCTCGACTTCGCCAACGGCATCGCGGTCACGGCGCTGGGTCACGTCCACCCGCGGGTGACCGCGGCGATCCACGCCCAGGTGGACCGGCTGATCGGCCCGGTCAGCGCGATGGGGTTCACCGCCCCGATCTCCGAGCTGGCCTCGGCGCTGGCCGCGACGTTCCCGGCCCCGCTCGACTCGGTGATGTTCCTGAACTCCGGCTCCGAGACGATCGACGGCGCGCTCAAGCTCGCCCGCAGGGTCACCGGCCGGCCCGGGATCATCGCCTTCCGCGGGGGCTTCCACGGCCGGACGCTCGGCGCGACCAGCGTCACGACGTCGAACCTCAACTACCGGGCGGGCTACGAGCCGCTCCTGCCGGGTGTCTACTTCGCACCCTATCCCGTCGCCTACCCGGACTTCGGCGGCAACGAGGAGGCGGCGTCGGCGGACAGCCTCGCGGTGCTCCACTCGCTCCTCTCGTCGCTCGTCTCCCCGACCTCGGTCGGCGCCATCCTGATCGAGCCGGTCATGGGCGAGGGCGGCTACGTCCCGGCGCCGACCTCGTTCATGCGCGCGTTGCGTGCCCTGTGCGACGAGCACGGGATCCTGCTCATCGCCGACGAGGTCCAGTGCGGCTATGGCCGGACAGGGAAGATGTGGGCGTTCGAGCACTCCGGGATCGTCCCCGACGTCGTGTGCGTCGCCAAGGCCATCGCGAACGGCCTGCCGTTGTCGGCGATCGTGTCGAGTCGAGCGCTCCAGGAGCGCTGGGGTCGGGGTGCTCACGGCTCGACCTTCGGCGGGAACCCCGTCGCATGTGCGGCAGGCCTCGCGGTGCTCGAGACGATCCGCGACGAAGACCTGGTCGCCAACGCAGCCGCACGCGGCGCCGAACTGGTCGCCGGGCTCGGCAGCGTCGCCGCCGAGGACGACCGGATCGGTGACATCCGGGGTCTCGGGCTGATGATCGGCGTCGCGTTCACCCGCGACCCGGCGACCGGCGAGCCCGATGGGATGCTGCCCGACCGGCTCATGGCGGCCTGCGCCGACGCCGGCCTGCTGGTCCTCACGTGCGGCCGGCAGCACGAGGTCATGCGCTGGATCCCACCACTCGACGTCAGCGCGGGCGAGATCGCCGAGGCGGTCGAGATCTTCGGCGAGACCCTGGCGGCGATGCCGCGCGACTGAGGCAGGGCTGGACGCAACAGAGCGCCCTCCCGAATGGGCGGGCGCTCGACGCGCGAGGTGGACGCCGGCCCCGTCAGGCCGGGCGGGTCAGCGGTTCTGCGACAGGAACTTCATGACGTCGTCGAGTCGGAACCGACGATCGCCTCGCTTGCATACGCGGTAGAAGGGGAGCTCGCCGCGATCGCCCAGCCGCTTCACCGTGTTGACGTGCAGGTGAAGCATGTCGGCGACTTCGGTCGCGGTGAGCATCGGTCCCAGTTCGTTGACGGCCATCGATGCCATGTGGTCTGTAGCCTCGCTCTGCACGCTATCTCGACGGTCCGGGTCCCTGTGGTGTTCAGGGGTAGGGTCCGGCCCGCTGCGTGACGGAGCGTATGGGTGGGGGTGGGGTCCCGCCAAGCCGTACTTTGGTATGCCGTGGGTACCAAGTCGACGTCGGGTGGGTCCCGGCTGACGCTCGCGCGGGTCGTTTCGGACCCCGTCGGTCGCCTCAGTCGCCTCGTCGCCTCAGTCGCCGCGCCCCAGCCGGTAGGCGTCGGTCGATTCGCGCGCGTCGGCCACGATCGTGACCTCGAGCGTCGGTAGACGCTCGAGGATCCGTTCGGTCAGTGGCGAACGTCGGACGCGCTCGAGCGTGCTCGACGTTCGATACGGCATGACGAGACGCGTCACGCGGCGCGCCTGCGCGACCTGGACGACACCTTCGGCCAGATCCGATGACTCGATCAGGATGATCTCGGCACCGAGATCGGTCGCATCATCGAGGTACTCACGGATCCGGCGCTTCTGCTCTGACGGCGCCGATGCATCCGCCGGCGTCTCGACCACCAGGGCGAGGAGTGGGGCGCGCAGGACGGCCGCCGTCGCCGCCGCGCGACGGAGGGCTCGCGATGTCGCGGGCGACGTGTCGACGAGGACGAGGACTCGCTCGGTCACGGTGCCGCTCGGGGTCACCCTCGTGCCCTCGAGCTGCGCGTCGACCCTGCCCGCGACGAAGCGCAGCGCAAGCTCCCGCAAGGCGGTCAGGTTCGGCTCCGTGAAGAATCGGTCGAGAGCGATGGCGGTCCGCTCGGGCGGATAGACGTTGCCGTGGCGCATGCGCTGCCGGAGCGCATACGGGCTCATGTCGACGAGTTCGACCTCGTCGGCCGCCGCCAGCACCTCGTCGGGGATCCGCTCGTTGACGGGCGCGCCCGTGATCGTCGCGACCGCATCCGCCACCGAGTCGAGGTGCTGGATGTTGCAGGTGCTCACGACGTCGATGCCGGCGTCGAGCAGCACGTTGACGTCCTCCCAGCGCTTCGCCCGCTCCGATCCCGGCGCGTTCGTGTGCGCAAGCTCGTCGACCAGGGCGACCGTCGGGTGCCGTGCCAGGATCGCGTCAGTGTCCATCTCCTCGACCACGACGCCGCGGTACTCGACGCGACGCCGCGGGACGGTCTCGAGCCCGTCGAGGAGCCGCTCGGTCTCCGGCCGGCCGTGCGCCTCCACGAACCCGACGACGAGATCCGTGCCCCGTATCGTGCGGCGATGGCCTTCCTCGAGCATCCGGTAGGTCTTGCCGACGCCGGGCGCCATCCCGAGGTACACCCGGAGCCGGCCCCGATCGCCCTCCGTGCCCATCGTCCCGATCCGGGCGAGCATCTCCTCCGCGGTCGGCCGACCGTCCACGGTCCCGTGGTCGTCTTTCATCGGACGGCCTCGGCGCACGGCATCGCAAGCAGGTGATGGCAGGTCGCGTTGCCCGAGAAGCTGGCCCAGGAGGATCTGTCGTGACCGGTCATCGCGGCGAAAGCGTAGTGCACCTCGGAGGAGCCATGACGGGGCCGATCCGGTGATCGCCGGGACGAGCAGTCGCAGCTCATGCAGCGGCTACTTCGCCAGCAGGCCGTCGAGGTCGAGGTTGAGCATCAACACGTTGACCCGTGACTGTCCCAGGAACCCGAGCAGCGGCTGTTCCGTATGGCGGGTGACGGCGGCCCGGACATCGGCCTCGGACATCGAGCGCGCCTTGGCGACACCCGCCACCTGGTAGTCGGCCGAGGCGGGGCTGATGTCGGGATCGAGTCCCGATGCCGACGTCGTGACGAGGTCCACCGGGATGGGCTTGTCGCCGTTGGCCGCCCGAAGGGCAGCGACCTGGGCGGCGATCCGGTCGATCAGCTTCTGGTTCGTCGGGCCGAGGTTCGACCCCGCCGACGCGGACGCGTCGTAGCCATCCGTGCCCGCCGCGGACGGACGACTCGAGAAGTACTTGGGGTCGCTGAAGGCCTGACCGATCAGGCTCGAGCCGATGGTTCGGCCGTCCGCGGTCACGATGAACGAGCCGTTGGCCTGGTGCGGGAACGCGACCTGGGCGACCGCGGTCACCGCGAGCGGATACAGGAAGCCGGTCACGACCGTCAGTGCGATCAGGAGGGCGACAGCCGGCCACAGGCGGTGGCGAAGGAAGGTAGTCATCGATCCGTCCTATGCGAGATGAAGGGCCGTCACGACGAGGTCGATCGCCTTGATCCCGATGAACGGGGCGATGATCCCGCCGACGCCGTAGATGAGGAGATTGCGCTGCAGGAGGACGCTCGCAGGTGCGGGCTTGAACGCCACGCCCCGGAGCGCGAGCGGGATCAGCGCGATGATGATCAGGGCGTTGAAGATGACCGCCGACAGGATGGCGCTCTGTGGCGTCGACAGACCCATGATGTTCAACGCGTTTAGTTCCGGGTAGACGGCGACGAACATCGCCGGGACGATCGCGAAGTACTTGGCGACGTCGTTGGCGATCGAGAACGTCGTGATCGACCCGCGGGTGATGAGGAGCTGCTTGCCGATCGCGATGACCTCGAGAAGCTTCGTCGGGTCGGAGTCGAGATCGACCATGTTGGCCGCCTCCTTGGCCGCCGACGTCCCGCTGTTCATCGCCAGCCCGACGTCGGCTTGAGCGAGCGCGGGCGCGTCGTTCGTACCGTCGCCGGTCATCGCGAGCAGGTGTCCCTCGGCCTGCTGCTCACGGATGAACGCGATCTTCTGCTCCGGGGTCGCCTGGGCGATGAAATCGTCGACGCCCGCCTCCTTGGCGATGGTCGCCGCGGTCCGCGGGTTGTCGCCGGTGATCATCACCGTCCGGATGCCCATCTTGCGGAATTCCGCGAACCGCTCGACGAGGCCTTCCTTGACGGTGTCCTTGAGCTCGATGACGCCGAGGATCCGGCCTTCGCTCTCGAGGACGAGCGGGGTCGCACCGAGGTCCGCGATCCGGTCGGCATCGGCCATGACCTGCTCGGGCAGGCCACCGACCTTCGCCTCGATCGCGTCGACCGCACCCTTGAGGATCGTCGTCCCGGAGGTCGTCTTGACGCCGCTCGTGCGCGTTTCGGCGCGGAACGGGATCTCTTCCGAGATGGTCGTGTCGAGCGCCGCGTAGGCGGCGTCGTCGCCCACGCCCGCAGGCCGACCGAGCTCGGCCAGCCGCTTGCGCACGAGCTCGACGATCGAACGCCCCTCCGGGGTCTCGTCTCTGATCGAGGCGATCAGCGCGGCGTCGAGAGCCTCCGCCTCGGTGACACCGGGCGCGGCGGTGACGGATGCGGCGAGCCGATTGCCATAGGTGATCGTGCCGGTCTTGTCGAGGAGGATGACGTCGACGTCACCGGAGGCCTCGACGGCGCGACCGCTCATCGCGAGGACATTGAAGCGCGCAACGCGATCCATGCCGGCGATGCCGATGGCCGAGAGCAGGCCGCCGATCGTCGTCGGGATCAGGCAGACGAGGAGGGCGACGAGGGCGACCGTGCTCACGGTCGTGCCCGCGTACAGGCCGAACGGCCGGATGGTGACCGTTGCCATCAGGAAGATGATGGTCAGGCCGGCGAGGAGGATCGCCAAGGCGATCTCGTTCGGCGTCCGCTGGCGCTTCGCACCCTCGACGAGGGCGATCATCCGGTCGAGGAAGGTCTCGCCCGGGTCGGACGTGACCGTGACCACGATGCGGTCGCTGACGAGCGTCGTCCCGCCGGTGACAGAGCTCCGGATGTCGGTCCCCGGTTCTTTGAGGACCGGCGCCGATTCGCCCGTGATCGCGGCCTCGTTGACGAACCCGATGCCCTCGATGACGTCACCGTCACCGGCGATCGTCTCGCCTTCCTCGACCACGATGATGTCGCCCTTGCGCAGCTCAGAGGAGCCGACCGCTTCGAGCGTCCCGTCGGCCTTCCGGCGGTGGGCGGTCGTCTCCGAACGCGTCTTGCGGAGAGTCGCCGCCTGGGCACGACCGCGCGCCTCCGCGACGGCCTCGGCGTAGGTGGCGAATAGGACCGTGAACCATAGCCAGATCGCGATCTGGACCTGGAACCCGAGACCGGACGCGCCGCTCACGGGGTCGAAGCCGGTCACGTTGGCGATCGCGGTGATCGTCACGAGCACGGCGGTGATCTCGACGACGAACATCACCGGGTTCTTGATCAGGATCCGCGGATCGAGCTTCCGGAAGGCATGTGGGAGGGCCGACCGCAGCAGGTCCGGGTCAAGGACCCCACGCGGCTTCGGCGGCTCGCCGGAGGGCTTGGACCCGCCGAGGGTGACGAACCGCTGGAAGCGGCGGGTGCCGCGCCCCAGGTCGACAGACATGAGAGCCATCAGGAAACCTTTCCGGCGTTCTGGAGGAGCTGCTCGACGATCGGGCCCAACGCGAGTGCCGGGAAGAACGTGAGCGCGCCCACGATGATGATCACGCCGATCAGCAGGACCACGAATAGGACGCCCGTGGTCGGGAACGTTCCCAGGGAGGGGGCGACCGCGCGCTTGGCTGCCATCGAGCCCGCCAAGGCCAGGATCGGGACGATCATCCCGTAGCGGCCGACGAGCATCGCGAGCGCGCCCGTGACGTTGTAGAAGGGCGTGTTGCCCGTCAGGCCCGCGAACGCCGAGCCGTTGTTCCCCGTCTGGCTGCTGAAGGCGTACAGGATCTCGCTGAAGCCATGCGGACCCGGATTGAGCGGACCTGCCGTCCCCTCCGGGAGCACGCTGGCGATGGCGGTGAAGCCGAGGATGCTGGCGCCGAGGACGAGGGCCACGAGCATCGCCATCTTGATCTCGAACGACTCGACCTTCTTGCCGAGGTACTCGGGCGTCCGGCCGACCATCAGGCCAGCGATGAACACCGCCAGGATGGCGCCGATGACGAGCATGCCGTACATGCCGGCACCGATGCCGCCCGGCGTCACTTCGCCGAGCTCCATGTTGAAGAGCGGGACGAGCCCCGCGATGGGCTGGGCGCTGTCATGCCACGAGTTGATCGCGCCGGTGCTCGTGCCAGTCGTCGAGGCCATGAACAGCCCGCCGACCGCCGCACCGAATCGGACCTCCTTGCCCTCCATGTTGCCGATCCCGGCCTGGTCGACTTGCGCCGGGAACAACGGGTTGCCGACGTACTCCACGTGCATCGCAGAGATGGCGCCGACAGCCAGGATCACCGCCATCGCGCTGAAGATCACCCAGCCCTGGCGCTGGCTCTTCGCATACCGGCCGAACGTGTAGGTCAGCGAGAACGAACAGATCAGCAAGGCGAAGATCTCGAGCCAGTTGGTCAGGGGCGTCGGGCTCTCGAACGGGTGCGAGGAATTCGCGTTGAAGAACCCGCCGCCGTTGTTGCCCAGCTCCTTGATCCATTCCTGGGAGGCGACCGGACCAAGGGCGATGTTCTGCTGTGCGCCCTGAAGGGTCGTCACTGTATGCGTCGGGTCCCAGGTCTGCGGCACGCCCTGCCAGACGAGGACGAGCGCGCCCACGATCGAGATCGGGAGCAGGATGTACAGCACGCCACGCGTGAGGTCCACCCAGTAGTTGCCGATCGTCTTCGAGCTGCGCCGGGTGAGACCGCGGAATAGGGCGATCGCGATGGCCAGGCCAGTGGCGGCAGACGTGAAGTTGCGAACCGCCAGGACGGCCGCCTGCGTCAGATACGTCGCGCCGGTCTCACCCGAGTAGTTCTGCCAGTTGGTGTTGGTCTCGAAGCTCACGGACGTGTTGAACGCGAGGTCCGGCGACATCGGCGGGATGCCGCCCTGGTTGAGCGGCAGGACGTCCTGCAGGCGGAAGACGACGTAGCCGGCGACGATCGCGACGAAGGCCATCACGAGCACGGAGACGGCATAGCCCTTCCAGCCCTGTTCGACGGTCTCGTCGATCCCGCACACGCGGTAGATCAGCCGCTCGACCGGACGGACGACGGGGCTCAGGAAGACGCGCTCGCCCTCCATCACCCGGTGGATGTACCGCCCGAGGAACGGCGTGACGATGACGATCGCGAGCGCGATCGTGACGAAGGTGAGGAAGTCGCCGAGTGTCACGGTCAGAAGTCCTCAGGGCGAAGGAGCGCCCACAGGAGGTACACGAAGACCAAGGCGGCGGCGATGCCGGCCAATATCTCGAGCGGCGTCATCGTCCGACCCGTTCGCACAGGAGCAGGTAGCCCCAGAACACGGCGGTACACGCGATCCCGATCACGCACGATCTGCAGGTCGGTCATGACGTCTCTTCCTTCTCCTCCGAGTTCAACAAGCGGTCGAGCGTCGTCCCGAGGGTGTCCATGGCGAACGGCTTCGGGAGGTAGCCGGCGACGCCGAATTCGCGCAAACGGGCGGGGCTCACGGACATCGCGCTGGCCACCACCACTGGTGGTCGGCCCGCCGCCTCGAACGCCGGGCTCCTGAGGACGGACCAGCCAGTCTCACCGGGCAGGTTGATGTCCAGCAGGACGATGTCGGGGCGGACGCCCTTCCCCAAGAGGTCGGTCGCGATCTCGGCCGTCGGGGCGACTGTCACCTGGTACCCACGCGCGCGCAGGTGCACCGACAGCAGGCCCCCCAGCGTCTCGTCGTCCTCCACGAGCAGCACGTGCGATGCCGAAGGGGTCATCTCGCCGCGACCTCGCGGTAGACGCGCACGTCCGCGGTGCCCTCATCGGCGCTCCACAGGGGTTCCACGACGACCCCGCGCTCGATCGCGATCGGCCGGACGATCTCGACGACCGCATCCGTGAGTCGCAGCCCGACGACCATCGTCGATGGCGCGCCGCCGGTCGCCACGAGGTTCACCGCGGACATCACAAGCTCGACCTCGCGGTCGATCGCTCGGCGGACGTGGGCGGATTCGGACTCCGGGTCTTTCACGTCTCGACGTTCCCACTCGGACCCAAGAGGGAACGGGCTCAGCGGTCGGGCGGACCGCTCAAGAAGCGCTCAAAGAAGCGCGATCCGATACCCGACGCCCGGCTCGGCGACGATCAGGCCGGCGAGCGTCCCGGCCTCGTCGGCCGCCTCGAGCTTGCGCCGGATCTGGCTGACATAGACGTGGACGTAGTGCGCCTCGTCGCTATAGGCCGTCCCCCACACCGCCCGCAACAGGCGCCCGTGCGTGACCAACCGTCCGGCATGGGTCACGAGGACCTTGAGGACCTCGTACTCGCGCGGCGTGAGGTGGACGGGTCGATCGCGGACCGAGACAACGCGCCGTCCGACATCGAGAGTCAGGTCCCCGACCCGCACGACCCCGGACGCATCGGCCGCGGGCCCGGCCGCCCGTCGCAGCAGGGCATCGATCCGTGCGCGGAGCTCGGCCATGCCGAACGGCTTCGTCACGTAGTCATCGGCGCCGAGGTCGAGGGCTGCCACCTTGTCCGACTCGCGGTCGCGGGCAGACAGGACGAGGATCGGCGTGGTGGCCTCGCGACGGACCGACCTGATGACCGCCAGGCCATCCAGGTCCGGAAGCCCGAGGTCGAGCACGATGAGGTCGGGCCGTCGAGCCGCCCAGGCGTCCAGCGCAGACGCCGCATCACCGGCCTCGACGACGTCATGCGCGTGTCCGGTGAGATAGGTCGCGATGGCGTGACGGGTGGCGGCATCGTCCTCGACGAGCAGGATCGACGCGACGTCATAGGTGATGCTCACAGAGGCCTCCCGCCAGCGACGGTCCCTGGCACGGCCGTGTCTTCCGGCGCCACGCTCGGCACCGTGATGTCGACGGCGAGACCTCCGAGCTCGCTCGGCCGGGCGGACACGTGTCCGCCCATCGACTCGACGAGTCCCAGGACGACCGCCAGGCCGATCCCCGTCCCGCGTCGTGAGCCCTCCCCCTTCCGCGGGACCCGGTAGAACTTCTCGAACAGACGCGGCATGGCTTCCGGAGGCACGCCCGGTCCACCGTCCTCGACCGTGATCCGGACCCGATCTTCGCCGGTCTCGCGGGCGGAGATCCGGATCGGCGCCCCGGGCCCTGCGTACTTCGCGGCATTGTCGAGGGTGTTGTTGAGGACCTGACCGATGAAGACTTCGTCGACGAGGATCGGCGGGAGGTCCGGATCGACCTGGACATCCACGGTCCGGCCGCCCAGCGTGGCGGCCGCCCGGCGCACCGCCTCGGAGACGACGTCGCTCACGGTCAGGACGACGAGGCTTGGTCGGAGCTCTCCCGCTTCGACCCGGCTCATGTCGAGCAGGTTCGTGACGAGTCGATTGAGCCATTCGGCCTCGCGGTCGATCGACGCCGCGATGTCGCGCCGCTGGTCCGGCGGCCAATCGATCGCTGGATCCATGAGCGTCCCGGCGGCGGCCCTGATCGACGCCAGCGGTGTCCGCAGGTCGTGCGAGACCGAGTCGAGCAGGGCGGACTTCAACGCCTCGCTCCGCCGCGACACCTCGGCCGACGTGGCATCGCGGGTGAGGCGGTCGCGTTCGAGCGACCCGCCGAGCTGGTCCGCCGCCGCCCCGAGGACCCTCGTCTCTCCGGGATCGGGGTCGCCCAACGTCCGCGGCCGCCGTCCCCACAACGACCCGAACTTCCGGTCCCCGGCAGCGATCACGACCCGATACGCGATCACCTCCCGGTCTCCGCCGCTCGCCTGGGCGAGCCCCGGCGCGTGCACGCGAACCCACTCCGCGGGTTCGTCACCCGGGCGCCGTCGGAGGACGACGTGCACGGTCGGCGCGGTCGTGGACCCGGATCCGGGAGCCGTGTCGGCGGCCACCGTCTCCCCCAGGACGATCCAAACACGTGACATCCGCGTCTCGTCGCGGACGGTTGCCGCGACCGCGCGGAGGGCGTCCGGAGCGTCCCGGCGTGAGGCGATGGCGAAGCTGATGTCGAACAACGCGCGCGCCTCGCGCTCGCGGGCGAGCGCCCGCTCGGCACGGTCGCGCTGCTCACCGGCGAGGCGTCCGACGACGGTCCCGAGGACCAGCAGCAGGAGCAGGTTCAGCCACTCAGCCGGGTCGCGCACGGTCAGCGTGAAGACGCGGCTCGATGAACAGGAAGTCGTAGACGAGGAACGACCCGACGGCGGTCACGATCGCCGGTGTCGTGCCGGCCGCGACCGCCACGACCACGACCGCCAGGAGATAGGTCGCGGACGCGTTCGGGATCCCGCCGGGACCCTCGAGCAGCGGCGACCGCCACGGTCACGGCGGCCAGCGCCACGCACGATCGTGAGCAGCGCGAACGCGATCCGACGCGGGTCGATCCTCGAGCGGCTCACGGGTGCGATGGTAGGCGTTCAACCGCCCCGCACGATGCGTCGCGCGTCACGACTGACCCGCAGGAAGCCCGTCAGATGCGCCCACGGCCGGATATGGCTCGGCTCGCCCGCGTAGATCGTCCGGATCGGGACCTCGGTCATCGGCAGCCCGAGCGCGATGCACCGGGCGATCATCTCGACCTCGAACGCGAAACCGGACTCGGTGCTCTCGAGCAGCACGGTCATCAGCCGCCGGCCGATCAGGCGATAGCCCGACTGGTTGTCCGCGACCCGCCGCCCGACCGCCGCCGAGAAGACCCAGCTGCCGAGCGTGTTCGAGACGCGACGAACCGGCGGCATGGCGGCGAAGTCGCGACGGCCGATGACGAGCTCGGGCCGTCCGTCCGCGAACGCCGCGAGGAAGACCGGAATCTCGCCCGGGTCGTGCTGGCCGTCGGCATCGAGGGTGATGACGGCCACGGCGTCGTGTTCGAGCGCGTACCGGAACCCGGCCCGCAGCGCCGCGCCCTTGCCGGCATTCGGCCGCTTGACAAGGACGGTGGCACCGGCCGCTTCGGCTTGCGCGGCCGTGTCGTCGGTCGAACCGTCGTCCACGACGACGACCGGAAGCATGGCCCGTGCACCGCCCACCACGGCGGCGATGCGCGGGCCTTCCTGGTAGCCCGGGATCAGCGCGAGGATCGTCTCCACGCGCGAACCGTACAGGGTCCGGCGGCGCCCTCAGCCGAGCCGGGGGCGGATCCGCTTAGTGGCCCGAGTCCGAGTGATCGACCGAGCTGTTCGGCCAGCGCAGCCAGGATCCGGCGCCGCCTGCGCGCGGCATGACGACGTGCGCCTCGGCGAGGGCCGCGACAGGCTCCTGCGATCCGTCGGCTGACTCGGCAGCGGCGGTCACATCGGTCGCTTCGTTCACGACCTGTTCGACCTCGGGCGCCGCCTCGGCGATCGTCTCCGGAACAGCGGCCGGCTCCGCCTCTGCGACGGGCGCGGCCACGGCGACGGGCTCCGGCTCGGGTTCCGGTGCGGGAGCCCACTGCTCCGTCGGCGCCTCCGACGTCGCGCTGGGACCCATCACCCCGACCATCGAGCCGTCAGCGGACGGCGGATCGTCGTGGCTGTCGTCCGGCGGCGCGTCGTGGGCCGCCGCGACCCCTACGGCGGGGACCCCGATCGCGGCCGGGGCGGCGATCGACCCGGCATGCGGGGAGGTCGACGGAGTGTCGTCGGGGCCGATCAGCTCGAGGACCGGGAACGCGGGACGCTTGCCGGCATATCGGGCGATGGCGACCGGATCGGTCTCCGCCTCGAGCCTCTGGAAGTACTCCTCGATCTCGGAGCGGTAGGCCGCGACCGCCGCCTCGACGGCCTCGACCTCGCGGGCGACGACCGATCGGTGCTCCTCGAGTCGGATCTGGAGCTGCTCCCGGCGCGCGGCGATCCGCCGCTCGCGCTCGAGCTTGACGCGCTTGATCTCGCCATCGGACCAGGCGTCGATGCCCTTGACGTCCTCCTTGGCGAGCTCGCGCAGATCCTCGGCCTCGAGCGCCTCGCGGGCCCGGATCGCGTCGATGTGCGCCTGGCGCCGCTGCTCGGTGCCCTCGGCGTTGCGCGCCTGCTCGGCGGCGGCCGTCGACTGCATGGCCCGGGCGAGATCGGCCAGGAAGGTCGCGCCGTCGTCGGCCTGGCCGCTCGCGTCGAACGCGGTGTCGATAGCGGAACCACTCGGATCGCTGCCATTCGTGCTGAACGGCGCGTTCGCTTCCGGGTCGCCGCCCGAAGTGGTCGGGCTCACCTCTGACTCGTGATCGGACATGTCCCGCTCCCGCGATCCTCGGCCGGCAGTTCCCGGTACCTCCGTCGTGTGCCGTCGGGCCTGAGATGGTACGTCCGCAGGCCGATCTGGGCAATGGGCAGGAGCGAGTAGCCCCGGCATGACCACCGTCGGCGGCGCCGATCGGGAGGGAGGTGGGTGGCGCCCCCGGCAGGATTCGAACCTGCGACCTTCCGCTTAGAAGGCGGTTGCTCTGTCCGCTGAGCTACGGGGACCCGGGTTAGCTGCTCAGTTTGTGCGTGAAAGCTGGTCTCTTGACGCCCGTTCTGATGGCAGCTACCGTTTAGCGCGTCGGTATACTGAGCGACTAACAGAGAGGCTCCAATGACCACGGCGACGACCTCCACGTACGCTCCTGACGCGCTGACGAGTCTACGCGACTCGTTCGCGCTCCATCTCAGCGCGACCCGCCAGCCGAAGACGACCCGGATCTATCTGGCCGCCCTCGATGCGCTGGTCGCTCACCTCCAGGGAAACGGGATGCCGACTGCGGCGCGGAGCGTTCGGCGCGAGCACGTCGAGCTCGACATCGCAGCACGGCGGGACCAGGTCAAGCCCGCGACGCTGTCCATCGAGTTCCGGGCGCTCCAGCAGTTCTGGCGCTGGGCGCTCGAGGAGGAGGAAATCGACCGCTCGCCGATGGAGCGGATGCAGGCGCCGCGCGTCCCGGAGTCGCCGGTCCCCGTCGTGTCGATCGACGATTTCCGCCGGCTGCTACGCGCCTGCGAGGGCAAGGACTACAACGAGCGCCGGGACACCGCGATCCTGCTCGTCCTGTTCGACACCGGCTGTCGGCTCGGCGAGCTCACCGGGCTGCGCGTCGAAGACGTGGACCTCCGCGACCGGCTGGCCTATGTGACCGGCAAGGGTGGCCACACGCGGGCGGTCCGGTTCGGGACGCGGGCGGCGGTCGCCATCGATCGCTACCTCCGGCTCCGCCGCGGGCACCGACGCGCTGGGGCCGATGCGCTCTGGCTCGGACAGGATGGCGCGATGACCGCGTCGGGCCTCGCGCAAGTCCTCGCGCGGCGCTGTACGGCGGCCGGGCTGCCGCGGCTGCACCCGCACCAGCTCCGTCATACCTTCGCGCACGAGTACCTAACCAACGGCGGGCAGGAGGGCGACCTCCAACGCCTCGCCGGCTGGCGCTCCCCGGTGATGCTCCGCCGCTACGGCGCTTCGATGGCCGACGAGCGGGCCCGCAAGGCGTACACCAGCCCGGCGGACCGTCTGTGACCGACCCATGGCGGGCGCGGCGTCCTCGGACCGGCGATCGCTGGCGAATCTGATGCGGCTGGCACACGCGCGACGAACGGATGTGGTGCAAGGAGCAAATCGCCGGATCGAGTGGCCCGGCGAGCCGGCGAGGATCTGCCCGTCGTTCGGATACCGCCGAGCTGGACATCTGAGGGTGACGGGTGGCAACCGAGTCACTTCGCCAAGCGGCAGGCGGCCGAACGACACGATCCGTTCGCGGACCCCAATAGGGTGTCGGACGTCGGACCCCGTCACTTTCGCAGCATCGTGGAGTGGCGGGTCATCTCCCTCCCGAGAGACGTGGTATGCCTCGTGGGTCACCGGAACGTCGTTGTGACCGACGTGCTAGGTATCTAGACTCGCTCCATCACCGGCCCGATGCGCCGGTACGGGGACCTCCCCGAGCAAGAGACTCGCTCCTCCGCCCTTAGACGGCCGTGGACCGAGTGGAGGTCCCGCGCCGATGGCGCTCACACTCACCCCGGCCCAGCGCACGATGCGAGCGCGTGCCGCGGCCTACGCGCAGGCGGCGCAGGGGAAGACCAACACCAAGCCCGCACTGGCCGCGCGCCTGGCCGCCGACGAGCGGGCGGTCGACCCTGACGGAAAGCTGACTCCAGAGGAGCGCGCGCGTCGCGCTGCCTTTCACCGCAAGAGCCGAATGACCGCGCTGGCCCTGAAGGCCAGCCGTGCCCGGTCCCGCAAGCACGAGAAGGCCACGCCCGACGTAGAAACGAGCGTGGCCGGGTCGGAGGGTCACGGCAATGACCGCCCGACGGACTGACTTTAGCACCGACGTAGGACGGCTCCTGCGGACCCCGACGAGTGGGCCTCCTTATGGGCGCCGCTGACTTCCCCGGTCGCGTCCGCGCCGCGTCCATCGACCTCGCGCGCGACTTCCCGCTCGAAGACACCGCGGCGCCCCTGCCGTCCGTCTTCGAATTGCATCCCCAACCCCTGATCCGGGTCCTCGACGTCGACGAACGCGCGCGGGCGGTTCTCCAGGGCGCGCCATTAGAGGAGATCGAGACGCCCGCCGAGCCGCCCTGGCCAGCGCCGCCGGATGCTGTGGCGTACCACGGCGTCATCGGCGAGGTGGCCTTGGCGATCGCCGCGGAAACAGAACTCGACCCGGCGGCGATCCTCGCGTCGCTGCTGACCAACTTCGGCGTCCTCGTCGGCAACGGCTGGACGCTGCAGTCGGGCTCCGCCCAGACCGCCAGCCTGTACACGGCCCTTGTCGGCGACACGAACGACTCACGCAAGGGCTCCACCATGCACGCCAGCGGGCAGGTCTGGAAGCGCGCCACGAGCGGGCTCTCCGAGGATGTCCTGCTCCCGGGCGTCGCGTCGGGCGAAGGGCTCGCCTCGGTCCTCAACGACCGCTCGGCCAGCGGCGGGCGGGGCTCTCCTGTTCGAACCCGAGTTCGGCCGGCTGCTGACCGTCATGGCCCGCCGGGACGCGATCCTCGAGCACATGGTCCGCGACGCGTACGACGGGGTCATCATCGGCCGGGCGCTGGCCAAGGAGTCGTACCGGGTCACGAACTATCACCTCGGCATCCTCGGAGCGATCACCCCGACCGAGCTCGCCGAACGGCTGACGGCGGCCAGCCAGGCCAACGGCTTCGCCAATCGATTCAACGTCCATCTGCGCCCGGGCGACCCGGATACAGTCGCGTCCGCCGGCGGCCTGGGATATCTGCGAGCCGTATGTCGACCGACTGAGGCAGGCGTGGCGTCACGGCCAGTCGGGCGGCGTGCTGGATTGGGATGCCGAGGCCGGCCCGGTCTGGGATGCGTACTACGTCGACAGCCGCGCGGCGACGGCGGGACCGCAATGCCTGATCGATGCGGTCGTGGCCCGTGGGCCGACCCATGTCGTGCGCTTAGCGATCACGTTCGCCCTGGCCGACTGCGCGCGAACCGTCGGGCTCGCCCACCTGCGCGCCGCCCGTGCGCTGT
>CAVUKR010000012.1:0-91225 GCA_963742075.1 uncultured Chloroflexia bacterium | reverse complement strand
GGGGCGCGACGGCCCGCGGCGCAGAACGCGAATGATGAGGCTTGAGGGCCGCGGTGTCAAACCGCCGAGCCCGACGACCCCGGGGGTCCGGGACCGTCCGCGCGACCTCCCGCGAGGCGGCACGAGCGCGAATGGTAGGGACGGTCCGGAACCCTGTCAAACGCCCGACGACCGGCCTCCGATGTCAGAAGAGACCGGTCTCCACGAGCAGCACGAAGGCAGCGCCGCTGAGCCAGCAGAGGAGCGCCAGCTCGACCGATCCGGAGGCGCCGAACGGGCCGACGAGGACGACGTAGAGGACGGCCGCGATGATCGTGGCGATGCCCGCCTTGGCCAGGCGCAACAGGATCTCGTTGACGAGGTTGCTCACATCGGACCTCAGACCGCCCGACGACCCTGGAGGGCGCGGATCAGGGTGACCTCGTCGGCGTACTCGAGGTCCCCGCCGACCGGGAGTCCCCGCGCGATCCGGCTGACCAGTCCGACGACTGGCTCGAGCCGCTCGGCCAGGTACATCGCGGTCGCCTCCCCCTCGAGGGTCGGGTTGGTCGCCATGATCACTTCGACGAACGGCTCTCCGTCACGCGCGGCTGCGTCCGCCCGGTCCAGCAACTCGCGGATCCGCAACCGGTCCGGGCCGATCCCGTCGATCGGCGAGATCGCGCCGTTGAGGACGTGATACAGCCCCTTGAACTCGCCGGTCCGCTCGAGCGCCAGGACGTCGAGCGGCTCCTCGACCACGCAGAGCCGCGTCGTGTCGCGACCCGGATCGCGGCAGATCGGGCAGAGCGGCTGGTCGCTGATGTTGAAGCAGAGCTCGCAGAAGACGACCTTGTCGCGGACGTCGATGAGCGCCGCGGCCAGCGTGCGCGCCTCGGACTCCTGCGCTCGAAGCAGGTGGAAGGTCAGCCGCTGCGCGGTCTTCGGGCCGATCCCGGGCAGGCGCGCGAACGACTCGATCAACCGGGCGACAGGTTCGATGACGGGGCTGACCATCAGGTGCGCGGTCCCTACATCCCCGGCAGGCGAAGGCCGCCCGTCACGGCCGCCATCTTCTCTTCGGCGACGGCACGCGACGCACGAAGCGCGTCGTTGACGGCGGCCACGACGAGGTCCTGGAGCATCTCCACGTCGGCGGGATCGACGGCCGACGGATCGATGGTCACGCTGACCAGCTCCTGCTTGCCCGTCACCGTCGCGTTGACGACGCCGCCGCCCGACGAGCCATCGACCAGCGTCGACTCGAGCTCGGTCTGGATCCGCAGCATCTCCTGCTGCATCTGCTGCGCCATCCGCTGGAGGTTGCCCATCCCCATCCCGGTCACTCCTCTCGTCGCTGCCTCGGTCGTCAGTCTGCCGTAACGGTCGGGTGGCTGCCTGTCCGCGCCGGGTCAGCTGACCTCGCCGACATCGGCGAGCTCCTCCGCGAAGATGCGACGCGCCTCCGCGACGAGGTCGTCCGAGCTGGGCGCCAGCTCGACGTTCGCGACCACGCAGCGGACCGTCACCGGATGCCCGACCACCTCGGCGATGCCCGCCTCGATCCCCGGGCGTCGACGTTCGGCCTGCTCCTTGAGGAAGGCCTGCTCCTCGGGAAACCCGAGCGTGACGATCGCGCCGTCGACCGCGACGGGGCGGCACTTGAGGATGAGCGGCTTCGTCGGCGGATGCGCGCTGAGCCGCTCGACGATGGCCGGCCAGGCGGCCAGGAGCTCGTCCAGGGCGGGGTCGCCGGCGGCCGTGGTCGCCGCCCGTGGCGCGGGTGATGGCGGGCTCGAGACCGGGGCCGACCCCGGCTCCTTGCGAGCCGCGGACGGTGTCGCGCTCCGGGTCGGTCCGGCGGCAGGCGCCGGCTCCGCGCTCGCGCGTCGGTGCCGTGACGGTGGATGGACGCGGAGCCGGTCGCGGCGGCTCGGCCCGCCCGCCGGGTGGGCGCGCCCGGATGCGGTGGCCGCGGCCTGGACCGTGTCCACCCCTGGCCCGGCGGCGAACATCGTGAGCTCGAGGCCGAAGCGCAGGCCGCCGATGCCCGCGCGATTCGGATCGATGGCCGCGAGGCGCCGGGCGGCCGCGACCAGGGCGACCGGATCGTGGCGCGTCGCGCCCGGATCCGCGAGGCCGGCGATCAGCTCGGCGCGGATCGCCTCCACGGCCTGGTCGAGCAGGGCCCGCAAGTCTCGCCCGCGCTCCTCGAGCGCGTCGAGCAGCGCGACGCCGGCCGCGCCGTCGCCGCGGACGAGGTCGTCGACGAACGCCTCGACGACCTCGGCGTCGGCAAGGCCGAGCAAGTCGCGGACGTGCGCCTCGTCGATCCGATCGGGCGCGGCGGAGAGCAGCTGGTCGAGCATCGATTCGGCGTCGCGCATCCCGCCTGCCGCGAGCCTGGCGATGAGGTGGATGGCGGCGGGATCGGCCTCGCGGCCGTCGGCGGACAGGATCCGGGCGAGCTTGCCCTCGATCTCGGCCACTGTCAGCCGCCGGACGTCATAGCGCTGGAGCCGCGACAGGATCGCCGGCGGGAAGGCCGACGGTTCGGTCGAGGCGAACATGAAGATGACGAAGTCGGGCGGCTCCTCGATCGACTTGAGGAGGGCGTTCCAGGCCGGCCCGGTGATCTGGTGCGCCTCGTCGAGGATGTAGACCTTGCGGCGGAGCTGGCCGGGCGGATAGGCGAGCCGCTCGCGCAGGCCGCGCACGTCGTCGATGCCGCGGTTGCTCGCGGCGTCGATCTCGACGAGGTCCAGCGACGTGCCTTCGCGGATCGAGACGCACGATGGGCACGTGTCGCAGGCGTCGCCGTCCTGGAGGTTCGTGCAGTTGACCGCCTTGGCGAGGATGCGGGCGAGCGACGTCTTGCCCGTGCCGCGCGGACCGACGAACAGGACGGCATGGCTGACGCGGTCGGTCCGGACCGCGTTGCGGAGCGTCTCGACGACGGCTTCCTGACCGACGATCTCGCCGAAGGTCTGGGCGCGCCAGCGCCGGTAGAGCGCCTGGTGCGGGACGGTCGACGTCACGGCCTCCTCGGATGGACGACGGGTGGTCGAAGCTGAATGCCGTGCACCCTCCGTCGACCAGAACGGTCCCGTGCCCACCATGACGAGCGGCTCGGACCAGGCCGTTCCGCGGCACCCGACGATGGTCGCTTAGTGCTGCTTCCTTCCGGATCTGACACGGTTCGCGGTTCGCCGCTGCGCGGGACCCGGTCCTCAACGTCGCATCGTCGGGCGGCGTTCGAGAACGGAGACCTCGGGAGGGGATTCAGCCCTGCTATAGCGGATTGCAGGTACAGGGCACCGCTAGTTCCCCGCCTAGCACGGCTCCGGAAGGATACCGCCTAGGAACGTAGCGCGCCGCACGGGCGTCCAGGCGAAGGCGGCCCCGAGCACCCGAAGCGAGCGCACCCGAAGGTGCGTGAGTGAGGGCGCGGAGGCGACAACGCACGCCTGGGCGTTCGCGCGGCGTGCGGAGATGGCGGAGAGGGCGGGATTCGAACCCGCGACGGGTTGCCCCGAACCGCATTTCCAGTGCGGCGCCATAGTCCACTAGGCGACCTCTCCAGGAGGCAGACGATAGCCGTTCGGGGCAGACGCTGGTTGGTGCCACGACCTTCCGCCGCATGGGCGGTCCTGGGAAAGGCGGAGCCGAGCACCGGAGCGAGCGCACCCAAGGTGCGTGAGCGAGGAGCACAGGCGACAACGCACCCAGGGCCGTTCAGGCGGTGGAAGGTGGCGGAGAGGGCGGGATTCGAACCCGCGGTGCTTTCGCACACCGCTTTTCGAGAGCGGCACCATCAACCACTCGGACACCTCTCCGCGGGAGAGGATACCAAACGCGGCCGCCCGGACCGGACGGGCCCGTGGTCAGCGAGCGGCGAGCGGGGCGAACAGTGCCTCTGCCTCGTCGCGTCGGATGCCGCTCACGACCTTGATCCGCCGTGGAAGCTCCGGATGCTGGGCAAGCTGGATGACCGTGCCGGCGGCACCATCACGGGTGTTCGCGACCGCGAACACGAGCGCCTCGACGTCGCTTTCGAGCAGCGCGCCGATGCACATGGCGCACGGCTCCTGGATGGTGAAGATCGTCGCATCGGCGAGGCGGACCACCCCGAGCTTTCGTGCAGCCTCACGCAGGACGACCACCACCGCGTGGGCCGTCGGGTCGTTGGTCTCCTGGACGCGGTCGTGGGCGCGGACGACCATCGCCTCGTCGACGACGGCGACAGCCGCGTTCGGGCGCTCCCCGCTCGCCAGGGCTGCCTGGGCCTCCGCGAGCGCCTCGCCCATGAACAGTTCGTAGTTCATGACGCGATGCTAGCAGACGGATTCGGGCGCCCGGTCGCGGGCGGGCGACCGCTCGATGCCGAACCGCAACCGGAATCGGGCGGCCCGGGGCGCTACGATGACGGGCGTATGACTGACCCCAAACGCATCGCGATCCTCACCGGTGGCGGCGACGTCCCGGGTCTCAATGCCGTCATCAAGAGCGTCGTCTACCGCGCGACCGAGGTCGGCTACACGGTCCTCGGCATCCGCCGCGGGTGGGAGGGGCTGACCCACGTCCGGCCCGGCCCGGAGCCCGATCCGAGCTACCTGCGGGCACTCGATCGGACCAACACGCGGACCATCGAGCGGACAGGTGGCACCATCCTGCATACGTCGCGGACGAACCCGCGAAAGATGCCCACGGCCGCGCTCCCGCCCTGGATGGATGCCGCGGAGCGGGCTCGCTACGCCGTCGCCGAGGGTATCCACGACCTGACTCCGCGCGTCCTCGACAACTTGCACGAGCTCGGTATCGACGTCCTGGTCACGATCGGCGGTGACGACACGCTGTCGTACTCGCAGGTCCTCGTGAACGCCGGGATCCCGCTCGTCGCGATCCCCAAGACCATGGACAACGACGTCCAGGGCACCGAGTACTGCATCGGGTTCTCGACGGCGATCACACGCGCCAAGGAGGCGATCAACCGGCAGCGGACGACGCTCGGCAGCCACGAGCGGATCGGCGTCTTCCGGATCTTCGGGCGCGATGCGGGGTTCTCCGCGCTCTACACCGCGTACGTGACCTCGGCGCGCTGCGTCATCCCGGAGGCACCGTACGACCTCGACGCGTTGTCGGCGCTGCTGGCCGCCGACCACGCCGCCAACCCGAGCCACTACGCGTTCGTCATCACGGCCGAGGGCGCGATCTGGAAGGGCGCGCAGATGTCCGACGTCGGTGACACCGACGCCTTCGGCCATCGCCACAAAGCCAACATCGGCGAGGCCCTGGCGGTCGAGCTGCGTGAGCGGACCGGGATCGAGACCCTCGCATCGGAGCTCACCTACGACCTCCGCAGCGGCGAGCCGGACTCGATCGATTCGCTGGTCGCGACGACCTTCGCGAACATCGCGATGGACCTCGTCGAAAGCGGAGTGACGGGCCGGATGATGGCAATCCAGGACGGCAAGTACGCCCACACGTCGCTCCCGGACCCGGCCCTCGGACCACGCAAGGTCGACGTCCCGACGATGTACAACGTCGAGCGATTCCGCCCCCGCTACAACGGAAAGCTGGGCGACCCCATGCTTCTGGTCGGTCTCGACTGACTTTGGCGTGATCCTCGGTTCGGGTCAGGCGTCGAGGGCTGACAGGGCGCGGATGGCTCGCGCCAGGGCGGACATGTCGTCGTCGCCGTGGCCGGCGGCGACGAGACCGGTCTCGAGCTGGGCCGCCAGGGCGCTGACCGGCAGCACCGCGCCGAGCTGGGCGGCAAGGTCGAGAGCGATGGCCAAGTCCTTGCGATGGAGCGAGACCTTGAACCCGAGCGGATAGTCGTTGTCGAGCATGCGCCCGCTCCGGTTGGCGAGCACCCAGCTCTGTGCGGCACCGCCACCGAGGGCGCCGACCACCTGTTCGACGTCGAGGCCGGCCTTGATCGCGAGGACGATCCCCTCCGCGACACCCAGGTAGGTCCCGGCGAGGATCACCTGGTTGACCGCCTTGACCGCCTGCCCGGCGCCGATGGGACCGACGTGGGTGATCGTCCGACCGAGCGCCGCGAGCACCGGGCGGGCGTGCTCGACGTCGACGGCGTCGCCGCCCACGAAGATCGTCAAGGTGGCGTTGCGCGCGCCTTCGCTGCCACCAGAGACCGGCGCATCGACCATCCGCAGCCCACGTTCGCCGAGACGCGCGGCGAAGTCCCAGCTCCCGGCCGGCGCGATCGTCGAGCAATCCACGATGAGGGTCCCCGGACGGGCACCATCGACCACGCCGTCCGGACCGAACAGCACAGCTTCGACGTCTGGCGTGTCCGAGACGCAGATCACCGCGATGTCGGCGTTCGCGACCGCCTCGGCCGGGGCCTCGGCCATCGTCACGCCGAGCGCGGCCAGCTCCGGCGCCCGACCCGCCGTCCGGTTCCAGCCGACCACCTCGAACCCGGCCCGAGCGAGGTTCGCGGCCATCGCAGCGCCCATGGTGCCCAAGCCCAGGAAGGCGACCCGGCCCCGGATCGGCGATGGGTCCGCGGTCATGAGGGCCTCCGGTAGCAGGCGATCGCGAGGACAGACCTCGAATGTGGCACCGTCTGACGGGTTGGCTGTCGCTCGACCACGGGCAAGAGCCTAGCAGGATGGACGTCGGCGGCCGGCGTCGAGTTCGCGTCGTATCATTCGCCGACCCGTCACGAAGGCCGGCGGTGACGAGCGATCCCGAGGTGACCTGCCATCGAGCCCTTGACGTCCCGGAGCCGCTGGGAGTCCGCCACCGACACGGTTCGCGCCGGAACGGGCATGAGCCAACGGACCGTCCGCTTCGTCTGGCTGGGACTGGCGCTCGCGACTTTCGTCGGTCTGCTCCTCCTCGGCCGACACCTGACGTTCTGGCAGGACGAGTGGGCATTCATCGGCTTCGAGCCCTCGAGTCTCGGATCGTATCTCGTGCCGCACAACGAGCACTGGACGACGGTTCCGCTGCTGCTCTACAAGGGGATCCTCGCGGTCGTCGGGATGCACTCGTACCTCCCGTATCTCGCCGCCCTCGCGGCCATCCACATCGTCGCTGCGGGGGGCGCCTTCGTCCTGCTCGTGCGTCGCCTCCCGCCAGTGGCCGCCCTGCTGGCCGTCGTTCCCCTTCTCGTCATCGGGAGTGGATACGAGAACGTGCTGTGGGCATTCCAGCTCACGTTCGTGACCTCGGTGGCGGCCGGGACCTGGGGCCTCGTGGCCCTCGAGACGGATGGCCGCCGGTGGAGTCCGGCCGCAGGGGCCGGGCTCCTCGTCGTCGCTCTCGCCTCATCGGGGATGGGCCTCTTCTTCGTCGTGGCGGCCGGTGTCCGCCTGCTGGTCGACCCGAGGCTCCGTCGGAGGGTGGCCTGGCTCGTCGTTCCGCTGTCCGTCTACGTGGCCTGGTACTTCGCTTACGGCCGCCAGGGCCTGTCCGGCCATCTTGCCGGGCCAGGCGCTGCATTGGCGTTCGCCGGACGAGGTCTCGGGTATGCGGTCGCCCGGATCACCGGATTCGACCTCGCCGGTCACGCGCCGCTCCTCGGCGTGATCCTCTCGATCGCGCTGATCGGGTTGGTGATCCTGGCCCTGGCACGTGTCGTCGCCCGTCGGACGCTCCCACCCCTGGCCCTCGGTGGGTTCGTTGCCGTCGTGGCGATGTACGGCGTGGTCGGGGTGACGCGCGCAGATCTCGCAGCCGACTTCGCCACGCGGAGCCGGTACGTCTACATCGCGGCGTTCCTCCTCATCCCCGCGTTCGGCGACCTGATCGGATGGCTCTGGCCGGAGCGACGGATCCCGGCGGCGGTCGTCTTCGGCCTGCTGGCACTGGCTTGCCTGTCCATCGGCGCTAACGCCCTGGATCTCCTCGCCGGTCGCGGCGAATTCGCCTCGCACGCGCGAGTCACGCGGGCCTACCTGCAGATGATCTCAGAGCGCGAAGGAGGGACGTCGCTCGACCCGAGCGGACTCCTCCCCGGATGGCCCGGCTTCGAACAGCTCGACGCCCTCGTGGCGCGGTACGGCTCGCCCATCCGGGACACCCTCGTCGCCTCCGACGCGACCCCGCCTCGTCCGGAGGACCTGGAGCGAGCGACCGTGAGCCTCGTCGGCACGGCGTTCCACGTGGTGGACGGGTCGCCCCCGGCCACGGCCCACGCCGTGGCCGCGACGATCCTCGCCGTCGGCTCCGCCCGGATCACCCCGGCCGGCGTGTGCGTGGACGGGTCGGGAACCGGGTCCGCGAGCCGCGTGACGGTGTCGGTGCCCGACGGTGGCTGGCTCGAGATCACGGCGCCCGGGACCGGCCTCACTGCATCCCTCGGCCAGTCGCTGCCGCCGACGACCCGGCTTCAGATCGCGATCCCGCCGGGCACGGGCGGACCGGCAACGGTCGCGCTCCCCGTCCTTGGCAACGGCTCGTCCTGGCAGGTGACCCTCAGTCCGCTCCCGAGTGCGACCCCGGCGCATCTTTGCGTGTACTCGCCGTAACGGACCGTCCTCCGCCACGGCGGAGGACCGCGATCACGGGCTCGGTGGCGTGCCAGGCGGCGGTTCCGTCGGCGGGGCGGACGCGCCATCGGTCGGCGACGCGCCATCGGACGGCGACGCGCCTCGGACGGCTCGGCGGTCGGATCGGGGGTCGGCGTCTCGGCGCCGCGACCGCGGGCGACGAAGAACACGATGGCCGCGACGACGATGGCGATGACGATGATCGCGAGGAGGTCACCGCTCCCGGTCCTCCCCGGCTGGGGCACCGGCGCTGCGCTCGGGGCCGGCGTCGGCGTCGCAGTCGGACTCGGCGTCGCGATGGCGACCTGCGTGACCACGACCTGGATCGCGGTCTTCGGGTTGCCCTTGGTCAGGACCGGCACGCCGGCCACGTTCCGCCAGGTGGTCCCCGCATCGCCGACTTCGGCGGTGACCACGTAGTCGTGCGTCGGATCGATGTCGGTGACCGTGTACGGGATGGCGAAGGCGACCGGGAGTCCGTTCGTGATCGATCGCACGTCGATCCCGACCGATTCGCCGTTGGACGGATCGACCAGCACGGCCATGGCGTAGGCCGTCGTCGACGGCTTCAGGCCGACCGCGGTGATCTGACCGGTGACGGTGCCCTTGAGCAGATCGGGCCGGTACGTGAGCGTGATGGCGACCTTGGTCGGGTTGCCCTTGGTCAGGACCGGGATGCCGCTCGACGTCACCCACGCGTTGTCCCCGTCCACGATGGTCGCCTGGATCGTGTAGGTGACCGACGGATCGATCTCGGCCGAGTCGACCGCCAGCGAGAACGAGACGGGGATCGTGCTGATGTCGCGGTCGATCTCGGAGGCCACGATCGAGCTCTCGTTCGCACGGGCCGTCCCGCGGACGAGCGCGACCACGGCGAACGCGTCGGCGGTCAGCGTGTACGGCTCGTGGTAGGTGAGCGTTCCGGTGACCGGGCCGCTGATCGGCGATGGGGTCGGGGCAGTCGACGGCGCCGATGTCGCACTCGGGTTCGGGCTCGAGGTCGGGGTCGGGCTCGGCGACGGCGTCGGGCTGGGAGACGGGGTCGGGCTGGGCGTAGGCGCGGGCGTCGGTGATGCGGTCGGGACCGGCGTGGCAGTCGGCGCAGGCGTCGCTGTCGCGGCCGGCGTCGCGCTGGCGCCCGCCGAGGCGCTCGGGGTGGTGGTCGGGGTCGTCGTCGGGGTCGTCGTTGGTTTTGCCGAGTGGGTGGGAGCCGGCGTGGGGAAGGCGGAGGCCACCGGCAGGCCCGTCTGCGCGAGCGTCACCGGGAGCGAGACCGGACCGCTCGGTACGCCGTTGGCGATGGCCGGCACGCCGTCGCGGTTCTGCCACGTACTCGCGCCGTCGATGATCCCGCCCTTGACCACGTACGTGGCCGTCGGATCGATGAGCCTCGGGTCGAATCCGATCGAGAAGCCCAGGTCGGCCGGGTCGGAGATGGGCCGGACCTGGCGCGAGACGAGCGTCCCCGTCTCGACCTTGATGAGCGCGGCGATGGCCACCGCGGCCGGCCCCAGCGCGGTGCCGGCGGGCGGCACGATCGTGCCGGTGACCGAGGCCGTGGGTACGGCCGGAGCGGCCGGCAGCACGAGGTTGATGCCCTGGGTCGGACCGCCGGTGATGACCGGTTCGCCGTGCAGGTTCTGCCACGTGCTGGTCCCGTCGATGATGGTCGCGAACAGGGCGTAGGCGTGCGTCGGATCGATCGTGGCGGCATCGACCAGGACGGAGAAGTCGATCGGCACCGCGGTCGGGGCGTCGATCCGCTCCTCGCCGATGACGGCCCCGGCATCGGGCGCGGCGGTCTGGTCGACGATCGTCACGATCGCGACCGCGCTGGGGCTGAGCACGACGTTCTCAAGGAACGTCAGCGACCCGGTGACCGAGCTGTTCGCGGCCGAGATCGGCACGACCGTCAGGCCGCCGACGACCAGGACCAGCGCGGCGAGGAGTGCGGCGCGCCGAGCGCCGGGACGGGATGGCGGCACCGATCGACCTCTGGTGATGTGCGCGGCCCGGACACGCACTGTGTCCTCGTCCGACCGCGACCCGAAGCCTAGCAGGGTGACACCGCGCGTCGCGGGTGACGCCTCGGGACAGGATGGACGAGGCTCGCGCGTGCCGAAGCGGATCGAGGGGGCCCGGTGCCGTCAGCTCAGCACGAACCCCGAGAAGAAGAACGATGCGAGCACGAGCGCCAGGACCAGGTTGAGGACAGTCGCCGCCGCGAACACGACGACTGGCCGGATCCCGGCCTCACGGACCGAGGTCACGCGGAACCCGAGCCCGATGCAGACGAAGGCAAGGGTGAAGAACCAGATCCGGAGATCGGTCCCGGCGACGGAGACGGTCGCGATGGCGGCCTTCTGGTCCGCCGCGGTGTTGATGTACCACGTCGCGATCGCCGACGCGGCCACGAAGCCGAGGATGAACTTGGGAAAGCGGGTCCACAGCATCGACACGCTCACCGACGCCCCGGGCGCCTTCTCGACGCGGTAGACGAAGTAGGCCGCCAGGACGAACGCCACGACGCCCATCAGCGCGTTCTGGGTGGTCTTGACGATCGTCGCGATCTTCAGGGCGTCATCGCCCACGATCGAACCTGCGGCCGCGACGGCTGCCGTCGTGTCGATGTTGCCGCCGATCCAGGCGCCCGCGACCGACTGCGACAGGCCCAGCTGCTGGGCCATCCAGGGCTGGATGAAGATGGACGGCAGGGCGAACAGGATGACGAGGCTGGTGACGAAGGCCAGCTGCTCCTTCTTCGCCGCGACCGCGCCGGCGGCCGCGATGGCCGCGGACACGCCGCAGATCGAGACGCTCGCGGCGAGGAGGGCCCGCAGCTTCTGGTCGACGCCCAGCAGCCCGGCCATGAACCAGGTCGCCAGGAAGACACACGTGATGAGGATCGCCGACTGGGCGATGGCCGGGCCGGCCGCCTGGGCGATGACCGCGAGGTTGATCGAGGCGCCCAGCAACACCAGTCCGGTCTTGATGAAGAACTCGGTCCGGAATGCCATGTCGAGTCGCTCGCGCAGCCCGAGGATCCCGAGGACCGCACCGCCGGCCAATCCGACGAGGATCGCGTAGACGGGGAACTCGATCGACTTGACCCAGGTCTGCTCCGGCAGCCACTTCGGGATGTTGGCGTCGAGGTAGCGGGTCAGCCAGGAGAGGGCGAGCACGATCGCGAGTGAGATCGCGGCCCGGAACCACCAGTCGAGTGTCTTCGCCTCGGGGAGCGGCACGATCTCGGCCGGGACCGCCGCCTGCGCACTGGTCACGGGATCAGTCCCTTCATGAAGGTCCCGGTGATGACGCCCGCGAGCACGAGGATGAGGAGGACAAGCCCGAAGACGGTCGCCGCCCAGTCCTCGTTGATCGCGAGCCGTCGCGCGTTCTCGACGGTCGCGGGCGGTCCAGCGGTCCCCGGCGCGGGCGCTGGGGTCTGCGGCTCGGTCACGCGGGCTCCTCCGTTCGGATCAGCGGATGGCAGGCGCGCAGTGGCTGGGGGCTGTGCGGAGCGCTGCCGCGCCCATCTCAGCGCAGTCCAGAGCGGATGGACAGGGCCGGGTGGCCTGAAATCGCCGGGCTCGCCGGGAGTCTGGCGCGCCCGGCGGGACTCGAACCCACGACCTTTAGGTCCGCAACCTAACGCTCTATCCACTGAGCTACGGGCGCACGATGCCTGCGACGGCTGGCGGAGAGGGAGGGATTCGAACCCTCGATGCAGGTTACCCCACATGGCGGTTTAGCAAACCGCTGCACTAGACCACTATGCGACCTCTCCGTCGCGACGCGGCCGAAATCCTATCATGGGCGAGTCGGGGATCCGGCCGTCCCTCACGGCCGGCCTGCAGCCCATCGCCGGGGCTGGGGCGAAGCCGCCGCCGACCCACCTTGAAGGAGCCACCGGATGCTGAGCGCTGACCTCCGCAAGCTGCTGATCGCCCAGATCGCCAGCGAATCGGCTGCACACCAGCTCTACCTGGCGATCGCCATCTACTTCGAGCGCCAGAGCCTCGTTCGGTGGGGAGCGCTCTTCCGGGCTCAGTCGGTCGAGGAGGCGCAGCACGCGCAGAAGATCATCGACTTCCTGGTCGACAACGAGGTCGACTTCGACCTGCCGGCCCTGAAGGCGACATCGACCCGGTTCGATTCGCCCGCCGGCGCCGCCCGGCGCGCCCTCGAATCCGAGCGCACGGTGGCCGGCCAGTTCGATCGCGCGGCGAAGGTCGCGACGGCCAACGACGACCATCGGGGCTTCCAGTTCCTCCAGTGGTTCATCGCCGAGCAGGTCGAGGAGGAGACGAAGGTCCAGCGCCTGGTCGATCTCATCGAGAGCGGCATCAACCTCTTCCAGGCGGAAGCGCAACTCGACGCGTTCGAGTAGGCGATGGCCAGCCGCCGGGACGAGGAGATCCGCGCTGCGACGGTCGGTGAGCCGGCGCGGGTCGACGGCCCGATCCATCTGGCGGAGTCCGACCCTGCGTGGCCGAGCCTGTTCGAGCACGAGGCCGGCCGGATCCGGTCGATCCTCCGCGATCGCGTGTTGCGTCTCGAGCACGTCGGGTCCACATCGGTGCCCGGCCTCGCCGCCAAGCCGATCATCGACATCGTGCTCGCCGTCCCGGACTCGGCCGACGAAGGCGCGTACCTCCCCGCGCTCGAGGCGGGCGGCTACATCCTGCGCATCCGCGAGCCCGGCTGGTTCGAGCACCGGATGCTCAAGGGTCCCGACGCCGACATCAACCTGCACGTGTTCGGCGTCGGTTGTCCGGAGATCGACAGGATGGTCGCGTTCCGCGACCGGCTGCGAAGCGATGACCAGGAGACGGCACCGGTACGAGGCCGCCAAGCGGGAGCTCGCCGCCCGCGACTGGACCTATGTCCAGCACTACGCCGACGCGAAGAGCCAGGTGATCGAGGCGATCCTGGCGGGGGCGGCCAGGGGACCCGACGCGGCATCCCGGTGACCCACGGTCAACGCGCCGGGATTCGCGTCACGGCGCTGGCGCGTTGACAGCGGGCGGCGCACTCGATACCGTCCGGTGCACGCACATGGACCACTCCTTCTACTTTCGATGCCCGGCATGATCGTTCCCGGTCGTTAGGACCGGGGGCACGGGTCGTGCCGGGCGAGCGAGGCAGAGGTCGGACCTCTGCTTTTTTCTTTGCCGGCCGGCCGACTGAGGAGACACGAGCACGATGTTCATCGTGATGACCGTCGGCGCCAGCGAGGCCGAGATCCTCGGCGTCAAGAGCCAGATCCTGGCGGAAGGGCTGACGCCGTTCGATCACGTCGGCCCCGAGCGGACGGTCATCGCGGTCGTCGGCGAGATCGGCGCGCGCCGCCCGGCGCTGCTCGAGCGATTCGGACGGCTGGCGGGCGTCGCGTCGGTCACCCCGATCAGCCGGCCGTTCAAGCTGACCTCGCGCGAGTTCCACCCCGAGGACACCGTGATCCGGGTGCTCGATGCCGTCATCGGCGACGGATCGCTGACGATGATGGCCGGGCCGTGCTCCGTCGAGAGCCGCGAGCAGCTGTTCGAGACGGCCGACGCGGTCACGGCCGCCGGCGCGACGGTCCTGCGCGGCGGGGCGTTCAAGCCGCGGACCTCCCCGTATGCCTTCCAGGGGCTGGGCATCCAGGGCCTGCGCTTCCTCGCCGAGGCGCGCGAGCGGACCGGCCTCCCGGTCATCACCGAGGTGATGGAGTCGAACCAGGTCGACATCGTCGCCGAATACGCCGACATCCTCCAGATCGGGACGCGGAACATGCAGAACTACTCGCTGCTCCGCGACGTCGGCCGGGTGGCCCGGCCGGTGATGCTCAAGCGCGGCTACGGCGCCACGGTCGAGGAGTGGCTGATGGCCGCCGAGTACATCGTCAGCTCCGGCAACCCGAACGTGATCCTGTGCGAGCGCGGGATCCGCACGTTCGAGACGTACACCCGCAACACGATGGACCTGGCCGCCGTGCCGCTCCTCAACGCCCTGACCCATCTCCCGGTCATCGTCGACCCGAGCCACGCGACCGGGAAGCGCTGGCTGGTCAAGCCGCTCGCGATCGGGGGCGTCGCGGTCGGGGCAGACGGGGTCATGGTCGAGGTCCATCCGAACCCCGACGAGGCACTCTCGGACGCGGAGCAGCAGCTCACCCTCGACCAGTTCCGCGACCTGATGGCGGCCATCGTCCCCGTCCATGAGCACGTCCGCGGGCTCTACACGACCGGCGCCTGAGTCACGCGATGCCTGCCGCACCGGCGCCCGAGCCGCCACCCGTCGCCCGCATCCGGGCGGCTGCCCGCCTGCGCGGGGAGCTGCGCCTGCCCGGCGACAAGTCGATCAGCCATCGGGCGCTGATGCTCGCTGCACTGGCAGCCGGTGAAAGCCGGATCGAGGGGGCCGGCGACGGCGCCGACATCCGCTCGACAGCCGGGATCGTCGCCGCGCTCGGGGCGTCGGTGGCCCGGCAGCCCGGCACCGGCCGGACCGTCGACTACCGCATCACGTCGCCCGGCGCCGACGGCCTGCGCCAGCCCGAGGGGATCCTCGACTGCGGCAACTCCGGGACGAGCCTGCGGCTCATGACCGGGATCCTGGCCGGCCTGCCGATGACCTGCACCCTCGATGGCGATGCGTCATTGCGTGGGCGTCCGGTGGCTCGTATCATCGAACCGCTGCGCTCGATGGGCGCCGCGCTGCACGCCCGCCGGAACGACTCCCTTCCTCCATTGACCGTGATCGGTCACACCCCGCTCCGAGCGATCGACGTTGCGACGTCGGTGCCGAGCGCTCAGGTGAAGTCGGCGATCCTGCTGGCGGGGTTGCGGGCGGACGGGGCGACGACGGTTCGCGAGTCGGTCGCGACTCGTGACCACACGGAACGGATGCTGCGGGCCCGGGGCGTGCCGGTCGGGCGGACGGACGCGCCGGATGGCTCGGTGGCCTGGACGATCCAGGGAGGATTGACTGTGCAGACGATGACGGAACGGGTCCCGGGCGACGTCTCGGCGGCGGCGTTCTGGCTCGTCGCGGCCGCCGTCCACCCCGATGCCGAGCTCCACCTTGCCGGCGTCGGGGTCAACCCGACCCGTCGGGCCGTGATCGACATCCTGCGCTCGATGGGCGCCGACATCGAGGAGCGTCCCGTGGCGGGCAGGCCCGGCGCTGACGACGGCGTCGGCGAGCCGACGGCCGATCTCGTCGTCCGGTCGTCCCGGCTTCGGGCGGTCGAGCTCGGCCCGGCCGACGTCGCCGCGGCCATCGACGAGATCCCGGTCCTGTGTCTCGCGGCCAGCCAGGCGACCGGCACGACCGTCATCCGCGGCGCGGGCGAACTCCGCCACAAGGAGTCCGACAGGATCGCCGGGATCGCCGCGGGGCTGCGCGCCCTCGGGGCGCACGTCGACGTCGACGGCGACGACCTCCGCATCGAGGGCGGGGCGATCCTGCACGGCGCTGAGACCGACAGCCTCGACGATCACCGCCTCGCGATGACCTTCGCGATCGCCGGGCTGATCGCCACCGACACGACGACCATCGGGCGGCCGGGCTCGGCCGCCATCTCCTATCCCGGTTTCTTCGACGATCTCGAAAGGGTGCGAGCATGACGAAGCGCGTGGTCCTCATCGGGCACCCCGTGGCGCATTCGCTGTCCGGCGCGATGCAGCAGGCCGCCTTCGATTCGCTCGGGATCGATGCGACCTACGAGCTCTGGGACAAGACATCGATCGAGCTGGCGGACGCGATCGGCGAACTCCGGGGCGACGACTTCCTCGGCGCCAACGTCACGATCCCGCACAAGGAGCGGGTCGCCCCGATGGTCGATCGCCAGACCGACGACGCCCACATCACCGGCGCGGTCAACACCATCACCCGCGAAGGCAAGCGGCTGATCGGGCACAACACGGACGTGCCCGGCTTCAAGGTCGCCCTGGACCGTCTGGTCGGCAAGCAGAAGATGCCGCGGCAGGCCGTGGTCCTCGGCGCCGGCGGCGGCGCCCGGGCGGTCGTCTACGGCCTCATCACCGAGGGGTTCCAGCGGATCGTCGTGTTCAACCGCCACCTCCATCGCGCGGAAGGCCTGGTCAAGCACTTCGGTCGGAGCGCGGCCCACATGGAGCTGCGGGCGATGCCCTGGCACGACTCGATCATCGAGTCCGAGCTGGCCAAGACGCGCGTCCTGGTCAACGCGACCTCGATCGGCCTGACCAGCGACGAGAGCCCGATCCCGGCCGAGTCGCTCCACGGCGACCTCCTCGTTCTCGACCTCATCTACGCCCGGACCCACCTGCTGCGCGACGCGTCGGCCGCCGGCGCGACTGTCGCCGACGGCGAGCTGATGCTGCTCCACCAGGGCGCGGCCGCGTTCACGCTGTGGACAGGCCAACCGGCGCCGCTCGACCTGATGCAGGCGAAGCTGGCCGAGGCGCGCGCCGGCGGGCTGCGCTCCGCGGAGGGCGAACTGACGGGCGCTGCCGCGGACGACGTCCCGGCGGCCGCGATCGCGGCCGACTGACGGGCCGGCCGGACGGATCGGCGGACGGGACGGGACCGGCCATGAGCGCATTCCGATTCCTCACCGCGGGCGAATTGCACGGCCAGGCGCTGGGCGTGATCGTCGAGGGCGTGCCGGCGGGGCTCGCCCTGACCGCCGACGAGCTGGCCGTGGACCTCGCCCGACGCCAGCGCGGCTACGGCCGCGGCGCACGCCAGGCGATCGAGCAGGACCGCGCCGAGATCCTGTCCGGGGTCCGCCACGGGACGACCCTCGGCTCGCCGATCCTGCTGCTCGTCCGCAACCGCGACTGGGAGAACTGGACCCAGGTCATGGCCGTCGAGCCGCTCGATGCGGAGGCGGCCGCGGCGCTCGGGACCGCCGCCGCGGAGGGGAACAAGCGCGCGACCCCGGTCACCCGCGTCCGGCCCGGCCACGCCGATCTGGCCGGCGCCCTCAAGTACGACTTCAACGACGTCCGGGACGTGCTCGAGCGCGCCTCTGCTCGCGAGACCGCGGCGCGGGTCGCGGCCGGCGGCGTCGCCCGCGCATTCCTGCGCGAGCTCGGGATCGAGGCCTGGTCGTTCACCGCCGAGGTCGGCGGGGTCGCCGTCGATCCGGCCAACTGCACCCGCGCTCGCGACGAGGCCGACGCGTCGCCGCTGCGCTGCCCGGATCCCGACGCCGAGGCCGCGATGATCGCCCGCATCGACGAGGCGCGCGCGGCCGGGGATACCGTCGGCGGCGTCTTCGAGGTCGTCGTCCACGGGCTCCCGATCGGGCTCGGGTCGTACGTCCACTGGGATCGCCGGCTCGACGGCGCGCTGGCCGCCGCCGTGATGAGCATCAACATCGTCAAGGGCGTCGAATTCGGGCTCGGGTTCGAGCAGACCCGCAGGTTCGGCTCCGCCGTCCACGACGTCATCGAGGGCCGCACCGATGACGGTCGGTGGGTCCACCGGACGAACAACGCCGGCGGGCTGACCGGCGGGGTCACGAACGGCGAACCGCTGGTGGTCCGCGGCGCCGTCAAACCGATCTCCACGCTCGCGCGGCCGCTGCCCTCGGCGGACCTGATCACCGGCGAGGCGGTCGACAAGGCCCACTACGAGCGCAGCGACATCAGCGTCGTCCCGGCCGCGGGGGTCGTGGCTGAGGCGATGGTGCTGCTGACCCTCGCGAGCGCCGTCGCTCGAGAAGTTCGGCGGCGACACGCTCGGCGATGTCCGCGCCGCGCTCGAGCACTACCGGGCCCGGATCGCCACGACGCCCGAGGCCCCGATCGCAGGCGGGCGGCCGCGGGGCGACCCCGGTTCCGGCCGGCCGGTCGGATCGCGGGGCACCGGCCGAAGCCCACGGCCTGACCGGCACGGACGAGGCCGGCTCCGGCGGGGACGACTGAGGCCGGGCGATGGACGTCGTGCTGGTCGGCCTGCCGGGGAGCGGCAAGAGCGTGGTCGGGCGGCGGCTCGCCAAGAGCCATGCCGCGGCCTTCATCGACCTCGACGAGCGGATCGAGACGGCGGCCGGTCGCTCGATCCCGGACGTCTTCGCCGATGACGGCGAGGAGGTCTTCCGCGCCCTCGAGCGGGCGGCCATCGCCGACCTCGGGCCGGCCGATCCGGAGCCGGACGTCCGGCGCGTGATCGCGACCGGCGGCGGAGCGGTCGTCGACCCGCGCAACCGCTGGGCCCTCTACCGTGGCCGGACCGCCGTCTGGCTCGACGGCCGGCCCGAGGTCCTCGCCCAGCGTCTCCGCCGCTCCCCGAACGTTCGTCCGCTCGTCACCGGTCGCGACCCGATCGGCGCGATCCGCGATCTCGGGGCGAGACGCGAGCGCTTCTACGCCGCGGCGGCCATCCACCAGTTCGGGGTCGGCGAGATCCACGGCGTGGTCAGCGCGGTCGAGGACCAGCTGGCCGCGGGACGCGTGGCGATGGCCGGCGGGACCGTCCTCCTGCGCGCCGACACGCCGATCGGGCGCATCGTCCTGGGCGACGGGATCGCCGCCGGGGCGCTCGCCGCCGAGCTCGACCGCGTGCGCGCGCGACGGGCCATCCTGGTCAGCGAGCCCGGCGCCTGGGCCGCCGTCGGGGAGCGGCTGGCGACCGAGCTCGGAGCCACCGGGCCGCGAGGTCGTCCGGATCCTGCTCCCCCAGGGCGAGGATGCCAAGCGCCTCGCGGTGATCGAGGCGGCCGCGCGCGAGCTGGCCGCGCTACGGGTCGAACGGTCCGAGGTGCTCGTGGCGGTCGGTGGCGGGGCGCTCGGGGACGCCGCCGGCTTCCTGGCCGCGGTCTACCTGCGCGGGATCCGGTTCATCGGCGTTCCGACCACGCTCGTCGCGCAGATCGATTCGTCGATCGGGGGCAAGACCGGGGTGGACCTGCCCGAGGGGAAGAACCTCGTCGGCGCCTTCCACCAGCCGACCGCGATCGTCATCGACATCGAGCTGTTGCGGACGCTCCCCGGGCGCCAGCTCCGCGCCGCGCTCGGCGAAGCGGTCAAGATGGCGGTGCTCGGTGACGACCGCCTGTTCGAGCTGCTCGAGTCGGACGGGCCGGCGATCGCGTCGGGGGACGCCTCGGCCTTCGCCTCCGGCGCCGTCGCCGAGCTCGTCGAACGAGCCGGCTGGGCCAAGGTCGAGGTCGTCGCGGTCGATGAGCGGGAGCGGGCCGCGGCCGGCGGCCGGATCACGCTCAACCTCGGGCACTCGCTCGGCCACGCCGTCGAGGCGGCCGCGGGCTACGGCGGGCTGCTCCATGGCGAGGCGGTCGCCTATGGCCTGCGCGCGGCGGTTCGGATCGGCCTGGAGGCCGGGGTGACGCCGGCCGACCGGGCCGAGCGGATCGGCCGCCTGCTCGACCGGCTCGAGCTGGCGATGGAGCCCCTCCCCTACTCCCTGGCCACGGTGCTCGGCCATCTCGCGACCGACAAGAAGCACGACGCGGGCCGGTTGCGCCTCGTCCTGCCGACGGCCGACGGCGTCATCGTCCGCGACGATATCGAGCCGGCGATGGTCGAACGCGCCGCGGCCAGCCTGCTGGCCGATGGCGCGACCGGACGGGCCGCGGCTGGGAGCCCGCGATGACCGACGTCCTCGTCCTCGAGGGTCCGAACCTCAACCTCGTCGGCACGCGCGAGCCGGAGATCTACGGCCGCGAGACGCTCGAGCAGATCCACGCCGGGATCGCGGCCCGGGCGGCCGCGCTCGGGCTCGCGGTCGACTTCTTCCAGTCGAACCACGAGGGCGCGCTGATCGACCGGCTGCACCGCCGCGATTTCGACGTCGCCATCGTCAACGCCGGCGGCCTGACCCACACCAGCGTCGCCCTCCGCGACGCGCTGCTTGCGATCGAGCGTCCGTTCATCGAGGTCCATCTCTCCGATCCGGGGGCGCGCGAGGCCTTCCGGCAGGTCAACTTCCTGCACGACATCGCGCTCGAGTCCATCGTCGGCCAGGGCGCCCGCGGCTACCACCTCGCGCTCGAGTCGATCGCGCGTCGGTTCGGTGGCGGCGATGACTGAGCGGACCGGTCGCCCGATCCGGACGCCCAAGACCCCGAGACGCCGAGACGCCCGAGCTGCGGCGGCTCCGCCACCGGATCGACGCGCTCGATCGGCGCATCGTCGGGCTGCTCAACGAGCGCGCCGAGCTGGCCCGCGAGGCGGGTCGGGCCAAGGCGGCCGGGGGCCGGCGCGCGATCCGCGATGCCGAGCGCGAACGCGAGGTCCTGCTCCGGGTGACGATGGCCAACACCGGCCCGATGCCGCAGGCCGACCTCCTCGCCCTCTATCGCCGCCTGATGGCCGCCACGCGAGCCCTCGAGGCGATGGATCGGGCCCGCGATCGAGCGGAGCGCCGTGGAGGCGGCGACGTCGACTGACGCGGCCGGGTCGCCGGATCCGCTCGCGTGGACCCGGTTCGCGCCGGCTCCGACCGGGTACCTGCACCTCGGCCACGTCGCGAACGCCATCTGGGTCTGGGGCATGGCCGCCGACGACCGGACGCCGGGTCCTCCTGCGCATCGAGGACCACGACCGGACCCGGTCGCGTGCGGCGTTCGAGGCGGCGCTGCTCGAGGACCTGGCCTGGCTCGGGTTCGTCGCCGACGCCGGGCCCGTCTGCCAGTCGGACGACGATGAGCCGTACAGCGCGGCGCTCGGCCGGCTCCGCGATGCGGTCGTCGTCTATGGCTGCGACTGCACGCGGACGACGTTCGAGACCTGGGCGCACGAGCACGGCCGGCACTGGCACGGGCCCGGCTGCCCGGGGGGCTGCCGGTCGCGCGGTCTCGACGGCCCGGTCCTTCGTGCGGCGCTCGGCGGGGGGACCGAGCGCTGGATGGATGCGGTCGTCGGGCCGTGCGCCGACGAGGTCGGGGCCGACGGCGACCTCCCGATCCGCGACCGCGCCGGGCACTGGACCTACGGGTTCTCGGTCGTCGTCGATGACCAGCGTCAGGGCGTCGACCTCGTCGTCCGCGGCCGCGACCTGCTGGCCGCGACGCCGGTCCAGATCCGGCTCGCCCGCCTGCTCGGACGCGAGGTGCCCGCGACGTTCGCGCATCACCCGCTCATCCGCCGGCCCGACGGCCGGAAGCTCTCGAAGGCCGATGCCGACACCTCGGTCCGCGACCTGCGCGCCGCCGGACGGAGCGCGGCGTCGCTCGTCGGCGAGGCGGCCGCGGCGGTCGGGCTGATCGATGCGCCCCGCTCGATCGAGGCGGCCGAGGTCGGGCGGCTGTTCGCGGGCTAGCCGTCGAGCGTGGCCCTCAGCCGGGCTCGCTCCGGTCCTCCATCTCCCAGGCGTGGTCGAGCGCGTGCCAGGCGATCCGGGCCGCTGCGTAGCGAGGCGGCCATTTCCGTCCGGCCAGCGGAGACCCGTCCGACGGCCGGCGCAGCACCTCGAGCATCGCGGCTCGGATCGCCGCCACGGCGGCGCGGTCGGCAGGATCGGGCTGCCTCTCGCGGATCCCCATCTCGCGGGCGTAGTACCAGTCGGACTCGACGACGTGGCCGATCATCTTGTCGCGGTCGCGACCGCCACCGCGGGGCCCCTTGCGGAGCTCCGCCGGGGCGCCCGCCGCGACCCGGTCGAAGACGGTCCAGGCAGCCTCGACGAGGCGCGCCAGCCGCTCCGCCTCGGCCGCGGTCACGGGGCGGCGGTCGAGGTCGGTGATCGCGGACGGGACGCCGAACTCGGTCCCGCTCCCGCCCCCGGTCTCCTCGACGACGTCGAAGGCGCCCGGCTCGAACGCCTCATCCGCCTCGGCGGCGACGACGGCGTACCGCGACGCGGACCCCGCCAGCGCCGCGAGCGCAAGCTCGGCGGTCTTGCCCGAGCGCGCCCAGCCCGGCCAGTCGACGGCCTTGGCGAACGCCTTCTTGGGCGTCGCCTCGACGGAGACGGCGATCGTCCTCGAGTCCTTGTCGCTCGCCCGCTCGTCGAACGTGCTCATCGCAGTTCCCGCTCGCGCGTCGTCGTCGTCGCGTCGCGGCTCGGAGCTCGCCGACGAGCTTCGCCAGCCTCGCGACGTCCCGACCGTCCGGGCCGAGCGCGTCGACCAGCGCCGAGGCGACGATCACGCCGTCGGCGCCGGCCCTCGCGATCGCCCGGACGTGGGCGGGCCGGCTCACGCCGAACCCGACAGCCACCGGGACCGGCGAGACCGCCTTCACGTCCCGCACGAGCCGCCCGACGGTCGCGGGCAGCGCGGCCCGGGCACCGGTGACGCCGACCAGCGACACGCAGTAGAGGAACCCGCCGCTCCGGGCAGCGACCGCGGCGCGCCGGGCGGGCGGGGTCGTCGGCGCGACGAGGTAGACGACGGCGAGCCCGACCGCGCGTGCCACCGCCTCGAACGGCGCCCCCTCGTCGGGCGTCAGGTCCGCGACGATGAGCCCGGCCGCCCCGGCGCCCGCCAGCCGCCGCGCCACCGCCTCGCCGTCCCCGCCGCCGATGACCTGGTTGGCATAGCCCATCGGGACGAGCGGGAGCCCGGGGCGCGCCGCGCCGATCCGCTCGATCAGGCGCAGCGAGCGCTCGAGCGTAGCCCCGGCGGCCAGCGCGACGCCCGACGCGCGCTGGAGCGTCGCGCCGTCGGCGAGCGGGTCGGAGTACGGGAGCCCGACCTCGAGCAGGTCGGCGCCGGCGTCGGCCGCGGCGAGCGCGATCTCGAAGCTCGTCTCGGCGTCCGGGTAGCCGGCGACGACATACGGGATCAGCGCCGAGCGGCCCTCGGATCGGGCGCGCGCGAAGGCCGCCGCGATCCGCCGGGCGCCCGCGGTCTCGTTCGTCCCGGCGCGGCGTCGGTCCGCGTCGCGGCCGCCACGGTCATCGGGCGCGCTCCCAGGGCTCGACGTCGGCGAACCGTTCGAGCGCCGCGAGGTCCTTGTCGCCGCGCCCCGAGAAGCCGAGGAGGACGAGGACGTCGTCCGGCCAGGAGCCGCCGACCCCGCCGACCCCGGCCAGCAGCTTCGGGAGCGCCGCGACCGCGTGGGCCGTCTCGAGCGCCGGCAGGATCCCCTCGGTCCGGGTCGTGGTCTTCATCGCCGCGACGGCCTCGCGGTCGGTGGCGGCGGCGACCTCGATCCGGCCACCCTCGGCGAGCGCCGCGAGCTGCGGGCCGATCCCCGGGTAGTCGAGCCCGGCCGACGCCGAGTGCGCCTCGGTCACCTGGCCATCGGCGTCCTGGAGCATCAGCGAGCGCGAGCCGTGGAGGATGCCCGGGCGTCCCGCCGAGGATCGCCGCGGCGTGCCGCCCGGTCTCGATCCCGTCGCCGGCCGCCTCGACGACCGCGAGCCGCACCGTCGGCTCGCCGATGAACCGCGCGAGCAGCCCGATGGCGTTCGACCCGCCGCCGACGCAGGCGAGCGCGAGATCCGGCAGCCGGCCTTCGACCGCGAAGAGCTGGGCGGCCGCCTCGTCGCCGATCCGGCGCTGGAGGTCGCGGACGATCGTCGGGTACGGGTGCGGCCCCATCGCGGACCCCAGCACGTAGTGGGTGGTCTCGACGTTCGTGACCCAGTCGCGCATCGCCTCGTTGACCGCGTCCTTGAGGGTGGCCGTCCCGGACGTGACCGAGCGCACCTCCGCGCCGAGCGCGCGCATCCGCAGCACGTTCGGTCCCTGGCGCTCGATGTCCTCGGCGCCCATGTAGACGACGCACGGCAGGTCGAGCAGCGCGCAGGCGGTCGCGGTCGCGACGCCGTGCTGGCCGGCGCCGGTCTCGGCGATGACCCGCGTCTTGCCCAGCCGGCGGGTCAGCAGCGCCTGGCCGAGCGCGTTGTTGATCTTGTGCGCGCCCGTGTGGGCGAGGTCCTCGCGCTTGAGGTAGAGGCGCAGGCCGCGGGATCCGGGAGCGCGCGCGGCTCGCGCCGGCGAGACGTGCGGCCTCGTCCCGGACTGCCTCGGCGAGGCGATCGGCCCGGTAGAGCGAGGTCGGACGGCCGGCGAACGTCGCGAGCAGCTCGCGGAGCTCGGCCCAGAAGACCGGGTCCTGCCGCAGCCCGTCGTAGGCCGATTCGAGTGCCTCGAGCGCGGCCATCAGCGTCTCGGGCACGTAGCGGCCACCGAAATCGCGCTCCATCCCCCATCGCCCGGCGCCGTCCGCGTCGAGCAGGCCGGCGTGGACGGGCGTCGGTCCGAAGGCGACGTTGGGCCGGTCGTCGCGCGCCGCCCGCGCCCGCTTGACGAACAGCGCCACCCGGAACGGGTCCTTGGTCGGGCGCTCGCCGGCGACCCGTGGCCGCTCGACGCCGGACGCGACGTCGACGCCGATCGCCGGGATCGCGCGCAGGGCCGTCGCGACGCTCGCCGCGGTCAGGCCGCCGGCCAGGGTGACCGGCAGTTCCCGGGCGACCGCGGCGGCCAGCCGCTCGGCGGAGCGCGTCCCGGTCCCGCCCGGATGGGGTCCGCCGGCCGTGTCGAGGAGGACCCGGTCGGCGCCGGCCGCGAGGTAGGCCCGGCCGCGGGACACGAGGTCGGCGGTGGCGGTCGCCAGGTTCGCGGGTTCGTCGGCCGGGAGGTGGAGCACCTTCCACGCCCGGCGGCCGATCGCGCGGATCGCCTCGACGGGTTCGTCCCCGCTGAGCTGGACGACGTCCGGGTCGAAGGCGCGCGAGCGCGTCGCCGATCTCGTCGGGCGTGGCGTCGGCCGTGATCGCCACGACCAGCGGCCGGCCGGTCCCGGACCCGGCGCGCCGGGCCAGCCGCGCGAGCGCGGCCGCCTCGTCGAGTCCGAGCGCCCGGGGCGTGCCGGCGACGACGTTCAGCCCGATCGCATCGGCACCGGCGGCGACCGCGGCGAGGACCCCGTCGGCGTCGGTGACGCCGCAGATCTTCACGAACGGCCGGCGGGCGACGTTGGCCGGATCGTCCGGGGCCGCCCCCGCCGACACGAAGGCCCGGGCGGCAGCGGCCGGGTCCGCCGAGCGGACGAGCGCCTCACCGACCAGCGCCGCGTCGAACCCGAGCGCGCGCCAGCGCGCCACCGTGGCCGGTTCACGGACCCCCGACTCGGCGATGACCAGCCGATCGTCGGGGACGCGCTCGCGCAGCCGGGCGGCGCGCTCGACGTCGACCTCGAGCGTCCGCAGGTCCCGGTTGTTGAGCCCGATGAGGCGCGCCCCGCTGGCGAGCGCCTGGTCCAGCTCCCGTTCGTCGTGCGCCTCGACCAGCGGCTCGAGGCCGATCTCGACGGCGCGCTCCACGAGCCGGGCGAGCCGCTTCGCCGGGTGGAGCACCGCGAGGAGCAGGACGAGGTCGGCGCCGGCCGCGCGGAGGAGCGGCAGCTGGACCTCCTCGACCACGAAGTCCTTGGCGAGGACCGGGACGGCGACCGCCGCGCGGACGGCGCGCAGGTCGTCGACCGACCCACCGAACCAGTGCGGCTCGCACAGCACCGAGATGGCGGCCGCGCCGCCGGCCTCGTACGCCCGGGCGCGGGCGACGATGTCCTCTCCGGAGCCGGCGATCCGCCCGGCCGACGGCGAGGCGCGCTTGATCTCGGCGATGAGGTGCAGGCCCGGGGCCGCCAGGCGCCCGGCGATGGGGCGCGGCGACGGAGCGGCCCTGCCGGCCTCGACGACGGCGCGCGGGTCGAGGCCGGCGGTCTCGGCCAGGATGTCGGCGCGCCGTCGAGCCGCGATCTCCTCGACCACGTTCGGCGCGACGCGTGCCGCCGCGCGTCGGGCGCGCCGTCACGGTCATGCCGGTGACCCGTCGGCGCGGGGCGCGACCGCGGCCGCGGCCTCGGCCGTCCGTCGCTCGGCTCGAAGCGCCGCCAGGAGCTCGGCCGCGAGCCCCGCGTCGATGGTCAGCGCCGCCTGCTCGATCCCCTCCTCCAGCTGCCCGACCACCCCCGCCACGAGGAGCGCCGCACCGGCGTTGAGCAGCACGACGTCGCGCCGGCTGCCGGGCTCGCCACGCAGGATCGCCTCTGTCAGCTTCGCGTTGTCGGCGGCCGAACCGCCCGACAGCCGCGACGTCGCCGCGCGCTTGAACCCGAGCGCCGCGGCGTCGATCGCATGGCGCTCGACGCTGTCGCCGGCCACGATATAGGCGACCCCGCTCCCGTCGAGCGGGAGCTCGTCGACGCCGTCGCCATGGATCACGAACGTCCGGTCGGTCCCGAGCCGGCGGACGACCTCGGCCATCCGGGCGGCGGCGGCGGGGTCGCCGACGCCGAGCAGCTGGCGCCGTGTCCCGGCGGGATTGGTCAGCGGCCCGAGCAGGTTGAACGCGGTGCGGACCCCGATCTCGCCCCGCGTCGGCCCCGCGTGCTTCATCGCCGGATGGAACCGCGGCGCGAACAGGAACGCGAAGCCGAGGTCGCGCAGGGCCGCGCCGGCGGACGCCGCGTCGTGGTCGATCCGGACCCCGAGCGCATCGAGCACGTCGGCCGAGCCGGCCTTCGAGGTGATCGCGCGGTTGCCGTGCTTCGCCACCGGGACGCCGGCCGCCGCCGCGACGAGCGCCGCGGTCGTCGAGATGTTGAAGGTGCCGCTCCCGTCGCCACCGGTCCCGACGACATCGATCGCACCCTCGGGCGCGTCGACCCGGACGACTCGCTCGCGCATCGCCATGGCGAAGCCCGCCAGCTCGTCGACCGTCTCGCCGCGCATCCGCAGGCCCATCAGCATGGCCGCGAGCTGGGCCGGCGTCGCCTCGCCGTCCATCACCGCGCCCATCGCGGCGTGGGCGTCGTCCAACGACAGCGTCCCGCCGTCGACGATCGTGTGAGCGCGGCCCGACGAGCTCGCTCATCTCGCACCTGCCGAGACCCGGGCGCGCGCAGCGCAAGGCGGAGCTGGACACGCGAGCGACGCACCTCGAGGTCCGTGAGCGAACGAGTGGAGGCGACAACGCAGCGGTGCGCCGTCATGGCGTTTCGGCCATGCCGGCCGTCGCGAACGACCCTGACGCGTCGTCGAGCCGCGACGCCTCGCCCTCGCCGGCCTGCCGCAGGAAGTTCGCGAGCAGGTGCGGGCCCTGCGGCGTGAGCACCGATTCCGGGTGGAACTGGACGCCCTCGAGCGGCAGCGAGACGTGGCGGATGCCCATGATCACGCGGTCGACCTCGCTCATGGCCGTGACCCGCAGCTCCGGCGGGAGCGTCGCCGGGTCGATCGCCAGCGAGTGGTAGCGGGCGGCCATGAACGCCGGCGGCATCCCCGCGAGCAGGCCCGCGCCGTCGTGGGTGACCTCCGAGGCCTCGCCGTGGACGAGCGTCGGCGCCCGCACGATCGAGGCGCCGAACGCCGCCGCCATCGCCTGCATCCCGAGGCAGACCCCGAGCAGCGGCAGCGCGCGATCGGCGGCGACCAGGACGGTCCCGACCGAGATCCCGGCATCGTCGGGATCTCCGGGACCCGGCGAGATGACGATCCCGCGCAGCGCGGCGGCCGGGTCGTCGGCGAGCGCGGCCACGGCGCCGATCTCGATCGCGTCGTTGCGGACGACGCGGACCTCCGCCCCAGCGGCCTGCAGCGCCTGCACCAGGTTGAAGGTGAAGCTGTCGTAGTTGTCGATGACGAGGATCACGGCCGCCCTCCCGGCGCGGCATCGGGCAGCTCGGCGGCGTCTTCGGCTCGCGGGGCCTCCGGCAGGCCGGCGGCGAGCTCGATCGCGCGGCGGAGTGCCGCCGCCTTGTGCTCGGTCTCCTCGAACTCGCGCTCGGGGACGGAGCCGGCGACGATCCCGGCGCCGGTATGGACGTGGGCCTGGCCGTCCTTGAGGACCGCGCTCCGGATGGTGATCGCCGTGTCGAGGTTGCCGTCGTAGCCGAGGTAGCCGACCGCGCCGCCGTAGAGCCCGCGGCGCTCGCCCTCGGCCGCGGCGATCAGCTGCATCGCCCGGATCTTGGGCGCCCCCGACAGCGTGCCCGCCGGGAAGACCGAGCGCAGCGCGTCGAGCGCGTCGAGCTCCGGCTTGAGCCGCCCCTCGACGTGCGAGACGAGGTGGAGGACGTGGCTGTAGCGCTCGACCTCCATGTACTTGCTGACGGTGACCGTGCCCGGCCGGGCGACCCGCCCGAGGTCGTTGCGGCCCAGATCGACCAGCATGACGTGCTCCGCACGCTCCTTCGGGTCGCGCTGGAGCTCCTCGGCGAGCAGGGCGTCCTCGCGCGCATCGGCGCCGCGCGGTCGCGTCCCGGCGATCGGGTGGGTGGTCAGCCGGTCACCCTCGACCTGGAGCAGGAGCTCGGGCGACGCGCCGACGACCTCGAAGGCCGGGGTCCGCGTGAAGAACAGGTACGGGCTCGGGTTGACGCGCCGGAGGGCCCGGTACAGGCCGATCCCGTCGAGCGTCGCGCCGGTCGCCGGATCGACCGGCAGCCCGAACGACTGGCGGCGCGCCAGGACGACCTGGATCGCCTCACCCGCCGCGATGGCGTCCTTGGCGACCGCGACTGCGTGGATGTACTCGTCGCGGCCGAGGCTCGTCTCGATCGGTCGGCCGAGCGCGGACGGTGCCGCCTGACTCGGCTCGTGGCCGGCGCCTCGCGCCGTCGGTCGGGCGCGAGCGGCTTCCGGCCATCTCGCCTGCGCTCGGTCGCGCGGTCCGTTCGAGCGCCTCGAAGATCGCCGTCTCGGCGATCCGGTAGCGCCCCTCGAGGTCCGGCGCCTCGGTGTGGAGCGAGGCGATCGCCGAGAGCGTGTGGGTCAGGTGATCGAAGACGAGGACGAGGTCCGTCTCGATGAACGCGGCCATCGGGACGCCGACCGGGTCGTACTCCGGCAGCGGGACCGTCGGCTCGAAGGCCGAGATCGCGTCGTAGGCCAGCGCTCCGACCGCCCCGCCGGTGAAGCGCGGCATCCCCTCGGTCGGCTGGACGCGGCGGCGTGGGACGAACGCCCGGATCGCCTGCGAGCGGGTCGCCGGCGGCGATCGTCTCGACGGGGAGGTCCGCCGAGTAGGTCGGCTCGGTGACGGGCCGGGTCTGGATCCTCGCCTGTCCGTCGCGGACCTCGAGGAGCCGCCGTGGGCCGACGCCGAGGAACGAATACCGCCCGAGCCGCTCCCCGCCCTCGACCGATTCGAGCAGGTAGGCCGGACCACCGTCATCGAGCCGGAGGAAGGCGCCGATCGGGGTCTCGAGGTCTGCCGGGCGCGTGGCGCGCAGGAGGATCGTGTCGGCGTTGGCGGCGAGGCGCTGGGCCTGCCCCAGGCTGATCGGATCGGCTGTCGACATCGCTGGTTGCCTCGGAGAATCAAGAACGACCGTTCGTCTCCGGGACGAAAGGTCGTGCCTTCCGCGGTGCCACCCTCATTCGGCGATGCCGCACTCGTGTGACCGACGGGTCGGTCGTTGAGGTCGAACCCCACCGCCGCCGATCGGCGCTGCCCGGTATCGCTGGCGCCCTGCGCCGGAGCCTACTGACGACCGCGGCCTGCGCCACCTCGTGTTCGGTCCGGAGGCTCCCGGGGCCATTCCCTGTCGTCGTCGCTCCGGCTCGCACCGACCGCCGGATCTCTGGATCGACGTGCGACGGGTACTCGTCCCGTTCACAGCCCGCTCATTCGTGATGTCCGCGGAGTATGGGTCGCGGTCCGCGAGGCGTCAAGCGCCTCGGGAGCCGTCTGCCCGCCGGCCGGTGCGGAGGCCGAAGCCGCCGATCCGCGACGGACGAGCGGCAGCCAGGCAGCGCGCCGACCGCCCTGGGCCACGATGGCGAGGACGAGCAGAAGCCCCGGCACCGTCAGGACGAGTCCAGGAACGGCCCAGTCGAAGGCCTGGCCGAACAGGGCCGTGAACTGCGACAGGGTGTCGCCGAACAAGACCGGGGCCGTCGCGGGGCCTGATCCAGAGCCCGACCCCGATCCAGAGACCGCGAAGGTGGCCCCGGGCGGCTGGTCGCCGCCTCCACCGACGCTACCGACGCCACCGACGAGGGGGACCGCGCTTGCACCCGGACCGGGCGTGGATGACGCGGAAGGATTGGCGGGCGGCGCTCCAGGCGGGGTGGCGGACGCTCCAGGGGCGAGGCTCGGCACCACGCCCGGACTCGAGCCGACGGTCGGCGTGGCGTCCGGTGGGGGGATGGTCGGCCCGGGGGTGGAACCCGGCGCAAGTGTCGGGGTGGCGGTCGGAGTCGGGGTCGGAGCGCCCGTCGGCGTCGGGGTCGGCGTGGGTGTCGGGGCGGGCTTGGGTGTCGGTGTGGGGGTCGGCGTGGGCGTCGGTGTCGGCGTGGGCGTCGGTGTCGGCGTTGCACCCGATCCATTCGATACCGTCATGGAGATCGACTTGGTGATCGCCATGTCATTGCTGCAGTCGACCTGGTTGAAGGCGTCCGCGATCCAGGTTGTTCCGCCCTGAGTCGAGGCTGTGACGCGGATGGTGAAGCCGATCACATCGTCCGCGGGATCGGGTGCGAGGACGCTGTCGCTATCGGTGCCATGGACCTGGACGACGGTCGTGCCACCCGACCCGGATGCGGTGCTCGACGTCCAGCTGGTGCCGCTCGGCACGCCTCCGATCGAGACACTGTTCACAGGAAACGGCGACGAGACGACGATCTGGATGCAGCCGATCTCTCCGCCACCGCCGGACGGGCTCGTATTGGTGACCGAGAAGACGATCGAGGTGGCCTGCCCGATCGGGGCACTCCCCGGCGAGCGGGTGACCGACCAGGAGTTGCTCCGGGCAAGGACACCCGGCGCCAGGGAGGCCGCGACGACCAGGATCGCTGCCACGCCCGCGGTGACCCGGGGGCCCCGCCGGCCATCAGGCCACGCTGGCGTACGGCGTCCAGAGTCGCGGTCCTTCCATCCCCGGCAGGGGCGCCCCGGCGACGGTCTCGATGCCGGACACGAACGCGGTCACCAGGTCGGCGTCGAGCTGGCTGCCGGCGGCGTCCTCGAGACGGTGGAGCGCTTCGGTCGACCGTCGAGCGCCTTGCGATAGGGCCGCGTCGTCGTCATCGCCGAGAACGCATCGCCGACGGCAAGGATCCGCGCGATGAGCGGGATGTCGCTCGCCGGCCAGCCGGTCGAGATAGCCGTCCCCGTCCCAGCGCTCGTGGTGATGGCGGACGCCGGCGCGGATGAGGTCGATGTCGGGCAGGTCGCGCACGATCAGGTCGCCGAGGCCGACGTGCTGCTGGACGATGTCGTACTCCTCGGCGGTCAGCTTGCCGGGCTTGCGCAGGATGCGGTCCGGGATGCCGATCTTGCCGACGTCGTGGAGCAGCCCGGCGACGCGGATCGTCTGGATGAAGTCGGGCTCGGCGGCAGATCAGTTCGGCCAGGAAGACGCTGCTAGCGCGCGACATCCTCGGAGTGGCGCTTGGTGTAGCGGTCCTTCGTGTCGACCGCGAAGATGAGGCCCTCGTAGGACGTCGAACGCCCGCGCCGCAGGTTCCGGTTCGGCCACGTGCCCGGCGGACGGATGGAGTCGCCGCCGCTGGCCTTCGCCTCCTCGAGTGTGATCGCGGCCGTGGTCAGGAGCTCGGTCACCGAGGCGCCGTGGTCCGGGAAATGGCAGATCCCGACGCTGACGGTCAGCGGCAGCCGCTCCGAGGCGTCGAACTGGAGGATATGGTCGGCCAGCCTCGCCCGCGCGACCTCGAGGAACGGATCGAGCAGCGCGACGCCGCCGCCCGTGGCGATGACGAGCAACTCGTCGGGGCCGTAGCGGCCGAGGACCGTATCGGCCGGCAGGTCCCGACCGAACGGCCGACCAAGGCCAGCAGCGCCTCGTCGCCCGCGGTGTCGCCGTAGGTCTCGTTGAGCAGGCGGAAGTTGTCGATGTCGACCAGCGCCACGGCGAAGGCGGTGTTCTCCGACGCGCGCCCGATCGACAGCCTGGGCGACGACGTCGACGAGCGCGCCGTGGTTGAGCGTCTTGGTCAGCGGGTCGCGACGGGTCGCGTCGACGAGAGCCTGGCGTCTGGCGGGTGATCCGTCCCTGTGCCGAGCGGAAGACGAGGAACAGGACGAGCGCGGCGACGAGCGCCGCCGTCAGCGTGACGATCACGATGTTGCGCCGGACCTCGTCGAGCTGGGCGAGGATCGGCACAGCGTCCCGCCAGATCCCGACGACCCCGACGAGGTGACCATCGAGGCTGAGCGGGAAGTATTCGCGCAGGACGGTCTGTGTCCCGAGGGCAGGCCCGATCGTGTCGCTCGCCCCGGACGAGAGGATGTCGACGACCGCGCTGTTGCCGGCCAGGACCCGTCGGAAGGCATCGGAGGCGGGTGCCGCGTTCCCACGGAGCGTCGGCTCGTCCGAGAAGATGACGGTCCCGTCGGGCCGCAGGACCTCCGCCCGGAGGATCGTCTCGGGCGCGACGAGCGTCCGGAGCTGGCGTTCGAGATGGCCTGGCGCTCGCCCGCGACGGCATTCGTCGAGAAGTCGTCGGGCGACACGAAGCTGCGCACGAAGGCGCGGACGATCGTCGTGTCGGTCTCGACCACCGAGCTCAGCGTGTTGGTCGAGAAATGGGCGGAGACCATGACCGCCTGGGCGGTCGCGGTCATGCCGACGATCACCAGGAAGATGCCGTAGACGAGGATCAGCAGCACCGGCCGTTGGGCGCGTTTCGGCACACCGAAACCGCCAGACAGCCGCCGGGCCGAGGCAAAGGTCATAGCTCGAAAGCCTAGGTTTGAGGGTCGGAACGGTACCCGTGACGGAAGTCCTACCCGGCCGAACGGTCGTGCCGCCCCTCGGGTCGCTCGTTCGCGGTCGATTCGAAGTCGTCGCAGCGGCCCACGGGGAGTGCCGGCATGACCCCGCACAGGCCTGGGTCCGGCCCGGCCCGATCGCCCGCCGGGTCGTCGTCGCGCATCAGGGTGTGGCGGAGAGGGTGGGATTCGAACCCACGAAGTCTTTCGACTCAGCGCTTTTCAAGAGCGCCGCCATCAACCGCTCGGCCACCTCTCCGGGCGTGAGGATACCAGCGTCGCATGAGGGCTCGGCCGCCGCGACCCCGGCCGGCGGGCTTCATCCGCGACATCCGAGCGGCTATGCTCGGACGCATCCGCTCCACCGGGATCGTCTGCAAGGGGATCTGCCCATGACCGTCGCCGATGCATTCATCGTCCAGCGCATGGGGGCCGAGGAAGGTCCGTTCTCGCTCCAGGATCTCCAGACGCAGGCGCGAGCGCGCTACATCAAGGCCAACACGATGGTCAAGCGCGCCGACGGGACCGGGTCGTGGTTCCTCGTGTCGGAGATCCCGGGCGTGTTCTCGGACAAGGACTGGCTGACGACATTGATCATCTCGTTCCTGGTGGGATGGTTCGGGATCGATCGGTTCTACCTCGGCTACACCGGGCTCGGCATCCTCAAGCTCATCACCTTCGGCGGCTGCGGCATCTGGTACGTCGTCGACCTGATCCTCATCGCGATGGGCAACCTCGACGACGCGGAGCACCAGCCGCTTCGCCGCACTTGATCGACCGCTACGGCGTCTCCGCGGTCCTGGTCGGGGCCGCGATCGCGCTGCCCCGGGCCGCGCTGTCCGACACGCTCGTCATCTGTCCGTTCCGACGGCTGACCGGTCTGCCCTGTCCGGCGTGCGGCGTCACCCGGTCCTGGCAGGCGGCGGCGCACCTGCACGCGCGTGACAGCCTCGCCTACCACCCGCTGGGCGCGGTGACGCTCCTGGCGGCGGCCGGGATCGCGCTGGCCGGACCGGACGAGGTGCCTCGGCTGGCCGATCGTCGCGCCGTCCACCTGTCGGCGGCCGCCATCTGGCTGGCCACCTGGCTGTGGCGACTCAGCCGGAGGTGATCGCGTCGCGTCCCATGTACGGCGGAGCGGCTTCGGGACGGTGATCGAACCGTCCGGCTGCTGGTAGGTCTCGAGGATCGCCGCGACGACTCGGGCCAGCGCCAGCCCGGAGCCATTCAGCGTGTGGACGAGCTCGGGCTTCGCGGCGGGCTCGGGGCGGTAGCGGATCGACATCCGGCGCGCCTGGAAGTCGCGGAAGTTCGAGCACGAGCTGACCTCGAGCCAGCGTTCGACGCCGGGCGACCAGACCTCGAGGTCGTACTTGCGTGCCTGGGTGAAGCCCATCTCGCGAGTGCTCATCAGCAGCACGCGATAGGCGAGCCCGAGGCGCTGGAGCAGGATCTCGGCGCGCCCGGTCATCCATTCGAGGGCGGCCGGCGAATCCTCCGGCTTCTCGAAGAGGACCATCTCGACCTTGTCGAACTGGTGCACCCGCAGGATCCCGCGGGTGTCCTTTCCGGCGGCGCCCGCCTCCCGCCGGAAGCACGGCGTGTAGGCGGCGTACCGGATCGGCAGCGCGTCGGCGTCGAGGATCTCGTCGCGGTGGAGGTTGGTGACCGGGACCTCGGCGGTCGGGACCAGGTACAGCTCGTCGCGCGTGACGACGTACATCTGGTCTTCCTTGTCGGGGATCTGGCCCGTGCCGGTCGCGCTGGCGGTGTTGACGACGGCCGGCGGCCACACCTCGGTCATCCCGTTCTCGCGGGTGTGGACGTCGAGGAACCAGTTGATGAGCGCCCGCTGGAGCGCCGAACCGGCACCCTTGTAGACCGGGAAGCCGGATCCGGTGATCTTGGCGCCGCGGGCGTTGTCGAGGATGTCGAGCGCCTCGCCGAGCTCCCAGTGCGGCTTGCGGATCCAGGTCGCGCCGCCGGCCGGCGCGTCCGCGCCGACCTCGCCGACGAAGGGCTGGTCGCGCGGGAGCAGCTCCCCCCAGGTCCGGATCGTGACGTTGGCCTCCTCGCCACCGACCGGGATGTCGGGGTCGGGCGGGTTCGGGATGCGCAGCAGCAGGTCGTCGAGGGCGGCCTCCGTCTCGGCCAGGGCCGCGTCGAGGGTCGTGATCCGCGCGCCGGCTGCGCTGGACGACGCGCGCAGGTCGGCGACCTCGGGACCGTCGGGCGCCGCCCCGCCCTTGATCGCCTCGCCGATCCGCTTCGACGCGGCGTTCCGCTCGGCCTTGAGGGTCTCGGTCTCGGCCAGCAGGCGGCGCCGCTCCGCATCGAGCTCGAGGGCGCGGTCGACGAGCGCCGGGTCCTCGCCCTTGCGGACCGCGCCGTCGCGGATGACGTCGGGTTCGTCGCGGAGCCGCTGCAGACCGACGCTCATGAAGCTCCTCCGGTGGTCGCCGGCTGCGGCGCGAGCGGCCTCGCGCAGCCGCCCGAGGACGAACGCCGGGTCGAGGCTTGCCAGGAGCCAGCCCGCGCGGGGGCCGTTCGCGCGACCGAGGAATGCAAGGTACAGCGCCGCGAACGCCCGGCCCGCCGGGAGTCCGGTCGCGGTGGCCGCCGTGAAGATGGCGTCCTGCCACGCCTCCCCGCCCGATGGCGACCCACTGGCCACGGCAACCTCCAGCGCGGCGAGGAAGGCCAGCTGGTCGGCGTCGAGCGCAGCCGCCTCGGCCGGGAGGGCGTCGTGCCGGACGGTCAAGCGTGCGCGCTCGGGCGCGTAGGTCTCGAGCCAGGCGCGGGCGGCCGCGACCCGCTCGTCGAGGATCGCGACCTCGCGCTCGGTCAGTGGACTCCCCTTCTCCGCCTCGATCCGAGCGGCAACGTCCACGCCGGGGATCTGGACGAGCAGCGCGAGATGGGCGAACGCGGGGCGGAACGCCGCGGCCTCCGCGGCGACGTCAGCCTCGGGATCCAGGAGCGAGTAGCGGAACGTGGCCTCGAAGCCCGGCGAGATCTCGCCCCGGACCTCGCGGCCGGCGGTCGCCGCGGCGAACCGGTCGTACTCGTCGAACAGCCGCGGGACGGCGTCGGTCCCATCCGGGTCGAACTCGATCGCCTGGTTCGGCCGCGGTCGCAGGAACAGGAAGCGGAGCTGTTCCGGCGGGATGACCTCGGCGATCGCGTGGGCCGCCGCGCCCTTGCCCTTCGAGGTCGACATCTTCCTGCCACCGATGTTGAGGAACTCGTACGGGACGTTGAGCGGCGGCTCGCGCTCGAAGACCTCGCGGGCGATCGCATCGCTCCGGTCGCGCGATCCGCCCGCGGTCGAGAGGTCCTTGCCGCCCGGCTCGATGGTCACGCCGAAGAGCGACCACTGGGCGGCCCACTCGAGGTTCCACGGCAGCTTCGCCGCCCCGCCGAACGGGCTGAGCCAGCCCGACGTGCCGCAGCCGCGCGCCCAGGTGACGAGGTCGGCCCGGCACTCGAAGAAGACCCGCTCGCCGTCCCACTTGGTCGCGATCGTCGTGCCGACCTTGCCGCATGTCGGGCAGATGACCCCGATCGGGTGCCAGGTGTCGGGGTGCTGGACGTTCGCGACGCGGCGGTAGATGTCGCGGACGAGCGCGGCGCGATCGAGCGCGAGCCGGATGTACGGATCCATCGCCCCGGTCGGATAGACGTCGCTCATCCAGTAGTAGCGGTCGGGCTTGATGCCGAGGCCCGCGAAGACGTCGATGAAGATGCCGGCGAAATGGCGCGCGTAGGACGCGTGCCCGTCGCCTGCCGGATCGGGCACGTGGGCGAGCGGCCGGCCCATCTCGCGATCGATCGCGTCGGGGGTCAGCAGGGCCTGGGCGTCCATCGGGTCCAGGTCGTCGACGCCGTACAGCAGCGTCGTCTCGTGCCCGTTGGCACGGAGAGCGCGCGTGATGACATCGAGGATGACCGGGCCGCGCAGGCTCCCGACGTGGACCGTCCCGGACGGCGTCTTCGAGTCGTTGACGACCTGCGGGCCGCTGACCCGGGACGCGAGTTCGTCCGCCCAGTCCATGGACCCTCCGGGAAGCTAGGTGATGCCGACGATCTTGTAGGTGAAGTCGCCGGCCGGGACCTTGACCACGACCTTCTCGCCCTTCTTCTTGCCGAGCAGGGCGCGCCCGACCGGGCTCTCGTTCGAGATCCGGCCCTCGGCGGGCTTGGCTTCGGCAGAGCCGACGATCGTGAACGCTTCCTTGCCGTCGGGGCTCTCGACCGCCACGGTCGAGCCGATCTGGACGTGGTCGGTCGAGTGGTTCTCGTCGATGATCGTGGCGTTCTTGATCAGCGCCTCGAGCGTCTGGATCCGACCCTCGACGAACGCCTGCTCGTTCTTGGCGTCCTCGTATTCGGCGTTCTCGGACAGGTCGCCGTGCTCCTTGGCGTCGTGGATCCGATTGGCGACCTCGGGCCGCTTGACCGACACCATCTCATCGAGCTCCGAACGGAGCTTCTCGAGGCCATCCTTGGAGAGGTACGTGGGCTTGTTGTTCACGGTCTCAAGGCCCCCGTTCGCTGTTGGTTCGATGTGGGCAGACCGTGCTGAGCGGTCTTGGATAAAGGAAAGAACTCCAGGCGATCCGCGGCCGAGCCGCGCGCCTGAAGTTCCGACCGGAGGCGAATGGTAGCCGCGGGGCGAATGGCTGTCAAAGACGGCACCGCGGGCGCTCAACCGCCCGACGCCACCTCGGTCAACGCGACCAGCCGCCGCTTGATCCGCTGGAGCGACCCGCGATCCGCGAACGCGACGAAGAGCGTGTCGTCACCCGCGACGGACCCCGCGACCTCGGGCCAGCGTGCGCGGTCCAGGGCGGCCGCGATCGCGTGGGCAGATCCGGGCAGGGTGCGAACCACCAGCAGCAGCCGGCCTCCCGGATCTCGATCGGGAGGTCGGCCAGCAGCTTGCGCAGCCGGTCCTCGCCCGAGGTCTCCGCCTCGACGAGGCGCGGCGGCAGCGCGTATGCGGCCGTACCCTCGCGGGTGACCTTGATCAGGCCAAGCTCGGCGACGTCACGCGAGATCGTCGCCTGCGTCGTCCGGAAGCCATGGTCCCGGAGCGCGGCGGCCAGCTCCTGCTGGGTCCGGATGGGACGCTGCTCCACGAGGTCGCGGATCGCGCGCTGGCGGAGCTGCTTCATGACCTCCACCGCTCAGGTCACCATGGCCGTCAGCGCAGCCACGCGACGATGACGACGGCCGCCACCACGAGGCGGTAGACCACGAAGATCGTCAGCGAACGCGTCTGCAGGTAGCGCAGCATGAACCGGATCGCCAGCACGCCCGACGCGAACGACGCGATCATCCCGACCAGGAGCGGCCCGATCTCGACCGGGACGCCGGCTTCGCCCGTCGCCAGCTTCCGGACCTCGAAGATCGCCGCGCCGGCGATGATCGGGGTCGCCATCAGGAACGAGAACCGGGCTGCGGCCGCGCGGCCGAGTCCGGCGAAGCGCCCGGCCGAGATCGAGATGCCGGATCGGCTGATGCCGGGCACCAGCGCGAGGGCCTGCGCCGCACCGATCCCGATCGCCAGCGGGAAGGTCACGTCGGGAATGCCCTTGGTGAGGCCGCCCCATCGATCGGCGAGCCAGAGGATGACCGCGCCGCTGACCAGCATGAGGGCGACGAGGCCCGGCTCGCGGACGGCCTTCTCGAGGAAGTCGTTGAGCAGGAACCCCGCCAGGGCGGCCGGGATCGTCGCGGCGACCAGCAGCCAGGCCAGTCGCCGGTCGGGGTCCGAGGCGAACGACCGGTCGCGGATGGTCGCCAGGCCGGCCGGCACCAGGCGGACCCACTCCCTCCGGAAGTAGAGCAGCAGGGCGAGCAGCGTCCCCACGTGGAGCATGACGCTGAACGCGGTCGACGTGATGAACGGGTCGGTCCAGCCGAACAGGAACGGGACGACGATGAGGTGCCCCGACGACGAGACCGGCAGGAACTCGGTGAGTCCCTGGACGATCCCCATGATCAAAGCCTGGATGGTCGGATCCATGAGCTAGGCGTCCCAGATGACGGCCGATGCCCGCGTTGCCGGCTGCGCGCGCTGGCTCACGCCCCTTGGGGCGCGCTCGTTCACGTGCTCACCGGCGCCTTGGCCTCGGTTCGTCATCTGCGACGATTCTCGGTTCGTCTGCGTCTTGATCTATCGGATGAACAGCGGTGCGAGGACGAGCGAGATCGTCGCGAGGAGCTTGACGAGCACGTGGAGCGACGGACCGGCGGTGTCCTTGAACGGATCGCCGACGGTGTCGCCGACGACCGCGGCCGCGTGCGCCTCGGACCCTTTGCCGAGCACGTTGCCCTGGTCGTCGGTGAGGTGCCCCGACTCGATGTACTTCTTGGCGTTGTCCCACGCGCCACCGCCGTTGTTGAGGACGGTCGCGAGCAGGACGCCCGCGATCGTGCCCACCATCAGCATCCCGGCGACCGCCTCGAAGCCGAGGATGAGCCCGATGGCGATCGGCGTGGCCACCGCGACCACACCCGGCAGGATCATCTGGCGGAGAGCCGCCGCAGTCGTGATGTCGACGACGCGGGCGTAGTCCGGGCGCTGCGTGTAGTCCATGATCCCGGGCATCTCGCGGAACTGGCGTCGGACCTCGACGATGATCGACTGCGCCGTGTTGCCGACCGCGCGGATGGCCAGCGAGCTGAAGAAGTAGACGAGTGTCGCCGCAAGCAGCGCCGCGATGAACACGTTGACGTTGGCCAGGTTGACCGAGTTGAGCAGCTCGGCACCCGGCACGCCGGCCGCGATCCGGCGGCCCTGGATGAGGTTGATCTTGTCGATGTAGGCGCTGAACAGCAGGAAGGCGGCCAGCGACGCGGACGCGATCGCGTAGCCCTTGGTCAGGGCCTTGGTCGTGTTGCCGACCGCGTCGAGCCGGTCGGTGATCTCGCGGGCACCAGCCTCGATGCGGCTGAACTCGGCGATCCCGCCGGCGTTGTCGGTGATCGGGCCGAACGTGTCCATGGCGAGGATGTAGGCCGTGGTCATCAGCATGCCCATCGTCGCCACGGCGGTCCCGAAGATGCCGCCGACGTTCACGCCGGTCGCGGACTGGAGGTTGGCCTGGTCGCCGAGCCAGTGGCTGACGAACAGCGCGATCCCGATCGTGATCGCGGTCACGGCGGTCGTCTCGAAGCCGACCGCGGTCCCGGCGATGATGTTCGTGGCCGGGCCGGTCTTGGATGCCTCGGCGATCTCACGGACGGGCCGGTACGAGCCGGCCGTGTAGTACTGGGTGATGTAGACGAACGCCACGCTGGTGGCAAGGCCGACGATGCCCGCCGCGAAGAAGTAGACCCACGTCGGGAAGCCGCCGTTCCCGGTCGTGCCGTTGGTGTTCATCATCACGGCGGTCGTGATCCCCAGGCCCACCACGGACAGCAGGGTCGTGACCCAGTACCCGCGGTTGAGCATGTTCATGGGGTTCTCGGTCTCCTTCCCGCGGACGAAGAAGATCGCCACGATCGTCGCCAGGAGCCCGAACGCGCGGACGACCAGCGGGAAGAAGATCCAGGCCTGCGGGTTCGGCCAGCCGGCGGTCACCGCGATGGAGTAGACGCCGACCCCGAGGATCATCGCGCCGATGTTCTCGGCCGCGGTCGATTCGAACAGGTCCGCGCCGCGGCCGGCGCAGTCGCCGACGTTGTCGCCGACGAGGTCGGCGATGACCCCGGCGTTGCGCGGGTCGTCCTCCGGGATCCCCTTCTCGACCTTGCCGACCAGGTCGGACCCGACGTCGGCGGCCTTGGTGTAGATGCCGCCGCCGAGCTGCGCGAACAGGGCGACGAACGAGGCCCCGAACCCGAAGCCGACGATGAGGAACGGCGCCTCCGCGACGGTGACCTCGCCGATGAATGTCGAGTAGAAGGTGAAGATGCCCCACACGCCAAGGAGCGAGAGCGCCACGACGAGGAAGCCCGAGACGGCCCCACCGCGCATGGCGACCTGGACGGCCTCGACGAGGCTGCGCCGGGCCGCGGATGCGGTGCGGACGTTGGCCTTGACCGCGATGAGCATCCCGATGATCCCCGACGCCATCGAGCACGCGGCGCCGATGAGGAACGCGAACCCGGTCATGACCCCGATCGGCAGACCCGCCAGCTTGGGCACGTCGGCGACGTCGGCCGTCTCCACGATCCCGATGACGATCCCGATCACGACCGCCCCGACGACCGCGAGGACGGCGATCGTCGTGTACTGGCGGCGGATGAAGGCGGTCGCGCCCTCGTAGATCGTGCCGGCGACATCCTCCATCGCCGCCGTCCCGGTATCGCGCGACAGGACGTCCCGTGCGAGGTAGATCGCGAACAGGATCGCGATGATGCCGACCGGCAGGATGATCAACTGGAGCTGACTGGCGTCCATCAGGACAGAGGGTCCTCCACCTTGGGCTGATGACCGGGTTCCGACCCGGCGCGTGGCGTGCGCCGCTTGGGTGCGGACGACCGGGGAATGCCTGCTTGATCCCGTTTGGCGAGCACTCTGGGGCGGGACCTGCAGGTCGGCGGCGAGTGTAACAAGGCGCGAGAAGCCGGGTCAAACTCGCCCGCCGGGCGCGATATGCACGCAGATGACGCGCGCACGACGACCGGCGGCGGCTCGCTGATGCAGCCCCTATACTGCGCGTCTTGTGACCCGAAGACCCATGCTCGGTTGTCTCGTCGAGATCGTCGAGACACTCGTTCTCACGCTCATCATCTTCTTCGTCATCCAGACGTTCGTCGCCCAACCGTACAAGGTCCAGCAGATGTCGATGGAGCACACGCTGGAGCCCGACCAGTACGTCCTGGTGGACAAGTTGTCGCCGCGCTTCGACACCTACAAGCGCGGCGATATCGTCGTGTTCACGCCGCCCGACGAATGGGTCCAGCCTGACGGCACGCCGTTCATCAAGCGCGTCATCGGGCTCAGCGGCGACACTGTCGAGATCCGCGACGGGAGCGTCTTCATCAACGGGACCAAGATCGATGAGCCGTATCTCTACGCAGAGACGCCGAGCGACCCAGCCCAGCCGACGACCGTGCCGGGCGACACCCACCGCTGGGTGGTCTCGGCGGGCTCGGTGTTCCTGATGGGCGACCACCGCGAGAACTCCGAGGATTCGCGGACGTTCGGCGAGGTCGCCGTCAACAAGATCATCGGGCGCGCGTGGCTTCGCTACTGGCCGATCAGTGTCTTCGGCATCCTCCCCACGCCGACCTACCCGGAGCTGGCTCCGACGACCCAATGAGCGACTTGCCGTGAACCCGGCCCTCGTGGGGGTCGCGCTCGCGGTCGTGGTCGGAGCCCTCGTGGCCGGGTCTGCCAGGAACGCCCGGACCGCGATCCTCGGCCTCGTCGTGACCATGGTCGCCGCCCCGGTCCTGGCCGATCCCCTGCCGGCGTCCCTCGGCCTTGCCGCTCGCCTCGTCGCGGCCATCCTGGCCGGCTACCTGCTGTGGGTCGCGACCCGCGGACCGCGGCTGCGAACCGGCGGCTCGCTCGTCGGCTGGCCGACCGACGCGTTCCTCGCGGCCGGGGCCGCCGTCGTCGGCTACGGGAGCCATGGGCTCGGGGCGCCGGCCGCGGCCCGGAGCTCGCGTCGGCCGCCGGGTTCGCGCTCGCGGCCCTCGCCATCGTCCCGATCGCGACCGGGCGCGACGTCCTGCGCGTCGGCCTCGGACTCGCCCTCCTGATCGCCGGTGCCCTCCTGGTCCGGACCGGAGTCGGCGGCACGCCCGACTCGCTCGAGGAGCTGTTGACCGCCGGCCTGGTCGCGACGCTCGGCGGCACGGTCGCGATCCTCGCGCTGACAGCGCGGACCGACGGCCGCGACGACTTCGAGATGTCCACCGGGACGCCGCGCCGCTCGAGCCATGCCGTCGACCGCCAGCCGGTCGAGCCTCGATGAGCCTGGTCCTGTTCGTCGTCGTCACCATCGCGTTCACCGGCCTCGGTCTCGGCCTCCGCGCCCACCCGCGGCTGTCGACCAGCACCGGGCTGATCGGGCTGACGGCGGCCGTCGTGACGGCGTTCGCGATCGTCCCGGGCCAGGTCGTGGTCGTCGGCGGCGGGGCGCTCGCGACGACCGCATACATACGGCTCTTCCTCGTGCTCGGCTCGGTCATCGGGCTCGCGCTGGTGACCTCGGGACTTGGCCGGCGGCTCGCGGCGCGACGCCCCGACCGTGACGCTCGGGATCCTGGCCGCCACCGGGCTGACCCTCGGCCTCGTCGATCCGCGGGCAGCCGTCCTGGTCGCCACTGCCGGCGGCCTGTTCGGCGTCCTCGTGACCCTCGTCCCGAGCGGCGGGCGCGCCGGCGCCACGGTCGGCATCCGCGAATCCCGCGCCGTCGCCGTGGCCGGGGCATTGGCGATCGCGGCCACGGCCTGGTTCGGCCGCGACCTGAGCGGCCTCACCGCCCAGCCGGTCGTCTTCGGCCTGGCCTATCTCGCCTTCGCGGTCGCGGTCGCGCTGCGGTTCGGGGAGATCCCATTCCACCTGTGGGCCGCCCGGCTGGCCGACGTCGTTCCCGAGACGGCGTTGCCCATCCTGACCGCGTACGCCCCCGCCTCGCTGGCGATCGTCGCGGTCACCTGGATCGATGCCTCGGTGGCGCCGCTCGCGACCGATCTCGGACCGGATCGCGTCATCGTCATCGGCATCGCGGTCGCATCGATCGTGCTGGCGGCCGTCGCCGCTTTCGTCCAGGACGATATCGAGCACATCCTCGGCTACTCGATCGTCGGCGACGCCGGGATCGTCATCCTGTCCCTGGCCGCGCTCGGTCCCGAGGCCTGGGCGCCCGCGCGGACATGGATCCTCGCGTTCGTCATCGCCCGGAGCGCGTTCGCCGCGTGGGTCGCCGGCATCCGGGCCGGGTTCTGGACCGGGCGGGTCGGCGACCTTCGAGGCTGGGCGCTCCGTTCCCCGCTCCTGACGGTCGCGTTCGGGCTGGTCGTCATCGCGAGCGTCGGGTACCCGGGGCTCGCGTCATTCGAGGCGCGGACCGCGATCATCGAGGGCGCGCTGCCCGGGCCGTTCGCCACGGTCGTGCTCATCGCCGCGCTCGCGCCGATCGCCTACTACGGTCGGCTGCTGGTGATCGGGCTGAGGCGGCCGGACCGCGTCCTCGACCCGGTCGACGCCTGGCGACCGGTCGTCACGCCGCTCGACGTCACGGCCATCCGCCCGTGGCTGTCCACGACCTGGCAGGCCAACCGGGCGTTCAGCACCGGGGCCATCGCGTTCGTGCTGGCCGTGACCGCACTTGCCACGGCCGGCGGAGCGTTCGGTGGTCCCGCGGCCGCGGCGGAAGGACCGCCGGTGCTGGTGAGCCCGCACGGCATCGGCGCGCCGGCGCCGTCGGGCGCCCTGCCGTCCGCGACCCCCTCCGTGGTGCCGACCGAGGAGCCTCGACCGAGGAGCCGTCGGCGACCCCGTCAGCGGCGCCGTCCGCGACGCAGTAGCGTCGGGTTCGGTCAGTCGTTCGGGGCGAGGACCCAGCGGTCGATGTCGCGCTCGTAATCGAGCAGCTGGTCGGGGCTGAACCAGAGGGCCAGCTCCGTCTCGGCCGCCTCGGCGCTATCGGACGCGTGGACGATGTTCTGCGCGGTCTCGAGCGCGAAGTCGCCACGGATCGTGCCGGGAGCGGCCTCGTGTGGCCGGGTGGCGCCATTGATCGCCCGCACGACCGCGATCGCGTTCGGACCGTCGAACGCGACGGCCACCAGTGGCGCCGAGATGATGAACTCGACGAGTCCGGCGAAGAACGGCTTCTCGCGATGGGCGGCGTAATGCCGCTCGGCGAGGTCGCGATCGACGTGGACGAGCTTGAGACCGACGAGCCGGAGGCCACGATCCTCGTAGCGGGCGAGGATGCGGCCGACCAGCTGGCGCTGGACGCCGTCGGGCTTGATCAGGACGAGGGTCCGTTCGGTGCCTGGCATGTCTTCCTTGGGTACGGTCGGGGTTGGGGTCCGCGGGATTGTATCGGATGGCGGGGGCGGATCAGGCGATCGGGTCACCGTCCGGGTCGATGGCCGGAGACGCCGTGCCATCGGCACCGTCGTGCGGGCCATCGTCGTCCGCGACGCCCGGCGCGTCGGTGTCCCCGTCGACCGCGGCGGTCGTCATCTCGTCGCCGGGGTCGGCGCGTCGTCGTCAGCTCGCCCGTCCGTCGTCGCGCCCGCCGTCTCGGTCGCCTCGTCCGGTGCGGCCGGCTCCACGTCCTCGACCTCGGCCTCGACCCCCGCCGACTTCGAGGCCTTGATCCGGGTCCGCTTGCGCCGCTCCGGCGGGCCGCCATGGGACGCATCCGCATAGGCATTGCGCGCCTCGGCCTCGTGGCCCGCGAGCCGATATGCGTCACCACGCACCATCGCCACGACGGGACCGCGCGCGCCGGCCGTCGCCTCGAGGACTGCCGGCGCGAGGGCCGGCGCGAGGCGAAGCGCGAGGCCAAGGTGGAGCGCGGCCTCGTCGTCCGAGCCGGCCACCAGGGCGGCCCGACCGGCCTCGAGTTCGGCCGCCGGGTCGGGCAGCCCGATCGGCCCCGGGTCGACCGTCTCGTCGTCGTCCCAGAAGCCGAGGGTCATCGGACCCGTCGGCGCGACCGGTCCACTCCGCAGCCGCCGGGGACGGCGAGGGCGACGCTTCGGGCTCGACGGGTGGCGCGATCTCCGGACCGCGCTCGAACATCGTCGGCGCCGTCGGCGGCGGTTCGTCGGCGTCGGGTGGCCAGACCCCCGCGCGGGGCATGCCCGCGAAGATCACGTCGATCGAGCCGACGGCCGTCGCCATGGCCCGCTGGGCGAACCGGCGCGCCTCGCTCGGACGGCCGAGCGAGGCCCCGGCCTCGGCCGCCACCACGAGCGCGACGGGGTCGTTCACGTCGGCCTGGATCGCCGCCGCGGCCGCCTCGCCCGCCCGCGTCAGGTCGCCGGTCCGCCAGCGCACCTCAGCGAGATCGACCAGCCCGGGGCCGTCGAGGAGGCCGAGGGTGGCCATCGTCTCGAGCTCGACCCGCGCCAGCGCCAGCGCCCCGAGCCGGAGATGCGCGTGCGCGAGGACCAGGGCCGTGGAGCGAGCCTCCGGCGGATCGGATCGGACCATCGTCGCCACGGCCGTCATGCGGGCAACCGGAGGCGCGCGTCGAGACCGCGCAGGTACCGGGCGGGCGCGACCGCCGACAGCCGCAGCACGTCGTCCCGGAACAGCCGCGCCGCCAGCCGCTGGACGGCCGGCGCATCGACCGCCTCGACCGCTGCCAGCGCCTCGTCGAGGGTCAGGACGCGGTCGTGCAGCGCCTCCTGGCCACCGATCCAGGACGCGACATGGCGGGTATCGTCCATCCGCAGCTCGAGGCCGCCGGCCAGGTAGCGCTTGGCCTTCTCCAGTTCGGCGTCGGGGACCAGCTCGTCGCGCAGCCGGGCGAGCTCCACGAGGATGGCCTCGAGGGCCGCCGGCAGCCCGTCCGGGTCGACCCCGGCGGAGACCTCCAGCGCACCGGCGTCGGCGTAATCGACGAGACCGGACGAGACGTCGTAGGCGAGCCCGAGCTCTTCGCGGACCGACAGGAACAGGCGGCTGCTCATCCCGTCGCCGAGGACCGCGTTGAGGACGGCCAGCGTCCAGCTGTCGGGATGGTCACGGTGGAGGGCCGGAACGCCGAGGCAGACCTGCGCCTGGCTCGTCGCCTCGCTTGCCGGTCCGGACGCGGGGACCGGCGGGCAGGACCGGCGCCGGAGCGTAGCCCGGAACGGGTCCGTTGCCGGTGCCGAACGCGGTCCCGGCGAGGCCGAGCGCCTCGTCGTGCCCCAAGTCGCCGACGACGGCGACGACCGTGTTCGCCGGCCGGTAGACACTCCGCCAGAAGTCATGGATGGCCGCCTCGGGGAGCGCCAGGATGTCCGCCTCCTCCCCGCAGATCTCGCGTCCGAGCGGGCCGTCACCGAACATCGCGGTCTGGAACAGGATCTGGCAGTACTCGGACGGGTCATCGAGATACGAGCGGATCTCCTCGATGATGACCGTCCGCTCGCTCTCGATGTCCGCCAGCTCGAGCCGTGGCCGGACGATCAGCTCGCCGACGACGTCCATCGCTCGCTCGGCTTCACGGCGCGGGACACGGACCCAGTAGACGGTCGATTCGCGGTCCGTTGCCGCGTTGAACGAGCCGCCGACCCCTTCGATCGCCTCGCTGATCGCACGTGTCGAGGGATAGGCGGTCGTGCCCTTGAACGTCAGGTGCTCCATGAAATGGGCGACGCCGACTTGGCCGGTCGTCTCGAGCCGCGAACCCGCCAGCACGTATGCGGCGATCGAGACCGAGCGCGCCGCGGGAAGCCGGGCGCTGATCACGCGGGGTCCGGCTGGCAGCGCGGTCCGTTCGAACATCCGACCGATGGTAGCGGATTACGACGGACGCCCCGCCGTGAGGATGGGGCGCCCGTCGCGGTCCATCGCCGACGCCTACTTCGGAAGCATCGTGTTGATCCAGTCGGACAGGAAGTACACGACGAACATCGCCGAGACGATCCACATCAGCGGGTGGATCTCGGAAGCCTTGCCCCGGGCGATCTTGATCACGACCCAGCTGATGAACCCGGCGCCGATCCCGACCGTGATGTCGTAGGTCAACGGCATGAGGATCATCGTCAGCAGGGCCGGGATCCCGTCCTCGGGATCATTGACGTCGATGCCCTTGACCTGCGTGAACATGAGGTAGCCGACAAGCACGAGGGCCGGCGACGTCGCCTGGGTCGGGATGATCCCGGCCAGCGGCGAAAGGAAGATGGCGAACAGGAACAGCACGCCGACGACGATCGAGCTGAAGCCCGTCCGACCGCCCTCGGCCACGCCGGCCGCGCTCTCGATGTAGGTCGTGTTCGAGCTGACGCCGCCGACGCCGCCGGCGATCGCCGCGATGCTGTCCACGAACAGGATCCGGCCGACGCCCGGCACCGATCCGTCCTCGTTCGCGAGCCCGGCCTCGGACGCCACGCCTGTCACCGTGCCCATCGTGTCGAAGAAGTCGGTCAGCATGATCGCGAAGATCGTCAACGCGGCCGCTACCGGCCCGAGCACCGTGAACACGTTCGTCACGTCGAATTGCCCGATCGTGGCGAAGCTCGGGGTGACCGAGAACGTGCTCGGCACGGTCGCCACCCCGATGAACAGCGCGACGATCGTGATCACCACGATCGAGATGATCAGCGCGCCCCGGATCTTGAGGACCCACAGCACGATCGTGAACAGGAGCCCGGCCAGGAACAGGAACTGCCCCGGGGTAGTCGGAAACGATGGGCTGACGACAGGGACGCCGCCCGCCGGCGTGACGATGAAGCCGCCGCCGACGAAGCCGATGAACAGGATGAAGAGGCCGATGCCGGCGCCGATCGCGCGCTTGAGCGCGAGCGGGACGGCATCCATGACGGCTTCCCGGAAACCGACGACGACGAGGAGTGTGACGACGATGCCTTCCAGCACGATCACGCCCATGGCGCCCTGCGGCGACAGGCCGCGCGCCGTCAGTGAGAAGGCGACGATGCCGTTGATCCCGAGACCGGCGGCCAGCGCGAGCGGGTAGTTCGCGACCAGGGCCATCGCGATGGTCATGATCCCGGCGATAAGTGCGGTCCCGGCGGAGACCGCGGCGATACCGGCCGGGTCGAGCTTGAACCCGGCACCGAGGATGTTGGCGTTGACGAAGATGATGTAGACCATGACGAAGAAGGTCGTCAGACCGGCTCTCGTCTCGGTCCCGATGTTGGTGCCGCGCTCCTCGAACTTGAAGAAGCCGGCCAAACCTCCGGTCGACGCGCCGGGGGGCGGTGCCGAGCTGGGCTGCGCTTCAGCGCTCACCTGGATCCCTGTCTCCCTCTGCCCGCTGGGACGCGCCTGACCCGACCGCAGGCCCGGACCGCGCCGGTGGACCCCTGTGCGGCCGTCCCCCGCCCGGCCGCGCTCTTCCCCGGGACCGGGACGCCGCCCAGCCCTCCGGATCGTCGCTACTCGTCCTCGCGGGCGTCGAGGCCGAGCAGCTCCATCTGGACGAACTCGCTGGTGTCGAACGACAGCTGATGCGGGGCGAACGGCGAATCGCCGATCTCGCCGGGACCGATCGGGGCGAACTCCACGACCACCCGCTCATCACCCTGGACGAGCGTGTAGACCAGCAGCTGGTCGGGGCGTGTCTCGAACTCGAGGTGCTCGAACGAGTCGATGTTGAGGGTGATCGCCAGCGGCGTGAAATACGTCGAGATGTCGTCGGCATCGACGACGATCCGCTCCATCCAGCCAGTGCCGTGGGCGACGACCTCCCGCCCGCGCAGGTAGCGGTAGGTGACCGTCTGCTTGAGCAGCGGGCGGAGCAGGTGGAGCATGTCCGTGCGGCTCGTCACGACGCCCTGGTTGATGAAGAACTTGGCGGGGGGCGAGCTCGACACCCGGCGTCTCCTCGGTGGGCGGAAGAGGAACGGACGGCGCGATGGTACCGCACGGCAGAGGGCGCGACGACCCCGAATCGCCAGGACCGGGTCGCGGTCGCGTGACGCCGGCCGCGTATCATCGTCGCCATGCTCCTGGCCATCGACATCGGCAACACGAACCTCAAGACCGCGCTCTTCCGTGCCGGCGCGATGCTGGCCACGCGTCGGGCGGCAACGAACCCGCGTGCCACGACCGACGAGGTCGAGCTGCTCCTCGACGGCCTCCTCCGGCTCGACGGGATCGCGACGGCGGACCTCGACGCCATCGCGCTCGTCTCGGTGGTCCCCGCGCTGACCGCGGCGGTCGAGTCGATCGCCGAGCGCCGCGCCTGCCCGCTGCTCGTGGCGAGCGTCGGGACCGTGCCCCTCGCGGTCCGCGTCGACCGGCCCGATGACGTGGGAGCGGACCGCCTCGTCAACGCCCTCGCGGCAGCACGCCTCCATGGGACGCCGGCGATCGTCGTCGACTTCGGGACCGCGACGACATTCGACTGCATCGCGAGCGACGGCGCGTACGTCGGCGGGGCGATCGCCCCGGGCCTCGCGCTCGGGCTCGAGGCGCTGGCGTCACGGACCGCCAAGCTGCCACGGGTCGAGCTGCGCGCCCCCGACCGTGCGATCGGGCGGGACACCGTCTCGGCCATCCAGGCCGGCACCGTCCTCGGCTACCAGGCCCTCGCCGGCGGCCTGCTCGAGCGGATGCGGCGCGAGCTGGCCGATGCCAACGGGATCCGTCCGGAGGGCGTCCACGCGATCCTGACCGGGGGCCTCTCCGCGGCGCCGTGGGTGCAGGGGCTCGACGGCATCGACGCGATCGATCCGGACCTCACGCTCAAGGGGCTGGCCATCCTCCACGCCGAGGTCGGCGGTGGCGAGCCACTCGAACTGGGCCTCGCGTGACGGGTGCGCGGGCAGACCCGTCCGGACGGCTCGGTGGGCGGCTGATCGGGCTCGGTGTCACAGGGTCGATCGCGGCCTACAAGGCGGTCGAGCTGTTGCGGCTGCTGCGGGCAGAGGGCGCGGACGTGGCGGTGATGCTGACCCCGTCCGCCGCCCGGTTCGTCGGCCCGCTGTCGTTCGCCGCCCTGTCACGCCACCCGGTCGAGACCGAGCTGCTCGACCTGATGGACGACGGCCGGATCGGCCACATCGTGGTCGGCGACACCGCCGATGCGATCCTCGTTGCGCCCGCCACCGCCCACTGGCTCGGGGCCATGGCCAACGGCCTGGCGGCCGACGTGGTCACCGCGACATGTCTCGCGTCGTCGGCACCGGTCGTCGTCGCCCCGGCCATGGACGGCGACATGTGGACCCATCCGGCGACCGTCGCCAACGTCGCCCGCCTGCGCGATTTCGGGTACGCGATCGTCGAGCCGGACAGCGGGTCACTGGCGTCGGGCCAGTCCGGCGTCGGTCGGCTGGCCGACCTTCCGGCGATCGTCGACGCGGTCGTGGCGGCGGTCGCCGGTCGTCCGATCCGCGTCCCGGACCCCGCCGCCCGGCCGCCCCTCGTCGCGCCGGCCCGCGACGCGGACCTGGCCGGCCGGCACATCGTGGTGACGGCAGGCGGGACGCGCGAGGCGATCGATCCCGTGCGCTACATCGGGAACCGTTCGACCGGGAAGATGGGCGCGGCGATCGCCGCGGCCGCGCTCGACCGCGGGGCGCGGGTCACGGTCATCGCGGCGAACGTCGAGGTCCCGATGCCGCCCGGCGCGGCCATCGTCGAGGTCGGGGCCACGGCCGAGCTCGACGCTGCCCTGCGCGCGACGACCCGGTCGCCCGATGGGTCGGCCGGGTTCGACGCGCTCGTGATGGCTGCCGCGGTGGCCGACTTCCGGCCGGCCGTCCGCGCCGAGGCCAAGCTGCCGCGAGCGGAGTCTCTGGTCCTCGAGCTCGAGCCGACGCCCGATCTGATCGCGGCGATCGCCCGGATCGTCCACGGCAACGACCTCGACGATGCCCCGAGCGGCAAACCGCTCCGACCGGCCCCGGTCCTCGTCGGGTTCGCCGCCGAGACCGGCTCGTTCGAGCGAGCGGCCGACAAGCTCGCGACGAAGGGCATCGACCTGCTCGTGGCCAACGACGTCACCGAGGCCGGATCCGGCTTCGGCACGGACACGAACCGCGTCTCGATCTTCGCCGTCGACGGCTCGCGCGAAGACCTGCCTCTGCAGTCGAAGCGGGCCGTGGCAGACGTGCTGCTCGACCGGGTCGCCCGCCTGCTGGACGAGCGCGACGCAGCCGCGCAGACTGATGCGACGACCCAGCCGGAGCGGGAGCCAGCATGAGCGCCACCAGCGAGACGATCCGCCGCCTGACCGTCAACGACATCGCCAAGCAGTACGCCGACGGCGAGCGGATCGCGATGCTCACCGCGTACGACTATCCGACGGCCAAGCTCCTCGACGAGGCCGGGATCCCCATCCTCCTCGTCGGCGACTCGCTCGGACGGGTGATGCTCGGCTACGAGAACGAGATCCCGGTGACGATGGCCGACATGCTCCACCACACGGCTGCCGTGACCCGTGGCGCCCGGCACGCCCTCGTCGTCGCCGACATGCCGTTCCTGTCGTATGCGACACCCGAAGCGGCCGTCGCCAACGCCGGCCGCTTCCTCGCGGAGGCCGGGGCGCAGGCTGTCAAGCTCGAAGGAGGCGTCCGCAGCGGGCGTTCGCTCGAGGCCGTCGTCAAGGCCGGGATCCCCGTCATGGGCCACATCGGGTGGACGCCCCAGGCCGCGAACGCCGCCGGCAAGGTCCGCGTCCTCGGCAAGAACCGGGATCAGGGTCGGGCGCTCCTGCAGGACGCGCTGGCCGTGCAGGAGGCGGGTGCCTTCGCCATCGTCCTCGAGCTCGTGCCCGAGCAGCTCGCGGCCGCCATCACCGAGCGGCTGCGGATCCCGACGATCGGCATCGGGGCGGGCCCCGGCTGCAGCGGGCAGGTCCAGGTCGTGACCGACCTGCTTGGCCTCGACGCGTGGCACCCGAGGCACGCCAGGCCATACGCGGATCTCCGTGGCACGATCCTGGCGGCAGCGCGCGCCTACGCCACCGACGTCACGGCGGGCACGTTCCCGGGCCCCGAGCAGACCGTCCGGATGGACGACGCGGTCCTCGACGATGTCCTCGGCCGCGGCACGTCGGACCGCCCGGCCGGCTCGATCCCGGTCGGCGGCATCCCGCTCGACCGCGACCTCTGAGCGCCGCGCCGGCCCGCTTGACCCGGATCCTCCGGACCCGCGCCGACCTGCGGGACGCCCTGCGCGACGCACCGCGCCCCGTCGGGCTCGTCCCGACCATGGGCTGGCTCCACGACGGCCATCGGACGCTCATGGAGCGTGCACGGACGGCGGACTCCACGACGGTCGTCACGATCTTCGTCAATCCGCGCCAGTTCAACATCGCCGACGACTTCATGCAGTACCCGCGGAACGAGGCGCGCGACCTCGCGATCTGCGAGTCCGAGGGGGTCGACATCGTCTTCGCGCCGGACGCCTCGGAGGTCTACCCGCCGGGGTTCGACACGACCGTCACCGTCGGCGCGGTCGCGCAGCCGCTCGAAGGTGCGGCGCGGCCGGGGCACTTCGACGGCGTCGCGACCGTGGTCGCGATCCTGTTCGACCTGGTCGGCGCCGACCACGCCTACTTCGGGCAGAAGGATGCGCAGCAGGTCATGGTCATCCGCCGGATGGCGCGTGACCTCGCCATCGGGACCGAGGTCATCGCCTGCCCGACCGTTCGCGAGCCCGACGGCCTGGCCCTCTCGTCGCGCAACGTCCACCTGTCCCCCGCCGAGCGGGCCGCTGCCCCCGTCCTGCACCGGGCGCTCCTGGCGGCGCGCGCGCTCTGGGCGGCGGGTGAACGCGACGCCGACGCGCTGCGCGACCTGATGCGCGCCGAGTTCGCCGGTGAGCCGCTGGCCGAGGTCGACTACGTCTCCGTCGCCGATGGGACGACCCTCGCCGAGCTCGACCGGGTGGACGGCCCGGCCCTGCTCTCGCTCGCCGTCCGCTTCGGGACGACGCGCCTCATCGACAACGAGCCGCTGGAACCGCCGCGGGCCTACTGACCCGGGCCGGGCGCGGGCGCGTCAGTCGAAGCGGGCCTCGCGCGCCACGTCGAGGACCCGGTCGATGAACAGGTATTCCCACAGCAGCGCCTTGATCTCGGCGATCTTGCCGGCGTCGGCCGGGTGGGTCTTGACAAGGAGGTCGTGGAGCTCGGACGCGACCTGGTAGGTGTCCTCGCGGACCAGCATCGCGAAGAGGTCGGCGGCGCGGATCGCCTCGAGCACCGCCGGGGCTGGGCGGTAGCCGCCGGTGAGGACGATCCCGAGCGCCCGCTCGCCGTCGCCGGCCGAATCCGAGCGGGCGCCGACGATGGCGGCGATCACGTCGGTCCGGTCGCCCGGCACGATGACCAGGCTGCGCAGACCGATCCGCTCGAGCATGTGCTCGGGCTCCATCGCCCCGATCGCGATCCCGCCGATCACCTCGTCGAGGTCGGGGCCGGCATGGATCGTCTCCCCGTGGAGCCCCTCGAGGACCATCGCGAGGGTCGGGTTCGACAGGATGGGCCGGTAGGGCAGGACGCCCAGCAGCGGGATGCCGTGGCGGGCCAGGCCGCGCTCGAGCGTCCGGGCGAGCCCGGGCTTCGCGTCGAGGTCGACCTTGTTGACGATGGCCCCGGCGACCGTCACCCCATAGCGTTCGAAGAGCGAGGCGTTGAGCACGATCTCGTCGATCGGACGCCCGACACCACCCTCCGACACGATGACCGCGGGCGCGCCGAGCAACCCGGCCACGACCGCGTTGGAGAGCCCGATGACGGCGCCGACGCCGGCATGGCCCGTCCCCTCGATGAGCAGGATGTCACGATCGGCGAAGGCGGCGTGCGCGGCGAGGATCCGGGCCGGCAGGTCCTCGACGACCCCGCCCTCGATGTATGCCTGGGTGAACCCGCGCGGGATGTGGACCGGGCTCATCTGGCCGAGCGGCTCGGGCAGCCCGAAGACCTGTTTCATCAGGACCGCATCCTCGTCGGCCGGGACGCCGTCCTCGATGATCGTCCGCTGGCCCACCGGTTTCAGGAAGCCGGTCGATAGGCCTCGCCGCTGGAAGCCGTCGAGCACGCCGAGGCTGACCGTGGTCTTGCCCCGGTTCTGCCCGGTCGCGGCGAGATAGACGTGGCGCATCGGCCCGCGCCGTCAGGGGCGAGTGGCGGTCTTGCGCTCGATCAGCTGGATCGCGTCGCGCAGGCGGGCGAGCGTCTCCGCCTCGACCGCATCCGGCTCGAGATACGGCCCCAGTCGCTCCATGATGTCCGCCACCAGGCTCAGGAAGACGCTCGCGTCGGCCACGAAGAACTGCGGCTCATTGTTGTAGCGGACAAGCGTCAGCCGGCCTTGCAGGACACGCCGGTCCTCGACGTGGGCGATCTGGGTCGCGAAGTTGTGGCCCTGGATGCCGTCCGGGTTGTTGAGGAAGTTGAGCGCGTTGTCGATGGCGAGCCCGAACCGGGCCCGCCAGGCGACGAGGCGCTCGTGGACCTCGGACGGGATACGCACCTCGGCCACTTCGTCGAACACCTCGGGCGCGACGGTCAGCAGCCCGACCAGCGTCGTCCCGGCCCGCGGACCCAGCATCACCTGGAGACTCCGCTCGAGGGTGAACACCTCGGAATCGAAGCGCGGGCTGGTGATGACGTCGGTCAGCAGGTCCTCCACGTTGTCGAGGACGCCGGGCTCGGCGACCGCGTTCGAGAGGTGGAGGATCTCCTCCTTGAACAGGAACTTCTCTTCGTGATCGAGCATGGCGCCGATGGTAGCACCGGGCCTCATCGTGGTCGGACGTCGAACGCCCCGGTCGGTGACCGGGGCGTTCCGTTGGCTCGTGGCAGTCGGTGGGCTTACGGGTAGAGGCCGCGCATGGCCATCGCGTCGGCGACGCGCTCGACGGCCAGCAGGTACGCCGCGGTCCGCATGTCGCACTTCTCGCGGAGGGCGATGGCGAGGGTCTCGCTGAACGCCTTGACCATGATGATGCGGAGCTTCTCGTTGACGACCGCCTCGGTCCAGTGGTCGCGGTTGAGGTCCTGGACCCACTCGAAGTAGCTGACGGTGACGCCGCCGGCGTTGCACAGGATGTCCGGGATCATGAACGTGCCGTTCTTGGCGAGGATCACGTCCGCGTCGGGGGTCGTCGGGCCGTTCGCGGCCTCGGCGATGAGCCGGGCCTTGACCCGGTTGGCGTTGTGGTCCGTGATCTGGTTCTCGAGGGCGGCCGGGATCAGGATGTCGCAATCGACCTCGAGGACCTCGGCGTTGCTGATGTCCTTCGCGCCGGGGAAGCCCTGGACGGTGCCGTGCTCGGCCTTCCAGCCGATGACGCGGGCGATATCGAGCCCTTCGGGGTTGTGGATCCCGCCGGTCGAGTCCGACACGGCGACGACGGTCGAGCCCTCTTCGGCGATGAGCCGGGCGGCGATCGAACCGGCGTTGCCGAAGCCCTGGACCGCGACGCGAGACTTGTGGAGGTCCATCCCCAGGTGGCGGGCCGCCTCGACGATGGTGTAGACGCAACCGCGCGCGGTCGCCTCGTTCCGTCCTTCGGAGCCGCCCAGACTGATCGGCTTGCCCGTGACGACGCCCGGGACCGTGTAGCCCGCGTGCATCGAATAGGTGTCCATCATCCAGGCCATGATCTGGGCGTTGGTATTGACGTCCGGGGCCGGGATGTCCTTCTCGGGTCCGACCAGGACCTCGATCTCGGTGAAGAAGCGGCGGGTCAGGCCTTCGAGCTCCTTCTGGCTGAGCTGCTTCGGGTCGACGATGACGCCGCCCTTGCCGCCGCCGTAGGGGATGCCGACGACCGCGCACTTCCAGGTCATCCACATCGCGAGGGCCTTGACCTCGTCGAGCGAGACGTCCTGGTGGTAGCGGATCCCGCCCTTGGCCGGGCCGCGGCCGAGGTTGTGCTGGATCCGGTAGCCGGTGAAGACCTGGACGGACCCGTCGTCCATGTGGACCGGGAAATGGACGGTGAGTTCGCGGCGCGGCTCGCGCAGGACGCGGCGCATGCCGTCGTCCAGACCGAGGCGATCGGCAGCGAGGTCGAACTGACGCTGCGCGACTTCCCAGGCGCTGATCCGCGCGGTGATGTGCTCGGTGGTCATGGATCGGATGTCCTCACGTGCATCGAACGGCGAAGGGACCGCCGTCGGTTCGGGCCGTCTCCCGGACGACTCCACGGGGCGCGCCGGACGATCCTGCGACCGTCGCTGGCTGGCGCGCGACTTCAACTGTCACCCGAGTATAGCCAGGGTCGCCGGTTCGGCACCTGCCGAATGGTACCGGTCTGCAATGCCATCGCAACCTTGACGCAATGTCCGATGGCACGGGTCACGCTCGATAGAGGACCGCCGCCCCCACGCAGCCCGGGCCGAGGTGCGGCCCGACCGAGGCGCCGACGAGGCCGATCGTGACGCCCGCGGCGTCCAGCCCGGGAGCCCGCGACAGGACCTCGTCGCGGAACGCCTCGACATCCGGGCTGACGGTGTGGAGGATCGCCAGGCGCTCGATCGGGCGCTCGGTGATGAGCTCGATCAGTCGCTCGCGTGCCTTCGACCGGGTCCGGACCTTGTCGACCGTGTCGACGACCCCGTTCGCCACCCGGATGATCGGCTTCACCGACAGGAGCGTCCCGATCGCCGCCTGGGCGCCGCTGATCCGCCCACCCTTCTTGAGGTACTCGAGCGTCTCGAGGGCGACGTAGACGCGCAGGTCGCCCGTCCGCGCCTCCAGGCGCTCTGCGATCTCCGCCGCGGGGACGCCGGCGTCGGCGAGCTCGACGCCCATCCGGGCGAGGATCCCCTGCTCCATCGAAGCGCCCTGCGAATCGATGACGTGGATCTCCCGGTCGGGCAGCATGTCGCGGGCGATCTGGGCGCTCTTGATCGACCCCGACAGGGTGCCCGCGACGTTGATCGACACGATCGCCCGGGCTCCCGCCTCGAAGGCGGCTTCGAAGGCGTCCCTGAACTCGCCCGGGGACGCCGCCGCGGTCTTCGGGAAGGGCGCATCCGGCGCGACCATCCGGTCCCAGAACTCGACCGTCGACATCTCGACGCCGGCCTTGTAGGTGTCCGACCCGAAGGTCACCAGCAGCGGCACGATCGAGATCCCCTCCGCCGCGGCCCGGGTCGGGTCGAGATCGGACGCGGAATCGGTGAAGATCGCGACCCGGCGCAAATGCGGTACCTCCTGGCGGCTGCTCCCCGGATGTCGTGGGCATGATACGGGCCGGTCCCGACACCGGTCCGACGCGCCGGCGGAGCCGCTACCCTTCCTGTATGGACCGATCGCTGCGAGCCGTGCTGCTCGGCACGTTCACGCTGCGGTTCAGCACCGGGCTGACCGGCTCCATGCTCGCGTTCTACCTCGCCCACCTGGCCGAGCACGGCGGGCCGTCGATCGACGGCAAGGTGGTCGGCCTGTATGCGGCGACCTTCTACCTGGCGGAGCTCGTGCTGTCGCCGTTCTTCGGCATCATCTCGGACCGCTACGGGCACCACCGCATCATGGTCTTCGGCCCGGTCTTTGGGGCGACCGCCGTCATCCTGACCGGGCTGACCCCGGCTTTCCTGGTCTTCGGCGCGATCGTCATGCTCGTGGTGCTTGGCGCGACGCGCATCCTCGAGGGCGCCTCGAGCGCAGCGAGCGTGCCGTCGATCCTCGGCTACATCGCGATGGCGACCGCCGGCAACGAGGGCCTCCGAGGGAAGACCTCGGCCCGCTTCGAGGGGGCGACGCTGGCCGGCCTCGGGCTGGGCGCGATCGTCGGGGTCAAGCTCTTCGAGTTCTTCGAGAACCTCGGGATCGGGCCGGCGGCCTTCTTCCTCAACGCCGCGTTCTACGGCGTCTCCTTCCTGATCTACACGTTCGGGGTCACCGACCCGCCGGGCGAGGCCGAGGCGCGCGCCGGCGAGCACGTCCGGGCCGACCGCTACCTCGCGCTGATCCGCTCGTCGCATGTCCTCCTGCTGGCGCCCACCTGGATCGCCATCAACGCGGCGATCGGCGTGTGGCTGAGCCAGTCGGTCTTCCAGCTGGCCAAGGGCGACCCGCGGTTCCCGGACCAGGCGCTGATGGCCGGCTTCACCGCCAACCAGATCACGATCGGCGCGATCGTCATCGCGGCCATCTTCGGCGCAGGCCTGCTCTACTGGGGCAACCGCTTCAAGTCGTACCGGCGGACCACGATCATCGGTTACGGCGTCATCGGGGGCGCCGCCCTCGTCCTGGCCGGGATCGTGGTCAACCACCTCTGGACGACATACTGGCCTGTCGCGGTCGTGGCCGGCCTCGTCGCGGCGGGCGGGTTGTTCGTCCTGGCCGGCGCGACACCGGCCGCCATCGGCCTGCTGGCCGACATGTCCGAGCGCTTCCCGACCGACCGCGGCGCGATCATGGGCCTCTACTCGGTCTTCCTCGCGATGGGCCAGATCACCGGCGCGCTGATCGGTGGGGTCGCGGCCGACTGGCTCGGCATCGACGGGATGTTCATCGCCACGCTGATCCTGCTCGGCATCGCCATCGTGCCGCTGTCACAGCTGCGCGCGCAGGAGCACACCCTCTCCCCGGAGCCGGGAGGCCTGGCCGGCCAGGCGTCGACGTGACCGACGGGCGGCCCTGGACGCCCGTGCCGCTCGCCCGCGGGACACACGGTGCGGTGGTGGCGCCGCATCACCTCGCCACCGAGGCCGGGGTCGCGGTCCTCCGTGCCGGCGGCTCGGCGGTCGACGCGGCGATCGCCGCGAACGCGGTGCTCGGCGTCGTCGTGCCGAACAGCTGCGGGATCGGCGGTGACGCGTTCTGGCTGATCTGGGACGCGGCCGACGGGCGCGAGCACGCACTCAACGGCTCGGGCCGGTCGCCGGCGTCGCTCGACGGCGCGGCGCTCCGTGCGACCGGCCTCCACGCGATCCCGATGCGTGGCGGGCTGTCGATCACGGTGCCGGGCGTGGTCCGCTCGTGGGGCGACGCGCACGCCCGGTTCGGACGGCTCGGGCCCGAGGCGCTGCTGGCGCCGGCGATCGAGATCGCCACTGCCGGTTTCTCGGCCTCGGCGCGCTTCAGCGAGGTGGTCGAGACGGCGGCGCCGCTCGTCCGCGCGGCGATCGGTCCCGACGCCCCGTTCCTGCGGATCATGCGTCCGCACGGCCGGCCGTGGCGTCCGGGCGAACGGGTCCGGCTGCCCGCCCTCGCGGCCACGCTCGGGGCGATCGCCGCGGACGGCTTCGGGTCGTTCTACGAGGGAGATCCGGGTGAGCGACTGGCGCGCGGCCTCGGTGCAGCCGGCTCGGCGATCACAGCCGCGGACCTGCGCGCCACCGAATGCACCTGGGGCGACCCGATCGCGATCGACTATCGCGGCGTCCGCGTGACGACGCATCCGCCCAACAGCTCGGGGATCGTCGCCCTCGAGCTGCTGTCGATCCTCGCCCGGTTCGAGCCGCCGCCCTCGTCCGCGTTCGGTCCGGACGGCGTGACCGACCCGGCCTGGATCCATCTCGGGATCGAGGCGGCCAAGCTCGCGATGGCCGACCGGGACGCCCACCTGACCGACCCGGGCTTCCGCGACGTGCCGGTCGCCCGACTGACGGACCCCGCCTATGCCGCCTCGCTGGCCGAGCGGATCGACCCGCGTCGAGCGGCCCGGCCGGCCGCGGCGACGAACCCGCCCGGCGGCGGCACGGTCTACCTCGCGACCGTCGACGCCCAGGGGAACGCAGTCAGCCTGATCCAGTCCAACTACTCGGACTTCGGGTCCGGCGTGCTCGACCCCGACACGGGCGTCCTGTTCCAGAACCGGGGCAGCTACTTCAGCCTCGATCCGGACCACCCGAACGTCCTCGAGCCACGCAAGCGGCCGCTCCACACGCTGCTCCCCGGGATGTTGTTCCGGGACGGCGTGGCAGCACCATGGGTCGTGGCCGGGGCCGCCGGCGGCGACGCCCAGCCGCAGATCCATGCCCAGCTCGTGTCCGCGCTCGTGGACGGCGCCCTCGACCTCCGGACGGCCATCGCCGCGCCGCGCTGGTTCGTCGAGCCGGGTGCCCATTTCGAGCCGCCCGTCGAGGTCCGGATGGAGCCACGCTTCGCGCCCGGCGTGCGGCGAGCGCTCGAGGCGATGGGCCACCCGGTGTCCCTGACCGCGCCGTTCGACGCGCACCTGGGCCAGGAGCACGCGATCGAGCTCGTCGACGGAGGTCCGACCGGCCCGGACGGCTCGCTGGCGGCGGCCACGGATCCGCGCAGCGACGGCCTGCCGGCCGTCTGGTGACGCCGACGGCCCCTGTGCGATACTCGCGCCGCCGGTGGCGGGCTGCGCTCACACGACGCCGCCACCGGTCCCGCCGGCCGATCCCCGCAGCGCGGAGCGCCCCGTGACCTCGAACGTCAGCCAGAGCTATCCGTACTCGAGCGAGACCGAAGCCCAGCGATCCGCGGCGATCGCCGCGCTCGTCGCCGCACGTGACGGGCTTGCCGGCAAGCTCGCGGGCGAGACCACCCCGCTCGACGCCAATGAGCGCTGGTGGGTCTGGAAGTGCCCGACCAGGGGCTGCCCGGGCCTCCTCCACGTGGCCGGCTACGCGGCCGAGAAGCACGCCGTCTACGTCGTCTGCGACGGGACCTGCGGCAAGACGTTCCTGCGCTGAGGGGAGGGACCGTGGGCGGGCCGACGGCGGCCCCGCCGCAACCGCCGATCTCCGACGCCGACGCGGTCCGGGCGAGCCGGCGCCGGCTCTCGACGGATGCGATCGGGATCGCGGTTTCCGCGGCGGGGTTCGGCTTCGTCTATGGCTTGTCGGCCCGCCAGGCCGGCCTGTCGCCCGTCGAGGCCATGGCGATGAGCACGATCGTGTTCGCCGGCGCCGCCCAGTTCGCCGCGGTCGGCTACATCGCCAGCGGGCTCGCCTGGCCCGGGATCATCCTGCTGACCGCGCTCCTCAACGCGCGCCACCTGCTCTACTCCGCGGCGCTCGGGCCATGGCTCCGGCCGGTCCCGTTCGCTCGCCGGGTCGTGATGGCACACCTGCTGACCGACGAGGCGTTCGCGCTGTCGATCAGCCATTTCCGCCGGCTCGGCCGGGCGGATGAGCGTGGGTACTGGCTGGCGGCCATCGGCTCGACGTTCATCCCGTGGAACCTCGCCACCCTCGCCGGGGTCCTGCTCGGTGCCCAGATCCCGGATCCGGCCCGGTTCGGGATCGACGTCATCTTCCCGGCCGCGATGGTCGGGCTGGCGGTCGGGCTGATCACCGGTCGACGGGAGCTGGTCGCCGCGATCGTGGGCGGCATCGTGGCGGTCGTCGTCGCGCTCGCCACGAGCCCGGCGATCGGGATCGTTGCGGGCGGCATCAGCGGGCCTCTCGTCGGCCTGTTGGTCCCGGCGGCAGTCGCGCACGAGACGGCGCCGCTCGGGACCGAGGCGTCGGCAGAGCGCTACTCGATGCCCGGCGGCCACCATCACCCACCGGGAGTGGCAGGCGCCGACAGCCCAGAGGGCCGCGAAACCACCGTGACCCCAGCGGCCGGACCCCCCGACCAATGAGCGCCGACTTCGTCCTGCTAGCCGTGCTGATGTTCGCGGTCACCTACCCGTCGCGGGCCCTCGGACTGCTCACCCCGGGCCTCGACCGCCTGCCGCGCGTGGCGCTCGACTACCTGCAGCTGGTCGGACCGGCGGTCCTGACGGCGCTCGCCGCGGTGAGCGTCATGGTCGTCGTCGGCGAGGACGACGTCCCGTCGTTCCATGTCGGGATCGAGTGGGTCGCGGTCTTCGTCTGCCTGGCCATCGTCGCCCGTCGCCGGAACCTGCTCCTCGGGCTGGTCGCGGCGGTCGCCATCGTGGCCATCGCGCGGGCCGCCGGTCTCGCCGCGATCCCCGCCTGACCGGTCAGCCCCGCCGCGCCTCGGCCTCGATCTCGACCAGCAGGCTCGGCTCGATCAGGGCCCCGACCTCGACCATCGTCGTCACCGGCCGGATCTCCCCGAAGACCTCGCCGTGGACCGCGGCGACCTCGGCCGCACGCGCGATGTCGGTGACGAACATCCGCGTGCGGACGACGTCGGCGAGGGCGAAGCCGGCGTCGTCGAGCGCCCCCTCGATGATGTCGAGCGCCGCGCGCGCCTGCGCCGCGACGTCGCCGGGGTGGCGTGACCGGCCGTCGGCCCCGGCATCGGTTGTGCCGGCGACCCAGCAGGAATCGCCGACGACGATCGCCCGGCTGTAGCCGGCGAGCGCCTCGTACGGGCTCCCCGACGAGATCCGCCGGCGGTCGGTCATCCCCCGACGACGCCGGCGTCGCCGCGCCAGGCGATCACCGCGGGGTCGCCGGCGATCGCGAGCAGGAGCCCGGCCAGCATCGTGGTCCGGGGCACGATCGAGTCGACGTCGAGGTACTCCGCGGGCGAATGGTCGTTGCCACCGATCGGGCCGAGACCGTCAAGGCTCGGGACGCCCATCCCCGCGGTGGTGTTGGCATCGGACGCGCCGCCGGTCGAGGCGTCGGCGATCTCGAACCCGAGGGCCCGCGCGACACCCAGGGCATGCTCGACGAGGCGGCCGCTCCGCTCGAGCTTCTCCATCGGCCACCATCGCGCCATCGGCTCGTAGCTGACGATCGTGTCGGGGACCTCGGTCGCCTCGGCGATGCGGCGGATCTCGGCTTCGGCGGTCTCGAGCGCCTCGCGTGTCGTCGCCCGGATGTCGACTTCGAGCGAGCACCGCTCGGCGACGACATTGGGTCGCGAGCCGCCGGCGATCAGGCCGACGTTGACGGTCACGTCCGGCCAGCGTCCGTTGAGTTCGTGCAGCTCGCGGACGATGCGCGCCGCCTCGAGGATCGCGCTCCGGCCCTTCTCGGGCTCGACGCCCGCGTGGGCCGCCCGCCCGTGGACGACGATGCGGAGGTCGAGGATGCCCTTGCGAGCCGAGACGATGTCGCCGTTGGCGCGGGCGCATTCGAGCACGAGCGCGACGTCGCTATCGGCGGCGATCTCGCGGATGTGCGGCGTCGAGGTCGGCGAGCCGATCTCCTCGTCCGGATTGGCGAGGAATACCAGCCGCTCGAACGGCAGGCCGCCGCGCTCGGTGATGATCGCCTTGAGCGCGTACAGCCCGGCCAGCAGGCCGGACTTCATGTCGGTCACCCCCGGGCCGTAGGCGATGCCATCGTCGATCCGGAACGGCCGCTCGGCGGCCGTGCCGGGATCGAAGACCGTGTCCATGTGGCCGATCAGCAGGACCCGCGGCCCGTCCACGCGGCCGCGGAACGTGGCCACCACGGTCGCACCGAGGAGACCGACCGGGTCGGGGCGAACATCCACCTCGGCGCCCAGGTCGGCCAGGAAAGCGGTGACCCAGCGGCCGATCGCGTCGACCCCGTCCGGTGTATAGCTGCTGCAATCGGTGTTGACGAGGCGTTCGAGATCGGCGAGATAGGCCGGCATGTCGGCGCCGACGGCCGCCCGCAGCGCGTCGAGTTCGACGGCCGAGGGGAGGGGCGGCGGTTCGGTCGATGCGGTCACCCACGCAGTCTAGCGGCTGGCACCTTGCTATCCTGCCCGGACCGTGCGACTGGTCGAGACCCGCTTGTTCGAGGGGCCGAACGTCTACCGGCTCGAGCCGGTGGTCAAGCTCGAGGTCGCCATCGGGCGGCGGCGGACCTGGTACGGGCAACGAGATCCCGGACGGCACGCGCTCGTCCACCTGGGCGCCGCCGTGCCGACTCGCGACTGGCCCGACGGGGTCGCCGCGACCGCGGCCTGGATCCGCCGGCTGCGCGCCGACCACGGCGAGGGGCGCGGCGGCCTAGCCGTCCACCGCTCGTCCGATCCGGGGCACTGGATCGTCACCTTCCCGTGGGTCGGGGCCGAGCGGGCGCTGACGCTGACGGAGGCCGCCATCGCGCTCGCAGTCCGTGACGTCTCTCCGTCGCGGACCGCCCGGCTGACCGGCGCCCAGGAGCGGCTGCTGGCCCGCTGGACCGAGCGGATCGCCGGCACGCGGGCGACGCCGCCCGAGTGGCTGCGCGACGAAGACCGGCGGATGCCGATCGTCTCGATCTCGGGGACGAACGGGAAGAGCACGGTGACCCGGCTGATCACCCACGTCCTGCTGCGCGCCGGTCACCACGTCGGGACCACCACCTCGGACGGGGTCCTGGTCGACGAGCGGATGGTCGAGCCCGGCGACTGGACCGGGCCGGGCGGCGCGCACCAGGTCCTCGCGCGCCGCGATGTCGATGTCGCCGTGCTCGAGACGGCACGTGGCGGGATCGTCCTGCGCGGGGTCGGCTACGAGTCGAACGACGCGAGCGTCCTGACGAACGTGTCGTCCGACCACCTCGACCTGCAGGGGATCCACACGCTGCCCGAGCTCGCCGAGGTCAAGGCGACCATCTGCCGGATCACCCGGCCCGACGGCTGGGTGGTGCTCAACGCCGACGACCCGCTGGTCGCGGCCGTCGCCCGCCGGGTCACGGCCCGGATCGCCTTGTTCACGCTCGACGGCGACGCCTCGACGGTCGTCCGCCATCACCGCGCACGCGGCGGCCGCGCCTATCTCGTCCGCGACGGGGTCATCATCGAGGCGAACGGGGCCCGGGAGACGCGCATCGTCGACGTCGCTGCCGTGCCGGTCACGATCGGCGGGCTGGCCGGGCACAACGTCGCGAACGCCATGGCCGCGTCCGGCGGGGCGCGCGGCCTCGGCGCGACGATCGAGCAGGTCCGCGACGGGCTGTCCGACTTCGCCCCGAGCGCCGAGCGATCGCCGGGCCGGCTCAACCTGTATCGCCTCGGCGCCAAGGTGGTCATCGTCGATTTCGCTCACAACGAAGCCGGGGTCGAGGCCGTCCTCGACGTCGCCCAGGGGATCGCCGCCGGGGCAGCGGGCCGGGCGGCCCCGATCACCGCGATCATCGGGACCGCCGGCGACCGGCCCGATGACACGCTTCGCGGGATCGGCCGCGTCGCCGCCGAGCACTCGCAACGGGTCGTCATCAAGCAGACCCTCAAGTACCTGCGCGGTCGGACCGCCGAATCGGTCGTCGGCGAGCTGATGGTCGGGGTCGTCGCCGGCGGTGGCACGGCCGCCGACGTGCCGGTCTACGACTCGGAGACCGAGGCGCTCCAGGCTGAGCTCAACGGGGCGGCCGGGGCCGGCGCCCACGGCGGACGCGCCGACGCCGCCCGCGTGGTGGTGCTCCTCTGCCACGAGGACCGCGACGGGGTGTTCGCCCTGCTGGCGCGTCTCGGGGCGCGGCCGGTGGACGTCGCCACCGAGCTCACGGAGCTCGTGCCGCGGCTCCAGGGCCGGCCGCGATCGCGGTAGGACCCGAGCCCGACCACCGCCGGGCCGGCGGCGGGTCAGCCCTCCGGTGCCTCGAGTTCGCCCGGGTCGGCGAACGCCGTCCCGCCGCGCGTGGTGCCCGCCGCGGCCATGGCCTCGCGATAGACCCCGATCGCGTCGTCGACGCAGCAGACGACGAGGTCGCCCGGGATGGCCCGGCGCAGGGCCGCGCGGACCGCGGTCATCTCGTCGAGGACCTTCTCCGAGCGGGCCGCCCGTCCGGTCCCGTCGGCCTTCGCCTCGCGGACCCCCTCGATGACGTTGCCCGCGCTCTCGCCGGGCACGCGCCCGCGAAGGTTCTTGTCCTCGCGCACGATGATCTCGTCGAAGGCGCCGGCCGCGATCGCGCCGTACTGGCGCTGGTCCTCGTCGCGCCGATCGCCCGGGATCCCGATGACCCCGATCGCCCGCCCCGATCGGACGCCCGTCGCGGCGGCCCCGAGCCGGCCGGACTTGGTCGGCGTCTCGAGCATCATCCGGCTCACGAAGTCGGCCAGCTGACGCATGCCGTCCACGTTGTGGCAGTAGTCGATGACGACGCGGACCCCGCCCACCTCGACAAGGTTGAGCCGCCCGGGCGCCTGGAAGAACGACGTCGAGAAGGTCCGCAGGCCCTGCCGGATGTCGTGGAGGTGGGCGCCCGCGGACCACGCCGCGGCCGCCGCGGCGAGCCCGTTCGCGACGTTCATCCGCGCCCGGCCGCCGAACGTCGCCGGGATGAGATGGGTGTACAGGACCGGCATCGTCCGCGACCCGAGGCGGAGGACGATGAGCTCACCCTCGTTGGTCGCCTCGAGGCAGAACGCGGCGCCACCGCGGCTCGTGTGACCATCGACCCGGTCGTAGCCGTCCTCGCCCTTGGTGGTGGCCATGCTGAACAGGACGACCCGGCCGGCACAGTGGCGACCCATCCGGTAGACGTGGCCGTCGTCGGCGTTGAGGACCGCGGTCCCAGACCGCGGGACGGCCTCGACGACGACCCCCTTGACGTTGGCCAGCTGGCCGATCGAATCGATGCCGCCCAGACCGAGGTGGTCGCCCGTGACGTTGGTCACGACGGCGACGTCGTTGCGGTCGTAGCCGAGGCCTTCGCGCAGGATCCCGCCTCGCGCGACCTCGAAGACCGCGGTATCGACCGTCGGGTTCTGGAGGACCATCAGCGCCGATTTCGGCCCCGACATGTCGCCCTTCTTGATCAGCCGGCCGTCGATCACGATGCCGTCCGTCGAGGTCATCCCGACGCGGCGGCCCATCAGCTTGAGGATGTGCGCGATCATCCGGACCGTCGTCGTCTTCCCGTTGGTGCCGGTCACGGCCACGATCGGGATCCGCGCAGAGGAGCCGGCCGGGAAGAGCGAATCGATGACCGGCCGGGCGACGTACTGGGGCTCCCCCTCGGTCGGGTGGGTGTGCATCCGGAAGCCGGGCGCGGCGTTGACCTCGACGATCGCGCCGCCCGTCTCGCGGACCGGGGTGGCGATGTCCGGGCAGATGAAGTCGATCCCGGCGACGTCGAGCCCGACGATCTGTGCCGCGGTCTCGGCGATCTCGACGTTGTCGGGGTGCGCCTCGAGGGTCCGGTCGATCGACGTCCCGCCGGTGGACATGTTGCCGGTCAGCGCGAGCTTGACCCACGTCCCGGGCGGCAGGACCTCGTCCATCTCGTGGCCCTGGGCGCGCACGAGCGCCTCGGCCGCCTCGTCGACCTTGATCCGGGTCAGCACCTTCTCGTGGCCGATCCCGCGTCGCGGGTCGCTGTTGGCGATGTCCACGAGCTCCATGATCGTGTGCTCGCCGTCGCCGGTCACCGACGCCGGCACGCGCTCGGCGATGGCCGCCACCTTTCCGCCGATGACCAGGCAGCGGTAGTCGTTGCCGGCCACGTAGGTCTCGACCACGACGTCCCCCGCCCTGCTCTGGGCGACCGCCCCGTGGAACGCCGCGCGGACCGCGTCCTCTGACCGGAGGTCGAGGTGGACGCCGCGCCCGTGGTTGCCATCGAGCGGCTTGACCACGCACGGGTAGCCGAGCCGGCGAGCCGACGCGACCGCCGCGTCCTCATTGTCGACGACCTCGGCGCGCGGGACGGGCAGCCCGGCCGAGTCGAGCAGCCGGTTGGTCAGGCTCTTGTCCGACGCCACGTCGACGCCGATCGCCGAGGTGAGCGAAGTCATCGTCGCCCGGATGCGCTGCTGGTGGACACCGTGGCCGAACTGGACCAGCGAGTGTCGGTCGAGCCGGATGAACGGGATGTCGCGGCTGACCGCCTCGTCGATGAGCGCCTGCGTGGACGGGCCGAAGGCCTGCCGCTCGGCCAGCCGGATGAGCCGCTCCATCTCGGGCGCGAAGTCGAAGAAGACGTCGGGGTCGTCGGGGGCGACGAGATGGTTGACCAGGGCGACGGCCATCCGCCCGGCCTCGAGCCCGACCGCCTCCTCGCGGTACTCGTAGATGCAGTTGTACTGGCCGGGCGGGCCCGCGGCCCGGGTCTTGCCGTGCCGGACGTCGGTGCCGGCCAGGTTCTGGAACTCGAGCGCGACATGCTCGGCGATGTGGCCGGCCCACGTCCCGTCCCGCAGGCGGGTGATGAAGCCGCCGCGCCGGCCGAGCGAGCAGGCGTGGTCCTCGAGCGTCGGCAGGAGCGCGATCAGCGCGTCGTTGAAGTCCGGCAGCAGGTTGGAGGGGTACTGCTCAAGGACGCCGAGATCGACCAGGAGCCGGATGACCGGCTCGCGAGCCCAGTAGTTGGGACCGCGCAGGACCCGTGTCTCGAGGATCCGCAGGGTCGGTGCAGGCCCGGCGGCAGGCGTCGGTGCCGCGCGGCGGGACCCGCGCTTGGTGCGGGCTGCGGACGCGGAGCCGGCCACGGTGTCGGTCACGGGATCCTCCGCTAGCTGGACGCGGCGGCCTCGCCGCCCGGAAGTGCGTGGAGGGTCGGCGCCGCGACGCGTTCGCGCCGCCGCAGGTCGAAGCGGTAGCCGGCCGGCAACGAGTGCAGCACGACACCGCTGATCATCAGCGGGCGGTGGCCGTGGACCTCCCAGGCGTCGGTCTCCGAGCGCGAGCCGTCGACCACCGTGATCGACCCGCGGCCGATGACCTCCATGACGTGATCGGGACCGACCACGCCGGCCGTGTCCTCGTCGACCCCGAGGCCGAGCAGGCTCGGGTTCTGGGCGATCAGGCTCAGCAGCCGGCCGAGCCGGTTCCGCTGCTGGAAGTGCTGGTCGATGATGACGCCAGGGAGGACGCCGAGCCCCGCCGCGATCTGGGCCATCCGGTGCTTGGGCGTCGCGCCGGACGTCCCGAACGCGATCATGTGACTCGACATCGCCGACGCCCCCGCCGACGTGCCGGCGACGACCGCGCCGTGCTGGAAACGGTCGAGGATCGCGTCCGCCAGCAGCGTCCCGCCGATGGTGGACGACAGCCGCAGCTGGTTGCCGCCGGTCAGGAAGATGCCGGTCGCGTCGTGGACCGCGAGGACGGCCGTCTCGTCGTTGGCCTGCGGGCGGGTGACGGCGTGGAGCGGGCGGACGTGCTTGACGCCCAGCTCGCCGAAGACCGCCCGGTAGCGCTCGCCCGCCTCGAGGCCGAGCGAGGACGCCGTGCTGATGACCGCGATCGTCGCGTCCGACCCGCCGGCCAGCGCGACGAAGCGGCTCAGGATGACGCGGTCGCGAACCTTGTCCTCCGCACCGCCGATGATGATGACGGTTCCATCGGCCACAGGTGTACCTAACCCCCAACGAGCGCCTCGCGAGAGGATAGCGGACCCGGGGCGCCACGAACCGCCGTGCGAGAATGCGCCGACATGACGGACGCCCCGCCACCACCCGGTCTCCAGCCCGTCCCGGGCTCGGCCCGCGGTCGCGGGCGCATCCGCATCGACCTGTCCGACGTCGTCGATCGGGGCACGCGCCGACGGGCCGGGGTCTTCCGGCGGGCGCTCCGCCGCGAGGTATCCCGCCTGCGCGACCCGCGCCGGATCGCCGCGATCCTCCTGCTCAGCCTCACCTTCGCGATCGTCCTGTCGGGGCTCATCGCCCGCGGCGAGGCCGGCGGCGCCGACGCCCGGGCGTACTGGGCCGGCGTCCGGATCTGGCTCAACGGCGGCGACCCGTACCACCCGACGGGCCCGTTCCTGCCGTACGTCTACGCGCCGTGGATGCTGCCGCTGTTCGCGCCGTGGGCGATCCTGCCGTGGGACGTCGCGTGGTTCGTGTGGCGGGTCGGGACGATCCTGCTGCTGCTCTGGACGATCCACTGGGCGTACCGGCGACGGCCGCTCACGACCGCGATCATCGTGGCCGTCCTCGCCTTCCCGTTCGGGGCGAACCTCGACACCGGGAACATCAACCTCCAGCTGACGCTGATGCTCTGGGCGGCGCAGTTCGCGGGGCCGCGACTCGGCGGCCTGCTGTGGGCGCTCGCCACGTGGATGAAGTGGGTGCCGGTCGTCTTCCTGCCGATCCTGCCCCGCCGCACCCGGCCCTGGGGCCTGTTCTGGCTGGCCGTGTCGGTCGGCCTGAGCCTGCTCACGCTGCCGCTCACGATCATCCAGCTCCAGGCGCTGTTCGGGTTCGGGGCGCGCCCGGTCCGGCTCGACTTCATCGTCTATATCTGGGCGACCGTTCCGTGGTTCTACCGGAAGGCCGACCCGTTCGACTTCCTCAGGCCGGCCACCTGGCGGAGATGGGGCGCGGATGCCCGGGCCTGGCTCGCCGCGAGGCGGACGAGGCCGGCGCGCGGCTAGGTCAACGCGGGGACAGCGGTCGCGCCCGCCGCCGCCTCCTCGCGGCGTCGTTCGTCGACCGGCCGCAGGAGGAGCGCGCCGAGGCCGATCAGGACGACCGACATCCACAGCGCGGCGCGGGGCCCCGATGGGTCGAGGCCCGGCCCACCGACCAGGTCCATGAGCGTTCCGCCGACCGCGACCGCCAGGACGCCGGCCGACGCTGTCGCCACGTTCGAGAGCCCCATGTACCGCCCTGACGAGGCCTTCGGGATGATGTCGGTCATGAGCGCCCAATCGACCGCCAGGAACATCCCGGCGGAGATGCCATACAGGAGCGCGCCGACGAAGGCGATCGGCAGGTTCGGCGCGCTCGCCACGATCGCGAGCCCGGTGGCGCTGACGGCGCAGCTCGCCCAGATGACGCGCTTGCGCCCGACCCGATCCGAGATCCTGGCGGCCGGCACGACCGAGGCGACCGTCCCGAGGGCGACCAGCGCCACGAGCGGGATGAAGACGATGCCCGAATCGTGCTCGTTCAGGCCCATCGTGCGCGCCAGGTAGAAGACCGCGAGGCTGGTCAGGACCGATCCGCCCATCAGGATCGCGAGCCGCGACGCGACCAGCCACAGGAAGCTGTGCTCGCGCAGGATGTCGGTGCCCCACGCCTCGGCGGCGATCGAGCGCCAGGGCCGGCCTTCGCGCGACTTGGGCGGTGGTCCCTCGCGGACCCGGACGACGACCGACAGCATCGTGGCGACCTCGAGGACGCCGAGCGCGATGAGGCCGATCTGGTACTGGTGCGCGGCGGCCGCCAGCGCACCGATCGAATAGCCCGACACGACGCCGAGCACCTGCATCAGCCCGACGAGCGCGCTGGCGGTCCCGACCTGCGGCGCCGGCACGAGATCCGGGACGTAGCCCTGGAACGGACCCTGCGCGAAGTTCGAGCTGAACTGGAGGAGGGCGATGAACGCGGCGATCGCGACGAGCGTGTTGCTGTAGGCGATGCCGATGAGGAAGACGAGATCGAGGATCGAGCCGATGAAGATGTACGGCTTGCGACGGCCCCAGCGCGAGATCGTGTAATCCGAGATCGAGCCGATCGTGGGCTGGACGATCGCGGCGATGACCGCCCCGCTGATCAGGACGAGGAAGAGCGCCCGTCCGGCGCCGGCCTTGTCGACCAGGCCGGTGAACTCGAGCCGGCTGGCCATGATGTAGCTGAGCCCCGCGAAGATCGACGACAGGCCGAGCCAGTAGAGCGAGATCCGGACAAGCTCCCGGTTGGGCAGCCGCGTGGTCGGGCGTCCGGTCGCGAGGTCGGGCTCGGGTGTCCGCGTGGGCACGTCGGTCATCCTGTGGCTCCGTGACTGCTGGTCACCAGAGAGACGCCGCTCCCGCGCGGGTCGTGACTGTGCGTCGGTCAGGATCCCAGGTCCGCCATCCTACGCCGCGGCCACCGCCCCCTCATGGTCCAGCAGCACCGTCGTTCGCAGCGGGACCAGCGACCGGGCGGTCGCCCCGGGTGCCACGAACCGGAAGAGCGAGCGGTCGAGCGAGTAGATCCCGGTCGACACGACGCCGATCGCGCCGAGCCGCATCGCGAAGACCGGGTTCTCGCCGTTGCCCGCGTAGTGGTACGGGATCGCGTCGGCTGCCAGCACGGCGAGGTTGGCCTGGCCGCCGAACCGGTCGTGCAGCGCCCCGAGCAGGTGCCCGACGGGCTCGTCCGTGTGCCATGCGTCCTCGAGCCAGCGGGCGGCGACCTCCGTGTCCGCCCGGCCGTGGATCCGCCCGTCCGCACGGTAGGCCGTGCGCAGGCGTCGGTAGTCGTGCAGGTCGCCGTTGTGGCTGAAGGCGAAGCGGCCGGTCGGATCGTCGAACGGCTGGGTGTCCTCGAAGGTGAGGGTCGACAACCGCGATGGCCGGCGGAGGTGGATCAAGGCGACAGCGGTCTCGGTCGCACCGACCGCCTCGCGCCCCGGATCGTCGCGGAACGCCCGGACGTCGCGGTACGACGCGAGGCGCCCGTGACCGTCGACCCAGGCGGCGCCCCAGCCGAATCCGGCGATGCCGAACCGCTCCAGCCGTTCGGTGAACGGCCACAGCGCATCGAGTCGGAACGGCGTCGCGGCCCGGGCGATGAAGTGCTCACACATCGGGCGCGATGATACGTGAGGGGCCGGTCTCCGCTTCCCCGGTGCCGCGACGATCAGACGGGCGCCACCTGGCAGGTCGGGCACCACCACGTCGTGCGCGGGATGTCGGTGCCCTGCCTCGCGCTGCGGATCGCCGTCCGGCAGCGCCGGCATGGGCGGCCGGTCCGGCCGTAGACGTAGAGCGGGCCGAGTGCGCCGCGGTCGCCGTCCGTGGTGATGCGCTCCGGGCCATGGGTCGGCGCCGCATTGGCGAGCAGCAGGCGTCGCGCTGTGTCCACGAGTCGCGCCAGCGTCGCGTCGTCGAGCCCGGCCACCGTCACGAACGGCGACACACGTTCGATCCAGAGGCACTCGTTCTTGTAGACGTTGCCGATGCCGGCCAGCGCCCGCTGGTCGACGAGGGCCTCGCCGATCGCCGTCCCGGCGCGGGCTGGGTCGCGCAGCCGGCGAACGGCCGCCTCGACCGTCGAAAGCAGGGGCGAGCAGGTCGGGACCGAGCCGTCCGAGCGACGGGTGGAGCGACTCCGCCCGCTGCTCGAGGAGCTCGACGACCGGCGCATCGAAGCACACGGCGACCGCGCCCGGGACTTCGAGGACGAGACGCGCCCGGGCCGCCGGTCGTCGCCACGGCTCGCCGGGCCGGTAGCGGTGCCACGAGCCGTTCATCCGCAGGTGGGTCCGGATCTCGAGCCCGCCCTCGAACCGGATCAGCAGGTTCTTGCCGAGCGCCTCGACCGCGACGATCTCGCGACCCACGATGCGAGCCACCTGCGGGACTGCGCCCGGACCGCCGGTCCGTGCCGCGGTGACGGTCCGGCCGACGAGGTACGGCCGGAGCCCGGCGGCGGTCCGGAAGAGCGTGTCGCCTTCGGGCACTAGGGCCCGGATCGTGGCGGGCGGAGGACGAGTCCGCGATAGCCGGCCACGAACCCCGCCTCGAGCAGCATCGGCCGCCGGGGGGACGCCGCGACCTCCTCGCCATCGACCTTGCGGATGACGAGCTCGCGGACGCGCCCGTCGGCCACGAGCGCATGGAGGGCACGGAACGCGCTGACCGCCACGGCCGGGTCGTCGGCCGCGGGGAGCGTCTGGATCGAGGACCCGCCGCGCTCGAGGTAGAGGACCGCGACGCCATCGACGAGCACGATGTAGGCGCCGGCGGCACGCTGGAGCGGGCGCCGGTCGGTCTCGCCACGCCGCGGCCAGGCGAGCGCCGCGCCGTACGGGTTCGCGGGATCCGCGGCGGCCAGCAGGTGGACGGCGCCGGTCGCCGCCGGATCCGCGGCGTCACGGACGGCGCGCAGCCGGTCGAGCGCCCCGGCCAGGGCGAACTGCGCCGCGCCGAGGCCGTCGACGAAGTAGCCGCGCCGGATCCGGCCGGCATCCTCCATCGCGCGCAGCACCGGGTAGACGGCGGCGAACCCGCCCTCGATCCCTTCGGTCGCGACGGCCTCGCGGGTCAGGACGCCGTGCCGGTCGAGGAGTGCCAGGCTCTGGGCGTGGAGCCGTTCGGTGGCACTGGCCGGTGCGGCGTCCGGGGCGACCAGCGACCAGCGACCGGCGGCCTCCGGCGGACCGAGCGCGGTCAGCCGTCCCGGCCGCCCGCCGGCGCGCCGAGCCCCACTCCCCGTCCGCTTCCAGCGCAGCGCCCGGAGCGGGGCGAACGTGTCGTTGGTGACCTCGCCCGCCCAGACCAGGTCCCACAGCGCGTCGAGCACCTCGCGGTCAGATGTCCCGTGGGCCGCCGTGAAGAGCTCGCGATAGAAGGACGCCCCGCGGCTGGCGAGATGGTCGCGGATGGCGACGTGGCGCGGTTCCGCGGGCGGCGCCGACCCGTCCGGCGGTCCGACCGGGCGAAGGATCTCGCGACCCGGCCGGACCAGCGCGATCCGCCCGTCGTCGCGGCCGAGGCTGCCGCGCCCGACCCAGGCGACCTCGCCGAGCGCCCCCAGCTCGTCGAGCATGCGCGGCTGATAGCCGGGGAGCCGAGACGGGAGCACGTCGCGCTCGAGGACCGAGGCCGGGATCGGCAGCCCGGCGAGCTGGTCGACGACCTCGGCGAGCCGCTCGAGCGCCGCGGTCGCGCGAAGGGGCGGCCGGGTCGATCCGATCTCGGCGACACCCTGCCAATCGGGGAGGAACCGGGCGAGCGCGGCCGGGTCGACCGGCTCGACCTCGCGGCGGAGGCGCGCCAGCGAACGGCGGCGCAGCAGCCGCAGGACCTCGGGGTCGCACCATTCGCGCTCGGCGCCGCCCGGACGGAACTCGCCGCGGAGCAGGGTGCCGGCGGCCAGCAGGCGCTCGAGGGCGTCGCCGACGACCCCGACCGGCAGACCCCAGCGACGGGCCGGATCGGGCGTCAGGAACGGGCCGTGGGTCCGGGCATAGCGCGACAGGAGGCCGTCCAGCGCCCCGACGGCAGGTCCAAGGAACGCGGCCGGGACCCCGACCGGCGGGGTGATCCCGACGCCGTCGCGATAGCGCGCCACGTCCTCGATGGCGACCAAGCGCTCGTCGCCGGCGATCCGGGTCCGGACCACCCGCCGGGCGCCTGCGAGCTCGTCCAGCCAGGGTCCGGCGACCGCCGCACCGCCCTCGGTCCGCGCCGCCACCTCCGCGGCGGACAGGTCGCCGAGCCGGCGGAGCAGGTCGTGGACGCCGTCGAGGCTGGACGCCTGGCGGTCCTCGGCCAGCGCCTGGAGGCTCAGCTCGAGGCCGGCCAGGGCGTCCGGGTCGAGCAGCTCGCGCAGCTCCTCCTGGCCGAGCAGCTCGCGCAGCAGGTCGCGGTCGAGGGTCAGCGCGCCGGCTCGGCGCTCGGCCATCGGGGTGTCGCCGTCGTACATGTAGGCGGCGACGTAGTCGAACATCAGGCTGCCCGCGAACGGCGAGGCCCGGACCGTCTCGACGCCGTGGACGGCGATCTCGCGCCGGGCGACGCCGGCCAGGATCTCGCGCAGGCCGGGCAGGTCGAAGACGTCCGACAGGCATTCCCGGTAGGTCTCGACCAGGATCGGGAACGAGCCGTAGCGCGACGCGACCGCGAGCAGGTCGGCGGACCGCTGGCGCTGCTGCCAGAGAGGCGTCCGCGTCCCCGGTCTGCGGCGCGGCAGCAGCAGCGCCCGTGCCGCGTTCTCCCGGAACCGGCTGGCGAACAGCGCAGACGTCGCCAGCTGGCCGACGACGAGGTCCTCGAGCTCGTCGGGCTCGGGGAAGAGCAGCGCCTCGATGCCATCGAGCGGGGCGTCGCCCTCGGGCAGCCGGATCGCGATCCCGTCGTCCGACCAGATCGTCTGGACCTCGAGTCCCAGCCGCTCGCGGATCCGCGCTTCGAGCGCAAGCGACCACGGCGCGTGGACCCGGCCACCGAACGGGCTGAGGATGCACAGCCGCCAATCGCCGAGCTCGTCGCGGAACCGCTCGACGACGATCCGCTTGTCGGTCGGCAGGGCTCCGGTCGCCTCGCGCTCGTCGTCCAGATAGGCCAGCAGGTTGTCCGCGGCACGCTCGTCGAGGTCGTGGGTCTCGCGCAGGCGGACGGTCGCGGCTCGCCGGCCCTTCTCGCCCCGTGCCATGTCCGCCTCGAGCTCGCCGACGAACGCCCCGAGCGCGCGCCCGAGCTCGACCGGTCGACCGACCGCGTCGCCGTGCCAGAACGGCAGCTTGCCCGGGACCCCGGGCGCCGGGCTGACGGTGACCCGGTCGTGGCCGATCTCCTCGACCCGCCAGCTGCTGGCGCCGAGCACGATGACATCGCCGTGCATCCCGGCCCGCAGCTCGTAGACCATCTCCTCGTCGAGCTCGCCGACGCGACGGCCGGGCGTCCCCGCCTCGCCGACCATGAACACCCCGAACAGGCCCCGATCTGGGATCGTGCCACCGCTGGTCACCGCGACGACCCTCGCGTCACGCCGGCCCTCGACGACATCGGTCACCCGGTCCCAGACGACGCGCGGCTTGAGCTCGGCGAACTCGTCGGACGGATATGCCCCTGCCAGCATCCCGAGCACGCCCTCGAGGACCTCGCGGGTGAGCGTCTCGTAGGGCGACGCCCGCTGTGCCAGGGCGAGCAGGTCGTCCACCGACCAGCGGTCCATGACCGTCATCGCCACGAGCTGCTGGGCGAGGACGTCGAGCGGGTTCCGCGGGATCTGGGTGGTCTCGATCGCGCCCTCGTGCATCCGGCGGGTGACGATCGCGCACTCGAGCAGGTCGCCGCGGTACTTCGGGAAGATGACGCCCTTGCTCGGCGCCCCGACCTGGTGCCCGGCCCGACCGATCCGCTGGAGACCGCGGGCGACGCTCGTCGGGCTCTCGACCTGGATCACGAGATCGACGGCGCCCATGTCGATCCCGAGCTCGAGACTGGACGTCGCGACCAGCGCGGGGAGCCGACCGGCCTTCAGCTCCTCCTCGATGAGGACGCGCTGCTCCCGGGCGATGCTGCCGTGGTGTGCGCGCACGAGCTCCTCGCCGGCCAGCTCGTTGAGCCGCTGGGCGAGCCGCTCGGATAGCCGCCGGCTGTTGGTGAAGACGATCGTGCTGCGGTGGCTCCGGATCAGCTCGAGGATCCGCGGGTGGATGGCGGGCCAGATGCTCGTCCGAAGATCCGGGCTCGTGGCCGGGCCGCCCGGCTGCTGGTCGAACGGCAGGACCTCGCCCATCGCCGACATGTCGTCGACGGGCACGATGACCTGGAGATCGAGCGGCTTGCGGGTGCCGGCGTCGACGATGGTGACCTCGCGCCCGGGGCCGACGCCGCCGAGGAAGCGCGCGATCGCATCGAGCGGGCGTTGCGTGGCCGACAGGCCGATCCGCTGCATCGGTGGCGTCCCGGGCGTGGCGTCGCGGAGCGCCTCCAGGCGCTCGAGGCTGAGCGCGAGGTGCGCACCACGCTTCGAGCCCGCGATGGCATGCACCTCGTCGAGGATCACGTGCTCGACGCCGCGCAGGACCTCGCGGGCAGCGCTGGTGAGCATGAGGTAGAGCGATTCCGGGGTGGTGATCAGGATGTCCGGCGGGTGCCGGGCGATCTGCCGGCGGTCCTCGGCCGCCGTGTCGCCGGTCCGGCTTGCGACCGAGATGTCCGGCACGGGCTCGCCGAGCCGTTCGGCTGCCAGCGCGATGCCGGTCAGCGGCGCGCGGAGGTTCCGTTCGATGTCGTAGGTCAGCGCCTTGAGCGGCGAGACGTACAGGACGCGGACCAGACCCGGATGCTCGCGGGTCGGCGTCGGGCTCGGATGGGTCGCCAGGCGATCGAGCGTCCAGAGGAAGGCTGTAAGGGTTTTCCCGCTCCCGGTGGGGGCATGGACGAGGGTATGGTGTCCGCTGGAGATGGCTGCCCAGCCACGCACCTGCGCCTCGGTCGGCGCTTCAAAGCTGGACTGGAACCAGTCGCGGACAGCCGGCGAGAAAGGGGCGAGTGGATCGGAGATGGCGGCGGTGACCACGGGTCACGGAGTGTAACGCTCGACACCCATTTCGACCAGATGTTCACTCATGCGGTGGCGGTTCGTCCCGGACAGAACAGGCCGAATGGCCTACCGGGAGGGCCGGTTGGCGCTTCTGCCACCCCCACCAGCAGGCTTCAATGCGAATAGGCAAGCCCCGCCGCGTGGACGGGACGCACCGAACGGAAGGGAAGGCATTCTCATGGCAACCAGGCGGAACATCGCAGCGGTCCTCGGCGGGATCGCCGCGGTCACGCTATTCCTCATCGTCAACCCGTGGTTCGCCGTCGACCCCAAGAGCACGGCCGATCAGATCGTGACCGTCGCTTTCTGGATCTCGTTCCTGGCTCTCCTCGTGGTCCTCTTCGAGATGCGCAAGGAGCCGGGTGGCGAGACGATCGAGATCGAAGGACCTGCATTCACGCGGTTCCTCTTCGGCAACTCGCGCGCCGGCCTCTTCTGGCTGCCGGTCCGCCTGTTCGTCGGGTTCACCTGGCTGGAAGCCGGGTATCACAAGTTCAGTGGAACCGGTTGGCTTGACGGAGGCTCCGCCCTCCAGGGCTATTGGCAGCACGCGGTGGCCGTCCCGGCCGCCGGCGCCGGCAGCCCGGCGATCACCTACGACTGGTATCGCACGTTCCTGCAGACCCTGCTCGACAATCAGGCCTACACGTGGTTCGCCCCGCTCATCACGTTCGGTGAGATGGCGGTCGGGATCGGCCTCCTCGTCGGCTGCCTGACAGGCTTCGCGGCCTTCTTCGGGGCCCTGATGAACATGTCGTTCCTGCTCGCGGGCTCCGCCTCGGTCAACCCGGTCCTGTTCACCCTCGCCGTCGGGCTGATCCTCGGCTGGAAGGTCGCCGGCTACTACGGCGTCGACCGCTACCTGCTCCCGATGCTCGGGACCCCATGGCGCCCGGGTACGGTCAAGGGCAACAGCACCACACCAGCGGCCGCAACCGCCTGACCTATCCGTCCACCCTGCGGGTCCCAGCCCGCTCGAGCGTAACCTTCGCCCCCGGCCCGTCATCGACGGACCGGGGGCGCTCGATTCAGGCCGCGCCCTGGTGCCGTGCCGGGCGGACCGCGTGGAACGCGTTCGGGTCGGCGGCCCGGATGGTCGCGTCGCCTGGGTGGATCGCGAATCCGGCTCGCATGAAGAGGCGGCGGGCGATCTCCGCTCTGAGGGTGCGATCGAGCGGCTCGATCGAGTCGCGTTCGGCAACGGTGATGTCGGCGAAGGAGCCGTCCGCCCCGGCCGCCTGGACGACCGAAGCGAGCAGCGCCGAGCCGAGCCCGCCACCCCGGTGCGATGGCGCGACGCCGACGGCGAGAACCTCGCACGCACCTTGGTCGTCGGCGGGAACGGCGAGCGCGATACCGACGATCCGGCGACCGTCGACCGCGGCGGAGACGTGCGAACCGTCACGCAGTGCGGCCACGACGAGGGCGTGGCCGGCCGCCGGGTCGGCCGGTGGCACGACGCGCGCAGCGAGCGTCAGGCCGTCCCACGTCGCCGCATCGACCGACTCGAGGATCGCCGGGGTGCCGTCGCCCAGGCCGCCCGTGGCGCCATCGCCCGCGTCGCCGTCCGCGTCGTAGGCGACATCCGCGACCGGATCCCACCAGCCGCGATCGCGCGCGACCTGCAGCAGCCGCGGCACGACCAGGCGACGCACCACGGCGGCCGACTCGAGGGAGCGGGCATCTGCGGACACCTGCGAGGCATCGAGCTCGAGCCCGGCGTTCGGCGCGTCCTCGAACGTCGCGGGGAGCGGCGCCTGGCCGTACCGGGCCCCTTCGGCCGCCCAGCGATCACGCCACGCCTGCGGCGTCGAGCCGGGGACGTCGCGGTGCGCCCCGGCCAGCCAGACGAGGCTCCAGGTGCGTGGCACGACCCGATAGGCGTCATACCCGCCGCCACCGGTCGCCAGCCACCGACCTCCCGCGAAGCGGTGCGCCACGCGGTCCACGAGACGCGCTGCCTCGCCCATCGCGGTCGTCGTCACGAGCAGGTGCGCCAGCGGGTCCCAGGCGTGCGAATCCGCCCCGTGCTGCGACACGATGACGTCCGGCCCGAACGCGGCAGCCAGCTCGGGGAGCAGCGACCGCACGGCGGCGAGCCAGGCCACCTCTCCGGTCCCGGGTTCGAACGGCACGTTGACCGAGGTTCCCGCCGCGGTCCCCTGACCCAGCTCCCCCACCCCGCCGGTGCCGGGGAACAGGTAGCGCCCGCTCTCGTGGAACGACAGCGTCAGCACGTCCGGATCGACGGCGTGGATCGCCTGGACCCCGTCGCCGTGATGGACGTCGAGGTCCACGTACAACACGCGCAGGCCGTCGCGGCGCGCCAGCGCGATCGCGAGGGCCGGGTCGTCGTAGATGCAGAACCCCGAGGCGCGGTCCGGCATCGCGTGATGGAGGCCACCGCCCGGATGGAAGGCATGCCCGGCGTCGCCGCGCAGGATCGCCTCCATCGCCCGCAGCGAACCGCCGGCCACGGCCGCTGCCGCCTCGTGCATCCCGGCGAACGGTGGATCGTCGCCACCCTGACCGATCCCGGCCTCGGGAAACCCGAACGGATCGATCGACAGCCGCTTGACGGTGTCGAGGTACCCGCGCGTGTGACACCACAACAGCTCGTCGTCGGGCGCCGGCTCGGGTGCGAGGCCCGGCTCCGCCCCGACCGCGCGCAGCAGGTCCAGTCCGGGACCGAACCGCCGCGGCGTGAGGGGATGCCCCGGCCCGAAGTCGTACGTCGCCGACCGCGGACCGTACACGAGCAACATCGCATGGCACGATAGCGGGCATGGAACGCGTCTACACCACGCCGCTGCTCGACAAGCTCGGGATCCGGCCCGGGATGCGCGTCGCGATCATGGACATCGACGACCCCGACATCCGGCCGCAGATCGCCGACCGGACGACCGACCTGACCGAGGGCTGGCCCGAGCCGGACACCGATGTCGTGCTGCTCGGCGCTGACACCTTCGAGGCGCTCGCGCGCCTCAAGGAGCTGGCGGCCATGCTCCGACCCAACGGCGCGATCTGGGTCGTCTCCCGCAAGGGCAAGGCCGCGACGCTGCGGGACGTCGACGTCATCGACGCGGCCAAGGCGGCCCGCCTCGTCGACAACAAGGTCGCCTCGTTCTCGGCGACCCACACGGCGCTGCGCCTGGTCATCCCGGTCGCACACCGCCCACGCTGACCGCGCTGTACCATCGGCCCATGGGATCCGACGTCCTGATCGTGCTCATCGTCGTCCTCGTGGCCGTCCTGGTCTGGCGCGGGCCCAAGACGCTCCCGAAGTGGGGCGCCACGCTCGGGCGCGGCGTCCGCGAGGCCAAGACCGAGGCGGCCAAGGCCCAAACCGAGATACAGGCACGAACGTCGGGGTCGAGCGAACCGACCGACCACGTCGACGATTGATCCCCGATGACCTCGAGGCCCTGACCCGGCGACCTGGTCCGGGCCTCCATCGGACCACGATCGTGCTCGATGGCACACCGGTCGAGACGCTCGAGGATCTCCCGCCGCTCCGGGACCGACTCCTGTTCGTCGGGCTCAACCCGTCGCCGGTCAGCGTTGCGGCCGGTCACTATCACCAGGGCCAGCTCGGGCGGACCTTCCTTCGCCGGCTGATGAGCGGTGGGGTCATCCCCTCGGGCACCCCGGTCGAGGCCGCCGACGACGCCCTGGTCGCGGCAGGCCACGGCATCACCGACCTCCTCAAGATCCCGACGGCGCGGGACGTGGCGACCGATGCGGAGCTGACGGCCGGAGTCGGGCCGCTCTGGCAGAAGATCGCGATCTGGCGGCCGGCGGCGGTCGTCTTCATCTACAAGCGCGTCGCGACCATCTGCGCCGGCCGCCCGCTCGTCGAATTGTGGGGTCAGCTGCCCGGGGTCGCCCTCGCCGGCCGACCGTGCGTCCTCATGCCCGGACCGTATGCCCCGGTCGAGCAGGTCGACGAAGGGCTCAACTTCCTGCGCAACCTCGTCGCGGCACTCCCGACCGACCGGGCCTGACCGGGGCGACTCGACCTACAGCTCGTCGTCCTCGACGTCGTCCTCGTCCTCGACGTCGTCCTCGTCGTCCACGTCATCGAGCGCCGGCAGCCCGACGGCGAACGCGGCGAGGAGGCAGAGGTTGCCGAGCGCGTACGCGCCGATCGTGAAGTAGCTCAGCAGGAGGCTGGTGTCGCTGTACGCGACCACCTCGGCGAGATCGAGCACGACAAGCGCCAGGATCACCACGCCGCCACCGATGGACGCGAGCCGCCAGCCGCGGGCGGGTGCCTCGCCGGCGAGGACGCCGCGCACGGCCATCGCCGTCAGGTAGCCCCAGGCCACGATCCGCAGGACGCCGAGGACGGCCGACGATGCGAGGTAGGCGGCGAGCCCGAGCGACATCGGGAGCCCGGTCAGATCGAGCCGCGACGTCGCGACGATGCCATCGATGGTCCCGATGATGGCCAGCAGGACCACGACTGCCCCGGTGACCCACTCCCGTCGGTCCTCGTGGCGGCGAGCGCGAGACAGCCCCAGGCCGATCGCGATCAGCCCGACACCGACGGCGATGTTGGTCAGGTCGGAATAGAGCAACGAGGCCAGGACGACCGGCTGGTCCTGCGTCGCGGGCGTCAGGGCATCGAACACGACTTCGAGCGGAGTGGACAGGATCACCAGCCCCTCGCTCGCCGCTAGCACCATCGTCCCGATGAGCAGGGTCCGGGCCTGCCAGCGCGCATCCGGGTGACGTGCCAGCAGGGCGGCCGGCAGCAGGATCGTTGTGACCGACGGGAAGACCTGGACCCAGTGCGCGATGACCTGCGCGGCGGACGGGTTCGGATCGAAGCTCGCGGTCAGGACGTACCAGATCGCGTCGAAGACCGCAAAGACGATGAACAGCCATGCGAGCGGCGGGAGGATCGTGCGCGGGCGTGGCATCGGTTCGTCCATCGGCACAGACTCGCGGTCCGAAGGTGGCATCGTCAACTCACGTCGGGGCGTCGCGGATGCCCCGCCAGCCGCTGAGCTCGCGGCGCAAGCCGCGCGACCCGCTCGAGGGAGGCCGCCCAGGCCGGCGCGTCCGCGGGACCCGGGATCGATCGGGCGCCACGGAGCCCGTCGAGGTCGCCGACGAGGACGAACGCGGCGTCGCCGGGTTCGGGGCCGACGAAGGCGATGTGGTCGGGGCGTGGGCCGGGCGCGTGGACGACCCGGAGCGGCACGTCGCCGGCGGCCACGACCTCGAGATCGGCCAGCTCGCGGACCGGATACGGGAGCTGGCGCCCGCCGCCGGGACCGGTCAGCACCTCGATCCCGAGCTGCTCCGCGATCCCCTCGGCGCCGGCCGCATGATCGGCATCGACGTGGGTGAGCGCGATGGCCTCGATGGCGCCGCCGCGTTGGGCCGCGAGGTTGAGGGCGCGCTCCAGGCCGGGGCCGGTCGGGTCTCCGGGGTCGACCAGCACGAACCGGCGGCGACCGACGAGGTAGGCGCAGACCGGCTGCCCCGCAACCCCGCCGCCGGCCGGCATGACGATGCGCACTGCGTCGGACCCCGCCTCATCCACCTCGACGGTGCCAAGCGGTCTCGGCGCGAGCCGCGTCCGGATCTCGTCGATCGATCGGGCGTGCTCGAGCTGCTGGAGGGTCGCGCTCGTCGGGACCCACAGCGTCATCCGGGCGTCGGCCATCGCCGCCAGCGCATCGGTCGGACGCAGCCACGCGTGCGCGACGACCTCGCCGCCCTCGAACGACGGGGACACGCCGTCCGGCAGAGCCGCCGCAAAGAACCGCGCATCGAACCTGCGGGGGTAGCCGGACGGAGTCACCCAGCGAGAGAGCGGGACGAGGAGATCGGTCCGCAGTCGAAGGTCGAGGGCCTCGGCCATGTCCGGCAGGCTCGTGTCGCCGCGGAGCAACGCGGACCGCGCGGCATCCACCGTCGCGGCCGGAGCGGAGGTGTCCGCGAGGAGCACCCCCGCCTCCTCGAACAGCTCCCGGATGGCCGCGACGTACGCGGCCAGCGCGTCTGCCGGGGCCTGGTCGCCGCCGAGCGCCACAGCGGCATCCGCCGGCGACACGACCGACCGGGCAGCGAGCGACGGATCCGCATCGGCGGCGTCGACCCGCCCGCCCGGGAACACATGGGCGTCAGCGGCGAAAGCCATGGTCGTCGGGCGGCGGGTCAGCAGCGTCTCCAGCCCGGCCGCGCCCGGGCGAAGCAGCACGACAGTCGCCGCGGGACGTGGCTCGACGACCTCGGGAATCACGCGCGATCCCCGAATCGAAGGACGAACGACCAGAGCCACTCCCCCGGCTCGAACTCCCAGTCGCGCGACGGGTCGCGCTCGAACCCGAGCGAGTCGTACAGCCGGTGGGCGAACGAGCGAGTCGGTCGCGAGTAGATCGAGACGCCGTTCCGGCCGTCGGCGCGCGCCATCGCGATGCATGTCTCGGCCAGGGCACGCCCGATCCCGCGGCCACCCTCCGACGGTTCGACGGCCAGCATCCGGAACCCCGCCTCGTCGTCGAGCTGCGATTCCGCGTACGGCATCCCGGGTCCGGACACGTAGGCCACGCCCCCGAGGACGCGCCCGTCGGCATCGACGGCGACGAGCACGGGGAGCAACGCGGCTCGCTTGGCGACGTTCCGCAGCTCCCCGGCGTAGCCGGTGTCGGCAGCGCCTGGGACCGCGGCGTAGGCCCGCACGGTGAGCTCGCCGAGCGCCTCGTATTCGTCGGGTCGGACCGCCCGGATCGTGTACCCGCCGCCCGCGGGCGGTTCAGCCACCGGCCGCCGGGGCCGCGAGCTCGCCGGCCAGAGCGGCCGCCTCGGTGACGGGCAGTCGGCAGACGAAACCGCGACAGACATAGGCAGTCGGGCGCCCATCGAGCGCGACCCGGTCGGCCAGGAGCGGGACCATGCTGGCCGCGGGATCCGCCGCGACCGAGACGACCTGGTTCGGCCGGTAGCCACGTCGGACCTCGGCCAGCAGTGCGACCGTCGCCGGGTCGTCGGGTGCTCCGACGATGGCGACCTCGATGGCCGGCGCGAGCGCGAGATCCATCGCCCCGAGCCACTGCGCGAACCCGGTCGGATAGCGGACGACGTACGGCACCACCGTCCGCATCGCGCGCTCCGCGGCATCGCGATACGCCCCGACGCCGGTCCACGCGGCGAGCCGGAGCAGGACGAACGCCGCCATCGCATTCCCCGACGGGACCGCGTTGTCCTGGACGTCCTTCGGCCGCGTGACGAGGCGCTCGTGGTCGTCGGCAGTGTCGAAGAAACCGCCGACAGGATCCGCGAACCGCGCCAGGACCCGATCCATCACGGTCCGCGCGGTCGTGAACCAGCGCTCGTCGAGTGTCGCCTCGTAGAGCGCCAGCAGCCCGTCCGCCAGGTGGGTGGAATCCTCGAGGACGCCCGCGCCGACCGCCCGACCGTCCTTCCACGACCGGCGGAGCGAGCCGTCCGGGGCGAGCAGGCCGGTCACGATCGCCGTCGCGGCCGCCACCCCGGCGGCCTCGTATCGCGTGGCGGCGTCCGGGTCCGTGGCGGCCAGCAGGACCGCGCCGTCGGCGAGGGCCGCCATCGCCAGGCCGTTCCAGGCGGCGAGCGCCTTGTCGTCGCGGGCCGGCTGGGGCCGCTTCCCGCGGCGCGCGAGCAGGAGCGCGCGAGCGTCGGCGAGACGCCCCGCGACCTCCGTCGCGGGCAGCCCGAACCGGCCGGCGAGCGCCTCGTCGGTCGCGACGCGGGACAGGATGGTGGCGCCCTCCCAGTTCCCCTCGTCGGTCACGCCGTACGCGGCCGCGAACAACGCCGCAGACTCGCCCAGCACGTCGCGGATCTCGGGCGCCCGCCAGATGAACGTCAGGCCCTCGATGCCGTCAGTGTCGGCGTCCTGGCTGGCGGCGAACGCCCCGTCGTCGGTCGTGAGCTCGCGGAGCAGGTAGTCGAGCGTCCCGGTCGCGACCGCGCGATAGCGCACGTCCCCGGTCAAGGCCCACGCGTGCAGGTAGACCCGGGCCAGCTGCGCGTTGTCGTACAGCATCTGCTCGAAGTGCGGCACCAGCCAGTGTGCGTCGGTCGAGTAGCGGTGGAAGCCGCCACCGAGCTGGTCGCGCAGGCCGCCGTCGGCCATCGCGTCGAGCGAGCGCCGGGCGACCGCGAGCGGCCGGGCGTCGCCGGTCGCGACGTGCCGGCGGAGCAGGAACTCGATCGTCATCGGCTGCGGGAACTTCGGCGCACGCCCCCAGCCCCCGTTCGCCGTATCGAACGATGCCTCGATCCCGGCCGTGGCGGCCTCGAGGAGCGCGGGCGTCGGGTCGTCGGCACCGGCGTCAAGTCGACCCTGCTCGATCAGGCTCTGCGCGAGCCGGCCGCCGGCAGCCTCGACCTCGGCCCGTTGTTCGCGCCAGGCGCGCTCGACTCCGTCGAGGACCTGTCGGAACGAGGGCATCCCGTGCCGGGGCTCGTCGGGGAAGTAGGTCCCGCCGTAGAACGGCCGCCCGTCGGGGGTCAGGAAGACCGACATCGGCCAGCCGCCGCCGCCGGTCATCGACTGCACGGCCGCCATGTAGACCTGGTCGAGATCCGGTCGCTCCTCGCGGTCGACCTTGATCGCCACGAAGTGATCGTTCAGGTAGCGCGCGGTCGGCTCGTTCTCGAACGATTCGCGCTCCATCACATGGCACCAGTGGCAGGCGGCGTAGCCGATCGACAGGAAGATCGGCCGGTCGAGCAGCGTGGCCGCCGCGAGCGCGTCGGGGCTCCACGGGTACCAGTCGACCGGGTTGTTCGCGTGCTGGAGGAGGTACGGGCTGGTTTCCCCGGCGAGGCGGTTGGGCATGGCCCGGATGGTACGGGAGTCGGTGCGCAGAGGCACCGCCAGTATCAGATAACGGGGCGATAAGCCGGCACGGATATGGTGCGACCGGGTGCTCGGGAGTACCCTTCTTCACCCACACGGAGTGTGCCCTTCGTGGTGAGACGTCTCAGCGCTGCGTTGCTCGTGGCCCTGTTCGCCGTCGCGCTGTCTGCGCCGGCCTCATTCGCGGTGGTTCCGCCCGCGTCGAAGGTCGTCCCGAAGGTCGTCTTCGTGGTCGGACCCGCCGGTGACGCAACGAACGGCTACCGGACCCAGGCGCGGGCCGCGGCGGCCATCGCCCGCCACTACACGCCCGACGTCGTCGAGCTCTATTCCCCCGACGCGACCTGGCCGGCCGTCAAACAGGCGCTCACCGGGGCGTCGCTCGTCGTCTACATGGGCCACGGGAACGGCTGGCCGAGCCGTTATCGCAACTCGCTCTTCCCGCCCACCCAGGACGGCTTCGGCCTCAACCCGACGGCCGGTGGCAACGACGCGACGCACCAGTACTTCGGCGAGGGCGACATCGCCGCGCAGATCAGGCTCGCCAGGAACGCCGTCGTCCTGCTCGAATCATCTGTGCTACGCCAGCGGCCTGTCCGAGCCGGGGCTGCCGGAAGGCACGCTCGACGAGGCGCACCAGCGGATCGACAATTACGCGGCCGGATTCATCAAGGCCGGTGCCTCGGCGGTCGTGGCGGACGCCTGGTCGAGCCCGGCCTACATGGTCGGGGCGATCCTCGGTGGCGGACGCTCGATCCAGTCGAGCTGGCAGGACGCCCCGAGCGCGAACGGCCACCGATCCGCCTTCGCGAGCGTTCGCAGCCCGGGCTTCATCGCGCAGATGGACACCGAGACTGCATCGTCCGGGTTCACCCGCTCGATCGAGATGAAGGCCGGCCTGGCGCCTGCGGATGTCCGGGCCGGCGCGGCCGGCTCTGCGTCCGCCTCTACCGCGCCCGGTTTGGCGCTCGAGCCCACGCTGGTCGGGACCGGGATCCAGCTCGGCACGCCCGACATCGCCGATCTCCCCGGCGCCGGGACCCCGGCCACGTCGACGTCCCGTTCACGATCAAGGATCCCAGGGCGCTGCCGACGGGCATGGAGGCCAGCGTCCGCTGGGATCCGATCCAGGTGGCCACCATCGTGGCGCCCGACCCCGCGACCGAGGTCGGCAATCCCCCGGCGCCGGCGGCGTCAACGGCGCCCCCGAGTCCGGCCGCGACGCCCGCGACCGATCCCGCCGCGCCGCCTGCGACCGATCCCGCCGCGCCGACCCCGCCGGCCGACCAGCGAGTGGCGGCACCCGACGAGAACATCGACCTGGTCGTCCCCGAGAAGACCGGCGACGTCGTGGCGCCGGCCACGGTCACGGCCGGCAAGAAGGCGCTCAGCGTCCCGGTCACTTTCCCGACGGTCCCGGGTCGCTACCGCCTGACGGTCTGGCTCCACGACCAGGACGGCGTCGCCTACGACGCGGCGACCCAGGCCATGATCCCGTCGCTCATGGTCCGCGTGACGGGCGACTACGACGGCGCGATCCAGGCCGCCGCGACTGCCGACCTGACCGTGAATACGAAGGTGACGCTCGGCGTTCGGGTCGTCAACCTGGGTACGTCCGCGTGGGGCCATCCAGCGATCACGGTCCCGTCCGGCGTGCACTTCGGATGGGCCTCCGACCAGCCGGCCTACGTCATCGGCCGCTGGATCCCGTTGTCGGTGACCGCCGCTCTCTCGTCCGATCCCGCGGCCCAGGTCGTCGGCGCCGCGCTGCCGATCGGCCTCAAGCCCGGCATCACCGTGGAGGCGGATATCGATCTCACAGCGCCGCCCGCCCCCGGCGACTACCTGTTGATGCTCGACGTCCTGACCCCGGAGCGTGGCTCGCTCGTGGCATCGGGCGCCGACCCGACCGTGATCCGCGTCACCGTGACGACGGCGGCGCCGTAGACACGTCGCTCACTCAGGCTGGGCGTCCCTCAGCCAGGGCCGCCTCCAGGCGATCGATCAGCGGTATCTGGCTCGCCTTGACCCGTCGGCGCGCCTCGTCCGGGTCGAACCAGGCAACCCGGTCGATCTCGGGAAACCGCTCGCGCATGCCCGAGCGCGGTGGCCACTCGACCTCGAACTCGTTGGATCGCGCCGTCACCGGGTCCAGGTCGCCCTCGACCGCCCAGGCGTGGACGACCTTGCCGCCCTTCTGGACGATCGATCCGAGCTCGATGGTCGGCGCCGCAGGGTCGATCTCGGTGCCGGTCTCCTCCTCGAACTCGCGTCGCGCGACGGCCGCGAGGTCGGTCTCGTCGCCGTCGGGCTCCCCTTTCGGGATCGTCCAGTCGCCGAGGTCGCGCTTGGCGAAGTACGGCCCGCCCGGATGCGCGAGGAGCACCTCGAGCTGACCATCCGGCCCGCCGACCCGCCGGTAGAGCAGGATCCCGGCGCTCGTCCGCTCAGCCATCGCGTCGATGGTAGGGCCCGGCTAGCCCGGGCGAGCCGCCTCCGCGCGCAGCTTCGCGAGGAAGGCCGAGGCGCCCTTGTAGTTCGGCCACGTGACGACGTGCTCGTAGGCGGCCGGCGTCTCGGACAGCCTCGCGGACCCGATAGGCAGGGCGCGAGCGCCTGCGGCTGCCCGCAGTGCCCTATCGAGGGTCAGCAACGACCCATCGAGCGAGACGGCAAGTGCCAGATACGCGGCATCGTACGTCGTCAATCCATACCTCTCGCTGGCATCCATGGCAAGGATGAGGAGAGCCCGATCCATCTCGATCGTCTCGAATACCAGATCGTCGAGATCGTGGATCGCCCGCAGCACGTCGGCGCCAAGCAACCGGTGCCGCACGATCAACGTGTTCGTCGCTTCCAGCCAAAAATGCGATGGGACGACGATGCGGCCGCCCTCATCTGTTCGATGCGAGATGACAGCAGCCGCATCGGACCATCCTGGCTCCTCACGGACGATCGCCACGGCAATCGACGCATCGACGACGAGCGGTGGTGGCTTCATTCCTCGTCCCACCGGGAGCTCGCCGCTCGATCGATCTGTTCGGCTCGACGCTCTCGCTCCTGATGCAACCATTCGACGTCGGTCAGCCCATCGTCAGGTTCCGGGTACTTCTCTCGCATCTCCTCGGCGTGTGCCCTTAGGCGATCGAACGCCGCGGCTTGCCGCGCGAGAAGCTCCTCCCGGTCAGGATCCAGCCGCTGTGCCTCCTCGACCGAGATCAGATAGGCGAGCGGCCGGTGGTCGCGCTCGATCAGGATCCGCTCGCCCGCCGACGCGGCGTCGAGGATCTCGCCCAGCCGCTTGCGCATGTCCATCGCCGAAACGGTTCTCATGGCTGACTATGATAATCAGTCATCATGACCGGTCAAGGCGTAGACTTGCGTCGATGGTCGACTCGAACGCCGTCCCGAACTTCCTGCCGAGCACGAACGGCCTGCACTTCGCGAACCGGTTCCCGCCCGGGCCGACCCTCAAGATCGGTCCCATCGACCCGCGCTGGATCGGCATCGGCGACGCGTCGTCGGGCCTGTGCGGCGGGATGAGCTGGTACGTCCGCGAACGGTTCGTGGGCCATCTCCCCGTCCCACCCGACACGGACCCTCCGGCGAACGGCTCACCGCTCTTCAACACGATCGTGCGGCGCCAGGTCCTGTCGCTCGACTGGCTTCGCACGCCGCTCCGCATCTGGTGGATGGGCGCTCTCGGCGCCGAGCACGCGTTACAGCGCACCCGGTCGGCTGAGTTGCCGAAGATCCGCGCCGACATCGACGCCGGCCGCCTCGCGATGGTCGGCCTGGTGCGCCAGACGGGCTGGAACCCGTTCAAGCTGACCAACAACCACCAGGTCCTCGCCTATGCCTACGAGGGCGACGGCGACGCGGTCACCATCAAGCTCTACGACCCGAACTGGCCGGGGCGGGAC
>CAVUKR010000011.1:0-192746 GCA_963742075.1 uncultured Chloroflexia bacterium | reverse complement strand
CTCGTCGACTGACACAGTTATCGATCACGGAGAGCAGCCATGATGCGTCGAGGTCGGAAATGTCCGGCGTCCACGCGATGTCCTCAGAGAACGTCCGGTTGAGGCGTAAGGAGCATGTCATGTCCTATGTCGTGGACTTCAGCAACGTCTCGACCACGGGCCTGGAGTCGTCACCGGTGGCGCCCGCGCTCGCCGGTCTGCGGGCGAACGAGGCTCGCTACTTCAAGAACAAGTACGACCACGACTTCACGGTGGAACCGGCGAGCGATGCCAAGGAGATCGTCGACTGGGTGCACCGCATCCTCAAGGAGGAGCGCGACCTCGTCATCGCGGCTCGCCCACTCGAGGCGACCGGGTTCCAGGTCGCGGACATCCGGATGGCGTACGTGTTCTACGAGAGCGGCCTGTCGATCAATGTGATGTACACCATCGACGACGCTTCCAAGCGGGCGGTCGGGTTCAAGCTCTCCGACGGGATGGAGGTCCCCACCGAGCTCGCCTCGCGGTTCAAGTTCGCGCGCCAGAAGTCGAAGCTGGCCGGAACGATCCGCGGTTCGTACTTCGTGATCAAGGGCGAGTACTGATCGAGCCTAGTGCCGGCGCCGACGAAGGTGGATCAACGGGAGGGCCAGCGCGAGGAACGTCATCACCAGGTACACCCCGACGGCAGCGATCGGCGCCACCACGGCGAGGGCGATGGCCGCGACATTCAGGGCGATCACGATCCACCGCTGCCGGACCTTGGCCTCCAGCGTCTCGTCGGCGACACCGTCGACCACCAACGACCGTTCGCTGGCGATATAGAACATGAGAAGGCTCAAGGCGAGCGACGCCAGGAGCACGTTGACCCCGTAGATGATGACCGCCGCTTCTACGTCCAGGCCGGATAGGTGGGTGACCATCAGGTTGGTCGAGAACGGGAGGACGCCCACGAAGATCAGCATCAGAAGATCGATCCCGTAGGCCAACGTGTCGGCGTGCCGCATCAGCTTCGTCATCCCGGCGTGGCTGACCCAGATCCCCCCGATGAACACGAAGCTGATGAGGTATCCAAGGAACTCGTGCCACTGATCGGCGAGGGCCGGCAGGAGGCGAGCGCCGACCGCGGGGATCGAGAGCTCGAGGACGAGCAGCGTGATCGCGATCGCGAAGACGCCATCGGTGAACGCGTTGAAGCGGTCGAGCGGCAGGACGTCGGCAGCTCGGGAGGTGCGACGGTCGATCACCGATCGCCGGACAGACCGGTCGGTCGCGGCCTCATCGGCAGGTCGATCAGGAACCATCGATCGGACTCGTCATGCGGTCGTCTTGACCGACGCGTCGGCCGAAGCCGCGGCGACCTCGGCAACCGCGGCGTCGTCGAGCTCAAGGGTCTCGGCATGGCCGCCGAGGGAGGCAAGCTCGGCAGAGATGGCCACCGCGCTCGACTTGTCGGTGATCACCCCGAGCGCGGCCTTGCCACCCTCCAGTTCGCGACCGAGGCGCTCTCGATCGTCCTTCGGGATGATCAGGCTCTTGTGATGGAGGGCGCCCAGGATCCCGCCACCGATGACCCCGACCGCCATGCCGATCGGGGTGAGCATGGCCAGGATGAGTCCGACGCCGGCGCCCACGCCGATGCTTCGCGGGCCGAGCTTCTCGGTCTTGAGTTTGCCGGTCTCGTCGAGGACGAGGATGCCCATCGCCTGGATCTGATGCGCATCGAGCATCTTGGCCGCGGCTTCCTGCCCCGCCCACCGGTTGAGACCGTCGGCCGCGGCGTCCGCGGACGCCTCGTCAGCGAAGATCGCCAGGACCAACTGTCGGAGCATGATCGACTCCCCTGCCCGGATGGGCAGACCCTATCGCCCTCTGCGTGGCGGCCCCGTTCGGTGTCACGCCAGAGTAGGCTCGTCCACGGCGCCCCGCGCATCCTCCGTGACGGATGAGGCCGACCGAGACCGAGTGCCGCGGTCGGCGAGAGCCCACAGCGGGGATCGCGACGAACGCGGACTGTCGAACGCATCGGACCTCTGCTAGGCCGTCGCTGACGTGGCCCCGTCGGGGGCGACGTCACCGTCGTCGGGCGCCACCGCGCTTGTCGGCACCTTCCCGGGAAGGCCTCCCGTGAACGCGAGCGAGACGAGGGCCAGGATCGCCGCCGCCAGGAGGCCCGCCTTCAACGACCGCAGCTGCGCCTGCTCGTAGTCGTCCACGATCGCGGCGGTCGTGGCGGCGTCGAGCCCGGCCTTCTGAGCAGCAGTCTCGATGGTCGTGGAGGAGACAAAGTCGATCCCCGAGCCCACCGCGGTACCGACTTGTCCGGCGACCTCTTGGCTGATGCGGGGGTCGGCCTGGATCCTCGAGACGAACGTCGTCGTCAGGCCTGTGAGGACGATCGCGCCGATGAGGGCGACCCCGAGTGACGAGCCCAGCTGCTGCCCGGTGAACTGCAGGCCACCGGCCTCGCCGCGGCCGGAGGCATCGACGGACGATTGGACAACCAGGCCGAGCTGCGAGGCCATCAGCCCCATCCCGGCACCGAGCACGCCCATCGACGCGGCGAACGCGAGATCCGCCAGGTCGGGCTGGATCGTCGCGAGCAGCATCACGCACGCGATGCCGGAGAGGATCAGTCCCGTCCTCGTGATCGAACGCACGGAGTAGCGGGTCGACAGGCGCGACCCTGCGGCGGAGGCAGCGAACATCGCGACCGAGACCGGCAGCATCTTGAGGCCTGTCTGGAGGGCGTCGAGGCCAAGGACGAGCTGGAGATAGAGGGGGACGGTGAAGAAGACGCCCATCAGCAGGAGGTTCTGCGTGAAGAGACCGACGAGACCCGATCGGAGCGGCAGGATCTTGAGCAGGTCGAGGTGGACCAGCGGGTCGCTCCCGATCGTCTCGCGGTGCCGCTGCCAACCCACGAACGCCCACACCAGAACCCCGCCGGCGGCGATCACGAAGAGGGTCGGAGCAAGGCCGAAGGGCTCGACCGGCGCGTCCTTCGGCTGGATCAGGCCCCAGACACTGGATTGGAGGGTCCCCAGGACGATCAGCCCGAGACCCGCGGCAGCCAGGACCGCACCGACGATGTCGAGCCCAGGTTTGGGCCCGCTCCGGAGGGCGTCGGCGACGAACCGGGTCATGGCGAAGATCCCGATCACGAGAAGGACCTCGCCAGCGAAGACGACCCGCCAGGTCAGCACCGTGGTGGCCCAGCCCCCGAGGATCGGACCGACGGCGATGCCGGCGCCGGCGACACCGCCGATGACCGCGTAGGCGACCTTGCGGTCCCTGCCCTCGAAGTTGCCCGCGATCAGCGCGACCATCGCCGGCAGCACGAGGGAGGCGCCGATGCCCTCGAGGATCGACCAGCCCAGCGTGAGGATCGCGACCGTCGGGGCAAGCGCCGTCATCGCGGAGCCGCAGCCGTAGATGACGAGGCCGATCTTGAAGGCGCGACGGCGCCCGATGATGTCGCCGACCTTGCCGCCCGCAAGCATCAGCATCGCCATCACGAGGCAGTACAGCGTGATGATCGCCTGGATGGTCGTGACGGTCGTGTTGAAGTCGGCCACCAGCTGACTGATCGAGACCCCCATGACCGTCTGGTCGAGGACCATCACGAACTGCGCGCCAGCGAGTGCGATCAGGGCAGACCTGTTCTTCATCGACTACACCTCACGCTGGCTTCGGGCCGTCGTCGACGACGGCCACTGTCACAGGGCCGTCTCCCAAGACCAGGAGCCCCGTCCGCCAGGTCGTCGCGATCACTCCGATGAACGGCACGACCAGGAACATCCCGGCGATCCCCGCCAGTGCGGCGCCGGCCGGGATGGCGAGCAGCACGATGGCCGGATGGATATTGACGGCGCGGCCGTAGACGATCGGCGCCACGAAGTTGCCCTGCACCACGTTGAAGACGATGGTGTAGACGCCCATGATCGCGGCGTCCTGCGAAGTCCCGAGGGCCAGCGTCACGAGGAATGCCAACCCCGTGGTCAGGATGCTGCCGATGTACGGGATGAACCCGCCGAAGAACGACAGCACCGCGAGGGGCAGCGCGAGCGGGATCCCGAGGATCGCCATGATCACGAACTGCGTGGCTGCCCCGAAAAGCGAGATCGCTCCGGTCCCGATCATGTAGCCGCCCAGGACCCCGACCGCCCGACTCCCCGCGTCATCCACCTCGGTGCGACGCCACTCGGCGAGACGGGATATCGCGAACGACCAGAACCGCGAGCCGTCGCGCATGAAGTCGAACGTCAGCAGCACGCCGATGACGCAGACGACTGCCAGTCCGACCGAGCCGGCCACCACCGCCTGGGCAGCCTGGCGGAGGAAGTCGGAGGAACTCGACACGAGCGGCTGCAGCCAGGCCAGGACCTGGGGATTCGAGGCGGCCGCCTGCCCGGCACCGTCGCTGGCGGCTTTGAGGATCGGCCCCATCTGGGTCGCCAGGCTCGCGACGGTGAGGACGACGACGACAGTCGTGATGACGATCGACGCCACGGTCACCGTCCCTGCCGCGCTCGTGGGGCTCCAGCCCCTCGCCCGGAGCAGACGGTAGATCGGCAAGAGCGTCGCCGCGAGGATGATCGCCAGGGTGACCGGGATGAGGACGATCGGGACCTGGACCGCGAGGAGGACCGCCACGCCCAGGAACGCGAGCCCGATCAGGAGTCGCCAGCTCCATTGCGCAAGGCGGTCCAGCCAGAGGGGCACGATCGAGGTCGACTCACCACGAGCACCCGCAACGTCCATGCCGATGACGTCGATGAGGGAACCAGCGACAGCGTACCCGAAGGCGACGGCCGGGACGGCCAGGAACAAGCCCATGAACCCGGCCATCGCCGCCCCGATCGGGAGGGCGATGAGCACCGCGGGCCTCGGCATCCGAACCGCTCCCCGGAAGACCCTCGGGGCGACGACGGAGGTCTGGAGGACGTGGACCAGGATGACCGCGACGAAGATGACGCCGGCGGCGGCCAAGCCACCGGAGGCATAGGTCACGGCGACCAGGACGGTCATCAACAGGAGGCCGCCGAGATAGGGGATGAAGCCGGCGAAGAAGGCGAAGATCGACAGGGCGAGGGCGGCGGGAACGCCGAGCACGGAGAGGAAGACAAAGGTGGTCGCCGCGTCGATAGCTCCCTGCGTCGCGGTCCCACGGAGCCAGACCCCGACTCCCCTCAGTGCCTCGTCGCCGCTGGACATGATCACTTCACGCCGGCGATCGCCCGTCGCCTGGAGTGCCCAGACCCAGGCTTTGTCGCCATCCTGGAGGAGGAAGAACGTCAGGATGCTCCCAAGGATGGTCACGGTGACGGCGGTTGCCAGCCAGGACGCGAGACTCGCGAGCTGGGCGCCGATCCACGCCTCCGCGTTCGATCGAGCCTGACCGAGGGCGTCGCCCAGCTGGCCGCCCTGGCCGCCTGCATTCGCGTCCGCCTGGAGTCTGGTCAGCGCCGACTGGATCGCCTCGACGATCCCGGGAATGAGCGGCACGACTGCGACCGCGAGGAGGATCGCGATCATGCCGATCACGAGGATCGCCAGCAGGGTCACGGCGCCGGCTGTCTTCGTCCGAGACCAGCCCCGTCCCCGCAACCGCGTCGCGACCGGCGCGAACAGGACGGCGACGATCAGTGCGAACAGGATCGAGGCGACCACTGTTCCAAGGATCACGGCGAGATCGGCGAGGACGACGATCAATGCAAACACGACCAGGACGCGCCAGCCGATCGCGGCCGCGTTGCTCAGCCAGGTTGGGATGAGCAGCGTACGAGTCTCGGGCCGCGGGCCGATCATTCGGCGACCGCCCGCAGGTTTTCCCAGGTCAGGTAGATCCCGGCCGCCAGAAGCAACCCCAACAGGAGCAGCTGCCAGAACGTCCATAGCAAGATCGCCGCGGCGGCGACGGTGAGGACCACCGCCAGCGTGTTCACGAACTGCTCGGCAACGCCCCGGAACAGGGCGTCGATGAAGAGCGTCAGGCCGATGAGGAACGCGGCCGTCGGCAGGAACTCCGCGGGCGCCAGCAGGACGACGGCCACCAATGCGATGAGGACGAGGCCGATGCTGATCCCTGCCCAGACCTCCGCAGCGCGGCCGAAGCGAGCCTGACGGGAGGTCGTCGGTTCGTTGGCGTGCCGGATGTGGGCCTTCGGGTCGTCCGTGACGCCCTCCCGGAGGCGCTGGATCCTGAGGTCGATCGCCTCGAGGCTCGCAGTGTTCTCCGCGTACGCGCGGTGGAGTTTCCGGAGGTCGGCCACAAGCTCCTTCACCCGGCCCGAAACCGTGTCGTACTCGCGTTCGACATACGGGTTGCCTGCGAGCGCGGACAGCTCCTCGTTCTGCAGCCGAAGCTCGTCTGTCTTCGTGTCGGTTTCGAGTGCCAGCGCGTCGTTGGCCTCGACCAGTTCGGTGCGCTGTCGTTCGAGAAGCGGCAAGACGTCGGTCGGTGGGGCGACCTTGTCGAGGCCAGCGAACCCGAACGGGTCGTACCACGCTTGGCGGACCGTACCATCGCGGTTGAACATGGGGCCGGCCGGTGCGTCCTCGCCCCCCAGCTGGTCTCCGGTGAACAGGCCCCACAGCCCTCGATACTTCGTGACCCAGTCCGGGACCGGGTCGAGGTTGACCGGCGTCCATGCCTTGGCCTCGCCGGGTCCGATCGACAGGCCGTCGCCCCGGGCATAGTCCACGAAGGGCACCGTGAACACGCTGAGACTTCCGCGCCCGGCCGAACCCTGGCGCAGGGTCCCGCTCCAGAAGCGGCTCAAGGCCGCGCCGACCCGCCTGAGCGACCTCGTGATGGGCAGCTCGATCTGCAGGATGTACTCGCCGGGCTTGAAGTACGAGGCATGAGACCCGCCCCCGGCGAAGATCACCGGGTGGTCGCCCACTCGGATCAGCCCCTCGCTGTCATCCCAGCGACGCCGCAGATCGTCGCCACTGAAGTCGTGACACGCGTAGGCGACCCACTCGGGCTTGAGTTCGCCCTCCGGATCGGTCGACAGGTAGACGAGGGCCATCTCCCAGTCGGCCTCGTGATCGTCGACGCCGTCGAACGTCGAGCGGTAATCGTTGAAGTAGAAAAAGAACCGGTACTGCAGGGCGACCCATCCGCCGCCGCGCACGACCCGGCCGTAGTAGACGTACCGTTCGTCGTCGGCGAGCGCCGCGCGGTACGCCCGCGCCGAGGCCGCCACGACGGCACCCGGCGTGTGGCCCCGGACGAGCAGGCTGAGCGTGAAGACGGCGTCGATCAGGCGGGAGACGTAGCCGACCCGCGCCAGGCGGCCCGCTCCTGGGTGGAACCGCTCGGATTCAGGCAGGTCCTGGGCGGACCCCGCGAGCAGGGCACGAGCCTGCGTCGCCAGGTCGACGTCCTCGACGCGCCGAAGGAATTCGACCGCGCCGAACTCTGTCGTGCGAGGTTCGGCCAGGTTGTCGACCGACAGGTTCCCGGCAGGCACGAGGAGCTCATTCCGGCCGGTGCTCGGGCGGTGCGCCCAGAGCGAACTCCGGGCGACGTACTCGTCGACCTCGGTGGGGAAGAACAGCTCACCTTTCGTGTAATGGACGATCGGCTCGTAACGACGCAGGAGCGCCAGGTCCGCTTCCGGGTCGATGGCGGGCTCCGTCGCGGTCGCGGCGGGACCAGTGTGGGCTGCGGCGAGGTCAGTGGTCATCGCGGCGTCGCTCATGCGTTCGCTTCCTCGCCGAAGGCGTCACGCACCTCGGCCTGGTTCATGAGGAGGACGATGGCGACCGCGAAGGTCATGAGGACGTAGTTGGGCGTCGTGTCGTACCAGGAGACGAGCTGCACCGCGAGGACGATGACTGCGGCGACCATGCCCAGGAGCCAGCCGCGCGGGTGCATCCGGAGGAGAGCGATGCTGGCCACGAAGGCCGTTACGCCGACGGCCGTCTGCCGCACCGCCACGACGCCGCCGAGGAGCGTGAAGCTGCTGCGCAGTGACTCCATGTCGAGGAAGCCGCCGCCTGGCGGGAGAAGGATATGGGCCGAGACCAATGCCTGGATCGCGATCGCCGCCCAGATGAGAGACAGGATGAAGTAGGTGATCGCCACGACGGTGACGGCCGACGGCCGGCGTCGATGTCCCCGAGCCGGACCGCCCTCGGGGATGGCTCGACCACGGCCAGGCATGGCCGGACTCGCATCCGGCCCGGGATCCGCTCCCCTGCTCGAAGACTCATCCTCGGTCATCGACGTCGTCCTTATCGTGAGCTCACCGGCACGTGAGGACTGAACGTCGTAGCCTCACGCCCGCGTGCCAAGGGTCGAGCGCACGTCCATTTCGGCCCTTCCCGACAGCGGGAACATCCTACCCGTCGGAGGAGACGCTCGATCTCGCATCTCGTCAGCGTGAGAAGGTTGATCCACGCGGCGGCTGGGACGCTTCGACTGGCCAGAAGTGCTCGAGGAGTCCGGCATCGACGGCCAGGTCGACGGCGTCACTGCGTGTCGCCGCGCCGAGCTTCTGGTAGATGGCGAGCGCTTGCGACTTGATCGTCGTCTCCTTGACGCCGAGGCGCTGTCCGATCTCCTTGAATGACAGGTAATACGGCAGGAGTGACAGGACGCGGAGCTCGGCGACCGTGAGGCTTGTGGCGCCTCCGCCGCGCACGGGCGCCCGTGCGGCCAGGGTCGCCTCGAGGGCGTCAACCTCGGCAGGGAGGATGCCGAGATCGGGACGATCGCGGATCACGTCGTTCGCCTGGGCAACGAGAGCGCGTGCGCCGGCGGGGTCGTCGATCGCGACATGGGCTCGGGCGAACGCGAGAAGGAGCTGGACCGCTCCGGCCGGGGCCGCGGCAGTCAGGAGCGGTCGCAGGCTCGCCGCGCGAGCGAGCTCGCGACGCGCACCGGCGATATCCCCGCGATGGATCATCAGCCTGATGCGGACCGCGCGAGACGGGACGCTCGATAGGTACCCGTCGATCTGTGGAGCCGGGTCGATCGCGTCGCTCGCCGCGATAAGGGCAGCCGCAGCATCCCAGGCGCCCTGTTCGGCGGCCACGAGAGCGCGGTGCCCAAGCACGCAGTACCAGACCGCGACGTCGCCCGACGATCTGGCCGCGACGACCGCGTCGGCCAGAGCTGCGTCTGCGCCCACCAGATCCCCGATCGTGAGGCGCGCGAAGGCCATCTGCCACAGGGCGAAGTCCCGCCACGAGCCATCGTCCCCTTCGAGCTCGACCGCTCGCGTGGCGTTCGCCAGCGCGTCGTCTGCCCCACGGCGAACCATCCCGGCTCGGAGCATCGCCCGCCCGGCCTCGAATGAAGTCGTGCCGTCGGGCGGCCTGCCCTCGAACGCTCCTCGCTCGGCGACATCCGCGAAACGTATCGTCCCGGCGACGTCGCCCGCGGCGATCTCCTCCCAGGCTGCCAGCACCGCGAGCCATGGGCGGGCCTCGAGACCATCCACGCCCAAACGCCTGGCCCATGCTCGGATCGTCGCTCGGTGACCCGACCAGTGATATTGGATGAAGCCGTTGCCGACCAGCTTGGCGACGAGCTCGGGGTCGCCCGCCGCGAAAGCGTGATCGACGGCGCGCTCGATGGCGTGGTTCGCCTCGTACCACGCCGCGGCCCGTCGGTGGAGGGTGGTCACCCGATCAGGCTCGCGGATCGCGAGTTCCCGCTGGAGGAAGTCGCGCAGGAGGGTGTGGTAGCGGTATGACCCGCCGTAGTCGTCGATCAGCAGGGTCGAGCTTGCCAGGTGCCGCAGGATATCGGTCGACCCTGATCGATCCGCCACGACGTCGCAGAGCGGCGGGCGCAATCGGTCGAGGATCGACGTCCGGGTCAGGAACGTGATCTCGGCCGTGGAGCGGCGCTCGAGCACCTCGGATCGCAGATAGTCGTCGATGAGATGGTCGGTGCCGAGGTTCATTGCATCAGGTTCCCCCTGAGACGTCCGGGCTCCCAGGATTGCGAGTGCCAGCAGAGCCGGCCACCCTTCGGTCTCGCGCGTCAGGCGGGTCGCGGTCTCGGCCGGCAGCCGCAGCCCGAGTTCGCGTCCCAGCCCGACGGCCTCACGCTCGTCCATCGCCAGCTCTGCGGGACCGATCTCGACCGATGAACCCTCGGCGCGCCAGCGCCCGAACGGGAGGCGCGTCTGGGTGCGTCCCGCGACCGCCACCTGCGACCCTTCGGGCAGGTGCTCGACCAGCTCCGCAAGGATGTCGAGACACGCCCGTGACGTGATCCGGTGGACGTCGTCGATGGCGATCCGGACGGGCTCCGGGGGTCGTGACATCGCTGCCAAGAGTCGCCCAACCACGGTCCGGTGCGACAGCGCGTCCGCCGCGATCGCGCTGAAGAGCTCCGGACCGAGCGGCACGCGGCGGTCGATCGCCGCCGCGAGATCGGTCAGGAAGACGACGGGATCGCTGTCACTGTCGTCGGCCGTCAGCCAGGCGACCGGTCCGGAGTCTTCCGTCGCCCACTGGACGAGGAGGCTCGATTTGCCGTAGCCGGGAGGCGCGACCATCGAGATGACAGGTCGATCTCGGGCCGACCGGAGCTGGCGCAACAGCCTGGTCCGGCGCAGGGTCCCCACGTGCCGATGCGGCACGACGAGTCTGGCCTCGAGGAGAGGATCGAGCAGGTCGGCGGCGATTGCGCCGCTTGTAGGGCTTCCACGCTCGATCGCTTCGATCTCGGCGGTGGAGGTGGAAGGGGGCATGTGGCCTACCGGCTGGCGGCACGGTCCAGCGACCGAGCCCGTTTCTTGTCAGGACGGGCATCGTACCGGAACAACCAAGCGGTGGTCCAATCGCGCTCAATCGCGACGCGTCGCGATCACCGCGTTTGAATGCGCTTACCCGCCCATCGCGAGGGTCCTTCCTCCGACGGGGAGGATGCGGCCGGCTACTTCGCGGCCTAGCGTGACAGCGTCCAGATGGGCAGCGGTTATGTCGACATGACCGGGCCCTTCGTCGCAAACGGTGTCGGCGAGGACGCGTCAAGGCCATCGCGCCCAATCGGGTTCCGATCCGAATCGTGCGGTGATCGTGCGCGGCGCGGCGGTCGACGTCGTGGCGCCACCGGAAAGCAAAGCGCCATTACGGACCTGCGGGCCACCGACCCTCACAATGGTCCTGTCTCTAGGCCGACGTCTGGCCGATCAAACTACGCCTACCAAAGGAGACATCTGTGTCCAGAGACCTTCGCCTCCTCGCCCCCATGCTCATCCTGACGCTCGCTGTCGCAGCTTGTGCGGCTTCCTCGTCGCCGACCCCGGGCACGCCGACAGCCCTGGCCACGACGGAGACGTCGGCAGCTCCGACAGCCCAGGCCACGACGGAGACGTCGGCAGCTCCGACCGCGTCGGGCGCAGCCGCGATGTGTGCGGACGCTGCGCGCTTCCGCGCCTCCGTGACCGCGCTCACCGGAATCACGCTCGCCACCGCCGGCGTGAGCGGCGTGACGACGGCGCTCAACGAGGTGCAATCGGCCGCTCAGGCCCTCTCCGTATCTGGACACGAGCTCGTCGGCCAGCCGGTCAGCGATCTGCTCACCTCCGTCCAGGCACTCCAGACCACACTCACCGGTCTCGGCGATCAGCCCAGCCTCGGCGCAAAGCTTGTCGCTGTGAAGGCGGCGATCGAGCAGATCAAGACGGCGGCTTCAGCTGTCGAGTCCGCGCTCGCGACGACGTGCCCGGCCAGCTAGCGACGTGCTGAGACGCGCTGAAAGGCACCCGGCCGCGAGGCTCGCTGTTGTGAACGAACGGCTGGCTGAGGCCGTCGCCTGCGGCGCTGGGTCACGACGCCATCCCTGGAGCGTCGGCCGCCGCTCGCACCGGCGTCATCGGCCGATGGCGGAGCTGCGGCTCGTCTGCTTCTCCGAGCTCCCACGTACCGGTCGGCGCCTCGGCCATTCGCCGGCCATAGAGCGCGCCGATCGGACCCGCGCTCAGCCCGTGGAGGAAGACCGACATGAGCACCGTCCAGGTCACCACATGGACGAGCGTGAGACTGGCTGGATGAGCCGGACCCATCTGGTCGAAGGCGACAAGCAGGAAGACCACCGATGCGAGACCGCGCGGCCCGAACCAGCCGATGAGCGCGACCGTGTCAGCGCGAAGCGGCGATCTGACCATCGATAGCGCCACCGGGCCCATCCGGACGATCGTGAGGCTGAGGACCGCGTAGAGGAGGACGGCCGGGTCGAAGCCCGCCGCGAGCACCGGACCAACGAAGCCGATGCCGAAGACGAGCCACACCAGGTAGGACCCCGCCACGCCGATCCAGTCGGCGAACTCGACGGATGGCTCGGCCGCCGCCGTCGCGGTCCGGTAGACGACTCCGGCCGCGAACGCGGCCACGAACCCGTTGCCGCCGATCGTCGTCGCACTTGCGTAGGCGAGGATCGCCAACGACACCACGGCGAGTGATTCGGACGCCGGCGAGGCCCAGCCACGCCGACGCGCCTGAGCGATGCCGCGCCCGCCGAACCCGCCGACGACGATCGCGACCACGATCGCCAGGGCGATCTCGAGGGCGGCATCGACGAACCAGTGCTGACTCGCCGACGCCTGCTCGGCGACCACGACCGCCAGGAATAAGGTGACGAACGGCGTCGCGATGCCGTCGTTCAATCCGCTCTCGATGTTGATGGCCCGCCGGACGCGGACGGGGATCGCCCGATCCACGAGCAGCGGCAGGCTCAGCGCCGCGTCGGTCGGCGCCAGGATCGATGCCCATCAGGAGTGCGAACCCGAGGCCGAGCGCCGGGAACAGGAGCCAGCCGACCAACGCTCCGGCGCCGATCGTCAGAGGCAGCCCGATAGCGAGGAGCCGGGCCGGGACCCAGGCGATGCTGCCAGCCTGCTTGAGGCCGATCGACGAGGCATCCGAGAACAGCAGCAGGGCCAGCGTCAGCTCGGCGAGCAGCTGGACGGACTCCGACGTCAACGGTGCCGCGAAGGCTCCGACCCCTGACGGTCCGAGGACCGCGCCGATCGTCACGAGGATCATCGGGCCGCTGACCGACAATCGGTCGAGCCGGGCTGCGAGGAGGGTGTAGCCCAGGATCACGAACGCGGCGATGGCGATCTGCGGCACAGGTCCTCCTCGCTGTTACTCGTGCGCGTCAGCTCGGGATAGAGGTCATGGCAACCTGTCCCGATACCATCCGGGTCTGGTCCGGCGCGACCCGGAGGCGAGCCGATACGAGTCGGACGTCATGATCAGCTAGCTGTCCTGCCTCCACCTGATGGTGTCGGCAACCGGCGCCCTCGGCTCAGCTCGCGAGTGTCTTCGCCTTGAGCTGGTCGTATTCCGCCTGATTGATGGTCCCGGCGTCCTTGAGCTGCTGCAACTTGGCCAGCTCGTCCGCGGTGGACACGCCGGCGACCGCCTTGTTGGCCGCGTCGGCCTGGGCCATCGCCTGGACATCACCGGGCGTCACCTTCGGCCGGGCGATGATGTAGATCATGCAGCCGATGAACGGCAGGATGAAGATCAGGATCATCCAGCCGGCCTTCGCTCCGCCGTGGATGTCCGTGCGGCGGAAGATGTCCGAGAAGATCGCGATGAAGACCCAGATCGCGATGATCAGGAAGAACACCTCGATCGACCAGAGCAGGAAATCGCCCAAGCTATTCATCTGGTAACAGCTCCTATTTGCATGCGGCCGACGTCACGTCGGTCTGATCCGCGGGCACCCCCGCACTCATGACTCGGAGGCGACCCGGGTCGTTCGGCACGATCCACGGGTCGCCTCCATTGCTCGCTCAGCTCCCGGACGGGCCTCCCCGCCGGGGTACCGTCAGCCGGCCGCCTTGTCGCCTCCGGCCTTCGCGGCCTGCTTGACCGCAGCGGCGTCCTCGTCGCTGATCGGAGCGGACTTGACCACCTTGGCGTCCGGGATCGTCGCCTCGACGGCGTCGACCGCCGTCATCGATACGAGGGCCACGATGCCCGACGTGCCAGGGGTGATGACTCCGGCGAGCTCGTCGGCCACCTCGCTCTTCATGAGCACGTTGCCGGCCTTGCCGACGGCCGCACCCGCGATACCGACGCCGACGGCGCCGGCGATGATGGTCGGCGGGAAGATCAGGCCGATGACCGCGCCGCCGACGGCGCCCCACAGGAAGCCATTCCGGGTCTTGTGGTCGGTCATCTTCTGGATGTGGATCTTGCCCTGGTAGTCCGCGTTGGCGACCAGGACGCCGTCGATGTCGAGCGCTCGGTTGACCTCGGCGTCGATCAACGCCTCGTAGGCCGCCTTGGCCGAGTCCATGTCGGCGAATTGGGCCACGATGAGGGCCTGGTTGCCCTGGACCGCGATCCCTGCCACAGCGTCGACCCCGAGGTCGTCACCGGCCACGGCCACGGCCACATCGACCGGTTGATCCGTCGCGTTCTGCGTCTTGTCAGTCATCTGAGGAATCTCCATTCGTTGACATTGCTTGATCCAGCGATCCTGTATGCATTGGCTCCTCAGCTCACGCCCGCTTCGACCTCCTCGGCAGCGAGGACGGAGGCGAGCGCCTCGTCCGCGGCTTCTTGCTCGATCATGTCGGCCGCGACGAGCGCATCGACGGCCTCCTGGGCGGCCTCCCGCTCGATGAGGTCCGCCGCCATGAGCGCTCGGACTGCACGGAGGGCGGCAGCAACTTCGATCTCGTCCGCCGCGGCCACGGCGTCCTCGGCCTCCTCGGTCGCCGTCTCCTCGACGTCGAGGGACATCTGCACGACGTTCTCCGCCTCCTCCTTGGCGGACTCCTCGATGAGCTCGGCTGCGAAGAGCGTGTCGACGACGTCCTCTGCGGCGGCGTCCTCGACCGCAAGCGCCGTGGCCACGACATCGGCCGCCTCGGCGATGGCCGCGTCCTCGATCAACTCCGCCTCGACGAGCGTCTGGGCGATCTCCATGGCCGCGGCCAGCTTGATCTGCTCGGCCGCCTCGATGGCGTCCTCGGCCTCCATCTTGACGCGCAGCTCGTCGCCCACGATGGCGAGGGCGTCGGGCGCGATCATCGCCTGCATGAGCGTCCGGCCGCCGGCGTCGACGATCGCGTCGCGGAGGCTTGCCGCCCAGTGGTGCTCGATGACGAGGATGGCGGCGGCGCTGCCCGCGGGGATCGAGCCGGCGAGCTCCTGCATGCGGTCGACCGAGAGGCCGGCGTCGCGCTCGGCAACGGCGAGGGCGCCGAGCTCGGCCCCTTCGGCCATGCCCTCGACACCACCACCCGCATGAAGCCCGATGAGCCCGCCGGCGATGGCGCCGAGACGCATCCGCTCATCCTCGGACAGGTCGGTCAGGTGCATCGAGTTCTCGATGTCACCGCGTCGGTTCTTCTGGACGAAGATCACGTCCACGAGGCGGATCACGCCGCGCTTCCGCGCCCGGCGCAGCTCGGCCATGATCCGGCCGGTCGCCTCGAACTTGTCGAACCCGATCACGAACACCTGGATCGGGCCCGTCACGTGCTTTTCTGCCATGTCCTCTTGTCTCCTTCGACCCTGCTCCCTGATGTCCAGCGCCGGTCGCACGCCGAACGGGTCCTGCGCGCCGCGGACTCAGACTGGGATCGCGGATCCGTTGCGCGCTGCCGCGGTCGCGGCCGCCTTGATGTCCCCGGCAGTCTCCTCGTCGACCGGGACCGTCTTGACTTGTTCGGCCGCAGGCATCTTCTGCGCGACGGCGTCGGCATCCATCGCCGAGACCAACGCGAGGATCCCCGAGGTTCCCGGGGTGACGACGCCGGCAAGCTCCTTCTCGACCTCGACCCGATGGTGGAGGTTGCGCGCCTTGCCCGCGGCGGCGCCGGCAACGCCGAGGGCGACCGCGCCGGCCACGATCGTGGCAGGCAGGAAGACCGCCGCGACAACGCCACCGACGATGCCCCACTTGAGACCCGTACGGGTGCTGTGGTCGGTCATCTTCTGGACGTGGAGCTTGCCGCCCTCATCCGCTTTGACGACGAGGACGCCGTCGACCTGGAGCAGGCCCGCGACCTCGGCGTCGATGAGGTCGTCATAGGCACTCATCGCGAGCGTCGGGTCCGCGAAGCGGGCGACGATGAGGGCATGGGGCCCCTGGGCCGCGACCGCGCCCTCGGCAAGCACCCCATGCTCGTCCGCGACGTGCGCCGCTGCGACGACCGTGTCATCGGCGTCGTTTGACCTCGTCGTGTCGGGGATCGTCTGCTGTTCGGTCACGTCGATACCTCAGCTCTCCGCGGTCGACGCGAGCATCGCCCTTCTGGCTGACCGCGCCTCTTGCGCAGCAGTGTCCGGTCACGCTCGCCACGACGGTCCAGGCACGACGACCGCATGCGGCCGCCTGGAGGAACGCACCGTAGGCCGCATTGCTGGCCGGCCGCATCCTCCGCGTCGGAGGAAGGCCGCAGCACGGGAGCGCCACTTGCGGAATGTCACACCGTGCTCAGCGGCGCCAGACGAGAGGTCGCAGCCACGCCGGCCGGCGCCTCCGGCCAATGCGCGATCGTTGGCGTCGACACCCGCTTGACAGAGGCGGGATCGAGCGGTGTCATCCGAATAGGAGGATGCTCTCCGGGTCGCACTTCCCTGAGTCTGAGGCCATGCTTCCCGTTGGCTGATCCGAGGGCATCCACAGTGACCGAACCTACGAAGACCGTGCCACAGTCGCGCAGGACGACTCCGGACCACGAGACCGCGGCGGCGTTCGACGCTGCGTGGCAGGCCGATCTCCCGACCGATGGCCCCTCCTGGACCGCTCGACCCTGGGTCCCGCCGAGCGAACGGTCTGCGGCGGGCAGGGCGGCCCGCAAGCGGGTCCCGCGGGTGAACCACGCCGCCTTCGAACCCGCCCACGGCCGCGACCCGATCGCGATCCTGGCCAGCCAGGAGACAGAGCGGCTCCAGGACCTCGTTCCCGTCCGCCACGAGCGGATGGCTGAGTCGGCGTTCGCCTACTACCGCGGGACCGCGGCCGTGATGGCGTTCGACCTCGGGACCACCCCACGGACGGACATCCTCGTCCAGGCCAGCGGTGACGCCCACCTCAGCAACTTCGGACTGTTCGCCTCGCCCGAGCGGACGCTCGTCTTCGACGCCAACGACTTCGATGAGACGCTCCCCGGGCCCTGGGAGTGGGATGTCAAGCGGCTCGCCGCGAGCGTCGTCATCGCCGGCCAGGCGCGTGGCTTCAGCGTCGCCCAGAACCGGGCGGCGGCGATGGCAACGGTCCGCAGCTATCGCCAATGGATGGCCCGCTTCGCGGGGATGAGCCTCATGACCGTTTGGTACACCTCCATCACCGAGGCCGATATCCGGGAGGCTGCCGAGGCGACGGGAAGGCTCCAGGGCCGGGAAGGCGTCACGCGCCGCAGGAACCTCGAGGCCATCTTCAGCAAGGCCCGCCAGCGCGACGGCATGCACGCCTTCGAGAAGCTCACGGCCGTCGTGGACGGACGTCGGGTGATCCTCGACGACCCGCCCGTCATCACGCACATAGACCTCGAGGGCATGGGCGGCCCCAAGGCCCTGGAGAAGGTCTTCACTGACTACCGCGCGACGATGCCCGAGAACCGGCGCGACTTCCTGGAGCGCTATCGCTTCGTGGACTTCGCTCTCAAGGTCGTCGGCGTCGGCAGCGTCGGGACGCGCTGTTTCGTGCTCGTCCTCGAGGGGCGTGACGAGGGCGACCCGCTCATCCTTCAGGCCAAAGAGGCCACCGCGTCGGTCCTCGCGCCATTCGTCGGCTCGAGCGCGCACGCCAACCATGCCGAGCGGGTCGTGGTCGGGCAGCAACGCATGCAGGCGACCCCCGACATCCTCCTCGGCTGGACGCGGGGACCGGGCGGCCGCGACTTCTATCTGCGACAGCTCTGGGACATGAAGGGTTCGGTGGACATCACCACGATCGAGCCGGTCGGCCTGGGCTTCTACGGCGGGATCTGCGGTTGGTCACTCGCGCGCGCCCACGCCGTGACCGGCGATGCCGTTGCGATCGCGTCGTATCTCGGCACCAGCGACAGATTCGACGGGGCGATCGCCGACTTCTCCGAGAGCTACGCGGCCGCCAACGAACGGGACCACGCGGCTTATGTCGCGGCCATCAAGGACGGGAAGGTTTCGGTGCCCGCGGTCTCCTGATCCTCCAAGAGGAGATCACGCGTCCGACGCGTACATCCGGGGAACGTGGGACGCTCGCGGCCGATCGTCAGACCGTTGCGACCGGCCACGTCTTGAGGAGCGGGCAGGTACTTGATGACATAATCAAGGAGCCATGACGGTCTCGGAACGAAGCCTTGGCACCCAGTGGGTGGTTGCCAACGTGGCCGGCTGGCTGATCGGTTTCGCGCTGTGCGAGGCGCTGCAGTCATTCGTCTCCACAGTCCTCGTGGACGGGCTCGTGATCGGGTCGGCCGTGGGGATCGCGCAGTGGCTGGTCCTGCGCCGATGGATCTCCCCGGTCGGCTGGTGGGTCGTACTCTCGATCGTTGGTTTCGGCGTTGGCAAGGCGTTGGCCGAGGCAACCCTCCCTGGCACGACGACGCTGCCCGGGTACGCACTGACGGGCGCGATCATCGGTGTGGTGGTCGGACTCGCCCAATGGGTGGTCCTACACCGGATTCTCTCGTCAGCGGGCTGGTGGGTGCCAGCGACCGGCGTTGCCTGGGTCGTCGGCTGGAGCGCGATCGGCGTCGCGGAGCACGCCAGCGACTGGACGACGCTCGCGGTCTACGTCGTCGGTGGGGTCGGCGCCGCGGCAGCAGGACTCGTCACCGCGGTAGCACTGATCTGGCTTTTGCGGATCCCGCGCGCTACCGGCCCATCGAAGGAGACACGAACTTCAACGACCGGGGACGCCGGCGAGGCTGGGCGCACGGCCTAGGTGCAGCGTCGAGGAGCCGAGCCGGCTGGTCGAGCTGGGCATCCTCGAGCCGGGCGCCAACAGACGGTTCACGCCGGGTGACGTGCGTCATCTTCCAGGCTACGCCCCTCGAGCCAGCCCGTGACGCCCACGGCGAGCGGCGCCAGTAGCATCACGGAGGTCCCGAAGTAGAAGGCCGGGATCGCGACCACGGCACCGAGCGCCCGCAGCGCCGGCCGCCGTGTCGCCACGACGATGAGCCCGATCGGCAGGCGGATGAGGAACGGGATCGAGATCACCGGGCCGATGGACTGGCCGAACGCATTCAAAAGCTGCTGGCCCCACTGGCGCCAGAGGTCGAGCCACGGGAGCGTGATCGCCAGCATGACCAGCGCGACCGGGACGACGCGGCGCCACTGACGCGGGTCGATGGCCAATGCCGGAGAGAGCTTCGCGAAGGTCGCGACGACGGCGAGCTCCGGTTCGCCACGGACCGCGAGCGCGATCGACGCCGCGACGACCAGATTGATGTTGCCAGAGGCGAACTCGAACGCGACGAGCGGACACCACGCCAGGAGTCCCGCACCGAGCCACGAGCCGGCGATCAACCGCAGCGAGACGATGTCCGCGATCACCACGAGGAGGTGCAAGACCTCGAGGGGCAGCCACGACAACGTCGCCCAGAACACGGCCCACGGCGGTGCCCAGAAGAATGTGCCATCGCGAAGCGCCACGACGTCGTAGACCGTGCCGCCGGCCCGCAGCGCGTCACCGGTGCGGTCCCAGATCCGCACGTCGCCGCGCCGGATCGGTCGTCGGTGCGAGGTCCAAGCGGATCGTCCCTCCTGGGTTGTCGACGATGACCTGCCCGTCGCCGGAAAGGGGCGGCACGTCCCCCGCACCCGACCCGCCCGAGGCCGTGATCCGGACCGGGAACCCCCGGGACTCGCCGTCGTGGGTGACGAGGTGGGCCCAGATCTTCAGCTCGGCCGTCCGTGCGGCGGGCAACGCGACCGTGACCCAGCGCAGGCGACCCGGGTCCGGGATCGTGACGCTCGAGGCGACGACCTGACGCTCCGAGCCACCCTCGTCCAGCACCAGCCCCGTCGCCACGGGTCCCCCGTCCGCCGTCACGGACAAGAGCCCACGCTCCGGCGGGCCTGGCTCGCGTCGCAGTTCGATGACGGTCCGGGAATGGAACGCCCCACGCCGCCACGTGACCAGCCAGACGAACAGGACGGCGGCCGCGGCCGTGAGCGCCAGCGCTCGCTCGATCGGGCCGGTCCAGATGAATAGGCCATACGAGACCTCGGCCAGGAAGAAGATCCCGATCGTGGCCGCGACGACGATCGGGTTGCCGAGCAGCCCGATGACGCGGCCGGGGACCCGGTCGCCCTTGCGGCGCGCCGCCACGAGCATGAGCATCGGGAAGATCCCGCCGAGGAGCGGCAGGGTGATGGTTCCGACGAGGCTCAGCGGCCCGGTGAACGAGAGACTGCCGAGCGCGAGCAGGACCTCGACCGCCACGAAGATCAGGGCCAGTGGGGTGGCCCGGACGACGAACCCCGGGATCCGTGAGCGCACGGTGGCACCGGCGATCGCCCGGACCGTCATCGACGGCACGAGCTCGGCCATCTGGTTGAACAAGCTCAGCGACAGGTAGATCGAGCCAAGCCCGAGGGCCAGGACGACGTAGATCGAGCCCAGCACGTTGACGATCGGTCCCACCTCTGCCGCAAGCGGCGTGATGGCCGTCCCGGCATAGCCGACCAGCTCGTCGCCGCCGAGCGCCAGCCCGATGGCGACGACCGCCAGGATGTACAGGGCCATCGCGCCGAGCATCGCGCCGACGTTGCCCCACAGCAGCGCGCGACCGCTCGGGTCGCGGGCGAGCACGACCTTCGCGGCATTTCCGGCCGAGGTATGGCCGAAGTAGGCCATCAGCGCGACGCCGAAGACGAGGTCGAGCGCGGACGCGTCGAGGGTCAGGTGATCGACCGAGACGCTCGGGAATGCAGCCGCGCCGGGCCGGGCATTGGCCAGCGCCAACAGCGAGATCGCGGTGATGAGCGCGATGTTGACGACACCGATCAGCAGCGCCGAGGCGACGGTCGCGTCGAACGAGCCGCGCCAGAGGTAGACGAGGTTCACCGCGAACAGGACGGCCGCCCAGGCTCCGACCGGGAGACCGGAGGCCCCGGCCAGGGTCGACCCGAAGCCGACCAGGGCGACGACGAAGCCGATCGCGTTGAGGAGGAACAGGGCGGGCGTCAGGACGGCGTTCCCTGGTCGCCCGAGGTAGTCGCCGACGAGCCGCCCGAAGTACGAGGAGCCGTAGCGCATGTTGCCGTCGCGGGTGATCCCCTCGACCAGGGCCGCAACTGTCAGGACGTTGACCAGCCCAAAGACGACGAGGAAGACGGTCGCGGCCCAGACCCCGAGCCCGGCGAACGCGATCGGCAGGGCGAGGATGCCGCCACCGACAGTCTCGGTCAGGGTCAGCGCGAAGGCCAGCCAGAACGGCGGGAGGTGTTCGATCCGGGCGGCGGACCGGCTCCGGATCCAGCGCCAACGTTCCAGGGCCGGGAGCGGGACCGCAGCGAAGGAATCGACCGTCGCATTCGCCTGTCGGACGAAGGCCGCGGCGACGGCGGCGTCGCCCGCGCCGAGCGCGACCTTTATGGCGGCCGCCTGGGCGGGCAATCCGTACTTGTCGGCGATCTTCTTCAGGATCGCCGCACGCCCCTCGACGTCGGGCGGGAGCAGGTCCGCCCAGTCCGCCGCGTGGCGGTCCAGGTCCTGGATCGTCGGCTTGAGCGGCGGCGTCCGGCCTTCGCCGAGCGCGACGAGGAACGCGCCCTCCTTCTCGGCTTCGGTCTGCTCGGTCTCGAATGTGGCCATCGCTCGCCGGTCGCGGGCGACGAGGAGGGCGGTGCGGCTTTCGATGGCGAACAGCAGCGTGCTGGCACGGCGAGCCGGCAGACCTCCGAGCAGTTCGTCGCGCGAGAACCCGAACCCGCTAGCCGTCACCCGCGGCCACCAGGTTCGCGGCGACCTTCCGGTACAGGTCCGAGAGCGGGTGGTCGGGGTTGCGGACGACGAAGATGCCCTCGCTGGCGAGCCGCATCAGGTCGTCCGAGTGCGGGAGGACGGCCGCGACCGGGCAGCCGTAGGCGGCCTCGACCCGTCGCGCGACGGCCTCCGTGTCGAAGCCGGCTGGGGTCTTGTTGACCATGATCCGGATCCGCGGGACCTGGAGCTCCTGCGCCACCCGGGTGGTGATCCCGGTCCCCTCGTAGTCCTGGCTGTCGGGGCGCATGACGATGAGCAGGGCGTGCGAGATGACCAGCGAGAGGAGGGTCTCCTCGTTGAGACCCGGGTGGGTGTCGATGAGCAGGATGTCGAGCCCGAGCTGGTCGACGAGCTGGCGGAACCCCTCGGTCAGGCGCTGGGCGTCGTAGCCCTCCCGGAGGACGCGGGCGATCTCGCCCGGCTTCATGCTGGAGGGGATGAGGTGGATCCGACCCGGCGGGACGATCCCCTGCGCGGCGCTGACGTCCTGGGCGATCTCGCCGATCGGCCGGCCGTGCCAGAGGAAGTCGTTGAGCGAGGCCTCGACGTCGTCGCCGACCAGACCGAACAGGACGTGGATCCCGGGCGACTGGATGTCCGTGTCGATCACGCCGACGCGCCGGCCGCCCATCGCGAACACCGCGGCGAGGTTGGCCGTCGTGTTCGATTTGCCCGTGCCGCCGCGGAACGAGTGGACCGAGATGATCGTCGCCATGTCAGCGCGGGTCCGCGCCGGGGTCGTCGACGATCCGGCGCAGATGCGGCGCGCGCTCGCGGAGGTCGCGGAAGAAGTCGGTCTCGGTGATCTCGGACACCTTCCTCGCCTGGCGGGCGGTGTCGATCTCGATCCGGAGTTCCCGGACCTCGGCGCGCAGACGGTCCTCCCTCGCGCGCACCTCCTCGGCCATCCGCTGGAAGGTCCGCGCGAGCTGTCCCAGGGCGTCCTCGCGGCTCGAGACCCCCTCGAGGGTCGCGGGCTCGAAGGCCCCCTCCTCCACGGCGGTGGCGGCGGTTGTCAGGCGGCCGACCTGCTCGAGATACTCGAGCTCGAGGTCGCGGAGCCGCTTGGAGGTGAGCGACGTCGAGACGCGCGCGTGCAGGATCGCGGCGTTGAACGGCTTGGGCAGGTAGTCCGCGGCGCCCATCTCGATGCAGCGGACGATGCTCTCGAGCGCATCGACGGCCGAGATGACGATGACCGGCAGGTCGTGGAGGCGTTCGTCGGCCTTGATCCGGCGCAACGTCTCGTAGCCGTCCATCCCGGGCATCTCGATGTCGAGCAGGACCACGTCGATCGATCTTCTGTCGGCCGCCTCGGCGAGGATCGCCAGGGCGGCCCGGCCGTCGGTCGCATCGACGACCTCGTGCCCCTGGCCCTGGAGGGCGCGGCCCAGGATCGCCCGATTGAGCGCGGTGTCGTCCACGACGAGGATCCGCCCGCGCGCGTCGCTCACGAGGCCCCGCTCCCGGGCGCGACCCCGGCGCCGGCCGCGGCCCGAAGGGTGACCGCCACTGCCTCGAACTCGGTCTCAGCTGTCTCGACGCGGGCCGCGACCGCGGCCAGATCGCCGGCGTCGGCCGCCGCCTCCATCTCCCGACCCAGCGCAGCGAGGTGCGTCGCCCCGAAGCTCGCGCTCGTCGACTTCAGGGTGTGGGCCGCGCGCCGGACCGACACCCCGTCGCCGGACGCCAGCCCGGCCCGCAGCTCCGCGAAGAGGTTCGGGCTGTCGGCGAGGTAGGTCTCGATGAGCTCGGCCAGGAACTCGCGGTCGTTGCCGACGGTCTCGAGCAGCTCGGCGAGCGTGGCGGTGTCCAGAGTCGGATCAGGCATCGAGCGACGCGACCTCCGCGCCGCTCGCCGGTCGACCTGGCCGCCGCGGCCCCGGCCGACGGTGTCGCCGCCAGGGCCGCCGCCAGCTCGGCCGGGCGGATCGGCTTGGAGACGTAGTCATCCATACCGGCTTCGAGGCACATCTCGCGGTCGCCCGCGAGGGCGTTCGCGGTCATCGCCACGATCCGGATCCTGCTCCGCGGGCCGCCATCGGCGCGGATCCGTCGGGTCGCCCCGAGCCCGTCGAGCCTGGGCATCTGGACATCCATCAGGATCACGTCGTAGGGCTGGCGCTCGACGGCCTCGATCGCCTCGAACCCGTTCCCGGCGATGTCCGCGGTGTAGCCAAGCTGGGAGAGCAGCCGGATCGCCAGCTTCTGGTTCACCAGGTTGTCCTCCGCCAGGAGGATTCGCAGCGGGTGCCGACGGGCGAGGTCCGCATCAGCCGACGGGCGTTCGGACAGGCGGACGGAGGGCGCCCGGTCCTGGCCGTGGAGGACCGTCATCAGCGCGTCGTTGAGCGCGGACGGCTTCACCGGCTTGGTCAGGAACATCGCCACCTCGGGCGCCTCGCGGTCGCGCTTGCCCACCGACGACAGGATGATCACCGGGACGTGCGCGCCGGCCGCGGAGGCGCGGATCCGTTCGGCCAGGGCGTAGCCGTCCAACTCGGGCATCAGCAGGTCGAGGAGGGCCACGTCGAAGGCCTCGCCGGCCTCGATCCAGCCGAGGGCCTCGAGCGGCGAGGCAGTCTCCCGGCAGGCGATCCCCCAGCGGGCGACCTGGGTCACAAGGATCTGCCGGTTCGTGGCGTTGTCGTCGACGACGAGAGCCCGCCGGCCGACGAGCTCCGGCAGCGGGCCGGCGCGGACCGCCGAGAGGTCGAGCTCCGAGGCAGAACCGATCTCGATCGTCAGGCGGAAGAGGCTCCCCTTGCCCTCGATCCCGGCGCTCTCGGCCACGAGCGAGCCGCCCATCAGCTCGGCCAGCCGGCGGCTGATCGCGAGCCCGAGCCCGGTCCCGCCGAACTTGCGGGAGATCGACAGGTCGCCCTGGCTGAAGGACTGGAACAGCCGGTCCATCCGCTCGGGCGGGATGCCGATGCCGGTGTCGCGGACCTCCGCCACGATCTGCCAGCGTCCGCCGTCGAGGCCCGTCGACCCGGCGTCGAGCCGGCGACCCGGTGAGGCGGAGCACGACCTCGCCCTCCTCGGTGAACTTGACCGCGTTCGACAGCAGGTTGAGGACGATCTGGCGGAGGCGCCCGGCGTCGCCGATGATGACGGTCGGGACGTCGGGGTCGATCGCGTAGGCGAGCTCGATGCCCTTGCGCGCGGCCAGCGGCGCGATGACGTCCAGGGCACCCTCGACGCACGGCCGGAGCGCGACCGGCGCCGCCTCCAGCTCGATCCGGCCGGCCTCGATCTTCGAGAAGTCGAGGATGTCGTTGATGATCGTCAGCAGCGCCTCGCCGGACGTCGCGATCGTCTCGGCGAAGTCCCGTTGCTCCTCGTCGAGCTGGGTATCGAGGAGGAGACCGCTCATCCCGATGATCGCGTTCATCGGGGTGCGGATCTCGTGGCTCATCGCGGCGAGGAACGTGCTCTTGGCCTGGTTGGCGTCCTCGGCCGCCTGGCGGGCCGCCGCCCCGTCCTCGAACAGCCGGGCGTTCTCGATGGCGATGGCGGCCTGCTGCGACAGGCCGACCAGGAAGTCGAGATCCGCCTGGCTGAACCGGGTGGCCGGGGCCGAACGCCAGACCGCGGTCATCCCGATGACCGTGCCGCGGACGACCAGTGGGGCGACCATCAGCCGCTCCTCGGCATCGGGATCGGTGCCCGGGATCGACACCGATCGGGAGTCGGTCATGACGTTGTTGATGACTTCGGCCTCGGCGCGCCGGGCTAGGTCGCCGATGATGCCCTCGCCGAGCTTCACCGTGTCCGCGCGGACCTCCTCGGCGAACGCCCCCAGCGCGACGATCGGTCGGAAGGTCGTCCCGTCGTCCGCGTCCGCGAGGTAGACCGCGCTCGTGTCGGCTGCGAGGAGTGACTGCGCTCGCTCGCCGATCCGCCCGAGGACTGAACCCAGCTCGAGCATCGCCGAGATCTCCGCTCCCACCTCGGCCAAGGCGGCCATCTCGTTCGCGCGCCGCTGCGCGTCCCGGTACAGGCGGGCGTTCTGGATCGCGACGCCGACGTTCGCGGCGAGCGTCGCCAGCAGGCGCGAATCACTCTCGCCGAAGCGACCGGCCTCGGTCGTGCTCTGGACGCTGATGACGCCGATGGCCGAATCGCCGACGACGATCGGCACGCCCAGGAACGAGCTCACTGGCGTCCCAACGATCGTCCCGATGGCCTCGAACTGCGCGCCCTGGTTGAGGAGCAGCGGCTCGCGGGTCTCGAGGATCCGCGAGGTCAGGCCCTGGCCGTACGGCATCGGGGCGCGCGGGGCCTGGACGCCGCCCTCGCTGTAGTACGCGAAGTCGATGAGGTCGGTCGCCGGATCGTGGAGAGCGACGTAAACCAGGTCGGCGTTGAACGTCGCCCGCATCTGGTCACCGAGCTGCCGGATGAGCGTGTCGAGGTCCAGCTGGGCGGACAGGGCCTGGCCGACGTCGTTGACGATCGCGAGCTCGGCAGCCCGCCGGCGGGTCTCGTCGATGAGCCGGGCGTTCTCGAGGGCCACGCTCAGGCTGGTCGCGAGCGTGTCGAGCAGCTCCAGCTCGGACCGTCCGAAGGCGTGCTCACGATCGAGGTTCTGGAGCGAGATCATCCCGACCGGCGCGCCGCCGGAGATGAGCGGGGCGAAGATGAGCGACTTCGGCATCTCCCCGGCCAGCGGCATCATCGGGTTGTCGTAGGCTGGCCCTTCGCGCGCCACGTCCTCGATCAGGAGCGGCTTGCGCGTCTCCAGCACGTGGCGCCGGAACCCGAACGGCTTGACCGCTTCGTCCGGGAACCGTACCCCGCGCTCGAGCGTGTACGGGAAGTGGAGCAGATCTGTCTCGCGATCGTACGTGCCGATGTCGACGACGTGCGTGTCGAAGATCTCGGCGATCTTGGCGCCGACGAGGTCGTACATCGCCTGCATATCGAGTTGCGCCGCGAGGCCCGCTTGGACGCTGTTGATGACAGCCAGCTCGGCGTTGCGCTGCCGCGTTCGCTCGAGCAGCCGCGCGCCTTCGAGGGCCGTCCCGAGGCTGGCGGCCAGGGTGCTCAGCAACCGCTCGTCGGCCTCCGAGTAAGCATTCACCTCGAGGCTCTCGAGCGCGATCACGCCGGCGACGCCATCGGATCCGGGCATCGGGACGCCGAGCCAGGACTGGGCATCGAGGCCGTCGGCGACCATCCCGAGCGCGATCAGGTCTGTCCCGTGTCCGCGTCGCAGTGGCTGCCCCGTGCGGACGACGATCGAGGTCAGGCCGGGGCCGAACTCGAACGGCTCGGACTGATAGCGCTCGTTGTCGAGGATCTCGTACGGGAACGAGAGAATGTTGGTGTGCCGGTCGAAGGTGGCGATGAACATCGAGCTCGCCTGGAACTGCTCCCGGATGCGCTCACCCACGAGCTCGTACATCTCCGCCATATCGACCTGCCGGGCCAGGCCAGCCCCGATCTCGTTGATGATGCCCAGCTCGGTGTTGCGCTGACGGGTCTCCTCGATCGCGCGGGCTCGACTGAGCGCGGTGGCGATGTGCTGGCCCACGAAGGCGAGCAGATCGACGTCGGCATCGTCGTAGCGGTGGACCGCGTCGTAGCTCTGGACAACGAGCGCACCGAGCGTCCGGCCCTCCGACGTCAGGGGGACCCCGAGCCAGTCCTCGCCGTCGGCGCCGAGACGATCGATCTCTCCTTGCTGGAAGAGGACCTCCCTGCGCTCGCTCGTAAGCAGTATCGGTCGCCCCGTCCGAAGGACGTAGGCGGTCGTCCCGCGGGCCTCCCCGGTCCCGATCTCCTCCCAGAGCCTGGGATCCGGGATGTCCTCGTCCACCTCGTCGACGTAGTAGGGAAAGTTGAGCATCTGGCGTTCGTCGTCGAAGAGCGCGATGTAGAAGTTGTTCGCGAACATGAGCTCGCCGACGATCCTGTGGATCGTTGGATAGAACTCGGCCATGTCGTTCGCCGCGCTCGCTGCGTCCGCGATCCGGTAGAGCGCCTCCTGGACCTGCTGCGCTCGTGCCTGCGCCGCTTCGGCGGGGGGCACGGCGGCGGGGGCCGTCGCTTCGTGGCCCGTCGAGGCGGCGCGGGTCCGTGGGTCGGGCAAGGTTGACTCCGGAAGTCGGGCGACGCGAAGTATCGACTGTTGCCGCCATCGCGGACGCTCGACCCCCTCGGGTGTCCGGGCTTCGCCGTCGATCGGCGGAAGCGGCTGCGGCTCAGATGGTAGCCGCCGAGCGGACCGCTGGCGAGCCTCGTCCGTGACCACGGGTCGAGCGGGCCTGGGGCGCGATCGCTACGGGCCCGTTCGATGGGCACGGTTCGGCGCGCTCCAGATAGTCACGCGGCTCGGGTTGGCACTCGGCCGGGGCCGCTTGTGTCGCCACATCGGTGGTTGTCGGGAGCGCTCCTCGCAACCGCGGATGCCCGCCCAAGATCGACGAGGGGCTCGACTCGGCAGTCGGCTCAGTGTGCTTCGGACCTCGCGAGATGAGGTACGAATGGTCGGGGCGAGAGGGATAGCCCCGCCACCAACGACCTTCCGATCACGATGCGCCTCGCCGAGCCCCCGGAGCCCTTCGACTGGCTCAAGAGCGCATGACGCGCCGGCCGTCCCGCCCCGCCTCGCGCGCCACGGACCGAGAGGTCGTCGTCGTGGCCGCTGTGCTCGTCGCCGGGTCGGAGAAGGCAGCCGCCCACCGCCTCGGCCTGTCGCACTCGACCGTCAAGCACCACTTGGCGAATGCGCGGTCCAAGGTGGGCGCCGACACGACGGCGCAGCTGGTCTGGATCCTCGGCCCGCGACTGCCGGAGCCGGCCGACACCATCCCGGACGACTGCGGTCGGTTGCGGATCAGCCGGCCTCAGGGCCGTCGAGATTGACGGTCACAGGCCCCTCGCCCACGCGGACGATGACGCCATCGTTCGGCTCGGCGCCGGCATTGCCCTCGCGGTGGACGACGCCCTTCGGGATGAGCACGAAGTCCCCTGGCTCGATCTCCACCCGTTGGGACCCGCCAGGGCCGAACTCGACGAAGAACCGGCCGCGGGTGACGTGCCCGTACGTGTCGTGGCCCGGGTGGACGTGCCAGCCCGAGGCCTGGTCTGCAGCATTCTCGACACGCCCCACCCAGACGCCCTCGTCCGCGAACGCCTCGAATCGGGTAACGCCGGGCGTCGGCGTCGGCTCGCCGCGCAGCTCGCCCCGCGTGACCACCTTTGGTCGGTCCACGTCCCAGCCTCCCGCACCTGCGCACCGCTTCCAGCAAGGCCGCTGGCTCGGGCCGAAGACTACCCCGGAGAAGGCGGCGCCGCCTGTCGCACTCGGCCGTGAAGCACCACCTGGCACCCTTGGTCTAGATCGAGCTGGGAGTCCGCCGCAGCGTTCCCGGTGATCGACGTGGACGCTACTGGCGCCCCATGTGCATCCGGAGCTCGGCCTCGGGGTCCACGATCAGGTCCCCACTGACATCCACCACCACCTTCTCGAGGCGACCGGTGAACTTGAACGGGCTCGTGTACTCCGTCGTCACGGGAGAGCCCGGGTTGTGGCCGCAGCTCACCCCGCCCGGATTGAACATGAACGGCGTGGTGTACGGCGCGTCGGCGCTGGCGACCAGGGCCCCGTCCACGTAGAGCTGGAGCCGTCCGGGGACGCCGTGACCGTGGGGCATGTCGGGCTTGCCGGTCGGCTCGAACTCGAAGCGGAGCTCGTGGCGTCCAACAGGCAGCGGGTCTGGCGAGGACACAGTGAAACGCTCCCGGGCCACGTAGTTATGGACGTAGTGCAGCCGGCCCTCCTTGACGTACAGCGAGTAGCCGCCGGCCGCCGTCCCCTGGCAGAACAGGACGCCCTCAGCACCGCTCTCCGGGATGTCCACGGTCGCGGTGATGCTGTGCGGGCGGTTGTGCAGGCGCGGCGCAGCGAAGTTGGGGATCGACTGGGTGCCCGGCACGTAGGTGTACTGGTTGCGAGGCACCGCAACCAGCGGCTTCTCCACGACCATCCGGGCCAGGCCGCTGCCGTCGACCGGCATCACCTTGTACTTGCCGGCCTCGACATACCACGTCCCGATCAGCTCGATGAGCTTCTCGCGGTTGTCGGCCGCCAGGTTGTGGTTCTCGGCCGGGTCCTCGTCGATGTGGTAGAGCTCCCAGCCGGTCGCGTCGAGCTTCGTCAGCGTCTCGGCCGTGATCGGGTTGCCGAAGCCGGTGCCCGCCTCGGCGAACGAGGGGCCGGGCCAGGGGCAGACCGCCCGCCAGCCGTCCTTGTAGATGGCACGGTGCCCGAGCATCTCGAAGTACTGCGTGTGGTGGCGGCTCGCTGCCGCCGGGTCGTCGAGCGCGTGGGCGAAGCTCACGCCCTCGATCGGCGCCTGGGTGACGCCGCGGATCGCCGCCGGGGGCTGGACGCCCAGGAGGTCGAGGACCGTCGGCACCATGTCGATGATGTGGGCGTACTGGGTGCGCACCTCGCCGCGCGCCCTGACGCCCTTGGGCCAGGAGACGATGAACGGGTCGGTCGAGCCGCCGCGGTAGGTCTCGCGCTTCCAGCGCCGGAACGGGGTGTTGCCGGCGAACGTCCATCCCCACGGGTAGTGGTTGAAGTGCTCGGGACCACCGATCTGGTCGATGACGGCGAGGCTCTCCTCGAGCGTCTCCTGGGCGTTGTTGAAGAACTGGGCCTCGTTCGTCGTGCCGCCCGGCCCGCCCTCGGCGCTCGCGCCGTTGTCGCTGATGACCATGACGATCGTGTTGTCGAGCACGCCCTGCGCGCGCAGGTAGTCCAGCAGCCGCCCGAGGTGGTGGTCGGTGTGGCTCAGGAAGCCCGCGAACACCTCCATCATCCGCGCGGACAGCTTCCGCGCGTCCGGGCTCAGCGAGTCCCACTCGGGGACGTCCGGGTCGTGGCGCGACAGCTCGGCGTCCGCGGGCAGGATGCCGAGCTCCTTCTGGCGCGCGAACACCCGCTCGCGGTACGCGTCCCAGCCGTCGTCGAACTGGCCGGCGTACTTGTCGGCCCACTCCTTGGGCACGTGGTGCGGGGCGTGCGTCGCGCCGAAGCAGAGGTGGAGGTAGAACGGCTTGTCGGGGTCGATCTGGCGCAGGTCCGTGATGAACTCGATCGACTTGTCGACCAGGTCCTCGGTGAGGTGGTAGCCCTCCTCCGGCGTCTTCGGCGGCTCGACCGGGTGGTTGTCGTAGACGAGCTCGGGGTACCACTGGCTCGTGTCGCCGCCGAGGAAGCCGTAGAAGCGCTGGAAGCCGCGCCCCAGCGGCCAGCGGTCGTACGGCCCCGCGGCCGTCTCGTAGACGCTCGGCGTGAGGTGCCATTTGCCGACCATGTACGTGCCGTAGCCGTGCTCGAGCAGCATCTCCGAGAGCATCCCGTTCTCGAACGGCATGATCCCGTTGTAGCCCGGGTAGCCAGTCGCGAACTCGGTGATGCAGGCCATGCCGTTGCTGTGGTGGTTGCGGCCGGTGACGATGCAGGCGCGACTCGGCGAGCAGAGCGCGGTCGTGTGCATGTTGGAGAAGCGCAGGCCGTCCTCCGCGAGGGCATCGAAGTTGGGCGTGGCGATCGGGCTGCCGTAGCAGCCCAACTGGCCGAAGCCCGTGTCGTCGAGCACGACGAACAGGACGTTCGGGGCGCCTCTGCGGGCCCGCGTCGGCGCCGGCCAGGCCGGGCTCGACTCGTCGGCGGTGCGGCCGATCACACCCGGAAACGGTGATCCAGCGGGGTACTCGACGATCGGCATCGGATCTCTCTCCACGGACGCATCGTGGGGCGACAGGATCCGGTCGTCGGCGACGGCTGGCCCGTTCCCGGTACGCCGCCATTCTGCCTCATCGGCCCCTCCGCACGGCCATCAGTCACGATGGCGTGACGGCACGCCCGCCATCCGGAGGTGCGGGGATCCCCGGCTTGGCGAGAACCCGTGTTGCTGGCGTTCGTGTCCGGCAACGCCACCATCGAAATCGAGGCGAGACCGGACGGGCTCAGAGCTCCGATCGAGCCCATGGGCCCGATGGCATGGCCCAAACGGCCGAACAGAAACCGCGGCGAGCCGCCCGCACGCCGAAACGGGGATAGGTGGCCGCATCTATCTTCTGATTGACCCGTTTGGCAGCCCAGCTCGTTCTATACCAGTGAGATGACCAGCAGGGACTCGACCCAAGCGATGGACGTCGATCGCACGGACGCTGACGCCGGCGTCCGGGCCGACACGGCCCTGGACGCGTTCGTCATCGAGCACTACGACCGACTCGTCCGTCTGGCTCGGCTGATCTGTCGCGACGGGTCCGATGCCGCGGATGCTGTCCAAATGGCACTCGAGCAGGCGTGGCGGCGACGGTCGAGCCTTCGAGACGATGGAAGCCTCCGGCCGTGGCTCGATCGGATCGTCGTCAGGGAAGCCATCCGGATCAGTCGCTCCCGGACGTCCTGGCGCGGCCGCCTGTTCACGATCGGGGCGCGTGTCAGCTGGATCGAACCGGCCGACGTATCGAGCGAGGCTCTGGCCACCTGGAGTGCCCTCCGCTCGGCATTCGCAGAGCTGTCGGCGGACCAGCGGGCCGTCGTCGCCCTCCACCTGTACGCGGGCTACTCGGTGGTGGAGACCGCCGACCTCGTCGGCGCCCCGCTCGAGACGGTCCGATCGCGGCTGCGTCTGGCCAAGGACCGGCTCCGCAGCCAACTCGGGGAGCGCGAGTCATGAGTAACGACGAGCGGATGGACGAGCAACTCCGACGGTTCCTCGACTGGCAGGCCGGGCAGCTCGACGGGGCGCCCGACGCGCATGCGATTGCGCTCCGGGTCGGGCGGCGTTTCGGCACCCGAACGGCGGATCGCTCGCGCTTGGTCTGGGCGATCGTCGCCGTGGCACTGGTCGCCGCCCTCGCCGCCGCCGCGGCCCTGGTCGGAAGCCGCCTGATCGAGCGCCCCCCGACGGGTGCGCTGCTCGTGTACGCGATGAACGACGATATCTACCTGGCGGACCAGGACGGAGCGCACCCGAGGAAGGTGGCTGACGGCGTGCCGTGGACCGACGGCGCAGGCGGGGGCCCGTCGTATGTGCTCGGGGATGGCGGACCTGCCTGGGCGCCGGACGGACGTCACTTTCTCTTCTTCGACCAGCAGGGCGCTGCCGACCAGCTGACTGGGCATATCGCCGATGCGAGCGGCCACGTCGTCGCATCCATCCCGAACATCTGGATCGATGCCACGTGGTCGCCCGATTCGACCCGCATCGAGGCCTGGACCGGCGGCTCCCCGTCGATCGGCTCGACGCAGATCAGCATCTTCGGGATCGATGGTGCCTTGCAGGGATCCATCCGATTGCCCGACGGCTACGTGCGACTGCAGGAGTCTTCTGGCTTCTGGGCCCCGGACGGCCGATCTGTCTACGCCAGGCTCGGTCAAGGGAACGCGACAACCAGCAACGTGTGGCAGTTGCCGATCGATGGTTCGACGCCGCGCAACCTCGCCGCGGACGACCCACGTGCGAACGGTTCGTTCGCGCACGACGGCAGTCGGCTGGCCTTCGTGAGCGATTGGATCGTATCTCCCACGCTGTTCGTGTCGAACGCCGACGGGACCGATCCTCGTGCCCTGGTGGTCGGGCAGACCTCTTTCACGTCGACGTTGGACGCCAACCACAAGACCACCGTTTGGCCTGGTGGCCTGACGTGGTCTCCCGACGACCGGCAGATCGCGTTCGCATGGGTCCGATCGAACCTCGAAACGCCGCTGGACTCCGAACTCCGGATCGTGGACGTGGCGACCGGCTCGGTTCACACCGTGGTCGCCGATGAGCCGGACTCGATCCCGATCCAGCTTGTCGGGTGGTCAGCAGCCGGCGACCAGCTCCGCTACCAAACGTGGGATCAGGCAGGGCAGAGCACCCTCTGGACGGTCAACGTCGATGGGACACATCGGACCCTCGTCGGCGCCGGCGAGAGCGGTTACTGGCAGCCGGTCCCGAGCAGCCGGTGATCAGTTCGGCATACCTACCCACACCATGAGCGCATCGTGGCGAGTTCTGGCGACGTCCTGGCAGACGACGGTTCGACTTCGACGGTCGCATCCTACAGTCACCCGCTGTCCGAGGGGAAGGATCTGGAGCTTGCCGTTCTCGCTGATCGTGGGCCTGAAAACGATCTAACGGGGAAACAAGTCGCACGGGTGAACGTCGTCATACACGGGAGGACGGTGTCCGGAACGCCTCGTTCCAACCACTCACTCTACCGTTCGGGATGCTCAGGAGGCGTAGTGATGACGGTCAAGTCGTGGTGGGGCCTAGCTGTCGGCTTGTTCATCGCGCTCGTCGTGCCGATCTCGTTTCTGGTAATCGCCAAGCTCGTGGAGAACGGGTTGGCACCTCAGGACCAGATGCAAGCGTCTATGGGCGCGCTCACCGCGATCGCGCTGTCTGAGGTTCTGCTTGGGCCTATCGGCATCGTGATCGCCGGCCGGTCGGCCGGCGTTCGCGGCGTGATCGCGTGGCTCGCTTTGATCATCGTCGCTGTTCCCGTGCTCGCGTTTGTCTGGTTCGTCTGCGTCGCGACTCTCAGTGGCGCCCTGGGCGACCCGTTCTAGACGAACCTTGGCTCGGGGCGTGGCTCTCTGACACGGACGGCGCGAGCTTCCGGTGCTCCGCGAGGCCGAGCGTTTCGACGCCTGGCTTCATCGCATCCTTGTTCACGCCTGCTACGCGGAAGCGCGGCGGGCGCGGAGCTTCGCGGCCAACGTCGAGCGCTACCCGATCAGGGACCGGCCAGCCGCGACACGACCCAGGACGTGGTCGAGCGCGACACGTGATAGCCGACGCCCGTATTGCCGCTCCGGAAGCTCTGCCAGCTCCGGACGAAGCGCCAGGACTTCGCGCCGTCGTCGCTGACGTAGAGCTGCGGCCCGTCGCCGAGACTCATCGCGAGCACGACACGGCCGGTTCCGTCGGCCCATAGCCCGTCCACCGACTTGAGGTCGTCCTTCGGGGCCTGGGTCCGACCGGGAATCGACCCTCCTGCCAGATCGCGCCGCCGTCGACGGAGATCTGGAGCCGATTGTCGAAGGGCTGGTTGTCGGCCTTCCCGTTGCTCGACCACAGGGCGCCCTTCTCGTAGCCCGGGATCCAGGCCATTCCCCGGTACGGCATCCCCTTCTCCACGGCATCCCGGACGACCGGCCCTGCCCATGTTCGACCGCCGTCCGTGGTCTCGTAGATGTGCAGCGGGGATCCGTCCCTTTGGAACGTCGCGAAGCCGTGGCTCGGCGACACGAAGGTGAGCGTGGGTGGCGTCGAGCCGTCCTCCTGGGGGAACCGCGACCGCGGCCCACGACCGGCCGGCGTCACGCGTCACCCAGACCGTGGCGCCCGCCTTGGCGTGACGAGGAACAGGGTGTCCGCATCGGGAGCCACGCCCATGGCCGGAGCGTGGGCGCGGGGGGCCGAACCTCCGTCCAGGTGGCGCCGCTGTCTGTGGTCCGGAAGAGCCGCGTGCTTGTCGAGGCCCATGCCACGTCCTCGGAACCCACCCGGATGGATCCGAACGTGAGCTTCGAGAACGGTGGGGCGGCCGACGGCGACGGCAACGGTTCTGCAGTCGCCGGCCTGGGCTGCCACTCGGCGCCCATCGAGGTGCCGTCGGTGGTCAGCGTGCGGTCCTCGCCGTCCACGGAGACAAGGTGGATGTCGGTCCCCCCGACGTCCGCGGCGAGCCACGCGCCGCCGGGCGCCACCGACGTCACCGTTGCCGCCCCGTCCAGGAGCATGCGGCTCTCGTGCCTGACGAAGTCGACGAGGTACAGGTGGTCGCCGGCCCCGACCGCAGGGTCACCGGTCCCGCTCATCACCATCACCATGCGCCGGTCGGACAGCCAAGTCGGGCTGGCGAGCTGGGCGTGCTCGCTGAACGTCATCCTGAGCGTTCCGTCCGCGACGGCGATCGCGCGCATCTCGCCCTCCGTGCCCTGCAGCTCCGTGCAGGCGAGACTCGTGCCGTCCGGGCTCCACGCCGCCCCCCAGCACCTGCCGAGCTGTCGGGCACCGTTCCCATCCGGGTGGACGATCGTCGCGTCCGGCTCCGCGCCCGACGCGCCGAGCAGCAGGATCCACGTGCCGTCCGGCGACCATGAGCCGGCGCCGCCGCCCAGGCGGCGCTCGCTTGACCCGTCGAGGTTGACGATCCAGGTGTCGCCGGCATCGATGACGGAGCGCGCGAACAGGAGGCTCGCCCCGTCGGGGGACCAGGAGGGCGACATTGCGCCCGTGACGATGACCCGCTGCCCGGAGCCGTCGGCGTTCGCGACGCAGACGTCCGAGGCGGGCGGATCGTTGGGGGCGGTGGCCGGCGGGCACTGGAAGGCGAGCAGCATGCCATCGGGGGACCAGGCGGGCGCCTCGCCTTCGGCGATGGTGCGGGCGGCGCTCCCATCCGGGCGGACCGTGCGGATCACATGCTGTCCATTCTCGACCCCGACGTAGGCGATGAGCCCGTCGGGCGGTGCGTTCGGGTCGATGCTCGCCACGGGGCTCGCGTCGCTCGGCCGGGGCATCGGGCTGGACGCTCGGGGCGGGGAGCACCACCGACAGGTCGTCCCGGCTCCGCCGGAGCAGCTCGGCCGCGACGACGAGGGATCCGAGGGCGAGCAGGGCGAGCAGGGCGCCGACGAGCAGGAGCCGGAGCGGGCGGCCGACGGCCGCGGGGTGCATGGCCCGCTGCAGGATCACCGTGCCGCGTCGATCCGGGAGGGTCACCGACGGCAGGTCCGCGAACGCTAAGGCGTCGGCATGCAGGCCGGCGGAGGAGCGGATGCAGGCCGGGCAGCCGGCGAGATGTGCGTCCAAACGGCTGCGCTCGGACGGGGACAGTGGGTAGTCGATCGCGATGGCGGCGAGCTCCAGGAAGTCCGTGTGCGACCTCATCGGACGCCCTCCTCCGACTCGAGCAAGCTGCGGACCCGCGTGCGCGTTCGACAGAGGAGCGTGCGGGTAGCGGCGTCGCTGCGCCCGATCGCGGCGGCGATCTCGGCGCCGGAAAAGCCCTCGCTGCTGAGGAGGAGCGCAGCCCTGGCGCTGGGGTCGAGGTCCGCGAGAACGCCCACAAGGGCCGCCCGGCCCTCGTGCTGAAGATAGCCCGCCTCCGGGGCGTCCTCGGCCCGTGCGGCTCCCTCCGACGTCCCCAGCCGCACGAGGCCGCGCATCGCGACGGAGATGCGCCGGCCGCGGCTGAGCGCCAAGTTGGCGCTCACCCGGTAGAGCCAAGCCCGGATGTTGTCAGGGGCCCGGTCCGCACGACCTCGGTGCCCGGGTTCAGCCCGACCCGCGTCGCGAATCCGTGCGCTGCGGGCCGATTCGTTCCTCGCTCGAACAGAACTGAGTACTCGCGCCGTTGCTCCGGTATTCGAGCCAGATCGGCCGGTCTTCCAGAGGGATCTGCGCTCGATGCGACCCGACACTGTGGGCTCTCGAGGCCGCCGTCATGGCGGACCTTCTGCAGGAATCGGGTGGCGCGATACCCCGCTTCGCGTTTGGCCGCTTGGTAGACCTCGAGCATGTCCGCGTCGAAACGACGGAGCAACTGCGTGTCACTCCGTGGTGAGCTACCCGTGCGCGTGGTCGAACCGGTAGCCGATCGCGGCCGCCCACCGAGTCGCGCCCACGCCGCCTCGATGTCGTCTCGAACCGGACTGTTCGGATGCGACCGCTCGAAGACCAGGCCGGCTGCCACGGCTGCGCCAGGAACGGCCGCTGCCCTCTCGATCGTCCGTACGGCGAATGCGCCAAGGCGCGAATCCGACAACCACGGCTCGAGCCGGTTGATGGCGGCGACCCCGAAGGCCGCGATGCGATCTCGGTAGTCTATCCGGGTCACGGCGTCAGCCGCGTAAGCTGCGTTGACGAGGCGGTCGAGGTCGTCCACTGGACCAACACGATGAACCCATGGTGTCCCGCGCCGGACCTCCGTCGACAACGAAGCACCCCGGTCGGCCCAGACCGGCTGGCCGCCCGAGGCGGGATCGCGAGTCCTAGGGCGGCGCCGGGGTCGGGCCGGGGCCGATGCCGGGCCGGGGCTGGGGCGGACGAGAGGCTAGGAGTCGCCTGTCTCGGACTTACCCGCCACCTGGCGTGCCATCACCGCCATCCGGTCTTAGTGGGTGGGACCAGCGTAGGTCAGCGCCCAGGCACCGTGCGTCCCGGCCATATACCAGTCCGCTTCAGGCCCCGTCGGCCAGACAAGCGTATCGAACGCCACGCCGACCCGATGTGGTTCCGAAACATCAGGGGTCGTGATCTGTTGGAACACGATGATGAACGGTCGGCACGAGGCGTCCTGCGGTCCGCGGTAGTCGCACCACCACCCATTTGCCCAGGCCTCGATCGCGTGAATGGACCCGGTCCCCTCAGGATAGTTGTCGTCGCCGAAGGCCGCCCAGGTGAGCTGGGCGTGGGACTCGCGCACAGCACTCCCACGGGGCATGTACACATCGAGTGAACCCGGCACGAGCTTCGCGTCGGTCGGCGCCCGGAAGTCCACCACGACGTGGCCGTTCAGCAGGGTTGGCGCGCCGCCGGCATAGGCATACCCAATGACCAGGTCGAAGCTCCCGTGGAACCGATCGACCTTCGAGGTGGGTGCGGCGGCGGCGCTTGACGAAGCGAGCGCGACAACCATGACGAGTGCGGCACCGACCGCCAACAGGCGACGCATGGCATCAACCTCCCCGGGACGCCCGTCGCGGGTCGGTCTCGCCAGTGGCTCGGCGCGGCCCCGGCGGCCAGGGTTATGGACCGCGCGTCCAGCCTCCCGCGTACCGTTGGACCATGACCTCCTCCGGCACCCCATCGCCAGAGGCATAGGTCATCAAGACCGACTCCTGTGACTCGGACGGGCTGGCCGCGCGTGGCGGGATCGCGAGTCCGGGACCGGAGCCGAGGTAGCTCCGAGACTATTGGTCGGCGCTTCCTTGGCGCTTCCCCGCCGTCGCATATACAACGCCGAAGCCGACGATCAATAGGTAGCCAAGAACAGGGATGACGAAGTCCGCGGGGCGCGGCTGGTTGCAGACGGCGTCCATTTCAGCCTGTGTCAGCTGCGGCTCGGCGGTCGTACGGAGGGGGAGACATGGGGCATGGCTGATCACGAACGTGCCTATCGGTCCGTCGACGTTCGCTCCGATTGTGGCGAGCATCCAGAACGACACGGCCGTCCACATGACCAAGGCCGCCATCACGACCACGATCGCGCGGCGGACCCGCATGGGCTGGCTCCTTCGTCGTGGCACCCCTGAGAACCCGGATTGTCCGGTCCGCGGTGCGCCATTCCTGTTCCGCGCGAGTAATGTAATCCGCCATCCAACCCGTCACGCGGCCGGCCTACCCTCGCGCCATGGCACGCCGTTCGACTCCCGAACGCATCTTCCAGGCCCGTCGCGACGCCATCCGCAACACCCTGACCGGCTCCGGGATGCCGCTCGAGACGGCGGAGCGATGGTGCGACGCCTGGGAGATCGAAGCCGCCGGGCTCGGGCCGCCACTGGTCGGCATCACCGCAGCGTCTCCAAAGTCTGTGGTCATCGCCCGCGCTCCATCCGACATTCCTCTGGCCGATGCGCAGACTAACGCGTTAGCCGGGGGCGATTCTATCGTGAAGACACGATGGCAACTTCGTGCCGATATCACGGCCGCGTAGGGGTCACGGATTCCGATCAATCCGCAGCCAGATTGACACCGAGACCGGCTGGACTGTCTTGTCGATCGCCGCCCCGATCTCGGTCGTGAGCTGTCCGAGGTCGACCTCGTCCCGCAACCCGCCGGCGAATGCGGCGAGCGTCCGCTCGGCGTCGTATCGGGAGCGGTTGAAGCGGCGGTCGACTCGTGCCTGGACTCGCCGACGAAGCGGTTGGAAGAGCGCTGCGACGACGAGCGTCGATGCCGCGACCGCCAGCGTGTTCCCGCCCGTCAGCGGCGCGAGGACCGCCTGGAACAGGAGGATGGCACCCGCGAAGGTCACGACGAGGACGGCAGTGACCGTGCCGTAACCGATCGTCCGACTCACGATCCGGTCGATCTCGTATAGCCGATAACGCAGGATGGCGATCCCGATGGCGATGGGCGGCAACACGAAGGCGATCTCCGCCGGGATCCAGACGAGACCGCCGAGTCCGTTGTCGAAGACCGAGTCGCCGACGAGCCCGATCACGAAGCCGACTAGGATCAAGGCAAGGCTCATGACGACCCAGCGGAGCTGGGCACGCTCGACCCCGTGGGCTCGCCGGAGGCGGACGATCATCGATCCGACCCCGACGATGACGAGGCTGAACTGGAGGACGGCACCGGCGGATATCACCGACCACAAGACCGAGTCCGGGAGGACCGCCAGCGGGTTCTGGACCTGGACACCGGAGGACGACCCGGCGACGTTCACCGAGATCGTCGGCCCGAACGCGGACACCACCCAGAGCAGGACATCGACGGCGAGCACGAGCCGAGCGAGCCCGGCCCAGCGACCGATCGGCAGGTGGCCACTCGGGAAGACGATCGTCACGATGAAGAACAGCATGAGCAGCGCGCCGCCCGCCCAGGCTATAAGAATGGCGATCGCCATCACCGAGGCCGCGGCAGTCCCGGCCAGTAGGTCGGCCGTCGAGCCCGGGACATTTATAAATGAGACCGCGAACGCCCAGCCCAGCCCGATCAGGAGCCAGCCGATCGAATTGCCCGGACGTCTGATCGCGAGGAAGCCTCCGACGACCGCGTACGGTGCAGCGGCGAGTGCCCCGTACCCACCGGCGATGCCGATGATGGGCGCCGGCACCACGAGGAGGATCACGCCGATCCGACCGGCTAGCCCCAGCGGACGGATCTCGGGCTCTGCCGTTCGGATAGCCGCTGGGGCACGTACCTGACGCCTGAGGCTGGTCACGCCCAAGATGCCGGACATCGCAGCGGGACCGTTACTGCCACCGGCTGGACCGCATGATCGACTGCGGCAGCGATCTCGCTGCGATGTCTGCCCGAGGTTGATCTCGTCCAGTAGCCGGGCCAACAAATGCCGAGAGCGTGTCGGCCTGACGCTCGGCGGCGCCCGGTCGCGACGGGCACGACCATTCGGCTGACGGCGGACCGGTGCTCGGTCATGGACGACAAGCCCTCACTGGTGCGAGAGGGTCATCATCCACCGGCGCCGTCCCGAGAACGTTACGGTCCGCGGGACCTGGGGGCGTCACTATCACCCGATGGTGACGACACCGGCCGTGGCCCGACCTCCGTCAGCGGACCCAATCCGGCCGGTTCCCGCCATACCCTATCGGGGCGACCCATAGGTTGACTGGGTGCGAGCCGTCCGCGTTCGCAATCACGAGCTCGATCGTGGCCGGGCTGCCGGGCGTGAAGTGGCGGTAGATGATCTGCGAGCCGTCGGGTGACCAGTTGGCGTCCGTGAAGAGGCCCGCATCCGTCGGATCGCTGATCTGCCTCGACTTCCCGCTGGCGACGTCCACGATCCATATGGCGGACGTCCCGCTGCTGAACAGGATCCGCTGGCCGTCGCGTGACCAGCGCGGATACCCAGCACCCGAAGCGTCGGCGGTCAACCGTCGCAGGCCTGTGCCGTCGGGGCGGATGATGAACAACCCTGACAGCTGGGCATCCGGGTTGACGACGCGATCGAAGGCGATCCACCGGCCATCAGGTGAGAAGGCGGCGTCATCTTCGCCATCGACCCCGGGACCACCTCCGGCTGTCAGGTCACGGACCTTCGATCCATCGATGTTCGACAGGTGGATCCCGATATCCCTCTTCTCGTTCGGGCTCACATCCCCGAAGGCGAGCGTCGTCCCATCAGGCGATAGCGCTGCGCTGTCCTGGGCGGTGTCGCCGGAGGTCAGCTGGACGACGTTCGAGCCGTCGATCCCCATCCGGAAGAGATGGCGCAGACCGGCGCGCTCGGAGTCGAAGATGAGCGTGTCCTGCAGCGCCCAGATCGCGCCGCCGAGGGTGCTCTCCGGCGTGATCGGAATCAGATGGAACCCGGTCGAATCGATGTAGGCGGGCTGGGTAAGGACGCCATCCCGTTCGATCACGAAGAGGATCCGACCGGCGGCCGGCAGAGAGGCCGGCGCGGGCCACGTCGGCGGCGTCGGCGTTCCTGGCGCCGTGACGGCGGGAGGTGACGGAGCCGTTGTCGGCGATGCCGGCGCGAGCGAGGGGCTGGTGACGCTCGCGATGACGACTGCGGCCGACCCCGAGGATGTCGACGATCCACACGCCTGAACGACGAACATGACGACTGCCAGAATCGCGGGACGCTTCATGGTCTGCTCCCTTGGTGCGGTGGTTACGGTTGGACGGAGGGGTTGCCACCATCCGGCAGGCCAGCCCCGTTGATGAACGAACCGGTCACCGCGTTGACGGTGGCCCAGGCAGAGCCACCGTCCTGGTCGGTTACGGTCGGGAAGACGATGAGCCAGATGGCGAGGGTCTCACCCGGCCCCACCAGGCCTCGCTGGGCGCAGTTCTTCGACGGATCGACGCAGGTGACGATCCCGTAGATGGGCGCCTCCGCCACCGGATCGGGGGATGCCGGCGTTGGGTAGCCCCCCAGATTCGCGAGTGCGGTCGACGCAGAGATGATGCCCGCTGCCGGGACGGGGACGGGCGTGAACAGCTGTCCGTAGCCCCGCAGGTAGGCGACGAAAGACTCGGACGACGGCCCGAGTGACGGCCCGACGATCGCATCCGTCGGCGTCGCACTCGCAGCTGATGATGGGGCCGGGGTCGGCGTGGCCGCTCCGGGATCGAGTCGCTGCCAGCTCGGAGCGCAGACGGTCCCGAATGGAAACGTCGTCACCGTCGAGGCCGGTCGTTGGAAGCGCGCGTCTTGTATGCGGATGGACGTGCTGGTGGCCTTGCCGTTGTCGATCACCTGGTCGGACCAGAGCAACGAGGTGCCGTCCGGGGACCACACGTACTCGCTGCTGACTGCGGGACCGATCGCAGGTGGTCCGGCCGCGGCGGAGCCGGCCATGGGGAGGACCGCCAACCGAGAGTCGGTGCCATCGTTCGTCTCGTAGGCCAGGCGCGACCCGTCCGGTGACCACTTCGGCCAGGCTTCCTCACCCGACGTGTTCGTCAGGTCGTGGTCGCCCGTGCCGTCGGCGTTGACGACGAAGACGTCCTGGGCGGGATAGAAGCTGTCGGGTGGGCCGCTGCCCGAACCCAAGGACGGCAGCGGCGAGCCGTCCGGGAGCCCGGGATAGGCGATGGTTCGACCGTCCGGCGACCACGAGATCCAGACACCGTCCGTTCCCGGCCTCGCGCTGATCCGGCGTCGGTCCAAGCCATCGACGTTGACGCTGTCGATCGCCGTGCGATAGGCGCCGACAGTATCGGCCGAGAAGACCGTGACCATGACCGTGAAGGCGATCTGGCGGCCGTCGGGCGACCAGACTGGCGACTGGTACCACTCGTTCGTTGCGGCGTCTGACTGCGTCACGATGCGGACGCCGGGACCCCCAGCGACCGACGACACCCACAGTTCGTCGATGTACCCGGCCGCACCGCTGCTGCCGTCGGCGAATGTCTTGCTGATAGCGTCGCCAAGCGGCTTGAACCACGCGACCTTCGTCCCATCCGGCGACAGCGCGTAGTCCGAGACGCCGACGTATGGCACGGTGCGGGGTGAGGAACCGTCTGAGCTGGCGACCGTGATCGGGGCCTGCTCGTGCCAGCCCGAAATGTAGGCGAGGACGTGGCCATCGCTCGAGTAGGTCGGGCAGCTTCCCTGGGCGATCACGCGGTCCTCAGTCCCATCGGCGTTGATCAGGTGTACGTGGTCATAGGGGGGCCCGGCGATGTCGCGGACCGTGTAAGCGATGGCGCCGTTCCGACCGAGCGGTGTGATCGGATCCTGTCGGAAGGCCCCTGCGGCGATCGCGCCGACGATGATGGCCAGGACGAAGCCGACGAGGAGGAGGAACGCCAACCCGCCTGCCGACCATCTGCTCATCCACGGCATGCCCAACCACGACCATCGGCGACGGACCCGCCCACGAGCGATCACCGCCGCCAGCGCGACGGCGTCGACCTCGATCGGCGCGCGCTCCGCGTAAGCGGCGAGGGCCGTGGTAAGGCGGCTTTCGAAGTCTGCTCGGTCGTTCATGGTCGCGATCCGTCCGTGGGTTCGAGGTCCGTACGCAGGCGATCGAGCAGCCGGGCAAGGCGACTGCGTACGCCGGAAGACGAGATCCCGAGCTGGGCTGCGATCTCGGTCGAGTCCAGGCCGGCGACGAAGCGCAGGGCGATGAGCGCTCGGTCGTCGGGCCCGAGCTTGCGGAGGGCGCGCTCGAGATCCACGACGCTGATCAGTTCGGCTGGGTCGCTCGCCCCGTGGCGATCGAGCGCGTCGGAGATGTCCACGATCGTCACGCGCCGCTCGCGCCGCGCGGCATGTCGCGCCTCATTGGCGGCGATCGCCACCAGCCAGGCGCGGACACTGCCCGGATCCCGAAGGCTGTGCAGCCGACGCCAGGCGATCGACCACGCCGACTGGACCGCGTCTCGGGCCAGCTCCGCGTCGCCAACGATGACATAGGCGACCCGAGCCATCGCGGCGTGGTGCTCCGCCACCAGTCGAGCGAAGGCCACCTCGTCACCATCCGCCGCGAGGCGGACCGTGGTCGCGACCGCTGACGTGTCCTGCACAGCGACGTCCGTCATAAAAGGTAGAGGCGGATCAGTCGCGAAGTGTCCCACGCCCCTGACGGCGGCCGGTGTGTCGAACGTCACTCAGCACGTCCACACCTCTTGTGGGGCACTTCCTCCCCTCGCCTGATCCTCGCTCAGTACGCCACGGACTCCCACACGATCGCCTGATGGTGGTCGAAGCTCCGGTCCGCGTACAATCCGGCCAAAGGGTCCGGCGACACGAAGATGGTGCGCACCCCGATCGCAGGTCATCGTCCGGCCGGTGAACCGATGACCACGAAGGAACGACCATGCTGGATGGAATCACTCCGGTCCACCTCATCATCGTCCTCGTCGTCGCGCTGCTCATCCTCGGCCCGGGCAAGCTCCCCGAGACCGGAGCAGCCCTTGGCAAAGCTTTCCGTGACTTCCGGCACGGGATGTCCGACCCCATCCCGTCGACGCCGAGCGACCCCGGTGGGTCGGCGGCGACGGACCCGCTTCCGCCCGCGGCCCCGCCGACTGCGCAGTGATTGCCGCGTCGCGCTGAGGCTGGCCCTCAGCACCAAGCGCGATAGCCCGAGACAAGGATTTCGGGGTCGGCTAGGACCGTCGGCCACGGCGCTTTCCGGGACCTCTTATCCAGCCGCCGATGTCGCCTCGAGCTTCTGGAGCTTGTCGAGCATCTCGTTGATCGCGTCGTCCTGGGCCTTGAGGTGGGCCTGGATCTGCTCGGCCTCATGGAACGTCGCGTCGGCATCCTGATAGGTCATCTCGGCCCGCTTGTCGGAGGCCCGGCTGAGGATGTTCTGGCCGACCATGATGACCGACAGCATGACGAGCTGGATGAACGTCTGGCTGACCCACTGGATCATGGCAAGCAGTCCGCCGCCGAGCGCGGACGGCAGCGCGACGAGGGCGAGGACGGCGAAGGCGTAGGCGCACCACATCGTGCCGACCGCCGTGGTCAGGAGCAGGGCGAAGCGACCATTGAACCCGACCTGCTCGTCGGTCGCCCTTGGGTGGTCTGGCCTTCTTGTGCGCCGCGATCCGCGGATGCGGCTCATGCTCGAAGACGACGCTCATCGGCTGGCTCCTTGCGGGACTCGCGGCCGTCACCTATGCGGTAACGAGATCGCCGACATTGTCGAGTCGCGCGACCCGGCTGTCTGGGGCCAGTCCGACGTCACCCTCGAGCGAGCCGCACGTCCCTGCCGCTTCGGCCGCCGCCACAGCGACGCCCTCGTTACGCGAACCGAACAATCGCAAGCGCCCCGACCACGAGGCAATAGACCGCGAAAGGCGTGAGCGTGCGGGTCGTGAAGTAGCGGGTCAAGAAGCGAACCGACAGGTACGCGGCCAGGCCTGCCGCGATGCTCCCGACCAGGATCTGGGGACGGACGCCATCGCCGTTCGAGCCGAGCAGGTCCGGCAGCTTGTAGATGCCCGCAGCCAGGATGATCGGCGTCGCCAGGAGGAACGAGAACCGCGCCGAGTCTTCGTGGTCGAGCCCGCGGGCGAGTCCCGCCACCATGGTGATCCCCGAGCGACTGATCCCGGGCAGCAGCGCGAAGACCTGGGCCACGCCGACCGCTCCCGCCTCCCGGAACTCGAGGGTGCTGAGCGGGCGATCGCCCGCTGGGTTCATCGCGTGGGCGGCGACGACCCGGCGTACCTCGGCCCGTCGTCGCACCCACTCCCCGAAGAGCAGGATCAGGCCGTTCATGACGAGGAACACGGCGGCTGCGAGCGGCGTCGCGAAGACGACCCGCAGGCTGTGCTCGAGGAGTAGACCCGCAAGCCCGGCCGGAATGGTAGCCACGACGAGCAGCCATGCCAGGCGCTGATCGGGTGTCGCGATCCGCCGCGTCTGTACAGACGCAGTCAATCCGCGTCCGATCCTCCCCCAGGTCTCGCGGTAGAAGACGAGTAGCGCGAGCGCCGTCGCGACGTGGAGGCCGACCAGGAGTGCGAGGAAATAGGACTCCGGAGCGGACTGGGCGGCGACCACGTCGTCCCAACCCAGCAGTTTGGGCAGGATCACCGAGTGACCGAGACTCGAGATCGGGAGGAGCTCGGTCACGCCCTGAAGGATCCCGAGGACGATGGCCTGGAAGTAGGTCAGCACCGGGAGAGGCTAACCGGAACACCACCCCGAGCGCGGGGAGTGCCATGCGGAGTCGACGGGCCGACGGCACATGGCCCCGGTCAGCCCGTCGCGGGCCACACCATGTGGAGATGGTGCAGACACGGGCTTCGCTGTCGGTGAGGTGGGCCGCCGCGGGACGGCTATAGTCGGCCCGATGAACGGCGCACTGCCGACTCTCCGGGTTCACGAATCGATCCGCGGTCGGCTTCATGGGATGGCCGCCGGACGCAGTCTCGAGATTGGCTACTTCCGATCGCGCCGGTGTGGGGCCGTGGTCGGCGACTTCACCCTAGCCTGGAGGCTCGAGCCCGCAGGCACGCGTTTAGCTGCCCTTGCCACCCGTCGAAGGCGCATCGGTCGTGGCCGATCGGCGACTCCTGGATGTCCTGCGCCTGGCGGGACCGGAGCTGCGACCGGGCGGTTGGCTCAACCGAGGAACGCCGTCGATCCGGCTCGCCGATCCAGAGCATTGGATTGACTTCCTTGACGGTCGACTGCCCTCGACGACGTTATCCGTCGTCGACCCGGTTCAGCCTCGAGCGCCGGTCGCCTGCCCGACCTCGACCAGGTGACCATCGGGATCTCTGACGTACGCACGAATCTCCCGTCCGTGATCCTTCGGCTCCGTCAGGAACTCCACACCCTTGGCTGACCAATCCTCGTAGACCTTCTGGATGTCGGCGACCCGCACGTTGAGGAACCCGCTGGAGTGGTCTGGGTCCGGTGGCGTCGTCAACGTGACGGTCGGCTTGTCATCGGTCGGGCCGCCACCCTCATTGAGGATCAGCCAGGTGTTCGCGACTCTGAGGATGACCGGATCGCGTTCGAGAACGACCGTCCCATCGAAGAGCATCCGGTAGAAGTCCCGCGATCGATCCTGGTCGGAGACGATCAGGAAGTGGGTGATGACGAAGCCCTCCGTCGGAGCGGGAAAGTCATCGGGGTTCACATTGACCTCCTTAACGGTGGACGGTCGGCGACGCGTCCGTCGAAGTGGACGCGGGGGTCCGGATGAACACTATGCCGCCATGGTGCGCGCTGGACCCAGGAATGACTCCCCCAATTGACGGCGCACGACCCGGACTTCCCACTCAGGTCACGGACCGCCTTGACCGTTTCGAGGACCACTGGGTGGCTAACTCGCCGATACCCCTTCCACCTTCAGCTCCATTGCAGGCCTCTAAGGGTACGGCCGAGAATGCTCCGACTGATAGAGCGCGGTCACCTTCCCACCTTGGAACGCTAGTACCTCGGCCCGAACAGCCGGATCAGCGAGATCCAGCACCCGCAGACTCCCATCGTCCACCTTGGCTACGGACTCGATGCGTGCGAACCGGTCGCCAAACTGCTCGGCGAACGCCGCGAGCGCCCAGAGCTTCGCCCGCGCATCGGCCAGATGGTCGCCATGCGGGTCGACGATCGATGCGCCGGTGGTCCCATCGTTGCGTCGTGACACCACCGACCGCGGGCGGACGACCTGGCCATCGCCCGCATCGGATGCGCTCGGGACGACGCCGCCCGACAGCTCACCAGGACCCGCGACATGACTACATGGCAGACGACGATGGCTCGCCTCGACGACGACGAGCGTATCGCTCGCGAGCCGCTCGACAAGCCTCGGCTGACGGCCCAAGAGATCGGCGAATACACCCGCTCACTGCCCCGGCTCTGGGCCGAATCAGGCACTGTCGGGCGCCAGTCGTTGGTCGTGGCGATCTTCGCGCGGCTCGATGTATTGGGCTTCAAGCAGCTGGAGTACGAGCTCACCCCGGACGCGATCGACCTCGGTCTGGACGCCGCGCTACCGCCCGTGATGGATCTCGGAAGCCAGATTGCTGAGTGTGGTCGGGGCGAGAGGCTTAGCCCCCACATGAACGACCTTCTGGGCACGGTGCGATTAGCACCTCGACCTGCGGACGAGGCGGTCACGCACGTCGCTTGAGGGTCGTGGTCGGGCGCGGCGTTACCCGGCGGTCGGCGCCACTCGCTCGACGTTCTCGATGAAGTCGATGACGCCGGCGAAGTAGGCCGCCTGGTCGTCGTACATCGCCATGTGGCTGCCGTCGGGACAAAGCAGGAACGATCCGCGAGGAAACTCCCCCGCCATCATCTCCATGTACGCGGGGTCCATCGTGTCGTGGCGCGCGCCGATGACCAGCGTCGGGACCGTGATCGTCTTGAGGTCGTCGGTCCGGTCCCAGGCCAGGAGCTTGCCGCTGGCGCCGAGCTCGCTCGGACCCTGCATCGGGATGTAGATCGACTGGTTGATGTGGGCGAAGGCACGGTTCACCGGGTCCGGCCACGCCTCGGGCGGCAGGCGCAGGACGTGATGGACGTAGTGGTGCGCCATGAGCAGCTCCATGTAGCGCGGATCGGCAAACGCCTTCGCCGCCTCGAGTCGTTTGATCTCGGCGAGGACGGCCTGGTCCATCGCCGGCATCAGGACACCCGTTGCGTAGGCGTTGTACGCCGGGACGCTGCTCATCATGTTGGAGACGACGAGCGCCTTCAGGTGCTGCTGGTACTTGAGGGCGTACTCGATGGCCAGCACACCACCCCAGGAGTGGCCCAGCAGGTAGAAGTTGCCGGTGTCGAGCCGGAGCGCCTGGCGCACCTGCTCGACCTCGTCGACGAAGCGCGGGATCTCCCACAGGTCGGGATCGTCGGGCTGGTCGCTGTAGGCCGAGCCCAGCTGGTCGTAGTAGTAGTACTCGATCCCGGCTGCCGGGAAATAGGAGTCGCAGGCCTCGAAGTACTCGTGGGTCGCCGCCGGTCCGCCATGCAGGAGGAGGACCTTCACCCGCGGGTTGTTGCCGGTCCGTTTAGTCCACACCCGGAACTCGCCCTTCGGCGTGCTGATCGGGACCAGCTTGACGCCGCCCGATAGGACGTCGTCCCTTCCGGTCTGGTCGAAATAGCGGTCCGGTGGCACCATCGTGATCCCTTCGCTTCCGTGGACCAGCGCCCGCTGCGCGCCCCGATGCCCCTCATTCGACCCCGTCCGAGATTGTCAGGCCAACGATAGCCGCGACCTTGCCATGGGGTGGGCTTCTTACATCTCGTGAGTGAGTCGTGTGGGCTCCACTCGGCCACACCCGGGGATCGCCCGTGAACCCGGAGCTCCTCCCTACCCAGCCCGGCGATGACGCACCTGCCCGCGCCCCAGACGGAAGTCGCCTTCCTCGCCGAGAACACCGAGCAGGAGCTCGAACCCCGACGTCGAATCCCTCGGACGCCCCGCCGCTACAGTACGTGTCGTGGAGCGGTATGAGATCGCCGAGGCAGCCGAGCGTGGCGGGGTCGGCGTCGATGACCTGCGCCGGCTGGTGGAGCTGGGCATCCTGGTGCCCGACGCGGACGACCGGTTCACGCCTGGCGACATTCGCCGCGTGGGCATGGTCCACAGCATCGTCGCGTCGGGCATCTCGCTCGACGGTCTGGGCGCCGCCATCCGGAGCGGCCAGATCTCGCTCGACTTCCTCGACACGCCCGCATTCGAGCGATTCTCGGCGCTCAGCGGCGGCGTGACGTTCGCCCAACTGGCCGAGCGGACCGGCGTGCCAGTCAATCTGCTGACGCCGATCCGCGAGGCCGCCGGCTCGAGCCCGCCACTCCCCGAAGACCGCGTCCGTGACGGCGAGCTCCCGTACGCCGAGTTCATCGCCGCCCAGGTCGAGCTGGGGTTCAATCCGATCGTCGTCATGCAGCCTGCTGCGTGTCTCGGGCGACAGCCTCCGCCGCATGGCAGAGATGGAGTCGGCCTGGTGGCAGTCCGAGGTCATCGCGCCCGCGCTGGCGGCGGGCAAGCGGCCGGACGAGATCCTCGGTGCGGACTTCGGCGATCGACTGAGCGTCCTGGCCGAGCGGGGCATCGTCGAGCTCTACCGTCTCCGGCAGGCGCAGGCGTGGACGGCCAACATCATCACGGCCCTGGAGATGCAGCTGGCCGCGGCCGGGTTGTACAGCCGCCTCGAGCACCCCCCGGCGATGTGCTTCCTCGACATCACCGGCTACACCCGCCTCACCCAGGAACACGGGGATGCGGCGGCGGCCGATCTCGCCGGCCAGCTGGCTAGGCTCGTGGAGCGCACGTCGGTCTCCCACGGCGGCCGGCCCGTCAAGTGGCTCGGCGATGGGGTGATGTTCTTCTTCAAGGACCCCGGGCCAGGGGTGCTCGCTGCCCTCGAGATGGTCGCGGGCGTGGCCGCGGCCGGGCTGCCGCCGGCACACGTCGGTCTGCACGCCGGACCGGTGATCTTCCAGGAGGGCGACTACTACGGGCAGACGGTGAACGTCGCCTCGCGGATCGCCGAGTACGCCCGATCGGGCGAAGTGCTCGTCAGCCAGGAGGTGGTCGACGCCTCGGGCGGCGTGGAGGTCGCGTTCCGGGAGATCGGCCCGGTCGAGCTCAAGGGCGTGGGTGGCGCCATGCCCCTGCACGCTGCCTCGCGGGCCGGTTAAGCCGGGGCTGGCTGCCCGCTGCCGGATTGGTGTGCGGCCAGGTCCGTTAACTCTCACACGCGCGCAGGTAGCTAAACGCATGCGTAAAAGGTAGAAGTAGTACGGCCCACGCCTGCGCGATGCCAAGGCCGATATCCCGGTCCGTGTGGGCGACGGCTCCCCTGTCCTTGCGGCTTAGCCCCGACAGGAACGACATTCTCGGGACGGTTCGAGTGGCACCCCGCCCGACGGAAGAGGTGGCTGCGCACGTGGCTTGACAGTCAATCGCAGCGGGGTTCCCCATTTGAGTAGCTGCATCATCGCGCTTGTGGATCACGTCGTCGTTCCGCCCGAGGTCCGCGGCCCGACGGCGCGACTCCCCAGGGCGGCGGCCCGCCGCGCTAACTACGCTCCTGCAGTCCAGAGGTCCAGATGGTCAGGACGAAACCTAGCTACCTGTTACGGCCGTGACCCGGCCCGACTTGATGGCGCTGACGAGCGCGGCGTGATCCTTCTCGTTCTGATCCGCATAAGCCGCGGCGAAGTCGGCCAGCGCGTGATCGACCGCGTTGTCGTCGCCGAGGTACCCGGCGATCGCGACCGGGTCCCCCGATCGAGCATGGCCGCGCGCCAGCGCCCAGCCGCACAGACGGCCCCAGGCCACCAGATCGTCCGCGGTCATCGCCTCGATCACGGCGCTCCCCTTCTGGTCCTGGAGCTGGCGGATGTAGAAGTGCCGCCCCGCCGGTCCGACAGCCCAGCCGAGGAGCACGTCACTCGCCGCCTGGAGGAGCCGCTGGCCCGACACGACCCGCTCGCCGCTCGTCGCGTACGCGCTCGGGCCGAGGAATTGCTCGAGCACGGACGCCTCGGCCTCCTTGATCTGGAGGAAGACCGGATCCTCGTCCGCTCCCTCGTCCAGGAGGACAACCGCGGCGATGAGCCCGACGCTGCCGACCCCGACCACCTTGACCGCCCAGTCGACGAACTGGTACCGGTCGAACAGGACGCGCCGATCGGTCACGAGCGAATCGCGGTACATCGCGAAGCCCAGGTTCTGAGCCTCTTCGGTCATCTGCTCCGAATGGAACAGGATCGGGGGATGCTCCTTGATCCGGCGTCGCCCGTCCGCGTCGACCTCCGTCAGCTTGGGCAACTCGTGCAGGCTGTCGTGCTTGGCGGTCGAGCGGACGGTCGACTCGAGGAACGGTCGAGCCCGCTTGTCGACGAAGCTCGCGATCGCGTCCACCTCGACCCGCGAGTAGAACACCTCGAGGGCCGACATCTCGGCGAAGGCAGCCATCCGCTCGCGATAGCTGTGGGCGGCGGCGTGGACCGTGTGCGCGTTCGCCGCGGCATCGAGCCCCAGCTGGCGTCCGGCCACCATCAGGCTGGCCGTGAGCCGTTTGAGGTCCCATTCCCATGGCCCAGGGAGCGTCTCGTCGAAGTCGTTGATGTCGAACAGAAGGTCCCGCTCGGGCGAGGCGAACAGGCCGAAGTTCGACAGGTGGGCATCGCCGCAGGCCTGGACTGTCAGTCCGCTGACCGGTGTCGGCGCCAGGTCGACCGCCATCGGCAGCGCGGCACCACGAAAGAACGTGAATGGCGAGACCGCCATCCGGCCGTAGCGGATCGGGACGAGCTCGGGGACCCGCGTCTTCGCCTGCTCCTCGAGCAGGGCGATCGGATCGGGTCGATCGGGTTCCGGCGTCCAGTCGCGGTGCATGGACGCCGGAACCCGCGTCCGGGCGGCTTGGCCAAGCTGGGCGCGTTCTTCGCGGGTCGGAAGCGTCGCCATGGATTCCCTGTCGTCAGGTGACCGCCGTCAGCTCGCCACTGGTGCCGGCTTCGAATATACCGCGCGAGTCGCTCGGCCGATCGAAGAAGTGTTCCGGGCCGATCTATGGGATCAGAGTCCCGTGGCGTCTTCGTCCAGGATGCCTTGAGCAGCTTCGGCGCCGGCCTTGGTCGCCTGGCCCTTGAGGATGTACTCGAAGCCGACCGCGACCATCGCCCCGATGATCGGCCCGATGAGATAGATGTAGTAGTTGGTCAGGTCGCCGCCGACGAGCATCGGCGCCAACGAGCGGGCCGGGTTCATCGACGCTCCGGTCACCGGTGCGCCCCAGACCGACACGAGGCCGATGTAGGCGCCGACCGCGATCGCTCCGTTGATGCCCACATTGCGCGCACCCGAGGCGGTGCCCAGGATCACGCTGACGAGCCCGAGGGTCAGGACGGCCTCGGTCAGGATGGCGACGGCCGGGCTGATCGACGGCGTCGGCTCTGTGGCGCCGTTGATGATGCCGCCGTACATGGCATTCAGGAACACGGCCGCCAGCACCGCCCCGACGACCTCGGCCACGATGTAGCCCGGGACGCGCCGCCACGGGAAGTTGCCGCGCACCGCGAAGGCCAGGGTGACGGCCGGATTGAGGTGGGCGCCCGAGATCGTGCCCATGAAGAAGATGATGCCCATGACCATCATGCCGGGCGCCAGCGCCTTCATCGGCAGGGTGAGATCACCACCGAACGAGGTCGCGCCGATGACTCCACCGCCGGCGGCGACGAGGACCAGCAGGAACGTCCCCCACACCTCGCTGAAGAGCCGGCGATATTCCAGCTTGGCATCATCGAACTGGACCTCGGCGAGGCGAGCCGACTCTGTCCGGCGCGATAGATAGGCAAGCAGCGGCTCGCCTCCGTGGGACGTCGATGCGGTCATTCCTTCCTCCTCATTGCGATGCCAAGAAATCGGTGGCCACCGACCAGGAGATCCGCAGGTTCGGGCGCGTGCTGGGGACACGTGGTCCTGCCCGGCGCAACCTCACGGACTCATGTCGGGCATTGATAGCACGCCCGTCTATGGCTTTCGCGCCTCTAATGGTTCGGGTCGACGCCACGAGCGATGGAGGAGAAGCACCGGCGGCCTGCAGAATTGGCAACCTCGGAGCCCCCTAACCACTACCTGCCTACTCCGTTGACCCTGCGCAAGCCACGCCGTATCGCACGCGCCCGACCTAGGATGGGCGTTCGCGGACCCGACCAATGCCGCGTCGGTGGCAGCTCAGCGTGGGCAGTTTCTACCCGTACGCGCGCGTAAGTAATTACGCAGGCGTAGCTGCTATAAGCTGCCCGGCGACGCATGCTCCCTTATGAGCATCGGGTCGCCCTCCGCGTGTGCGTGACGGTCCCTTGCCTTCGCGGCTTAGCCCGGACGGGAACGACCTTCCCGGCACGGTTCGGATCGCTTCGCCTCGGCCGCCGAGCAGGCCGGCTTTTCACGTGGCGTAGCGCATTCGCGCTCGGACCAGACCGGCTGGTTGCACATCGCGCAGCGCTGACGTCGGGATATCTGCCTCAAGGAGCCAGACCATTGCACGAGTAGCAGCGACCACGTCCGGCGTTGTTGATGGAGTGGCACGCTGCGCACGTCCATGCCTCGCTCGGTCCCGGATGGCGCGGATACCGGACGAGCAGAAGGACGGCAACCGCGGCCAGCAATCCGCCACCGCCAACAGCCGCCAGCATCGGCGTCCAGTCACCCTCCGCTGTGGGGAACGCCCGTGCGGCGCCCAACGGGGGCGAAGGCGGCGGCCTGATCGGAAACGAGGGGAGAGGAACAACCGCCACACGAGCGGGGCTTGCTGACTCTGAGGCTTCCGGCGACGGTCCAGCCAGGGCAGTGGCGGGTGAGGCGGTCGGTAGAGGCGTCGTTGCTGGGCGCACCGTGGGTCTTGCCGTCGGTCGCGCGGTCGGTCTTGCCGTCGGTCGCGCCGTCGGCTTCGGGGTGGAATTGGCGTTAGGCACGACGAAGGGAACGACGCTCCGGGCCGTGTAGCAGCTCGCGGGGTAATGCCGATCATACATTCGGCCTTGGAGAACAAGGTTCCACAGGCCGCTGTGGGCCAGAGGCACGACGGCGTGGCCGACGAGCATCCCGCCGAACCAATCGCCTGCGGACTGATACGTGGCCGACCGCGACGTGCTGGCACTCCAGGCGACGATGGCCCGGCTCGACGCCGAGGAGAAGGCGGCACGAGAGCGGCCCGAGCCTGCCGTGTCTGCCCGCGACGTCCGCCGCTACCTGACGGACCTGCCGAAACTCTGGCGGGACACGGAACCTGAGGGGCGCCGGGCGATCGCAGAGGCGGCCTTCGACCGGATCGACGCCATGGGACTCGACCTCGTGATACACCCGAGCGCCGAAGCCGAGCGATACGGCTGGTCCGAAGCCTTCGGATCCGAGCCTCTCGTGTATTCGATTAGTCGTTCTGGTCGGGGCGAGAGGATTTGAACCTCCGACCTCATCGTCCCGAACGATGCGCGCTACCAAGCTGCGCCACGCCCCGACCGAGGGTGCCCGTTGAACAGGGCTCAGGGATGATAGCGCAAGCGGGAGTCACCGGCACCCGACCGACCAGGAAACCGGCGCGGACCTCCGAACGTAGGGTCTCGTGCCAGTCATTTCACGACGCGACCCCAGAGGAGACTCACGATGCGATCGACCAAATACCCGTTCCGGATCCGAGCAGTGGCCGCCATCGGCGGCGTGCTGCTGCTCGTCTCCGCGTGCAGCAGCGCCGGAGCCAGCACGGCGCCGAGCGCAGCCGCGGCCTCCACGCCGCCCGCGGCCTCGAGCGGAGCCGCCCAGACCTTCACCGTGGTCGTCGCCAACGGCAGCGTCGGTGCCTACCTCACCGGCGCGGACGGCAAGACTCTCTACACGTTCAAGCCGGACTCGGCCAACACCAGCACCTGCACCGACACGTGCGCCCAGAACTGGCCGCCGTTCACGGTGAGCGCGAGCGACACACTCGCGGCGGGCACCGGGGTGAGCGGAAAGCTGACGACCTTCGCCCGTCCGGACGGCACGATGCAGGTCGCCTACAACGGGATCCCGCTCTACTACTACGCCGGCGACTCGAAGGCCGGCGACACGAGCGGCCAGGGGAAGAGCGGCAAGTGGTTCGTCGCCTCGCCGACGGGAGCGACGCCGGCGGGCTCCGCTGAGCCGTCCTCGAGCGGCGGCCGATACGGCGGTTCGACCTACTGAGCCGCACCGGAACAGCGCACGAGATCGAACGGCCCCCGCATGCGCGGGGGCCGTTCCTTGTGGCCCGGACCGTGGTCCGCAGTCTGCCGGCCGGGCACCACCCTACTCGAGGGCGGCTTCGAACGCGGCGTTCTCGCGGGCCCGTTGCTCCGCATGGATCGGCAGCGTGCCGAGTGCCGCCAATACGAACGTCAGCGCCATCAGCCCGAACACGATCGGCAGACCCTGCGTCTCGCCGAAGACCTCGATCACGACGCCGTAGACGGCCGTCCACAGCGAGCCGACGCCGAACGCCATCGCGAAGTAGAACGCGTAGGAGGCGTCACGGCTCGACGGCGGGGCGATGTCGCCGAGAAGCGCCTGGAGCTGCGGGCTCTCGGAGAACGTGAACAGGCCCATCAGCACGATCCCGGCCCACAGCCACAGGAGCGACGAGCCGGCCGCGATGAAGACCACGAACCCGAGGGCGCCGCCGAGGTAGACGCCGACGATGAGCGGCTTCCGCCCGACCCGGTCGGACAGCCAGCCGGCGACCAGCGGCATCGGCACCGAGAACACGATGAGCACGCCGTACATCAGCCCGGACGTCGAGTCGTCGAGGCCGAGGACCCGGGTCATGTAGAGGAGCGCGAAGAGGTTGACGACCCCGAGTCCGCGGCCGCCGCCGCCGAGTGCCGAGGTGAGGTACAGCCAGCGCAGGTCGCGGTCGCGCAGGATCCGACCGAATGCGGCACGGACGGTACCGCTCGCCCTGGCCGCCGCCCGGTCCGTGCCGCGCTCGCGGACGAACAGGAGGATCGCGATCGCGACGGCGATGGCCGGCAGGCCGAACGCGATCGACGCTCCGCGCCAGCCGACGGCGGCGATCAGCGGGACGCCGATGACCGCGACGACGACCGTGCCCACGTTGCCGCCGGCGATATGGGCGCTGATCGCGAACCCGCGGCGCTCGGTCGGGAACTGCTCGGCGAGCAGGCCGTTGCCGACCGGGTGCTGCGGCGATCCCCCGATCCGCGAGGCGACGTTCGGGATCGCGAACGTCGCGAAGCTCGTCGCAAAGGCCTGGAGTGCGAACCCCCCACCGAACAGGATCCCGCCGAGGCCGAGCAGGCGGCGCCGCGACACGACGCGGGTCAGGCCGGCGTAGCTCAGCTGGACCATCCCCGAGGTGAAGGCCCCGATCGCGGCCAGGAATGCGATGGTCTCGACGCTGACCCCGAACTCGTCGATGATCCCGAGGAAGATCAGCGGCAGGACGACCGCCTGCGCGTGATTGATCGCGTGCGCCACGGACAGCAGCCCGAGCGACCGCATCGGGTGGACCTGCGTCGGCGGCATCCGCGTATCCTGCCCCATCGTTGGCCTACGCGGCTGGGCCAACGAGCGGGCGGCCGCTCAGTGCTTCTTCTTGGGGACCTCGTACAGCGCATCGTGCGGATCGGCATGCCTGGCGTGCGCCGATCCCGCGGCATGGACCGGCTCCTTCTTGGGAAGGACGTACAGGATCATCAGCGCGATCGGTCCGAAGAGGATGCACAGGAAGGTCCAGAGCCCGGCGCTCCGTCCGAACTTGGGCGCGTTCTGATAGGCGTAGACGGCGCAGACGATCCAGACGACGGCCGCCAGGACGACGAACCCTGTGCCGACGAGCGTGGTTTGCGGATCCATGGATCTGGAACCTCTAGGACTGATCGAGGTAGCGGTCCACTTTCCAGTCCGAGACGTACGTCCGGTCCTCGTCCCACGCGGCCCGCTTGGCCCCTACATGATGACGGAACGCGGCCGCGCTCATCGCCCCGAAGGCGAGCGACGGATCGGCGCCCTCAGTACTGGAAGAGCAGCTCCCAGTACTTCGGCAGCGGCCAGAGGTCGTCGGCGACGAGCGTCTCGAGCTCGTCCGCGACCTCGCGCAGCGCATTCTGCGCCGGGATGACCTTGTCGCAGAACGCGCGCGCCTCGATCTGCACCGACGTCGCCTCGTGCGCCTGGTGCTGCGCGTGCTCGAGAGCGTGGATCGCGTCGACGAGCGAGTCGGCCAGGCCGGAGACATGTTCGCAGACGGTATTGATCCCGCGCGACGAGGGGGCCGCCGCGAGCCGGCCGAGATACTGCGCGGTGGCGGGCAGGATCATCGTCTTGGCCATGTCCAGGGCGCAGTTCGCCTCGATGTTGCTGACCTTGACGTAGCGCTCCCAGTTGATGTCGACGCGTGCCGCGAGCTCGCGCTCCGAGAGGACGCCGAACTTCGAGAACAGCTTCTTGGCCTTGTCGGTGGTCAGCGATGGCAGCGCATCCACGGTGGTCCGGTTGTTCGGCAGTCCGCGGCGAGCGGCCTCGGCATGCCATTCCTCGGAGTAGCCGTTGCCCTCGAAGAGCACCTGCTTGTTGGCGCCGACGATCTTCGAGAGGATCGCGGTCAGCCCGTCGAAGTCCCCGGGTTCGAGCTTCTCCAGCTCATCGGCGAGCTGGTCGAGCGAATCGGCGACGGCCGTGTTCAGGACCGTCTGCGGCCAGTAGATCGGGGCCGAGGAACCCACGGCCCGGAATTCGAACTTGTTGCCGGTGAAGGCGAATGGCGACGTGCGATTGCGGTCGGTGGCGTCCTTCGGGAGGACCGGCAGCGATGTCACCCCGAGGTTGGCCGAGCCGCCCTTCTTCGAGCCCGAGGTCGCCCCCTTGCCGAGCTGCTCGACGACATCCTCGAGCTGCGAGCCGAGGAAGATCGACATGATCGCCGGCGGCGCCTCGTTGGCCCCGAGACGATGGTCCTGGCCGGCGTCCGCGATGCTCGCCCGGAGCAGGTCGGCGTGGACGTTGACCGCCCGGATGACCGCCACCAGGAAGGCCAGGAACTGGGCGTTGGCATGCGGGTCGTTGCCCGGGTCGAGCAGGTTCTCGCCCTCGTCGGTGGCCATCGACCAGTTGTTGTGCTTGCCCGAGCCGTTGATCCCGGCGAACGGCTTCTCGTGGATGAGGAACATCAGGCCGTGCTGCGTCGCGAGGCGCCGCATCAGGCTCATGACGACCATGTTGTGGTCCGAACCGACCGAGGTCGGTTCGAAGACCGGCGCCATCTCGAACTGGCCGGGAGCCACCTCGTTGTGGCGGGTCTTGGCCGGGATCCCGAGGCGCCACAGCTCGCGGTCGAGATCCATCATGAACGCCAGGATCCGTTCGCGGATCGAGCCGAAGTACTGGTCCTCCAGCTCCTGGCCCTTGGGCGACGGGGCACCGAAGAGCGTCCGACCGGTCAGGACGAGGTCCGGGCGCTGACCGGCGAGATGCCGGTCGACGAGGAAGTACTCCTGCTCGGGACCGATGTTGGTGAAGACCCGGCTGGCCGTGTCGTTGCCGAACCAGCGCAGGACGCGCAGGGCCTCGCTTGCCGAGGGCCTCCTGCGACCGCAGCAGCGGGATCTTGTGATCGAGGGCCTCGCCGGTGTACGACACGAACGCGGTCGGGATCGTCATCGTCACGCCGTTCGGCTCGACCTGCAGGAAGATCGGGCTGGTGACGTCCCACGCGGTGTAGCCGCGGGCCTCGAACGTGGCCCGGATGCCGCCCGACGGGAACGAACTCGCGTCCGGCTCGCCCTGGACGAGGTTCTTGCCCGAGAACTCGGCGATGGTCTGGCCATTGCCGGTCGGGGTCAGGAACGAGTCGTGCTTCTCGGCGGTCGAGCCCGTCATCGGCACGAACCAGTGTGTGTAGTGGGTCGCCCCCTGGGCGAGTGCCCACTCCTTCACGCCGTGCGCGACGGCATCGATGATCGCCGGATCGAACGGCTCGTGGCCGTCGATCGTCCGACGGAGCTTCCGGAAGATCGGCTTGGCCAGGTACTGCTGCTGGGCGACCTCATCGAAGACGTACTGGCCGTAGATGTCGGCGCCGGCGTCCTTGAGGTAGTCCTGGGTCTTCGCGACCCGGTGCGTAGCGATCTCCGAGATGGCGGACTGTCGTGCGGTCATGGGTCTCCTGCGATGTGGCAACGTGCAGGGCGCACGACGGGACGCGTGCGCGCGTTCGGTTGAGACTACCAGCGGGGATGGTTGCAATTCAGCACCGACGGGGGTCCGAAGACGTTGCTCAGGTCGATCGTCGAACGGCGACGAGCTGGTCGAGCAGGCGCCCGAACTCGCGCTCCACGTCGACGTACCGGTCCGACCGCCAGACGATCCCCAGCCGTCCGTCGGGCGCGATCCGCGTCCAGACGCGCCGGCGGGGCCGGTAGAACGTGATGGTGATCCCGGCGATGAGCAGGCCGAAGGCGATCCAGACCAGCCCCTGGCCCGGGTCCTGCTTGGCGATCAGCAGGGTGAACTCGCCGAAATCGGTCAGCCCGATCGACAGGTCGAGACCCTGCGACACCTTGACGTCCCCGCGGTGGAGGTCCACCGGCTGGTAGAGGTCCTCGACAGGCGTGCCATCCGCCCCGGTCCCGACGACCTGGTACGGGATGGCGATCAGGATGCCGGTCCCGTCGGGATCCTTGTCGAGCAGCAGCTTCAGGCCCAGGTCACGACCGGGGACGCCGATCGTCGCGTACGGCAACCCGGACGCGGCGTCGGTCATCGGGACGGGAGCGTCCCACAGCACCGCTCCGGCGGCGGTGCGCAGCACGACGTGCGGCGCCGGGCCGAACCCGTTCTGGTGGAACGTGTAGCCCGCGACCGACAGCGGGTCGTTGACCCGGATCGTCTTGCGCGCGATCTGCCGGCCGTCCTGGTAGACCGCCAGGTCGGTGGTGAAGTCGGTCGGATGCCCGGTATCGAAGCCGGGCGCCTCGAAGTCGATGTTCTTGACCAGCAGGAGGCCGGGCGTGCCGATCGGCTGGACGGTCAGCGACTCGCCCTCGGCCACGACCAGGCCCTGCTCGTCGCCGAGGCGAGCCGTCGCCGCGGCCGCGATCAGGAACAGGATCAGCCCGGCATGCGTGAACAGCGTCGCCATCTTCGTGTACTGGTGCCGGTCGCCATAGAGGAAGCGCGTCCCGGCGACGTCGGTCGCCTCGCGGACGTGGAAGCCGTTCCGGCGGAGGACCGCGCGGACGTCGTCGGCCGGGACGCCGTCCATCGCGGCGCGATCGGGGAGCATCGGGTCGAAGAACGGCTCGGGCTGGGCGACCCGGACCTCGCTGACGCCGCGCCACAGCCGCGGCGTGCGATCGAGGGTACAGACCACGATCGAGATGACGAGCACGACCAGCCCGGCGCTGAACCACGGCGAGCGGAAGACCGCGAACAGCGAGAGCCGTTCCATGACGTCCACGATCCCGGTCCCGAGGACCGGGTCGTACCGGGCGTGCAGCTGGTCCATCGCCTGGGCGTAGTCGGTCGCCGAGCGGAACGCGAAGTCGGGGAGCTGCTTGATGGTCATCCCGACGACGGCGAGGAGGGCCAGGAAGATGATCTGGAAGACCGCGAAGTCGACCGACGTGAACAGCCGCCACAGCCCATACCCGAGACGGGCTGGGATGTTCCGGCCGGACGGTCGGGTGGTGGCCGCCGAGACGACGGCCGGGCTCGCGATGGCTCGTGCCCCTAGACGGCGTCGAGGGCCGGGAGGGGCCGCTCGTCGACCGCTGGGGTCCCCCCGGTCGCGGAGGTGGTGGCGCGTGAGGCGTCGAGCGCGGCGGCGAAGTCCGCCTCGAGGTCCTCGAGGTCCTCGAGCCCGACCGACACGCGCAGCAGGCCGGGGGTGATCCCGGCGGCGAGCAGGTCGGCCTCGCTCGACTGGCGGTGCGAGGTCGACGGCGGGTGGACGACCATCGTGTGGACGCTGCCGAGGGAGGCGGTCAGCTCGGGGAGGGTCAGGGCGTCGATGAGCGCCCGGCCGGCGACGCGTCCGCCCTCGACCTCGAAGGCGAGCATCCCGCCGGCGACCCCCGGCCGGAACTGTCGCAGCGCCACCTCGTGCTGCGGGTGACTGGCGAGACCCGGGTAGAGCACGGATCGGACGCCGGGCTGCCCCTCGAGCCAGGCGGCAAGAGCAGCGGCGGTCGCGGCGTGACGCTCGGCACGGATCGCCAGCGTCAGGATCCCGCGCAGGACGAGGAAGGCGTCGAGCGGGCCGAGCGTCGCGCCGGTATCGACCTGGACGCGTTCGACCCCGGCGATCATGTCCGACGGGCCGGCGACGACGCCGGCGATCACGTCGCTGTGGCCGCCGAGGAACTTCGTCGCCGACTCGACCACCAGGTCTGCGCCGAGCGCGAGCGGGCGGCAGACGTATGGCGACGCGAACGTGTTGTCGACGACGTAGCGGGCGCCGCCCCGGTGGGCCAGCTCGGCGAGCGCCGCGTGGTCGGCGAGGTGGGTCGTCGGGTTCGCGATGGTCTCGGCATAGACCACGCGCGTCGGGGCGGCAGCGACGGCCGCGGCGACGGCGTCGAGGTCGGTCGTGTCCACGAAGTCGACCCGGACCCCGAACCCGCCGAACGTGCGCGCGAGCTGGGTTCGCGTCGATCCGTAGATCGCGAGCGGCGCGACGATCCGGTCGCCGGCCCGGACGAGCGAGGCGAGCGCCGCGTGGATCGCGGCCATCCCCGATGCGAGGGCGACGCCCGCGGCACCGCCGGCCAGCTCGGCATACGCGGCGCCGAGAGCGCTCGTCGTCGGGTTCGAGATCCGGCTGTAGGCGTAGCCGGCACGGCCGTCGGATGCGACCCGGCCGAGCTCGTCCGCGTCGGCCGCGGCGAAGGTCGCCGTCTGGTAGATCGGGACGCTCGTCGGCGACTGGTCGAGCTTCGGGGCGCGCGAGGCGGCGCGGATCGCGCGGGTCGAGAAGCCTCGTGGCTCCGGCCGGGGTCGTGGCTGGGGATCGCTCACGGAGCGATGCTACACCGGAGTCGCCGGCCGCCCGTTGCTCGGGACCGGCACGCCGGTGACGCGATCCTTGCCGGCCCGCTTCGAGCGGTACATCGCCCCGTCGGCGCTGATGATCAGCTCGTCCGCGGTGCGACCGTCGTCCGGGAAGCTCACGACGCCGATCGACATCGATGCACGCTGCTCGGTACCCGGCAGCTCGACCGCCATCGAGTTGACGCCCAGCCGGATCTTTTCGGCCAGCACGAAGCCGCCGGTCGGATCCGTCTCGGGCAGGAGCACCACGAACTCGTCGCCGCCGTAGCGGGCCGCGGTGTCGATCTGCCGCACGCCGCGGGTGATGACCTCGCCGACCCCGCGCAGGACGCGGTCTCCGTAGAAGTGCCCGAGCCGGTCGTTGATGTTCTTGAGTTCGTCGAGATCCATCATCAACAGGCAGAAGCCGCGCCCGGAGCGGGCGCTGCGGGCGATCTCGCGATCGATCGCGGCGAAGAAGAACGAGCGATTGAACAGGCCGGTCAGCGAATCGACGGTCGACAGCCGGATCGCGGCATCGCGCGTCCGCCGCTGCGCGCGGGCGATGACCATCGCCACGTACGACAGCAGGATCAAGGCGGTCAGGTTGACGCCGACCACGGCCACGGCGCTCGGCCCGAGCGAGCCCGACGTCCCGGCGATGACGGCCAGCACGTACCCGATCGCGGCCGCGGCGGTGAGCCCGGCCGTGATCGGCGGCGAGACGACGAGTGCCGCGCCGCCGACGATCAGTGGGAACGCGAAGAAGAACGGGCTGGCCACACCGCCGGTCAGCGCCACCAGGAGGGTCGCGACCGTGATCGCGACAGACCCCTCGACGACGAACTTGGCCGGTCCGAGCGTGTCGGGCGGGAGCAGGTCGTGGATGACCACGATGAACAGCCCGGTGAACGCGAGCAGGACGAGGATCGCCGGCTCGGTCGCCGGCCAGAGCCCGGTCGTCGCGACGATGGCTGTCGTGACCAGCACGAAGATCCACGACACGATCCGGACGACGCGGTCGTAGGTCTCTCTGGAAACCCCGTCGTTGGTGGTCCTGCCGTTGATCCCAGTGATGACGGCGGCCTCGGCGGCGTGGCGTTCGACATCGCCCGCCGGGATCGGCACGGCCGCGATCGGGCTCGGCCGGCCGAGCATCGGCGGCACGATGATGAGCGCCATCACCGCCAGATTCGCGGCGACGGCGATGACGATCAGGATGAGGACCGGCTCGACCGCCAAACTCGACCTCGCATCGTTCGGGGCGTCGGCGAGCTTGGGCGTCCCTCACCTGTCATCTTAGCGGTCGGACGAGGCGCCACCGCCGGTCGCCGCGCCGTCCGGTGCCCTCACGCAACAGGTTCGATGGTGCGCGCGAGCGCCCCCCGGACGAGGGTCAGCGCGTCCCGTACTGGTAGGTCTGCTTGACGAGGCGCAGGTAGACGAAGGTCTCCGTATCGCGGACGCCGTCGATCGCGCGGAGGCGCTCGGCCAGGAAGGCCAGCAGGGCGTCGTTGTCCTCGCAGACCGTCTCGATCAGGAGGTCGTAGCTGCCCGCGGTGATGACGACGTAATCGACCTCGGGCATCCTGGCGAGCTGCTCGGCGACCTCGATCAGCTTCGAGCTCTCGCAACGGATCCCGATCATCGCCATCTGGTGGAAGCCGAGCTTCAGCGGGTCGGTGACGCCGACGACCTGGAGGATGCCGCGCTCGATGAGGCGGTTGGTCCGGGCGCGGACTGCCGCCTCGGAGACACCGAGGTCGGCCGCGATCTGGGTGAACGGCCGCCGGCCGTCGGCCTGGAGGTGCTCGATGATCCGCTTGTCGAGGGGCGACACCTCGTCGGTCGCGCGACCCGCGGTGGCGCGCGCACGCTGGGGTCGGGCGGGCAGACTCATGGCAGCGGCGCAGGGGGACGAGCAGGTCGCATCGCGGCGGATGCTAGCACGCCGATTCGCGTCGGCCGGACCCGCGTCTCACGCGCCGCGGTCGAGATCGGCGAGCATCGGGCCGAGGGCGACGATCGATCCGAGGGTGATCGGGTCGAGGACGAGCTGGACGTGCGCGATCCCCTCCCGGGCGAACGCGCGCAACGTGTCCGCCAGCACGCCCGGCGCACCATCGAGGGGAGCGACAGGCGCCCGGGAGTCGTTCCCCTGCAGTCGCCCGGCGCCGCCCGCGAGCCGGACCAGGACAGCGACCGTTCGTTCCACCTCGGCCGGGTCACGACCGACCTCGAGGCACGCCTCGTCGACCAGTGCCCGCAGCGGCGCGACGCCGTCGGGCCGGTTCTCGATGTCGGCGTACCAGACGTTCCACGAGTCGACGTGGGCCATCGTCGCGCGCAGCATGCGCGCTCCCCGCGACCCGATCATCAGCGGCGGACCGTCCGGCCGTGGCCCGCGCGGCAGGAGCTCGCAGTCGCGCGCCTGGTACCAGCGGCCGTCGAAGTCGATGGCGCCCTCACGGAGCAGCGTCCGGATGATGGTGAACGCCTCCTCGAACCGGTCGATGCGATGGTCGAACGGGTAGCCGTAGGCGCGGAACTCGGTCTCGTTCCAGCCGGCTCCGAGGCCGAGCACGAACCGCCCGCTGCTGAGCTCGTCGATCGTCGCGGCCTGCTTGGCGAGCAGTGCCGGGTTGTGGAAGTTGGTGCACGCCACCAGCGGGCCGAGCTCGATCCGCGAGGTCACCGCGGCGATCGCCGCCAGGATGGTCCAGGCCTCCCATGGTCCGCGCGCCGGGCGGTCGTCCCAGCGATACAGCAGGTGCTCGCCGACCCAGACCGAATCGAAGCCGAGATCCTCGATGGCACGGACCATGTCGAGGAGCTCCGGCCAGCGGACCTCGCGCTCGACCTCGGGGAGCTGGATGCCGACCTTCAGCGGCCGGCCTGCGCTGGCGATCACCGTCGAAGCGTAGCGCGCGGCCGAGGGCGTTCGCGGCATTGACAAGCAGCCCGCCCATCCCCCACCCTGCGCCCGACATGATCGTCGATCCATCTCACCATGCGCTCGCAGCAGGGGCCCATCCGGGCCACCTCGACCTGACGCCACGCGCCCCGACGGGCGCCGACCCGCAGCACGAGTGACGCCCCGGCAGACGATGCCGAGGGCGTTTTCTTGTCCGGACCGACTCGAAAGGAGACCAGTGGATCCCGCGTTCGCGTTGCGCGGCTACGTCCTCGGCTTCACGATCGCGGCCGCCGTCGGCCCGATCAGCCTCCTGGTGATCCGCCGGACGCTGGCCGAGGGTCGGCTGATCGGCCTCGCGTCGGGGCTCGGCGTGGCGACCGCCGACGCGACGTACGGTGCGATCGCGGCGTTCGGGCTGGGGGCCGTGAGCGACCTGCTGGTCAGCGCCCGCCTTGTCCTCGGGCTGGTGGGTGGCGTCTTCCTGTTGTGGCTCGCCTGGAAGACCGTCCGTGCCCAGCCGACCGAGGCGGCGACCGTCACCGAGCGTCGCGGCGGCCTGGCGGGCGCCTACCTCTCGATCCTGGGCCTGACGCTCGCGAACCCGATGACGATCCTGTCGTTCGGCGCCCTCTTCGCGGGCCTCGGTGTCACGGGCGGGGCGACCGGCGATGCCGCGCTCGTGGTGGTCGGGGTCCTGCTCGGCTCGACGACGTGGTGGATCGTCCTGACGACCGCGGTCGGTGCCGCGCGGTCGCGCGTGACGCCGGCGTGGATCCACCGGATCAACCTCGTCTCGGGCCTCGTGCTCGGGGTCTTCGCGATCGTCGCCATCGGCTCCGCCGTCGTCGCCCTGGCGTCGCGCTGAGGGGCCGCCGCTACACCTCGGGGGGCGCGTCCGAGAACAGCGTCAGGTGGAGTCCGGCCGGAGCGTCGAGGCGCGCGTTGTCGGTCTGCCATGGCGTGCGCGTCGCCGGCGCGACGACCGTGGCACCGGCCGCGGCCAGGGTGGCCGTCATCGCCCGCGCGTCATCGACCGCCAGCGCCACGCGGATGTGCCCGGCGACCCGCCGGCCCACCTCGACGCGATCGATGAACTCGGCTTGCGCAGGGTCGGCGATCTCGAGCGTCGCGCGCCCCGCCTCGAGGATGACGACGCGTCCGTCGGGCGACTCGTAGGCCGCCCGCTCCGGCAGGCCGAGGACGTCGCGGTAGAACCGGACCGCCGCGTCGTAATCGCGGGCCGTCACGACGACCCGCAGCTCGCGGACGGGCCCTGGTTCCATGCGGGGTTCGGGTTCGTGTTCGGACATCGATGACCTCCCGGCTGGGTCTCGCCCTGGGGCCTGGATCAGAACGGCGCGACGACGAACCGGCCGTAGGCGACGAGGGCGGCCATGACGCCGAGCACCAGGTTCAGCACGATGGTCCGTCCCTCGCCGCGACGCCGGGAATGGTAGATGGCGGCGAGGGTCATGAGCACGGCAAGGCAAAGGGCAGCGACGGGGGTGAGCCAGGGAAGGATCTGGCTGGCCCACAGGAGAAGGTTCGTGTCCACGCGATCCGTCCGCTCAGACCCGCCTGGGATCCCCTGCGGTCTCGAGCGTGGTCATACCGGGACGACTGCGGCGAGCAAGCCGACGCCGACCCCGATGGCGACGCCCGCAAGCCCGATCTGCCGGGCTCTCGCGCGATCACGCGCCTTGGCATCCGGAGCGATGACGTCGGTGACCGGGCCGACCTCGCCGAAGTTGTAGACGCCCCGGGACCCGAACCCGGCACAGAACCGGTAGCGCGCCTGGAGATAGCCCGACGCGGCGGCGACCGCGGGCAGGGCGACGAGCAGCCGGACCGGCGGTGGCGCCCCGATCAATGCGAGGCCGGTGAACAGGCCGACAGTGGCGACGAGGCCGACGTGCCCGCCTCGCCGGCGTCGGGCGATCTCGGCGGGGCCGATGTTGCAGACACCGGGCCGATAGGCGAGCGAACCCTCGGCGGGTCCGGACGGATCGATCCGGGCGGCAGTGAAGTGGAGCATCGGTCGTTCCTCGTACCTGGCAGGGCTTGGTCTAGCCGATCTGCCGGCATCAACCCGCGACGGACGCCCGCCTGCCACGACCCGCGGCGCGCAGGGCGACCTCGACGAACGGCCGGATCCGCTGGTTGAGCTCGAGATAGGTCCGCTGGAACGCCGCCAGCCGCTCGGCGTCGCTGCCTTCGACCTCGGCCGGGTCCTCGAGACCCCAGTGGAGCGTGTTGTGGGTCCCGGGGAAGACCGGGCACGACTGGCGCGCGCGGTCGCAGACCGTGATCACGTAGTCGAAGGGCCGGCCGAGGAACTCCTCGACCGACTTGCTGCGCGTCGCGGACCAGTCGATGCCGGCGTCCCGCAGGACGCGGATCGAGTACGGGTTCACCCCCTTCGGCTCGGTGCCCGCCGAGAAGACCGCGAAGTCGGAACCGCCGAGTCGCCCGAGGACGGCCTCGGCGATCTGGCTTCGGGCGCTGTTGCCGGTACACACGAACAGGACCCGGATCGGAGCGTCGGCCATGGGTCGATCCTTCCTTCTGCCGCGGGCCCGGCCGGCGGCGGCGATGGTGGCTTCGAGGTCGACGAGTTCGCCGTCGAGGCGCTCGAGCTCGTGGCGCTGCCGCGCGATCGCGGATCGGTGGTCGGCGATCAGCGGCGCCAGGTCGCGGTCGACCTCGCCATGCTCGAGACAGAGCCGCGCCATCCGGCCGGCGTCCTCGGGCCCGAGCCCGAGCCGTCGCAGGCTGACGACCAGCCGAAGCCGGGCGAGGTCCTCGTCGGCGTACTCCCGGTAGCCGTTGGGCTGTCGTGTGGCCGGCGGGAGGATGCCCGCCGACTCGTACCAGCGGACCGCCGACGGGGCGATCCCCGCGCGTTCGGCGAGCTCCGAGACCTTCACGGACGAACCGTACACCTTCAAGTGGCTTGAAGGTCAAGGGTGGCGATAGCAGCAGCAGCGGCGCGAGGGATGGTCGGGGAGGCGGGACTCGAACCCGCGATCTCGTGCTCCCAAAGCACGTGCGTTACCAGGCTACGCTACTCCCCGCCGATTTCGCGCTCAGGAAACGCACGTGCTTCCTGAAACGGGCCTCTTGGACTGGCCTACGCCGCTCCGATCGCATTTTTGACTGAGCCGACTGGACGACCCCTTGCGATCCGAGACGCGATGGCCACGACCCCGACGAGCCGCGAGCATCATACGGTCCGCCGGATCTCGACACGGTCCTCGCATCGTTGCGGCATCACGTGACCGCCCAGCGGATGAGCCCGGGGACGCTGGCCGACCTACGCGGCCGCGGTCCGCGGTCTCGACACATTCCTGGATCGCACGCAGCGGTCGAATGGTTGGCCGTCTCTGGGTTCGTCGGCTGTCCGACTCCCGTTGGGACCTCAGCGCCAGTCGACGGTGACGATCTCGATCGGTTCGGACAGGCCCTTGAGCGTCGCGCTCCGGAGGCCGGACGTCCGGTGCGATTCCCCGACCGTCGAGACGCTGGCGACGATCTCGCCGGCGGCCCCGAGTCCCGCGATGCGGGCCGCCTCGTGAACGCCTTTTCCGTGGAAGTCGCCGCCGACCTGTGTCGCATCGGAAGCGTGGAGGCCGATCCGGACCTGTGGGGCGAAGCCCTGCGTCGAGCGCTGCTCCGCGAGCCGCCGCTGGATCGCGATCGCGGCCGCGACCGCGAGGTCCGGCGAGTCGAAGCTCACGAAGAACCCGTCGCCGGTCGTCGAGATCTCCTCGCCTTCGTGCGCCGCGAACACCTCGCGCAGAGCGGTGTTGTGCCAGTGGAGGATGCCCTCCCAGGCCTCGTCGCCGAGTGCCTCGACCAGGTTCGTCGAACCGACGATGTCGGTGAACATGAAGGTCTTCATCACCCGGCGCGTCGGACCGGCCTTGCCGCGCAGCTGCCACGGCAGCAGCTCGGAGACGTCTTCCAGGATGACTGCGGCGGTCGGGCAGGAGAAGGCAGCAGCGCGAAGGAGCTCCTCGTCCACGCTGTCGGGTCCGACGACGTCGCTCTTGCCGAAGTCGCCCTCCAACCAGTCGAAGGCCGTCGGCGCGAGGGTGATGCAGTTGCCGGCCCCGATGCACTTGTGCCGCTCGACACGCACCCGGATGGCCATCAGCGACCCACGGCCGCGAGCCCGCGGAATGCGAGCGATGTCGCCTCGGCGCGGCTCGAAGTCCCGAGCTGGGCGAACAGGTGCGCGAGGCGACGGACCACGTCGTCCTCGGCGAGGCCGAGCTCGACGGCGATCTCGGCGTTGCTCCGACCCTCGGTCAGGAGCTGGAGCAGGTGGCGTTCCGTGTCGTCGAGGCTGGGGCCGGCGATTTCCGCGACGGACCCGTCCGGCGAGCTGGCAGCCGCTTCAGGGCGGAGCGCGTCCAGCGGGCCGGCAAGCTCGGCCAGCTCACGCCCGACCGGCCCCGTCAGCCACCGGACGCGGATCGTTTCATCGGCCGTGCCCTTGGCGATGCGTGCCAAGGTCGTCCGCAGGTAGCTCCGGATGAAATCCTGGAACCCCGACGGATCCCCGGCCAACAAGGCACGGGCCGCCGGGATGAGGATCTCAAGACTGGTGTCCTCGTGGTGTGCCGCATCCAGAGCCTGGAGGGCGGCGCCGCCGAGCACGGCCGCGGCCTCCGTGTCGCCGCGGGCAAGCGCGATCGTCGCCAGCGCGGTGTCGGCCTGTGCGCCCCATGGCGCGTGCCCCGGCAGGAGCGGCAAAGCGTCCTTCACTTGTGCCGCGGAACGCTCGACGAGCGCGACCAGCTCCAGGTCAACGCCGCGTGTCGGCGCGTCATGCGCGACCAGGCGAGCAGCCTCGAGCGCCAGCCTGGCCAGCGCCTCGCACCGCGCGGATGCCTGCCCGGCCTCGGTCGCCATCGCAACGGCCGACTCGAGGTGGCTGCGCATCCCGTCCGCGTCGCCTGCCGCGGCCCGGACCATGCCTTGCCAGGTCTCGAGCTGTATCGAGCGGCTACGCGACGGTGCCGTGGAGATCGCCCCCGCCGCTTTGCCGAGCCACCGCTCGGCACCCTCGAGGTCGCCGAGCTCGAGCAGGCCCATCCCCACGCCGCCCGCGGCCAGGAACTCGGTCGTCCGGTCGCCCTGGAGCCTGGCCGCCCGATGGGCATCCTCGCCGCGGGACAGGGCGAGGTCGGGCACCACCTTGGCCCGCGAGTAGACGTGGACCCCGAACAGCATCTGGAGGTCCAGGCGGTCGCGCTCGCTCTCGGTCACCAGCTCGGACAGCCGGCTCGTCACCCGCCGGATCTCCTCGAGGTGTCGCGCCGATGCCGACAGGTGCATCACCGGGCCATACCGCGCATAGGCCATGGCGATGACCGTCGACATGACGCCGGTCCGGTCTCCGATCCGCTCGTAGATGGCGAGCGCTCGCTCGAGGACGTCGGCGGTCTCCTTGACGAGCGGGCCGATGGCGGACGCCAACAGGAGCTCCTCGACGTCTCCTCCGGCCGTCACCGCCTCGAGCCACGGCATCCCGCGGTCGGCCAGGACCTCGTCCGCGAACCAGGAGCGCGCGCGGGCGAACTGGATCATCCCGATCTCGCGGAGGGCGGCCGCGAGGCTTCGATCATCGCCGACCTGCTCTGCGAGCTCGATCGCGCGGCGGTAGGCGCTCTCGGCGGCGTCGAGGTCGACCTCGATGGCGACCGCGCCCAACGACTCACCGATCGGCGTCCGAAGAAGCGCCTGGCCGAGCTCGATCGTCGCCCGCAACTCGGTCGCCGCATCGCCACGGTCGGCGGCGCGGGCGAGGGCGCGACGGGCCAGCTCCGCGGCCTCGTCCTCGTCGTGGTTCATCCGGAGCGCCGACGCGCGCCTGAGCTGGACGTCGATCTCGATCGCGGGGTCGCGCATCGCCTCGGCCAGGGCCGCCAGCTCCGCGAGGCCATCGAGTCGCTCGTCGGTCTTGCGGAGGACGGCGAACGCGTCGTCACGGGTCGCGAGGAGGACCCGTCGGTCGTCGGGTGACGACACCACCGGCAGCGCCTGCTCGACGAGTCGGAGTGCCTCCTCCGGCGCATTGGACGCGAGTGCGGCGGTCGCCGCATCGATCGAGAATCGCGCGGCACGGACGGTGTCGTCGGCAGCGAGGGCGTGCTGTGCCAGCATCGGCAGTCCGGCCGCGCCCGGATCGCCGCCGTCGAGCAGGAGGTCGACGACCGCGGCGTGGACCTGTCGGCGACGCGCCGCCGACAGCTGGGCCGCGGCGAACTGGCGCACTTGCTCGTGGGTGAACGTGTAGTCCGCGGGCTCGCCGGCCGACTGGGGGAGAAGAAGGCCCGCCTGGACGGCGGGAGCGAGGTCATCGGCGAGCTGGTCGATCTCGCCGGTCGCCCCCGCGGACCCGGCCACGCCCGGACCGATCCGGGCTTGGATCGCCCGGAGATCGCGGAGGCTGAAGCTGCGTCCCAGGATCGCCGCATCGCCGAGTGCGGCCCGTGTCGGGGCCGGGAGGCGCGCGGCGCGGCGATCGATGAGCGTCCGGACAGCGGACGGGACCAGGCGGGCGGCGTTGCGGCCGAGCCGCCAAGTGCCGTCGATCTGCTGGAGGGTGCCGGCCTCCCGGTGCGTCCGCGCGAGCTCCTCGACGATGAACGGCACGCCCTCGGACTGGACGTGCATGGCGGTCGCCGACGAGGGCTCTACCGGGCCGCCGAGGACGCGTTTCAGGAGCTCCGCCGTCTCGACCGAGCTGAACCGCCCGGGCCGCAGCCGCCGGACGAGGCCCATCCGCTCCATGTCGGCGACGAAGTTCACGGCTTCGCTCACGGTCGCGAACTCGTCCGGCCGGATCGTCAGGAACAGGAAGATCGGCTGGTCGGCGTCACTCCGGACGACGTAGCGAAGGAGCCGGAGGGTGTCGTCATCCGCCCACTGGACGTCGTCGATGAACAGCGCGAGCTTGTTGATCCCCGCGAGCGTCCCGATCGCGACGCTCGCAAGGTCGAAGGCGCGGAGGAGCTTGGCGTCCGCCGACCGGGTCTCGAACCCGGGCTCGTCCCGCCCGGAGATGGCATCGACGACGCGGTTGACCGCGGCTTCGGCCGGCGTCCCCCCGGCCGTCTGGCGGATCGTGGGCGAGGCGAACAGGCTCTGCGCCACGAGGAACGGCCCGCGGATCTCCTCGTCGGCCGTGATGACGACGCACGAGAAGCCGCTCGCCGCGGCAAGGTCGGCCGCGGCAAGCAGCAGGCGTGTCTTGCCGATGCCCGGCTCGCCCTCGAGTGTCACCGCGGCGAGGCGCGTGGACGCCTCACGCAGCTCCTGGGAAATCGCATCGAGCTCGTTCGTCCGACCGATGACCGCGCCGTTGGCCCGCCGCAGCTGGACCGCGAGCGAGCACTGGGGCCCGACGAGGGGGTCGAGCACGCCGCCGTCGGCCATTCGGATGGGTACGGACGGCTCGATGGTCGTGGACTGGTCGGGCATGAGCGGATTATGCGACTGCGACGACGGAACGACCTACGCTGGCACGACCCCCGCGCTCCGGTCCCGGACGCGCGATCCCGCGCCCCGGTCGACCCTGACGGGCTGGCCGCGAGACGCCCGGTGTAAGCCCCGTGTTGGCGATCGGGCGACGTCGTCGTCCGATCCCCGGCCCCGGCGGCCGGGATCCGGTGGACGCGACCAGGTCGACTCCCCGACCGGGCTCCGGTCCACGAGATTCGCGTCTGCGTTGCCCTACTGCACCTCTTTCTTACTCCGGCGTGCCGGCCACCGCTTCCATGGCCGGCCGCCGGTTGCATCGGCCGGCGAGGGGTCTCACGATGCGAGAACTATGGTCGGGCGGGTCCCGGCCGATCGTCAGTCCCTGAGGTGGAGCGATGAGACGAGGACGATATCGCCGTGTCGGTGTGGCACTCGCCAGCCTGCTGTGCATGGTGGCGGTATCCGCCACGACCAGTGGGCCCGCGAATGCGGCGGGACAAGGCAGGCACGTGTTGCCCGGCTCGAAGCCGGACTGGGTCGGGGCTGTCAAGAAGACAGCGAACGTGCCGTCCAGCCAGAACGTGGCCGCGACGGTGTGGCTTGCGTCGCGCAATGCGGCGCAGCTTGACGCGCTCGCCAAGGCGATCAGCGACCCGACGAGCTCGCAGTACGGCCAGATCCTCTCGGAGCAGCAGTACGCGGCGCAGTTCGCGCCGACGGCTGCCCAGGTCGCTGCGGTCCGCCAGTGGCTGACCGACTCCGGCCTCCATGTCGACGCGGTCGGGCCTGACCGCCACTACGTCGCCGTCTCCGGATCCGCGGGGGCCATCGCCGCCGCGTTCGGGACGGGGCTGGGCCGCTACACGGTCAACGGCCAGCGGGTCCGGGCGCCATACGGCGCGGTCTCCGTCCCGGCAGCGCTCGGCGATACCGTCATCGCAGTGACCGGGCTCAGCACGCTCGGCCACATGACCAAGCCGGCCGATTTCGGAGCGCCCGACGCCTTCGTGAACGGCACCCCGTGCTCGGACTACTACGGCCAGAAGATGGCGACGAACGTGCCGAAGTTCGACGGCAAGACGCTGCCGTACGCGGTCTGTGGGTACACCCCGTCACAGCTTCGCGGCGCCTACGGCGTCGACAACACCGGGTTCGACGGCTCGGGCCAGACGGTCGCGATCACGGACGCCTACGACTCGTCGACGCTGCGCGCCGACGCGAACACCTACGCCGACGCGTCAAGGCGACCGGCCGTTCGGTCGGGGTCAGTTCGCGGACAAGAGCGTACCCGAGGACGCCTCCACGGAAGCCGATTGCGGCGGTAACGGCTGGTACGGCGAGCAGACGCTCGACATCGAGGCCGTCCACGCGATGGCGCCGGGCGCCAAGGTCCTCTACTACGGCGCCGCCAGCTGCTTCGACGACGACCTCCTCGCCTCGATGGCGCGCGCCGTGTCCGACAACAAGGCATCGATCGTGACGAACTCGTGGGGCGAGCCCACGTTCGTCGTGATCGACGGCGTCACCTACGCCGTCATCGACCAGGGCCTGGTCGATGCCTACGAGGCGGTCCTCAAGCAGGGCGCCGTGCAGGGCATCGGCTTCTACTTCTCCTCCGGCGACAACGGTGACGAGCTGGCCGCCTGGGGCTACCTCCACCCGGACTGGCCGGCCGGCGACCCGTGGCTGACCGCCGTCGGCGGCACGTCGCTCGCCATCGACTCCCACGACAACCGGATGTTCGAGACCGGCTGGGGCACCGACAAGTACACCCTCTCGGCGGATGGGAAGTCCTGGACGCCGATCGCCGCCGATCCATTCCTCTATGGCGCGGGCGGCGGCTACAGCCAGATCTTCGATCGGCCGTGGTACCAGAACGGGGTCGTTCCCAGAAAGACCACGGGACGCGCCGTACCGGACGTCGCGATGGACGGCGACCCCACCACCGGCATGCTCATCGGCGAGACGCAGGATTTCTCGCTGCCGAGCCGCTTCGGCCCGGCCGGGGTCCACTACGGTGAGTACCGCGTCGGTGGGACGAGCCTGTCGAGTCCGCTGTTCGCTGGCGTCCAGGCCGTCGCGCAGTCGGCCGCCAGGCACAGATTCGGGTTCGCGAACCCGCTCATCTACTGGCGGGCCGGGCAGCGATCCGGCAGCGCCTTCTACGACGTCAAGCCCGTCCACGGCGCCATCGGGAACGTGCGTGCGGACAACGCCAACGGCATCAACCCGGACGACGGCATCGTCTACTCGGTGCGGACGTTCGACGATGACTCGTCGCTCTTCACGGCCAGGGGCTGGGACGACGTGACGGGCGTCGGAAGCGTGACCGCCCGGTACGTCACGGATATCGCAAGACACCACTAGACCGTCGCTCGCGGGCTCACCCGCGAGCACCCGGAACCGAGACGGCCGTCCTCCCGGGACGGCCGTCTCGCCGTTCCCGCCGGCTTCCCTACTCCCCGGACGACCTGGTTCCGCGTCCTCCAGCATGGCGTTGACGCGGCAGTCCGGTTCTGGACGAGGATCCCATCCGTCGCCTCAGCGCGATCGGATCCGGCTCGCCGACCATGGATGCTTCGGCCCGACCCAGATGAACCTGCGGAGCAGCCGAATGCCGAACCGTCCACGGGCTCGACCGCGGAGGTCGGCGATCCGCCACGGTCACGCCTCCGATGAACCCCGGGCCGATCGCGCGGCTACGCCTCGGCGATGACCCCGATCGAGACCCGGAACCCGGCGCGTCGCTGGAGCGGCGGCATCACCGTCCCCTGGCCGATCGGCGTGTCGCCGTGGAACCAGCGGACCCACTCCTCGTTGAACATGTCGAACTCGCCAGGCTCCTTGAGCGACCAGTTGGCCCACACGACCTTGTCGAGCGAGCTGCCGGCCGCTTCGAGCTTCGCCTGCAGGTTCTTCAGGCACTGGCGGGTCTGCTCTTTGATGGCCCCGTTGATGACGAGGCCGGTTTCGGGATCGACCGGTCCGATCGATGAGACGTAGATCATGCCGCCGGCCGCGACCGCCCGGCCCTGGCCGATCGTGGGTCGGGCAGCCTCCGACCCCGGCTGCGTTTCGCCGGACGTCCAGCGTCCCTTCCCGCGGCGGGCGGAGCCCGGACGCGCATCCGCGACGGACGGGATGCCGAATTCGCCGGGCGGCAGGTCGACGCCGTTCGCCTTGAATGCACCCATGAACGTCGGCCGGATCCCGGTCGGCTTGAGCTCGCCTTCGATCTTGCCGTCGTGGACGCCGGTCTGCTCGAACGCGAAGATGTCCTGGGTGAGGATCTCGTCGTCGTCGATCCCGTAGACCTCGGTGATGTTGACGATCTTGCGCGTCCCATCCTTGAGGCGGGCGGTATGGACGATGAGGTCGACGGCTGACGCGATCTGCTCGCGGATCGCCCGCAGCGGCAGCTCGTAGCCGGTCATGAGGACCATCGTCTCGAGCCGGCGAAGCATGTCTGGTGGGGTGTTCGCGTGGCCGGTCGAGAGCGAGCCGTCGTGCCCGGTCGTCATGGCCTGGAGCATGTCGAGCGCCTCGCCCGAGCGACACTCCCCGACGATGATCCGGTCCGGGCGCATGTGCATCGCGTTGCGGAGGAGGTCGCGGATCGTGATCTCGCCCTTGCCTTCGAGGTTCGGCGGACGCGACTCGAGGGTCAACACGTGTGACTGGCGCAGCTGGAGCTCGGCCGCGTCCTCGATGGTCACGATCCGCTCGTCATCGGGGATGAATGACGAGAGGACGTTGAGCGTCGTCGTCTTGCCCGAACCCGTGCCGCCGGAGACGAAGACGTTGAGACGGGCCTCGATGCACGCCTTCAGGAAGTCGAACATCTCGGGCGTCGCCGTGCCGAACCGGATCATGTCCTCGACCGTGATCGGCCGGGCCGGGAACTTCCGGACCGTGATGACGGGCCCGATCAGCGACAGCGGCTCGATGATGGCATTGACTCGCGAGCCGTCGGGCAGGCGGGCATCGACCCTGGGGCTGGTCTGGTCGATCCGTCGGCCGAGCGGGGTGATGATCCGGTCGATGATCCGAAGCACGTGCTCGTCGTTGAGGAAGACGGTATTGACGCGCAGGATCTTGCCGTTCCGCTCGATGTAGAGGTGGTTCGGACCATTGACCATGATCTCGGTGACGGTCTCGTCGGCGAGGAGCGGCTCGAGCGGCCCGAGGCCGCCGATCTCCCCCACCAGCTCCTCGATCAACCGCAGGCGTTCGTCGCGGGTGACCACGAAGCCCTGCACGTTGATCACGCGGTCGACGAGCAGCTCGACCTTGGCCCGGAGCTCAGCCGGGTTGGCGATGTCGAGGAGGGTGCTGAAGGTGGCTGTGACCTCGTCCTGCAGGCGGAGCCTGATCTGGCGAAGGAGCTCCTCGCGTGCCGCGACGCGCGCGGGTGTCGGGGCCTGAGGCGCTACCGCCATCACCGGTGTGAGTGCGCCCGGCTTCGGATTGTCGATGGGCTGCTGTGCCCGCTCGACCCGCTCGAGCAGCGACATGATCGATAGCCTCCCCTCAGGCAGACGACGTGACGATGATGATCCCCCGCTGGTGGTGCGGGCCTCGGTCATCGAGCGTCGGCCTGCAGCACGTGATGAGTTCAACGCGGAGGATACCCCCGCGACGCCGGTCCAGCCCCATTCCCGGGCCAATTCGTTGCGCGGACGCAACCGATCGCTCGTCGGTCAGCTGCGTGACGATGGGGTCCACCGGGGTCGTCCGGCTGCGTAGAATCGCCCCTCCACTCACGGCCAGCTGATCGTGGCGGTCATCGGGGTCGTCCCCAGGCCCGCCTCGCTGTTCATGAGGATGAGCTGCCATGTGTTGCCCGCGGTCACCGGGATCGACTGGTCGACGCCGGTGGCGGGACCTTGCCCCTTGAAGCTGGGGCCGTCGGTCGCGGCCGTCTCGTTGGACGTGGAGATCTCGTAGAGGAACGGATGACCGCCCCATTCCGCGACGAGTCGGGCGTCGCCGTCCGTCCGGGGGACGAACTGGACCTTGATCCCGTTCGTCCGCTCCGCATCCGTCCCATCGAAGCGAGCGTTCACGATCTTCACCGTCGGCGCCACCGCCTGGAACGTGGTCGTCACGTTGACGACCGGCGTCGAGCTCCCCGTGCCACGGACGGTCACCTTCCAGGTGGTGTGGGCCTGGGTCGTCGTGCCGTTGAACGTCGCGGTCTTCCTGTCGGAGCAGGGGAACGACTTCGTCCCCGCCAGGACGCACATGTGGGTGGTGCCCGTCGTCTCGGTGGTGAGCTTCACGGACATCGCCCCGGGGCCGTCGCTCGTGAACGATGATGACCCGGTCCATCCCGGCCGTGTCCGTGGTCGCGTCGAGCTGCAACCCGACCACGGTCAGCGTGGCCGCCGGGACGGCCGCCGGCGACCCTGACGAGCCGGCGGATGGCAGCGCGCTCGGGCTCACCGTGGCGATGGCGCTCGCCGAGGGCGACGGACTCGCCGAGGCGAGGGCCGCCCCGCTCCCCGACGGCGACGTCGAGGCTGTTCCGGACCCGCCTCGCGACAGCATCACGAGCACGCCGGCGCCGAGAACCACGACGAGGAGCACCGCCATGGCGCCGGTCAGGCGGCGCAGGGTCTGGTCGGTCACGGCTCCATCGTAGCCCACGGACCAGCGACCCGACCGCGTCACGCCGGCCGGGGTCGGGTCGTCACAGGACCAGACGCCGGGCGATCATGGCAGGCTGATCGATCGCCCGGCGTCTCCATGCCCGACGCCGCAGGCGGGTAGACTCGGGACCGACACCCGAGCCGCCGTCGCACGACAGAGGAGTCGACACCCCGCGTGCAAGCCACCCGGATCCGGCCTGACAGCAGGCCCACCGATCTCCGCCGCCTGGCAGCGGCGGGCCTGTCGGCAGCGATCCCGGGACTCGGTCAGCTCTACAACGGACGCCGCCGGCTCGCGGCGTTCTTCCTGATCCCGTCGCTCATCCTCCTCCTGCTCGCCCTCCTGTTGATCCAGACGCAATCGCCCGCGCGGCTGGCCGCCTGGATCGCGTCGCCGCAGATCCTCGGGACCGTGTTGACGCTGAACCTCCTGCTGGTCGCCTGGCGGCTCGGCGCGGCCGGCCAGGCCTTCCTCGACACCTCGCGGGCAGGGCCCACCGGGCGACTCGGGATCGTCGGGATCGTGCGTGATCGCGATCCTGGTCGTCATCCCGCACCTCGTCGTGTACCGGTATGGGACCGCCCTCGGCGACACGTTCGGGCGGATCTTCACCAGCACGACGCTCGGCGGCAGTGTCCAGGCCGCGACCGGACCCGGGGACGCGGAGCGTCTCAACGTGCTGCTGGTCGGGGTCGATTCCACCAGCACCCGGACCGAGACCCTGACCGACACGATGATGGTCGCCTCGCTCGATCCGGTCGGCCACACCGTCTCTCTCGTGTCGATCCCGCGCGACCTCATCGACACGCCGCTCGGCGACGGCAACACCTACGGTCCCAAGCTGAATTCGCTGATGTCCTACGCCGATGCTCACCCCAAGGTGTTCCCCAAGGGCGGCATGCGGACGCTCGAGGACGCCGTCGGGGCGTTGCTGGGGATCCAGATCCACTACTACGCCCGGATCGACTTCCGTGGCTTCATCAAGATGGTCGACGCAGTCGGCGGCGTGGACATCGTGGTCGCCCGCGGTTTCGACGACCCGACCTACGACGGGTACGCCGGCAAAGGGATCAAGGGCTACTCGATCACGGCGGGACCGCACCACATGACGGGCGCCGACGCGCTCGCCTACGCCCGGTCGCGCAAGGGGCTCGGCGAGAGCGATTTCACCCGGCAGGCCCGCCAACAGCAGATCCTCGTCGCGCTGCGTGACAAGGCGACGCACGGCGGGAGCCTGCTCTTCCAGCTCCCCGACCTGCTCGACGCCGTCGGGCAGTCCATCACCTCGGATCTCCCGGTCGACCGGCTGCCCGCCCTGGCGGCGATCGTCGATGAGGTCGGTCGGAACGACGTGACGAGGGTGGTCATCCAGGCCCCGCTGGTCCACGCCAAGTCGACCCGCTACGGGGACTCGGAGGAACCCGACCTCAAGCGGATCCTTGCGGTCGCCGCCGGGCTCTTTCCGGAAGCCGGGACGCCACCCGCGCCGTGGCCGACACCGAAGCCGACCCCCACCCCGAAGCCGACGAAGGCGCCCAAGACGACCGCCACCCCTGGCGGCTAGGACCGGCTGGTGCCCGGTCCGCGCGGTCCGTCGGTGAACCGGCCGAGCAACGTCTCGAGATCGCGGTCGAGGACGACGAGCGCCCGGTGCCCGGGCAGGACGAACCCCTCCTCCACGGCGTGGTCGAGCCAGCTGTCGAGCGCGTCCCAGTAGCCGTCGGGACCGAGCAGCCCGATCGGCTTGGCATGCAGGCCGAGCTGGCCCCACGAGGCGACCTCGGCGAGCTCCTCGAGCGTCCCGAGACCGCCCGGCAGGGCGATGAAGCCGTCCGACAGGGCGGCCATCGCGGCCTTGCGCTCGTGCAGCGTCTCGACGACGCGCAGCTCCGTGACGCCCCGGTGGGCCAGCTCGCGATCGACCAGCTGGCGCGGGATCACCCCGATCACCTCGCCGCCGGCGGCCAGCGCCGCGTCGGCGACGGCGCCCATCATCCCGACCCGGCCGCCGCCGTAGACCAGGCCGATCCCGCGGGTCGCAAGGCCCGCCCCGACCGACGCGGCCAGCTCCATGTAGCCGGCCCGCCGGCCCGGGCTCGCGCCACAGAAGACGCAGATCCGGCGCATCGTCAGTACCCGAGGGCCGCCAGCCGCGGGGCCATCCGTCGGGCGGCCCGGGCTCGGTGCGAGATCGCGTGCTTCTCGGCGGGCGTCCACAGGCCCAGCGTCCGGCCGCCCGGCGGCTCGCTGGCCGGTTCGAAGATGGGGTCGTAGCCGAACCCGCCGGTCCCGCGTGACGCCGCCGCGATCCGCCCACGGCACGTCCCGCGCGCGAAGACGATCCGGACGCCGCCCCGCGGACCCGCGGCCCCGGGGAGCGCCAGGGCCAGGACGCAGACATAGCGGGCGCCGCGTGCCTCGGGCGGCAGCCCGTGCAACGCGTCGAGCAGCTTCGCATTGTTGGCCGCGTCCGTGGCGTCCTCTCCGGCGTAGCGTCGCGTCCGGACGCCGGGGCCGCCACCGAGTGCGTCGACCTCGATCCCGGAGTCGTCGGCGAGGGTCGGCAGCCCGCTCGCCCGGACGCCGAAGCGGGCCTTGATCGCGGCATTCGTCTCGAACGTGGCGCCGTCCTCGACCGGATCGCCGGCGATGGCGAGGTCGTCGAGCGACACGAGCACGGTGTGATCGAGGTCGAGCAGCTCGCGCAGCTCGCGCAGCTTGTGGACCGACCGGGTGGCGACCAGCAGGCTGCGGTCGGTCACCGCCGGACGGTGGCCAGGACGGCGGCCTGCGCCTCGAACAGGCGGGCCAGCCCGCCGTCGGCGAGATCGAGGAGCCCGTTCGCGGCCGCCCTGTCGAACGGCTTGCCCTCGGCGGTCCCCTGGAGCTCGACGTACGCCCCCGCGTCGGTGCCGACGACGTTGAAGTCGACGTCGGCGCGCGAATCCTCCGAATAGTCGAGATCGAGGTACGGCAGCCCGTTGACGAGCCCGACCGAGACCGCGGCGACCTTGGCGACCAGGTGGCGTTCCATGCCGTAGGTGATGAGCGCCGCGGCGAGCGCGACATACCCGCCGGTGATCGACGCCGTCCGCGTCCCGCCGTCGGCCTGCAGCACGTCGCAGTCGACCGTGATCGTGCGCTCACCGAGCTTGTCGAGGGCGACGACGCCGCGCAACGAGCGTCCGATGAGGCGCTGGATCTCGTGGGTCCGCCCACCGATCCGGCCCCGGACCGACTCGCGGTCCGTCCGTTCGGCGGTGGCCCGCGGCAGCATCGAGTACTCCGCGGTCACCCAGCCGGTGCCCTTGCCGCGCAGGTGCGGCGGCACGCGATCGACGATCGTGGCCGCGCACAGCACCACCGTGTCACCGACCCGGATCGTGCACGAGCCTTCGGCCCATTTCTGGACGCCGAGCGTGAACGTGACCGGGCGGAGGTCGTTCGGTCCGCGCCCATCGGCGCGGACGGTGGCGGGCCGGTTGCCGATGGTCATGACGTCCTCTCCTCAGCCTTGGCGGCGTCCCATAGTGCATCGAGCGCGGCGAAGTCGAGGTCGCGCAGGGCGACCCCCCGCACGGCGGCGGCGCGCTCGACGCTCGCGAACCGGCGCTTGAACTTGGCGTTCGCGGCCCGGACCGCGGCCTCGGCCTCGATCCCGCGCCGGCGCGCGACGTTCACCAGCACGAACAGGAGGTCGCCGAATTCCTCCGCCCGCTCGGCGTCGTTGGCCGCCCGGCGAAGCTCGTCGGCCTCCTCGACCACCTTGTCGAGGACGCCATCGATCGACGGCCAGTCGTAGCCGAGGTTGGCGGCCCGGTCCTGCATCTCCTGGCTCGCGGCCAGGGCCGGCATCGACGGGCTGATCCCGTCGAGCGCACCGCGTGGCGGAGGGGTCGTCTCGCCCTCCCCGGCGGCGTCGGCCGCGTCATCGGCCGCGGCGGCGCGTTCATCCGCCTTGATCCGCTCCCACTGGCGGTTGACGTCCGAGGCGGTCCGGGCGACCGCGTCGCCGAAGACGTGCGGGTGGCGCCGGACGATCTTCGACGCGATGGCGGCCTGGACGTCGGCCAGGTCGAAGACGCCGGCCTCCGACGCGAGCTGGGCGTGCAGGACGACCTGGAGCCACAGGTCCCCGAGCTCGCCGGCAAGGTCGGGCGTCGCCCCGGCCTCGAGCGCGTCGTAGACCTCGTACGCCTCCTCGAGCAGGTGCTTGCGCAGCGAGGTGTGGGTCTGCTCGCGGTCCCACGGGCAACCGTCCGGGGCGCGCAGCCGATCGGCGATCCAGGGCATCGCCCACGGCCCGGCGACGGCCAGCTCCGGAGCGACCGGGCCGATGTAGATCGGGGCGCCGAGCACGGCCGCGTCGAGCGAGGCGACCGTGACGCCGTCGGCGGCGCCGAAGCGGCCGACCGGGTGATCGGCCGGGTAGAGCCGGCGGAGCACGCCGAGTGGATCCTGGCCGGCCGGCCCGGCCCGGCCCGGGAGCGGCCTCGCGAGGCCGTCGCCGACCTCGACGCGCAGCGTCGCGAGCGGGACCACGAACAACGGGCGCGACGGCTCGATCGGGGTGCCGACGAGGGTCTCGCCGGCGACCACCTGGAGTCCGGTCGCCGGGTCGAGTCCCCAGCGAAGCCGCGCCTCCGCGACGAGCGCGTCGAGCACTCGCCCTCCCGTCTACTGGGTCGTGCTGCTGGCCGTGATGGTCGGGTCGCGGGTGATGGTAACCGACGCCTTCTTCTGGTCGTACCAGGTCGAGAACGCGGTCGAGGTCAGCTCCTCGAGCTGCCGGCCTTCGGGCGTGCGGGTCTCCTCGGCGAGGACCTTGAACAGGTACGAGCCGTCGGCGCCGATGGTCGTGACCGCGCTGGTCTTGCCGACCGGTGCCGCGAAGATCGCGTCGGTGAGCGCCTGGCTGAGCTGGCCCTTGGCGATCCAGCCGAGGTCGCCGCCGCTGCTGGCGGCCGTCGACTCCGAGTTGTCCCGGGCGAGCACGGCGAAATCGGCCCCCTTGTCGGCCTGGGTCTTGAGGTCGTTGAGGTGGTCGATGTCCGACGGCGCGTACATGATCTGGATCACGTGCCAGCCGAAGGAGGACCGGACCGGCGGCAGGATGTCGCCCGGCTTGAGACCCGGCGCGAGGATCGCCGTCAGGAACGCCGGGTCGACGCTGCTGGTGCTGTCGAAGTAGGGCAGCTTGCCGCCCGAGCCGGTCGGGCCGAGCGCCGATTCCTCGTCGCTCTCCTTGCGGGCGATCGAGTCGAACAGGCTGGGGTTCACCTTGAGCCGTGCGTACGCGGTCGTCGCCAGCGATTGTGCCCTCGCCCAGGCCGGATCGTTGGCCGCGACCTTGGAGGCGTTGGCCGGGTCGCCGTTGGGCGAATAGAGGATGTGGCGGACCTTGATCGCCCCGGACGCCGGCGGCGTCGCCGGCTCCTTGATGTAGATCTCCGACACGCGGCGCTGCGGGCCGGGGCCGGTGAGGTCGGCCGTGATCTTGTCCTGGAGCTTCTGGTGCAGGACGTCCGCGGCGACGACCGTCCGGTAATGGTCGATGCTGACGCCGGCGTTCTGGATCGTGGCCTGGAAGGCGCTGTCGACCGACGAGGCAGCGATCTCGGTCGAGCGGCCGATGCGGAAGATGCCGTCGCTGCCCTCGACGACCGCGGTCGGGGTGTTCACCGACGCAGCGAAGAGCGCCTTGAGGAAGGCCTCGTCGGCGCGGGTGTCATCTGCCTGGAGCCAGCCGAGGTCGCCCGCCTGCGGGGCGGTCGACGCATCGGTCGAGACCGTCTTCGCGACGTCCTCCCAGGCCTTGCCGGCGGTGATGTCCTTGAGCGCCTGCTCGGCCTTGGCCTTGGCGTCCGCCTTCTGGGCGTCGGACGGGCCGATCGCGCCGGTATCGGTCGTCGGCGCCACCTCGATGACCCAGGCGTGGCGCTGCTCGGGCGTGGTCGCCTCGACGGCCAGACGGGCGTCGATGTCCTGCGGCGTGACCGACACGCCCTCGGCGGCGGCGAGCTTCGCCTGGAGCTTCGAATCGATGAGGCGCTCCAGCGTGATCGTCGGCAGCTGCTGCCGCTGCTGTGCGATCGTCGACTGCTGGCTGGTGCCCTGTGCCGAAGTCAGGTGACCTGCCACGACTTCCGTCGACGTCCGTCGATCGGCCTCGTCGAGGCGCCACGACTCGACCTGCAGACGGTCCCGGTAGTCGTCCTTGGAGATCGACTGGCCGTCGACCGAGCCGACCGGCGCGAGATGGTCGTTGTAGTAGGTCAGGCCGGCCGCGATGGCCAGGATCACGACCGCGAGCACGACGATCAGGCCGAAGCCCAGGTTGAGGTAGAGGTTCCGTCGGTCCTGCGTCTCCCACGAAGGTCGACGGGCGCGCTTGACGACGGGCTTGGCTCGAAAGGTCATGGTTCTGGGTCAGTCCTGTCACATGGCCGGCTGGCGCCGGGGATGGAGGGCCGCGGTATGGTACACCGCGCCCTCGAAGGACCGTGTCCGCCGCCCTGTCGTCATGCTCCCGCCCGGGTCAGAGACGGCAGGATGAGCCGGTCCGTGACGCGTGTTGCGGAACCTCCATCTGCAACGTAGAACGACGCCTCCCGGAAACGTCGCACCTGGTCGAGGTCGAAGACCCCGGCCCGGAGGAACGCGGCCAGCGCCTCGGTCGTCTCGAAGATCGGCCCGGGGACGCCCGACCGGTAGTCGAAGTAGAAGCCTCGCTCCTGTTCGTAGGCCTCGTAGTCGGGCGCGAAGAAGACCATCGGCTTGTCGAGCAGGGCGAACTCGAAGATCGCGCTCGAGTAGTCGGTCACGAGCACGTCGCTGACGAGCATCAGCTCGTTGATGTCGGGGTAGTCCGAGACATCGATGGCGAACCCCGCGAGATCCGGCCCGATCGTCGTCCGCGAGCGGACGAACGGATGGAGCCGGATGAGCAGCACGTGGTCCTCGCCGAGGACCGACCGGAGAAGGCCGACGTCGAGGTCGTCGGTCGCACGCGCATAGATGATGGTGTCACCGCGGAACGTCGGCGCGTACAGGATCACGCGTCGATCCTCCGTCAGCCCGTAGCGCCGGCGGACCTCCTCGCGCGTCCGGGCGAGCCGTTCCTCGCCGAAGAAGACGTCCGTGCGCGGGATCCCGAGCCGCCACTCGAAGCGGTCCGGCGGCTGGCGGAACGCCTCGGCGTAGTGGACTGCCGACGCCTCCGAGGCGACCAGGCAGACGTCGTAGTTCGAGTGGATCGGGACGCGCTGGGTCAGCTCCTCGTCGGCCCCGAACGACTTGTCGAGCAGGCTGTAGCCGACCTTCTTGAAGGCGCCGCAGGCGTGCCAGGTCTGGATGATCGTCGTGCCGGCGCGCGGGTGGATGACGTAGATCGGGAAGAAGTAGTCATCGACGACGCAGACGCGCGAGGTGGCCAGGTAGTAGCCCGCGGCCGTCGCCTGGCCCAGCGCCGCGATGCGGCCACGCACCCCCCTCGCCGGGCGGCGGGCGGTGACGACGATGGGGACCCCCGGGTAGCGCCGCGTGAGATCGTCACGGATCGAGACGAGATTGCCGGCCAGCGTGGCCGAGTGGGACGTGGCCAGCAGGACGCGCGACCGGAGCGGGAGGTGGCGGGCGATCCCGAACGCGACGCGGACGACGACGATCCGGATGCTCAGGATGAGGCCCTTCATGGGGCGAGGATACCGGTGCCAACGGTCCGACCGTTCCGCGTAGGCTATGGCGGAGCGCCATCCGAGCCGCGACGGGCGCATGGGACGGGCTTTTGGGACGAGGCCGAAGGCGCACCGGAGGTCCGCATGAAGATCGGGATGATCGTGCTCGCCGGAGGGACCGGCAAGCGCATCGGGCGCCCGTTCCCGAAGCAGTTCCTGCTGCTCGGTGGCAAGCCGCTCATCATCCACGTGCTCGAGAAGGCGCGGGTCATCCCGGAGATCGAGCGGATCGTCATCACCTGCCCGGAGGCGCACCTCGAGGAGACGCGCCGGCTGATCGCCAACCACGGCTTCGACGCCCGGTTCGCGTGCATCGTCGGGGGCGCCTCGCGCCAGGAGTCGGTCTATCTCGGACTCGGTGAGCTCGGGGACTGCGACTCGGTCATCGTCCACGAAGCGGTCCGGCCGCTGGTCACCGCGGCGGAGTTCCGCGAGCTGATCGCAGCCGAGGATCCGAACGCGATGTTCGGGATCCCGATCTCGTTCACCGTGCTCAAGGGCCACCAGTACGTCGAGGACCTCCTCGAGCGCGACGAGCTGGTCAACGTCCAGTTGCCGCAGAAGTTCGATCGAGCGGCCCTCGCGGCGGCCCACGAGGCGGCACGCCAGGACGGCGCCACCTTCACCGAGGACGCGAGCCTCTTCCACCGCTACGCGGGCTCGCCCGTCCGCATCCTGCCGGGGTCGGAGAGGAACATCAAGATCACGGTCCCGACCGACATCGTGACCGCGGAGGCGATCTACGCCGACAGCATCGGCCGCGGCGGCTGACCATGGGCAAGGTCTGCGTGATCACGGGTGCCAGCCAGGGCATCGGCCGGGCGACGGCGATCAGGATGAGCCGGGAACCCGATGTCTCCGCGCTCGTCCTGATCGCGAGGAACGCGGCCGGCCTCGAGGAGACGGCCGCGGCGATGGAGCGGACCGGTCACGACGTCGAGCTGATCGCCTACGACCTGATGGACCTCGACGGGATCCCGGACCTGGTCCGGCGGATCCACGATCGCTTCGGCAGCATCGACATCCTGCTCAACATCGCGGGCTACGCCGATCCGCAGTCGCTCCTCGACACGGACGCCGACAACATCATCAAGACCTACACGATCAACGTCTTCGCGATGCTCCTGCTGATCCGCGAGATGGCCCGCCACATGGTCGACCGGCCGGCCAAGATCCTCAACGTGGCGTCGACCGCCGGGATCACCTCGCGGCCGGGCTGGCTGGCCTACGCCTCGTCGAAGGCGGCAGTCGTGTCGCTGTCGGCGACCCTCGCCGACGAGCTGGCAGGCAGCGGCATCAGGATCTACAGCATCTCGCCCGGGCGGACCGCCACGGAGCTGCGTCGCAAGCTGGCGCCCGAAGAGGACCCGGCCTCGATCATGCAGCCGAGCCAGGTTGCCGATGTCATCGCGCAGCTCATGCGCGACACCGAAGTGACGCTCGACGGGCAGAACATCATCGTCCGCACGCGGACCTGACACGCGCATGACCCCGCTCGAATACCGTCTCGCGAGCGTCTTCCTCCGGCTCGTCCGTCTCATCGCCGGCCATCTCCCGACCCACCCCGAACGCATCGTGCTGGCGACTGCCCGGGTGTCTGCCCTCGACGGCAACCTGCTCTACCTGCACCGGGCACTGCGCGAGCGCCGTCCCGACCTCGACTGCGTCCTCCTGCTCGAGCCGTACAGCTACGGTCTGCGGGGCAAGCTCGCCTATCTCGCGCGGGTGGTCCGGGGGATGTACCACCTCCAGACGGCCGGGCTGTTCGTGGTCGACAACGCGTACCTGCCGGTCCACGTCGCGCCCCATCGGCGGACGACGACCGTGGTCCAGGTCTGGCACGCCGCGGGCGCCCTCAAGCGCTTCGGCCTCGACACCACGACGCCGCTCGCGGAGCCCGAGCGGACCTTCCTCCATCGCTACTACGACGCGGTGGTCGTCGGGGGCGACTGGACGCGCCGACCGTATGCCGCAGCCCTCCGAACGCCGCTCGACCGCGTGGTCGCGCTCGGCTGGCCGCGGACCGACTTCTTCTTCGACGAGGGCGATCTCGCCGCAGCGCGCGCCCGCGTCCTCGCGGCCTATCCGGCCCTCGCCGGACGACGGGTCGTCCTGTACGCGCCGACGTTCCGCGGCCGCGGGGTCGCCAAGCGCGCAGCCCCGGGCCTCGACGCGGTCCGCCTTCGGGCGGCCCTGCCGCCCGACACCGTCCTCGTGCTCAAGACGCACCCCAACCTCGACCCGGCCGCGACCCCGACCGCGGGCTTCGACGTCGTCGTCAACGCGGCCGCCGAGATCAACGAGCTCCTCGCCCTGACCGACATCCTGATCACCGACTACTCGTCCTCGATCGTCGAGTTCGCCCTCCTCCACCGCCCGATCGTCCTGCTCGTCGGCGACCTGCCCGAGTACGAGGTGGACCCGGGGCTCTACCTCGACTATCGGACCGACATGATCGGGACGCAGGTGACCGACACCGACGGCGTGATCGAGACGATCGCGACCGGACGGTTCGACCTGACCGGCTACGACGCGTTCATCGACCGCCAGCTCGGTCCCGAGCGCGGGGGCGCCAGCCACCGCTTCGTCGAGCACTTCCTCGACCGGCCCTGAGCCACAGGGGCCGGGGTGGTACCCTTCCGCGCGATGTCCGCCACCAGTGAAGTCCCGGCAGTCTTCCGCAATGCCGCCGGGAACCGGGGGCCGGTCACCCTCGTCCGCGAGGGCATCGCGGACATCCGGTCGCGCCGCCGGCTCGTTCGCTACCTCGTCCAGGCGGATATCCGCAAGCGCGGCGCGGACACGCTGCTGGGCAACATCTGGTGGGTCCTCGATCCGCTCCTCCAGATGGCCATCTACGTCGTGTTCGTGACGATCATCGCGCGGGGAGTCGCAGGCTCCGGACTACCCGCTCTTCATCTTCTCGGCGATCCTGCCCTGGAAGTGGTTCTCGGCCTCGATCACCGACGCCACCACGTCGATCGTCCGCCAGGACCAGCTGATCAAGCAGATCCAGTTCCCCAAGATCGTCCTCCCGGTCGCTGCGACGACGGCGGGAATCGTCAGCTTCGCGTTCGGGACTGTCGCACTCGGCATGGTGATGATCTTCTTCTCGGATCGGATCACGATCTGGCTGCTGTTCATCCCGGTCATCGCGGCCGTCCAGTTCGTGTTCACGCTGGCGTGCTCGCTCCTGGTCGCGGCCGGGAACGTCTTCTTCCGCGATCTCGGCAACGTCGTGGGCCACCTCCTGCGCCTGTGGTGGTTCCTGTCGCCCGGGCTCTACAGCCTCGCCACCCTCGACGACACCACCTTCTTCAAGGATCACCCGCCGCTGGCCAGCCTCGCGAACGCCAACCCCTTCGCCATCCTGTTCGAGGCGTACCGCGCCGTCATCTACGGCTCGACGATCAAACCCGACTACGCCATACCCAGCGGTCCGCCGAACCTGACCTCGCTGGCCGTCCTGCTCGTTGCCAGCACGATCCTGCTCGCACTGACCACGAACATCTTCAAGCGCCTCGAGCCCAACTTCGCCAAGGTCATCTGATGCCGTTCCTTCGGCGCGTCCCCAAGCTCCCGCCGGTCGCAGGTCCGTCGTATGCCATCGGCGCGTCGGACCTCGGTGTCCGTTATGACCTGCGGTTCACGAAGAAGACGACGATCCGGAGCTCGGTCGGGCAGATGCTCGGGCGCGGCGAGGCCCAGCAGTTCTGGGCGCTCCGCCATCTCAACCTGCGGCTCGATCGCGGCGAGTCGCTGGCGGTCATCGGGCCGAACGGGGCCGGCAAGAGCACGCTCCTCCAGGTCCTGGCCGGGATCATCCGGCCGTCGGAGGGCGCGGTCGACGTCTACGGCCACGTGTCCGGGCTCCTGTCCCTCGGTGCCGGGTTCGACAAGGAGCTGACCGGGCGCGACAACATCCTGCTCGGGGGGGCGTTCCTCGGCCTCGACGACGCCGTCACGCGGGAGCTGCTGCCCTCGATCATCGAATACGCGGAGCTCGGCGAGTTCATCGACGCGCCGCTGCGGACCTACTCGTCCGGGATGCGCGCGCGGCTCGGGTTCGCGATCGCGACCTCGGTCGACCCGGACATCCTCCTGCTCGACGAGGTCCTCGCGACCGGCGATGCGAACTTCCGGGCGAAGTCAAAGACGCGGGTCCTCGAGATCGTGTCCGCGGCCAAGGCCGTCGTCCTCGTCACCCACGACATGAGCTGGGTGACCGAGTACTGCAATCGGGCGCTGCTCATCGAGCGCGGCGAGCTGGTGATGGAGGGCGAGCCCGCCGACGTGGTCGAGCTCCACCAGGTCCATACAGAGGAGGCCCGGGCCCGGAGCGCGGAGGCGGCCTACAAGGCGGGGGTGGACCCGAGGATCGTGCCCCTCCGCTAGCCGCCGGGCCGGCCGCGGCGGACGGTCAGCGTCCGCGCCGGACGACCGCCATGACGACCCCGGTGACCGCGGCGAAGATGAGCGCGCCGCGCCAATCCAGCAGTGGGCGGACGGTCCCGTCCACGCGCTGCGCGATGACGACGCCCGCGACGCTCTGGCGCTCGAAGGTCACGCGCCCACCGAAGACACTCCACGCCGCACTCTGATCGAGTCGCACGTCACGGGCGAGCAGGTTCCGCACGAATGACCGGCTGACCCGCGACTCGCCCGAGAGGGCGATCGCGACCCCGCTCATGTCCGCCGACACCCGGTCGCCGCGGGCGACGGCGATCCCGCCCATCGTGACCTTGACGTCCTTCGCCTCGACTCGGGAGATGCCGCCCTGGCGGACGTCGACGCGGGTTGCCTTGACGCTGTCGATGCCGCCGTTCCGGAGGTTGAGGACCTCCACCTCGACATCGTGGCGGCCAGCGGCCGCGGCGGGATCGGCCGGCACGATGGCGGTCGCCAGTGGCGACGCCGCCTTGACCGCCACCTTCGGGGTGGTCGGCTTCGGGGTCGCCTTCGGGGTGGTCGCCTTCGGGGTGGTGCCGGTCCGGGTCGCCCGCGCGCTCGAGGACGAGGCGCGTGTGGCGGCGGCCGTCGTCCGGGCGCGCGTCACCTTCGGTTCGGGTGTCGTGCCGCCGGCCGCTCCGGTCGGGTCATCGCTCGCTGGTCGATCGGTCATGGGGCTAGCCTATCGCGCCGCGGCGCCGAACGCGAGGGGTCAGGCGGCGCTGTCGCGGTCGCTCGAATGACGTTCCGCGCCTCCGCGGCGTTCCTCCGCTATCCTGCGCCGTGGCACGGCCGTGTCCGTCGCCCGGATCGGTCGCCGACTGACCCGACGAATCCAGGAGGGGCGCCGAACGTGAAGCGCAGGACGACCGTGGGCGCGATCGGTCTCGTGGGCGCGACCGCGCTCGTCGTCATCGTCGCGGCCACCTCGCTCGGTGGGTCACCCGCACCGAGCCGTCCCCCGGCCCAAGCCGACGTCGCGACCCCCACGCCGACCGCGACCGCGAGCCCGACCGCGTCGCCGACCGTCTCGCCCAGCCCGACCGCGTCCCCGACCCCGCTTCCCACCCCGCTACTCGTCCCGGCGCCTTTGACCGGCCTGCCGGTGACGCCGGCAGTCGCCATCCGCCACCCCATCGCCGTCATGATCGATGACCTGCAGGCCGCCCGGCCACAGTCTGGGCTCGCCGCGGCGTCGGTCGTCTGGCAGGCGCCGGCCGAGGGCGGCATCCCGCGCTATATGGCCATCTTCCAGGACAACCTGCCGAAGACGATCGGTCCGGTCCGAAGCTCCCGCCTCTACTACATCGCATGGGCCGCCGAGTGGCGCGCCGTCTACGCCCACTCCGGCGGCTCGCCGCAGGCGAAGGCGACGCTCGCCGCCAAGGGCCACGGGCAGTACGTCTACAACGGCGACGAGTTCCGCTACAGCGGCACCTTCTTCCGGGTCACCACGCGGCAGCCGCCGCACAACCTGTACACCACGGGCGCGAAGCTGCGCAGCCTGTCGGCCCGCCTCGGGGCCAAGGACCAGACCTACACCGCCGCCTGGCGGTTCGCCCCGGACGCGCCGCTCGATGCCCGGCCGTACGGCGGGACGATCACCGTCGGCTATCCGTACAACACCATCACGTACGCCTACGACCGGACGACCAACACGTACCTGCGCTCGGTGACCGGTCAGAAGAAGGAGACCGACGCGATCGACGGGACGCGGATCGCGCCAAAGAACGTGATCGTCATGCGGATGGTCTTCGGGCCGCTCAACGACGGCCATCCCGGGGCACCGCGGCTCGAGGCGAATGTCGTCGGGCACGGGACGGCGTGGATCTCGACCAACGGCCGGACGATCAAGGGCATCTGGAAGAAGACCTCGATGACCAACCCGACCCAGTTCTTCGACGCGAACGGGAACCCGGTCACGCTGACGGCGGGTCAGACCTTCGTCCAGGTCCTGACCACCAGCACGGTCAGCTATCCCGCCTCGTTCAAGGCCGGTTCGGACCAGCCACCGGCGACGCCGGCCCCGTCCGGGGGTTGACCGCCGGGCGAGCGGGTCAGCCCGATCGCCGGACGCCCGCCTCGGCGTAGACCGCGCGCGTCTCGTCGGCCACGTCGGCCCAGGTCCGCGGCGGCAGCGCCGCGCGCTCACGGGCGATCGCCGCGATCCCGCCGTGGACGGTCTCGTCGGCCCAGATCGTGGCGATCGCCACCGCCAGCCGGCCGGGATCGCGCGGCTCGACCAGGAGACCGGCCCGCCCGATCAGCCCGGGGAGTGGCCCGACGGCCGACGCCACGACAGGCGTGCCGCTGGCGAGCGCCTCGATGACCGGCAGCCCGGCCGCGTCCGAAAGGGCCGGCACGATGACTGCCCGCGCGCCGCGGACCAGCCCCGCGAGGTCCTCGACCGGGAGGCCCGGCGCGTAGGCCAGCGCCTCGCCGACCGACTTCCGTGCGGCGGCTCGGGCGACCGAGGCGCGATCCTCGGGACTCGCGCCGACCATCAGGACGCGCGGCGGCCACGGGACCGTCGCCTCCAGGCCGTCCGGACGGCCGGTCGCGGCGAGCGACGCCAGCGCGCTCAGGAGGGTCGCCAGGTCGAGCCGGGCATCGAACCGCCCCGTGCAGACCAGGTAGCGATCGCCGAGCCCGAGCCTCGCCCGGAGCCCTGCCGTGGCGGCCACGGCCGTGTCCGACGGTCGGGTGCTGAAGGCCGGCCGCGGGGCGAGGGCCACGATCCGCACGCGCTCGCGGCGGATCCGCAGCAGGCGCCGGGCCGCGCGAGCGGTGGCCTCGCTCCCGACGATGACCATCGCGGCATCGCGCAGGAGCTGGCCCCGGAGTCGCTGGCCGAACCGGCTCGCGGCCGAGCGCGCGAAGGCCGTCGGCAGCTCCCACGGCGCGAGGTCGAGGAGCGTCACGACGACCGGCAGTCTCGAGGCGATCGGGAGCGATCCGCCGCCCACCGCGTGGTACACGGCCCCGGCGGCCCCGCCCCGCTCCGCGCGCCAGGCCGCGCCGAGCTCCGCGCCGCGGAGCAGGAACGGATCGACGGTCATCGAGCCCGAGCGGAGCAGCTGGGTGGGCGGCAGCTGCCGCCGTCCCACGACGTCGAGGTGGCGGTAGTCGACTGTCGGGTCGTCGAGGTCGGAGCCGATCAGGAAGGCGAACGATTTGCCCGCGAGGGGTGCGTCGTCGAAGGCCCCCAGGAGGCCCGCCAGGTACGTCGCGGCGAGCGGCGCTCGATCGGGCGCCTGGAGCGGGCGCGCGTCGAGGACGATACGGAGGCCGGGCACGATCGGTCGCGCGACATCCCCCAGCCGGCCCTCGACCGGTTCGGTCACGAGCGGCGACGGCGCCCGAGCAGCGCCTCGGCTCGCAGCTGGACGACGACCACGAGCGCCTCGACCACGATACGCCTGCTCATCTTCGATTGCCCGACCCGGCGGTCGCGGAAGGTGATGGGGACTTCGCGGATCCGGGCGCCGGCCCGGCTGGCACGGAAGGTCATCTCGATCTGGAAGACGTACCCGCCGGCGTGGACGCCGTCGAACGGCAGAGCCGCGAGGGTGGTCGCCCGCCATGCCTTGAAGCCACCGGTCAGGTCGTTCTGCCTGAGCCCAAGGACGACCCGGGCGAACAGGCTGCCGCCGCGCGAGACGATCCGGCGGCCGAGGCCCCAGTCCACGACCGAGCCGCCGGCCGTGTAGCGCGACCCGATCACCAGGTCCGCACTCGCCGTCGGCGATCGGCCCGATGAGCGCCGGCAGCGCCGCCGGGTCGTGACTGAAGTCCGCATCCATCTGGACGATCGTCGTCGCGCCCCCCGCGAGCGCCACGCCGAACCCATCGAGATAGGCGCGGCCGAGGCCCTGCTTGGCGGCGCGGTGCCGGACGCGAACGCGGGGGTCGGCCGCCGCGAGCGCGTCAGCCAGGCGCCCGGTGCCGTCCGGCGAGTCGTCGTCGACGACGAGCAGCGTCGCGTCGGGCAGCACGCCCAGGATGGCCGCCGACATCGGGCCGACGTTCTCCGCCTCGTCGTAGGTCGGCAGGATGACCCAGACGCCCGCGCCCGACGGGCCGACCGGGGACGGGGATGGGCGTGGCTCGGTGGACGGCCTGGCGGCGGACGTTTCGGTCGGCGTCGGGGTCGGTCCGGGCATCGCTCGCCAGTCTAGTCGGCCGGGCAGCGGCGGCGGCGCGCCGCTCCTCTCACGGCGTGCGCACGACGACGTTCCGCGTGAACGTCGACGACCCGATCGAGCTCGTTGCGGTCACGACCGCGGTGTACGTCCCTGGCTTCACCAGCGCACCCGATGCGGTCCGGCCGTTCCAGGTCCAGCCGTAGCTGCGGGTCCCGAGCGGCCTGGCCGTGCAGATCGCGCGGATGACGGTGGGGCCCTGCTGGATCGAGACCGTCACGGTCGCCGGCCGACCGAGGGTGAAGGTCACCCGGGCACGCCCGCCGCTCTTCGGGGTGAAGGAGGAGCGCGACCACGTGACGGCACGGATGGTCCGATCGACCTGGACGACGAGATCCTGGACGGTCAGGTTCCCGGCCTGGTCCCGGCCGGCGACGCGGAACGTGTAGCGGCCATCGGCGACCGTGGCGCCCGCGGAGTTCCGCCCGTCCCAGGCCCACGACGCCGAGGTCGCCTTCGTGATCGTCCATCGGCGGACCGTCGTGCCGCGCGAGTCGAACACGCGTGCCGAGCCGGTGATCCACGAGTCGGCCGCCATGGAGAGGGTCATCCGGTCGGAGTGCCCGTCGCCGTTCGGGGAGATGAAGCCAGGCGCCGAGCGCACCGTGACAACGGCCGGACGTCGGTCGACGGTGACGACCTTGGCGACCGAGGCGCGGTTGTTCGATGCATCCGCAGTCCAGACGGTGATCCGGTACGACCCGTCGGGCACGACCACGCCACTACCGTCCTTGCCGTCCCAGGTGAAAGTCGCGGCCCTGCCGTTCGCGCCGCCGGTGCGGATGGCGGCCCCCGCGACCCCACCGACCAGCGGCTCGACGACCCAGCCGTACCGGATCAGGCCGGTCGCGGTCACCCGGACGGTCGTCGTGTCCAGGATGCCGTCGCCGTTCGGCGAGACGAGCGGCGTGCTGAGCGACGAGGCGGAGATCACGGGCGGGACGGTGTCGGTGATGAACTTGGCCTTGAGGACCGCGTAGAGCTCCGGCCGCGTGCCGTCGTAGCCGAGTGCCCAGATCCCGGCCCCGCGCAGGTTGTAGTGGTTGATCAGGTCGTATTTCAACCCGAGCGCCGTCGCGTCGTCGTAATAGAGCTGGCGCCACGGGTTGACGCAGCCGTACCTGGCGGTGCAGTTCTGGCGGTGGTAGACCGTCCAGGCGACGCCCTCGACCGGGTCCCACTTGCGGCCGTGGTCGGCGGCGAATTGGACGGCCGTGCCGTAGACGACGGTGGTCGAGGCGCCGTACTGGACCCCGGAGATGTTCCTGGCGTTCACGCCCGGGGAGGCCGTCGACCACGCCCGCCCGTAATACGGGACGCCGAGGATGACCTTGGACGCCGGCAGCCGGGCGAGATACGCCCGGATCGTGTCGCCGATGTCGTAGCTCGGACCGGCGATCGGCGCGACCGAGCCCGCCACGCTCGACGACGCGCTGCGATAGTCGTAACCCATGATCACGACCGCGTCGGCGCCGCCGGCCGCGGTCGCGTCGCCGATCGGGTAGTTGCCGATCCAGCCGGTCGTGTCGAACGTCACCTGGTAGCCGCGGGCGACCTTGTCGAGCTCGGCCCGGATCGAACGGACGAGGGCGGTGAATTCGTCGCTGTAGGTCGCGATGATCGGCTCGAAGTCGAGGTTGACCCCATCGGCGCCGCGGTCGCGCACCGCGGCCGCGATCTGGCGAGCCAGGTTGCGGCGGTTGGCCGGGCTGCCGAGCAGCGATCGCTGGCTCGCGACGCCTGCCGACGTCCAGGCGAAGCTCTGGACGGTCAGGACCACACGGGCGCCGCTGGCGTGGGCGGCATCGATGACGCCGGTCATCTTCGAGCTCGTCCAGCCGCTCCAGCCGACCGCCGTGGATCCGTCGCTGTTCGTGCGTTGGAGATCGCCGTTCGCGGCGGTGCCGACCCCGAAGTAGGCGATCGTCGAGAGCTTCTCCCAGTCGAGCCGGGTGGAGCTGTCGGTCAGCTCCCAGTACGGGAGGAAGCCGAAGACCTCACGCTTGAGCCCACCCGGATCGACGGCTGCCGCGAGATCCGCGACTGGCGCCGTCGCGGGGTCGACGAACGGGACGTCGACCGACCCGATGGGGCCACCCGACGAGGTCGCCGGGTCGGGCGTGGCCGGCAGGGCGAGCGGGGCGGCGGCGCGCATCGTCCGGCCGCTCAGGCGTCCGGCGGGGAGTTCGCGCGGCGACACCCCGCCGACCACCCAGCGATCGGCCGTGCGCGGCTTGAACGGGACGGTGACCCGGCCACCGGCGGTGAACGACGTGGTGTCGCCCGCGTGCGCGACGGCCTCGTCGTACTGGATCGTCGGCTGGAGCGTGCCGACGGCGGTCTCGGCGACCGCGTCCGCGGCGTCCGCTCCCGTCGTCGGCGCGATGCCCAGGATGATCAGGCCCGCCGCAGCGAGCGCGATCAGGCGGGAGCCGGCGCGAACGGGATGGCGGGCGCTCGGGCGGGTGGTCATCGGCACGAAGTTCCTCATCGGGAGGGCTGAGACGTCCCAGCCTCGTCCCGAGGGCGGCGCCGGTCTACCGCACGATGGTCCCGGTCAGGGGTAGTACGGGGTGGTCTGGTGCGGTCCGGTGCGGTCTCGCCCCTGACCGTCAGTGCAGCGGGAAGACCGTGTTCGTGGACTGGGCCTGGCCGTTGATGTCGACTCCCCAGACGCGCAGCGAGACCGGTCCCGCAGCGTGACCCGTCTTCATCCGGATGGTGGCCCGGTACGTGTAGGTGCCCGTCTTGGTCATGCGCACGGACCAGTCGGCGAGACCAGGCTGCTTGACATGCAGGATCGGGGCCCGACGGAGCTTCTCGGCGGACGTCACGTAGACCGTGATCGTCTGGCCGCGGGCCGGTGTCGCGTCGGTCGGCCTGGTGACGAACGCGTCGGAGATGAATGCGACGGTCTGGGTCGCGGTCAGCGTGCCATCGGTCGCGGTGACCGAGGAGGTGTAGCGGCCGCGCGGCAGCATCGTGCCGTCGGTGCCGCGGCCCCTGAACCACCAGGCGTAGGTGCCCGCCGGCTCGGCAACGGCGCTGAGGCGCGTGCTGACGACCGCGCCGCTCGAGTTGCGGATCGTCCAGGTCACGGTCATCGGCCGTGCGAGAGTGAACGAGAGCAGCGTCGAAGACGCGAGGGCATCGTTGTCCTGCGGGAAGAAGAGCGTTCCGCTGGTCGTCACGGAGCGCAGCGCACCGATGAGAGAGACCGTCCGGTCGACCGCCGCGCCGGTATTGCCGGCGACATCGCGGGGTGCGAGCCGGAAGGTGTAGACGCCGTCGGGCGCATAGGCGCCGGAGCTCGTGCGACCGTCCCACGTCACCGCGGTGGCCGCACTCCCGTTCGGCACGGTCCACGAGTCGATGACGGCCGATGTGCCGTCGAGGATCCGGGCGACGAGCGCGCCGTCCTCGGAGTTCGTGCCCACGATGGCGACCGTGTCACTGACGCCATCGCCATTCGGGGAGAACCACTGCTCCGCGGCGGCGCCCGGAGTCACGCTGGTCAGGTGCGGCGCGATGGTGTCGACGACGAGCTGCCGGGTCGACTGTGCCGGCGCGTTGTTCCAGCTGTCGATGCCCGTGACGGTGACGTCGTAGGAACCGTCAGCGACCGGATGACCGCCGACCAGCCCGTCCCACGAGGTCGTGAAGCTCGAGCCGGTGCCGGTCTGCGAGAAGAGTGCATGCCCGCCGCCGTCCTTGATCTGCAGCGTCCAGGCGACCGATTCGGTGAAGCGGCCACGCAGCGAGGCGACGTCGCCAAGGCCGTCGCCGTTGGGCGAGAACGGCGGCCCCGGATCGAGGACGCGGACGATCGGCTGCGCGCTGTCGCGTGGGAGCAGGTCGGCCGTGCTCATGAAGCCGGAGATGGTCGGATCGTCCACGCCGGTGACCTGGACGAGCGGGGCTCCTGCGGCGGTCGTCTGGCCGGGCTCGTCGACGACGCGAAGGCGGGTGCCCGCCGGCAGGGTCTTCACCGAGGCGGTCGTTGTGTCGGCTGAGGCGAACAGGCTCGCGCCGTCCGTCGCGACCGAGGCGTTGCCCGGGACCACCAGTGCGGCCGGATCGACGCCGGTGTCGCCGTAGCCCGCGGAGACGACCTCGTCGGTCGTGATCCCGATCGTCCCGACCGCGAGCGATCGGTAGAAGCCGGAGGTCGGCGTGATCGGATCCTGGTAGACCATCGCGCCGGGCGTCCGGCCCGAGGCGAAGCTGACGATGTTGCCGTTCCCGACCGGGACCGTCCGCCACAGGTCCTCGATCGACTGGTGGGTCGTGAACAGCGCGCGCAGGTAGCGTTCCGAGCCGGCGTGACCGTCGGCGATGACCGCGCCGGCGCCTGCCTTGAGGAACGCCGCCGCGTAGTTGTCAGCCCGTTGTCGGGCGACGGTGAGGCTCGGCTCGGCGTTGCCCGGTTCGGAGTTGCCCGAGGCGTAGCACAGGTGGTTGAGGATCACGAGGGCGCCCGGCGCCAGGTCGAGCGTCGCGATCGACGGCTCGCCGTAGTACTTGTTGTTGGAGTCACCCGCGCCGGCCGTGGCGTTGAGCCCGAAGCCGTCCTTGGTCGTGTACTTCGCGTCGTTCGGGTACGGGCTCGGCCAGCCGTTCCCGTGGCCGAGGTAGATGACGACCGATGCGCCGACGACCGCGGCCTTGACCTTGGCCCAGGTCGCGTTCGGGCTGTAGACCCTGACCACGTTCGGCGTGTACTTGAGCGCCTCCGCGTAGGCTACGTTGGCGTCGGCCCGATAGGCGGCCGTCGTGCCCTGCGTCGCCCCGACGATGATCACGACCTTCGGATCCCCCGTCGCGGCAGCCACCGAGGGAACGGCGACGCCGAGGGCCGCGATCAGGACGAGGACGAGGGCGGCGACAGCTTTACGCACGGGGTGCTCCGAGACTGGACGAGCAAGGGATGAGTACCCATCCAGACTCGCCGCGGCTGCCGCGTCGCTCAATCGCGGGATGGTCCCGGCACCGTTAGCCCCTTCGGACCGCCTCCGGTGCGGAGTCGGGTGGAACGGTGCGGTCGGGGTCAGACCGCGCTGTCGCGCAGGCGCACCACGAGGTCGGCCAGAGTGGGGTTCACGGCGTCACGCTCCGAGGTGATGGGGCGTCCGCCGGGGGTCCCGCCGAGGACCGGCCAGGCGATCCCGACCGCCGGATCGTCCCACGCGAACCCGAGCTCGTCCGAGCCGTCGTAGGCGTTCGTGACGAGGTAGATCAGGTCGAGCGGCTCGAGCGCGAGGAAGCCATGGGCGACCCCGGTCGGGATATAGACCCAGCCATCGGCGGCCAGCTCGCGGGTCTCGACGACGGGCGCCGGCCCGGACCCATCGATGAGCGGCCGGACATCGACGAGCGCCACGAGGGCCCGACCGGCCGCCACGATCCACAGGTCGTCCTGCCGGCGATGGAGATGCAGCCCGCGCAGGACGCCGGCGGCCGAGGTGGACAGGTTGGCCTGGACGAATCCCGCGTCGGGGAACTCGGCCGCCCGCCAGAGTTCGCGGAACGAGCCGCGCTCGTCGGCATGCCGGACGATGGCGCCATAGCGGACACCGGGCAGCGCCGAGGTCGGCCGGGGCTCGCTCACGCGCGGATCCGGGCGGCCCGCAGGAGGGTCGGGGCATAGTCGGCCATGGCATCCGGCCACGGCCGGAGCGGCTCGCCGGACGGCAACGGGGTCGGTGCCAGGACTCCCCAGCGCGGCGGATGCGATGGCCGGGTCCACGTCGCCGCCGGAACGTCCACGACCTCGACCTGGAGGCCGGCCCGGCCGACGACATAGCGGGCCCAGTCGGCCCGCGTCGCGAACAGCCCGTTGACGAGGTGGTGGATGCCCGCGGTCGCGTCCTCGGCCAGCAATCCGACGATCGCCTCGGCGACGTCCGCGGTGTAGGTCGGGGTCCCCCACTCGTCGGAGACCACCCGGAGCGGCTCGCCGGCCGCCGACGGCGCGCTCCGCGGCATCGAGGATGCGGCTCGGGTAGTCGCGGCCCGGCGACCCGAAGAGCCACGCCGTCCGGGCGATCCCGAGCGCCGCGCCCGGCTCGGCATCGAACGCCACGGTCGCCAGCCGCTCCCCCTCCGCCTTCGACGCACCGTAGGGATTGCCGGGTGCGATCGGGTCGGTCGGCTGGTATGGATGGCCGTCGAGACGGGCGCCGTCGAACACCTCGTTCGTGGAGATCACCAGCAGGTCGGTGCCGCGGGCGGCGCACGCCGCGGCGAGGATCCCGGTCGCCACGGCGTTCCGTCGCAGCGCCAGCTCCGGGTCGAGCGCGCAGCCGTCGACGTCGGTCCAGGCCGCGGCGTGGACCACGACCTCGGGCCGGTCGCGGTCGAGGCGCAGCCCGATCCCATCGGGTGCGTCGAGGTCGAACGCGTCGCGTCGCCAGGCGATCGGACCGGCGGCACCGGTGAAGGGCGCGTCCGCGAGGGCGGCGACGAGGGCGCTGCCGAGCCGGCCACCCGCCCCGGTGACGGCGACGCGCATCAGCCGCGACTGGCCGGGTCGGCATTGGCGGCGGCCGCCTGACCCGTCGCGAGCCGGCCCGCGTACTGGCGCTCGTACCAGCCGTCCCAGTCACCCGAGCGGGCTGCCCGCCACCACGCCTCGTTCGCTCGGTACCAGGCGACGGTCTCGGCGAGGCCGTCCTCGAACGAGGTCGACGGCTGCCAGCCGAGGGCGGCGACCTTGTGGCCGTCCATCGCATAGCGCCGATCGTGGCCGGGCCGGTCCTCGACCTGCATCACCAGCGACCACGGCTTGTCGAGCAGGCCGAGGAGGAGGCGCCACGACGTCGCGGTTCGTCAGCTCCACCCCGCCCGCAAGGTTATAGGTCTCGCCCGCGGTGCCGTGATCGAGGACGTGGTCGATCCCCGCGGCGTGGTCGCCGACATACAGCCACTCGCGACGCTGGAGCCCGTCGCCGTAGAGCGGCAGCGGCTTGTCATCGAGGGCGTTGGTGATGAACAGCGGGATGAGCTTCTCGGGGTGGTGGTAGGGGCCGTAGGTGTTCGACCCGCGCGTCACGACGGCATCGACGCCGTGGGTGACGACGTAGCTCCCGACGAGGAGCTCGCCGGATGCCTTCGCCGCCGCATACGGCGAGCGGGGTGCGAGCCGGTCGTCCTCGGTCGCCTGCCCCTCGTCGACCGAGCCATAGACCTCGTCCGTCGAGACCTGCAGGAACCGCGGCCGACGGGGGGCGGTCCGGCACGCCTCGAGCAGGACGTGGACCCCGACCACCCCGGTCGCGAGGAATGCCTCCGGATCGAGGATCGAGCGGTCGACGTGCGATTCCGCGGCGAAGTTGAGGACCGCATCGGACTCGGCGACCAGCGGCGTGACCACGGTCGGGTCGGCGATGTCGCCGCGCACGAACGCGAAACGCGCCGCCATCTCGGGGTCGTCGCGGACGGGGGCCAGGTTCGCCTCGTTGCCGGCGTAGGTCAGCTTGTCCAGGACGGTGATCCTGGTCCCGTCGCGGCGGGCGAGCACGTCGCGGACGTAGCACGATCCGATGAACCCGGCGCCGCCGGTGACCAGCAGGTGCTCGAAGCGCCGCCCGGAGCTCACGTCCTCACCGGACCGGACGGCTGACCGGCGGCGGCAGGTGCCCGGCCGCGTCGTCGGCGGCCGCCAGCTCCGCCGCCCGGAGCAGCGAGGGCACGGTCCCGGCATCGGTCCAATGCCCGTCGTAGACCGGGCTGTAGAGCCCACGTTGGGGGATGTAGTGGTTGAGGACGTCGGTGATCTCGAGCTCGCCACGACCGGACGGGAGCAGGTGGTCGATGACGTCGAAGGCGTCGGGCCGGAGGAAGTAGACCCCGATCGGGATGAGATCGCTCTTGGGATGCTCGGGCTTCTCCTCGAAGCCGACGACATGGCCGTCGGGTCCGAGTTCCGCCACCCCGAACCGCTCGGGATCGGGGACCCGATACAGCAGCGTCCCGGCGCCGAACGGCCCCGCCTCGAATGCGCTCGCCACATCCGCCAGGGCCGGGCCGCGCAGGATGTTGTCGCCGAGGACGCAGCAGAAGGCATCGTCACCGACGAACCCGCGGGCGAGCCCGATGGCATGGGCGATCCCGAGGGCGCCCGGCTGGTAGCGATAGGTCAGCTCGATCCCGAACGCCGAGCCATCGCCCAGCAGCTCGACGACGTCGCCGACGCTCTTGCCACCGACGATGACCATCACCTCGCGGATGCCCATCCGCGCGAGCGTCTCGATCGGGTAATAGATCATCGGCCGGTCGTAGATCGGCAGGAGATGCTTGTTGGTGACGATCGTGAGCGGGTAGAGCCGCGTCGCGGTCCCGCCGGCGAGGACGATGCCCTTCATCGTCGGGAAGGGTAGCAGTCGGGACCGGCCGGGACGGCCGGCTCGCCGAACATCACGGCTTCGCGGTCGGGGCGTGGGTCGGGGTCGCGGCGGGGCGCGGCGAGAGGCACGGCTGCTCGCCCTGCGGCAGGACGCCGCCCGAGCAATCGATCGGCTGCTGCTCGATCGGCGGCAGCCCACCCTGGTAGTCGGTGATGACCAGCAGGAACTCGAGCTTGTCGAGCTGCGCCGCCGGCTGGAGGTAGGCGGTCTGGACGACATCGTTGGCGTCGCGCTTGACGTCGACGACCTGGCCGATCAGCAGGCCCTTGGGATACGGCGAACGGACGCCGCCGCTGAGCTCGATGCCGGCCGTCACGACCTCGTCGCCGACGGCCACGGTCTCGGTCGAGTCGATCTGGCTCATGACCAGGACGCCGCCGAGCTGCCCGACGACCTGGCCGGTCGCCGCGTTCGTGGTCAGCTGGCCGATGACCGTCGACTCGCTGTCGGTCAGCAGCACGACCTTGGCGCTGGCCGGCCCGACCTCGACCACGCGGCCGGCGAGCGCGCCGCCGGCGGCGACCGCCACGTCCCCGACCTCGATGCCGTCGTCGGTCCCCTTGTCGAGGACGACGAGGCGGCGGAACTCGGACGACTCGCGGGCGATGACGGTGGCCGCTGCGGTCTTGAGCTCGAAGCCCGCCCGCAGCTGGAGCAGCGCGGTCAGCTGGTCGTTCTCGCGGCGGATCTCCTGGAGCCGGGCGTTCTCGGCGGTGAGCCGGTCGTTCTCGGCGCGAAGCGCGGCGTTGTCCACCCGCAGCCGGTCGATCTCGGTGATCGAGGCGACCACGGAGGCGACCCCGCTGGCCACCTGGTCGAGGCTGCTCTGGATCGGCCGGAACGCGAAGCTGACCCCGTTCTGGACCTCGCGCACGGCCGGGTTCGACGAGAACGCCATGAGCAGCACCGTGACCAGCACGAGCGAGATGAAGACGAAGCCGCGACGTCGGGCGGCGCGGGTGGCGAGGAGGGCGGTCATGTCGATCCGTTCGGTCGGCGTGGAGGCCGGGCGCGGCTCAGCGCGGCGGCCGCGAGTACGTCTCCGACACCAGGACTCGCGCCATCCTGTCGAGGTCCTGGAGGACGACGCCGGTCCCGCGCGCGACGCAGGTGAGGGGGTCGTCCGCGATGTGGACCGGCATCTGGGTGGCCTCCGCGACGCGCCGGTCGAGACCGGCCAGCAGGGCGCCGCCACCGGCCAGGACGATGCCCTGGTCCATGATGTCGGCGACGAGCTCCGGCGGCGTCTCCTCGATCGTGTCCTTGACGGTGTCGACGATCTGCTGGACCGACGGCTCGATCGCCTCGCGGATCTGGTCGGCGCCGACCTCGACGCTGCGCGGCAGGCCGGTCAGCAGGTCGCGGCCACGGAGCGCGACGCGCTGGGCGTCCCACTCGCCCGGGTACGCCGACCCGATCGCGATCTTGATGTCCTCTGCGGTCCGCTCGCCGAGGAACAGGTTGTACTCGCGGCGGGCGAACGTGACGATGTCCTGGTCCATCTCGTCGCCACCGATCCGGATGCTCCGGCTGACGACGATGCCGCCGAGGCTGATGACCGCGACCTCGGTGGTCCCGCCGCCGATGTCGACGATGAGCGAGCCCGACGGCTCGCTGACCGGGAGCCCGGCGCCGATCGCTGCGGCCATCGGCTCCTCGATCAGCCCCGCCCAGCGTGCGCCGGCGTTGAGGGCGGCGTCGCGGACGGCGCGTTTCTCGACCTCGGTCACCCCGGACGGGATGCCGAGCAGCATCCGGGGGCGGGCGATCTGGCCGACCCGGTCGTGGACCTTGTCGACGAAGTACTTGATCATCTGCTCGGTCACGTCGAAGTCGCTGATGACGCCGTCGCGCAGCGGGCGGACCGCGATGATGTTGGCCGGCGTCCGGCCGACCATCCGCTTGGCCTCGGCCCCGACCGCGAGGACGCGCTTGGTCTTCGCGTCGATGGCCACGACCGACGGCTCGCTCATGACGATCCCGCGGTCCCGGACGTGGACGAGCGTGTTGGCGGTCCCGAGGTCGATCCCGATGTCGCGGGAGAACAGGCCGAGGATCCGGTCGAGCATCTGGGCGGTGCGTCCTTCGTGGTGGGGTCGCTTGCGATGGTCGCGGGCGCGGGCGTCGCCGGTGTCGGGCGGGTCGCGCGGATCCAGGCCGGGTCGGGCGGGCAGCCGGGGCAGTATACCCGGTCGCCCCGGGCGACCGGCCGAGGGTGGCCGGGCGGTCCCGGACCGGGCCGCCTACTTGAACGTCAGCGTCGACGCGTCCATGGTCGTGATGGTCAGTGCGCCGGCCGTGATCGTGTAGCTCGCCGCGGTGCTCAGGCCGCCGAGGAAGAGCGGCGCCATCGAGCCTGCCGGGCAGGCGGCCAGCGTGCTCGGACCGGGGACGATGGTCAGGCCGCCGGACGACGTCGTGGTGTAGCTGCCACCCACCTGGTTGCAGTCGACCTTGGCCGCGAACGTGCCGTCCGACTTGAACTCGATCGTGTAGTTCGACTGCTGGTCCGCCGGCACGACCGACTGCGACGTCGGGGCGGTGGTCGTCATCGCGGTCCACTGCCACGTCTTGCCGGTCAGCGAGCTCCCGGACGAGCAGCCCGCTGCGACCAGCGCGGCGCCGACGACCAGGACGATGAACAGGAGCTTGCGCATGTCGTCCCCCTCTGATGGCGAGGAGGCCATGATACGGGCGCGGGCCACGGGCTGGCCGCCGCGGGGGGGTCAGTCGGCCGCGTTGGCGGCCCGACGGATCAGTCGGCGGCCCTGGCGCCCGCCGCGGGCCGATCGAAGGCGACGCCACGGTCCCGGAGCGAGACGTACGCGTCGTGCCCGATGACGAGGTGGTCGAGCAGCTGGATGTCCAGCAGCCGGCCGGCCGCCAGCGCCTCGGCGGTGAGGTGCAGGTCGTCGGGTGACGGGGTGGGGTCGCCCGACGGGTGGTTGTGGACGAGGATGACGCCCGCCGCGTTGAGCCGGACGGCGTCGCGGAAGAGCTCCCCGACCCGGACGAGAGACGACGACACGTTCCCCTGGTAGACCGTCGCGACCCGCAGGACGTGGTTCTTCGTGTCGAGCATCACGACCCGCAGCTCCTCGCGCTCGAGGCGGCCCATCTGGAGGACGAGCCGGTCCGCGACGTCGTGCGGGCCGCGGATCGTCCAGCGTGCCGACGGCCAGTCGGCGAGCAGCCGCCGGCCGAGCTCGAACGCGGCCACCAGCTGAGCCGCCCGGGCCACCCCCACGCCGCGGACGGTGGCGAGCTCGAGCTCCGTCGCACGTGCCAGCCCGGTGAGCCCGTCGTGGCGCGCCAGCGCGTCGGCGGCCAGGTCGACCGCCGTCCGGCCGCGCGTCCCCGATCCCCAGATGAGCCCGATCAGCTCGGCGGTGCTGAGGCCGCCCACGCCACGCACGGCGAGCCGCTCGCGCGGACGCTCGCCCGACGGCACCTCCCGGATCGCCCGGCCGCGCTGCGCCTGGGTCACGGCCGGCGTCGGCGGCGGCTCGTGCGATCGGGCCACGCGACACCTCCGGGCAGACGACGAGCGGTGATGATGGGCGTCCCCGGGCCCGAACGACGGGAGCCCGCCGATTTCCCCCGCCATCCGGACCTCGAGGACGCCGCACAGCCTAGCGACGCGCCCTCACCGGTGGCTCAACCGCCCGTGCACCGCCGCTCAATCGGGAGCCGGCTCAGAGGGACCGGCTGGCGAGCTCGGCGATCACGAGCAGGATGCCGTTGAACGCGGCGTGCAGACCGAACGATGCCCACATCGTGCGGCGGCGCACGAACAGCCATCCGAGCGCCAGCGCGATCGGGATCCGCGACCCGAAGCCGACGACGGCCAGCCCGAAGGCCTCGCCGGCAGTCGACCCGGTCACGGTCAGGACGTGCGCGAAGGCGAAGATCAGGGCGACCTGGACGATCCCGCGCCGGGTCCCGAAGCCGCGGACCCAGGCCGTCGTCGCGAACGCGCGGAACAGGACCTCCTCGCCGAAGGGGGCGACGATGACGCCGGCCAGCAGCGACAGCGCGAAGCCGACAGGTTCTCGGGTCACCGGCAGGGGGCTCACGGGCTGGACCGGGAAGGCGGCGAGCAGGATCCCCGCCACGACGACCGTGACGCCGATGACCGGGATGGCCCAGAGGGCACCGCCGGCGATCTCGGCGAGGGCCGTCCGGTCGAGCCCCAGCACGCCCATGTCGCGCCAGCTCAGCGCCCCCGCATCGACGACCAGCAGCCGGACCAGCCAGACGTAGACGACGGCCTGGACGGTGACCGCGACGAGCACGGCGAGGGGTCCGTCGAGCGGCATCCCGAGCGCATGGAGCGGGAGCCCGACGAGCAGGTCGGCGAGGATCGACACCGGGAGGACGGCGGCGAAGACGAGGAACGGCGACGGGCCCACGTACGGCAGGGCGGCACGGACCCGGCGCTCGACGCCCTGCGAGCCGGCGGCCGAGATCAGGCCGATCGCGAGCGCCAGCAGGCCGACGATGAGGAGGACGCGGCCGGCCGTCGTGTCGCCGCTCATCAGCGCGATGGCGATGGTGCCGAAACCTAGCAACGTGCCGAGCCAGCCGAGCACGAAGAGCGCCGGCGCCGACCGGCCCTCGATGGTGAAGGTGGAGGCGCCGAGGCGCGTCGGCGGGCTCGCCGGGCTGGACGCCTCGGGCACGACGGGCACCGTGGTCAGGTCGGGCGCGGCAACGACGGCCCCGGGATCGGGGGGCGGGACGGACCCGGTCGAGCCCGACGCCCCGCCCGGGTCCGGGACGGGCGGCGGGTCGGACGGGCTCAACGCTCGGGCAGCGGATCCTGCGCGGACGACGGGATCGTGCCCGAAGAGGGGCGCGCCGGCGTCTGGTTGCGGATCGATGTCGGGAGCGTGGTCGGGGTCGCCTTGGCGCCCCCGGTGCCGGTCGGCGGTGGCCGGGACGGCGACGCGATTGGTGGCGTCACGACCCTGCGGCAGCGCGCCGATCGCGGCTGCAGGGACGTCGCGGCGTTCGAAGTCCTTGCCGCACCAGGCGCACAGCGACCAGTCCATCCCGACCAGCCGGCTGCAGTTCGGGCAGACCCGCTTCAGCCGCGTGCGGCAGGTCGGGCAGATGATCCACTCATCGTCGATCCGGCGCTCGCAGGTGGGGCAGTGGTGGATCGACTCGACCTCCGCGAGGAGAGCTTCCTCCGCGAGGTTCCGTTCCCAGACCTCGCCGATCCGCTCGTGCGGCCGGACCAGCTTGTAGATCCAGACTGCGAAGATGAAGAAGATCGGGGTGAACAGGATGATGCCGGCGGCGGCGACATACGGCAGGATGGCGTTGTCAGATCGCTGCTGCATGTCGCGGAACGCCCAGTAGGCGCACGCCAGCCAGATGATGACCAGGTACAGGCCGATGGCCTTCAGACCGAATTGGACGATGTCGCTCTGGAAGATGGTGTTGAGCGAGTCACCGATCGACTGGAGTATCTGGTCCATGCGCCTGGATCACTGCCTCCGTGGGCCTCGGATCGGGGTCGGGTAGCCCGGCCCGGTCCGTTGTCCGGGCAGTGTAGCAGGGGCCGTTCCGAGCCTCTCCCGGCACCCGCGCGCTCAGACGGACGGGTCGACCGACGCGTGACGGGTCGCCCATGAGGCCACGACACCGCCGATCACGAGCGCCAGCCCGCCGAGCGCGGCGACCATCACCCCGACGTCCGCGCCGAGCGGTCCGACGACGTATGGCCAGGCGAGACCGATCAGCAGGCTGCCGGCAGCAAGCCCCAGCACGCCGGACCGCAACCAGGCCGGGACCCGTGTCTCGATGATGCCGAGGCCGAGCACGACGAGCAGTCCGGCCAGCGCGACCACGTGGGTCGGGGACGCGAGGCCCCAGGTGTCGAGATAGCCACCGGTGTGCGCCGCGCCGATGACGACCCTCGACCACGGGAGGAGGAACCCGAGGGCGGAGAGCGCCGCACCGACGATGACGAACCAGCCCGCGATCTCGACGTAGCGGGCGGCGGGATCGATCCCGGTCGCGTCGTCCGTCGTCGCGATGTCGCGCTCCTCATCACGAGCGCCGAGGCTGGCCGACCCGCCGAGCGCGGCGCCGGCGGGCCACGCGGGTCCGACCGCCGTCGCGGCCGACAGGGCGAACGCCGGCGGCCGATACCCCGCGCCCTGGCTGGACATCGTGCCGCGGACGCTCGCGGCGAACCCCTGGTACGGACGGGGCGCAAGCACCGCGTCCTGCTCCCCGAGCGGCGAGGGTGTCTGATCGGGCGCGCTCGGGTCCGGGTCCGGTGGGGGTGGCGTCCCGACCGCCGCGGCGATGCCTTCGGGCGCGGGCTCGGCGATCGGCTCGGGCTCGGATTCGGGTTCGGCGACCGGCTCGGCCGCAGCCTCGGGCTCGTGTTCTGCCACAGGCTCGGCGGCCGCAGCCTCGGGCGCGGGCTCGGCGGGCGGCTCCGCCTCGACGTCGGGTCCGGGATCCGCCTCGGCGCGCGCCTCGACCTCGGCGACCGGCTCCGACTCGGCGATCGGCTCGGGCTCGGGCTCGGGTCCTGGCACGATCGCGACCACCGGCTCCGGTTCGGCGACCGTGACGACGGCCTGTCCCGGGGCCGTGACGATCCATGCCGGCGGCCGATGTGCGCCCGCGACCGAGGCGAGGAGGGCGCCGCAGGCGGGGCAGGAAAGCCGGCCGTACGCCACGGACTCGCCGCAGTCGACGCAATCGATCGTCTTGCTCGTCATCGGGCACCTCGCCGTCGGGACCGGCCCAGGGCCGACCGGGCTACAGGGTCGCAGACGGACGATCGGCTCGCCTATGACCCGGTCGGCGGTCCGCCAACCCCCCGAACGTCCCTTGACGGAGCACCTCGGCGACAGTCCAGACGGCGGCCCGCCAGGCACTGACCACGCCGATGACGACCAGCGCGACCAGCCACAGGGCGACGAACAGGGCCACGACCCCGATGATGGCGAGCTCGTCGGGTGAGCCATCGAGGACCGCCCCCACCGCCGTCCACGCCGATCCCGCGCCGACGGCGCAGAGAGTGACGACTGCAAGGAGGACGACCGTCGGCAGCCAGAAGCGAACCAGCGTCGCGAGCGGGTGCCTGGCGCACGTCACGATCGCGCCACGCAGGGCCGGCAGGACACGATCCCCGGCGAGGGCGATGCGCCGCGCGGCGACGGCACCGATCATCTCGCCGATCATCCAGGCGAGGATGACGGCGATGACGACCTCCGGGGTGGCGCGCAGGACGCGGAGGACGATCGGCGTGGACGTCTCCAGCGGGCTGGTCAGTTCGCGATACGTGACCAGCACGACGCGGACGGTGCCCACCGCCAGGACCACGGCGAGCGGGAGCAACGCGACCAGCCGGGCGACCAGGATCCGGGTGGCCACCCGTGCCGTTCCGGCCGGGCGTGCCGGGGCGGCCGGCAGCGCGACCCGCATGCCGTCCTCGGTCGGCTCGACGGAGGGAGGGACATCCTCGTCGACGGCCACCATCCGGACGCTCTCGGCTTCGAGGAACGCCGCGACCCATCCGCCGAGCAACAGCCATGCCAGGATCGCCATCGCCGACACGATCGCCGTGATCACCAGCTCGACCGAGACCGACCCCAGGGCGATCGGGGTGAGCGCCGGAGCGACGACATTCCCGAACCCGACCGGCGTCGGCAGCACGACGATCGGCAGGAGGACGAGCGCGAGCCCGCCGCGGATGAGGAAGGTCGCGAGCCCCAACGGCCACGTGGCCGGCCTCTCGATCGTGGCGAGCAGCGCGCCGACAAGCGCCGCTCCCCGGTTCACGGCGCCGGGCTGGCGGACGCTCCCGGGCTCGGGACGACGAGACCCGGGGCAAGGACCTGCAGGCGCTGGATCGCAGACCCGACGAGCTTGATCTCGGCGCCGTAGCGCTCGAGGTCGCCATCGCGCAGCGCCTGCTGCGCGAGCTCGTAGTGGGTGTTGGCGTATTCGATCAGCCCGGGGATGTCGGACGGCAGGTCGGACGGCGGACTAGCCGTCGGGCTGCCGCCCGGCCCGGGGGTCGGGGTCGGTGACGCGCCGGGCCCCGGCGACGGACCGGGCGTCGGGTTCGGCGGCGGCGACGAGCCGGCTTCCGCGGCGAGAAGCAGCCGGAGCGCGCCGCCGAGCGTGTCGGACCAGACCACCTGGCGAGGGGAGGCGACGACGATCCTGGTGAACGCCGGGAACGCCGAGCCGGTCGATTGCAGGTAGATCGGCTGGAGATAGATGAGGGCGTCGTCGAGCGGCAGGACGATCAGGTTGCCACGGATGACCTTGCTCCCGGACTGGTTCCAGAGCGAGATCTGGGCGCTGATGATCGGATCCTGGTCGATCCGCGCCTCGATCTGGACCGGCCCGAAGATCGTCGTGTCGGCCGGGAATCGATAGACGAGCGTGGACCCGTAGGCCGCCCCGTCGTTGCGCGCGGCGACCCACGCGATCATGTTCGGGCGGCTGGTCGGGACCATCGGCTGGAGGAGCAGGAACTCGAGGCCCGTCTGGCCGGGCAGGTGCATCTCGACGTAGTAGGCCTGCGATGGAAGCGTCTGCTCGCTCGACGTGCCGGTCGGAACCGTCCACAGGTCGTCCTTGCGGAAGAACTGCAGCGTGTCCGTGACGTGGTAGCGACCGAACACCCGCGTCTGGACGTTGAACAGCTCCTCGGGGACGCGGACGTGCGCGCGCAGGTCGGCCGGCATCGCGCTGAGCGGCTCGAACAGCGACGGGAAGATCCCCTCGTAATCCCGGATGATCGGGTCGTTCGGGTCGGCGACGTAGAAGTGCATCGTCCCGTCGTAGGCGTTCACGGTGATCTTGACGCTGTTCCGGATGTAGTTGAAGGCGTCGCTCCCGAGACCGGTCTTGTCGAGAGCGGACGGATCGAACGGCTGGGCGTCGGGGAACCGGTCGGACGTGGTGAAGGCGTCCTGGATGTAGACGAGCTGCCCGGACCCATCGATGACGATGTAGGGATCCTTGTCGTAGCGCAGGAACGGGGCGATCATCGTCAGCCGGTCGCTCAACGAGCGGTGGAACAGGAGCTGGCTGTCGGCGGTGACCTGGTTGCTGATGAGCAGGTCCAGATCCCGGAACCGGGCGGCGAACAACAGCCGCATCAACGTGTTGTCGAGCTTGACCCCCGTCGTCCCGGTCCAGCGCGTCTGCGCCCCGACCGACCCGCCGGTGTCGGTGTCTCCGGTCGGGTAGTCGAACTCGTCCTCCTGGGCGCCGGTCACGACGTAGGACGACGGTCGCTCCCCGAAGTAGATGCGCGGCTGGGTGATCGTCGGCGCGCCCCCGATCGACACCGGGGGAAGGTTGCCGATCAGGAGGTTCGGCTGCCCCTGGCTGCCGGCCTCGTTGACCGGGACCATCGCCACCCCGATGCCGTGGGTGTAGATGATCCGCTGGTTGACCCAGCCGGTCGCCGTCGGGTTCTGATCCGGGGCGAGCTCACGCGCGGACAGCATGACCTGGCGCTGGGCGTCGCCCATCGTGTAGCGATCGGTGTCGACATCGGTGAAGTCGTAGTACTTGCGCACCGTCTGGAGCTGGTCGAGGCTGGTCTGGAGGGGCCGCGGGTCCCACAGGCGGGCGCTGGCGAATGTCGGCGAGTTGGCCGCAACCTGCGCGGGGGTGAGGACCGCGGTGCCGGTGAACGGTTGGTCCGTCCAGCCGCCCACATCGAACGCCAGGCGGGACATCGCGATGTTGTTGCCGATGTACGGCGCCTCCTGGGCGTACTGGTTCGGCGCGACGCTGAACCGCTGGACGGCCTCCGGATAGAGCCGCCCGACGACGAGCGACGCGATCAGCCAGATGCCGATGGTCAGTCCGAGCGGCCACAGCATCCGCGTGAAGGCGCCGCCGACGAGGAACGCCGCGGCCATCCCGGAGATGATGGTCAGCACGTCGAAGGCGAGGAACTGGGCGTTCTTGTCCGTGAAGCTGACGCCGGCCGCGACGCCCCGCGTGCTGTACGACAGCTCGAGCTTGTCGAGCTGATAGCCGAAGGCGACCGACAGCAGGAAGAGCCCGCCGAGCACCGCGAGGTGGACGCGGATCGGCGTCGAGAAGACGAGCCCGCCGCGCGATGCGCCGACGAGGTAGCGCGTCAGCGACAGGACGAGCGCGGCCAGGACGATCCCGTTGAAGACGCCCTGGATCAGGCGCAGGAACGGCAGCTCGAACAGGAAGTAGCTGATGTCCTTGCCGAAGATCGGGTCGGTGACGGTCGACGTCGCCGAGAACGGCACGCGATGGATCCAGAGCAGGACCGTCTCCCAGGCGCCCGAGACAGAACCGCCGATCAGGAGCGCAAGCAGCAGCGCGAATCCACCGAGCGCCCACCCGGCGATCGGCGTCAGATCGGGCATGTCGCCCAGGTCGAAGGTCATCGCTCCCGCAGGCTGGTTGCCGAACCGGTCGCGCCCGCCGCCGAAGGACGACCGGGACGAGCCACGCCGCTCGTCGGCCGCCTGGGCTGCCTCGTTGATCCGGTCGACCAGCGAGCGGAAGGATCCGCCGCCCTCGGCCGCTGGCGGGGGCGTCAACCGACCGGCCAGCCACAGGTTCCCGAGCAGGACGACGGCCGCCACGGCGAACGCCGCCACACCGAGGCCGAAGGTCGCGATCAGCCGCGTCCAGAAGACCGAATCGAAGCCGACGCTCTTGAACCACAAGGCATCGGTCCACAGGTCGATGCCGACGCTGAACAGCAGGATGATCGCGAGGATCGCCACGATGACCAGGCCGAGCCCGACGCGCCGACCGGCCCGGGCCGCGCGGCTGGGGCCGCCGTCGTCCGGTCCGCCAGGCCCGCGGCCGCGCGGCGGTCCGCCGCCGCGCCGGCGCCCGGCGATCGACACCGGTCGGGCGATCGTCTCCTCGTCGTCGGGCGCCGCGTCCGCGTCGCGCTCGACATCGTCGGTCTCGTCGTCGCCCGGCCGCTCCCCATCCTCGCTGGCGGGCCGGCCATCGTCCTCGTCATCTGCCGGGGCGTTCGAGTGGCCATCGCGCGCGGGGACGCCGGGGTCCTGGCCGCGCGCGATCGCCTGGCGCCGACGGAGCTCCTCCATGAAATCGTCGAACAGATCGCGCATACGAGGGCGAGTCTACGCGTCTTCCGGGTTCAGGCTCTGTGGAGCCCTTCGATGGCGCGGACGAACCCGGTCAGGACCGTCTCGGCGAGCCCGTTCGGACGCAGCGTCGCCGCCCGCGCGGGCTCGAACCGGAAGGCCGCCCGGATCGCGAGCGGGGCACGCCATGGTCGGGACGGATCGTCGGGCGGGGCGACCAACCCGAGTCGCATCTGCAGCCGTCCGGCGTCCTCGAGGATCAGGCCCGAGAGCGCGCCGCTGATCGCGGGCCCGAGCCGGCCGAGCGGGGGATCCGGCGGTGGCCCGGCGGTCGGCGCCACGTCGCGGAAGCTCACCACGCCGTCTGCGTCGGTGACCCACACGATCGCCAGCCACCAGCCGTCCGGCGCGTCGGAGGGCCGGCCCATCCCGGCCTGGAACGTCCGGCCGGCGACATGGACGGGCTGCTCGCGGAGGTACGAGGGGCCGGGCGCGGGGAGTCGATCGGGCACCGGCGCAGGATAGCCGGGCGCGCCCGGACCCGGAACCGCGGGTCAGGCTGTGGGCGCGTCCTCGGCCGGGGCGGCCCCGCCCGGGGCGGCCTCGCTGGCGGCGTCCTCCTCCGCGGCGTCCTCGGCGGCGGGCGGCGTCTGATCGGTCGTGGGCTGGCTCTCGGTCGGCGACTCGATGCCGGCCAGGACCTCGTCCGCCAGCGAGCCCGTCGCGAGCGCCTCGACGCCCTCCGGCAGGTCCTTGACGCGGCCCTCGGAGACCGCCTCCGCGTACCGGGCGCCGGCCTCCGCCTGGAGCTTGGCGACCTCGGCTTCGAGCTCGAGCCGAAGGATCTCCCGCTGGACCGTGCGGTCGGGCGGTGCCAACGCGCCGGATTCGACTTCGGATGGGGCGTTCGGCTCGTATTCCCCGTTGATCCAGGACAGGAGCCGGCTGCGTCCGGGCTTCTTGACGGTCTTCAGGATCTCGTGGTCCACGGCGGTCACGCCGGGCAGATCGTGCTCCTCGTCGGATGTCAGGTTCGCGCCGCACGATGCGCACACAACGGCACCGGGCGTGAGGGGCGCGGAACACCATGGGCAGACGGTGCCGGATGTCGGGTCCGTCGAGTCGGGTTGGTCGACCATGGCGTGAATGCTACCGCGTGGCGAGGGCTCTTCGATGACCCATCCGTCACAGCCGGGTCAGGACCCTCATTCCCACTCGATGGTCGCGGGCGGCTTCGAGCTGATGTCGTAGACGACGCGGTTGACGCCCGGGACCTCGTTCACGATGCGTGACGAGATCTTGCCGAGGACGTCGTACGGGAGCTTCGCCCAATCGGCGGTCATCCCGTCCTCGCTCGTGACCGCGCGGATGGCCACGACGTTGGCATAGGTGCGGCCATCGCCCATCACCCCGACCGAACGGACCGGCGTCAGGATCGCGAACGACTGCCACAGGCTGCGATAGAGACCTGCCGCCTTGATCTCGTCGATGACGATCCAGTCCGCCTCGCGCAGCGTGTCGAGCCGTTCCGCGGTCACCTCGCCGAGGATCCGGATGGCGAGCCCGGGCCCGGGGAACGGCTGCCGCAGGACCATGGCCTCGGGCAGCCCGAGCCCGACGCCGACCCGCCGGACCTCGTCCTTGAACAGGTAGCGCAGCGGCTCGATGAGCTGGAACCGCAGGTCCGCCGGCAGCCCGCCGACGTTGTGATGGGTCTTGATCTTCTGTGCGGCCTTGGTCTCCGACGTCGCCGATTCGATGACGTCCGGGTAGAGCGTCCCCTGGGTCAGGAAGTCGATCCGCCCCGATTCGCCCTTGATCTTCGCCGCCTCCTCCTCGAAGACGCGGATGAACTCGTCGCCGATGATCCGCCGCTTCTGCTCGGGATCCTCGACCCCGGCCAGCCGCGCGAGGAAGCGCTCGCGGGCATCGACCATCACCAGGTTCATCCCGAGATCGCGCTCGAAGGTGACCCGCAGCAGCTCCGATTCCTTCTTGCGCATGAGCCCGTGGTCGACGTAGATGCAGGTCAGCCGGTCGCCGACCGCTCGGTGGACGAGCGCCGCGGCGACCGCGGAGTCGACCCCGCCCGACAGCGCGCAGATGACCAGCCCATCGGACCCGGTCTGCCGAGCGTGGGTGTCGACGCGCTCGCGGATCCCGGCCACGGTCGTCTCGATGAAGTTGGCCGGCGTCCAGGTCTGCGGGATGCCCGCGATCTCGACCACGAAGTTGCGCAGCACGTCGCGACCGGCCGGCGTGTGGACGACCTCCGGATGGAACTGGATGCCGTACAGGTTCCGTTCTGGGGCGGCGAGACCGGCATATTGCGTCGAGTCGGTCCGGGCGGTCGACCGGAACCCGTCCGGGAGGCGGGTGATCGAGTCACCGTGGCTCATCCAGACCGGCTGCTCGCGGTCGAGGCCGACGAACAGGCCGTCCTCGGAGGTGATGGTCACAGTGGCCGGCCCGTATTCGCGGTGGTCGGCGGCCATGACGTCACCGCCGAGCTCGCTCGCCATCAGTTGCGCCCCGTAGCAGATGCCCAGGACGGGGATCCGGCCGGACCAGATGGCCGGGTCCGGGCGGGGCGCGTCGGCGTCGTAGACCGAGTTCCAGCCGCCCGACAGGATGATCGCTCGGGCACCGCGTCGCTCGAGCTCGTCATATGACGTGTCGTGCGGCAGCAGCTCCGAGTAGACGTCGAGCTCGCGCACGCGGCGCGCGATCAGCTGGGCGAATTGGCTGCCGAAGTCGAGGACGACGACGGTGCCGGCCGCGACATCCGTGGCGCCGCCGGGGCGATCGTCGCGCGAGCGGTCGGGCGCCGGGGCCTTGAGGGCCGTCTCGAGGTATGCCTCGACCTCGGCGTCGTCGGGGGCCAGGATCCGGTGGCCGGCGTTGGCGGCTTCGCCGTGGACCGTCTTGCCCCGTTCCGCCGAACCCGCTCCGTCGACCGCACGCCCGGCTACCTGACTCGCGGCCCCGTCATCACCGCCCGTCGCGTCGGTCATCGTGCGATCCGGTCCTCCGTCCCGTGCCTGTCCGGGCAGTGTACCCGGGCGAGGCCCTCGCCGACCCGGCGCCGGTGCCGGCCCGCGGCCGGGCGCGACCTCGTCACGGCCGATTGCGCATCGCCTCCGCGGCCATCGCGAAGTAGCGCTCGAGCTCGGCGGCGATGTCGGCCGGCGGCGCGAGCTCGGTCAGCGCAGCGCGCATCCGGGCCAGCCAGCGGTCGCGCTCGGCCGGGCCGATGGCGAAGGGGGCGTGGCGCATCCGGAGCCGCGGGTGGCCGCGCTCCTGGTCGTAGGTCGTCGGGCCGCCCCAGTACTGGACGAGGAAGAGGGTCAGGCGATGCTGCGCCGGCGCCAGGTCCGGTTCCGGATAGAGCGCCCGCAGCACCGGATCGTCCGCGACCCCGGCATAGAACCGGCCGACGAGCGCCTCGAAGAAAGGCGTCCCGCCGGCACGGTCGTAGAGGCTCGGCTGGTCGGTCATCGCCGACCGAGGATAGATCAGGCGCCGGTCGCCATCGGCCGGATGTTCGCGATGGGCCGCTCGCGCCAGACCGGGTCGAGCGGGCCGACCGCCTTCCACGCGGACCGCGCGGCGACGGTCCACAGGCCGATCATCCAGACGAGCAGGCCGAGGCCGTCCGCCGAGGCCCGATCCGACGGCAGCGTGCTGGTCGCGCCGAACGGGTCCTGCCCTGTCAGGGTTCCCGATGACCCGAAGGTAGACGCTGCGGCAGGCATCCCGGTATCGGCGGGCGGCGTCCGTCGGGATGGACGGTTGTCAGTGTCCGGCGACCGACTCCAGACGGCGCTTCAGCGCCTCGAGGTCCAGGGCGGCGGCTCGTCGCGCCTGTGGCGTGACCATCGATTCGAACATCCGGTAGCGGAGCGGCAGGCCGATCCGCAGCGACCAGCGCAGACGCGTGGACAGCTCGTCGGGCGCCAGGACCGCGTCGATCTCGATGGTGACGCCATCCTTGTCCTTGCCGCGCAGGCCGAAGGCGGCGCCCGGGGCGAGGACCGTCACGGTGCCGTCCAGCACCGTCGAGCGGCCGGCCACGGTCTGGCTGATCCGCAGGCGCGCCCCGGCCGCCAGCGGTCCGGCGTCGAGCCGCTCGACGCGGACGATCCCCGACGCGATGAGCCAGGCGGGATAGTGCTCGACGTCGACGATCGCGGCGAAGACCTCGGCCGCCGGCCGCGCGATCCGGGTCTCGACCTCGACCGTGACCGTCACGTGCCGCTCGCGTCGATCGGCCGCAGCCGGAACGACGTCCCGTGGCCGAGGCTCTCGGCGGGGGTCCCGTAGCGCAGGATCAGGTCGCGGATCGCGCGGGCATGGTCGGCCGGTTCGAGCGGTTCGGCGACAGCATCGAAGGACCGGTCGGCGACCCGGACGCGGCAGACCGGATCGGCGAGCAGGTTGCGCGCCCAGGCGGTCTCCGCCGAACCGGCCGCGATCAGCAGCGCGCCCGGGTGCTCGACATCGTCGACGAAGCCGATCGTCACCGGTCGGGCGAGCCCGGTCTGCTCGCCGCGCGTCTCGATCCGCACGAAGCGGCCGGACGCGACCAGGTCGTCCTCCATCGCCCCGCGCTCACCGGCCGTCGGATCCGGGCCTCAGGACGGCCCGGGCGAGGCGGCCGGCGCGGCCGATGCCCCGGACGAGGGAGCCGCTCCGGAGGCCGCCGGGGCGAGGGTCGGGCCGAATGTCCAGCCGGCGCCGGTCGGCTGGCTCGAGCAGGCGGCCACCAGGCCGAGCAGCACGGCGGCCGCCGCGAGCGCTACGGGTGGGCCGATCCTGCGCGATGACGCACGACCGAGCGCGGGCGGATGCGTCGTCACGTCAGCGGCTTCGCTGCCAGGACTTGCCCTCGGTCTGGGTGGAGGGCGCGTAGACCATCTCGACGCGCTGCATGTCACGGATCGTCCGGGCACCCAGCGCCGCCATCGACTGGCGCAGCGCCCCGACGAGGTTCTCCGACCCGTCGGTGACATGGGCCGGGCCGAGCAGGATCCGCTCGACGGACCCGACGGTGCCGACCCTGATCCGCGTCCCGCGCGGCAGCGTCGGGGAGGGCGCGGCCATCCCCCAGTTCATGCCACGCCCGGGGGCCTCCTCGGCACGCGCCAGCGGCGAGCCGATCATCAGGACGTCCGCGCCGGCGGCGATCGCCTTGGCCAGCTCGCCCCCGCGGCGCATCCCGCCGTCGGCCACGACCGGGACGTAGCGGCCGGTCTCGGCCTGGAACGCATCGCGGGCCGCGGCGACGTCGCTGATCGCGGTGACCTGCGGGACGCCGATCCCGAGGACCTCGCGCGTCGTGCAGGCGGCACCGGGCCCGACGCCGACGAAGACGGCCGCCGCGCCCTGTTCCATCAGGGCGTAGGCCGCCTCCGCATTGGTCGTGTTCCCGACCGCGACCGGGATCGGCATGTAGCGGGTGAACTCGGCGAGAGACAGCGGGTCGTAGCCGGTCGCGAGATGGCGGGCGGACGAGACCTGGCTCTGGACCAGGAACAGGTCCGCGCCGTGCTCGGCGCAGAACGGCCCGAACCGGCGGGCGGCGCCGGGTGTCGCGGCGACCGCGGCGCGCGAACCCGCGCCGTGGAGCTCCTCGATCCGGCGGGCGATCAGGTCCTCGCGGATGGGCGCCTGGTAGGCATCGGCGAGGATCGACTGGACGTCGCCGTCGGCAGCCGTCGCGATCCGCTCGAGGATGGCCGCCGGGTCGTCGTAGCGGGTCTGGACACCCTCGAGGTTCAGGATCGCGAGACCACCCAGCCGAGCCAGCGCGCCGGCAAGCCGGGCATCGACCACCGCGTCCATCGCGGACGCGAGGATCGGGATCGCCAGGTCGATGCCGCAGAAGGTCTGCCCGAGCTCGACGTCGGTCGGCTCGATGGTGTCGATGCCCGGCGCGAGCGAGACATCCTCGAAGCCGTAGGTCGGGCGGATGGTGTCCACCTTGGAGTGGAAGACGCGGCGCTGGGCGGCGCTCGATGCCGCGCCGGTGGAGGTCGCTTCGCTCCGCTCGATCAACTCGGCTCTCCAGGTGGACGCCGCCATGGGTCGCTGGCGGCCAGTCTATCCGAGGCGGCAGCCGGGAGGATACTTGCGGCGGCACAGGAGGTGGCGTGATGGCGAAGTCGAAGGCCGAGCAGCACCGGCAGGACGTGGACCTCGCGCCGGTCTGGCCGGACCCCCCGGTCGAGTCCGTCGGGCGGACGGGGCGGACGATCCCCGGCAAGGCCTACCGCGAAGCGCTCGCCGAGCTCCAGGTCGAGCTCGTGAAGTGCCAGGAGTGGGTCAAGGCGCGCGGCCTCAAGGTGGTCATCCTGTTCGAAGGTCGCGACGCGGCGGGCAAGGGCGGGGCGATCAAGACCTTCACCCTGTCACTCAACCCTCGCTATGCCAGGGTCGCGGCCCTGCCGGCGCCGTCGGAACGCGAGGGTTCGCAGTGGTATTTCCAGCGCTACGTCGCCCACCTACCGAGCGCGGGCGAGATGGTCCTGTTCGATCGCAGCTGGTACAACCGGGCCGGCGTCGAGCGGGTGATGGGCTTCTGCACCGACGACGAGTACCAGGAGTTCATGCGCTCGTGCCCGGAGTTCGAGCGGATGCTGGTCCGCTCCGGGATCATGGTCGTCAAGTACTGGTTCTCGGTCAGCGATGACGAGCAGGAGCGGCGTTTCCAGGCGCGGATCGACGACCCGACCAAGCGCTGGAAGCTGAGCCCGATGGACCTCCAGTCACGCGCCCGCTGGGTCGAGTACTCGATGGCGAAGGACGAGATGTTCGCCCACACCGACATCAAGCAGGCGCCCTGGTACGTGGTCGACGCGGACGACAAGAAGCGGGCACGGCTCAACGTCATCCACCACTTCCTGAGCCTGATCCCGTACGGAGACCTGACGCCCGAGCCGATCGTCCTGCCGGCGCGCCAGCCCGACCGTGGGTACGTCCGCCCGCCCAAGTCCGACCAGACGTACGTCCCGGAGATCTACTGACCTACCAGCGGGTCAGCTTCGGCGATCGCCCCACGCCCGACCGGTCGCCGGCCAGGGTCAGCTCGAACCAGGCCGCCCGCTCCGGCTCCGACAGGTCGTCGCGGATCCGTTCGATGGCGGTCCGATAGCCCGGCCAGATGACCTGCTGGTGGGCTTCCTCGAGGTCGTGCCAGTTCGCCCCGTCGTGCTCGGACGACAGGGTCGGTTCGGCGCCCGGTCGGAGCCGGACGGCGAAGACGGCGGCGCTGACGATGGCGTCGTACGACGGCTCGTGGAACTGGTTGACGAGGTCCAGGTCGTAGAACGCCTCGATGTGCTCCGGTCCGAACCCGGTCTCCTCGGCGAGCTCGCGAAGCGCGCCGGCGGCGACCCGTTCGCCCGGCTCGAGCGTGCCCGAGACGCACTGCCACAAGCCCGGCAGGATCCGTCCCGGCGCCCGCCGGATGAGCAGGATCTCCGGACGCTCGACGGAGCGCGCCGTCTTCCCGACCCGGAACATCCAGCAATCGACGAGATCGGGCCGGAAGGGGCTCACAGTCGCTCGAACCGATCGACCGGGACGACGAAGACGGTCGCACCGCCGACCTCGACCTCGAGCGGATAGGGCATGAAGAATTCGCCCGGCTCCATGATCGGCGGCATCGGGTTGACGACCTGGGTCCGGGATGTGCAGTTCGCCCGGACGATGCCCATCACCTCGTCGACGTCGGCGTCCTCGACGCCGAGGATGATCGTCGCGTTGGACTGCTTGAGGAAGCCACCTGAGCTCTGCAGCCGGGTCGCGCGGAACTCCTTGTCGAGGAGCGCCGCGACGAGGGCCCCGGCATCCTCGCTGTGGACGATGGCGACGACGAGCTTCACCCGCGGAGTATCCCCGCCGCGAGCGACCGGGGTCAACGCCGATCGCGGTCCGAGGCCGCCCGGCCGGGGTGTACGATGCGGCTCCCGATGGCCCCAGACCATCTGCAGGAGACCAGTGTGTCGACAGACCGACCATCCACCGATCCGCGCGCCGCGCTGACCGGCGCGATCGAGGCCGTGGCCAGGAGCAGCGGGCTCGAGGGCGCGCTCGACGGCGTCCTTGCCGCGGCCGCGGACGTCCTCCGGCCCACGATGGGCGCGATCTTCATCTCCGACCCCGATCGGCCCGGCCTCCAGCTGGTGGCGTCGCACGGGATGGACGAAACCGCGGTCGCACATCTCGAGCTGGCGGTCGCCGATCCGGCCGATCCGTTCGCGGTGGCCGCATCGACCCGCACGGTCACGTTCGATCGCGAGGCGACGACGCCCGATGGGTCGGCCTTCGTCGGCGCCTATCTCCCGCTCATCGTCTCGAGCGCCGGCGTCGAGGCGTCGGTCGGAGCCATCGGTCTCGGCTGGCGGGCGCCGCGCGTCCTCGACGGCGCCGAGCGCGAGACGCTGACCGGGCTGGCGTCGATGGCCGCCCTGGCGGTCGATCGGGCACGGTTGGCGTCGACCGCCGCCGAACGGTCGGAATGGTTCGAGCGGATGGCCCACACCGATCCGCTGACCGGCCTCGCCAACGAGCGGACGGTCGGGCGGATCCTCGAGCTCGAGCTCGCGCGGGCGGCCCGTCAGGAGAGCGAGGTGTCGTTCGCGATGTTCGACATCGACGACTTCCGGGCCACGAACGCGCAGGGTGGCCCCGAGGCCGGCGACGACGTCCTGCGGCGGGTCGCCTCGGTCCTCGCGGATTCGGTCCGGCTGGTCGACACGGTCGGGCGGATCGGTGGCGATGAGTTCGTGCTGGTCGCCCCGGGATCGGCCGGGACGATGGTCGCGCAGCGGATCCTCGACGGCATCGCGGCGCTGCCGGCCGTCGCCGGCCGGCCGATCACGGTATCGGCGGGGGTCGCCCGCTTCCCGGCCGACGGCGCGGATGCCGCCGCGCTGATCGCGGCTGCGACCGCGGGACTGGCACGCGCTCGCGCGGAGGGGCGCGGCACGGTCGCTTCGGGGGTCGAGCCCGAGGGGTAGCCACGAGTCTTCGGCCTCAGCCGGCGACGCCCTTCGAGATGATCGGGAGGGTCGGCGTCGTGGCGCCCGGACCGGGCTCGAGGGTCAGCGCGAGGACGACCTCGCTCCCGGCCGGAGCACCGGTCGCCTCGAGGGACGCCGTGCCGCTGCTGCCCACCGTGAAGTCGCCGAGCGAGATCGGTACACCGTCGTCGCCGATCACCCAGGCGGTGTAGACGGTCTTCCCGGTCGTCGGGGCAAGGTCCTGCATCGCGAGGGTGACCCCACCCGAGGCGCTGATCGCGGCCAGCCCGGAGCCCGAGCCACCGGCCGCGGTCAGGATCGCCGTCCGGGACCCGGGTTGGGCGGCCACGTCGAGGACCGCGGCGACGCTCTGCTCGTAGGTCTTGGCCGACTCGAGTTGGCCCTGCAGGAGCAGGTTCCAGCCACCGAGCAGGACGATGGCCAGCACGGCGGCGATGCGCAACACCCAGGCGCCGGCCGAGGCCCGCGGACGGCGCGCGGCGCGTTCGCCCGCGGTCGGGAATGGGGTCGGCGCTGCGACCGCCGTGGCCACCGGTGCCGCCACGGGGGCAGTCACCGGTGCCGCCGGGACGACCGCCGTGGCCGCCTCTGCGTCGCGTCGGGTCGCCAGGTCGGCGGCAGCCGCCGCCATGATCCGCGCCTTGAGCCCCGCCGGCGGCTCGACGACGGGGACACTCTCGGCGAGGACCGGCAGCACGCCGCCCAGCTCGGCGATCTCCACGTGGGCGTCGCTGCAGGACGCGAGGTGGGCGCGGACCGCGGCCTCGTCGGCGGGCTCGAGCGCGCCCAGCACGAACGCGCCCGCCAGCTCGCGGACCTCGTCGCAGCTCAGGTCGCGGATGCGATCCGTCCCGGTCACGTGGACCCCTCCTCCAGCACACGGCGCATCGCCAGCAGCCCGAGGCGCATCCGGCTCTTGACGGTGCCGAGCGGGGTCCCGGTCCGGTCCGCGATCTCCTGCTGGGTCATCCCGCCGAAGTAGGCCAGCTCGATCGCCTCGCGCTGCACATCCGACAGCGTGCCAAGGGCTGCGCCGACGGTTTCCGCGTCGAGGACGGCGACGACAGCGGCCCACACGTCTGGCATCGTCAGCGCCGACGGCGTCGGCAGCTCGACGTCGGGAAGCTCGGTCGTCGGTCGGCGGCGGCGGACGGTGTCGATGGCCCGATGGTGGACGATCGCCAGCAGCCATGTCTTCACGCTGCCGCGGCCTTCGATGTAACGAGCGGCATTCCGCCACGCGCCGAGGAACGCGTCCTGGACGACGTCCTCGGCGAGGGTCGGATCATTCGTGATGCGGAACGCGATCGAGTAGGCCATGGTCCTGTATCGGTCGTAGAGCTCTTCGAGAGCATCGAGCTCTCCGTCGGCCAGGCGCACGAGAACGGCCCGGTCCGCCTCATCCGTCGGAGATGAGGTGCGAGCCGGGGGCCGCTGGTCCGCCTGTCTCATCCCGTGGTGCGTACGGCGGCTGGTCTTGGTTCACTCCGCTGGGCCAACCGGTCGGCCGCCGCGCTGACGGCGTCGGCCACCGTCGGCGGCCGGCAAGCGGGCGTCGACGATCGCGAACCGGGTGGGTTCGGCCGCAGCCAGGGCCAGGAATCCGTCGCGCACGCGGCGATGGAATGCGAGGTCGAACTCCGCCTCGAACCGCGTCACGTCGGCCGGCGCCACGCGGGCGAGGCCGTCCTCGGCGGGAAGGTCGAGCAGGACCGTCAGGTCGGGTTTCAGGCCGTCGGTCGCGGTCTCCTCGAGCGCGCGCAGCCGAGCCAGCGGGACGCCGGCGCCGTAGCCCTGGTAGGCGAGCGTCGAGTCGGCGTAGCGTGCGCAGATGACCGTCCGGCCGGCCTCCAGCCCGGGACGGATGACCTCGGTCACGAGCTGGCGACGCGCGGCGTTGAACAGGAACGCGTCGGTCAGCGGGTCGGTCGCGGCCGTCGCGGCAGTCCGCGCCAGCAATACCTCGCGCAGCCGTTCCCCCAGCCACGTGCCGCCCGGCTCACGGGTGAGGTGCACGTCCAGGCCGGCGCGCTCCAGGTGCGTGGCGAGCGCGGCCGCCTGGGTCGTCTTGCCGGCTCCCTCGGGTCCCTCGATCGTGATGAACCAGCCGCGGACGGGCGCCCCGGGTCGTATCACGACCGGAGTGTAGTCGACCGGCGCCAGCGTTCCCCCACCCCATTCATCCGCAGGGGCGGTCGCGGCGTATGCACGCTGTGGGCCTGCGCGACGCACCGGTCCATGGGGCGGGACCGCATCCGGACCTGCGGCATGAGTCGGGACGCACGCACGATGACCACGATGGATCGCACGACCACGGCGGATGAACGATGAGCGGTCGCGGACACCCCCGCCGGCGGCTGGCCCTCGGCACCCTGCTCGGCATGATCGGCGTGCTCCTCGTCCCGGGCCTGGCCGCGGCGCACCCGCTCGGCAACTTCACCATCAACCACTACACCGGGATCCGGGTCGAGCCGGCGCGGATCCTGCTCGACGTGGTCATCGACGAGGCCGAGATCCCGGCCTTCCAGGCACGTCTCGACTTCGACACGGACGGCGACGGCGAGGTTTCCGACGCCGAGACCGACGTCGGTCGCGGCAGCGCCTGCCAGAAGCTCGCGCCGTCGCTGGCCCTGACCGTCGATGGCACCGCCCGCGCGCTCGCGGTCGTCGAGGCGGGCCTCAGCTTCCCGCCCGGCGTCGGCGGCCTGTCGACGATGCGGCTCGTGTGCGGGTTCGCCGTCTCGCTCGGCGCTCCGCTGACCGCGGGCAGCACGATCGGCTACACCGACGGCGTCGTTCCCGGATCGCCTCGGCTGGCGCGAGATCGTCGTCAGCGGGTCCGCCGTCACGCTCGCGGGCGAGGACGGCGGCGACCTACGGGGTGCCAGCACCTCGGCGCGGCTGACGCACTACCCGACCAACCTGCTGGCCCAGGCACTGGCCGACACGTCGGTCGCCATCGCCGTGACGCCAGGCGGGCCGACCCTCGCGCCGCTCGACATCGCCGACGCTAGCCCCCTGCCCGGTGCCGCCGATGTCGCCACACCGACCACCGATCTGACGCCGACGACCACCGGACGGACGTGGCCGTCACGCCGGTCGCGGCGGCCGCGGTCCCGCCGTCGCGCGGCCGCCGGCTCCGTGCCGGGTGGCGTGAGCAGTGGCGACCTGCCGTCGATCTTCCGCGCGGCCGACCTCTCGCCGTGGGTGCTGCTGGTCTCGATCCTGACCGCGGCGGCCCTCGGCGCCGGCCACGCGCTCACGCCGGGTCATGGCAAGACGCTGATGGCGGCCTACCTGGTCGGGACGCGGGGGACGCCGCTGCACGCCGCCGGTCTCGGGCTGTCGGTGACCCTGTCGCACACCATCGGCATCCTGGTCCTGGCCGGGCTGGTCGTCGGGGCGCAGGGGCTCCTGCCACCGGACGTCGTGGTGCGTTCCGCCCCCGTCATCGCGGCGTTCTCGATCGTCGCCATCGGCGGCTGGATGCTGTTCGGCGAGGGCCGCCGACGATGGCGCCTGCGGACGGCGGCGCGAGCGCACGCGGTGGCGCACGCAAGAGACGAGGTGCACGAGCACGAGCACGAGCACGCGCACGACCACGCGACCGGCGGCGCGCACCAGGGCGACGGCGACACGATCGCTCCCGGCGAGCACAGCCATGGGAGCGTGCGGCACAGCCACCTGCCGACCGCCGGGGCGACCATCTCGTGGCGGAGCCTGTTCGTCCTCGGCCTGGCCGGTGGGCTGATCCCGTCCGCGAGCGCCCTGCTCATCCTCCTCGGCTCGATCGCGGCCGGCCGGCCGGCCTTCGGGTTCGTCCTGGTCGTCGCCTTCGGTCTCGGGATGGCCCTCGTGATGAGCGGGATCGGACTCGCCCTCGTCCTCGCGCGCGGCCGGCTCGATCGCGTCGAGACCGCGTCGCCGCTCGGCCGGATGAGCGCCTACCTGCCCCTTGTCGCCTCGTTCCTGGTCTTCGGGCTGGGGCTCTACCTGACCTTCCAGGCGGTCGCCGGCAACACGACGTTCTGAATCGGTGGCCCGATGCGGCTAGGGCGAATGCCCGAGGTGTCCCGGACCGGACCCTCTGATAGGCTGAGCCACCAATGGGAGACCTGACCGACCGCGCCCTCGACACGGCTGTCGCCAAGGGCGCGGCGTATGCCGACGTCCGCATCGTTCGGCGGCTCGAGGAGAGCATCACCATCAAGACCGGCCGGGTCGAGGGCGTCGCCTCGGCCGAGAGCGAGGGCTTCGGCGTCCGCGTCCTGGTCGATGGCGCGTGGGGTTTCGCCGCGTCGCACATCCTGACCGCGACCGAGGCGGATCGGGTCGCCGGCGAGGCTGTGCGGATCGCCCGGGCCAGCGCGACCGCGCTCCGCGACCGGACACGGCTCGACGATCGTCCGCCGGCTCGTGGCTCGTTCGAGACGACGGTCGAGGAGGACCCGTTCGCCATCCCGCTCGAACGCAAGATCGCCGACCTGCTCGCCGCGGACCTGGCCGCCACCCGCGTCAAGGGGATCGCGTTCACCGAGTCGATGTACGCGGCCCAGCGCGAATGGAAGACGTTCGCCGCGACCGACGGCAGCCTGACCGAGCAGGTCATCACCCATGTCGGGAGCGCGGTCGAGGCCAACGCCGTCGACGGCGACGAGCACCAGCGCCGGAGCTACCCCGATTCGGGCGGCGGCTGGGGCGGCGGCGGCTACGAGATCGTCCGCCGCCACGGCCTGGCCGATCGAGCGGAACCGCTGGCCGAGGAAGCGGTCGCTCTGCTGACCGCGCCGCAGTGTCCGTCCGGCCGGTTCACCGTCGTCCTCGACCCGAGCCAGCTCTACCTCCAGGTCCACGAATCGTGCGGGCACCCGACCGAGCTCGACCGCGTGTACGGGACCGAGGCGTCGTATGCCGGCACCAGCTTCCTGACCACCGACAAGCTCGACGAGGGCTTCCGCTACGGCTCGGACCTCATCGACATCGTGGCCGACGCGACCGCGCCCGGCGGGATGGGGACGTTCGGCTGGGACGACGAGGGTGTCGCCGCACAGGCGGTGCCGCTCATCCGGGGCGGGATCTTCGTCGGCTACCTGTCGAGCCGCGAGACCGCGCCGCGGGTCGGCCGGCAGAGCGGCGGCGCCATGCGCGCCGACGGCTGGAACCGGATCCCGCTCATCCGGATGACGAACATCAACCTGCTGCCGAAGCCCGGCATGAGCCTCGACGAGATCGTGGCCGACACCGACGACGGCCTCTACCTCGCCTCGAACCGGTCCTGGTCGATCGACGATCGCCGGCTCAACTTCCAGTTCGCGACCGAAGTGGCCTACGAGATCAAGGGCGGGAAGAAGGGTCGGCTGTTCAAGAACCCGACCTACACGGGCATCACCTATGACTTCTGGCGCTCGTGCGACGCGGTCGGCGACGAACGGAGCTACGTCATGCTCGGGACCCCCAACTGCGGCAAGGGCGAGCCCAGCCAGACCGGTCACGTCGGGCACGCGGTGCCGGGCGCCCGGTTCCGCGACGTCCAGGTCGGGGTCGGCAAGTGGTAGGGCGGGCGTCCGTCGCGGCCCGGATGCGGACGACCCCGGCGGCGGGCCGATGATCGACGACCGGGCGAACGACGCGCTGGCCTTGGCCGAGGCGACCCTGGCCCATGCCATCGGCGGCGACGTGACCGAGGCCGAGGCCCTGGTGATGGCCGACGACTCCGCCCTGACCCGGTTCGCCAACAGCGAGATCCACCAGAACGTGGCCGAGACCAACGTGACGATCAACCTGCGGGTGGTGATCGGCCGGCGGATCGGCGTGGCGTCCACGGACCGGACCGACGACGAGAGCCTGCGCCGCCTGGCAGAGACTGCGGCGGCGATCGCGCGCGTGGTCGAGGAGCTCGAGGACTGGGGCGGGCTCCCCGGCCCGACCGAGGTCCGCGACGTCCCGGAGGCGTACAGCGCGGCGACCGCCGGCGCCAGCCCGGAGTTCCGGGCAGAGGCGGTCCGCGCCGTCATCGGCGCTGCGGACGATGCCGGGGTGACGGCCTACGGCTCGTTCGCGACCGGGACCGGATCGATCGCCGTCGCGAACTCGGGCGGCGTCCGCGCGGCCGGGACCCGGACGACCGCCGAGCTCATCACGGTCTCGATGGGGCCAGGAGGCGGAACCGGGTACGCCGAGGCCGCCGCCGTCGACGCCACGGCCATCGATGCGGCCGCGCTCGGCCGCGAGGCCGCCGGCAAGGCGCGGGCGACGGCCGCCGCGGTCGCCATCGACCCGGGAGACTATCCGGTCGTCCTCGAGGAGTACGCGGTCGTCGACCTCGTGGACACGCTCGGCTACCTCGGATTCTCGGCGCTGGCGGTCCAGGAGGAGCGCAGCTTCGTCGAGCCCGGCAAGCGGATCGGCAGCGACCTGGTCACGATCGTCGACGACGGCCGCGACCCGGCCGGCCTGCCGCTCTGGTTCGACTTCGAGGGGGTCGCCAAGCAGCGGGTGACGCTCATCGAGGCGGGGGTCTGCCGCGATGTCGTCTATGACGCCCAGACCGCGGCGCGCGCCGGCGTCGCGTCGACCGGCCATGGCTTCCCGGCCCCGAACCCGTGGGGGCCGATCCCGCTCAACCTGTTCATGGCGGCGGGCGACACGTCGCGCGAGGACCTGATCGCCGGGCTCGATCGTGGCCTGTTGGTGACTCGCTTCCACTACACGAACCCGGTCCACCCCAAGCTCGCGATCGTCACGGGGATGACCCGCGACGGGACCTTCCTGGTCGAGGACGGCAGGATCGTCGGACCGGTCAAGAACATGCGCTATACCCAGAGCTACCTCGCGGCCCTGGCCGGAACGGTGGCCGTGTCGAACGAGCGGAAGACCCTGAAGGGCTTCCTCGGGGGCGTCGTGGTCCCGGCGATCCGGGTCGATGGCTGGACGTTCACGGGGGCCACGGAGCACTAGGGCTGCCGCGATCGGGTCACGGGTACCCGAGGAGGATCCGGTCGCCGTCGACACAGCCGCGACGTGGACGATCAGGGTGCGCCTCGGCGGCGATCCCGGCCTTTCTCGCCAGGTTTCGAAACGTTAGCCCGGCCGCCGGACGTTCTCAGACAACCCTCAGGAATCTCCGCGACCGTCGAGTGACGAACCCAACTGCGGCGCGTGCCGTCCTCGACCGAAACGGAGATCCCGACCATGCCCGATCCGTCCCAGATGCCCGCCCCTGCCGCCGACCTGCGCGCGCTGCCCGATCCGTCCGACCCGCGGGCGACCGCCGAGGCCATCATGTTCGAGATCCGGCGGGTCATCGTCGGTCAGGACGCGATGCTCGAGCGGATCCTCGTCGGGCTCCTGTCCGGTGGCCATCTGCTCCTCGAGGGCGTCCCGGGGCTCGCCAAGACGCTCACGATCAAGACCCTCGCCGAGGTCCTCGGCGGCACCTTCAAGCGGATCCAGTTCACCCCGGACCTGATGCCGTCCGACCTCGTCGGGACCCGGATCTACCGCCCGGACCGCGGCGAGTTCGAAGTCGAGCCGGGCCCCGTCTTCGCCAACTTCCTCCTCGCCGACGAGATCAACCGGGCGCCCGCGAAGGTCCAGTCCGCGCTCCTCGAGGTGATGCAGGAGCAGCAGGTCACGATCGGCCACGAGACGTTCAAGGTCCCGACGCCGTTCCTCGTCCTGGCCACCGAGAACCCGATCGAGGCCGAGGGCACCTACCCGCTCCCCGAGGCCCAGGTCGACCGGTTCATGCTCAAGATCCTGCTCGACTACCCGAACCCGTCGGACGAGGCGCAGATCGTCGCCCGCTCGCTGGTCACGCCGGCCGCGCCGCGCGAGATCCTGGACGCGGACGGGCTCCTTCGCCTCCAGCGGAACGTCACCGAGGTCTACGTCGACCCGCGGCTCATCAGCTACGCCGTGGCGCTGGTCGAGGCGACGCGCAAACTCACCTACTGGGGCGCGCCCGACCTCGAGGCGTACGTCTCGTACGGCGCCAGTCCGCGTGGCTCGATCAACCTCATCCACGGCGCCCGCGCGATGGCGCTGCTCCATGGCCGTCGCTACGTCCTCCCGTCCGACATCATCGCGCTCGCGCCTGACGTGCTCCGACACCGGCTCGTGCTGAGCTACGCCGCGCTGGCCGACGGGATCACCGCCGACGCCATCGTCGAGCGGGTCGTCTCGCTCGTCCCTGCACCGCGCCTGGAGATGGCGATGGAGCCGACCGCATGACGACCGCGCGGGTCCCGGCGCCGCCGGCCGCACCCGCGCGGCCGGGCTCGGATCTCGCCCGGATCGGCGGCCGGGACCGGTCCGCCGCTCGACCGGGTCCGGGCCCGATCGCGGACCGGCTCGTGCGCCAGCTGGAGCTGACCCTCGACCGTCGCGTCGGGGGCCGGATGAGCGGCGATCACCTCGGGCGAGGGCACGGCAACGGCCTCGAGCTCGACCGGATCCGTCCGTACGAGCCGGGCGACGACGTCCGCCGGATCGACTGGAACGCAACGGCGCGGACGCTGGTCCCGCAGGTCCGCGAGGACGTGCCCGACCGCCAGCTGACCGCGTGGCTCCTGCTCGACCACTCCCCGTCGATGCACTTCGGGACGGCCGAACGGCGCAAGGCCGACGTGGCCGAGGGCGCCGCCCTCGTCGTCGGGCGCTTCGCCGCGCGGCGCGGGAACCGGCTCGGGGTCGTGACCTTCGGCGCCGGCCGCGAGAGCGTCACGCCGCCGACCGGCGGGAACCGCGGGATGCTCGGCCTCCTCCGCGCCATCACCGCCGAACCGCCCGAGGAGGGCGGTGGCCAGACCTCGCCGGCGCGTGCCCTCGGGCTCGTCGGCGCCATCCGCACGACGCCCGGCGTGGTCGTCATCGTCTCGGACTTCCGCGGTCCGCGCGACTGGGTCCCGGCCCTCACCGAGGTCGCCGGCCGCCACGCGGTCATCGCCCTCGAGGTGACCGACCCGCGCGAGGACGCGCTCGTCGACGTCGGCGAGCTGACCCTCGTCGACCCGGAGACCGGGCAGACCCTCCGCGTCGACACCGGCGACCGAAGGCTCCGCGCCGAGTTCGACGCCGCCGCCTCGGACGATCGCGCCTCGCTGGCGGCCGCCTTCCGCCGGCTCGCCATCCGCCACCTTCGACTTTCCACCGACGGTCCGTGGCTGCCGGCCCTCGCCAAGGGCTTCACCCGGACCCCCGACCGCACAGGACGACCCGCATGACATTCCTCGCCCCGCAACTGCTCCTCGGCCTCCTCCTGGTCCCGATCGCGATCGGCTTCTACCTGTGGGCGCAGCGCCGCCGCAGCAGATACGCCGTCCGGTTCACCAACCTCGCCCTGCTCTCGAACCTCGCCCCGCGGCGCCCGTCGTGGCGACGCCACCTCCCGCCGGTCCTCTATCTCGGTGCGATCGCCGCACTGCTCATCGGGCTCGCCCGGCCGACGATGGTCGTCCAGGTCCCGCGTGAGGACGCGACGGTCATCCTGACCATGGACGTGTCGGGCTCGATGCGGGCGACGGATGTCTCCCCCAGCCGGCTCGACGCCGCCCGCTCGTCGGCCCTCTCGTTCATCGACCAGCTGCCGGACAACGTGCGTGTCGGGATCGTGGCGTTCGCCTCCGAGCCGGTGACGCTCGTCACCCCCACGACCGATCGCGCCCAGACCAGGGCCGCGCTCAACAGCCTGACCGCCCGAGACGGGACCGCGATGGGCGACGCGCTCATGCAGGTCCTCGACATCGCCGAGAAGATCCAGAAGGACACGCCCGAGACGCCCGACGCGTCTGCGGCACCCGGAGCGGCCGGGTCGCCGAGCGCCTCCGCGGCACCCGGCGCGTCCGCGGCGCCCGGCGCACCGACCGACCTTCCATCCAACAAGCCGCTGGTGGCCGCCATCCTCCTGTCGGACGGGGCCAACTCGGTCGGGCAGGTCCAGCCGCTCGAGGCCGCGCAGCGAGCCAAGACCCTGGGGGTCCCGATCTACACCATCGCACTCGGGACGCCGAACGGCACCGTCGACGTCCAGGACGATCTCGGGCAGACCGTGACCCTCGACGTCCCGCCGGACACCGAGACGCTCAAGCAGATCGCCGCCACGACCGGCGGGACGGCGTTCACCGCTCCGACCGCGGCGCAGCTCGCGAGCGTCTATGACAACCTGCAGTCGCGGATCGGCTACACCGAGCAGCGGCAGGAGGTGACCTTCGCGCTGGTCGGGGCCGGGCTGGTCCTGGTCGTGCTCGGGGCCGGGCTCTCGGCGGTCTGGTTCGGCCGGCTGCCGTAGGGCGAGCACCAGGCGAGCGTCGCCCCCCTGGGCTCCGGCGACCCCGTTTGCGCTACGCTCGGCCCGCCAGCCGATGCAGACCGGAGCCCCGATGCCCGCCTTCGATGTCGACGCCCTTCGCACGGAGTTCCCCGCCCTCGCCCGACGGCAGGACGGCCGCCCGGTCGTCTTCCTCGACGGGCCGGGCGGCACGCAGGTCCCGCAGCGGGTGATCGACGCCGTCACCGGCTACTACCGCGACACGAACGCGAACGCCGGCGGGGCGTTCGCCACCAGCGAGGCAAACGACGCGATGGCCGGCGAGGCGCACGCGGCCGTCGCCGACTTCCTCGGGGCGGCCTCGCCCGACGAGATCAAGTTCGGCGCCAACATGTCGACGCTGACCCTCCACATCGGCCGCTCGATCGGCGCGACGCTGGAGCCCGGCGACGAGATCCTCGTCACGACGCTCGACCACGAGGCGAACGTGTCGACCTGGCGGGCGATGGCGGCCGATCGCGGCGTGACGGTGAAGACCGCCGACATCCGTCTCGACGACGTCACGCTCGACCTCGAGGACCTGGAGTCGAAGCTCGGGCCGCGGACGAAGCTGGTCGCCGTCGGCTACGCCAGCAACGCCGTCGGCTCGGTCAACCCGGTCCGCGAGATCGTGGCCCGTGCCCACGAGGTCGGTGCCCTCACGTTCCTCGACGCGGTCGCCTTCGCCCCGCACGGGCCGATCGACGTCCGCGCCCTCGACACCGACTTCCTCGCCTGCTCGGCCTACAAGTGGTTCGGCCCGCACGTGGGCGTCCTCTATGGCAAGACCGAGGTCCTCGACCGGCTACCCGCCTACAAGGTCCGGCCCGCGCACGACAGGTTCGAGACCGGGACGCCGAACTACGAGGGGATCGCCGGCACGCTCGCGGCGACCGACTATCTCCGCGACGTCGGCCGCGAGTACGGCGACGTCGGCGGCGCCCCGGGTGCGGCCGAGGGCAGCGAGCGCCGGCGCGAGCTGGTGGCGGCCATGGTCGCCATCGCCGCCTACGAGCGCGAGCTGGTCGGTCGCCTGATCGGTGGTCTCGGTGCGATCGCCGGCGTGACGATCCACGGCATCACCGACCCGACGCGCTTCGCGGCGCGCGTCCCGACCGTCTCGGTCTCGGTCGCGGGCGTCCATCCGCGCGCGGCGGCGGAGGCGCTGGGTCGCGCCGGGATCTTCGCCTGGGACGGGGACTTCTATGCGACCGGGCTGATCGAGCGGCTCGGCCTCGTGGATGCGGGCGGGGTCCTGCGCCTCGGACTGGTCCACTACAACACGGCCGCCGAGGTGGACCGGACGCTCGAGGCGGTCGAACGGATCGCCCTCGGGTGAACGAGTGACCGCGCGGCCCACCATCCGCCAGCGCCTGGCCCGGCCCTTCGACCCCGCCGAGCTGCGCCGGATCAAGAAGCTGTGGGTCCGGCACTCCATCGCGGAGGACGCCCGCGACATCGATGGCCTGATCGCGACCCTGTCCGAGGACTGCGTCTACGAGATCGTCGCGACCGGTCAGCGCTGGGAGGGTCACGGCGGGGCGCGGGCGTTCTACACGGAGCTGTTCGCGGCCTTCCCCGACAACGCGTTCGCGCTGTCGGAGATCGTCATCGGGCCGCAGGGCGCCTTCGAGGTCGCGACCCTGACCGGCACCAACCAGGGGCCGTGGGCCGGCGTCCCGCCGTCCGGCATGGCCGTCTCGCTCGAGGTGCTGATCCTCTTTCCGTGGGATCCGGGCGCGGCCCGGTTCACCGGCGAGCGGATCTGGTTCGACCGGAGTAGCCTCTGATCCGGGCCCGCCTGCGTCATCGACCTGCCGGCGGCGTCATCGACCTGCCGGCGACATGACCGGCGAACGTGGGGGGAACCACCGAATGACCACCATCCGATCCATCAGCCGGGCCGGCGCGCTCGTCATCCCGATCGCGGTGCTCCTCGCCGCGTGCAGCAACACCGGCGCGTCCGGCAGCCCGTCGGCGTCGAGCGCCGCGGCCGCGTCCGCCGCTGCACCGGCACCGCCGGCCGCCAGTACGGGGACCGCGGGCAGCCCGGCGGCGTCGAGCGGCGGCGGCGCGATCCCGTCGTTCGACATCGGCGCCCTCACCGCGGGCCTGGCCAACCTCGACTCGTACCAGGTCTCGATCAGCGTCGGCGGCAACGAGGTCTACAAGGGCACCGTCGTGACCAAGCCCGTCCTGTCGCGCGACCTGACCGTGTCCGGCGACACGCGGATCGTCGTGATCGGCAACGAGGCGTGGGTCGGCCAGGGCGGCGGCAAGCTGGCGTCCGTCCCAGAAGCGATGGCGGCCGGCCTGTTCGCGACCTATGACCCGACCCTGCTGGTCGGTGCGTTCTCGGGCGCCGCGTGGGCCCAGAACTCGGCCGACATGGGTGCCGAACAGAAGAACGGGATCAGCGCCCACCACTACCACATCGATTCCACGACGGTGCTCGGCGGTTTCACCGGTCTTCCGGCCGGCGCCGTCATCGACGTGTGGATCGCCGACGACGGCTACCTCGCCGCCTTCGAGGCCACCGGCACGACCGGCGGGAACGTGTCGATCGAGGTCACGAACGTGAACGACCCGGCCAACAAGGTGGACCGCCCGAGCTGAGCGCGGCGCTACCAGGCGGCAAGAGCCCAGATCCCAGGTTCGGGCTCGGGCATCGCCTCGCCGATCTCGGCGAACAGGGCCACGGCCCGCTTCAGGTGGAGCATCAATTCGTCCGGGCGACCGGCCGCATGGCAGATGTCGGCCAGGTGGTTCTCGACCGCCGCCTCCAGGTGGCGGTCGCCGATCCGCCGGCAGGCGTCGATCGCGGCAGTCGCCGCGGCGATCCCCGCGTCCACGGACCCGTCCGCGGCGAGCGTCAGGGCGAGCGCCGTGGACGCGGCGATCCAGGCGGTCGGATCGGGGTCGTCCGCGGCCAGTGACGCGCTGCGCTCGAGCGCGAGTCGGGCCGCCGTCCCATCCCCGCGCGCCTGCGCGACCAGCCCGACCAGGCGCTCGGCGATTCCCGTGTCGTGTCGATCGTCGGCGGCGGCCGCCGTGGCCACGGCGGCGCGGGCGGTCTGATCCGCCAGCTCGAGGTCACCGGTCCGCAGCGCGACGAGGCTGCGTTCGACCTCGGCCCGTGCCCGGACAGGGTCGGTGATGGCCGGCGAGGCCAGGGCGCTCAGGAGGTGACTGTCGGCCGCCGCGAGATCGCCCCGGCGTCGCTGGATGCGGCCCAGGGCGACCTCGACGGCCGGCAACGCGTCCGGGCTCGCGAGGGCCGCGGCCGTCTCGAGCGCTGCCACGGCGGTGGGGTACTCGCCGAGGCGCGCCGACAGCTCGCCGATCCGGACATGCGCCTCGGCCGCCTCGCCACCGTCGGCGACGGACCCGCCCCCCAGCGCCAGGAACGATGTGAGGTGGTCGATCGCCTCTCGATTGGCATAGACCGCCTCGGCCCGGCGAGCCGCCTCGCGGTAGGCGAGGGCCGCCTCCGCGGGCCGTCCGGCTTCGCGCTCGTGGACGCCGATCAGGGCGGCGCGCGCGACATCGTCGCGACCGACGCCGGCGGCGTCGAGCCGGAGCGCGTCGGCCGTCCGTCGATGGAGCAGCCGGCGACGCGCCAGGCTCATCGACCCGTAGGCGGCGTCGCGCAACGCGCCGTGGCTGAAGTCATAGCGGATGACCGTGCCGGCGACGTCGGTCGACTCCGGCAGCTCGCGCACGATGCCTCGCCGGGTGAGCTCGTCGAGCGCGTCGATGGTCTCCTCGTCGGTTCGACCGCTGGCCCGGCGGACGGTGTCCAGGTCGAATGACCGACCGATGACGGCGGCCGCCGAGAGCACCTGGCCGGCCGTCTCGCCCACCGAGGCGATCCGATCGCGCAGGATCGCCTGGACGCCACCGGGAAGGGTCGCAGCCAGAGGGTCGTCGCCGGCGAGGGCCTCGACGACGTGGAGCGGCAGTCCCTCCGAATGGGCGAGGAGCCCGTCGATGAGGTCGGCTTCCGCCGTGTCCACGGGATCGCCGCCGGCGTCCGACCGCCGCACCGCTCGGACCATGGCCGCCACGCCCGCGCGATCGAGCCGCTCGAGAGCCAGCGCCGTGACACCCGGGAGCGCGGCGAGGGCGGTCGCGACCGCGAGGCCATCCGGCGGCAGGTCCTCGCGGCGCCAGGCAAGCAGCAGCAGCATCGGCCGGTCGGTCAGTCGCCGGGCGAGATAGGCGACCGCCTCGCGGCTCGAGGCATCGGCCAGGTGCAGGTCGTCGATCCAGATCAGGCCAGGGACCGGGCCTGCGACGAGCGCCGAGAGCGTCCGAGCGATGGCCTCGAGGAGGCGCATCCGCGCGCTCGGTCCGTCGGGGCTCGCGGGCGCTGCGACGCGCAGTGACGGCGGCAGGTCGATGACCCGCCCGATCTCGAGACGGACGGCCTCGTCGAGCAGGGCCAGCCGGTCGAGCCCGCCCGGCCTGGCGAGGCCCGCACGGATCAGCTCCGCGATCGGGCCATAGGCGATGGCCGCCTCGCCGGGGTAGCCGCGGCCGGCGAGGACGACGCCGCCCTGGTCCCGGATCATCGCCGCGACCGCCTCGGCGAGCCGGGTCTTGCCGATCCCAGGCTCACCCTCGACGAGCGCGATCCGGCCGCTCGCGGCGGCCGCGCGCCACGCGGCGAGCAGCGCCGCGACCTCGCGGTCCCGAGCGACCAGCGGGAACCCGGCGGCAGCCGCGTGCGCCACGGGCATCGGCGCCGACGACGGCTTTGGTGCCGGGCGGAGCCGGTCCTCGCGGACCGCGTCGTACAGTTCGGTCGTCCCGCGGAGCGGCGCGACGCCCAGCTCGCGATCGAACAGTGCGACCAGCGACCGGTACTGCGCGATGGCCCCCGCGCGATCGCCGGATCGCGCCAGCAGCTCGATGAGGCGGCGCTGGCCGAGCTCGTCGAGCGGGTCGACCTCGACCCGGCGTCGCGCCGCGTCGACGGCACCGCCCGCATCGCCGACGCCCGATCGCGCCGTCGCCAGTCGGTCGAGGAGGTCGCCGACGGTGCGCTCGACGCGCGCCGCGCGAGCCGCCTGCCAGTCGTCGAAGGCGGGGCTGTCCCGGACGGTGAACCCGGCCAGGAACGGCCCCCGGGCGAGCGCGGTGGCCGCCTCGAGATCGGCGAGGTCGGACGAGCGTGCCAGGCGCTCAAGCTCCACGAGGTCGACGTCGACCGCGGGCTCGAGGACGACCCGGCCTCGCTCGACGCGGAGGCCCGGGTCGATCACCGCGGTCCGCAACGCCGACAACGTGCGACGGAGCGCCCCCCGCGCGGCGTCGTCGTCCGCCTCCGGCCAGAACATCGCTGCCAGCTCGTCACGGGCGAAGGGGCGACCCTCCGAGGCGAGGAGCGCGACGATCGCAAGCGCCTTCCGCGTGTCGACCACGACCGGCCGCCCTCCGACCGCCACCTCGAGAGGCCCGAGCAGGCGCACGGACAGGGCGCTCGCGACCGCTGGCATCGCGTAACGGTACTCGACGATCGTCACATCCCGTAACGTTGCCGGAACGATGCCCGCGCATGCTCGTCCGATGGACCAGTCCCCGGCGCCCGCTGACCGTGATCGCCTGCGTCGGCTCGCGCTCGGATCGTGGCTCGTGACGCTGACCCTGTCGGCGATCGCCGTGGCCATCGAGATCGCCACGCACGACACGCCGGTGCCGAGCTCGTGGGGGTTCCGCGGGGCCTCGGAGGTGTTCGGCGTCAGCTCGGCGACGATCGGCCTCATCGTGGCGTCCCGCCGACCGGACAACCTCAACGGCTGGCTGTTCTGCGCGATCGGGCTGCTCTTTTCGCTCGAGGCCGCCCTCAACGAGTACGTCATCGCGGGCGTCCTCGCGGTGCCCGGCGGTCTCCCGTTCGCCGCCGCACTGTCCTGGACGCTGACGTGGCTGTGGTTGCCCCCGTTCGCCATCGCCGTCATCTTCCTGCCGCTCCATTTCCCGACCGGTCACCTCCTGACGCCGCGCTGGCTCTGGGTCCGCCGCTTCTCGATCGTGGCGGTCGTCGTGTTCGGGACCGCGCTGGCATTCGACCCGGGACCCATCGTCCAGGCCAGGTTCGTCGACAACCCGCTCGGGTGGACCGCTCTCGAGCCGCAGGTCTTCGGCGTCCTCGTCGTCGGACCGGTGGCCGCGCTGTTCGGGATCGCGATCGGGCTGGCGGTTGCCTCCCTCATCGTCCGTTTCCGGCGGGCGACCGGCGACGCGCGGCTCCAGATCAAGTGGTTCGCCCTGGCGGTCCTGATCGCCGGCACGACCTTCGGCGTCTACATGACCGTCTCCCTCCTCACCCAGTCGACCACGACCGTCAAGGCGCTCGAGCTTCTCGTGATCGCGGCACTGCTCGGCGTTCCGATCGCGGCCGGCCTGGCGATCCTCCGCTACCGGCTCTACGACATCGACCGGATCGTCAGCCGGACGATCTCGTACGGGATCCTCACCGCGTTCCTCGTCGCGGTCTTCCTCGCCGTCAACCTCGCGTTGCAGGCGGCCTTGAGCTCCGTGACCTCGAGCAACTCGCTGGCGATCGCCGCGTCCACGCTCCTGGCCGCGGCGCTGTTCACGCCTGTGCGGCAGCGGGTCCAGCGCCGCGTCGACCGTCGGTTCGATCGGGCCCGGTTCGACGCAGAGCGGACGGCCGACGCCTTCGCCGAGCGACTCCGCGACCAGGTCGACATCGCGACGGTCATCAGCGAGCTCGAGGCGACGGTCGGAGGGTCGATGCGCCCGTCGGCGCTCGGGCTCTGGCTGCGTGGCGACCGCTGATGCGGCGCGCCCGACCTGATCTCGGTGTGGCTGCGACGGCTCCGGTCCCCACATGCCCGTCGAGCGTGACGACAACGAGTCGAGCCGATGGACCGTAACGATTCCCGGACACCCGACCTCCAGCATGAGGACCGAGATGAGTGAACTGACCCGTCCGCTCCGCCGGCTCCTCGGTCGTGGCGAACGCGCGACCAAGGCGCCGGCTGCTGCCGTCACGCCCGACCCCATCGCCTCCGTCGCGACCGGCCACGGGCCGACGGCCGCGATCACGGTCGACATCGCGGAATCCGACCCATTGCTCGCCTACCTCCAGACCGCGCCCGGACCGGTGGACCTCGGACGCCTCGAGCTCGAGTCGCCGGCCGTCACGGCCCTGCGCCAGGCGGGCGTCGCCCTCGTCGTCCCGCTCGTCTCGCAGGGCGAGCTCATCGGGACGCTCAACCTGGGCCCGCGGCTGTCGGAGCAGGACTACTCCACCGACGACCGCCGGCTCCTGACGACACTGGCCGCGCAGGCCGCGCCGGCCATCCGGGTCGCCCAGCTCGTGCGCGAGCAGGCCGCCGAGGCCGCCGAGCGCGAGCGCCTCGAGCAGGAGATGCGCGTCGCGACGCTCATCCAGCAGCAGTTCCTGCCGCGCGAGCTGCCGAACCTGCCGCAATGGCAGATCGCCGCCTACTACGGGCCGGCCCGGGCGGTCGGTGGTGACTTCTACGACTTCATCGAGATGCCCGGCGGCCGGATCGGGATCGCGGTCGGCGACGTCACCGACAAGGGCGTCCCCGCGGCCCTGGTCATGGCCCGGACCCACTCCGTCCTGCGCGCCGAGGCCTCCCGCAGCGACTCGCCCGGCGCCATCCTCGCCCGGGCGAACGAGCTGCTGGTGCCGGAGATGCCGGCCCGCATGTTCGTGACCTGCCTGTTCGCGATCCTGGAGCCCGAGACCGGCCGGATCGTCATGGCCAATGCCGGCCACAACCTGCCCTACATCCGGACCGACGCCGGCGTCATCGAGTTGCGCGCGACCGGGATGCCTCTTGGCCTCATGCCGGGCATCCGGTACGAGGAGACCGAAGGCACGATCGAGCCGGGCAGCAATGTCCTGCTCTACTCGGACGGAATCGTCGAGGCGCATGACCCGAACCAGGAGATGTACGGCTTCCCTCGCCTGCGCGACGAGATGGCAGTCGACGACGCCGGGAGCGAACTGCTCGACCGGCTGCTGGACACGCTGCACCGGTTCACCGGCCCGGACTGGGAGCAGGAGGACGACATCACGCTCGTCACGCTCCGGCGCGCGTCCGGCGTCTCCGAGGCGGCCGAGGCGGCGGCGTCCGGGCCGACGCTTGTCACCGCCTTCTCGATCCCCGGCGAGGAGGGCAACGAACGGCTGGCGATGGACCGCGTCGCGGCCGCCATCGCCGATCAGGGGCTGCCACCGGCCCGGCTCGAACGACTCAAGACGGCCGTCAGCGAGGCTGCGATGAACGCCATCGAGTACGGCAGCCAGGGCCGCCCGGAGATCCCCGTCGACATCGAGGTCGAGACGACCGACGACGCCATCGTCGTCCGGATCACCGACCGCGGGCTGTCCGGGGCCGTCCCCGAGGCCGCCGAAGCGCCCGACATCGAGCGCAAGCTCGCCGGCGAGCAGAAGCCGCGCGGCTGGGGGCTCTTCCTGATCAAGAACATGGTGGATTCGATGGACGTGACCGAGGACGGGTCGACCCAGACGGTGACCCTGACGATGGCACGCGAGGAGCGGAACGATGGATGACCGACGCTTCGGGGCAGAGATCAGCGAGGTCCCCGACGAGGTGCGCGTACGGATGAGCGGGGATCTGAACGCGCGCGCGGACGAGACGCTTGCCGACGCCTACGCGCAGGTCGCCGCGCTCGGCTCACGCCGGGTCAGCCTCGACTTCGGTCGCGTCGGCTACATCAACAGCACGGGCATCGCCCTCGTGGTCCGGCTGCTTGCCGACGCGCGACGCGATGGCCGGACGGTCCGGGCCGTCGGCCTGACCGAGCACTACCAGGAGATCTTCCGGATCACCCGCCTGTCGGACTTCATGGAGATCGTCGAAGGAGATGCCGCATGAGCGCCACCGTCATCGAGCTGGACGAGGATGGCCCCGTCGCGATCCTGCACATCAGCGGCGACGTGACGTCCGCCAGCGAGGCCGACCTGATGGCCGCCTACGGGTTGGCGGCCGCGAACGGGGCGACCGCTGCGGTCCTCGACTTCAGCAAGCTCGAGTACATGAACAGTGGCGGCATCGGGCTGCTGGTGACCCTGCTCGTGCGCGCGCAGCGCGCCGGCGTTCGCCTGATCGCGACCGGGCTATCCGAGCATTACCGCCAGATCTTCAGCCTGACCCGCCTCGATGAGGCGATCGAGATCCACGACGACGAAACGGCCGCGGTGGCGGCCGCCGGCGCCTGAGCCGAGGAGGCCTGTCATGGTCGAGACGAAGGAGACTACACCGAGCGAGACGCCCGTGAACCGCGATGCGGCGAACTGGGCCCGACCGGTGGACCGGTTGTCGGCCGCTGGGGTCGCCGGCGCGAAGGACGACGCGGTCACCGGCAAGCGCGTGTCCGGGCCGCTCCAGGGCTTCGGCCAACTGTGGCAGAAGACATTCAGCGTCCGGCTCGATGGGGTCGACACCACGCCGGAGGCCGTCATCGCGACCTGGAAGGCGCACTTCCCGGAGTTCTGGCCGAAGGGGCAGCGGTTCTACGCGCCCCTGTCCGGGATCGCCCCGGGCGAGGTGGCCCTGCTCGAGATCTCGCCGGTCCCGGGCGCCCCGGTCAAGCTGTCGACCGGCGTCCTGGTCCTCTACGCCGATGACGAATCGTTCACGTTCATGACCCCGGAAGGCCATACCCTGTCGGCATGGATCACCTTCTCGGCACGACGCGAGGGCGACGTGACGATCGCCCAGGCGCAGGCGCTCGAGCGCCCATCCGACCCGTTCGACGAGCTCGCCTACATGCTCGGTGGCAACCGCCAGAACAACCGGTTCTGGGAGGCGACCCTGCGCAACCTCGCGATCAGGATCGGAGTCCCGGTGCCGAACGTCGAGATCCAGACGACCTGCATCGACGGAAACCGGCAGTGGCGCTACTGGCGCAACGTCCGCAACAGCGCGACCGTGCGCTCCGCGCGCCGGACCCTGACCGCGCCCGTTCGCAAGCTGACCGGCCGGGGGTGAGGCCCCGGCCCACGTGAGCGGCCGGTCCGGCGGCGACGGGCGCGGCGCGGTGGACGCGATCGTCGTCGGCGCCGGACCCAATGGCCTCGCCGCGGCGATCACCCTGGCCCGTGCCGGTCGCTCGGTCCGGGTCTACGAGGCCGCACCGGAGGCCGGCGGCGGGACGCGCACGATGGACCTGACGCTACCGGGCTTCCGCCACGACATGTGCTCGACGATCCTGTCTCTGTCGACCGCATCGCCGTTCTTCCAGACCGTGGACCTCGCCGCCCGCGGCGTGGAACTGATCCACCCGGACGCGCCGATCGCGCATCCGCTCGACGGCGGGCGTGCCGTCGTGCTCGAGCGGTCCGTCGCCGCGACCGCGGACCGGCTGGGCGCAGCGGACGGGCGAGCCTGGCGGCGCCTGTTCGCGCCGCTCGTCCGCGACGCCGCGAAGCTCGCCCCCGAGATCCTCCAGCCGGTCGTCCACCTGCCGCGCCACCCGTTGGCTCTCGCGCGGTTCGGCTTGCCGGCGCTGCGGTCCGCGCGCGGGCTGGCGCGAGCGAGGTTCCGCGACGAGCCTGCCCGGGCGCTGTTCGGCGGGATCTCGGCCCACTCGATGCTCGACCTCGATCGCCCGCTGAGCGCCTCGTTCGGACTGGTCCTCGCGACCTTCGCGCACGCCGTCGGCTGGCCGCTGGTGCGCGGCGGTGCGGCGGCCGTCTCGGCCGCGCTCGTGGCCGAGCTCGAGGCGGCCGGCGGTGAGGTCGTGACGGGCAACCGTGTGGCCGCGCTGGCCGACCTGCCATCGGCTCGGGCGGTGGTGTTCGATGTCGGGCCACGCCAGCTCGTCGAGATCGCCGGCGATCGGCTCCCGGCGCGCACCCGCCGGCGAGCCGAGCGGTTCCGCTACGGCTCGGGCGTGTTCAAGGTGGACTGGGCGCTCGACGGACCGGTGCCGTGGGCCGCGGACGGCACGCGCCGGGCGGCGACGATCCACCTGGGCGGGACGCTCGACGAGATCGCCGCCGCGGAGGCCGACGTCGCGTCCGGCCGCCATCCGGACCGGCCGTACGTCCTCTTCGTCCAGTACGCGCCGTGGGATGACTCGCGAGCGCCGGCCGGCAAGACCACCGCCTGGGCCTACTGCCACGTGCCGGCCGGGTCGGACGTGGACATGACCGACCGGATCGAGGCGCAGGTCGAGCGGTTCGCCCCGGGGTTCCGCGACCGGATCCTCGCACGCTCGACCCACGGACCGGCCGCCATGGCGGCACACGACGAGAATTACGTCGGCGGCGACATCAACGGCGGGATCCAGGATATCCGCCAGCTCATCTTCCGCCCGTGGCCGTCGGTCGATCCGTATCGCGTCGGTCCCGGTCTCTATCTCTGCTCGTCATCGACGCCACCGGGCGGCGGCGTCCACGGCATGAGCGGGTTGCTCGCCGCGCGCTCGGCGCTCAGGCACGAGCTGCGCTGAGCTCCCGCCGCAGCCAGGTCCCGAACACGAGCGCCCCGACCGCCGGGACGAGCGACAGGATCGTGAAGACGAACAGGATCACGACGATGACGAGCTGAACGTCGCCGAGCGAATCCTCGACCACACCCGAGCCGAGCCGTGTGGCGATCGCCTGCGTGCTGTCGGCGAGCTTGCCGAGCGAGCTGGCATTCGTCGCCAGGGCGTCGCTGTTCGCCTTGAGGGCCGTCGCGACGATCGCCAGCTGGGTGTCGATGCCGTTGAGACTGGCGGAGATCTTCGCCACCGAATCCGCCGGTCCGCCGAGCGGGGTCGCGCCAAGGATGCTGACCGAGCGGAGCGTCGCCTCGAGCGAGGCCAGACTTGCCTGCAGACCGGTGATCCGGTCCGACATCGCCGGCAGCGCGCTGGCCGCCTGGTCGAGTGTGGAGCTGAAGGTCTTCGCGGTCGCCGATGCGTCTCGGAGCGCGCTCGAGGTGTCCGCGGTCGTCACCGCGATCTGGCCGATCGTGGTCGTCACTTCCGTGCGCAGGTTGCTGATCCGGCCGTTGACCCAGAAGAGCGCCCCGAAGGCGATCGCCGCAACCACGAGCCCGATGACGCCATAGGCGATCAGCCCACGGCTGAGCTGGTGCAGCCCGCGACGCAGGTCGAGTGGCTTGGTCTCCGCCATGGTCATGCCTCCCATGCGATGACATCCCCGACCGCCGTCGGGACCGTCTGGACGTCCGGTGCCAACTCGGCGGCATATTCGACGAAGGCCGCCGGTGGCTCGACGAGCCGCTCAGGGAAGACGCGCCCGAGGGCGTGCGGCCAGTATGTTCCCCAGTGGATCGGCACGGCGGCTCGCGGCCGGATCAGCCGCAGCGCCTGGGCCGCGCGGAGAGGATCGAGATGCAGGCCGCGGCCGAGCGTCGGACCCCAGCCCCAGACCGGGATCAGCGCCAGGTCGATCGGCCCGCCCGATCCGGCAAGGTCGCCCATCCCGTCGAACAGGTCCGTGTCGCCGGCGAAGTAGACCGTCTTGCTGCCGCGGATGACGAAGCCGAGCGGCGGCGCCGTCGGACCGAGTGGCGGCCGGTAGCCGGAGTGGACGGCCGGCACCGCGCGGATCAGCACGCTCCCGAGGCGCGCCTCGCCACCGACCGCCAGCTCGCGGACGTCCCCGAACCCGACGCCGCGCATCCAGTCGCCCGATCCGGCCGGCACGAAGATCGGCAGGTCGCGGCCGAGGTCCCGGAGCGACGGGACGTCGAGGTGGTCCCAGTGGAGATGCGAGATGAGCACGGCATCGATGTCACGGAGCCGCTCGCGTGCCGGGACCGGCTCGACGCGGCGCAACGGTCCGACCCGGGCGCGCGTCACGGGATCGGTCAGCAGGCGAACCCCGTCCATCTCGACCACGACCGAAGAGTGGCCGATGAAGTCGAGGGCGAGGCGCCCGATCACCGCCAGCCGCTGCGCGCCGCGTCGGGGTACAGCCGGACCCGCCGGTAGGGCTCGCGCCCACGCGACCGCGACACCAGGTTGGCGCGCTCGGCCATCTGGTGCTGGAGCCGCCGGATGTAGGCGTTCTGTGGCGACAGCTCGACCGCCTCGGACGAGGACAGCACCGACTCGATCGCGTCCTCGGTCTCGCGCAGGGCGGCCTCACGCGGATCGACCTCGAGCGAGAAGATCGAGGTCAGGCTCGACTGCATCTGCGGGATCGTATTGCTCTTGAGGACGTAGATCGGCACCGCCCGGTCCTCGGCGTCCCGGAGCATCGGGGTCTTCTGCTTGTACTCGTTCCGCAGCGTCATCACGACGTCGGCCTCGTCCACGTCGCGCGCGATCACGACCGGCAGCTGCAGGTCGCGGATCGCCTGCTCGAGCCGCTTGCGGCTGATCCCCTGCGGCAGGACCCGCAGCGTCGGCAGCGGCGAGCCGCCGGGCACCAGCACGGTCCCGCCGTCGGGGCCCTCCTCGGCCCCGAGCGGCAGCCGATCGAGGTCATCATCTTCGAGGTCCTCGACGTTGACCGGCCCCGTGCCGTCCTCGGCCTTCATCGCGTTCAGGGCGCGGCTGGCCTGGTCGGCCCAGGCCTTCTGGCGCTGGAGCTCGCGGGCCTCGCGCGCCCGCGTCTCGGCCGCCGTCTGCGCGGCGCCACGTTCGAGCGGGCCGCGATCCGCGATCTCGCCGGCGACGAACGGCGCCTCCGCGACGCTCGCCGGTCCGCGTCCGACACCGGGCGGGGCGGCGAACCGTTCACCGGGCAGGGTGCCTGCCGAGCCGCCCTCCGCGTTCGGGCCGCGCGTCGCCGGCTCCCGGCCGGCCCCGCCGCGCGACGAGCGCCAGCCGCCGGTCGCCCCGGGACGGTAGCCCGGTCGTACGCCGGACCCGCGGTCCGCTTCGCGGTAGCCGCCGCTGCGATAGGCGCCATCGCCGCGCCAGCCGGGCTCCATCCGCCACGGCGATCCGGCCCCGACGAGACCGGCGAATCGCTCCGCCCCGAGCTGCTCGCGTGGCGACGGCCGCGGGCGCCCCTGGCTCCGATGGACGCCCTCCTCGTCGCGCCAGCGCAGCTCCGGGGAGACCTGGTCGCCGCGGAGCATGGCGTCGATGGTGTCGGCCACGTCGGCGTGGACGGCGACCCGTTCGCGGTCGACGATCTCGACGATGACGTCGAAGGTGGGCGGCGCCTTCCGCTCGAGGACGCTCTTCTGGGTCCGCCGCCGGCGGGCCTCCTCGTCGCCGAGGGTCACGCTCTGGATCCCGCCGATCAGGTCGGACAGGGTCGGGTTGAGCATCAGGTTGTCGAGGTTGTTCCCGTGCGCGGTGCCGATCAGCTGGACGCCGCGCTCGGCGATGGTCCGCGCCGCCTGCGCCTCCAGCTCCGTCCCGATCTCGTCGATGACGATGACCTGCGGCATGTGGTTCTCGACCGCCTCGATCATGACCTCGTGCTGCAGCGACGGCGTGCGCACCTGCATCCGGCGGGCCTTGCCGATCGCGGGGTGCGGGATGTCGCCGTCGCCGGCGATCTCGTTGGACGTGTCGACGACGACGACCCGCTTGCCCATGTCGTCGGCGAGGACGCGCGCGGCCTCGCGCAGCATCGTCGTCTTGCCGATTCCCGGGCGACCCATGATCAGGATCGACTTCCCGGTCTCGACGAAGTCGTTGATGATCTCGATCGTGCCGTAGACGGCCCGACCGATCCGGCAGGTCAGCCCGACGATCTTGCCGTTCCGGTTGCGGATCGCGCTGATCCGGTGGAGCGTCCGCTCGATCCCGGCGCGGTTGTCGTCGCCGAACGACCCGATGTGCTCGACGACGAAGGCGATGTCCGCGTCCGTGATCTCTCGCTCGAGCAGGTTCACCTCCGAGTCGGGGAACCGCGCCTCCGGCGACCGCCCGAGGTCCATGACGACCTCGATCAGGGCGTTGCGATCCGGCAGGGCGTTGACCGCGGCGACGATCTCCGGCGGCAGGGCTCGAAGCAGTGCGTCGAGGTCGTCGATCGATTCACGGGGGCGCTCACCTGATGTCACGCGAGCCTCCACTTAGCGGACGCCGGCCGGCACGAGGACCGGTTCGGCGACACGGACGAGGGTTTCCTTCATCAGCAGGTTGACGCTGGCGATCGAGTCGAAGCCCGCCTCCTCCAGGCGACGATCGATCGGCGCTTCGTAGGTCCGGACCGGGGCGATGACGCCGTGGTCGTGGCGATGGTCGCCGCCCCGGGTGGTCCGCGCCGCGATCACGCCCAGGCCGAAGTCGACGAGATCGGCCACGTTGGCCTCGGGACGGGCGAGGATCTTGAGGTAGTGCGGCTGGTCCTCCTTGGCCACGCCGATCTGCAGGAAGGCGTCGAGCTGGGTCCCGTCCTTGCCGCCGTCCGGGGACGCCTGGATGAACCCCTCGACGTCGGCGAAGCGCAGGATCGGGGTGAGGCTCGAGCGCGGGACCCGCCAGTGCGCCCCTTGCCGCTCCCAGTCGGCCAGCCGGATCGCCTCGAGGCGGGCGACCGGGGCCGGCGTGGCGCCGGCATACAGCCGGGCCAGCGGGAGCGCGTCGAGCGAGGTGGTGGGGCGGATCCCGCAGCCTGCGGCACGCTCGTCGGGCCACGGATCGGGCAGGACCCGGCTGGACGGACGGAACAGGACCCGTTCCTCGCCGTAGCGCATGAAGCCGGCCTGCATGAGCAGTTCGACGTTGCCGTCCGCGTCCGCGCATGCGACGTGGAAGCGGGCGGCCCCGCGCTTGGCGCCCTCGCGCAGGAGCTGCTGGACGAGGCGGAAGCGGATCTCGCCGGCGTTCGCCATCCCGACGGCGTCGAGCTCGACGATCGTCCATTCGTCGCGGACGGTCTCCCGCTCGACACGGACGAGCCCGGCGATCCGGCCCTCCTCCTCGTACACGAACATCAGGTCGTTCGGGCGGAACGCGCCAAGCGGCAGCCGGAAGAGGCTGAACACGCCGATCGGCGGGCCGTTCACCGGGAGCCCGAGCGAGCGCGTGTCGGTGCTGTCCGACTGGCAGAGCCGCGAGAGCTCACCGAGCGCGGCGAGGTCGGTCAGGCGGGCCGCGCGGACCTTGCCGGGACTGCGGGGAGTGCGGAGGACGCTCACGACCCCGACCTCTCGTGGCGCGCCGAGGCCGACCGGCGGGTCGGGTGCGGACGGCGCCCGGAGCCTTCGCCCGGATCGTCGTGCTCGGCGGCCATGGTGGCGACCAGGCGGTGGAAGCGGGTCTCGCCGGCCAGCTCCGGGTGGAACGCCGTGGCGACGATGTTGCGCTGGCGGACGGCCACGACCCGCCCGTCGTCGAGGCGGGCGAGGATGTCCACGTCTGGCCCGGTCCGCTCGATGATCGGCGCCCGGATGAACACCCCGTGGACCGGCGTGCGGCCCAGGATCGGCACGTCAAGCTCCGCCTCGAACGAGTCGAGCTGGCGGCCGAACGCATTGCGCTCGACGGTCACGTCGAGGAGCGGCAGGATCGGCGGCTCGCCCCCCGCGATCTCGGTGGCCAGCACGATCATCCCCGCACACGTCCCGAAGATCGGCTTGCCTGCGTCCGCCAGGTCGAGGATCGGCTCATGGAGGCCCCAGCGGTCGATCAGCTGGCGCATCGTCGTGCTCTCGCCGCCGGGCAGGATCAGCCCGCTGACGTCGGCCAGGTCGGCCGGCTCGCGCACGCGGACGCCCTCCACGCCGATGGCGCGGAGCGTGTCGAGGTGCTCGCGGAACGCTCCTTGGAGCGCAAGCACGCCGATCTTCATGACGGGATGTTCGGCGACGTTCGCGGTGGCCTACCAGCCCCGGACGGCGAGGCGCTCCTGGTCGGGGATCTCCTCGAGGGCGATCCCGCGCATCGGGGCTCCCAGACCCTTCGAGACCTCGGCGATCTTCTTCGGGTCGTCGAAGAACGTCGTCGCCTGGACGATCGCGTTGGCCATCCGGGCCGGGTCCTCGCTCTTGAAGATCCCCGAGCCGACGAAGACGCCCTCGGCACCGAGCTGCATCACCAGCGCGGCATCGGACGGGGTGCTGATCCCGCCGGCGACGAAGTTGACGACCGGCAGGCGTCCGTTCGCGGCGACGTCCTTGACCAGCTCGTATGGCGCGCCGAGCTCCTTGGCCGCGACGAACAGCTCGTCCTCACGAAGGCCCTGCAGCCGGCGGATCTCGGCCAGGACGTCGCGCAGCTGGTGGACCGCCTCGACGATGTTGCCGGTCCCCGCCTCGCCCTTGGTCCGCATCATGGCGGCGCCCTCGTTGATCCGGCGGAGCGCCTCGCCGAGGTTCCGGCAGCCGCACACGAACGGGACCTTGAAGGCGTGCTTGTCGATGTGGTTGCGCTCGTCGGCCGGGGTCAGGACCTCGGACTCGTCGATGTAGTCGACGCCGAGCGCCTCGAGGACCTGGGCCTCGACGAAGTGGCCGATGCGCGCCTTGGCCATCACCGGGATGGTGACCGCGTCCATGATCCCCTCGATCATCGAGGGGTCGGACATGCGTGCGACGCCGCCGGCGGCCCGGATGTCGGCCGGGACGCGTTCGAGCGCCATCACGGCGACCGCGCCTGCATCCTCGGCGACCTTGGCCTGATCGGGCGTGACGACATCCATGATGACGCCGCCCTTGAGCATCTGGGCGAGACCCTTCTTGGTGGCCCAGGTGGACGTTTCGACGGTCATGAGGAAGGGTTCCTTTGGTGGCTCGCGCTCGGATCGCCGGCCGGGTCTGGCCCCGGGGTCGTCGCCCGTTCGAGTCGGCCGAGCCCCTCGCGCGCGGCGATTATCGCACGAGCGCATCCGAGGGCCGCAAGCGCGGGCCGGGCGACCCCCGGAGCGCCCGACTCAGAATCGGAACCGCGTCATGTCGGTGGGGAAGACGGACCAGGCAAATGCCTTGACGGGACGGAGCTCCCAGAGCCCGCCCTCGCTCCAATTGTCGGCTGTCGCCTCGTACAGACCGGCCGCCTTGTACTTGGCGTAGCCCAGCAGGACCGCATCGGCCAATGACGCTTCGGGAGCGACGAGCTCCCTCGCGACACCCTCGACGATCACGACCTCGTCACCGATCTCGATGTGGATCGCCAGCTGCGGGTTCACGCGCAGGTTGCGCTGCCAGCGGGTCGGTCCGCCCTCGACGTACCACCGACCGTCGACCCAGGCGCCCCAGATCGGGATGAGGTGCGGTGCCGCATCGCTGCCGGCCGTCGCCAGCCAGTAGACCATCGTCCGCTCGAGGCGCTCGACGGCCCACGACCACGGCAGCACGCCGTCGAGCGTCGCGGGGACGCCGTAGCCCGGGATATGGGGTCGATCCGCCGTCGGTTCCGTCATGGTCGGAGGTTAGCGCGCGACCGTCCGGACGACCCCCGACATCAGCTTCGTGGCACGGCGCGCGGCGGTGGGCGAAAGCCGGGACAGCGCCTCGACGAGGTCGATGACGTCCTGGTCCGGCAGGCCGCCGAGCAGGTCGAAGAGCCGCAGGATCGTCGCGTCCGGGACGCGCCCGAGCAGCTCCAGCGAGCGCTCGAGCTCGCGCGGCTCGAGCTGCGGGACGAGCCCGACGGCACGATCGAACAGGCGGACGAAGACCAGGAATGCCGACAGCCACTCGCGGAGCGCGGCCAGCTCGGCGTCCGCGGGGTCCGCCTCGAGGGCCGTCGCGGCCTCCCGCTCCTTCGCCTCCAGCACTTCGATGATCGGGTCGCCCTCGCGGACCTTGCGCTCGGCGATGACCCGCCCGAACCACTGCCAGTGATCGCCGACGGCCAGGTAGGCCGTCCCCGCCGGACCGCGGCGGCCGACCCGCCGGGGCTCCGGGACCCGCTCGACGATCCCCCATGATTCGGCCTCGCCGAGCGCGAGGCTCGCGGCGCGGTGGCTGAGACCGAGTGCCTCGCGGACCTCGCGCTCGGTCAGCGGCTCCTGGCGGGCCATGAGGTAGGCCTGGACGCGGGCGATCGCCGGGGTGACGCCCCAGGCCGCACCCATGTCGCCCCACGCCTTGGCGAGCTCGATCCGGATCGCCTCGGCGACCCTGCTGGGCTCGCGATCGGCCGCCGATGACGTGCCGCCGGGGGCGCCGCCATCCAAGCCGTGCGTCCCGGCCCCGCCCTCGATGACGTGCGATGTGACAGTAGCCTGTCGAGTGCTCATAACTTGCTATGTCAGAGTAGCACCAAGGACCCGCAGATGGCCGCAACGACCGGCCGCTGACTCCGATCCGAAGCGGCCTACGAGACGGACTCCGCCTCCTCGTCCGCGACGGTCCGACCCACTGCACCGCCACCTCGCCCGACGGCCAGGCCGGGCAGCCCCAACCCGAGACCGAGCGTCGCGACGGCGACCGGCAGCGTCACGACGGCGAGGAGCGCGCCGACCGTGGCCGGGACCGCCAGCAGGGCCGCCGCGCGGAAGGTGCCGGTCAAGGCCAGAGCGTCGCCCTGTTCCTCGGGCGCGGCCGCGAGGCTGGCCATCGCCGGTGGCAGCGTCGTGATGACCCCGCTGGCGACACCGCCGGCCACGAGAAGGACGAGGTAGCCCAGGAGACCGGCGGGCACGACGGCCAGCGCGACGAGCAACGCGGCGGCGGCGAACGATCCGGCCTGGACGGTGCGACGGATCCGCCCCTGCGCCAGACCACGAAGGACGAGGATCCCGACGATCGACGCGCCTTCCGACAGCGTGATCAGCCAACCGATCCCCTGCGACCCGACCGACGCACCGACGAGGATGACCGGGATGTAGGAGCCGAGCATCGCCCACCAGCCGCCGCCGACGACGCTCGCCCAGCAGGCGACGTCGACGCCGTTGCGGCGCAGCAGCCGGGTCGCCCCGGACGGCTGCCGCCGGTCGTAGGTCGGGAAGCGTCGCAAGGCGGTCGTGCCCAGGGCGGCGACAGCGGCCCCGAGGGCCGCGGCGGCGATCGCGACCGGCAGGCCGAAGACCGCCAGGGAACCGGCCACGACGGGTCCGATCAACGTCCCCGCGTTGCCGGCGACGTTCATCTCGACCAGCCGGTCGACTGGTCGCCCCACGCCCCGGACGGCGTGCGTCTGGCTGCTCGTCCAGAAGATCGCCCGCGCGGCCCCCTGGAGCAGCTGGGCGACGACGAATACGGCCACCGCGGTCGACACGAGCAGCATCGAGAACCCGGCGAGCATCAGCAGGCTCGCGATCGCGGTCAGCGTTCGGTCGGGCGCCCGGCGGAGCAGCCACGGCAGGCACAGCCGAAAGCCGAGCTGGCTCGCCGCCGACGTGGCCACGAGGAACCCGACCGCCGCCGCGTCGTACCCGGATTCGAGCGCCAGCAACGGGATGGCGACCGTGGCGACACCGAGGCCGATCGAGAACGCGAAGACAACGGCCAGGCTGGCGATCCGGTCCGATCTCACCCGGACAGCATGCCGCTGCGAGCGCGGGTGAGTTCGGGACCCCTGCGCGCCGGATGGCCACCCGACAAAACGCGAAGCCTCACTCGTCTCGTCGAGTCCCGTTCGTCGCGTTCGGCGTCAATCCCCGGGGGAGAGTGGCGGACTGACCCAGGCCTGCGGGCCACCGGCGACCGCGACCAACAGGTGGCCATCCGAGGCGAGCCATCCGGTCGCGACCTCGGTTTCGAGGCCGCTCGGCGGAGCGGACGCGGCCGATGCGCGTACCCACGCGACGCCGTCGGGCGAGGTCCAGGCCGTGAAGTGGTTGCCGAGGTCGCTGCCGACCGCCACCAGGGTGCCGTCCGCTAGTGCCGCGACGTCCGATATCTCGGCATCGTGGAATGACGGCGCGTCCGGAACCGAGGTCCACGTCGCGCCGTCGGGCGAGGTCCAGGCCGCGCCGTTCGGTGTGCCGGTGTTCCCGACCGCGACGTACCCCGCGCCGCCGGCTGTGAAGCGGACGATGTTCCCTCCGACCGAGGGCTGCGGGTGGAACGCCCAGCGGGTCCCGTCGGTCGACGTCCAGAAGGCCGTCCCCACCCCGGGCACGGATCCGTACGCAACCAGCCCACCAGGTCCCGGTTCGAGTGACGAGATCGTCGGGCCGACGGAGACCTCGCCCTTGGTGCACGTGCCTTTGGCGCCGGTCAGGGTCTGCGAGGGCTGCCACGTGAGGCCGTCGTTCGAGAGCCACACCGCGACGTCGCAGCCACCCTTGGCCGAGCCGGCGGCAACATAGCGACCGCGACTGACAGCGAGGTCCGCCACCGTGCCGTCGATCCCCGTCGTCCGCGGTCCGTCCGTCCAGGTCATCCCGTCTGGCGAGCGCCAGAGGCGAGTCGTGCCGGCGTTCGTGCTCCCGATGGCTACGGTGCCCGCCGGACCCTCCACGATTGCCGCGATTCGTACGCCGTCGAACTGGCCGCGCTCCCCCGCCTGGCTCCAGGTGTGGAGCGCGTTCGACGAGACGACGATCCCCGACCCCAGCGTGGTCGGGCCCCACGCGATGAACCCGCCGTCCGTGGCGATGACCCCGGTCATCGCGGGCGACCGGCCATCGGCGTTCTCCTGCCAGACGTCGACCCGCGCCCAGTCCACGCCGGCGGTCTCCGAACCTGACGGAGAGGGAGACGACGCGGCCGTCGGGATCGAGCTCGCTGATGCGGTGGGGACGGAGGCGATGGCGCCGTTCGCCGACGAAGCAGGTATGGCGCTCGGCGCGCTGACGGATGGCGTCGACGCGCAGGCCGCCAGGAGGAGCGCGGCCGCCGGGAGAGCAAGCCGACGGGTCGTCCAGCGCATGCAGAAGAGACGCCGCGCGGACGCATGTGTTACGGCGACGCCGCGTCCCAGGCGAGCGTCCCGGCAGACCGAACGTGCTCGTGGTCAGGTCGTCGGGAGCGGCACGAATGGTCCCAGTGCGGTCGAGACGGCGACGAACAGCGGCAGACCCCAGTCCACTGCCACCTCGCAGGTCGAGATCCGCTCGACGCCGCTCGGCGCGTCGAACTCGAAGGCGATCTCCTGCCCGTCGTAGGCGGTCGGGCACTGGCCCGTGAACGGATGCGCCTTGATGGCGGCGAAGTCCGCCGACTTGATCGCGGCGTCGAGCGCCGCCAGCGTCGCCGGCGGTACTGTCCCGAGGTCGTTGGGAGGCTTCGCGGCCTGGTGGACCCGACCGTCTCGTTCCACGAAGATGGTCGTGGTGCAGGCCGGGGCGGCGCACTCGCCGCCGGTCACGACCACGGTCACCAGCGGCCTGGCAGCCGGCGTCGAACCCGGGGTCGCTCCGGCGAGAGACGAACATCCGGCCAGCAGGGCGGCGAGCACGGCCGCCACCACGAATGGTGCGACCCGAGGTGGACGAGTGATCTGCATGACCGCGCGACGGTAGCGCCTGCGTCGCGGTTCCCGCCACCACCGGTGGGACCTATCATCGGGCCATGCCCGTCCTGCGCAGCCGGCTCGACCCCGCGAGCCCGGACGTGCGCGCCAACCACGAGGCGCTGGCCGCGCTGGTCGACGAGCTTCGTGGACGACAGGCGCAGGTGGCCGGGCGGGGCGCGGGCGGCGACGAGCGCTCCATCGCCCGCCACCGCGAGCGCGGCAAGCTCCCGGTCCGCGAGCGGATCGAGCGCCTGCTCGACCCGGGATCGGCGTTCCTGGAGCTGAGCCCGCTGGCCGCGACAGGGCTCTACGACGACGACGCCCCGGGTGCCGGGATCGTCACCGGGGTCGGCCGGGTCGAGGGGACGACCTGCGTCGTGGTCGCCAACGACGCGACGGTCAAGGGCGGCACCTACTACCCGATGACGGTCAAGAAGCACCTCCGCGCACAGGAGATCGCGCTCGAGAACCGGCTGCCGTGCATCTACCTGGTGGACTCGGGCGGTGCGTTCCTGCCGCTCCAGGCCGAGGTCTTCCCGGACCGCGACCACTTCGGACGGATCTTCTACAACCAGGCCCGGATGTCGGCCGCCGCGATCCCGCAGGTCGCGCTGGTCATGGGCTCATGCACCGCCGGCGGCGCCTATGTCCCGGCGATGAGCGACGAGACCGTCATCGTCCGCGGCACTGGCACGATCTTCCTCGGTGGTCCGCCGCTGGTGAAGGCGGCCACCGGCGAGGACGTGACGGCCGAGGAGCTCGGTGGCGCTGAGGTCCACACGCGCCGCTCCGGCGTCGCCGACCACGAGGCGCTCGACGACGAGCATGCGCTGGCGCTCGGGCGCTCGATCATCTCGAACCTGAACCGCAAGGCCCCCGAGCCACCATGGGATCGTCGGTCTCCGGAGGAGCCGGCGGTCGCGCCGACCGGCGACGCGGCGACGGCCTCGCTCTACGGCGCGGTCTCGCTCGACCCGCGCCGGCCGGTGCCCGTGCGCGAGCTGATCGCGCGGCTTGTCGACGGCTCGCGCTTCCACGACTTCAAGCCGCTCTACGGCGAGACGCTGGTCACCGGCTTCGCCCACATCGCCGGCTACCCGGTCGCGATCATCGCCAATGACGGGATCCTGTTCAGCCAGTCGTCGCTCAAGGGTGCTCATTTCATCGAGCTCGCCTGCCAGCGCCGGATCCCGCTCGTCTTCCTCCAGAACATCACCGGGTTCATGGTCGGGCGCGAGTACGAGGAGGCGGGCATCGCCAAGGACGGCGCCAAGCTCGTCACCGCGGTCGCCTCGGCGGAGGTGCCCAAGTTCACGGTCCTCATCGGCGGCTCGTTCGGGGCCGGCAACTACGCGATGGCCGGGCGCGCCTACCAGCCGCGCTTCCTGTGGTCGTGGCCGAACGCGCGGATCTCCGTGATGGGCGGGCCGCAGGCCGCGCGCGTGCTGTCGACCGTCGGGGGCGAGTTCGCGACCGACGCGGAACGCGACGCCTTCGAGGCCCCGATCCTCGAGACCTACGAACGCGAGGGCTCGCCCTACTTCGCGACCGCGCGGCTGTGGGACGACGGCGTCATCGACCCGCTCGACACGCGCCGGATCCTGACCATGGGCATCGAGGCCGCGCTCCACGCGCCGATCCCGGAGACGCGCTTCGGGGTCTTCCGGATGTAGCCCTGATGGGCACGGGGAGGCCGGTCGGTCGCCGCCGCGGGTGCCGCCGCCCCGGCCGATATTCCGCGGAGGAATGTGTCCGCGGGCGCGGGCCGGCGAATGTCGTCCGGTAGCATCGGCGGCATGAGTCGACTGGCTGCCGTCTCGCTCGTGATCGCTTGGCTGGCTGCAGGGTGCAGCGTCGCGTCTGAGGCATCACTCCAACCTCGCACCCTGCACCGAGCTGTACAGCACCCAGCGCTGTCTCGCCATGACGGACGCTGCGGCATCGCAGGCAGGGCGAACGCGCGACGACGTCACTGCGACCGTCATCGTCCCCGATCCACCCCCCAAGAACGGCGTCCTCGTCACGCTCGGGGGTGCTGCTCCGATCAACGTTCGGATCACCCTCACCGACGGGACGACGCGGGACACCTTGATGTGCGGCGGGCTCGCGATGGGACCCATCTGCACGGACACGCAACGGCTCGAGGCACGGTCGGGGCTCGCGGACGGCGAGGGCTACAAGGACGTCCCCTGCCCGGACGGTGCGTCTCCGAACACGTGCGGCAGGCCGCTGCCTTCATTGGAGCCCGCGGCCGTCACCGCAGCCCGGCCGTTGTCGATCGCCACAGCCTCGATCCCGATCGATCACCTCGGTGCATATGAAGTTTCGCTCGGCAAGGCATCGCTCCCGAATGGGATCGTGTCCGAAGCGTCATTCGCCTTCGCCGACACATGGCCGACCGACATCAGCCTGGAGGGCGGCGAGGCCCACATCGACCTTCGCTCGCTGGAGCCGGACGGCAAACCGTTCCAGAACTACTACGAGCACGGCTGGCGACACGGCGTTGAACGCGTCGAAGCCGTCCTCGTCTTTCACGTGTTGTGGTTCGAGAAGGGTGCCGTCCTCGACATACGCGATGTCGTCGTCCGGTAGCATCGGGCGATGCCACGTGTCGCCCGCCTGAACATCGCGCCGGTCCGCAGCCTCGGGCTCGAATCGCGCCAGGAGATCGTGCTGGGGCCGCTCGGCGTCGCCGAGGACCGGCGGTTCTTCGTGATCGACGACGGCGGCCGGCTGGTCGACCAGCTGATCGCCGCGGAGATGGTCCAGGTCGCCGCCTGGACGAACCTCGACGCCACGGTGCTGCGCCTGACCTTCCCGGACGGCATGGTCTGCCAGGACGAGGTCGGGCTCGGCGCCCCGGTCGAGGTCCCGGTCCACGGGCGCGTCGCGCTCGGCCACATCGTCGAGGGGCCATGGGGCGGCGCCCTCGGGGCGTTCCTCCGCCGTCCGGTCCGGATCGTCCGCTGCGACAGGATCGGTGGCACGCGCCGCGCGCACCCGGCCACGCTCGTGACCGACGGATCGCTCGACGCGCTCGCCACGGCGCTCGGGGTCGGCGACGTGGACGCGCGACGGTTCCGGATGCTGATCGAGCTGGAGGGCGGCGGGCCGCACGAGGAGGACACCTGGGTCGGCGGCCGGATCGGTCTCGGCGAGACAGTCCTCCGGGTCAGCGCGCCGGTCGCCCGCTGCGCGATGACGACCCACGACCCCGACACCGGCCAGCGCGACTACGACACGCTCCACGCCATCCGCGAGTACCGCGGCCAGGTCAACGGCAAGGACCTGATGTTCGGCGTCTGGGGCGAGGTCGAGACACCCGGGCGGATCCGGCTCGGCGACGAGGTTCGCCTCCTGGCCTGAACCGGCGGACGTCCGCGCGGTCAGCTCGTCGGCGGCTTGATCGGAGGGTCCGCGGACGGCGGCCAGCCCGACGTCGGGTCGTCGGACGCAGGGTCGACCCGCGACGCCTCGCCCGAGGGCAGCCTGACCGCCGGCCCGAACCGTCGGACCAGGACCACCCAGGCGGCCGATCCCAGGGCGATGAGCGGCGCGATCCTGACCGCGTCGGTCACCACGGCGCGCAACAGGGTCCCGGCCACGTCACCGCCGAGCGACGCCCCGCCGACCAGGCCGACGAGGATGAACGCGCCGATCATCGCCGACGTGACGGCCGCGACCGGCGAGCCGATCCCGATGGCCAGCCCCGCGCTCGCTGCCGACGAGCGCGACCCCAATGCGGCCGAGGTCAGGCCCGCGCCCAGCAGTGCCAGACCGGGGAGGCTGAACAACGCGATCATCGCCCCGGCCGGCAGGTCCACCTGGGGGACCGACGGGACGAACGGCGGCGAGATCACCGCCGCGATGACCACCAGGCTGCCGAAGATGGCCGCCGAGGCGAACGCCCCACGGCGCGCGGCATGCATCCCCGTCAGGCGCTGGCCGGTCGGGTCAGGCCGCCACTTCGGGTCCCACGGGCCGAGCATTCAGATCGCCGCCACACGCACGCTGGCGAGCCTAGCAGAGCCCACCCGCGCTTCCGAGCGAGACGAACGGCGGGTCAGGGCGGGACCCATGGCGCCCGATGTCGTGCCGTACGATGCCGCCGTGAGTGCGATGTCGGACGGCAACCTGCGCGTCGAGCGGACGGGACCCGGCGGGGTCGTGGCGCGCGTGACGCTCGCTCGCCCGGACGTCCACAACGCCTTCGACGCGACCCTCATCGCCGAGCTGCGGACGGCCTTCACGCTCCTCGCGCGCGAGGGCCCGACCCAGCTCCGTGCCGTGGTCCTGGCCGGCGACGGGCCGTCGTTCTGTGCCGGAGCGGACCTCGACTGGATGCGCGCCGCGATCGCGCTCGACACCGAGGGCAACGAGCAGGACGCCATGGCCATGGCCGACATGCTCGAGACCATCGACACGTGCCCGACACCGGTCATCGCGCGGGTCCACGGTGCGGCGCTCGGTGGCGGGATGGGCCTGTGCGCGGTGGCGGACCTGGTCATCGCCGAATTGGGGACCCGCTTCGGGTTCACCGAGACCAGGCTCGGGATCCTGCCGTCGGTCATCAGCCCGTTCGTCATCTCGAAGATCGGCGAGAGCCATGCCCGCGCGCTCTTCCCGTCCGGCCGCCGGTTCGACGCGACGCGCGCGGCGCGGATCGGTCTCGTCCACGAGATCGTCGAGGGCACCGAGGCTCTCGACGCAGCGGTCGAGACGGCCGTCGCGGACCTGCTGGCGGCCGGACCGACCGCCGCGCGAGCCGCCAAGGCGATCATCCGCGAGGTGCGCGGCCTGGGGCACGGGTCGGCCAAGTGGCATACCGCGCGGGTCATCGCCCGCCAGCGCACCAGCGAGGAGGCCCAGGAGGGCTTCCGCGCCTTCGCCGAGAAGCGCCGCCCGGCCTGGGCGCCCGACAAGGACTGAGGCGGTCGCGATTCGGACGGTCGCCGCCTCACGCGAGGCTGAGCGGCAGGCACGCATCGTCCCGGTATGCGACGATCGCGACAGCGATGGACGACGAACTGAGCCCCAGCGAGGCGGCGGCACGGATCGGCGCGAACACGCGGTCCGTCCAACGCTGGATCGCGAGCGGACGACTGCCGGCGCGACGCGTCGGTGGTCGGTGGCGTGTCGCGAATGACGCGATTGACGCGTTCATCGCCGGTCCGGCGGCGCCCCACCCCGCACAGACCCCGATCGAGGGCCTCCCACCGTCACCGATCCGCGTCCTGTTCATCGCGAACCGCGGCGAGATCGCCGGCCGGATCGCGCGGACCTGCCGCCGGCTCGGCATCGGGGCGGTCGTCCCGGAGACGGACGGACCCGACGCCCTGGACCTCCTCGACATCGCCGCCGTCGTGTCGGCTGCCCGCGACGCCGGCGCCGACGCGCTGCATCCGGGCTTCGGCTTCCTCGCGGAGAACGCGGACTTCGCGGAGGCCGTCACCGCGGCCGGGATCCGTTGGGTCGGTCCGCCACCGGCCGCCATCCGGACGATGGGCGACAAGGCCGCGGCTCGGCGGCTCGCGGCGTCGCTCGGGGTCCCGGTCCTGGCCGGCTACGACGACCCCGACCAGGCCGACGCCGCGCTCCTCGCCGCCGCGGACCGGATCGGCTTCCCGCTGCTCGTCAAGCCCGCGGCCGGCGGCGGCGGCAAGGGGATGCGGACGGTCCGTGGCGCGGAGGCGCTGCCCGACGCCATCGCGGCAGCGCGCCGGGAGGCGGCCGCCGCCTTCGGCGACGACCGGCTCATCCTCGAGCGGCTCGTCGTCGGGGCGCGCCACGTCGAGATCCAGGTCCTCTTCGACCAGCACGGAACGGGTGTCTCGCTCGGCGAGCGCGATTGCTCGATCCAGCGCCGCCACCAGAAGATCCTCGAGGAATCGCCGTCGCCGGCGGTGGACGGGCCGCTCCGGTCGCGGCTCGGCGAGGCGTCGCTCAGGCTCGCGCGCTCCGTCGGCTACGTCGGTGCCGGCACCTGCGAATTCCTGCTCGACGCTCGCGGACGGGCCACGTTCCTCGAGATGAATACGCGGCTGCAGGTCGAGCACCCGGTCACCGAGCTGGTCACCGGCCGCGACCTCGTCGCCGACCAGCTCGACATCGCGGCCGGGCGACCGCTGCGGACGGCAGCGTCGGGAGCGGACGGCGACGCCCCGGCGCCGGGCGGCCATGCCGTCGAGGTCCGCCTCTACGCGGAGGACGCGGAGGACGGATTCCTGCCCGCGACCGGCCGCGTCGAAGCCCTGCGCTGGCCGATCGGCGACGGCATCCGGGTCGATGCCGGGATCGAGCTCGGGAGCGAGATCGGCGGCCGGTTCGATCCGATGCTGGCCAAGATCATCGCCTGGGGCCCCGACCGCCCGGCGGCCTTCGAGCGGCTGACCGGAGCCCTCGACCGGACGCTCGTCCTCGGGGTCGTCACGAACCTGCGGTTCCTCCGCTGGCTGGTCCGCCAGCCGGTCGTGCTGGCGGGCGACGCCCGGACCGACGTCCTGACCCGGATCTGGCCGCCGGACGACTGGGCCGACGAGACGGCGATCCCCGCCGAGGCCTGGTCGGTCGCGGCGGACGCGCTGCTGGCGACCGGCGACGCCACGGACCCGTGGGCCGGCGGCTGGCGGCTGAACGCCGGGCGGTCCGTCCGGCTCGAAGCCGAGGGTCGGACGCGCATCGTCGACGCCGGCGGCGGCGGGTCCGACCGGCCCGCGATCGCGTCCGTGCGCGTCGGCGACACCGTCCACCTCGACCTCGCCGGCCGGAGCGTCGCGTTCCGGGTCGCTCCACCGCCCGACGTGGACGCCACGGCACGGGCGGCCGTCGCTCACGGTGTCGCCGGCGCGATCGGACCGGTCGACGTCGTGGCGCCGATGCCGGGCGCCGTCCTGGCGGTCCACGCCACGGCCGGCGCGTCGGTCGCCGCCGGCGATCCGATCGTCACGCTCGAGGCGATGAAGATGGAGCACGCCGTCGTCGCGTCGATCGCGGGCCGGGTCGGCGAAGTGCTGGTCACGCCGGCCGACCAGGTGACTCGCGGCCAGCGGCTCGCCACGATCGAACCCTGACGGCGCCGGTTCGGGTACGCTCAGCGACGTCCGATCCGGAGGTTCCCCATGGCCCATCACGAGACCGCGCCCACGCCGCTGCCGGGGACGCGCGACGAGCTGCTCGCCCTGCACCGCGAGACGCGCCGGCGGCGGAACGCTGCCGCGCACGGCAGCCCGGAGCATGTCGCCGCGATCGACCTGCTCGGCCGGATCGAGGTCGAGGTCGCCCGGATCGAGCGGGCGATGGACCCGCCCCTCGTCTGACCGGATCCGCAGGCGTCGGCGACCGGTGATCGGACGATGACCGAGCACGTTCGCGTCTACGAGGTCGGCCCGCGCGACGGCCTCCAGAACGAGGCGACGCCGATCCCGACCGCGACCAAGGCGCGCTTCATCGAGCTGCTGGCCGAGGCCGGGCTCCGCGAGATCGAGGCGACCAGCTTCGTCGCGCCGCGTGCGATCCCGCAGCTGGCGGACGCTGACGCGCTCCTCGCCGGGCTCGTCCGGGCACCGGGCGTCCGCTATCCCGTCCTCGTCCCGAACCTGCGCGGCCTCACCCGTGCCGAGGCCGCGGGAGCCGATGCGCTGGCGGTCTTCACGGCGACGACCGACGCCTTTACCACGGCCAACATCGGGATGACCGTCGCCGCGTCGCTGGCGGCCTTCGCGCCCGTCCTCGCCCGTGCCGGCGAGCTCGGCTGGTGGCGGCGCGGCTACGTCTCGACCGCGTTCGGCTGCCCGTACACCGGCCGGGTCGAGCCCGCACGCGCGGTCGAGGTCGCGCTCCGGCTCCTCGAGATGGGCGTCGACGAGGTCTGCTTCGGGGACACGATCGGCGTCGGGGTGCCGGTCGAGGTCGCCGCCCTGACCGACCTGGCCGTCGCGGCGGGCGTGCCGCTCGAGCGGATCGCCTATCACTTCCACGACACCCGCGGGACCGCGCTGGCGAACGTCGCGGCCGGGCTCGACGCCGGCGTTCGCTGCTTCGATGCATCGGCCGGCGGGACCGGCGGCTGCCCGTACGCGCCCGGTGCCGCCGGCAACCTGGCGACCGAGGACCTGGTCTACTTCCTCGACGCCTCCGGCTGGGAGTCGGGCGTCGCTCTCGAGGGCGTCCTCGCGGCCGCCCGGTTCATCGCCGACGCACTCGGGCGTCCGCTCGCGACCAAGGTGGGCGCGGCGGGCGGCTGGGACGCGACCACCGGCGCCCCCACCTTCCGATGAGTGAGACGCGGGGGGACCGGATCGAGCGCGGCCGCGCCTTGCGGACGACCGTGCCGAGGTCGTCTCATGCGGCCTTCACGCCTCCACCCGATCGGGACCCGATCGCGATCCTCGAGGCCTCGAACGAGACGCGCGTACACGAGCTCATCCCGTTCCGCTTCGGCCGGATGGCCGTCTCGCCATTCGCCTTCTACCGCGGCACCGCGGCCGTCATGGCCGCCGATCTCGCCGATACGCCCGTCTCGGGGCTGCGGGTCCAGGCCTGCGGGGATGCCCACATCAGCAATTTCGGCGAGTTCGCCACGCCCGAGCGACGCGTCGTCTTCGACATCAACGACTTCGACGAGACGCTCCCCGGCGCCTGGGAGTGGGACCTCAAGCGGCTGGCGGCGAGCGTCGAGCTGGTCGCGCGAGGCCGGGTGTCGGACCCCGCGGAGCGCCACGAGATGGTCTCGCTGGTCGTCCGCGAGTACCGCGAGCGGATGCGCGCCTTCGCCGAGCTGTCGACCCTGGACATGTGGCACTCGTCGATCAGCATCGATGACGTCGTTGCGCACTTCCCGAAGGGCTATCGCGTGCGGGTCACTCGCCACCTCGAACGGGTGCACCGCAAGACGCACGCTCGGGCGGTCCAGAAGTTGACCGAGCTCGTCGGCAGCCACCAGCGGTTCGTCGAATCTCCGCCGCTCATCGTTCGGTTCGAGGACGCCGGATTCGACATGGACCAGGCGCAGGGAGCGCTCGACGGGTATCGCGCGTCGTTGTCGGACGACCGCCGACACGTGTTCGACCGGTTCGAGCTGGTCGACGTCGCCCGCAAGGCGGTCGGCGTCGGGAGCGTCGGGACGTACTGCTGGGTCGCCCTGTTCGAAGGTCCCGAGCATCCCGACGGTGACTTCATCGTGCTCCAGATCAAGGAGGCCGGCGCGTCGGTCCTCGAACCCTACATGGGCGCATCCGCCTTGCCGCACCACGGTCTTCGGGTCGTCTCCGGCCAGCGGCTCACGCAGTCGGCCAGCGACGGCTTCCTCGGCTGGTCCGAAGGGCCGATCACCGGCCGCAACTACTACGTCCGGCAGCTGTGGGACAAGAAGGGCTCGGGGGATCCGGAGCTGATGGACCCTCTCGGGCTGACGCGCTATGCCGCGCTATGCGCCTGGGCCCTCGCGCGGGCGCACGCGCGGACGGGCGATCCGGTCACGATCTCGGCCTATCTCGGGGCCGGGCGGACATTCGACGATGCCATCGCGCGCTTCGCGGCCGCCTACGCCGACCAGGCGGAACGAGACCACGCGACCCTGCTCGAGGCCATCGCCGACGGTCGGCTGCCCGCCGAGGACGAAGCTCGCGGCTGAGCGCATCCGGACGTTCTGCTATCGTCCGGCCAGATGGACGGCGTCGTACTCGTTCTGAACCAGAATTACGAGCCGCTCAACGTCTGTAACCTGCCTCGCGCCTTCCGCCTCGTCTTCGGGGAGAAGGCGGAAGTGATCGAATACGACCACCAGGTGATCCGGACGCCGCGGACCGAGTATCGCGCGCCCTCCGTGATTCGGCTCCAGTACCAGATCCGTCGGCCGCGGCCCCGGGTCAAGCTGTCCCGCCGCGAGGTCTTCGCCCGCGACCGGCACACCTGCCAGTACTGCGGCCGCCAGTCGCACGACCTCACCCTCGATCACATCGTCCCCCGCCACCGCGGTGGCGGGCACACCTGGGAGAACCTGGTGGCGGCCTGCAAGCCGTGCAACCACCGCAAGGGCGGAAAGCTGCTCGAGGAGGCGCGACTGCGCCTCCTTCGCCCGCCGTTCGAGCCGCGCAGCGACATCTACTCGCTGTTCACGCCGTACCTCGCCGACGAGCACAACGAGGCGTGGCGGTCGTACCTCTTCCTGGGTCGCAACTGACGGGGCCGCCGGCCGTCATCGAGGAGGCGATCCCGGCCGCCGTCGATGGCCTGCTCGGGTCGCTCCGGGCGGCCGGTCACGCGGCCTACGTGGTCGGTGGCTCGCTGCGCGACCTCGTCCTCGGGCGGACACCGGCCGACTGGGACCTCGCCACCGACGCGCACCCCGATCGGCTCGTCGAGCTCTTCCCGGGGGCTGTCTACGAGAACCGGTTCGGGACGGTCGCCGTCCGGCGCGACGGCGAGACGTTCGAGATCACGACCTTCCGGACAGACCACGACTACGCCGACTTCCGGCGGCCGGACAGGGTCGAGTTCGGCGACACCATCGAGGTCGACCTCGCGCGCCGTGACTTCACGGTCAACGCGATGGCCTGGGGCGCCCGGCCGGGCGACGGGCCGACGTTCATCGATCCGTACGGCGGGATGCTCGACATCCGTGCGCGGGTGCTGCGTGCGGTCGGCGATCCAGGCGCCAGGTTCGAGGAGGATGCGCTCCGGATGATCCGGGCGGTCCGGCTCGCGGCGACCCTCGACTTCGGCGTCGAGCAGGCGACGCTGGCCGGCATCGAGGCGCGTGCGGAGCTGGTCGCGCACCTGTCGGGCGAGCGCGTCGCCGCCGAGCTCGACAAGCTGCTGGGGGCACGGGCGCCGTCGGTCGGCTTCCGCCTGATGAGCGACACCGAGCTCCTGGCCCCCATCTCGCCCGAGCTCGCCGCGCAGCGCGGGATCCCGCAGAACAAGGTCCCCGGCGAGGACCTGTGGGACCACACCCTCCGGTCGGTGGACGCGGCGTCGGCATCACGGCCCGTCGTCCGGCTCGCCGCGCTGCTCCACGACATCGGCAAGCCGTCGACCTTCGCCGAGGGCCACTTCCTCGGCCACGACGCCGTCGGCGCGGAGCTGGCCGGCGCGCTGCTCGACCGGCTGCGGGAACCGCGGTCGGTCCGCGACCGGGTCGTCGAGCTGGTCCGGCTCCACATGTTCAGCTATGAGGCGAGCTGGTCGGACGCCGCCGTCCGTCGGTTCATCGGCCGCATGTCGGCCATCGGCGTGGGGGCGCTCGACGAGCTGCTCGAACTCCGCGAGGCGGACAACGTCGGATCCGGGTTGCCGCGGTCGGCGGGCCGTCTCGATGAGCTTCGAGCCCGGATCGACGCGGAGGTGGCGGCGGACGTCGTCCTCGACCGGCGTGGCCTTGCCGTCGATGGCGCGGACCTGATGACCGAGCTGGGGCTCGGACAGGGCCCGCTCCTCGGGCGCATCCTTGGCGAGCTCTTGGAGCGCGTCATCGTGGACCCGTCCCTCAACGACCGGCCGACGCTGCTCCTGCTGGCGCAGGCCATGCTGACGGAGGACCGATGATCGAGCTGCTCCTGCAGGCCGAGCGGGCCCTGTCGGTCGGGCTGCTCGACCGCGCGGAGACTCTCTATCGCCAGGTCGCAAGGGCCGATCCGCGGAACTCGATCGCCGTCGTGGGGCTTGCGCGCGTGACCCTCGACCGGGGCGACGACGAAGGGGCGCTCGAACTGGCGCGACGCGCGCTCTCGATCGACCCGGAGAACGTCGCGGCCCAGCGGATGGTCGCCCGGCTCGAGGAGGTGATCGACTACCGGGTCGATGCCGATGCCGTGATCGCGAGCGTCGTGATGCCACCGATCGTGGCGGTCGGCGGGGACGAAGTCGTCGCGGCCGAGCGCGCGGCACGGGGCGATGACGAGGCGGCGGCGGGCGAACCCGAGACCGCGGCGGCGGCCGAGCCCGAGGCCGAGGCGGCGGCCGAGCCCGAGGCCGAGGCGGCGGCCGAGCCCGAGGAAGGCGCCGCGGTCAAGTCCGTCCCCCCACCCGCGCGACGTCGGTCGTTCCTGGGCTGGCTCTTCCGCCGCTGAGCCGGCCCCCGACGCGCCCGGACCCACGACCCACGGCACGCCCGGAGCGGGCCCGCCCACTCGCCCGGCGGCCCGGAGATGCCGTACCGTTCCGCGCATGATCACCGATCGCCAGTATGCGATCCGTCCGGCCGAGACAGAGGCAGACCTCGAACGATGGAGGCAGGTCCGGCGTATCGTCGAGCCCGACGGGCGACCGCCGACAACCGACGTGCTGCAGGCAGAAGCCGGTCCCGACCGCCTCCTCGTCCTCGTCGAAGCCGCCGGTGCGATCGTCGGCAGCGGCTTCGCGGACCGCTCGCAGACGACCGGCTCGTTCGTCGCCCCGCGGATCCTCCCGGAGCACCGTCGGCGCGGCGCCGGGACGGCCGTGCTGCGGCATCTCATGGCGCACCTCGCGCGGCGCGGGTTCAGCACCGTCGGGGGTCATGCCGAGGATGACGTCTCGTTCGCGTTCGCGACCCGGCACGGCTTCGAGGAGGTCGATCGGCAGGTCGAACAGGTCCGCCTACTTTCCCGCGGCGAGCCCGCCGTCCCGCCATTCCCCGACCTCGACATCACGACCGTGGCGCACCGGCCGGAGCTGCTCCAGCGCGCCTACGCCCTCGCCCGCCAGGGCTTCGCCGACATGGCCCTGCGGACCGGGCCGGCGACGATCGCCGTCGATGCCTGGCTGCGGGAGGAGGCCACGCTGCCGGGTGGGACGTTCATCGCCCTCGAGCACGGGATGATCGTCGGCTATGCCGGGCTGCTCGCCTGGGACGACGACTCGACCCGCGCGGAGAACGGCCTCACCGTCGTGGACCGGCGTTGGCGCGGCCGTGGCCTGGCGACGGCCCTCAAGCGCCGCCAGCTCGCGTGGGCAGCGGCCAACGGCATCCGCGAGATCGTCACCTGGACCCAATCGGACAACGGCGCGATGCGGCGGGTCAACGCGAAGATCGGCTACGACACGAGGACGATCAGCCGCACCATGCGGCGCGATCTGCCCTGAACGATCCCGGCCGACCGGTCCGGTGCATACCAGCACCGCAAAATACCCGGACCGTGAGATCGTGCGGCACGATCGCCACCAAGAACGCACGTACTGGTGGACCTCACCGACGACGAGTCGGATAATCCCAAATCTGTACGGCGTCCTGCCACACGACACTCGACGACAGGGTCCACGGCGGTCGACGCCCAAGAGGAGGTGGATCGGGAAGAGGTCGAGTTTCACCGACCCCGCCGGAGCATCACCGCGCTCCGATCAGGGGGTCGCCTCAGCAGGGTTTGGAAGGCGCCCGCGCACGTTCCGACACGGAGCCGCGTCCGGGTGACCCAGCATGGAGGAATCCCAACGTGAGACGAACCAGGACGCTGACCAGTGGCCTCGTCGGATTGGTGCTGCTCGGAGCGTCGGCCATCCCCGCGAGCGCAGCCTCCCCTGCGGATCCCGGGCTCGGGGGTGAGCCACTCTGCGAGAGCCACAGGGCGCTGTGCGTCGATCCGTACCAGACCCTCGGCGAGACCTATGTCGGCCACGACGAGCCATCGGTGCTCTTCAAGTCCGGCGTCAAGGGCTCGGGCAACGACATGACGTATCAGATGACCCTTCCGAAGGACCCCCAGCAGAAGCCGAAGAACGACGGCTCAGGCGGGACCTGGAACTTCCAGCTGCGGCCGACCTTCTGGTTCGGCCTGACGCTGTGCGATACGGAATCGGCACCGGAGTACACCAAGAAGTGCAAGCCCGATTCGGATTCGAACGCCCTCGAGGGCCTCGACCCGAGCAAGCCCGACTACATGGGCAAGCACCCGGGCAACGCCTACATGGAGCTCCAGTTCTACGGACCGGGCTACGTGCCGCAGTTCGAGGGCTTCGGGTGCAGCGCCACGCAGTACTGCGCCGCGATGACGATCGACAGCCTGACCCTCGATACCAACAACAACGTCGGCAACAACGCGGCGTGCGACAACTACATCCTCGGTGGCGTCGAGCCGATCAACTGGGCGTACGTCACCAAGAGCGGCAAGTCCCAGGCGCCGGCCAACCCGCTCTTCACCGGGACCCCCGCGACATACAACCCGGCCGCGGTGAACCCGGACTACACCAAGGACCTGATGATGAACCCGGGTGACCAGATCACCATCCACCTGCACGACACGTGGGCCGGGTTCCGCGCCGACCTGACCGACAACACGACCCATCAGAGCGGGTCGATGACGGCGTCGGTCAAGAACGGCTTCGGGCACATCCTGTACCAGCCGAATTCGGATACCTGCAACATGGAGCCGTACGCGTTCCATCCCGAGTACAGCACCGCCAATCCGCGCGGCAACACGTGGTCCGCGCATACCTACAACGTCGCCTACTCGGACGAGATCGGGCATTTCGAGAACTGCCTGACCCTCGACGCGAACTTCAACTGCGCCGTCTCCGCGGATGACGAGCCCGGAGGCACACCGGACGCCGACGACGGCTTCTGCGTCCCGGCTGAGGACTCGCTGCTGATCAAGATCAACGGCTGCTTCCTCAGCGACGGGGATTTCGACGGCCCGTCCTACCAGAAGGACTGGCCGGGGACGAACCCCAACCCGAGAAAGGACGCGAAGTCCCATCCGACGCCCGTCATGTTCACGAGCCCGCTGATCAAGGGCAAGTGGAACTACTCGAACGTCCAGTTCGAGGCCGACCTGCCGCGGATCGAGGCAGCCGACTCGCAGTTCAATCCGCCGTTCTGCAACCGGACGACCGGCCAGGACTGCGTGAACCCGCCGGCGGGCGCCGACTTCTATCCGTTCTTCACGACCCGGATGAACGACGGGACGTGCACGTGGCAGGAAGGCGGCAACTTCATCCCGGGCACGATCAACCATTTCGGTGGCAATTCGCATAATGCGTTCGGGCCGCTCCTGCTGACCCCGTACGCCTCGACCGGGAACACGATCATCTGGCGATACAACAACTTCCAGAACGACCTCGGCGGGAACCCGTGCCCCGCCACGACCGGGCAAGGTGGCGATCCGCACCACTAGGAGCCTCACCCAAGCCAGACCTGACAGCGAAGGGGCGGCCCGCGACGCGGGCCGCCCCTTCATCGTGCCCCCGGGTACCCTTCGTGCATGACGCGGATCCTGGTCACCGGCGGGGCCGGCTATGTCGGCTCGGTCTCGGCGGCGGCGTTCATCGCCGCCGGCCATGACGTGGTGGTGCTCGACGACCTGACGACCGGCCATCGCGCGGCGGTCCCGCCGGACGCCACGCTCCACGTCGGGACGTATGTCGATCGCGACGACCTCGCCCGGCTCCTCGACGCCGAGCGGATCGAGGCGATCCTCCACTGCGCGGCGCGCTCGCAGGTCGGCGAGTCGATCGCGGACCCCGCGAAGTACTACCGCGAGAACGTCGCCGGCGGCGTGGCCCTGCTCGAGGCGGCGCGGACGGCCGGCGTCGGACGCCTGGTCTTCTCGTCGACGGCCGCGGTCTACGGCGTGCCGGACACCACCCCGATCCCCGAGGACGCGCCGCTGCGCCCGATCAACCCCTACGGCGAGACGAAGCGGACGTTCGAGGGCGCGCTCGACTGGTACGGCCAGGCCTACGGCCTGCGCAGCGTCTCGCTTCGCTACTTCAACGTGGCCGGCGCGACGGGGACCCTCGGCGAGGACCACGACCCGGAGACCCATCTGATCCCGAACGTCCTCCACGCGGCCGAGGGCACGCTCCGGTTGACGATCTTCGGCGACGACTACCCGACGCCCGACGGCACCTGTGTGCGCGACTACATCGACGTCGCCGACCTGGCCGATGCCCACCTGCGCGCGATCGAGGCGACAGCAGCCGGCGATCCCCGCACCGATCGCGCGCTCACGCTCAACCTCGGGAACGGCGGCGGCTACTCGATCCGGGAGGTCCTGGCCGCGGCCGAAGCGGTCGTCGGCCACCCGATCCCGCATACGGTCGGCACGCGCCGTGCGGGGGACCCGCCGATCCTCGTCGCGAGCGCGGAACGGGCGGCCGAGACGCTCGGCTGGCGACCAGCGCGACCCGACCTCGAAGCGATGGTCGCGTCCGCCTGGGCCTGGCGCCAGGCGCACCCCGGGGGCTATCGCGGCTGACGGCCGACCGACCAGCCGGGCACCGAGAGGCCCCTCGCCGACCCTGTATGAGTCCCCAAGGGGCGAGGGGCCACAGTGCGGGATCGGCAGGGACGCCTGTCACTCCACGGGAGGCCCCAGCAGGGTCACCCACCAGATGACGCCCGGGCACTATGCCTCGTTCGGATTCCCGGCCGCGAGGATGAAACCTCGCAATGGTCCTGAGGGCCTCAGCGAGGCTCGAAAGGCGCCGATGACAGCGGCGGCCGGACGGGTAGGATGTGCCGATGACACAGGAGCCGGGGGCCTACCGGAGCGACCCGCCCGCGCGAGCTGCTCGCGTCGTTGCGCCCGCAGGTCTACGCCAAGGGCTCACCCCACAAGGTCGTCGATCCCATCGTGGAACCGCTGTGGGTCGGCCTGCGCACCCTGGCCGCGGTCGATGATGAGGGTGCCCTCATGGTCGACGCCGACGGGGAGCCGATCCCCGACGTCGAGTGGATCCTCGACGGCCTGGCGAACGGAGCCCGGGCGGACGCGCTGGTCGTCGATGGCTTCGTCACCAAGCAGGGTGGCGGCGCCGGCAGCGTGTATCTGTGGGCCGACGACCTGCCCTCGATGTCGACCCTGTTCGGGCTGCGCCGCGACCGCGCGAGCGACACCATCAAGCTCAAGGAAGGGGCGCTCGACGCCATCACCTTCGACCCCGACGACCAGGTCCGCCTGATCGTCACCGACCTGCTCTGGGTGGACGACACGTCGTTGCTCGAGATCCCGCTCCTCGAGCGGCGGCGCCTGCTCGACAGCGTGCTGGTCGAATCGGACTTCGTCCGCATCGGGGCCTACATCCGCCCGCCGATCCACACCTGGGTCGGATCGTGGAAGGCGCAGGGCTTCGAGGGGCTGACCTTCAAGGCGGCCAACAGCCGCTACAGGCCGGGCGAATCGAACCCGGAGTGGGTCGTCAGCGGGATGCCGCGCCGCTGAGGATGGTACGGTGACGCCGTGCCCCAAACCGCGCTCACGCCGGCCATCCGCGAAGAGATCGAGCGGCTCGGCCGGGCCGACATCATGGTCGGGATCCCGAGCTTCAAGAATGCGGCGACGATCGGCTATGTCGTTCGCGCCGCACAGGCCGGGCTCGTCCAGTACTTCCCGGACCTCCACCCGGTGCTCGTCAACTCGGACGCCGGATCGCCCGATGGCACCGGTCGCGTGGTCGTCGAGACCGAGCCGCCCGACTACATCGAGCAGATCCTCCTCGTCCGCCCGACGAACCGGCTCGAACGCGTCAGCCTGACCTACCCGGAGATCGACGGGGTCGGCGGCAAGGGCGCCGCGCTTCGGATGATCTTCGAGATCGCCGACGCGCTCAAGGTCCAGACGCTCGTCGTCGTGGACTCGGACCTGCGCTCGATCGTCCCCGAATGGATCGAGCTGCTGGCCGGCCCGATCGTCAAGGGCGGCTACGACTTCGTGGCGCCGCTCTACGCCCGCTACAAGTACGACGGCACGATCACGAACACGGTCACCTACCCGCTCACCCGGGCGCTCTACGGCCACCGCATCCGCCAGCCGATCGGCGGCGACTTCGGGGTGTCGGGCGATCTCGTGCGCCACTACCTCGAGCTCGACGACTGGACGCCGGACATCAGCCGCTTCGGGATCGACATCTGGATGACGACGTCGGCGGTGACCGCCGGCTTCGCCGTCTGCCAGACACGCCTCGGCGCCAAGATCCACGACCCCAAGGACCCGGGCTCGGACCTCGGACCGATGTTCCGCCAGGTCGTCGGCACCATCCTGCGGCTGGCCAACCGGTACCCCGACCAGTGGCTGGAGATCCACGGCAGCCACGACGTGCCGGCGTACGGCTTCGAGCGGATCATCGAGCCGCCACCGCTCGACGTGAACACCTTCCGGCTGCTGTCCGAGTTCCACGCGGGCTCGCTGACGCTGACCGACACGTGGGCCCGGATGCTCGCCCCGGCGACCCTGGAGACGGTGCTCGAGCTGGCCGCCGAGGCGGGACGGCTGGAGGACGCCGCGCAGACGCGTCTCGGTGTCGGTGGCGATGTCGCCTCGACCAGGGCCACCACGCTCGAGATGGCCGACGCGGTCGCGACGTTCCACTTCCCCGACGACGTCTGGGCGCGGGTCATCTACGACCTGATCATCGCCGCGCGCGATCCGCAGCCGTCGCTCGAGACGCTGGTCGCCGCGCTCGTGCCGATCTACTTCGGGCGGGTCGGCAGCTTCGTCATCGAGAACCGCAACGTGACGACCGAGCAGGCCGAGGATCGGGTCGAGCGCCAGGCGCGCGAGTTCGAGCTGCTCAAGCCGTATCTCGTCGGACGCTGGGCCGAGGCCGTGGAGGGTCACCGATGACCGCCCGCGCCCCGCTCCCGGTCCGCATCCTGATCCCCGTCGCCAACCCGATGACCGCCGAGGAGCTGATCAAGCTCGGCGCCGCGATGGTCGACCCGCGCGCAGGCGAGATCTCCGCGCTCGGCATCGTCGAGGTCCCCGAGGGGATGCCGCTGTCCGAGGGCGCGACGCGCGCCCGCCACGCCCGGCGCCTCCTCCAGCGGGTGCTCGACTACGCGCCGGACGGCACGACGATCCACCCGATCGTCCGGATCGGGCGCCACGCGGCCGAGGGGATCGTCGAGGCGTCGGCCGAGCAGGAGGCCGACCTCATCATCTTCGGCTGGGGCGGCCGGGCCGCCGGCGGTCGCGACGGACCGACGGTCTTCTCGCCCACGATCGACGAGGTCGTCCGCGAATCGCCGTGCGACATCGCCGTCGTCAAGCAGCGCGGGTCGAAGGAGATCCGGCGCGTCCTCGTGCCCGTCCGTGGCGGGCCGCACGCGGAGCTCGCGCTCCGTTTCGCGGATGCGATCGCGCGGCATCACGACGCCACCGTGGTCGTCCTCCACCTCGTCCCGCCCGGCATCACGCTCGCGGTCCGGTCCCAGGCCGAGCGGGCCCTCGCCGCCTTCATCAAGCAGCACATCGTCGGTCGCAGCGAGGCCGTCCTGCGCGAGGCGCCGAACGTCCGCAACGCGATCCTGCGCGAGGCGGAGAAGTCCGAGCTCGTGGTCATGGGCGCCTCCACCCAGCCCGGCGGCGCGGACGGCGAGACCTACCTGTTCGGGTCCCTGCCGGAGGCGATCGCCGCCCGCGCCCGGCCGACGGTCATGGTCGTCAAGACGCGCGAGACCATCGAGCGCACGACCTTCGACCAGCTCGCCGCCCGGGCCGAGACCCTGGCGGCCGCCGACCGGGCGGCCGAGGAGGCGCGGGCCGTCCCGGTCCGGGTCGAGCGCTGGTTCGGCGAATCGAACTTCCACCACGCCGAGTTCGCCGACCTGCGTCGCCTGGTCACGCTCAAGGACAAGCAGCACCTGACCATCAGCCTGGTCCTGCCGACCCTCAACGAGGAGGAGACCATCGGGCCGATCGTCCGCCGGGCGATGCGCGAGATGGTCGGCCGGGTGCCGCTCCTCGACGAGATCCTGGTCATCGACTCGGCGTCGACCGATCGGACGCGCGAGATCGCCGAGGCCGAGGGCGCCCGCGTCGTCCAGCACCCGGACATCCTGCCGCGCTACGGGTCGTTCGTCGGCAAGGGCGAGGCGCTCTGGAAGTCGGTCTACGAGGCCACCGGCGACATCATCGTGTGGGCCGACACCGACGTGAAGAACTGGCACCCGCGGATGGTGTACGGGACGGTCGGACCGCTCCTCCACGAACCGCGACTCCAGTACGTCAAGGGCTACTACCAGCGCCCGATCGTCGAGCACGGGATCCTGACCGAGGGCGGCGGCGGCCGCGTCACGGAGCTCGTCGCCCGGCCGCTCATCAACCTGTTCTACCCGGAGCTGTCGGGGATGATCCAGCCGCTGGCGGGCGAGTACGCGGGCCGGCGGGCGCTGCTCGAGTCGATCCCGTTCTTCACCGGCTACGCGGTCGAGATCGGCCACCTCATCGACGCGACCGAGCGGCTCGGCATCGAGGGCCTCGGCCAGGTCGACCTGGAGCGGCGGATCCACCGCAACCAGGAGCTCGAGGGCCTGTCGCGGATGTCGTTCGTCATCCTCCAGGCGGTGATGAAGCGGCTCGAGGAACGGCGCAAGACCCGGCTGTTCGCCGAGATGGGCTCGACCATGAAGCTGCCGCGCTCGGGTCGCGGACGGCTCTCGCTCGAGGTCATCGAGCTGGCCGACCAGGAGCGGCCGCCGATGATCCGCATCCCCGAGTACATCGAGCGGCACCGGCCCGACGGGATCCCGGAGCCGCTGGTCGCGCCGGTGCGCGCGGCGACGAGCCGGCGGCGCCGACCCGTGTGATGGCCGATGTCCGGACCATCCTCATCGCGCCCGATTCGTTCAAGGGATCGCTGACCTCGGTCGAGGTCGCGCGCGCGCTGGCCGGTGGCTGGGCACACGCCCGGCCCGACGACACGATCCTGCTCTGCCCGCTGGCCGATGGCGGCGAGGGCACGCTCGAGGCCGTGGCGGCGGCCGGGGGGTGGGAGTGGCAGGAGACGGCCGTCGCGGACCCCCTCGCCCGCCCGATCCGGGCCCGCTGGCTTCGATCCGACGACGGCAGCCGGGCTGTCATCGAGATGGCCGCATCGTCGGGGCTCTCGCTGGTGCCCCCGGCTGAGCGCGACGCGATGACCGCGAGCTCGGCCGGGACCGGCGACCTGATCGGGGCGGCGCTCGACGCCGGCGTCCGGTCGATGGTGCTCGGGATCGGCGGCAGCGCCACGACCGACGGCGGGCGTGGGATCCTGCGCGTCCTCGGCCTGATCGACGAGGGCGACGGGATCGACCCGGGCGGGCTCGACCGACGGCTGTCCGAGGTCGACCTCCAGGTCGCCTGCGACGTCACGAACCCGCTCCTCGGCCCGACGGGGGCGGCCGCCGTCTACGGACCGCAGAAAGGCGCGTCACCGGCGCAGGTCGTCGAGCTCGACGCGCGCCTCGCGGCATGGGCCGACCGCCTCGAGGCCGCGACCGGCCGCCGCGAACGCGACACAGCGGGTGCCGGTGCCGCGGGCGGCGTCGGTTTCGGGTTGCTGTCGATCCAGGCCTGGTTCCGCTCGTTCGCGCTCCGGCCGGGCGTCGACCTGGTCATGGATGCCACCGACTTCGGGGCGAAGCTCGCCCGCGCCGACCTGGTCATCACCGGCGAGGGCCGGATCGACGCCCAGACGGCGTTCGGGAAGACGGCGCTCGGTGTCGCCCGGCGCGCGGCCGCGGCCGGCGTCCCATGCGTCGCGGTCGGTGGCGGCGTCGAGCCCGAGGGCATCGAAGCCCTGGCGGCCGTCGGTGCCGTCGCGGTCCCGGTGGCCGAGCGGCCGCAGTCCGTAGAGGACGCCATTGCAGCCGGCTGGGAACCCGTGACCCGCTGCGGTGAACGCCTCGCGCGACTCGTCGGACTCGGGTCCAGGCGTTGACTTAGTCCATGACTTAGTCCACTATCGAACGATGGGCACGACCGTCAACATCCACGAGGCGAAGACGCAGCTGTCGAGGTTGCTCGTGCGTGTCCAGAACGGGGAAGAGATCACGATCGCCAAGGCAGGCAAACCGGTCGCGCGCCTGACGGCGATCACGGAGCGCCCGGCCCGACGGGTTCCCGGAAATGACAAGATCGTGATCCACCCCGACTTTGACGATCCGATCCCAGAGTGGGATCCGGACTACATGCATCCGGAGGATCCGCTGCGCGACATGCTCCGATGAGACTGCTCATCGACACGCATGTGTTCCTCTGGTGGTCAATGGAACACGGTGCCCGACTCTCGACCCGCGCGCGCGATCTTCTCGCAAACGGGTCGAATGATGTCGCACTTTCGATGGTCTCGGCGTGGGAGATCGCGATCAAGGTCGGCGGCAAGCGGATGGACCTGCCGGACGCCGTCGAGCGGTACCTGCCGGACCGAATCCGACATCACGGCTTCGAGGTCATGCCGATCGAGCTCGCGCACGTCTTCCGAGCGGGCTCCCTTCCTCTGATCCATCGAGACCCATTCGACCGGATGCTCGTCGCGCAAGCGCAGATCGAAGGATTGCCGATCCTGACCGCCGATCCCGCGATCGCGCAGTACGACGTCGAGACCATCTGGTGAGCGGCGCGGCCACGCGGCGCGAAGCGCCATCCACGCCGAACACGCCCGCCGCGACCAAGCGCCCGAAGGCGCGCCCTCGCCCCCGCAAGCGCAAGTTCTCCGACCCGGGCCGGACGTGGGCGAAGCGCCTCGAGCGGTATCGGCCCGGGCTCGTGCCGTTCGTGCTCGACGAGCTGGCAGCGCTCTATGGGCGCCCGTCTGGCAGCGACGCCTCGATCCGACCAGCGAGCTGATCCTCACGATCCTCACCCAGAACAGCGCCGACATCAATGCCGAGGTCGCGTTCGAGGCCCTGCGCGCGAAATACCCTGGCACGGGTCATGTCCAGGCACACAACCCCGGCGCCGGCTGGGGTGGCGAGGGCCTCCCCGACGGCGTCGCCCCGGACTGGGCGGCCGTGGAGTCCGCGCCACTCCCCGAGCTGGTCGACACCATCCGGCCGGGCGGGCTCGCCAACCAGAAGGCGCCACGGATCCAGTCGACCCTGCGCCGTATCCGCGAGGAACGCGGCGACTACTCGCTCGAGTTCCTCGGCGAGATGACCGCTCTCGACGCCCGCGACTGGCTGGTCACGATCGACGGCATCGGCAAGAAGACTGCCTCGGTCCTGCTGCTGTTCTCCTTCGGGCTGCCGCTCATGCCGGTGGACCGCCACGTCGAGCGGGTCGCCCAGCGGGTCGGCCTCGTCGGCCCGAAGGTCTCCGCCGACGACGCCCACGACCTGTTCCTCGGGATGCTCGAGCCCGACCAGATGTACGAGGCGCACGTCAACCTCATCCAGCACGGCCGCAAGGTCTGTCACGCGCAGCGTCCGGACCATGCCGCGTGTCCCCTCCGGTTGCGCTGCCGTTACGTGGATCCGAAGGCGCCCTGACACCCGCCGGGGCCGGGATGGCGGCGAAGGTACCGGCGTGGTGCGTCCGCGCGCCGCGCGCGACCGCAGCGGTCCCGACCTGAAGGCAACGGTCCCCACCTTTCCGACGGTACGAAGGTGCCATGGACGGGCCGGTCGGCCTATGGGAACTTTTCCACGAGTCGAACGCCGCCGGTCCAGGTGGCGACGACACGCGGGAGTGGGCCAACACGTGTCGAACATCAAGCCATTGCGTTCCGGGCGTCGTCGACGCGGTCGCGGCCAGGCGATGGTCGAGTTCGCCCTCGTCCTCCCGGTCTTCATGCTGGTCCTGTCCGGCATGCTGGACTTCGGGTTCCTCCTCTACTCGCGGATGACCGTCATCAACGCCAGCCGAGAGGGCGCGCGCGCCGCGGTCACCGCCTCCGACCCGACCACCATCCCGTCGGTCGCCCAGGGTGCGGCGAGCGGTGTCTCGTCGGGGCTCGCCTCCGGCATCACCGTGACCACGAAGTGCATCGCGATCGTGTCGTCGCCGTCGTGCAACTGGTCGACCAAGACATCGTCCCAGGCCGGCGACGGGGCGTCGATCACCGTGGCGTACACCTACCACACGTTCTTCCCGCTCGCCTTCGGGGCGACGATCCCGCTGAGCTCGACCACCCAGATGGTCCGGGAGTAGCCCGATGCGCGTCCCGCTGCGGGGTCGGGGAGCCGGCCGGGAACGGGGTCAGATCATCGTCCTGTTCGCGCTGGTCCTCGTCGTCATCCTGGGCTTCTCCGCCCTGGTCGTCGACCTCGGCATGCTCCGGAACGACCGCCAGACCCTCGTCAACACGCTCGATTCGGCGGCCCTCGCGGGCGGCACCCTGTTGCCGGTCGACGGGTCCGTCGCCGGTTCCGCGACCAGGGCAAACACCCTGATCACGAACACGATCACTGCGAACTTCCCGAGCCTGCCGAGCTCGGCCTACACGATCACCTACAAGTGCCTGATCGGCGTCGACGCCAGCACGCCGCCCAAGCCGTACATCTCACGCGACATCCCGCTCGTCTGCGACCCGAGCCACTCGCTCGGCCGGGCGGCCGTCGCCAGCGACTTCGCGGGCGCCGGGGATACGCGGTTCAGCTCGTGCGATCCGACGGTCGGCGACAAGTGCAATACCGTCGTCGTCGCCGGCGTTGCGACGACCCCGTTCTCGTTCGCGCGGGTCGTCGGGGTCAACAGCGGCTCGACCGGGGTCGTGACCTCCGTGGCGTGCAATGGGCCGTGCGGCCAGTCGCCCCTCACGCCGGTCGACGTGATGCTCGTCATCGACCGGACCGGCAGCATGAACGGCACCGACACGACGAACGCCAAGGCGGCGGCCAACTCGCTCGTCAGCATCTATGACCCGTCCCTCCAGTGGCTCGGCCTCGGGACGCTCGGACCGAGCACGACCTCCGGTGGTTGCGTCGCGGCGCCGGCGGGTTCCATCGGCACGGCCAACCCGCCGGGGGACCTGCCGCGATGGAGGCCGGTGGGCCTGAGCGGGACCGGCTCCAGCGTCGACACGGACTTCTCGTCCGTCAGCGCAGCGATCTCGTGCTACACGAACTCCGGGACCGGCACGGACCTGGCCGACCCGATGACGATGGCCGCCTACGAGCTGACCCACAACGGCCGGACCGGGGTCCGCAAGGGCATCATCTTCGAGACCGACGGCCAGCCGAACGCCGGCGTCGCCGCCGGCCCGAACTACTGCCTCCTCGCGAACAACGCCGCGACCGCGGCCAAGGCCCCACAGGCCGGCGCGCCCGACGGCATCGAGATCTTCACGATCGGCTTCGGCCTCGACGCCGCGAGCGGCGGCGACCCAGCCTGCCCCGATACCTCGGGTACGTTCAAGGGCAAGACCGCGACCGCGCTCCTGGCCAGCATGTCCACCCAGCCGACGGTGGGGACGACGACCTGCGACGCCACCGAGAACACCGACAACGACCACTTCTACTGCATCGGCAAGACCGGCGCGTCGACCGACCTGTCCGACATCTTCAAGGCCGCCGGAGCACAGCTCGCCAAGGGCGTGTCCCACCTGGTCCAGCTCTACCCGATCCCGGTCGTGACGGCGGTCAGCCCGACGTCGGGCACCCATCTCGGCGGCACCACGGTCACGCTCACCGGCCAGTTCTTCACCGGGGCGACCTCGGTCTCGTTCGGTGGCGCGAACGTGGGCTTCACGGTCGTCAGCGACACGTCGATCACGGTGACGTCGCCGGCCGGGACGACCGGCAAGACGGTGGACATCACGGTCACCACGCCCGGCGGCACGACGTCGCCCACCTCGGCGGATCACTACACCTACACCTGACCGGGCCGGCCCGGCCCTCGACCCGGGCTGAGCGGTCCGACCGCGCGGGACCGGCGCCTATACTCCGGCCCATGTTGAGTCCCACGTTCGTGAAGTCCCACGGCTACGTGGCGCCGCGGATCCTGCTCGTCGACGACGACCGCGGCCTGCTCGTTCCGCTGGCCGGGCAGCTTCGACGCGACGGGTTCGACGTCACCACTGCGCGCGACGGCGAGGAGGCCCTGCGTCGCCTCGACGCCGCCTGGCCGGACCTGCTCATCATCGACCTGCTCATGCCCCGGATGGACGGCCTGACCCTCGCCCGGGAGATCAAGGCCCGGGCCGACCTCCCGATCATCGTCCTCTCGGCGATCGACGCCGGCGACAACAAGGCCGACCTGCTCGAGGAATTCGCCGAGGACTACATCACGAAGCCGTACCACTACTCGGAACTCCGTGCCAGGATCCAGCGGGTCCTGCGGCGCGTCGGAGAACGCGTGCCGCGGAAGGGCCTCGATCTCGGGCCGGACCTGACCCTCGAACTCCATCGGCACCAGGCCACCGTTCGAGGTGAGAGCGTCCCGCTCACCCCGACCGAATCGCGGCTGCTCTTCGCGCTGGCCGCCAACCTTGGCCAGACGGTGACCACCGAGACGCTCCTGATCCGCGGCTGGGCCGAGACCGATGACGCGGAGCCGTCATACGTCTGGGTCACCATGCGACGCCTGCGCCAGAAGCTCGAGGCGGACCCCAATCATCCACGCCACCTCATCACGGTTCGCGGTGTCGGCTATCGCCTCGTGCCGGCCGGCGCCGCAGCCGAACCGGGGCCCGACCCGACCGTTCCATGAGCGAAACGCGGGCTCGTCCACCGGGCGATGAGGCGCGCAGGATCAGCCTATCGTTCCAGACGCGCCTGACCCTGACCATCCTGATCGCGGCGATCTTCCCGGTCGTGGCGCTCGGCCTCTTCCTCATCCTCGGTGGGGCGGTCGAGCCGCAGGTCGGCAGTCGACTCCTCCTCTTCGTCATCGCCATCATCGTCGTCGTCGGCGTCATCAGCGGGGCGGCCATGGTCCGCCCGCTCACCGCTCCACTGCGCGAGATCTCGGCGGCGGTGGCGCGCGTGTCGGCGGGCGACATGAGCCGGCCGATCCCCGTCGAGGGCGATGACGTGCTCGCCCAGCTTGCCGAGAGCCACAACCGCCTGGCGGCCGACGCCGAGCGGCGCAATCGCCAGCTCGGGCAGATCCTCGCGGCCGTGGAGTCGGCCGAGCCCCGCGACGGGATCCACATCCTGGCAGGCCGCGCCGCGCGCGACGCCGAACTGGCATTCGGGTTCATCTCGGCCGACCTGTGGTTCGTGGACCCGGATTCCGTCGAGCCCGAGGAGCGGATCCCCGGCGTGTCGGTCCCGATCCGAGCCGAGCTTCGTGCCGGAGACGAGCGCATGGGCCTGCTCCTGGCCAGCCTGCCCGCCACGCAGACGTGGGAGCGGGCGGATCAGATCCTGCTGGACCTGTTCGCACGCGAGATCGGGGTCGCCCTTCGGAATGCCGAGCTGTTCGAGCAGGTCCAGGCCCAGAACGTGCAGCTGCGGACGCTGAGCGAGGTGAAGGACGACTTCCTGCGCGGGGTCAGCCATAACCTGCAGACACCGCTGACCCGGATCAGGGCGAACGCGGAAGCCCTGGCCCACGCGGACGCGGGGCTTCGTGCCGATCCCCACCTGACCATCATCTCCGACCAGGCCGAGCGCCTGTCGCGGATGGTCCAGCAGCTGCTCATGGTGAGTCGCCTCGAATCGCAGGCGCTGCGTCCGAATGCCGATGTCCTCGCGATCGGACCGCGCGCGCAGCGGACGTGGGATGCCCTGGCGGTCGCGGATCGACAGTTCGAGCTGGTCGACGGCGCCGACGGGTGGCTCGCGGTGGCCGATGGCGACCAGCTCGACCAGGTCCTCTGGGCGATCATGGACAACGCCGTGAAGTACGGCCGTGGCGCGGTCCGGGTCGCGATCGGCGTGGACGCCGAACACCCCGGTGGCCCGATCGTGTGGACCAGGATCTCGGACGACGGTCCCGGCGTCCCCGACGCCGACCGTGGCTGGCTCTTCGGCCGGTTCGCCCGGGGCACCGCCGGCCAGGCCACGGGCGACGGCAGTGGCCTGGGGCTGTACGTCTCGAGGGCGCTGATGCAGGGGATGGGCGGTCATATCGTCCTGGAACCGTACGTGGCGGGCCGTGGTGCCACCTTCCTCCTGACGCTCCCGGCTGAGCCTGCGGGCGAGGGGTAGGCGAGCGACCTCGACGAACGTCTGTGGCGTCCGTGCACCACATTTCGGGACAGCGTCGGGAATCAGGTCCCACTTCTCCGGCCTGACGGACTACCGTCATCGATAGCACCAACGGCCGTCCTCACTCGCGCCATCGATCGAAACCGGAGGATCCGTCCGTGATCCAGGAGCCCGTCCAGCCGACACTCGTCCCGAGCCCGCCGTCGCACGCGCGGCGTCAGACCGCAGTCAAGTTCGGCCTGCTCATCGCGGTGGCCCTCCTCCTCGCGATCCCGATCCTGATCGCGATGCGTTCGAGCGCGACGCCGACCAGCCAGCCGCTGGCGGCCGGTGCAACCACGGCCCCGGACGCCACCGCCGCACCCGGCGGTCCACGGTCCGGGTCGCGCCTATCCGGGCTTCAAGGGGTGGCCTGGCGGTTTCGGCGGTCTGGGCGGCGCGAGCGTTCCCGGTTTCGGTAGCCACATCATGATCAGCGACATCAAGGATTCGCAGATCTCGCTCGCGACCGCCGATGGCTGGAGCCGGACGATCACGGCGACGAGCGCCACGGTCATCACCAAGGGTGGCCAGACCATCGAGGTGGCCGATCTCAAGGTCGGAGACGAGATCCACTTCCGCCAGACCCGTAATGCCGACGGCACGTACACCATCGTCGCGATCGACGTCGTGGTGCCGCGCACCGGCGGCGAGGTGACGAAGGTCGATGGCAACGACATCACGATCAAGAAGCGCGACGGGACCAGCCAGATCGTCACCGTCACGGGTTCCACCGTCTACCGACTCGGATCGGCCGCCGGTTCGAAGTCGGACGTCAAGGTCGGCTCGGATATCGAGGCGGCGGGCACCATCAGCGGGACCGCATTCACGGCCACGTCCGTCTCGGTCCGACTCGTCGCCGTCGGTGGCCAGGTCACGGACAAGACGACCGACTCGATCACGGTCAAGGACCGGGCCGGTAACAGCAAGACGATCCACGTCTCGAGCTCGACCACCTTCACGGTCAAGGGCAAGAACCCCGCCTCGCTGTCCGACATCTCGGTCGGCGATCGGGTCTCTGGCCGACGGCACCTTGCGCACCGACGGTTCTCTCGATGCGGTGACGGTCCACGGCAGCCCGCCCAAGGCAGCGCACCCGCAGGCTCCGGCCGCGAGTGCGGTTCCCGGCTGATCGTCCAACGCCCGGCCAGGCGGATGTCCCGGCGTCGTCGCCCCCGGCCCGTCTACAATCGCGTGCATGGTGTGGGATGACCCGTTCACGGAACACGTAGTCGGGCGCGATGAGCCTGTCGAGCTGGTAGGCACCCACCTGCGGCTGACGGGCCTCATCAACCTGGGGCGGTTCGGGCGGTTGACGGACCTGATCAACGCCTCGAGCGGCTATGTCCGGGTCCGCGACGCGCGACTCCTGCGGCGCAATGGCGACCCGACGAGCCTGATCCTCCCCGAGCTGATGGTCGACCAGGACGAGATCTCGTTCATCGCGCAAGAGCAGTCGGCGCCGCCCGAGTCGGCCACCGGCGGCGGGTTCATCGAACCGGGCTACGGAAGCACCGCCGAGACGCGCAAGGCGCGCGAGTTCGTGATCTTCACGCCGGGCCATACGGTCACGGGCCGCGTCCACGTGTTCGGCCAGACGGACCTGGCCGGGTTCGTCGACTCCGTGGACCCGCGGTTCGTGCCGGTCACCGCGGTCACGACCCGCTCGCTGGCCGACCGGCGGATCATCAGCCACTACGACTTCATCCTGATCAATCGAACCCAGATGATCGCCGCCTCCGAGATCGGCCGGACGGGCGACATCGCCCCCGAGGACGTCCCGGACCTGTAGGCCCCGAGTCCCGCGCTCTCAGAAACCGCCAACCCGCCCGCCCCTACAATCAGGGCCATGCCCTCCGTCGTGGCAGAGCCCAGACTCCACCACCGCGCCCGCCCGCGCCCTCCCCACCCGCGTCGCCCGCCTCTCCTACTTCTTCCCGGCACACAACGAGGAGGCCAACCTCGAGGGCCTCGTGGCCGAGGCCCTGGCCACCCTGCCGACCCTCGCCGACACGTTCGAGATCATCGCGGTGGACGACGGCTCGAAGGACCGGACCCGCGGAGATCGCCGACGCGCTGGCGGCCGCGAACCCCGATGTCGTGCGGGTCGTCCACCACCCGACCAATCTCGGCTACGGCGCGGCGCTCCGCTCCGGGTTCGGGGCCGCCCGCTACGAGCACGTCGCGTTCACCGACGGCGACCGACAGTTCCACGTCGAGGACCTCGGTCGCCTGACGACCCGCATGGCAGAGCCGGACCAGCCCGACGTCGTCGTCGGCTTCCGGATCAAGCGCGCCGACCCGCCCGTGCGGATCGCCTACGCACGCGCCTACCGGCTGGCCAATCGGATCTTCTTCGGGCTCCACGTGACCGACGTCGACTGCGCCTGCAAGCTCTTTCGGCGCGAGGCGCTCGAGGGGATCCGCGTCGAATCCGGAGGCGCTTTCTTCTCGGCCGAGCTGATCGTCAAGCTGCGCGCGAGCGGGCCGGACCGTCGTCGAGGTCGGCGTCCCGCACTACCCGCGGACCGCCGGCTCCGCGACCGGCGCCAAGCCGCAGGTGGTCCTGCGCGCGGTGCGCGACTTCTGGCTCTTGCGCCTGCGGATGTGGGTCGCTCGATCGCGCGCTCTCCGCCGCGGCGAACCGATCGTCAGGCACCCGCTCGGCTGACCCCGACCCCGGGTCGGACCTCCGACGCGACGCCCCAGGCAGGCGTCGACGACGTCCATTCGCGTGCGTTGACCGCGGTCAACACCATCGGTGGTAAGGGGCCCGCTGGTGGGGTCTTGTCAGGTTGACCGCAAGGTACCCATGGCCTACTCCTTTAGTACTATGCGACACCTTCGACGACCCCCGAATCGGCGCCGCCGCGACATGCGTGGACAGACGCTCGTCGAGCTCGCGCTGGTCTTTCCGCTGTTCTTCGTCGTGCTCATTGCGATCATCGAATTCGTCTTCCTGATGAACGCGAACCTGTCGATCGGGTTCGCAAGTCGCGACGCTTCCCTGATCGCTGCCGAGGCGGGATCGAACCCAGGTGCCGACTGCGCCATCCTCCAGGCGGTCGAGCAAGACGTCGGCGCTCCTGCCGGTGCCAACAACATCACCTCCGTGACGATCTACTGGGCGGACGCGAACGGCACGATCAAGGCGCCGGGTGCATCGAACGTCTGGACTCGGGCCCCTCTCACCCCGACCCCGTGCAAACTGCCCAGTGGTGTCCAGATCACCGTCCCGTATAGCGCGCCGTTGATCTTCGGCTATCCCGTGGCGACCCGATGCAACATCACCGCCGGGTGTCCGCTCTCCGGGGGCCACCCGGGCCTCGACACCATCGGCGTTACCGTCGCGTTCTCATATGTCTGGCACACGCCCATCGCGGCGTTCTCCTCCATCTCGGGCAGCTCGGGTTCGGGCGTCTCGCTGTCTCAATCCAACGCGATGCGGATGGAGCCGATCCTGTGATGTGGCCGCGTCGCGCCCGGGCGCCCAGGCCCACGGTGGATCGCCCGAGCCGGCGAGGTTCCCGCGGGCAGACCATGGTCGAGTTCGCGGTCATCCTGCCGCTGCTGGTCGCCATGCTCTTCGGCTGCCTCGAGACCGGGCTCATGTTCACTCACCACATGTCACTCGAATACGCCACCCGCGAGGGCGCCCGCACGGGTGCCGCGCTCGCCAACGGGAAACAGGATCCGACGACCTGCAACACGACGAACGGCGGGATCGATGGGCAGATCGTCGCCGCGGTCGAACGGGTCATCGACTCGCCCGGATCACCGATCGTCATGTCCAGCGTGACCGCGATCAAGATCTTCCTGGCGAAAGGCCCATCGGACCCGACGCCGATGTCAGCGGCCGCGACCGAGACATGGACCTACTCCAGCGGGGCTGGTCCCGTCGTCGATGGAAAGGCCATCGATTTCGTGATCTCGATCGGGTTCGCGGGTGGGACGCCCTGGACGCCGTGCAACCGCGACAACAACTACGCGGGTAACAATCCTCACTATCCGTCGTGCGCCCCCAGCCTCCAATCGTGCGCCGATGTGATCGGCGTGTCGGTCAACTACACCTACGGGATGGTGACGCCACTGGCCGCCATCCTCGCCTTGGCGACACAACATTCGAGTTCGGGACAGACGACGATCCCGATGTCGGATGCCACCGTCATGACCCTCGAGCCATGACCCACCTGCCCTCGTTCCCGGCGGGCACGCCTGTCCTTGCCGATCTGGAAAGGATGATCCGGTGACGCTCCGTTCCCGTCTGTCCTCTGCCCGAGAACCAGCGGCGACGAGACGTCGGACATCGGGGCAAGTGCTGGTGATCTTCGTCGGGGCGGCGTTCGTCCTGATCGGGATGATGGCGGTCGTGACCGATATCTCGTGGTATTGGGCGAATACCTTGAAGGTGCAGCGCGCGGCCGACGCGGCCGCGCTCGCCGGCGCCGTCTGGCTGCCCGACTACTACGCGAAGGCAGATACGACCGCTCGAAGCACGGCGACGGCGCATGGATACACCAACGGCGTGGGCGCAACGACGGTCACCACCCAACAGGATCCGAGCAACGACCGCAAGCTCATCGTCACGATCAAGGCGGGCGTCCCGAGCTTCTTCGCTCGGCTCTTCGGCATCAACTCGTTCCCGCTCACGAAGACCGCCGAGGCTGAATTCGTGCTGCCGGTCGCGATGGGGAGTCCGGAGAACTACTACGGGTCCTTCGGCGTCGTGCGCGGCGCGACGTTCACCGGAACGACGACGACCGATACGGGCTTTCTGGCCCCGACGAGCGTCCCTTCGACCGTCTGGACCACCCCGAACATCCTCTTCAACAAGACCGTTGACGACGGCACCGACGTTCGCGATCAGCCCGACGACGAACGGCGCCCAGCAGGTCTGGCGGCAGTGGAACTTCGGTATCCCCGCGGGCGCGACGATCAACGGCATCGAGACGCAGATCATCGCCGAGCTGATCGCCGCGGATCCCGCAGCCGGGACCAACTGCACGCTGGGCGTCCAGATCAGTCCGAACGGCGGGACCAACTGGTATCCGACCACTGCCCTCACGACACCGGGCCTGACCGTGGTCGACGATATCTACACCGCTTGGCGTCGACCAACGCGAACCCGGGTGTCTGGACCGGGAAGACACGGCCACCTGGGCGCAGGCGGACTTCGGCGCCGCCACACGGGCTTCCAGGTTCGAGTGACCTGGAACCGCGGGAGCTGTGCGGCGACCGAGACCGCCAAGATCGACGTCCTGAACGTTCGGGTCACCTACACCGCGACGACGACCACGACCACGAACAACCTGCTCGGCGCGCCGAATTCCCCCTGCCCGAACGGCGTCGCGGGCTGCTACCTGCCGGACGGCTCGAGCCTGAATGCCAGAGGCTTCTGGGCGGACATGGGGACGCAGGGCACGTCGAACGTCAACGGGGACGCCTATCAGTCGTTCTATGACACGGCGACGAGCAAGGCCGCCAAGACGTGCCCGAGCGGCAACCAGGCCTGCTACGACCCCACCAACTACTACAACTATGCGGTCAACATGCCGCCGGGATCCACGAACGGCTACGTCTACGTCTTCGATCCTGTCTTTCTGCGACGTCGACGACGCATCCGGGACCAGCGATCATTGGCAGAGCGGTGCGAATCCCGTCAGCTCGTGGTACGACCTGTACAACACGCAAGGCACCCTCTATAGCCTCGACGATGACACGCTGGTCGTCAGCTCAGGAGCGACGTTCACGAACATGACCGGGAGCGACACGACGATGGGTGGCAGGGTGCTCGGCGGGACGACCGTGCAGTGCCAGCAGAAGACCACGGCCTACGGCGACTACCGTGACTACCACGACTCGTGGTACCTGCTCAATCCGAGTAATCCGCTCACCGGCGGCCCGGACGGGACGACCTACCGCCTTCACACCACGGGGACGGGCCCGATCGACCAGAAGAACACGGATGCCACGCAGAACTTCGCCCTCTACGCCAGCGCGTCCGGTGGCACGCCCGCCGTGTATGGCCTGGGGGCGATGCAGATGCAGACACCGCTCTCGTGTCCGAAGTTCAATCCAGCCACGGGGCACCGAAGCCTGTCCCAGCATTTCCGAGTTCTATCTCGCCAAGGTTCCGAGCAATGACGCCGGGAAGACCCTGCAACTCCAGCTCTGGGATCCGGGAGACACCAGCCCGCTCACGGCTACGCTCGCCGTCCTGGTCCCCACCTCCACGGTCGGTGTCTGGCAGACGACCACCTTCAACTACTCGGCGAACCAGGGAACGACGAACGGTAGCGCCGCCGCCTGCAACGCCTTGAGCGGCAACGGCGTCTCGTCGGTCACGACGAACGTCGGGAACAGCAGTGGCACCTACAACGGTTGCTGGCTGACGATCCAGATCCAGATCCCGCTGAACTACACCGCGCCCCAGCAGGGCTGGTGGAAGATGAGGTACACGATGAGCGGGCCACGGCGGTCCGCATCGCATGATGTCACGACCTGGACCGCCGAGATCATCGGCAACCCTGTCCATCTGACCCTGCCGTAGCACGCCAGCGACCGTTCAAAGCGTCGACGCGACGCAGACATTCCGGTCTGGCGGGGTACTGGACGCGCCCGATCCCGGCGGTCTCGGCGACATCGCCGCAGGAGGACGTCCCGCGACCTATCGGCGAGGACGCATGTCAGGATGGCCGGACATCAGGGCCCGATGACCGGACGGGGCGGTGATCGCCAGGTTCAGGGTCGGGTCTTCCGCTCGACCGAGGTCATCGGTACCAGGCGCGCCCATGGAACGAACGCGGCGACGCTGGCGACCGCGAGCGGGATGCCGTATGCCACCGCGAGGGGCACGGTCGTATGCGGGTTCACCTGCGATGAACGCGAACACCAGGAGCGACGTGACGCCATAGGCGATCGCTCCCTGCAGCAACCGCGGATGGCGGCCGCTTCTGACCAGCCAGGATGCGACGGCAAGGACGGCGGTTGCGATGAGGACCATGTGGCGAGGGTCGCCAATTCGCTGGCCACCGACAATGCCCCGTAAGTACCGGATGGGCCGCCGGACCGTCCGACGCCCGGCCCAGTCGGCGGCGGCCACGCCGGTGCCACGACCTGGCGGCAAGCCCGGATCACGGCTCGTTGGCCACGCCGGATCCGAGCCCGGTCCCCGGATCCGGTATCCGGCGGCAGTGGCAGCCAGCCACTTGACATACTCAATTGATTGAGTACTTTTGCTCACTATGTTGAGTGATCCACGCCGACCCGGCCGAACCGGGTTGCCGCCCTTTCGTCGAGCCGCCTTCGGGTCTCTGCTCGAGCGCGTACGTGAACCTCGGCGCCACATCCAGGTCGTCGCCGGGCCGCGCCAGGTCGGCAAGTCGACGCTCGTCCGACAGGTCGCGGCGGAAGCCGGCCTCGCCGTCCACCTCGCAAGCGCCGACGACCCCGGGATCCAGGACCGCGCGTGGCTGGATGCGCAGTGGCAAGTCGGCCGGGTTCTGGCCCGAACCAGGGCCGACGGCCGAGCCCTCCTGGTCCTCGACGAGATCCAGAAGGTCAGCGCTTGGTCGGAGATCGTCAAGCGCCTTTGGGACGAAGACGATCACACTGGGCTCGACCTCCGGGTGGTCATCCTCGGGTCCGCACCGCTCCTTGTCCAACGCGGCCTGAGCGAGAGTCTGGCGGGTCGTTTCGAACTGATTCAGCTCGGCCACTGGTCGTTCGTTGAGATGCGCGACGCGTTCGGGTGGGATCTGGAGCGGTTCCTGTTCTTCGGCGGCTACCCGGGGGCCGCCCCACTGATCGACGACACCACCCGCTGGCGCGAATACATCCGTGACTCGCTGATCGAGACGACCCTCTCGCGCGACATCATGCTGCTGACGCGGATCGACAAGCCGGCCCTTCTCCGCCAGCTGTTCCGCCTCGGCTGCGACTACTCCGGGCAGGCAGTCTCGTATCAGAAGCTCGTTGGCCAGCTGGCCGATGCCGGCAACACGACGACCCTCGCGCATTACCTGCGGCTGCTCGCCGGCTCCGGCCTGCTGGCGGGTTTGGACAAGTACGCCGGTACCAAGGTGCGCCAGCGCGGGTCGAGTCCGAAACTCCTGGCGCTCGACACTGGGCTGATGACCGCCATGTCGACCCTGGAGCCCGACGATGCACGGACCGACCGCACGTTTCGCGGGCGACTCGTCGAGACGGCGGTCGGTGCGCATCTCGTTGCAACCGCCGGGCCGGACGTCGAGGTG
>CAVUKR010000010.1:0-103573 GCA_963742075.1 uncultured Chloroflexia bacterium | reverse complement strand
TGGCGCGTCGCGACTCGCTCGGCATCGAGCACGGCCCGACCCAGCAGTCGCTCGTTGGCCGCCTTGAGGAAGGCCTTGGCGTCGGCGGCCACCGCGAGCACCGGTGTGGTGGAGCCAGGCGATCCGCCCGGGGCGAGGTCGATGTGCGCCCACGGCAGTCCGGGGCGCGGCATGGTGTAGCCGAAGGTCGTCGGCTCGTTGAGCCGTGAGCCGATCACCACCATCGCGTCGGCGGCATCGAGGCGCTCGTGCACGGTCGGGGCCGCGCCGAACCCGGCCATCCCGAGGAACAGCGGGTGATCGTTCGAGACGACATCGGCCCGCCGCCATGCCGCGACGATCGGGACCTGGAGCAGCTCGGCGAACCGGATCAGCTCGGTCGAGGTGCGCGCGCGGAGCACGCCGGCCCCGGCCACGATCACCGGTCGCTCGGCCGCGGCCAGGAGCTCGATGACCGCTCGGATCTCCTCGTCGGTCGGGCGAGCCGTCGCGGGGCGTCCGGCGTCGACCCGGACCCCGTCCGGCATCGGCTCGTCGAGCAGGTCCTCGGGGATCGACAGGAGGACCGGCCCGGGTCGGCCGCCCAGCGCCTCCCGGCTCGCCTCGGCCATCGCGTCGACGACGTCGGCCGCCGTCCGGGGCTCCGCAGCCCACTTGGCGAGGCCGCCGAGCGTCGCGACCTGGTCGATCTCCTGGAATGCCTCGCGACCCCGCAGCGATCGCTCGACCTGGCCGACCAGGACGAACATCGGAGTCGAATCCTGGCGGGCGGTGTGGATCCCGATGCCCAGGTTCGTGCCACCGACGGCGCGCGTCGCCAGGCAGACCGCGGGCCGGCCGGTCAGCTGGCCGTGTGCCTCGGCCATGAACGCGGCCGCGCCCTCGTGACGGGTCGCGACGACCCGGATCCCGGCATCCTCGAGCGCATCGAGAAGCCCGAGGAAGGATTCACCCGGAACGGTGAACGCGTAGCGGACGCCCGCCGCGCGGAGCTGGTCGGCGATGTACCGACCGACGGTGCGCGGTCCAGCCGCGACCACCGGTTCGGGCGGGTCGACCTCGGGCGTCGGCTCGTCGTCGATGGCTGCGGGTTCGGGCTCCTCGACGGCCGGCTCGATCGCGGCGGTCGGTCCGGGTCCAGCGTCGACCTCGATGTCGGGCTCCGCTTCCGGATCCGGCTCGGGCGCGGGCTCCTCCGGCTCGGGGAGGCTGACCGGCGACTCGCTCGGGAAGTCGTCGGGTGCGGAGGTGGTGTCGAGCTCGGTCATGGCGACTGCGCTCCTTCGGCCGGGTCTGCCCCGGCGGGGTTGGTCAGCGGTAGTTCTCGAACTGGAGCGGGACCGCCAGGTCGAGATCGCGCAGGCGGACGATGACGCGCTGGAGGTCGTCCCGGCTCTTGCCCGAGACGCGGACCGCGTCACCCTGGATCTGCGACTTGACCTTCGGGAACTCGTCCCGGATCAGCCTGGTGATCTTCTTGGCCACCTCCTCGGACAGTCCGCGTCGGAGCCCGATGCGCTGGCGGACCTTGTTCCCGCCGGCTTCCTCGACCTTGCCCCAATCGAAGATCTTGAGCGACAGGCTCCGGCGGATGGCCTTCGATTCGATGAGGTCCTTGACGGCCGCCGCGCGGTGCTCGTCATCGGTGACGAGGACGATCTCGTCCTTCGCCTGGGTCAGGTCCACGGTCACGCCCTTGAAGTCGAACCGCGTGCCGACCTCGCGACGGACCTGGTCGAGCGCGTTGCGCAGCTCCTGCTCATCGAAGTCGCTGACGACATCGAACGACTGGTCTCCGGCCATCGCTCCTCCTCTCCTCGATCAGCCCGCCTTCGGCGCGACCATCCACCATTCGTGGAATCGGACGATCCTGCCGTCCGGTGCGATCTCCGCGGTCAGGAACCCGGCCGACCTCGTCCGATCGCCCTCGGCGCGACGGATCCACGACGCATGCCACGCCGCGAGGACCGTCGAGCCCGACACCCAGTGGCGTTCGACCGTGAAGTCGACGTCGCGTTGAGCCGTGGCCGATTCGTTCAAGCATGCCCGCAGGGCGTTGTGACCGACGAGCGGCCCGCCGAACGGGTCCCCATGGTACTCGGCATCCTCTGTGAAGAGCGCCACCCAGGCGTCACCGTCAAAGGTCTCCCGCGCCGTCGCGTACCGATCGAGCAGGGTCGCGGGCCGCGGCATAGTCGATCATCGACGCGCCTCCAGTCGCTCCAGCAGCCGATCGCCGATCCGGTAGCTCGCGCCCCCGCCCATGACCAGGACGACGTCGCCCGGTCGGACCGCCTCCGCCAGCCGGTCCGCGGTGGCCTCGACCGACCCTGGCGCCAGGACCGTCAGGCCCGGTTTCCGGGCTGCGACCGCGGCCGCCAGCCCGGCCGCCGACGCGACCGTCGTGTCCGGGTCGCGGCCCGCCCAGATGTCGGCGATCGCCACGGCGTCGGCGGCCGACAATGCATCCGCGAAGGCGCCGAGCATGGCGGCGGTCCGATGGAAGGTCAGCGGTTCGTAGACCGCCCAGACGGGCCGGCCCGGCTCGCGCTGGCGGACGGCCGCCAGCGTCTCGCGGATGGCCGTCGGATGATGACCGTAGTCGTCGTAGACCACGACGCCGGCGGCGTCACCCTTGCGCTCGAGCCGGCGGCCGATGCCCTCGAAGCTGGCCAGCCCCGCGCCGATCGCCGTGGGTGCGATCCCGAGGATGCTGGCCGCGCCCGCGACGGCCAAGGCGTTGGCAGCATTGTGCCGGCCGGCGGTCGAGAGGCGGGTCATGACCGGTCCGGCGAGGGGGTCCAGGCCGTGGAGCTCGAGGGTGGTCGACGACGGGTCGCTGCCGACGACCCGCCCCAGCAGGGCCGTGGCCGGGCCCGCGGCGGTCGTGAACCGCTCGCCGATGGCCCGGGCGTACCCGCCGAGCCGCTGTGGAGCCTGGTCCACGATGGCGTAGCCGAGGATGCGCCCCGACCAGTCGGAGAGCCTGTCGAGCACGGCCTCGACGCCCGGGTCGCCGACGTTCGCGACCACGGTCGCGCCGACGGGCCCGCGCCGGATCCAGGCCGCGAACGCGGCCACGACCGCGGCCTCGTCGGCGAAGACGTCCGGATGGTCCCACTCTGCGCTCGTCAGGACCGCCACCGCCGGGTGATACGCGTCGAAGTTGCCCGCGTACTCGTCCGCCTCGACGACGAACTCGTCGCCGTGGCCCCACCGCGCGGTGGCCGGCGGCCCGCCGGTGATCGATCCGGGCATCAGCGCCCCGACGAAGGCCGACGGGTCGCGACCGGCGGCGACCAGGAGGTGGACCAGCCAGCCCGACGTCGTGCTCTTGCCGTGCGTGCCGGCGACGCCGACGAGCGTCCGTCCGACGGCCGCGTCGGCGACGACCTGCTGCCACGGCTCGAGCGGGATCCCGGCCGCACGGGCAGCCGCCAGCTCAGGATGGTCGGGATCGATCGCGGTCAGCGCCTTCGTCACCGCCAGGCGATCCGGATGCGGCGCCCGGGTGACGTGGCCGGCATCATGGCGCGGCTCGACAGCGATCCCGAGCGCCTCGAGGGCCGGCGTGTACGGCGATGGCGCGCCCGGGTCGCAGCCCGACACGACCGCGCCCGCCCGGGCGGCGAGCTGCGCCGCGGCGCTCGCACCGGCACCCGCCGCCCCGATGACGTGGATCCGCTCCAACGGCCGGATCGGGCGGGCCTGGCGGGACGGCGCGAGCCCGGCGCCGACCCGTTCGGCGGCCGACGTCACGCGGAGGCCTCGACCCGTTCGAGGAGCAGCGCGAGCGCGGCCGCCGCGCTCGCGCGCTTGTTCGCGCTCCGGTCTCCCGTCCAGATGTGCCGCTTGACGGCAACGCCGACCCGGTCCGCGACCGCGACGTAGGTCAGTCCGACGGGCTTGGCGGGCGTCCCGCCATCGGGCCCGGCGATGCCCGTCACCGCGACCGCCAGGTCCGCGCCGGTCCGGTCGCGGCCGCCGGTCGCCATCGCCATCGCCACCTGGGCGGAGACCGCGCCATGGGCTGCGAGGACGTCGTGTCCGACGCCGACGGTATCGGACTTGAGTGCGTCCGAATACGTCACGAAGCCGCCGACGAACCAGCCGCTCGAGCCCGGGACCTCGGTGATGAGGTGCGCGACCAGTCCCCCCGTGCACGACTCGACAGTCGCGATCCGGCGGTCGAGGGCGAGGCACCGCGTACCGAGGTGCGCCGCCATCCTGACGAGGTCGCCGGCTTCGTCGGCGTCGGTGGTGCCGACCGGCCCGGACGGGTCGGCCGGCCGATCGTCCACCACGGCTACCGTCGCTGCGTCTTTTCGGGCGCGTTCGGCGGCGCGAACAGCCACGTCTCGGGAACGCCCGACTTTCCGAGCGCGCCGAGGGAGGTGCCGTTCAGCGTGAAGTAGGTCACCCCCGACGAGCCCGTCCGCACCTCGACGGAGTCGTGTCCGCTGAAGGTCAGCGTCTTCCCGCTCGACTCGACCTGCCCCGCCGCGCCGACCCCCGGATCGATCGTGCCGTCGACCCAGACCTTGATCCAGGCTCGCCCGCCCTTGATCGACACGACGAGGTTGACGCCCTTGTAGACGACGGTGACGTTGCGCGTCAGCGAGGCGGTCTTCCCCTCGGGGCTCGAGGCGGTGACCGTGATCGTCCAGCGACCCGCGGTCAGCTCGTACGGCGTGCTGTAGGAACCGTCATCGCCCACCTGGGCCGTGACCGACGACGGCGTCGGCGGCGGGGCAGGCGTCGCGCCGCCCGGTCCCGGCGGCGGCCCGGACGGACCGAGGTACTTGGCGCTGATCACCACCGAGGAGGCATTGGTGGCGTGACCCGCGACGGGGATCGCCCCGTTGGCGAACGACGCCCCATCGGACGGTTGGTCGACGGTCAGGGTCGGCGCCTCGATGACGAGGAAGGGAACCGTGATGAAGAGGTGGACGGTCTCCTCGGAATGCTTGCCGGTGTCCGGGTCCACCGCGCTCACGTCGAACTGGTTGCGCCCGCGGCGGAGGTCCACGTCGGCCGCCCAGGCGCCGGTCGAGCTGGCGGTCACCAGCAGCGGGTCGCGCCCGGGCGTGGCGATGGACACCGTGGCGCCCGGCAGCGAGGTCCCCTCGAGGGTGTAGGTCGTGGTCGTGTCCTCGACGTCGACGACCGCCGTGGCCGGCTGGGTGACTGCGATCGTCGGTGGCTTGGTGAACCGCAGCACCTGGATCCCGAGGTACGCGCCGAAGGCCAGGATCACGACCGTCAGGAGCGCGACGACGACGATACCCGGCGAGAACGTCAGGCCCTGGCGCGGCGCGGCGATCGGTTTCGGGACGACGATGGCCGGGGGCGCTTCCTTGCCGTCACCGCGCTCGCGGCGCCATTGCAGCAGGACGTCATCCGGATCGAGGCCGAGATAGAGGGCGTAGTTGCGCAGGAACCCCTTCGTGTAGACCGCGCCGGGCAGCTCCTTGTAGTCGCCGCGCTCGAGGGCGCCGAGGTAGCGGGCCCGGATCTTGGTGTCGCGCTCGGCGCGATAGAGGTCGACGCCCTTGCGCTCGCGAGCGGCGTATAGGCGCTCTGGAAGGCTCGGGGCCGGTTCCGCGGTGACGCCGCGGCCGGCATCAGACCGGTCGACCCCGACTGCCCGCTTGAGCTGTTCCCGCGTCGTCATGCGTCGTCCCTGTCGAGCTCATCGTCGAGCTCGCTCGACCCAGCGGCGTCCTCGCGGCGGAGCACCTGACGGGCATTCGAGCCGTCGAACGCCCCGATGTAGCCGCGCGCTTCCAGCTGATCGATCATCCGGGCCGCCCGCGCATAGCCGACCTTCAGGCGACGCTGGAGGAGCGACGCTGAGGCCCGATCGTACTCCCGAATCACGTCGATGGCATCAGGCAACAATCGGTCGGCATCCTCGTCGGAGAGATCGTCCGACGAGCCCGTCCCCTCGTCTCCGGTGTCGATGATCGCCATGTCGTAATGGGGATCGTCGATCTGCCCCTTCCAGTGGTCCACCACCCGGGCGATCTCCACGTCGGAGACGAAGACGCCCTGGAGCCGCATCGGACGGGGCAGGTCGGACGGCTGGTAGAGCATGTCGCCGCGTCCGATGAGGTCCTCGGCGCCCGGGGCGTCGAGGATCGTCCGCGAGTCGATCTGCGACGCCATGGCGAATGCGATCCGGCTCGGGAAGTTCGCCTTGATCAGCCCGGTCACCACGTTGACCGACGGCCTCTGGGTCGCAAGGACCATGTGGATCCCGGTCGCACGGGCCTTCTGAGCGAGCCGGACGATCGGGTCCTCGACGTTCTTGCCCTCGCGCATCATCAGGTCGGCGAGCTCGTCGATGATGATCACGATGTACGGCATCCGGTCCTCGGGATCGGTCCGCGTCTCGTTGAACCCGCGGATGTTGCGGGCGCTCGCGCCGGCCAGCCGCCGGTAGCGCGCCTCCATCTCGTTGACCGCCCACTTGAGGGCGGCCTTGGCCCGCTCGGGCTCGGTGATGACCGGGACCAGCAGGTGGGGCAGCCCGTTGTAGGCGGCGAGCTCGACCCGCTTGAGGTCCATCAGGATCATCCGCACGTCATCGGGCGTCGCCTTGCAGAGAAGGCTCGTGATGACCGCATTGACCATGACGCTCTTGCCCGAGCCGGTCGCTCCGGCGATGAGCAGGTGCGGCATCTTGGCCAGGTCGACGGCCTTGGCGACGCCTGCCACGTCGCGGCCGAGCGCGAACGTCAGCTTCGACTCCGACGCGGTGAACTCGACCTCCTCGAGGACACGGCGAAGCGGCACGGCGTTGAAGTCCTTGTTCGGAACCTCGATGCCGACGGCGCTCTTGCCCGCGATCGGCGCCTCGATGCGGAGCGAATGCGCGGCGAGCGCCATCGCCAGGTCGTCCGAGAGGGCCTCGATCCGGCTGAGCTTGATGTCGGGCGCCGGGTTCACCTCGTACTGGGTCACGACCGGTCCGGCGTTGCGCCCGATGATCCGGGCCGGGATCCCGAAGCCGGCCAGCTTCTTGACGATGATCTCCTCGTTCCGGGCGTGGACGGCCTCGTCGCCGCCGGCATGGAGCGGGATCGCGATGTCGTCCAGCTCCGACAGCGGCGGCAGGGTGTACTCGATCCGGTCCTTGGTCAGCGGGGAATTGCTCGCGTCGGTGACGTCGTACGGATCTCGCACGGGCCGGACCGGCGCGACCAGCGTCGCCGACGCCGCCGTCCCGCGCGCGGGCGCGAACGTATTCGAGGTCTGGCCCTTGCTCGGGACGGCCGCCGGGATCGAGGTCTCATCGTCGCCCCACACGCCGGTCTGGCCGGGCGAGGGCCCGACGGACACGGGCTTGCCGTTGGTCCGGGAGGCCTTGTCGATCGGGCCGGGCCCGACCGCCACGACCGGCGCGGTCTGCTCGTCGTCCGGCGGGACCCGCCGCATCGAGGCGGCCGCCGTCGCGCCGGCCCATCGCGCGGTCCCGACGACAGGGTGCATCAGCTGGCGGAGCGGGATCCCGAACCCGATGATCACGCCGAGCACCGCCAGCGCCACGAGCATGACGAACGCGCCGGCAGGCCCGAACAGCTGGGTCAGCGTCCCGGCCAGCGCCCGCCCGAGTCGCCCGCCCGAGACGCCGAGGACCTCGGCGGCGCCCACGATGCCGGCATAGGTGATGGCCAGTCCCAGCAGGGTGATCCCCCATCCCGATCCCGGACGCGCCCCGGGGCCCCATTCGAGCCACCAGCCGGCGACAAGCAGGAAGAACGGCAGAAGCCAGCGCATCGTCCCGAACCACGGGGCGAACACGTCTCGCCACCAGCTCGTGAGGGCGCCCTGCCCGGGCAGGATCAGAGCGATCAGTGTCATCGCGCCGAGCACCAGGAGGGTCAGGCCGATGATCGAGCGAACGACCTCGGGCGTGATCCGCGTGCTCCACGCGCTGGCACGCCGCGCCCTCGATGGTCGCGCGGGTGTCTTGCGTGCCGTCGCGCGACGGCGGGTCGTCACGTCAGACCTCGACGACGACCGGGAAGACCATCGGCCGGCGCTTCGTCTGTTCGTACAGGAAGCGCGAGACGCCATCCTTGATCTGGGTCTTGAGCAGGCCGATCTCGCTGATGTGCTCGCCCGGCGTATGGATCGACTCGATCACCCGCTCGAGCGCTTCCTTCATGATCGGGTCCTGTTCGTTGAGATGGACGAAGCCGCGGGTGATGATCTCGGGGCGCCCGACCACCGACCCGGTCTGCTTGTCGACGGTCACGACGATCATGAACATGCCGTCGTTGGCGAGCGCCCGCCGATCACGCAGCACGATGTCGCCGACGTCCCCGACAGAGAGCCCGTCGACGTAGACGTAGCCGGCCGGGACCGGGCTGGCGCGGCGTGCGCTGCCGTCGGCGTAGAACTCGATCGGCGTCCCGTTCTCGATGATGAACACGTTCTCGGGCGCGACACCGGTCTCGATCGCCAGCTTGCCGTGCTGCACCTGCATGCGGAACTCACCATGCATCGGGATGAAGTGCCTGGGCTTGGTCAGCCCGAGCATCAACTTGAGCTCCTCCTGGCTGGCATGTCCTGAGACGTGCGCGCGCTTGATCGTGTGGTAGTAGACGTTCGCGCCGGCCTTGAACAGATTGTCGATCGTCCGCGAGACCGACTCCTCGTTGCCCGGGATCGGGCTGGCGCTGACGATGACCGTGTCGCCCGGCTGGATCTCGACGAAGCGGTGGTCGCGATTGGCCATCCGCGCCAGGCCGGCCATCGGCTCGCCCTGGGCGCCTGTCGTCGCGATGACGAGTCGGGGATCGGGATGGTCGCGGATCTTGTCCTTCGGGACGATCGTCGACGGGTCGTACGTGAGATAGCCCAGGTCGGTCGCGATGCGGAAGTTCTGCTCCATCGAGCGGCCGATGACCGACACGCTGCGGTGCATGTCCGCGGCCGCGTCGAGGACCTGCTGGACCCGCGCGATGTTGCTCGCGAAGGTGGCCACGATGACCCGGCCCTCGAGCGGTTCCATGATCTCGCGGAACGCTTCGCCGACCGTCCGTTCCGACGGCGTGTAGCCCGGGTTCTCCGCGCGGGTCGAGTCCGACAGGAGGCAGAGCACGCCCTCCTGGCCGAGCCGGGCCAGGATCGCGAAGTCGGACAGCTTCCCGTCGACCGGCGTGTGGTCGAACTTGAAGTCGCCGGTATGGACGATCGTCCCGATCGGGGTGCGCAGGGCGATGCCCATCGCGTCCGGGATGGAGTGGCCGACCCGGAACGGCATCACGTGGAACGCCCCGATGTCGATCTCGTCGCCCGGCTCGAGCGCGATCAGCGGGTTGTTGTGGAGCTTGTGCTCCTTGATCTTGTTGCCGAGCAGGCCGCGCGCCAGCGTCGACGCGTAGACCGGCACGCCCGGGAACTCGGGGAGGACGTACGGGAGCGCGCCGACATGGTCCTCGTGGGCATGGGTGATGAGGAAGGCCTTGACGTTGGCGCGGCGCTCCTTGAGATAGGTGATGTCGGGGATGACGAGGTCGATGCCGAACATCTCCTCGTCGGGGAACATGAGGCCGCAGTCGATGACGACGATCTCGTCGCGGTATTCGAAGACGTACATGTTCTTGCCGATCTCACCCACCCCGCCGAGCGGGATGATGCGGAGCGGCTGGTCGTTGGTCGGGGGCATCTTGGTCCTTGGCATGGTCAGAAGAGGGTCAGTTGGGGGGCCGGCTCGTCCGTGGCCGGCTGGGAGGGCACGCCGGCACCGGATGGCTCGGCGGACGCGGCCCGGCCTGTCGGCTCGAGCGTCGGGTCTCGAGGTCGGTCGCGACCGCGACGGGTTCGCCGGTCGTGGCCGGCGTCGTCGACGCCTCGCGTCGTCGGCGGGCGTCGATGAGGGCGATCGGGACGGCCGCGATGTCGGCGTAGCTCTCGCGTTCGATGGCCGGGGTCCGGAGCGCCGCGGCCGGGTGGTACATGGCGAAGACGACCGCGTCGGCGGCTCCGGTCGCCGGATCGACCGGCCGGACCGTCCCGTGCGCCTGCGAGATCCTGGCGCCCGGCATGAAGGTCGCCATCGAGAACCGACCGAGGGTCACGACGACCGCCGGATCGAGCACCTCGAGCTGCCGGCGGAGGAACGGCGCGCACGCCGCGATCTCGTCGGGCTGCGGGTCGCGGTTGTCCGGCGGCCGGCATTTCACGACGTTGGTGATGAACACGTCCTCGCGCCGCCAGCCGATCGTGGCCAGCAGCTTGACGAGCAGGTCACCGGCCCGTCCGACGAACGGCCGCCCCTGGCGATCCTCGTTGAAGCCTGGGCCCTCACCGACGAAGACGACCTCCGTCTCGGGATCGCCCTCGCCCGGGACGGCGCGGGTCCGCGTCGCGTGCAGCCGGCAGTTCGTGCAGACCCGGACCTCCGCAGCGATGGCCTCGAGCGCGACTCGGCGCTCGGCGTCGGTCACGCCGTGGCCTCGGGGGCTCCAGCACCGGCGTCTGGGCGGGTGCCTCGAGCGGCTGCGGGCGGAACCCAGTGGCGCTCGCGGAGGATCTCGGCCAGCTCGACCGTGTTCGTCGCGGCGCCCTTGCGCAGGTTGTCCGACACGACCCAGAACGCGATGCCGCGACCGTCGGCGATCGAGACGTCGCGGCGCACACGCCCGACGAAGATCTCGTCGCGACCGGCCGCCTCGGTCGCCAGCGGATAGACGTGGTCCGCCGGGTCGTCCTGGACGATGACGCCGGCGACGGCCGCGAAGAGCTCGCGCGCCCGCTCGGGCGTGACCGGCTCGCGCGTCTCGACGTGGACGGCTTCCGAGTGGCCGACGAAGACCGGGACGCGGACGGCCGTGCACGAGATCCGCAGGTCCGGGAGGTGGAGGATCTTGCGATTCTCGTTCACGAGCTTCCATTCCTCCTTCGAGTACCCGTCGGGGAGGAAGACATCGATCTCGGGCAGCGCGTTGAAGGCGATCGGATGCGGATAGACGGTCGCGACCGGCGCCTCGCCCGAGACATGTGCACGGATCTGGCCCTCGAGCTCGGCCAGGGCGTCGGCGCCCGTGCCCGAGACCGACTGGTACGTGTCCACGACGACCCGCTCGAGCCCGACCGCAGTCGCGCAGCGCCATCAGGACCGGTGCGAGCTGCATCGTCGAGCAATTCGGGTTGGCGATGATCCCGCGATGGCCCTCAAGGTCGCCCGGGTTGACCTGCGAGACGACCAGCGGCACGGTCGGGTCCATCCGCCAGGCCGCCGAGTTGTCGATGACCGTCACACCGCGGGCGACGGCGGCGGGTGCGAGCTCCCTCGAGATGTCGGCACCGGCCGAGAAGAGAGCGATGTCGACGCCCGTGAACGCGTCCGGGACGGCCTCGGCGATCTCGAGCGTGCGACCGTCGATCGACAGCGTCTGGCCGGCCGATCGGCCCGAGGCGAGCAGACGCAGCTCACCGACCGGGAATTCCCGTTCGTTGAGGATCTGGATCATCGTCCGTCCGACGACGCCGGTGGCTCCGACGACGGCGACGGTGAGGGCTCGGTGGTTCATGGTTGGATGCGGCTCCGCTCGTCCTGTCGCAGGGTCGGGCACGGTCGGAGTATAGCAGCGGGGCCTTCCCCGACCGGGACACGGTCGACAGACAGGAGCATCCGGAGCGGCGCCCCGGGCATCCTGCGACGCCCCGAACGAGACGAGCCGCCGATCGCCCGGCGGCTCGTGCCAGCTACGGGGTGAGGACCCGGATCAGACCGGGTCCTTGGCCAGGTGGCGCTGCATCGCGGCCTTGCGGGAGAGGTTGACGCGGCCCTGGCGGTCGACCTCGAGGACGACCACCATGATCTCGTCGCCGACGGACACGACGTCCTCGACGGTCGGCACGTGGTAGTCGGCCAGCTCGCCGATGCGGACGAGGCCTTCCTTGCCCGGCAGGATCTCGACGAACGCGCCGAAGCCCATGATCCGGGTCACCTTGCCCATGTACAGCGCGCCGACCTCGACCTCGCGGGTCAGGCTCTCGATCCACTGGATCGCCTTCCGGGCGTTCTCGCCGGACACGGCCGCGATCTCCACGGTGCCGTCGTCCTCGACGTTGATCTCGGTCGACGTCTCTTCCTGGATCTTGCGGATCATCGATCCGCCCTTGCCGATGATCTCCCGGATCTTCTCCGGGTTGATCTTGATGGTCGTGATCCGCGGCGCGAAGTCGCTCATGCTGCCGCGCGCTTCGGGCATGACCGCGGTCATCTTGTCGAGGATCTCGAGCCGGGCTGCGAGAGCCTGTGCGAGACCGCCGCGGATGATCGCCTCGTTGATGCCCTGGACCTTGATGTCCATCTGCAGGGCGGTGATGCCGTCCCGCGTGCCGGTCACCTTGAAGTCCATGTCACCGACCGAGTCCTCCTTGCCGAGGATGTCGGTCAGGACCACGAACCGGCCATCGGGCTCGGAGATGAGGCCCATGGCCGCCCCGGCGACCGGCGCCGAGATCGGCACGCCAGCGTCCATCAGAGCGAGGGTCGAGCCGCAGGTCGAGGCCATCGAGGTCGAGCCGTTGGACGACATGCACTCGGACACCAGCCGGATGACGTACGGGAAGTCCTCGTGGCTCGGCAGGACCGGGACGAGCGCCCGCTCGGCGAGGTTGCCGTGACCGATGTCACGCCGGCTCGGGCCGCGCATCGGCTTGTTCTCGCCGGTCGAATACGGGGGGAAGTTGTAGTGGTGGATGTAGCGCTTCTCGGTCTTGGGGCTGATCGTGTCGATCCGCTGGACGTCCGAGGACGAGCCGAGCGTGGCGATGGTCAGCACCTGCGTCTCGCCGCGGGTGAACAGGCCGGAGCCGTGTGCACGCGGCAGGACGCCGACGTCGACCGAGATCTGGCGGAGCTCGGTGACGCCGCGGCCATCCATCCGGATCCCCTCGTCGAGGGCGAGCTTGCGGGCGATCTTCTTGAGGATGAGGCTGAACAAGCTCTTGCTGACGCGTGCCTCGCGGCGAGCGGCCTCCTGGAGCGCCTTGCTGTCGCCGCCGGTGCGCGTTGCGCGGAACGAGCCGGCGATGCCCTCACGCAGCGTCTTGATGCGCGCCGGCAGGTCGTTGCCGAACCAGATCAGCAGGTTGGCGGTCGCCTCGGCGTCGGGGCCGGCCCGGTGCGCCTGGGCGAGCTCGATGCCGAAGAACCGGGACAGCGTCTCGAGCTTGTAGTTCTCGAGGTCCGGGTAGCCTTCGCGGGCGATGGTCAGGGTATCGAGATAGCGGCCGGACTCGAAGTGGGTCCCGTCGCCGAGCGCGGCCTCGATGAAGCCGAGGTCGAAGCCGACCGAGTGACCGACGATCTTCGAATCGCCGATGAACGTGAGGGCCTGCTTGGCGGCATCGGCCGGCGACGGCGCCTTCTTGACGTCGGCGTCGTGGAGGCCGTGCATCTGGTTGCCGACGATCGGGCGACCCGGGTTGACGAGGGTCGACCAGCGGTCGGTGATCTTGCCGCCCTTGACCTTGACCGCCGCGATCTCGAGGAGGTCAGCCATCTTGGGGTCGGTTCCGGTCGTCTCGACGTCGACGATGACGAACTCGTCACCGGCCGCCGCGGCTTCCGCGAAGTCGAGGACCGAGCCCGTGCCGGCTTCGAGGAACGGGGTGCTCTTGGGCTTCCCGGCGGCCTCGCGGAGCTGCTCCTGGATGTCGATGAGCGGCTGCAGGGCGCGGTGGCCGAACAGGATCGCCTCGGCCATGACGGCCTCGGGCAGGAGCTTGGCGCCCGCCTCGACCATCATGATCGCGTCGCGCGTGCCGGAGACGATGAGGTCGAGCTCCGATTCCTCGATCTGGCTGAAGGTCGGGTTGACGACGAACTCGCCGCCGATCCGGCCGATGCGGACGGCCCCGACCGGCCCCGCGAACGGGATCTCGCTGATCGTGAGCGCGGCCGACGCGGCGACCGTGCCGAGGACGTCGGGCTCGTTCTCCTGGTCCGTCGAGAGGACGGTGATGACGAGCTGGATGTCGTCCTTGTAGCCCTCGGGGAAGAGCGGGCGGATCGGGCGGTCGGTCAGGCGGGCGGCCAGGGTGGCCGCCTCCGAGGCGCGTGCCTCGCGCTTGATGAACCCGCCGGGGATCTTGCCCGCGGCGTACATGCGCTCCTCGAACTCCACCGTGAGGGGGAAGAAGTCGAGGCCGGGGCGCGGATCGCTCCGATTGGCCGTGCCGAGCACGAGGGTGTCGCCGTAACGGACGGTGACGGCGCCGCCGGCGAGGCGTGCGAGCTTGCCGGTCTCGATGGTCAGCGTTCGGCCACCGAATTGCGTCTCGAATGTGTGAGACAAGGGAATGGTTCCTCCTTGGGTCGCGGAGGAGGGCGACGACCTGCGGGCAGATCGGCCGACTGGGCCTTGGGCGACGGATGCGACAGGACCCCGGTCTGTGCCGGGGCCCGGGGGCGGCGACGCCTAGCGGCGGAGCCCGAGCCGTCCGATGACGACCCGGTAGCGCGCGCTGTCCTTCTTCATCAGATAGGCGAGAAGGCGGCGGCGCTGGCCGACGAGCTTGAGGAGGCCGCGGCGCGAATGATTGTCCTTGGGGAAGCTCTTGAGATGCCCGGTCAGGTCCTTGATCCGCTCCGTCAGGAGCGCGACCTGGACTTCCGGCGATCCGGTGTCACCTTCCTTGGTGGCAAACCCGGTGATGATCTCCTGCTTCAGTTCCCGCGCGAGCGGCACTCGTTCCTCCGAACACGACGTGTGACGTGATGTCTTCCATCTATGACCGGCGGATGGTATCAGGCTCGGCCGGATGCGGCAAACGGCCGAGGGAGGCTGGAGCCAGCGGGCGACTCCGATACGTGCGTCGGGCACACGTATCGGGCCGCTGGGGCCGACGACCGAGGCACCACCCGCCAGGCCGACGACACGTGGCCCAACGCGGGACAATGCCACCTATGCCACGGCTCGACAGGATCTACACGAAGACCGGCGACGAGGGCATGACCGGCCTTGGTGGCGGCCAGCGCGTCCCGAAGGATTCCCAGCGGGTGGAAACGTACGGCACGGTCGACGAGCTGAACTCACAGATCGGGGCCGCCCTGGCGCTCGGCCTCTGCGCGCGGCTGGCCGCCGAGCTGCCGCCGATCCAGAACCAGCTGTTCGACCTCGGCTCGGACCTGGCGACACCCGCGACGAGCCAGGCCCGCCACCCGGTTCCGACGGTCGAGCCGCGCCACATCGAGCAGCTCGAGACCCTGATCGACGAGTTCAACGCGATCGTCGGGCCGCTGACGAACTTCCTGCTGCCGGGCGGATCGCCGGGTGCCGCGCAGCTCCATGTCGCTCGAACCGTCTGTCGGCGCGCCGAGCGGGCGGCCACGACGCTCGCCCGCGACGAGACCATCGGCCCGACCGTCCTCCCCTACCTCAACCGGCTCTCGGATGCGCTGTTCGTCATGGCGCGCTACGAGAACCACGAACGTGGCGTCGCCGAACCGCTATGGGAGCCCCGAGCCTGATGTCGCTGCTGTCGAGGATCAAGGGCGTCTTCTCCGGAGGATCGTCCCCGCACCCACCCGTCAACGACGGTGACCATGACCATGAACATGGACACAGCCACACGCACGAGGACGAACCTGCCTCGCGCCACGACCGTCGCGAGGCAGGGCGCGAGCGACATCACGAGACCGGGGAACCCGCCTGGGAGGCCTCCGACCGGATCGAGGATCCGCCGGGGTCGGGCGCGAAGAACCCCGACGCCGCACCGGAGATCCTCGGGGGCGGCTGACGCGATCTCCCTCAGGCCGGGAGCGCGACCGTCACCCGGCCGTTCGAGACGCGACCGACGAGGTAGGCGTCCCCGTCGACGAGACGCAGCGTGAGCGCCCCGCCGTCGACCCCCCGCGCCGCGTAGTCGCCGTCGGGCGGCAGTGCGACCGGCAGCGCGAATTCGAGGCGCGCGCCGCCGTTCCCGCGGTCCCCGACTGCGCCGGAGATCGTCACGGGTCGACCGAGGAGCGCGCTCGCGGCTGCCAGGTCGCCCGCGGTGATGGCGGCACGGATCGCCGAGCTGCGCACGTCCCGTCCATCCACCGTGAACGTCGGCACGACCACGACCTCGAACCCGTCGCGGTCGCCGAGCGTGGCCAGCGCGGCCGGCGTCCCTCGCCGCTCGAAGCCGAACGCCGCATCCGGGGTCATCAGGAAGCCGGTGAGCCCGACCCGTGCGCGGATCCGTTCGACGAAGACGTCGTAGGGCGTCTGCCGCAGGGCCGCGTCGAAGTGCTGGACCACGGTGATCTCGACGCCGGCCGCCTCGAGCCGTTCGAGCCGTTCGGCCGGGTCGAGGAGGAGTGGCGGTGCGACCCCGACGAGGACCTCGTCGGGATGATGGTCGAAGGTGATGACGGTCGGACGAGCGCCCCGCGCCGCGGACTCCGAGACGAGGTGGCGGAGCAGGTAGGCATGGCCGAGATGGAGGCCATCGAAGACGCCGACCACGACGAAAACGGGTCCGAGGTCAGGTCTGAGCCCATCGATCCCCTCGACGACGTGCATCACGGCGTCAGGCGACCGGGGCCTGGATCGCGGTCGGAGCGACGAAGACCTTGTCGGGTGCGAGGCGGCCACCCGTGCCCGACGCGATCGCCACGAGCGACCCGGCCTCGTCCTGGAGCCGGTAGTGATCGGCTGGTCCGGGCAGACCGCTCGCTGGGCGGACGAACTGGCCGCGCGCGACCGCGACGACCTCCTCGGCGGTCAGCGACACGATCGGAAAGGCATCGAGCCCGGCATCGAGCGATCGGAGGAGCGGCACGAGCCCGGCCGGGCCGTCGGCGGCGGCCGATCGGATCGCATCGAGCGGCTGCGCGTCGTCGAGCGCGAACGGCCCCGACGCCGTCCTCGTCAGGGCGCCGAGGTAGGCGGCGCTACCGAGTCGCTCGCCGATGTCGCGAGCCAGCGCCCGGACGTAGGTCCCGGCCGAGCAGGCGACGTCGACCACCGCGATCGGACGCTCGGGGTCCGCCTCGTCCCACGTCACGAGGTCGAGCGCGTGGATCGTCACCGCACGCTCCGCGAGCTCGACCGTCTCGCCTGCGCGAGCCATCGCGTACGCGCGACGGCCGGCGACCTTGATCGCGCTGTAGGCCGGCGGACGCTGCGAGATCGGACCGGTCATGCCCGCGAGGGCGGCCTCGACCGCCGGGCGGGTCGGGGCGGGCCCGGTGGCCGGCGTCAGCTCGCCCTCGAGGTCGTCCGTGGTCGAGGATGCCCCGAAGCAGACGGTCGCGCGGTACGCCTTGCGGTCCCCCAGGTGGTACTCCACGATCCGCGTCGCATGCCCGAGGAAGACCGGCAGCACGCCGGATGCGAAGGGGTCGAGGGTGCCCCCGTGTCCGACCCGTTTCGTGGCCGCCAGCCGGCGCACGAGCGCGACGATGTCGTGGGAGGTCGGCCCGGCCGGCTTGGCGACGACCAGGATGCCGTCGAGCCCCGGTCCCAATGACGCGTGCGCCACGCTCAGCGCGCCAGCTCGGCCACGAGCCGGTTCGCCTCGGCGAGCACCGGCGGCCGGGCCTCGTCGAGCGGCGCCTCGATCGACGCTCCGGCCGCCCGGGCGTGGCCGCCGCCCCCGAACCGCCCGGTCAGGACGGTCGCGTCGACGCCGCCCGGCTTCGTCCGGACGCTGACCCGGGTCGAGCGACCGGCTTCCTTGAACAGGATCGCGACCTCGGCGGCCTCCGCCTGCGACAGGAGGTCGATGATCCCCTCCGAGTGAGCGCGCTCGGCGCCGGTCGCCGCGATGTCCGCCTCGGTCAGGCTCGACCAGATGACGCGCCCGTCGTCCGCGCTCTCGAGCCGGTCGAGGACGATCCCGAACAGCCGCAGCTGCGCATCCGGCTTGGTGCGGTACAGGCGGCGCGAGATGTCGGAGAGCGGCGCACCCGCCTCGACGAGGGCCGCCGAGACCACCAGCGTTCGCGGGGTGGCATTCGGGTGGGCGAAGGTCGCGGTGTCCATGACGATCCCCGCCATCAGAGACGCGGCGAGCGCGCCGTCACCCGACGCGAGGTCCACGCCAAGGCGGGTCGCGAGGAGTGTCACCATCTCGCAGGTCGCTGCCGCACGCGGGTCGATCCAGTCAGCCTCGCCGCTCGCGTCGTTCGAGGCGTGGTGGTCGATGATGACCCGCGGGAGGCGTTCGAACAGCTCGGCATGGCGGGCACCGACCTCGCCGATCCGCTCGAGCGAACCACAATCGGAGAGGACCGCGAGGTCGTAGTCCGCGTCCGGATCCGGGTCGAGCCGGAAGCGGTCGATGCCGGCCATGAAGGCGTACAGCGGCGGGACCGGGTCGGTGCAGACGGCATCGGCGCGACCGCCGATCGTCTCGACGAGGCGCACGACTGCGAGCGTCGCACCGAGCGTGTCCGCGTCAGGGTTCTCGTGGCTGACCGCCAGCACGCGTCGAGAGCCGCGGAGGCGATCGATCACCGCCTGCGGCACGACACCGAGATACGGCCCGAGGTCGACGCTCATCGGGACGACCGGCGGTTCGTCTTGCGCGGCGTCCCCGGATGCGGACCGGAGCGCGCGGTCCACCGCCGCCGGGCCGGGGTCGGCGGCCGGACTGCCGATGGAGGCTCCTCGGCCAGGTCGTCTGCCTGGTGGACGCGCGGGACCGGCGTCGGCAGCGATTCGGCGACCGGGATGTCCGCCTCGGGCACCGCGCCGGTCTCGATCTCGGCGAGCAGCCGGAGGATCCGCGTGCCGCGCTCGGCCGTCTCGTCGAGATGGACGTGCAGGTCCGGGATCCGCTTGATCCGCAACGTCTTCCCGAGCTCGTGCCGGATGAACGGCATCGCATGCTGCAGGGCCGCGACCGCGGCGTCCCGCTCGGCGGGCTGCCCGATGACGCTCACCCAGACCCGCGCGTGGCGCAGATCGGGCGTCGTCTCGACCGATGTGATCGTCGCGAACCCCACCCGCGGATCCGCGACATCCCTCGTCACGATCGCCCCGATCTCCTGGCGGAGCAGCTCGTCGACCCGATCGGTTCTCTGGCTCATCGAACTTGGTCGCCGCCGGGGCTGCCGATGCGTGCGTTGCCGGCTGCGCGCGTTCGCTCACGCACCATCGGGTGCGCTCGCTCTCGTGCTCATCGGCGCCTTCGCCTCGACCGCCCGGGCGGCGATTCGCAGTTCCACGCGGGCCTCAGTTGGCCGACGCTCGTGAGACTGTCTGCGAGGTGAAACACTCGATGATGTCCCCCTCGACGATGTCGTGGAAGTTCGCCAGGCCGATGCCGCACTCGTAATTGGCCTGGACTTCGCGGACGTCATCGCGGAAGCGGCGCAGCGACTCGATCCGGTCGGTTGCGATGACCTTGGAGCTGCGCCACACCCGGGCGTTGCCGCCGCGGACGATCCGGCCGTCGGTCACGAACGAACCGGCGATGACCGTGTTCTTGCCGACGCGGATGACCTGGCGGACTTCCGCCCGACCCTCCACGACTTCGACGACCTCAGGCTCGAGCAGACCCTTGAGCGCGGCTTCGACGTCGTCGGTCAGCTTGTAGATGATGTCGTACAGCCGGACATCGACCCCTTCGACCTCCGCCGCCCGCCGTGCCGTCTCGGTGATCTTGGTGTTGAAGCCGACGACGATCGCATCAGAGGCGGCCGCCAGCATGATGTCGTTGTCGGTGATGTCTCCGGCCCCCTCGAGGAGGACGTTGAGCCTGATCTCGTCCTGGTCGAGCTGCTCGAGCGCATGGGTGATGGCCCCGAGCGACCCCGACACGTCGGCCTTGAGGATGATCCGGAGCTCCTTTGCCTGACCCGCCTGGATCTGGCTGTAGAGGTCCTCGAGGGTGGCTCGGCCGCTCCCCTCCCCGCTCTTGGCCGCGGACTCTGCCTTGCGGGTCTCGACGAGCGTCCGGGCCTCCTTCTCGTCGCCCACGACGCGGAGGATGTCGCCGGCCTGGGGGACGTCCGACAAGCCGAGGATGACCACGGCGCTGGACGGCCCGGCCTTGGTCACGCGCTTCCCCAGGTCGTTCTCGAGGGCGCGGACGCGCCCGAAGGTCTCGCCCACGACGATGATGTCGCCGACCTTGAGCGTCCCGGTCTGGACCAAGGCGGTCGCGACCGGGCCGCGGCCCTTGTCGAGCTTGGCCTCGACGATGGTGCCGATGGCCGAGCGCTTGGGGTTGGCCTTGAGCTCCTGCAGGTCGGCCACGAGCAAGATCATCTCGATCAGCTCGTCGAGCCCGACCCGGGTCTTGGCCGAGACCGGAACGAGTGGGACGTCGCCGCCGTATTCCTCGACCACGATGCCGGCTTCCGTCAGCTCGGTCTTGACGCGGTCGGCGTTGGCGTCGGGCTTGTCGATCTTGTTGAGGGCGATGATGATCGGGACTTTGGCCGCCTTGGCGTGGCTGATCGCCTCGAGCGTCTGGGGCATCACGCCGTCGTCCGCCGCGACCACGACCACCGCGATGTCGGTCACCCGGGCACCGCGGGCACGCATCGCCGTGAACGCCTCGTGGCCCGGCGTGTCGAGGAAGACGACCCGCTTGCCGTCCTTGACGACCTCGCTCGCACCGATGTGCTGCGTGATCCCGCCCCGCTCGCCCGCCGCGACCTCGGTCGTCCGGATCGCGTCGAGGAGACTCGTCTTGCCGTGGTCGACGTGGCCCATGACGGTCACGATCGGCGCGCGCGGCTGGAGGAGAGACGGATCGTCCTCCTCGTACAGGACCTCCTTGGTCGCCTCGGCGACCTGTCCATCCGTCTCGTCCGCGCCACCGGCATGGTGCGAGGCTTCCGTCTCGGCCACCTCGTACCCGAGCTCGCCGGCCACGAGGGATGCCGTGTCGCGATCGACGAGCTGGTTGATGGTGGCGAAGATCCCGCTCTTGATCAGCTCGCGGATGATGTCGGCCGGGTTGACCCCGAGCAGCTCGGCCAGCTCCTTGACCGTGATCGTGGCAGGCAGCTCGATCGCGCCACGCTCTCGCGGGTCGAGCGTCTGGACGCCGGCTCCGTTGAATGCGCCGTCGCGACGCGGCGGCTTGCGGGGGCCGCGTCGGCCGCGCGTGCCGCTCCTACTCCTGGCCACGGGCTCCTCCTTCGATGATCGTGTTCATGGGTTCGAGGCTCGCGGCCAGCGTCTCGCGCAGATCGGCCGGGAGCGGGGTCTTGAGCGCCCGGCTGAGGGCGCCCTTCGAGATCGACTTGTCAAGGCACTCGGCGGTGCGGCAGATGTACGCGCCACGACCGGCCGCCCGGCCCGACGGGTCGCCGCGCACCTCGCCGGTGGGAGTCCGCACGATGCGCATGAGGTCACGCTTCGGACGCACGGTCCGACACGCGACGCAGGTTCGATCGGGGACGCGCCGCGAGGCGCCGGCCCTCGCCTGCCGGTCTACGACGCCACCTCCCCGGATGGGACAGGTGCCGCGGCCATCTTCGCAGCGCGCTTCGGCTTGGCGGCGGCCACGTCCGGCGCGGCACCGTCGGTCGCGGTGATGTCCGGCTCGAGCGGGGTCGCCTTGACCGTGGGCTTCGTCGCTCGCTTGGGCTTCACGGCGGGCTCCGGCTCCGCCGTCGAGGTCTCGGCGACAGGAGCGTCGGCGTCGGCCGCAGCCTCGATGGCTTCCGGCGCAGCCTTCTTCGTGACCCGCCGGGGCTTCGGGGCATCCGTGACGACGGGTGTCGCCGAGGCGTCCGTGGCGCCGACCTCCGTCGGCACCGGCGTCCCGGCCTCGGTGGACGGTCCGGCCGTGACGGCATCGGCGGCGGCCTTCGCCTCGGCGACCGAGACGTCGCTCCGGATGTCGATCCGCCAGCCGGTCAGGCGCGCCGCGAGCCGGGCGTTCTGTCCCTCGCGACCGATCGCCAGCGAGAGCATCCGCTCCGGGACGGTCACACTCGCGATGCGACGGTCCTCATCGATGTCGACGGAGATGACCTGGGCGGGGCTCAGGGCATTGGCGACGAACAGGCTCGCGTCGTCGCTCCACGGGATGACGTCGATCTTCTCGCCCGACAGCTCCGCGACGACCGCCTGGACCCGCGCACCGCGCTGGCCGACTGTCGCACCGACCGGATCGAGTCCTTCCTGGCGCGAGGCGACCGCGACCTTCGATCGGCTCCCGGCCTCCCGGGCGATGGCCTTGATCTCGACCGTGCCGTTGTGGATCTCGGGGACCTCGAGCTCGAACAGGCGCTTGAGGAAGCCCTTGTGGGTGCGGCTGACGAAGATCTGCGGGCCCTTGGTGGAACGCCGGACCTCGAGCACGAACGCCTTGACGTTCTGGCCGATCCGGTAGTGCTCGAGCGCGCTCTGCTCGGTCGTGGCCAGGATCGCCTCGACGTTCTTGCCGACATCGAGGATGATCGCCCGCGGCTCGACCCGGTTCACGGTGCCCGTCATCAGCTCGCCTTCGCGGCTGGCGAACTGGTCGAAGACCTGGTCGCGCTCGACCTCGCGGATGCGCTGGAGGACGATCTGCTTGGCGGTCTGTGCGCCGATCCGGCCGAAGACATCGCCGTCGAGCTGCTCGGTCTCCACGAGGTCGCCGATCTCGGCCCCGGCCTGGAATGCCTTGGCCTGCTCGACGGTCATCTCGGTGAACTCGTCCTCGACCTCGCCGACGACGCGGCGCGCGCGGAAGACGCGGATCTTGCCGGTCTCGGCGTCGATCCTGACATGGATGTCCTCGTCACCGGCGACGCGCCGATATGCCGACTGGATGCCGTCCTCGACGGCTCCGATGAGCTGCTCTCGCGAGATCTGCTTCTCGGCGTTGAGCTGGAGGAGGGCACCGACGAAGTCTCGACTCACGATGGCCTCCGTTCGTTGTGCAGATGTCATGCGGCGCTCAAAAAAGAAACGTGGGGGTCACCCACGTCCACGGAGCGGCCGTTCAGTTCCGGGGAGTATATACCCGGGAGCGTGGACGGCTCAAATGACCGGTGTCGGGAATCGCTGGGCTACGTAGGCCTCGAGGATCCCGATGAACTCGGCGACCAGCCCGTCGCCACGCAACGTGCGATCGAGACGGCCGTCGATGAAGACCGGGGCGACCGGCTCCTCGAACGTCCCGGGCAGGCTGATCCCGATGTCGGCGTGCTTGGATTCGCCCGGCCCGTTGACCACGCAGCCCATCACCGCGACCCGCAGGTCCTCCGCGCCGGGGTGCGTCTCGCGCCAGATCGGCATCTGCTCCTTGAGGTAGCCCTGGATCTGCTGGGCCATCTCCTGGAAGAACGTCGAGGTGGTGCGACCACACCCCGGACAGGCCGACACCTGGGGCAGGAACGAGCGGAGGCCCATCGACTGGAGGACCTGCTGGGCGATCTCGACCTCCCGCTCGCGAGGCGCCCCGGGCTCCGGCGTCAGCGAGACCCGGATCGTGTCGCCGATCCCCTCGTTGAGCAGGATCGCCAGCCCGGCTGTCGAGGCGATGATCCCCTTGTCGCCCATGCCGGCCTCGGTCAGCCCGAGATGGAGCGGGTAGTCGGTCCGGGCGGACAGCAGGCGGTAGACGTCGATCAGGTCGCGGACGCCCGAGACCTTGGCCGACAGGATGATCCGGTCGTGGCGCATCCCGGTCGACTCGGCCAGCTCGGCCGAGCGGATGGCCGACTCGAGCATCGCCTCGATCATCACGTCACGCGCGTCGCGCGGTTCGGCCAGCGCGGCGTTGGCGTCCATCAGCTCGGTCAGGATCGCCTGGTCGAGCGAGCCCCAGTTCACCCCGATGCGGACCGGCACCCCGTTCTCGTTCGCGATCCGGATGATCGTCGCGAAGTGCTCGTCGTGCCGCTTCGCGCCGACGTTGCCGGGATTGATCCGGTACTTGGCGAGGAGCGCCGCGGTCTCGGGATGCTCGGCCAGGAGCTTGTGGCCGTTGTAGTGGAAGTCGCCGATGATCGGCACGTCGACGCCGAGGCCACGGACCTTGCGGATCATCTCCGGGACGGCCGCCGCAGCCTCGTCGGTGTTGACCGTGACCCGCACGAGCTGCGACCCGGCATGCGCCAGGCGGGCGACCTGGATCGCGGTCGCGTCGGCGTCCGCGGTGTCGGTATTGGTCATCGACTGGACGACCACCGGGTGGGCCGAGCCCACCAGCACGCCGCCGACGTCGACGCTGACCGTCGGGCGCCGCCGCGGCCGGAGCGTCTCGGGGGAGCTCACGCGGTCCCTACGAGCCGCCGAGCCCGCGGGCGATGTCGAAGCCGGTGATCCAGATCAGGAAGACGAACAGGAAGACGAAGCCGACCATGTAGGTGAGCTGCTCCGCCCGGACGCTGATCCGCGCGCCGAACAGCCGCTTGAGGGTGATGATCAGCATCCGGCCACCGTCGAGCGGCGGGAACGGCAGGATGTTGACCACGGCCAGGTTGGCCGAGAGCACGCCCGCGACGTACAGGGTGACGATCGGCCCGAGCTGCCAGAAGACATCGCCGATCTGGGTCGCGATGCCGACCGGGCCCTGGACCGGCGGCGCCTCGGTCGGGTGGTTGACGATCGAATCCGCCAGCTGGCCGAGCCCGCCGACGATCAGTCCGAGCGCATCGACCGTCCGCTGGGCACCGATCCGGATCGCCTCGCCGACGCTGTAGTGGAGGCTGACCGAGGTCGTCGTCCCGCCGAGCGTCTCGATGCCGAGCGCGCCGTGGGTCGTGTCGATCTGGCTGGCCGGCCGCAGGGTCGTGGTGACCTCGCTCTTGGTGCCGTCCGGATGTTCGAGGCCGAGAGTCACCGTCTCGCCGGCGCGCTCGTGGAGGACGGCGAGCACGGAGGTCCCGCTGAACGCGCCGTAGTAGGTCCCGTCGACGCTGACGACGACGTCCTTCGCCTGGATCCCGGCCGCTTCTGCGGGCGAACCCGGCTGGACGGCGCCCACCGTGAATCCGATCGTCGGGTCGCCGTACAGGGCGATCCCGGTGAAGATCGCGAACGCGAGCAGGACGTTCATCGCGACGCCGGCGACCAGGATCAGCATCTTGGTCGGATAGCGCTGGGCGGCGAACGACCGCGGGTCGTCGGCGTCGGTGCCATCCTCGCCCTCGAGCTTGACGAACCCGCCGATCGGCAGCCAGTTGAGCGTGTACAGGGTCTCGCCCTTGGAGCGCATCACCTTGGCCCGCGGCGGGAAGCCGATCCCGAACTCGAGGACGCGGACACGGAAGGCGCGGGCGGTCAGGAAGTGGCCGAGCTCGTGGATGATCACGAGCGCCCCGAGGATGAAGATGAACAGCGCGATCGTGATGATCGACTGGGCGAAACCTGTCACGCGGGTACTCCGAACGAGGTGGTCGCGAAAGCCGCGCGAACGGCGGTGTCGAGCTCGACGAGGTCCTCGACGTCCGGTGCCGGCTCGGCGGTTCCCCCGAACCGCGCCACGGCCGCCTCGAGCAGGGCCGGGATGCCCGTGAAGCCGAGGGTCCCGTCGAGGAAGCGCCCGACCGCGACGTCGTCCGCGGCGATCAGCGCGGCCGAGGCGCGCGGACCCAGGCGACCGGCCTCGCGGGCGATCCGCAGCGCGGGGAAGCGCGTCTCGTCGGGGGCACGGAAGTCGAGCCGGGCGGCGGCCACGAGATCGGGCGGCGTGGCCCGTGAGGGCCGGCGGTCGGGATAGGTCAACGCGTACTGGATGGGGAGTCTCATGTCGGGTGTGCCCAGCTGGGCCTTCAGGGAGCCGTCGACGAAGCGGACGGCCGAGTGGACGACGCTCTGCGGGTGGATGACGACCTCGATGGCGTCGTAGCCGACATCGTACAGCCAGTGTGCCTCGATGACCTCCAGGCCCTTGTTGGCGAGCGTCGCGGAGTCGACCGTGATCTTGGCGCCCATCGTCCAGGTCGGGTGGCGGAGCGCCTGGGCCGGGGTGACAGCGGCCAGCATCGCCGGCGTCGCGTCGAGGAACGGACCACCCGAGGCGGTCAGGATCAGGGCCGCGACGCTCGCCATCGACTCGCCGGCGAGGCACTGCCAGATCGCCGAATGCTCCGAGTCGATCGGGCGGAGCCAGGCGAGCGGGCTTGCGTCCGGGTCAGAGGGACGCGACGCGGCGACCCCGCCCGCGAGCGCCCGGGCGAGCGGCATCACCAGATGGCCGCCGGCCACGAGCGTCTCCTTGTTGGCCGTTGCCACGACCTTGCCGGCCCGCAGCGCCGCGAGCACCGGTCGAAGGCTGACCACGCCGCCCGTGCCGACCACGACGAGATCGACATCGTCGCGCACCGCCAGGGTCTCGAGCGCGTCCGAGCCGCCGACCCTCTCGGTGCCGGGCGGCAGGTCCAGGCCGGCGAGCGCGGCCGCATCGGCGAGGGCGACGGCCGCCGGCCGCAGGCGGGCGGCCTGCTCGGCCAGCAGGCCGGCATTGGACCCGGTCGCGAGCGCCACGACCCGGAAGTCGTCCGGGTGCGCGGCGAGGACATCGACCGCCTGGCGCCCGATCGAGCCCGTCGAACCGAGAAGAGCGACCCCGCGCGGCGCTCGGTCCCCGGCCCCGCCCGGATCAGCGGATGACGGCGATGACATACAGCGTCACGATCGGGGCGGCGAAGACGAACGAATCCACGCGATCGAGCATCCCGCCGTGGCCGGGGATCAGCGTCCCCGAGTCCTTGGCGCCCGCGGCGCGCTTGATGACCGACTCGGCAAGGTCGCCGGCCTGCGCGGCGAGCGCCGCGAGCGGGCCGAGCACGATGGCGTGGATCGGGTCCTGGCCGAGGCCCCACAGCATCAGCGCGACGACGACCGTGGCGGCCACGACCCCGCCGATCACGCCCTCGACGGTCTTCGACGGCGAGATGTGGGTCAGGAACTTCGTCCGGCCGAAGTTCTTGCCGACGAGGAAGGCCCCCGTGTCGTACGACCAGACCGCGAGGATCAGCAGCAGGATCCAGCCGCGCTCAGCGCCGACGACGCTCAGCGGCGAGCCGGGGGGACGTCGGGTGCCGCGTCGCCGAGCCGGATGATGAACGACAGGAGCGAGACGTAGAAGGCGCCGAAGATCGTCGCCATCCATGCCGGCAGGCCGTCGCGCGGCTCGATCTTGGTGAACGAGGCGATCGCCACGAGGACGATCCCGATCGCGCCGAGCAGGAGACCGCTCCCCTCGAGCAGCTCCGGGATCGCGGCGTCGAGCACGATCGTGAGCGCCAGCGCGGTCCCGAGCGCGGCGAACGGCGCGTATCCGGCGCTCTTGAGCAGGCGGAAGACCTCGATCGCGGCGATGGCCGTGACCAGGGCGACGGCCGCTGAGAGGACCGGGCCGCCAAGTGCGAGCACCACCAGCAGGACCGGCACGAGCACGGCGGCGCTGATCGCTCGTTGACGCATCTCCGTCTGGATCCGGGCCGGTCAGCGACCGAACCGACGATGCCGGCTCGCGAATTCGAGGAGGGCGGCGTCGAAGGCGTCCGGGCCGAAGTCCGGCCAGAGCGCGTCGCAGACGTAGAACTCGGCGTAGGCCGACTGCCAGATCAGGAAGTTGGACAGGCGCTGTTCGCCGCCGGTCCGGATGACGAGATCGGGATCCGGCAGGCCGGCCGTGTACAGCGCCGCGCTGATCGCGCCCTCGTCGATCTCGTCGGCGGGGATGCCGCTCGCGGCAAGCCGTCGGAACGCGTCGACGAGCTCGGTCCGGCCGGCGTAGTTGAAGGCGATGTTGAGGAGCAGCCGCTCGCCATCGGACGTCGCGTCGAGCGCCTCGCCGATCGACCGGCGGGTCGCGTCGGGCAGCTCATCGACCCGACCGAGCAGCCGGATCCGGACGCCCTGGGCCCGGAGCTCGTCGGTCTCGCTCCGGATCGCGGCCTCGAGGAGACCGAACAGGCCGGTCACTTCCTCGTCCGAGCGGGCCCAGTTCTCGCGGCTGAAGGCGTACAGCGTCATCACCGGGACGCCGCGTCGGACCGCGTGACGGAGCAGGGCCCGGATGGCCTCGACCCCGGCCGCATGGCCATCGAGCTCGGGCAGGTCGTGCAGGCGCGCCCACCGGCGATTGCCGTCCATGATGATCGCGACGTGCCGCGGCAGCTCGTCCGGTGGCAGGAGCGGGGTCTCCCCGGCGGGGACGGCAGGGGCGGGGCCGGTCTCCGTGTCCGCCGCCTCATGCGCCGCGGGTGGCGCGTCGGTCGGCCTGGCGAGGTGGGCAGAGCGGGCCACTAGACCTCGAGGACCTCCTGTTCCTTCGCCGCCCCGAGGCGGTCGACGTCCGCGATGTGGCGGTCGGTCGTGCGCTGGAGCGTCTCGAGCTGGCGGTGCGCCTCGTCGGTCCCGACCGAGCCGTCGCGCTCTTCCTTCTTGAGCTGGTCGGCGCCTTCGCGGCGCAGGTTCCGGATCTCGACCCTGGCTTCCTCCATCCGCTTGTGGACGACCCGCACGAGATCCTTGCGACGCTCCTCGGTCAGCGGCGGGATGTTGAGCCGGACGACGGTCCCGTCGACGTTGGGCATCAGCCCGATGTCGCTCTTGGTGATCGCCTTCTCGATGGCGCCGAGGACGCCGCGATCCCACGGCTGGATGACGATCTGGTGCGGCTCCGGGACGCTGATCCCGGCGAGCTGGTTGAGCGGGGTCGAGGTCCCGTAGTACTCGACGTTGATCCGCTCGACGAGGGCGGTCGACGCGCGGCCGGTGCGGACGCCCTGGAAGTCGCGCTCCATGGCCTCGACCGCTCGACCCATCTTGTGGTCCGCGTCGGCGATGATCTCGCTGCTCATGCTGGCGCACCTCCGGCGGCGCTCGTGGCGCCCGAGATGAACGTCCCGACCGGCTCGCCGGCGGCGACCTTGGTGATGTTGTCGGGTCGGTTGAGGTCGAAGACGACGATGGGCAGGTCGTTCTCCATGCACAGGCTCACGGCCGTCGCGTCGAGGACCTTGAGCTGGTCGCGCAACAGGTCCGCGTAGTCGAGACGAGCGTACCGCTGCGCATCCGCGTGCGCCATCGGGTCTTTGTCGTAGACGCCGTCCACCTTGGTCGCCTTGAGCAGGACCTCGGCGTTGATCTCGACCGCGCGCAGGGCGGCGGCCGTGTCGGTGGTGAAGTACGGATTCCCCGTCCCGGCCACGAAGAGCGTGACCCGGCCCTTCTCGAGGTGGCGGATCGCCCGGCGGCGGATGTACGGCTCGGCGACCTCGTTCATCGCGATGGCCGTCATGACCCGCGTCGGGACCCCGGCGCGTTCGAGCGCGTCCTGGAGGGCGAGCCCGTTCATCACGGTCGCGAGCATGCCGATGTAGTCGCCCGTGGCGCGGTCCATCCCGCGCGCGGAGGCGGCCAGCCCGCGGAAGATGTTGCCGCCGCCGACGACGATGCCGATCTGGACGCCGAGCGCGTGGATCTCGGCGACCTGGCGCGCGATGAACACGCAGACCGCCGGGTCGACGCCGTATTGGCGGTCGCCGAGGAGCGCCTCGCCGGACAGCTTGAGAAGGATCCGGCGGTAGCGCAGCGGCTTCGCCTCGGACGCCGCGGTCGGCGCAGCTCCGGTCACAGCTCCTCCCCGAGTGCATAGCGCGTGAAGCGGCGGACGCGGATGTTCTCGCCGATCGTGGCGATCCGCTCGATGATCAGCTCGCGGACGGTCCGCTCCTCGTCGCGGAAGGGCTGGTCGTAGAGGCAGACCTGCGAGAACCACTTCTTCAACTGGCCGTCGACGATCTGCCCGCGGATGGCGTCCGGCTTCTTCTGGACGGACTCGTCCGCGAGCAGCTCGGCCCGCTTGGCCTCGAGCACATCGGCCGGGATGTGGTCCGCGTCGACGTAGGTCGGGTCCAGGCCGGCGACCTGGACCGCCAGGTCGCGGACCAGCTTCTGGAACTCGTCCGTGCGGGCGACGAAGTCGGTCTCGCAGTTGACCTCGATCAGCACGCCGACGCGCCCGCCGGTGTGGATGTAGCTCGAGACGAGGCCCTCGCGCGCGTCACGGTCGGCCTTCTTGGCCGCGGCCGCCAGGCCCCGCTCACGCAGGATCACGGTCGCCTTGTCGAGGTCGCCATCCGCCTCGGTCAGGGCGCGCTTGCAGTCCATGAAACCGGCGCCGGTCCGTTCGCGAAGCTCCTTGACGAGTTCTGCCGAGATGTCCGCCATGCCTGTTCGTTCTCCTGTCTCGCGGCGGCCGCCTCGGCTCGCCGTTCTGGGTCTGGTCGTGGTCCGTGCCGGGGTGACCGGTGCTGCTCAGCCCGCCGGTTCGGCCGTGCCGGCCTCGTCGTCGTTCTTCTCGGCCGCTTCGCGGGCGAGTTCGGCCGCGATCTCCTCGGGCGAGGCCTCGGCCGGGGGCTCGGCGACGGCCGCCTCGGCCCGCGCGACGCGGTCGCCGGGGAGCAGATCGTCGTCATCGGCATCGGGCTCGAACGAGAGCGCGGCCCCGCCGGCGAGCGCCGCGACGAGCTCGTCGGTGGCGCCCAGGACTTCCTCCTCCTCGGCTTCGGGCATCGCCATCGCCTCGACCTGGTCGGGCTCGGTGCTCCGTGCCGAGCGCTCGCGGGCGCCTTCGATGGCGGCATCGGCCACGAGCGTGCAGAGCAGCCGGATGGCGCGGATCGCGTCGTCGTTGGCCGGGATGATGTAGTCGAGCTCGTCCGGGTCGACGTTCGTGTCACCGGTCCCGACGACCGGGATCTCGAGCTTGTTCGCCTCGGTCACCCCGATCCGCTCGCGGTGCGGGTCGACGATGAAGATGGCGCCCGGCAAGCGCTTCATCTTGCGCATCCCACCGAGCGTCCCCTGGAGCTTGACCATCTCCTCGGTCAGCTTGGCCGCTTCCTTCTTGGTCATCCGCTCGAAATCGCCGTTCGCCTGGCGGGCCTCGAGCTGCTCGAGCAGGCCGATCCGCTTCTTGATGGTCACGAAGTTGGTGAGCATCCCGCCGAGCCAGCGCTTGTTGACATACGGCTGGTTGGCGCGCGTCGCCTCCTGGGCGACCGGCTCCTGGGCCTGCTTCTTGGTGCCGACGAACAGGACCTGGTCACCGCGGGCGACCGTCTCACGCACGAACTCGAGCGCGATATCGAGGCGCTGGACGGTCTGCGCCAGGTCGATGATGTGGATCCCGTTGCGCTCGGCGAAGATGAACGGCTTCATCTTGGGGTTCCAGCGCCGGGTCTGATGGCCGAAGTGGACTCCGGCCTCGAGCAGCTGCCGCATCGAAACGGACGGCACGGTGGCGACCTCCTGTCGGTTCGTTCCTCCGCGGACCTCGTCGCCGGGGGCCGGCGGGCCTTCGCCCTTGCCGGCACCGTCCCGGTCGGAACGGTCCGCGTGTGTGCTCCACGCCTGGTGACGTGGGCGTCGGATCTGTCTGGTGGCTCGGGATCATGCCCCGGACCGGGCGGGAGTGTAGCACGGCCGCGCCCAGCGACTGATCGCGGGCCCGTCTCGTCGTCTCTGGACCGAGCCTGCCAGCGCGGTGGGACGAAGACCGGCCGCCTGGACCTCACATGGCGTGCCGGTGGTGCCGGACCCGACCCCCCGGCTCGACCACCACCAGGTCGAACCGCAACGGCAGTCGCGGCAGCGGCTCGCCGTTCGGCAGCGATCCCCGATCGAGCAGGCCGTATGCCGCGGCGCGCACGCGCGCCCGCTTCCGGTGATCGACGGTCTCCTCGGGCAGGCCGAAAGAGCGGTCCGCCCGCCAGCGCACCTCGATCACGACGAGCGCTGTTGGTGGACCCGGGTCGATCGCCACGAGGTCGATCTCGTGGCGACCGACATGGACGTTCCGGGCCACGACGGTCCAACCCGCGTCCGCGAGACGCGACGCGACGAGCGCCTCGGCGGCATCACCCGCCTGCTGGGCCATCGTTCGCACCGATTTGCCTGGCTGATCCGCCATGGCCGGGATGGTTGCAGGCGAGGCTTATCCGCCACGTATCGGCCGGGGCGGCGATGGTCTGGCGGGCGCGCCTCGCGGACAGCCCGACTCGCCCCGACCGCGTCAGACAGGACCGGTCAGTTCCAGCGTCGCGAGGTCGAGGGCGTCGAGCATGGCGTCGTCGGACATGACCGGCACGAGCTCGCGGGCCAGCAGCTCGTGCGTCTCGATAGAGGCGGCGGGATCGGCCAGAAGGTCGAGCTCGAGCTGGTCGCCGGCGAGGGTCCGCTGGAGCGCCAGGAACGATCGCCGATGGAACGGCGTCAGGCCGAGGCGGCGGATCGCCATCCGATGCTCCAGCGTCGCGTAGCCCTGGTTGCGGTCCCAGCCGTAGCCGGGATAGCGGACTGCCAGCAGCTCCATCATCCGATCGCGGACGACCTTCGCCACCACGGAGGCGCACGCGATCGAGTAGACCTTGGCGTCGCCGTCCACGATGTTCGTGTACGGCCCGACCTGGGCCTCGAACCCTGCGATCCGGTTGCCATCGACCAGGACGTGCTCGTGTCCGCCGACCCGCACGATCGCGCGGCGCATCGCGAGATGCGTGGCGTGGTAGATGTTGAGCTGGTCGATCTCGCGGACGGACGCCGCGCCGACGCCGACGGCGACCGCCCGCGAGCGGATGACCGGTGCCAGGCGTTCGCGCTGCGCGGCCGACAGCGTCTTCGAATCGCGGACGCCCGGGATCCGGTGGCAGCCGGGTCGCATGATCACCGCGGCCGCGACGACGGCCCCGCAGGTCGGCGCCACCCCGACCTCGTCGACGCCGACGACCCGGACGAGGCCGTCGTTCCAGAGGCGGCGCTCGTGGCGAAGGGTCGGGACGATGGGAGCCATCGACCGTTAGCCTACCGGAATCGAGCGACCCCGCCGGCGGGCGGGGTCGGGTCGGTCTCGGTTGGGATCGGCGCGCTCGGCGCCGGTCCTCAGCTGTTGGTCCGGCGCTCGCGCAGCGTTGCAGCCTTGCCGACCCGATCGCGCAGGAAGTAGAGCTGTGCACGCCGGGCGACCCCATGGCGCACGACCTCGATCTTCTCGATGCGCGGGCTGTTGATCTTGAAGGTGCGCTCGACGCCGACGCCCGAGGCGATCCGGCGAACGGTGATCGAGCGGGTGATCCCGCCGCCGCGCAGCCGCATGATGGTCCCTTCGAAGACCTGGATGCGCTCGCGGTTCCCCTCGACGACCTTGGCCGACACCTTCACGGTGTCACCCGTGGCAAGTTCAGGAAGGTCGGTGCGAAGCTGGTCCTGGACGATCTCGTCGAGCACGGTCACGGGGCGGTTCCTGACTCATCTGGGCAGCCGTGGCTGCGGTGGGTGTTCGGAAGGGACGCGGACGGGCGTCGGCGGCGGAGTATAGCACGGCCTCGCGGCGCGTCAGTCCGTGGGCCCGAGGTCCGGCCGGCGGGACCGCGTCCGCTCGACTGCCTGCTCGCGCCGCCAGCGATCGACCGCGGCGTGGTCGCCCGAGGTCAGGATCGCCGGCACGTCCATCCCGCGGAAGACCGCGGGGCGTGTGTACTGCGGGTACTCGAGCAACCCGGCCGAGAAGGATTCGTCGGCGACCGACGCGGCCTCGATCGCGCCCGGCAGCAATCGGATCACGGCATCGATGACGACGAGCGCCGGCAGTTCGCCCCCGGTCAGCACGTAGTCGCCGATCGAGAGCTCGAGGTCGACCAGCGAGCGGATACGCTCGTCGACGCCCTCGTAGCGCGGGCACAGGAAGATGAGATGCGATCGCGCCGCGAGGTCCGCGGCCCGTGCCTGGCGGAAGACCTCGCCGACCGGATCGAGCAGGATCGCGAGCGACTCCGGGCGCCGCAGCGCGTCGATCGCCGCGGCCGCCGGCTCGGGCCGGAGGATCATCCCCGCTCCCCCGCCGTACGGGGCGTCGTCGACCGAGCGGTGGCGGCCGAGCCCCCAGTCGCGCAGGTCGTGGACGCGGATCGATGCCAGGCCCTGCGCCTGGATCCGCCCCGGGATGCTCTCGGTCAGCGGCCCCGCGAACATCGCGGGGAAGAGCGTCAGGATGTCGATCTCAAGGGTCATGCCGGTGGCTCGGCCGGTGGCTCGGCAGGCGGCGCCGTCTTGCTCCGTGTCCGGCGGCGGGGTGCCTTCGGTCGGTCCGGGTCCGGCTCGCGCGAACGCGGCGCGCGCAGGTCGAGTGACTCGGCATCGACGACGATCTCGCCACGGAGCGGGGCGAAGATCCGGATGAAGGCGCGGACGGCCGGCAGGTCGAAGCTGCCAAACGGCCCGCCCTCGACCGTGAAGACCTCGGTCTCGCCGATGCGATAGATATCGCGCACGGTGCCGAGCTCGGCCCCGTCGACGCCGCGGACGGCACAGCCGATGACCTCGTGCCAGTAGTAGCTGCCGCGGGCGAGGTCCTCGTCCGCGCGGACGACCGCTTCGAGATACGCACCGCGCAGCGCGTCGGCGGCGTCGCGGGTCGTGACCTCCTCGAACCGGATCCGCCAACCGGGCCCGTCGGCGACGGCCTCGGCCGACGCGATCGTCAATGGCCGGTCATCGCCCTCGCGGAAGAGGACGGCACCGGACGTGAACCGCTCCCCCGGCCGATCGGTGAGGACCTCGGCACGGACAGCACCGCGGAGCCCGTGGACGCCCCGGACCAGGGCGACCACCAGCCGCTCGTCGAGGCTCAGAGGATCTCGAGCTGGACCGGCTCGCCGTCGCGCGCCGCGGTCACCTTGAGCAGAGTCCGGAGCGCCTTGGCGACGCTGCCGTTGCGCCCGATCACCTTGCCCATGTCGTCCTCCGCGACGTGCAGCTCGATGACGGTGGCGCCATCCTCCTCGACGACCTCGACGGTCACGGCGGACGGGTCGTCGACCAGCGACTTGGCGACGTATTCGACCAGATCCTTGGCTGCCATGCTCGCGACCTCTACTTGGCTGCGGGCACGATGCCCGCGTTGCGGAAGAGCCGCAGGACCGTGTCCGACGGTTGGGCGCCCTTGGCGATCCACGCCTTCGCCTTATCGGCGTCGACGACGAACTCGACCGGCTCCGTGCGCGGGTTGTAGTGCCCGATGATCTCGATCGCGCGCCCATCGCGGGCACTGCGGCCGTCGGCGACGACGACCCGGTAGGTCGGCTGCTTGGTCGCGCCGACGCGCGTCAGCCTGATGCGGACTGCCATGACTGGTGGTCTTCCTCCTCTGGGGCCGGGACGCTGGATGCGTCCCGCTACTTGACGGTGACGTAGATGACGGAACGGCTCAGGTCGTTCCCGGTCGAGCTCGACGCGTACATCGCATCGAACGGGGCGAGGAACGGCTTGATGTCGGTCTGGTACCTGGCGACTGCCGCGGCGTCGGCACCGGCCCCGACCGCGGCCTTTTCGATCAGGCCGCGGATCGCGGTGATGTCGACCCAGCTCGAGCTGGTGCCGTTAGCGGCACGGCCGGCCAGCGACGTGTAGCGATCGTTCGAGGCGAGCGAGGTGCCCTTCGTCGTGTCGAGCACGTGCTTGACGAAGGCGGATCCCGAGCCGACCACCACGACCTGGTCCGTCACGGCATAGGCGATCTCGACGTGACCGTTCGGCAGGGTCGGCAGAGCCGCGCTCGCGGCGGCGCCGGCCATCCCGGCCAGCTTGCTGATGTCGCCGAGGTCGACGATCGTGATCGTCGTTCCGTTGTAGGGCTCGTCGCGGACGGTGATGCCCTGCTGCGCCCCGCCGAGCGCGATGAACGAGCGCAGCGCGGTGAACAGGTGATCGGCCGCCGCCTTGTCGCTCGGGATCACGACCACGCCCCCTGCCGGGGTCCCGTCCGAGGTGGTCACGACGACCGCGCTGTCGCCGGCCCAGCCGAACGCGGCGTCCGCCCCGCCGATGAGGCCGAGTGCCTGGTCGACCGTGTCGTAGAGCTGCTTGAGCGATGGCTCGGAGCCATACAGCGCGAGACCCTGCTTGAGGGTGGCACCGAGGTCATGCGAGATCGACGCCACGAGGGCGTCCCCCGGGATGTGCTCGTCGATCGGCGAGCGCCGGTTCTCGGTCGGACCGATCCGGGTCTCGGGCACAGGTGCGGCCGCCTCCATCACCACGGCGTCGCTCTCGAAGCGGAGCGAATACGCGCCCCAGTCCGGGATGGCCTTCTGCAGCGAAGCGCTGAGGGTCGGCGTGCCGGTCCCGCCGGCCGCCGGGGTCAAGGTCTTCGTCAGGGCGCTCGACCAGTCGAGCAACTGCCCGAGGGCGACGTAGGCGAAGCCGACGTGGTCACGGTCGAACGCGGACAGGGCGGCGTTGGGCCCGGGCTCCTTGGAGAAGCCGCCAGTTCCCTTGGTGTCGATCGCCGCCTTGACCGAGACGAGGTCGCCGGCGACCGCGACCTTGCCATCGACGATCGCGAAGGCGGGCTGAGCTCCGCCGGTCTTTTCGAACAGGGTGAGGGTTGCCCCGTCGTACGACTCCGTGGTGGTCTTGGCCCCGGTCTTCGCGATCGCGGCGTCGAACCAGGCCTGAGCGGCGGTCGGATCCGTGACCGAGAGCAGGGCGAGCGCCCTGAACGACCCCATGGCAGACGGGTCGCTGCCGGAGAGGGCCGTGGCGGGCGGAAGCGGCCCGAGGCTGGCGGCGAGCTCGCCGCCGAACCACGGCTTGATGTCGGTCGTGTACGTCTGGCTGCCGTTGGTGGCGTTCTTGACGAGATCGTCGAGGACCTGGTCAAGCTTGCTCTCGAGCGCGGTCTGGTCCGCGAATCCCGGGAACTTCGAGAGGAACTCGCCGACGGCCCGACGCTGGTCGCCCGGCAGGTCGAGGCGGACCTCGGCGTACACCGTCGTCTGCCCCGGGACATAGCCGAGCACGGTGGCGTCCGACGACCGGCCGGTGATGATCGCGGCGACCGCGGCGGTGGTGGCGATGATGAGCGCGACGACCGCGATGCTGACCGCCCAGCGGAGCCTGCTGCGTCGCCGTCGCGGCGTCGTCGAGACCACCGGCGCCGCGGGGGCGACGGCCGCCCAGGCGACGTGGTGGTCGTCGTTCGTCGGCATGGCGTTCTCGCGAGCGGCCGGGGTCAAGGGCGCGCTCGGCGGCGTCGGCGCTGTCGGCGTCTCGACGCGCGTCGTCGGGTCGGTCGGCGTCGCGGACGCCGGGTCCTGGGTGGGTTCGAGGTCGTCGGTCATCGTGGTCCCCTTCGCCGGCTCATCGCCGGCCCGTCAACGCGCCGATGGCCGCCCGCTTGCCGCCGCCGGAGAGCTGCTTCATGAGTTTCTGCATCTCGAGGAATTGCTTCACCAGACGGTTGACGTCCGGCAGGGTCGTCCCGGAGCCGGCGGCGATCCGACGCCGGCGAGAGCTGTTGAGGATCGTCGGGTCGCGGCGCTCGCTCCGGGTCATGGCCCGGATGATCGCCTCCGTCCGCTTGAGATCGCCGCGATCGACCGCGGCCTGCGCCTCGCCGGCCAGGTTGCCCATCCCCGGGATCATCGACATCACCTGGCCGAGGGGACCCATCTTCTGCATCTGCTGCATCGAATCGAGCATGTCGTCGAGGGTGAATGCGCCCTTGCGCATCTTCTCCTCGAGTTGCGCGGCCTGCTTCTGGTCGACATGCTCCTGGGCCCGTTCGACGAGCGTCAGGATGTCGCCCATCCCGAGGATCCGCCCGGCGAGCCGATCGGGGTGGAAGACCTCGAGCGCGTCGGTCTTCTCGCCGGTCCCGAGGAACTTGACCGGGACGCCGGTGACCGCCGAGATCGACAGGGCCGCACCGCCGCGCGCGTCGCCGTCGATCTTGGTCAGGATCAGCCCGCTGACCGGGACCGCCGCGACGAAGGCCTGGGCGACCGCGACGGCCTCCTGGCCGGTCATCGCGTCGACGACGAGGAGCGTCTCGACCGGGTGGACGGCTGCGTCGACGGCACGATCTCGGCCATCAGCGCCTCGTCGACCGACAGCCGGCCGGCGGTATCGAGGATGACCACGTCGCGGACCTGGCGCCGCGCTGCCTCGACGCCGCCACGCACGATGTCGACGACCGCGGTGCCCACCGGCGCGCGATAGACCGGGATATCGAGGCTCCGGCCGAGGGTCTCGAGCTGGTCCGCGGCGGCTGGACGGTACGGGTCCGCCGCCACGAGCAGCGGCCGCCGACCGAGCTTGACGACGTGGCGCGCGAGCTTCGCGGTCGAGGTGGTCTTGCCCGAGCCCTGCAGCCCGACCATGGCCACGACCGCCGGGTTGCCCGACAGGTGGAAGGTCCGGTCGCCCGCCGACAGGAGCGCGACGAGTTCGTCGTTGACGATCTTGACCACCTGCTGGCCGGCCGACAGGCTGTCGAGGACGTCGTGGCCGATCGCCTTCTCGCGAACGCGCGCGACGAAGTCCTTGACGACCTTGAAGTTGACGTCCGCCTCGAGCAGCGCCAGGCGGACCTCACGCATGGCAGCGTCGACGTCGGCTTCGCTGATCCGCCCGCGGCCGGTCAGGCCGCCGAGCGTCTTGCGCAACCGGTCGCTGAGTGTGTCGAACATGGTCCTGGACGGGCTCCGTCGGGTGGTGGGCCGGATCGGCCACAGCCGACCCGGGTTGGTGCGCGAGTTCTGACGCACCGGGTAGCGGGAGTGTACCGCAGGCCTACGCCGGGCACTATGCTCCGCCCTCGTGCGCAACCCGTTCGCCTCCCCGCTCTGGCGCAACAGCGCGTTCCGGCGCGTCTGGGCCGCGGCGACGATCTCGATCTTCGGGTCGCTGATCACCCGTCTGGCACTGCCGTTCGCCGCCATCCTCGTGCTCGGCTCGGGTGCTATCGAGGTCGCGCTGCTGCGAAGCGTCGATCTCGTCGCCGCGCTCGTCTTCGGCCTCGTCGCGGGCGCCTGGGTCGACCGGCTGCGCCGACGGCCGGTGCTCATCTGGGCGGACCTCGGGCGCGCGGCCCTGCTCGCCTCGATCCCGCTCGCATTCGCGCTCGGGGTGCTCGCGTTCTGGCAGCTCCTCGTCGTCTCCGCGCTGACTGCCGTCCTGACCACGTTCTTCGATTCGGCCGACACGGCCTATCTCCCGACGATCGTCGAGCGGGACCGGCTGGTCGACGCGAACGCGGCCCTGTCGGCGAGCGGCTCGGTCTCGGAGTTCGCGGCCTTCGGCATCACCGGCTTCCTCGTGCAGCTGCTCACGGCACCGATCGCCATCGCGATCGACTCGGTGACGTACGTGGTGTCCGCCATCCTGCTGGCGACCATCCGGCAGCCCGAAGCGCCCCCACCGCCCGCGGCGGATCGCGAGCCGGTGCTGGCCGAGATCCGCGAGGGCCTCCGGCTGGTCCGTCACGATCCCGTGCTTCGGGCGTTCGCCTTCGCCCAGATGTCGCTGGCGGCGATGTTCGGCGTGTTCGGTGCGGTCTGGTTCCTGTTCGTCCTCGAGGACCTCCACATCAGCGCCGCGGTCCTCGGGGTCATCGCCGCGGTCGGGGGTGTCTCGGGGTTCGTCGGAGCGGTCGTGGCGACCCGCGCGACGCGACGCTGGGGGATCGGTCCGGTGGCGATCGCCGCGTTGCTGCTGACCTCGCTCGGGAACGCGTTCATCCCGATCGCGCCGGCCGGGTTGCCGATCGTCGCCATCGGCTGTCTCGTGATGGCCCAGATCGTCGGGGACTCGGCAGCGACCGTCTACGACATCACCGAGGTCTCGGTCCGGCAGACACTCGTCCGCGATCGTGCTCTCGGGCGCGTCACGTCCACCTTCCACGTCGCGGCGGTCATCGCCCAGCTCGCGGCGACGCTCGTCGCCGGGATCCTCGGCGAGGTGATCGGCGTGCGGGCGACGGCCTGGCTGGCCCCGGTCGGCGGGTTGGTGGGGGCGGCCGTCCTGTGGTCATCGCCGGTGCGCCACCTGCTCGTCCTGCCCGCCGGGGTCGCTGGCCTCGGCGCGATCGATCCGCTCGAGGTGGCGCTGGCCGCCCAGCGCGAGCTGCCGCCGGGGGCCTGAGGCCGGATCAGGCGAAGAGCGCCGCCACGAAAGCGTCGGGGTCGAACGGGACGAGGTCGCCGACCGCCTCCCCTACCCCGACGAAGCGGACCGGGATCCGCAGGGCGTCCTCGATCGCGAAGACGATGCCGCCCTTGGCGGTCGAATCGAGCTTGGTCAGCACGATGCCGGTCAGTCCGACGGCCTCGTGGAAGGCCTTCGCCTGGGCCAGGCCGTTCTGGCCGGTCGTCGCATCGAGCACGAAGATCGTCTCGGGCTCGGCGCCCGGGAGCCGCTTGTCGATGATGCGCCGGACCTTGGACAGCTCGTCCATCAAGTTCGAGCGCGTGTGCAGGCGGCCGGCCGTGTCGGCGATGACGAGGTCGGCTCCGCGCGCGACGGCCGCATCGAGCGCGTCGTAGACGACCGCGCCCGGATCCGCGCCGGGGGCATGGGCGATCATCGGCACACCAGCCCGGTCCGCCCAGATCCGCAGCTGGTCGATGGCGGCGGCGCGGAAGGTGTCGGCGGCCGCGAGGATGACCGAGCGGCCCTCGCCCTTGAAGCGACTCGCAAGCTTGCCGATCGTCGTGGTCTTGCCGGTCCCGTTGACGCCGACGACGAGGACCACGGCCGGACTGCCGGCGACCGTCGATCGAGGACTCCAGGCGAGATCGCGCGCGACCAGCAGGGCAGCCAGCTCGGTGCGGATGGCGGCCTCCGGGCCACCCGGCGCCCGGCTCAGTCGGGCGCGCTCGACAAGCTCGATGGCGAGGGCAGCCCCGACGTCACCCGCGATCAGCGTCTCCTCGACGTCGTCCCACGACGGACCGCCCGTGCCGGTCGTCGCGAGGGCCCCGCGCAGCCGCGACATGAACCCGCCTCGCGTCCGCTCCAGACCGGTCTCGAGTGCGGCTGCCGTGTCGGGTGATGCGTCCATCGCTGGGGCGGCCGTGACAGGGGTGGGATCCGCCACGTGGACTCGTTCGGCCCAGGCCGGGACGGGCTTCACCGGCGGCGGGACGGGCGTCGGCAGGCCGATCGTCACGACGGTCGGCGGGGGCGCCTCGAACGGCAACAGCGGGTCGACGGCCGGCGCAGGAGCATCCGCGACCTCCGCGACGTCGTCGAAGTCGGCGGGGTCCGGCTCCCACGACGGGTCCACGAAGTCGGGGTCGACCGGCTCGTCGACCTCGCGGGTTGGTGGGGCCTCGTCGGGTCGGGATTCGGAGGGGCGTCGGCGCCAGAAGGGCATGGGGTGGAGACTACCCCGCCAGCGCCGTTCGGTCCCGACCTCGTGCCGCGAGGGCCTGCGCCTCGTCGAGCCGGAGGCTGATGACCCGGCTGACCGAATCGTCGCCGACGGTCACGCCGTACAGGGCGTCGGCTGCCTCGATCGTCCCGCGGTTGTGGGTGATGACGATGAACTGGGTCCCGTGCGAGAGGCTGCGCAATGCATCCGCGAACCGCCCGATGTTCGCCTCGTCGAGGGCCGCGTCGACCTCGTCGAGGACGCAGAACGGGACCGGTCGGACCTCGAGCATCGCGAACAGCAGCGCGACCGCGGTCAGGGCCCGCTCGCCGCCCGACAGCATCGCGAGGGCCTGTGCCTTCTTGCCGGGCGGCCGCGCCACGATCTCGATCCCGGTCGAGCCGAGGTCCGACGGGTCGGTCAGCGACAGCTTGGCGAACCCGCCCCCGAAGAGCTGTTCGAAGCGGGTCGAGAAGGCCGCCTCGAGCGCCTCGAACGTCGTCCGGAAACGGTCCGCGATCATCGTGTCCAACTCGACGATCAGGTCCCGGGTCCGCACGATGGCCGTCCGCAGGTCCGACGCCTGCGTCTCGAGCGTCTCAAGCCGTTCCTTGAGCGCGGCGTACTCGTCGACGGCATACGGGTTCACCGCCCCGAGCTCGTGGAATCGGCGGCGCAGCTGGCCGAGCCGCGCCGGGCTCGGCGCCGGCGAGGCCGGCGGTTCGGCTGCCCAGATCGGCGTCACCAGGGCAAGCGCGGCCTCGAGCGCGGCGGCTTCGTCGGAGACGACCTCGTCGTCCTCGGACGTCATCCCGCCGACCACGCGCGACTCGACGGCCTGTGTGCCGAGCGCTGCGGCGATCCGGGCCGACCCCGGTCTGACGCCAGCCTCGCCCTCGAGCCCCGCGATCCCGAACTCGCCGAGACCGGCCAGCTCGACCACGATCGCCTCGTGCAACGCGTCGAGGCCGAGACGCGCCTCGAGCTCGGCGTGATCGGCCGAGCGGAGGTTCGTGTCGGCCGACCGGAGCCGCTCGCGCGCTGCTGCCGTCTCGCGTTCGGCGGTCGCCAGACGCTCGCGGTCCGCGGCGTCGGCGGTCTGCACCTCGGCGAGCGCCCCGCGCGCGCCCGCTTCGGCAGCGGACGTCGCCGCGATCTCGGCACGAAGGGCATCGCGCTCCTCGGCAAGGGCGCGTTCGCGCTCACCGAGCGCGGCCACGTCGCGGTCGGCGCGTGCCATCCGTTCCTCGGCGATGACGGTCGAGGCCTCGGCCCGGGCGCGGCGGTTCTCGGCGTCGCGCCGCGCGGCATCGCGGTTCCCCGATTCCTCGGCCAGCCGGTCGCGACGAGCCCGGAGCTCGGCCGCGCGGGCCTCCCAGGCGGCCAGCGCCGCCCCGTCGACCGGTGTCGCGGTCGGGTCCCGATCGTCGGTCGACGGCTCCTCGCGGACCGCGGCGGCGACCCGGGCGCGTTCGAGGTCCGCCCGGAGGCGCTCCGCCTGGGCTTCGTGCCAGGCGCTCTCGCGGGTGACGGTCTCGTGCTGGCGTGCCGCCAGCCGCTCGGCCTCCTCGGCGCCGCGACGGACGCCCGCGGCGCGGCTCTCCTCGGCCCGGGCCTCCTCCAGCGCATCGGCCGCCTCCTTGGCGGCGGCGGCCAGTCGGACCGCGGTGCCGCGTGCCGTGGCGGCCTCCGCGTCCGCGGCTTCGGACTCCCCGCCCAGCCGGGTCGCCTCGGCCCGGCGGTCGAGGACCGACTCACCGGCTCCGAAGGTCACGCCGAGCTCGCCGACGATCGCGCTGCCGTCGCGGGTGACGACGACCCAGCCCGGTGGCAGCGCCGGCTGGATGGCCAGGCAGGACGGGAGGTCGGGGAGCCATGCGGCTCGCGCGAGCAATCGACGCGCGGCGCCCGTCACATCGCGCCGGACGGCACCGTCGAGGACTCCTCCGCCCGCGGCCACCAGCGCCTCCCGGAACCGACGCTCGCGGGCGTCATCGGGCACGACGGGCCCACTCGCCCGCTCCACGATCACGAGCGTGCCACGCTCCCCGGCGAGCGAGGGCACCGCGTCGCCGGCAACGACGTAGGCGCGGGTCGTTTCGGCCAGGGCCACCTCTGCCGCCGCCCGGAAAGCCGGATCGATCGTGAGATCCTCATCGAGCCGGCGGCCGCCTGCTCGCCTGGCCGCACGGGCGATCCCACGGGTCTCCTCCTCGGCGAGCCGCGCCTCGAGTCCGTCCAGCCGCGCCCGGACGGCCGCGGCCGAGGCATTCGCGGCCACCGCCCGCTCGTGCGCGGCGGCATGCTGGGCATCGGCCGCATCCGCCCGCTCGCGAGCCCCCTCCCGACGGGCAGCGGCAGCGAGCTCGGCCTCGATCGCGGCGGCGAGGACCGCGCGGGCTTCGGCGAGGCCTGCAGCAAGGGCCGTCCGCCGCTCGGTCGCGGCGTCGGTCTCCCTGGCCTCGTCGGTCGCTCGCCGCTCGACCTCGGCCAATCGTCGGCGGGCCGTCTCGACCTCGGCCTGCCGGGCCGCGGCCGCTCGGCGCAGCGCCGCGAGCTCCTCACCGTGCGCCTGGCTCGCCGTCCGCAGGGTCCCGAGTTCGGCCAGCGCGTGCGCCAGCTCGCGCTCGGCTTCGCCGAGGACGGCCTCGAGATCGAGGTCTCGCGCCGGGACCGGCGCGGCCAGCGCGCGTCGACCGGCCGTCAGCTCCGCCTCGGCGGCGGCACGTTCGTCGAGCAGGCGGCGGCGGTCGCGTTCGAGCGCGGCGAGGTCCGACGTGAGTCGCGCGTCACGGAGCTGGGCGGCCGTCGCTGCCGACCGGGCCGTCTCGTACGCCTCGCGCCGATCGCGTTCGACGGTCGCCCGATCCGCCCGTGCCATCGAGAGCACGTTCGTCGTCGCCTCGGTAGCGGCCAACTCGTCCGTGGCTGCGTCGACCGCGAGTCGGACCCGTTCGCCGGCGGTCCTGGCCACGGCCAGCCGGGCGGCCGTCTCGTGCCAGCGCGCGTGCATCGCCAGGAGCAGGGCGCCGGCCAGCTCGTCGGCGGTGGTCTCGCGGGTGGCCTGCTGTTCCGCCTGCGCCGCCAGCCGACGGGCCTGCGGGCGGAGCTCGCCGAGGATGTCCTCGACCCGGGCGAGGTTCGCTTCGGACTCGACAAGCTGCTCCTCGGCGCGGCGACGACGGCGTTCGTGGCGGCGGACGCCCGCGACCTCCTCGAACAACGGCCGCCGCTCCTCGGGCCGCAGCGCCAGGGCCTGGTCCACCATGCCCTGCCCGATGAACAGGAACGCGTTGTCGGCGAGGTGCGCCGAGTCGAGCAGGTCCACCAGGTCGCGCAGCCGGATCCTGCTCTTGTTGAGGAGATAGTCGTTCTCGCCCGAGCGGTAGAGCCGTCGCCCGAGTTCGAGCACCCGGAAGTCCACCGGAAGGAGCCCATCGGCGTTGTCGAGGACGAGCGTGACATCGGCCATCCCCTGTGCCGCGCGCTTCTCCGAGCCGGCCCAGATCACGTCCTCCGACTTCCGCGAGCGGAGCGCCCGGCCCTGCTCGCCGAGCGCCCAGCGCAGGGCGTCGGCCAGGTTGCTCTTGCCCGACCCGTTGGGTCCGACCACGGCGCTGATCCCCGGTCCGAACTCGACGCTGGTCCGCTCCGCGAACGACTTGAAGCCCTGCAACCGAAGCGCCAGCAGTCGCGGCTCGGTGGGCTGCTGACCGTCGGTCACGCGACCACTCCGTCGGGGCCGGCTCCGGCACCCGCCATGCCGCGCAGCCGGTCGAGCGCCTCTGCAGCGGCGGCCGTCTCAGCGGCCCGCCGGGAGGGACCCTCGCCGACGCCGAGCAGGTCGCCACCGACCCAGACCTCGATCCGGAACGACTTCTCGTGGTCCGGTCCGCTCGAGTCGGTCAGCCGGTAGGTCGGGCGGTCGCCGGCGGTCCGCTGGGTGAACTCCTGGAGCCGGCTCTTGGGGCTCTTGAGCGCGCCGATCGGCGCCTCGGCCGAGAGCTCAGGGTCGGCCAGGCTGATCAGCCACGCGCAGACCGGATCGAATCCGAGGTCGAGGTAGAGCGCGCCGGCGACGGCCTCGAAGGTCGAGGCGAGCAGGAGCGGCCGGCGGTGACCGCTTCGCTGGGACTCCCCCTCTCCGAGCATCAGGTAGGTCCCCAGCTCGATCCGTCCGGCCAGTCGGGCAAGACCGGTGGACGACACGATGGCGGCCCGACGGGCGCTCAGGTATCCCTCGTCGTCGTCGGGATGGCGCGCATAGAGCGCCCCGGAGATGGCGAGGTTGACCACGGCGTCACCGAGGAATTCGAGCCGCTCGTTGTGGCCCAGTGCGACATCGGGATGTTCGTGTTGCCAGCTCGAATGGACGAGGGCCTGCTCGAGGAGGTCGAGGTCCCCGACCGGGAGCCCGATCCGCGCCGCGAATGCCTCGGCGGGACGCATGATCCCGGAGGTGCGGCCGACGCCTGGGGGAGCGGCTACGTCGCGCGCTCGTCGATGTAGTCGACGGCGTCCTGGACAGTGCGGATCTTCTCCGCATCCTCGTCCGAGATCTCCGTCCCGAACTCCTCTTCGAGGCTCATGATGAGCTCGACGAGATCGAGGGAGTCGGCATTCAGGTCGTCGACGAACGACGCCTCGGGCTTGACCTCATCCTCGTCGGCGCCGAGCTGCTCGACGACGATCTTCTTGAGGCGCTCGTACGTTGTTGCCACTGACTCCCTCCTCGGAGTTGGGTGTTGGTGCCGTCGGCCGGGCGCCGCTGGGCTCCGCTGCGATGTTCCCGAGGACGCCGTTCATGAGGCGTCGCATCGGTTCTCCACTGTACGTGCGTGCCAGCTCGACCCACTCGGCGATGGCCACCCGGGCCGGCGTGGCCGAGTGTAGCACCTCGGATATGGCGGTACGGAGCAGTGCGCGGTCCATCCGGGCGAGCCCGGTGACCGGGTACTGCGGGGCCCGTCGGGTGATCTCGGCATCGATCGAATCACGGTGCGCCATCTCTGCCGCGACGAGCTCGCGCGCGAGGGCCGCCGCGTTCGGGTCGCGTTCTTCGTCGGCCAGGTGCCGCTCGAGGACGGCGTCCGCCGTGCGCTGCCCGAAGTCCGCTTCGAAGACCGCGGCGAGGGCGAGCCGGCGACCGGTCCGCCGGCCGCGAACGCGGTCAGCCCCCGACGCCATCGACCAGCACGGTCACCGACCCGAGCTCGAGACCGAGCAGTCGTTCGACGGTCGCCGCGACCGTCGTCCGGACCTGGCCGGCGAGCGGCGCCAGCGGCTGACCCGGACGGGCGACCAGCCAGAGCCGGACGAGGACGCGCTCGTCGCGGATGCGGACGGCGACCCCGGGGCCGCCGAACAGCCGGCGCCAGGCGGGACCGCCTCGACCGACCCGGACGACGCCCGGAACCTCCAGGGCGGCGAGCCGCACGAGCTCGGCGATGACGCCGCGTCCGACGGTGAGCTCCGGTCGATTCACGAGGCCTCCTCGGTCGCTGCGTCCGCCGAGAGCACGGCCATCCTCGGCGCCTGGGACGACGACCCGAGCGACTCCGCGATGAGGGCCGGGACGCCGGTGCGCGCCGTGGTGGCCGCGACCTCGCACGCGTAGGTCACCATCCGTCGCCGCGCCCGCCCATGGGTGATGATGACGGTCCCGCGGACCCCGAGCAACGGCGAGCCGCCGACCTTCTCGTAGTCGAAGACACCCCGGATGCGGCTGATGCTCGGGCGCATCAGGAGGTACGCCAGCCGGCCCCGGATCGACCCGCCGAACTCGTCTCGCCACAGGTCGAAGATGAAGGTCGACAGGCCCTCGAAGAACTTGATGACGACGTTGCCGAGCACGGCGTCGCAGACGACGACGTCGGCGAGGTGGTGGGTCAGGTCCTTGCCCTCGACGTTGCCCTCGAAGCGAAGGTCGGACGCGTCGAGCAGCTCCGTCGCCCGCTGGATCCGGGCGTCGCCCTTCCCCTTCTCCTCGCCGATCGAAAGCAGCGCGACCCGCGGCCGGGCCACGCCGAGGACGCGCTCCGCGAAGATCGCGCCCATCCGCGCGTACTGGACGAGGTTCTCCGCCGTCGAGTCGGGGTTCGCGCCGATGTCGAGCAGGACGATGGGTCCCTTCTCGGTGATCATCTGGACGGCGAGTGCCGGGCGATCGACGCCGGGCAGCCGCCCGAGGCGCAGGACGGCCGCAGCCATCCCTGCCCCCGTGTGACCGGCGGTCACGACGGCGTCGGCCTCGCCGCGCCTCACGAGGTCGACCGCCACGAGGATCGTCGAGTCCTTCTTCTCGCGCAGCGCGAGCGCGGGATGCTCGTCCATCCCGACCACCTGGCTGGCGTGGACGATCGTCGCATTCGGCGGCAGCTCGCCGGCCAGCGCACGGACGACGGCCTCGTCTCCGACGAGGATGATCCGATCCTCGGGGTGCGCCCGAGCGTGATCGAGGGCGCCCGGGACGACCTCAGACGGACCGTGGTCGCCGCCCATCGCGTCGACCGCGACGCGAACGCCGGTGTCGGTGGTCCCCGCCGGCTCGGTCACGGTCCGGGACTCCGCGTCAGCGCGCGGCGTCGTCGGCGGCAGGCTTGAGCTCGACCGCCTGGCGGCCCTGGTAGTAGCCGCAGTTCGGACAGACGTGATGCGGCAGCTTCATCTCGTGACAGTGCGAGCACTCCTCGAGTGTCGGCACGCTGATGGCGAGGTGCGCACGGCGCTCGCCCTGGCGGGCATGCGAGACGCGTCGCTTGGGTACACCCATGGGGTCGGGAGCTCCTTCGGATCATCGCGATGGCGATGCGCTGGCTGGCGTTCGGGCGGTGCCGGGACCTCGGGCGGAGGGCATCGGACCGACGGCGGAGTCTAGCGCGAATCGGCCTCCGGTGTCAGGCCCGTGCTCGGGATCTCGGTCGCCCCCGATGCAGCGGCACCGGCCCGCCGCCTGTCGAATCGGTCAAAACGTGTCACCCTCCCGGCCATGGCGAGTAGGGACCCGGTGACCGCGCGGATCGACGACGGCCACATCGCTCCGCCACCGGCGTGGGTTCCGCGAGGCCGGACCGACTGGCTTCTGCTCCTCGGGATCATCGTGGTCGCGTTCGTGGTGCGGGCGCTGCCCGTCCTGCGCGGCGGCGGGTTGGATGGCCACCTCGGCTACGACGACGGCGTCTACTTCGGGGCGGCCGTCGCCCTCGTCAACGGCGTCCTGCCCTATCGCGATTTCCTGCTGCTCCATCCACCGGGGATCGCGCTGCTGCTCTCGCCGTTCGCGTGGATCGCCGGAGTGACGGACGACGGGACGGGCTTCGCGCTTGCCCGGCTGGCCTTCATGGCGCTCGGTGCGGTCAACGCGGGCCTCGTTGCCGTCCTGGCGGGTCGATACGGTCGCCGTGCGGGGCTCATCAGCGGACTGCTGTACGCGGTCTGGTTCGCTGGGGCCCGGGTCGAACTGACGACAGACCTGATCGGCCCGCAGACGACGCTCACCCTCATCGCGCTCCTGCTCATCGTCTCCTCGCGGGCGCTGACGGTGCGACGAGCCGCCGTGGCGGGGGCCGCGCTCGGGGCAGCGGCGGCCATCCAGCTGTGGGCGGTCGTGCCGCTCGTCGTGATCGTCGGGACGGTCGTCGTCTCGGCGCGCGCCGCTCGGTTGGATCCCCGCCGGCCGGCCGTCGCCCTGCTGGGCGGTGCCGCCACGGCATTCACCGTGATCTGTCTGCCGTTCCTGGCGACGGCACCGGCCGCGTTCATCCGGTACGTCCTGATCGACCAGCTCGACCGACCGGACATCGGCGTCTCGCTGGTCACGCGACTGCGAGCGCTCGAAGGGCTGTCGATCGGGAGCGCCGCCGCCGGCCCGAGCCCGGTCGATGTGGTGATCGTGGGCGCCGCGATCCTCGGTGCCGGGGCGGTCGTCCTCGTCGCGCGACGCGTCCCGGCAGCCCGGATGTGGTGTGTGATGGTGATGGTCGAGACGTCGTACCTGCTGATCGCACCGAACTTCTACTCGCACTACTCGGCCTGGATCGCGCCGGCCGCCGCGATCGTGCTCGGGACCGCTGCGGCGATCGTCATCGAAGTGGCCGAGCCACACCGGCCGCTCGGCACGCTCGCCCAGGCCGCCTGTCTCGGGGTGATCGCCGCGCTGGCGCTCGGTGTTCCTCGTCACGAGGGGGCCGTCCTGCAACGTTCCGCTCTGGAGACCGACCTCGACGGCGCCCGCTGCGTGTCCGCCGATGCGCCCGATCTTCTGGTCATAACGTCCGGCTTGCGCCGCGACATCGAGCACGGCTGTCCGCTCGTCCTCGACCCGACCGGCGTGTCGTACGAGACCGATCGGGGCCGTCTCGCCGCCGGCTCTGTGACCGCCGCCCGACGCGGTGCCGCCGGCTACCAGATCGCCATGGAGGAGTACTACGACGACAGCAACGCGGCGATGTTCACGCAACCGTCGGCCGACGGCCTGACGGCCTCGACACGGGAGGAGATCTCCGACGAGCTGCCGATCGTCGTCGAGAGCGGCACGGTGACCGTCATGTTGCCCGGGCCGACGCCGCTTCCCTAGCCGGACCGCGGCATCAGTCGTCGTCGGCGCGGAACCCGCGCAGGGCCTCGAGGCGCGGGTCGATGTCGTCGGCCGGATGGTCGTGGACGCCCTCGTCGAGCCGCAGCCCGCACACGATGCAGAGCCCCGGGCAGTCCGGCCGGCAGAGCGGCGCGATCGGCTCTGACAGCAGGATCGCGTCGCGCACCGGAGGCTCGAGGTCGAGCTCGTGGTGGTCGGTCAGGCGGGCGACGTCGGGTTCGTCGTCGGTCGGGAGCGGGCGACCAGTCGCGATGTCCAGGACCGGCAGGTACTCCTCCTGGAACCGGAGCTCGACCGGGTCGACGACCTCGCGGAGGCAGCGGCTGCACTCGAGGTCGAGCGAGGTGTGCAGATCGGCCGTCGCCAGGATCCCCCGGTTGGTCCGGAGCAGGCGCACCCGCCCGGCGATCGGCTCGGCGAGCCGGAGGTCGTCGCCGAGGTCGATCCGGGCATCGGCCACCTCGATGACCCGATCCTCACCGGGGTCGTCGGCCAGCAGGCCGGCGACGTTCCAGACGAGCGGCGCGTCGACGGGGCCGCTCGCGGTCACCGCGACGTGTGGGACGGCTCCCCCGCCTCGTCGAGGGCTCGCTCGGCAGCGGCCTCGTCGCCGTCGCCCGCGAGCAGTGCGCGCCGCTCGTCGAGCAGGGCGATCCCCTTCTTGATGCTCTGGAGCGTGTTGGTGACGTCGCCCTCGAGGCTCACCAGGACGCCGACGGCGTACTCGTCCGCGCCCCGGCGGATCGCGTCGGCATCGCGATGCGCGTCGCCGATGATCACCTGGCTCTGGGCGTCGGCTGACTGGGTCAGGCCGCGCTCGTCGATCAGGAAGGCGGCCTGCTCCTGCGCTCGGGCGACGATCCGCTCGGCCTCGTCCTGGGCCTTCTCGATGATCCGTTCGCCTTCGGCGTTGATCCGCTTGGCGGCCCGCACCTCCTCGGGCACGGCGACCCGAAGCTCGTCGATGAGACCGAGGGCCGCGTTCTGGTCGACGACGACGTTCGTCGTGAGCGGCAGCTTCTTGCCGTTCGCGATCAGCGATTCGAGGCGCTCGACGAGGAAGATGATGTCGATCGGACTGCCCTCCAGGCTGTCGAGGCTGGGTCGGTCAGGCTGCTGTCAAGTATCGCATGCGAGCGTCGCCCTCAGTGGCTCCCCAGTGACCGCACCAGCGCCTCGCGAGCCGCGGCCGGGACCATCCCCGAGACGTCGCCGCCGAACCGGGCGATCTCCTTGACCAGGCTCGAGCTGACATACCCGTGCTCGACGGCGGTCATGAAGAAGACGGTGTCGAGCTCCGGCGCGAGTACCCGGTTGTTGTGCGCGAGCTGCATCTCCGTCTCGAAATCGCTGATCGCACGCAGGCCGCGGACGATCGCGTTGGCTCCCTGGGCGCGGGCGAAATCGACGGTCAGGCCGTCGAATGCCTTGACCTCGAGATGGTCGAGCAGCGGTCCCAGCCTCGTCCCCAGGGCGCCGCCGATGATCGCGATGCGCTCCTCGACCGAGAAGAGCGGCGTCTTCCGGGGATTGGCGAGCACGGCCACGATGACCGTGTCGAAGACGGTCAGCGCCCGCGCCACGATGTCGAGATGACCGTTGGTGATCGGGTCGAACGAGCCCGGATAGACCGCGATCGTGTTCATCGATCCTCCGCTCGCCGGTAGAAGGTCAGCGTCGTCTCGCCGAAGCGGCGTTCGCGCTCGGATGCTAGCAGCCCGACGCGGGCCGGCGGGGCGTCGCGCCAGAAGTGCTTGGCCACGACCCGGGCGTCCGGGGTCAGGCGCGGCCCGAGCGCCTCGAGTGCGGCGACGAGCAAGACGGTGTCGGCATACGGCGGATCGAGGACAGCGATGTCGAACGGCCCGGCCTCGGCCGCGTCCGGGCCCGCCAGCCAGCCGAGCACATCGGCGCGGACGATCCTCGCCCGGCCGCCTGCGAGGTGGGTCCGCGCGAGGTTCGCGGCGATGACCGTGGCCGCTCCCTTGTCGTGCTCGACGAAGGTGGCGTGCGCCGCGCCACGCGACAGCGCCTCGATCCCGGCCGCGCCCGACCCTGCGAAGAGGTCGACGACAACGGCGCCGCGCAGGTCGGGTTCGAGGATCGCGAAGAGGGTCTGCTTGACGCGGTCGGCCAGCGGCCGCGTCCCGGGACCCGGCGCGTCCAGCCGGATGCCGCGCGCGGCGCCGGCGATCACGCGACCGGCGTCGGTGGCGGTCACGTCCCGCTCGCCGGCTCACCGGCTGCCACGCGCCGGAGCCAGCCACCCTCGAGCTCCGCGACGAGCGCCGGGCGGGCGGGAGCCATCGCGCCCGCACCGTCGAGCAGCGCCTCCGCGTGCGCACGCGCCCGGACCGCAAGCTCGCGGTGCTCGGGGACCTGGAGCGAGGCGACCCGCAGGCGCGGGAACCCGCTCTGGGCGAGGCCGAGGACGTCGCCTTCCTTGCGCAGCTCGAAGTCCTTCTCGGCAAGCTCGAACCCATCGCGCAGCTCTGCGACGGCCTTGAGCCGCGCCTGCGCGACCTCGTCGCTCGAGTCGGAGACGAGGACGCAGAACGATTCGACGGACCCGCGGCCGACTCGTCCCCGCAGCTGGTGGAGCTGGGCGAGCCCGAAGCGGTCGGCGCCCTCGACGACCATCATCGTCGCGGCCGGGACGTCCACCCCGACCTCGACCACGGTCGTACCGACCAGCACGTCGAGCTCGCCATCGCGGAAGCGGGTCATCTCGGCGTCGCGCGCGGCGGGCTTCATCCGCCCGTGGACGAGCCCGACCCGGAGCGGCGCGAGGAGTGCCGCGAGCCGGACCGCCTCGCTCTCGGCCGCGACCGCGCCGTCGCCCTCGTCGCCGCTCTCCTCGATGAGCGGCACGACGACGAACGTCTGGTGCCCCAGGGCCGCCTCCGCGGCGACCCTGCGCCACGTGCCGTCCAGGTCGTCCGGGCGGCGGATCCCGGTCCGGATCGGGACGCGGCCTGCGGGCGGCGTCCGCAGGTCCGAGACGTCGAGGTCCGCGTAGAGGACCTGGCCGAGCGTCCGCGGGATGGGCGTCGCGGTCATCAGCAGGACGTGTGGGGCGCGGCCGCCGGCCTTCGCCTCAAGCTGGCCACGCTGCTCGACGCCGAAGCGATGCTGCTCATCGATCACGACCAGGCCGAGGTCACGGAAGGTCACCGACTCCTGGATCAGCGCGTGGGTCCCGACGACGACCGCGGCCTGGCCGGCGCGGATCGCCTCGGATGCCTTGGCCTTCGTGTCGGCCGAGAGCGATCCGGTCAGCAGCGTCACGCCGAGCCCGAGCCCATCGAGCAGGCCGCCGATCGTCTCGAGATGCTGCCGGGCCAGGAGGTCGGTCGGGGCCAGGAGGGCGCCCTGGAACCCCGCCCGCGCCGCGGCCGCCAGCGCATACGCCGCGACCGCGGTCTTGCCCGACCCGACGTCGCCCTGGAGCAGCCGGAGCATCGGCGTCGGGCGGGCCAGGTCGTCCCGGATGGCTGCCATCGCCGCCGCCTGGTCGCCGGTCAACGCGACGTCGTGGCCCAGGCGGGTCGAGAGGGATCCTTCCAGCGAGGCACGGATCGCGTCGGCCGAGGCGTCGTCGACCGCCAGGATGGGGGCGGCATCGCGGACCCGCTGCCGGCGCCGGGCGACCATCCCGAGCTGGAGTGCGAGCAGTTCGTCGAAGGCGAGGCGGCGCAGGGCGGCGTCACGACCCTCGAACGAATCCGGGTAGTGGGCCTCCTCGATCGCCCGTGCGATGGGCACCAGCCCCTCCTCGGCGGCGATCGCCGCAGGCAGGTACTCCGGGTACGCGTAGCCGGCCTTGTCGAGCGCCTCGCGGATCGCGGCGCGCAACCGGGCCGCGGTGAGCCCGGCGGTCAGCGGGTAGACCGGGACGATCCGGCCCGCGTGGAGGAGCGCGGTCTCCTCGGTCATCACCTGGAACTCGGGGTTGTCGAAAGTCAGGCGGCGACCGAAATGCTTGACCTTGCCGGACACCACGATCTCGCCGTCGACCTGGAGCCGACGCTCGATGTAGCGCCGGCCGAACCACGTGGCGTCGATGCTCCCCGTCTCGTCCTCGAGACGGACGATGGTCCGCTGGACGCGTCGGCGGAAGGTGGGCTCGACCCGGACGTCGGCGACCCTGACGCGCGCCGAGACCACTGTCCCGTCCTCGACCCAGGCCAGGTCGCCGAGCTTGCGCATCTCGCGCAGGTCGTCATACCGCCGCGGCAGATGGAAGAGCAGGTCGCGGACCGTGTAGAAGTCGAGCTTGATCCCGGCCCGTCGCAGGACCGCCCCGGCGGCAAGGCCCGATGCGGCCAACGGGGTCGAGAGCAGGTCGACCGGGTCGGTCGGTGGCTTCGCCGGGCTCGTCGCCTTCGCCACGCCTACTCGGCGGAGATGAGATACCGGTAGAACGGCTGACCGCCGTGACGGACCTCGACCTCGACGCCGGAGAGCGCCGAGCCGATCCGCCGCGCCATCCCCTCAGCCTCGTCCAGGTCGGCGCCATCGCCGTAGAACAGGGTCAGCAGCTCGAAGCCGGGTGCGAGGGACGTGACCGCGGCGAGAACGGCCTTCTCGCGGTCGCTGTCGCTCGCGACGAGGCCGTCGTCGGGACCAAGTGCCATCGTGTGGCCACGCTTGACCTTGCGGCCACCGATCGTCGCGTCGCGCACGGCCTCTGTCACGACCAGCGTCTGGATCCCGCGGCCGGCCTCGGCCATCGGGCCGGCGTTCGCCGCGGCGTCGAGGCTCGGGTCGAGTGCCAGCAGCGCCGCGAACCCCTCGGCGGCATTGCGGGTCGGGACGACGACGATCGGCCGGTCGGTCATGGCCGCGACCTGGCGCGCGGCGAGGACGACGTTCGGATTGTTCGGCAGGAGGATGATCTCGCGGGCCTCGACCGGGGTGATCGCCGCGAGCAGCTCGCCGGTGCTCGGATTAGCAGACTGTCCGCCCTGGACGACCGCCGCGACGCCGAAGTCGCGGAAGATCGCGGCGAGTCCGTCGCCGGCGACGACGCTGACGACACCGAGCGCTGGGCGGTCGGCGGTCCGCACCGGGTGGGACTGGTCGGGTGGCGCGTTCGCGATGGCGTCCGAGGTGAACGCCACCGCCCGCGTCTCGCGCACGTCGCGCGCCTGGTTGTCGAGGTTCTCGATGCTGATCCGGCTCAGCGCGCCGAGGCTGAGGCCGTAGCCGACCACGAGGTCCGGGCGCTCGTTGTGGACGTGGACCTTGAGCGCTCGGGTGTCGCCGGCCACGAGGACCGACTCCCCGATCGACTCGAGGTGGTCGCGGATGGCGTCGACGTCGAGGCTCCCGGCCCCATTGGGCTGGAGCAGGAACATCGTCTCGTAGCCGAAGCCCTCGTCGGCGTGCGCGACCAGCGTCGACGGCTTCGCCCCGGCGCCCGCGTGTGCCCGATCGCGCGCCACCGACGCGGGCGACCGGCCGACCAGGTGGAGGAGTGCCCCCTGGAAGAGCCGGTAGAGCCCCTGTCCGCCCGAGTCGACGACGCCCGCCTCACGCAGGACCGCGAGCAGGCTGGGCGTCCGCGCGACGGACTTCTCGGCCGCGTCGAGCGTCGCGGCGAGGACGGTCTCGATGTCGTCATCGTGCTCGGCGGCGGCGACGGCGGCATCGGCCGATTCGCGGATCACGGTCAGGATCGTGCCCTCGACCGGCTTCGCGACTGCGCCGTAGGCGGTCCGGGCGCCCTGCGACAGGGCGTGTGCGAGGTCGAGGCCATTGAACCGGCTCTTGCCTCCGAGCGCCTCGGCCATCCCGCGGAAGATCTGGCTGGTGATGACCCCGGAGTTCCCGCGGGCGCCCATCAACGCCCCGAAGCTGATCGCCGCCGCGATCCGTTCGGCGGGCTGACCTGCGGCGCCCTCGGCTTCGACCAGCGCGGCCCGCACGGTCGCCAGCATGTTGGAGCCGGTGTCGCCGTCGGGGACCGGGTAGACGTTGAGCGCATTGACCTCGTCGACATGCGCCTCGAGGTTCATGACGGCCGCCCGGAACGCGCCGAGCAGTCCGTCTCCGTCGCATGCGCGACGGGCCATCAGGCCACGTCCGTGCCGCTGTCCGCCAGCTCGCGCGGCCCGATGGCCTCCGGATCGGCATGGAGCACCGATGGCGGCTCGCCACCGGGCCCGAAGCGCAGTCCGTCGATGTGGATCGTCAGCCGGCGCACCTCGCGATCGAGCGCGCGTCGCAGCGCGTAGCGGACCGCCGAATCGACCTGGCGAGCGACCTCGGCGATCGGGACCCCGTACGCGACGGTCAGGTCGAGCTCGATGTCGAGCCCGTCGCCGAGGTGGACGGCGACCCCGGGCTGGGTCAGCCCGAGGCGGCCCAGCAGGCGGTCGAGCGGCCGGCCGCCGAAGCCCGTCACGCCGTAGGAGCCGACGGTCGCGGTTCGGACGAGGTCGACGACGGCATGGCGTGTCACGAGCGATCGGCCGGGAGTGGGCTGGGTCGGCACGCGGGCGAGGTCCTCGTGGGGTGGTGGTCGGGCGTCGTCCGGACGAGGCCGTCGGGAGGCCGTGTGCTATTCTACCGCTCCGCTCGGGCCATCCCGGGCACCTCACATCCCAACCCGACTTCCAGAGGACCACGCATGGCCCGCTCCTGCGCGATCTGCGGCAAGGTCTCGATGGGCGGCTTCAATCCCCAGTCGTCGGGGATGAACCGCGTTCGAGCCCACCGCCGGATGAAGCCCAATCTCCAGCCGCTCGTCATCGACCAGAAGGGCGTCCCGACGAAGACGCTCGTCTGCACGCGCTGCCGGCGCACGCTGCTCAAGGCGGCCAAGTAGCCGGCTGGGACCGGTTCCGCGCCGCGCGTGGCCGAGAGCCGCGGCCACGGGGAGCCAATGAGATCCCGCCCAATGGTCTCCCGGGACTATCCGGCACGAATTGGCGGGCTTCGACAGGACTAGCATGGCCCCCATGAAGGGCGACCGAGTCGAAGCCATGGTCGACACCGGCCAGGGCGTCCAGACGTTCGAGATCGTCGCGACCAAGGCCGGTCGTCGGATCGAGGTCGTCACGAGCCGTGGCGTGGTCGAGGTCCGCGAGGTCACGCGGACCGGCGTCCCGGTCCGGACCGGGCGGTTCATGGCCAATCGGCTCATCGCCCTGGTCGAGCATCCGGCGGCGGACGAGCGCGGCCGCGTCGAGATCAGCACCAGCCACCGGTTGCAGCCGCGCGACTAGGCGCCCGACGACGACGGCAGCAGGTACAGCAACGTCAGGACGACGATCACGGCCATGCCCAGCGCCGGGCTGATCAGCGCTCCGACGAAGGCGATCAGGTAACCGGGCGGGCCGAGTCGATAGCTGCGGGTGATCGCCGCCACGGACCACGAGTCGACCTCCGGGCGGAGGACCCCGGGCCGGTGGCGGATCTCGTACCACAGGACGTTGAACGCGATGGCGACGACCACGAAGGTCCCGGCATAGATGAGCACCCCGATCTGGGCGCTCGCCGTGTCCAGCGTCGCGGCCAGCAGCGCCGTCGGGAACGGCAGGAACCCCACCGTCAGCAGGAGCAGGAGGTTTCCGAGGATCAGGCCATGGCTGACCCGGTCCACGAGGCGGAAGAGATTGTGGTGGTTCGCCCAGATGATCCCCACCGTCACGAAGCTGATCAGGTAGCCAAGGTAGCTCGGCCAGAGGGCTCCGAGAGCCTGGACCAGTCTGTCGGGATCCGCCAGGTCCTCAGCCGGCGGCACGCGGATCTCGAGCACGAGCAGTGTGATCGCGATGGCCAGCACGCCGTCGCTGAACGCCTCGAGACGCTCGGGGCCACGACGGCGTTCGATCGGGCTCGACCGGTCGTCGCGGGACTCGTCGGGACCTGATCGTTCCTCCATCCGGCGAGAGTATCCGCTTCGCTCGACGGCGAAACAGCCCGCGACCCTGCTGACCCGAGACTGCGTCTACCGATCCGCGGTGTCGAGCCAGATCGTGAACGGGCCGTCGTTGACCAGGCCCACCGCCATCTCCGCGCCGAACCGACCGGTCGCCACGCCCACACCCAGCGCCCGCAGCGCGTCGCAGAACAAACCGTAGAGCTGCTCCGCCAGCTCCGGTGCCGCACCGCCGGTGAACCCGGGCCGCCGGCCGCGCCGCGTGTCGGCGAACAGCGTGAACTGCGAGACGACCAATGCCTCGCCGCCGACGTCGAGCAGCGAGCGGTTCGTGCGTCCCGCCTCGTCGCGGAAGATCCGGAGCTCGGCCGTCTTGCGCGCGAGTTCCCGGGCCGTCGCCTCGGTGTCTTCCGGCCCGACACCCAGCAGGATGACCAGCCCGTCGCCGATCGCGCCCACCATCTCGCCGGCGACCCGGACCTCGGCCCCGGTGGTCCGCTGGAGCAGCGCCCTCACGGGTGGCTGGGCGGCGGGATGATGCCGTGCTCGGCGATGAAGGTCTCGCGCCACGCCTCGGCATCCCGGGCATACGCGGTCCGCTCATCGGCGTGCCGGTCGACGACGAGCGCCTCGACCGTGGCCGGCACGAGCAGGTCGTAGTCGCGGACACCATCGGGGTTCATCTGGCCATCGCCGCGGAGCATCACGACAGGCACGCCGCCTGCCTCGATCCGGTCCATCAATCGCTTCGCGAGATGGAGCGGGAGCGACGTGAACGTGACCATCTTGTCGCGCGGGATCGGCGGCACTCCGTCATTGAGCGTGTACTGGTAGCCCTCGTCAGCGAGCGCGCGGATGAGCCGGATCTCGCGCCCCATGTCGTGGTTCTTCTGCCACAGCACCGAGCCGACGACGAGGACGTCGACGCCGAGCCCGCCGGCGAACTCGGCGGTCTCGCGGTTGACCCCGCCGTCGACGTGCACCTCGCCGCCGAATGCCTTGTGGCGCAGGAGGTCGCGCGCCGCGAGGAGCTTCTCCTTCGCGACGTCCTTCATGAACGATTGGCCGCCGAAGCCCGGCTCGACGGTCATGACAAGGACGATGTCGAGGAGCTCGCGGTACGGCTCCAGCGCCGACAGCGGCGTCGCCGGCTTGACCGCCAGTCCGGCCGCCCGCCCGGCCGCGCGGATCTTCCGCAGCGTGGGGGCGATCTCCTCCTCTATCTCGACGTGGAAGGTGATCGAGTCGCAGCCGGCGTCGAGGTATTCGTCGATGAATCGCCCCGGCTCGTCGACCATCAGGTGGGCGTCGAACGGCAGCTCGGTCCGCGGGCGCAGGTGCTTGATGGTCCTGGCGCCGAACGTCAGGTTCGGGACGAAGTGCGCGTCCATCACGTCGAGGTGGATCCGGTCGGCGCCGGCCGCCTGGGCGCGTCGGATGGCGTAGGCGAGGTTCGATAGATCGGCATCGAGGATGCTCACCGCCGCGCGCGCCCGACCGCCGGCCACCGCTACTCCCCCACCCCGGTCGGCGCCGGCTCGTGACTGCGTTCGCCGAGCAACGCGGCCGCGCTCTCGGCGACGAGCCGGGCGCGGCGTCGGGCGACCGCCGGCGCCGGCGGTTCGCCGGCCCGCTCCGCCGCGAGCTGGCCGCAGGCGGCGCCGACCTCCTGGCCACGGTTCCGGCGGATCGTGGTCTGGATGCCGGCGGCCCGGAGTGTCGACGCGAAGAGCTCGATGACGGGCATCGCGCTCGCGGTCCACGGGGTGTGCGCCACCGGATTCATCGGGATCAGGTTGACGTGGGCGTGATCGCCACGCAACAGGTCGACCATCGCCGCTGCGTCAGTCTCGGTGTCGTTGACGCCGCCGATCATCGTGACCTCGTAGCTGATCCGCCGGCCCGTCGCCGCCGCGTGGTCGCGTGCTGCCGCCACGACCTCGGCGACCGGCCAGCGCCGGTTGAGCGGCACGAGCACGTCACGCAACGGGTCGCGCGCGGCGTGGAGCGAGACCGCCAGCGTGAACTGCGGCCCGAGCGCCGTGAGGCGGCGGATGCCGGGGACGACCCCCGACGTCGAGACCGTGATGTGCCGGGCCCCCAGCCCGAACCGGCGGCGGTCGTTGAGCGCCTCGATGGCGGCCAGCACGCGGTCGAGGTTGAGAAGCGGCTCGCCCATGCCCATGAACACGATGTTGGTCAGCCGCTGCCCGGCTGCGACCAGCCGGCGCGAGGCGAAGCGCACCTGGTCCACGATCTCGGCCACCGCCAGGTCGCGCCCGAACCCGAGCTCGCCGGTGGCGCAGAACGGACAGCCGACCGCGCAGCCGGCCTGGCTCGAGATGCACAGGGTGTGCCGCTCGCGCGATCCGGCTCGTGCCGGGTAATGCATCAGGACCGACTCGATGAGGGAACCGTCGCCGAGCCGGTGGAGTGCCTTCTCGGTCAGTCCGCCGTCGGCCACACGCAGCTCCGTGTCCACGACCGTGTCGAACCGGAACGCGCCGTCAAGCTCGGCGCGGAGAGCGGCCGGCAGAGTCAGCGCCGCGTCGATCGTCCCGACGCCGCCGCCCCAGACCGCGTCGCCGACCTGGCGGGCGCGGTACGCCGGGACGTCGCGCTCCGCCAGCCAGGCGGCCAGCGCCTCCGGTGTCAGGCCCGACAGGCCGGGACGTTCGTCAGGCCCCACGTGTCGGCTCCAGCACGTCGCTGCCGAGGATCGCGCCCCGTCCGCGCAGGTACTCGACCCAGGGCATCCGCCGGCCGCTCGCCGGCTGGACTTCGTGGAGCACGAGCGTCCCGTCGCGCGTCGCCAGCCCGCGTGGCCCGAATCGCCCGGCCGGCTCGTGTTCGCCCGGACCGACCACGGCGCGCCACACGGTCAGCCGACCGCGTGGTGTCTCGACGAAGGACCCGGGCCACGGCTGGTAGGCGCGGACCTGCCGTTCGAGCTCGGCAGCGGACCGCGACGGGTCGAGTCGGCCGTCCCCGCGCCGGAGGGGCTTGGTCAGCGTGGCGCCGGCATTGGGTTGCGGCTCGGCCGGGCTCTCCCCCCGAAGCCACGGGCCGAGCGAGGCGGTCAGCAGCGATGCCGCGAGGTCCGCGAGGCGCGCCTCGAGCTCGGGCGCGGTCTCGTCGTGGCCGACATCGGTCCGCGCCTGTGCCACGAGCGGGCCCGTGTCGATGCCCTCATCCATCAGGATCAAGCTCACACCGGTCGCCTCGTCGCCGGCGAGGATCGTGGTCGGGACCGGCGTCGCTCCGCGATGCCGCGGCAGGAGCGACGGATGGAGGTTGAGGGCGCCGTGTGGCAGCCCGAGCAGCGCCGGCGGGACGATCCGGCCATAGTCGGCGAGGACGATCAGCGTGGGGTCAAGCGCGACCACCGCCGCGATCGCCGCAGGGTCGCGCAGGCGCATCGGGGTCATGACCGGACCGATCCCGAGTGCCGCCGAGGCATCCGCGATCGGCGTCCGCGCCGGCTCGAGCCGTCGCCCGGCGGGGCGTGGCGGAGCGGTCACGACGCCGACGAGGTCGACGGACGGGTCTGCGGCCAGGGCATGCAGCGCCGGGACGCCGAACCCCCCGCTGCCGATGAAGACGGTCCGCACGCGCGAGCCGTCGGCCCGCCGCCCGGTCACGCGAGGGCGCTCGTCGCCTCGCGGACGTCGGCGTCGTCCTCGTTGCCCTCGCCGACCGCCATCAGCTCGTCCATCGAGTCGAGATAGTCGATGTAGAGCTTGCCCTCGAGATGGTCGAGCTCGTGCTGGAGCGCCCGCCCGAGGAGCCCGGACCCCGCCACCTTGATCTTCTTGCCGTGGCGGTCCTGTGCGACGACCCAGACGCGCTCCCGGCGCGTGACGTAGGCGACGTAGCCCGGGATGGACAGGCAGCCCTCGAGGTCGCGGTCATCGCCCGACGAGCGCACGATCCGCGGGTTGACCAGCTCGTAGAGCTGGCTCTCGACCTCGATGACGCACGCCTGCATGGCCTCGCCGAGCTGTGGCGCGGCGAGGCCGACGCCCGGCGCGTCGCGCATCGTGTGAGCAAGGTCGTCGAGGAGCCCGTGCAGGTACTTCCCGAAGCTGTCGACGGGCTTCCCCTTGAGCCGGAGGCGCGGGTCGCCGAGCAGGACGATGGGGCGGACGCTCATCGGCGAAGTATAGGAGTGGCCCGCTCAGCTCGGGGTCGCGTCGTCGGACGGGCGTGACCCGGCGTCGGGCGCGGCCGGCGGGACCTCCGCGGGCGCCGGGGAGCCGGCATCGGGCGCCGGCGCTTCATGCAGCGGCGCTCCGGCGTCGGTCGCAGCCAGCGACGCGCGCAACTCCGAGGCCCACGAGCGCGATCGTTCGGCCAGCTTGCCGCTCGCGTCCGAGGTGACTTCACCGGCACGCTTGGCGAGCGGCGCGGCACGATCGGCGGTCTCCGCCGCGAATTCGGCCGCCCGGGCCGAGAACTCGCGGACGGTCGGCGTGGCGCGCTCGGCCAGGTCGTCGATCGCCTCGCGGATCGAATCGAGGATCGCGGTCGCGGCGCCGACCGTCGGTCCTCCCGCGCCGGAAGCGCCTGGGGCGGCGCCGGCCGAGCCGGAACCGGCGCCCGGATCGCCGGTCCAGGTGAAGGTCTCGTCGGGGGTCGGTTCGTGGGTGCTGTTCGGGTCGAGCGGCTCGGTCATCGTCAGGTGCTCCTCGGTGGTCTGTGGCGCCCATCGTCGCACGAACCGGCCCGGCCGGCATCTGCCGTTGGTCCCGCCCGTCGACCACCATCGCTCACAGCAGGGACTCGGGATCCACGTCGACGGACCACGGAGCGTCGACCCCGCCATCGAGCAGCGCGGCCGGGTCGGCGCCGCGCAGGACGACGTTCCAGCGCCAGCGGTCGGCGCGCCGGGCGATGTAGGCCGGGGCCGGCCCGACCACGGTCACCGCGGCACCCCGTTCCGTGGCGCGGTCGCGAAGCCTGTCGGCCATCGCGTGCGCCTCGCGTTCGGCGGCAGCCGGATCGGCCAGCCCGACCATCAGCTTGACGAGCCGCCCGAACGGCGGCGACCCGAAGCGCTCGCGCAGGGCGAGCTCCGCGTCGTAGAAGGCGGTCCGGTCGCCGCTCGCCGCCGCCGTGATCGCGGGATGGTCCGGCTGATAGGTCTGGACGATCGCATGCCCCGGGCGCGCGCCACGCCCGGCCCGGCCGATCGCCTGGACGAGGAGCTGGTAGGTGCGCTCGGCCGCTCGCTCGTCAGGCAGGTTGAGCGCGATGTCCGACGAGACCACGCCGACCAGCGTCACGGCCGGGATGTCCAGGCCCTTGGCGACGAGGCTCGTCCCGACGAGGACGTCGGTCGATCCACCGGCGAACGCGTCGACCACCCGCTCCGCGGCGCCGCGATGCTCGACGACGTCGCGGTCGAGCCGAGCGACGCGCAGGTGCGGGAACGCCTCGCGGACCTCGCGCTCGACCCGCTCGGTCCCACCGCCGAGGTACCGGATCCGCGGCGATCCGCATGACGGGCAGCGCGAGGCGAGCGGCGTCGCCCGGCCGCAGTGGTGGCAGCGGAGCGTGGTGCCTGCCTGGTGGTAGACGAGCGGTCGTTCGCAATCCGGGCACGCCTGGACGGAGCCGCAATCGCGGCAGAGGACGACCGACGCCGTGCCGCGCCGATTGAGGACGAGGATCGCCTGCTCGCCGCGCCGTCGTGTCAAGGGCGGCGAGGGCGGCTGCGAGCGAGCGTGACAGCAGGCCGCGTCGGCCGGCCGCGAGCTCGTCGCGCAGGTCGACGACCTCGACCGTCGGAGCGGCACCGGCCGGACGTGCCGGCAGGACGACCCGATCGAAGGCGCCGGTCCGCGCCTTGCCGACGCTCTCGACGGCGGGCGTCGCCGACCCGAGCACGATCGCGGCACCGGCCAGGGTCGCGAGCGCGACGGCCGTATCGCGCGCCTGGAGCCGCGGGGTCCGGTCGCTCTTGTAGGCCGCGTCGTGTTCCTCATCGACGACGATCAGTCCGACGTCGGCGAGCGGGGCGACGACCGCGAGCCGCGTCCCGACGACGATGTCCACGTCGCCCGCCCGGATCCGCCGCCACTCGTCCGCCCGCTCGCCCTCGCCGAGCCCCGAGTGGAGCAACGCGACCCGGGCGTCGAGGTCGGCGCGCAGCCGATCGACGAGCGGCAGCGCGAGCGCGATCTCGGGGACCAGCACGAGCGCCGGGCGGCCGGCCTCGAGCGACGCGGCGATGGCCTCGACGTAGATGGCGGTCTTGCCGCCGCCGGTGACGCCGTCGAGCAGGAGCGGTCGCGGCGCGTGGGCCGCGATCGCGGCCCGGATCCGCTCGACCGCATCCACCTGGGCCGGCAGGAGGTCGCTGCCGGTCGGTCGAGCGCCGCGAAGCCCAGGCGGCCGAGCGGCCAGGGGTCGGCGCGGCCGCTCGCGGACATCGGCTGCCGCAAGACCCCGTCGGACGAGGCCGGCCAGCGCGGCGTGCCCGTGGTGACCCGCGAGCTCGGCCGCCGGGAGTCCATCGGAGGGTCCCTCGGCAAGCTCGGCGAGCGCTTCGGCCTGGCGGGGGCCGAGCGGCCGGCCCGCCGGACGGCGCCCCGACGCCAGCATCGCGGTCATCTCCCGGCCCGCATCGGTCGGCTGGATCCAGCGTTCGTAGCGCGGGCCGGCGCCGGCGCCGAGCAGCACCCACTCGAGGCTGATCCGACCCTCCGACTCCAGCGTCCGCAGCCTGCGGAGCAGCCCGGCGCGACCGTCGGGCCCCGCGAGATCGCGGACCGGGCGCGGCCCGCGTTCGAGCTGGGCGAGGAGATCGGCCACGGTGGCATCGGGAGGGGCCGCACTCTCCACCGGAGTCGTGCCGCGCCTCGCCCCGGTCGTGTCACTCCCTGCGCCGGGTGCGAGCTCCGCGACCAGCTCGAGTCGCTCGAGGAGCCCCGGCGGGAGCATCGAGCGGAGGACAAGCGCGGGCGGCGCGAGGTAGCGATCCGCGATCCAGCGAGCGAGCCGCAGGCTCAGCGGCGGGAGCAGCGGCCCGTCGGCTCGGACACGATCGACGATCGGCTTGGGCGTCGCCGCGGGGAGTGCAGCGACCTCGGCCAGGACGATGCCCAGCGCCTGGCGCCGTCCGAACTCGACCAGGACGGCCTCGCCGAGCTCGAGGTCGTGCAGCCGGTCCGGGACGAGATACGTGTACGTCCGGTCACCGCCGGCGGCGTCGACGGCGACCTCGACAGCTCGACCCGCTCCGCCGGTGGCGCGTTCGTCGGCCGGCGCCTCGATCCAGAGCGCATCGGGCAGCGTCAAGGCGACCGCGGGTAGACGTCGACCCGCCGATCCGGGTGTCGTCGGTGCTCCTCCGCGATGATCTCGTCGATCCGCCCGGCGGTCCGCTCGACCTGCCCGGTCTCGTTGGTGACCACGTAGTCGTAGTCCTCCTGGCGAGCCAGCTCGATCGCGGCGTTGCGCTGCCGCAGCTCGAGCTCGTCGGCGGTCTCGGTCGCCCGGCTGCGGAGGCGCAGGAAGAGGTCCTCGAGCGACGGCGGGATCAGGAAGACCAGGAGCGCGCCCGGGATCTTCTCCTTGACCACCTGCGCGCCCTGGACGTCGATCTTCAGGATGACGTCGCGACCGGCGGCGAGGGCCCCACGGACCTGGCCGCGCGGCGTCCCGTACCAGTTGCCATGGACCTTGTTCGCCTCGAGGAACTCGCCGGCGGCTCGCTGGGCGGCGAAAGTCGCGCGGTCGAGGAAGTGGTAGTCGACCCCATCGACCTCGCCGGGGCGCATGGTCCGCGTCGTGCAGGTCACGACGTAGTGGTACTCCGGATCGTGGACCCGCCCCTTGAGCGCATCGATGATGGTGTCCTTGCCCACCCCGCTCGGTCCCGAGATGATCACCAGCATCGCGCCGTCGGCGGCGCCCATCCCCGCCTCCGGCCGCCCGGCGTCGGTCACCGGACCACCTCGCGGAGCGTGTCGAGCACCGACGCGAGCTCAGGCGGGAGCGGCGCCGTGGCACGGATCAGGTGGCCGTCGGATGGCGACGTCAGCTCGAGTCGCCAGGCGTGCAGGAACAGCCGCTCGAGGCCGGCCGGGCCGCGACGCGAGGTCCCGGTCCCGTAGACCGGATCGCCCGCGACAGGATGCCCGATCGCCTCGAGATGGACCCGGATCTGGTGCGTCCGGCCGGTCACCAGGTCGAGGTCGAGCAAGGTCCACTCGGCGAACCGTTCGCGGACGCGGTAGCCGGTGACCGACGGCCGGCCATCGGGGACGACGGCCATCTTCGTCCGGTGCTTCGGGTCGCGTCCGATCGGCGCCTCGATGCGCCCGACCGCGGCCGCCACGCTCCCCTGGACGAGCGCCTGGTAGGTCTTCTTCACCCGCCTCGCCTTGAGCTGGGCCATGATCGAGGCCTGCGCCGCGTCGTGACGCGCGACCATGATCAGGCCGCTCGTATCGCGGTCGAGGCGGTGGACGATCCCCGGGCGCTGGACGCCCGCGATGCCGCCCCAGGCCGAGCCGTCGCCGTGCGCGAGGAGGGCGTTGACGAGCGTCCCGCCGGCATGGCCGGGCGACGGATGGACGACCAGCCCGGCCGGCTTGTCGAGGATGAGCAGGTCGTCGTCCTCGTAGACGATCCGGAGCGGGATCTCGGGCGCGGGCGCCAGGTCGAGGGCGACCGCCTCCGGGACGTCGAGGCGCAGCTCCGTGCCGGCCCCCACGATCGTGTTCGCCTTGAGCGCCTCGCCGCCGGTCGTCAGCCGCCCGTCCGAGATCAGCTTCTGGACGAAGCTGCGCGAGAGGCCGGTGGCGTCCGCGACATAGCGGTCGACCCGACCGCCCGGGCCATCGGGCACCCGCAGGACGCGGATCCCGGGCGCATACGCCGGATCAACCATCGGAGCGCTTCTCCCGCCAGCCGATCAGCGCCGGGAAGAGTGCGGCCCCGATCAGCATCACGATGGCCGTGCTGATCGCGGCATCCGCGAGGTTGAAGGTGTAGAAGCGCAGCCCGCCGATCCCGATGTCGACGAAGTCGATGACGTGGCCCAGCCGCAGGCGGTCGATGAGGTTGCCGAGCGCGCCCCCGAGCAGCAGTCCCAGTGCGATCGACAGGTAGAGGCTTCGCCCCGCCCTGGCGTGGTACCCGACGATCAGCCCGACCACGATGAGCGAGGCGATGCCGAACATCACGGCGTTGTCGGCGAAGAGGCCGAACAGGGCACCCGAGTTCTGGCTCAGGATCAGCCGGACGAAGTCGCCGACGACGTTGACCACCTCCCCGGCCGAGACATTGGCGACGAGCCACGCCTTGGCCAGCTGGTCGACGATCATGACCAGGATCGCGATGCCCACGAAGACGAACCAGTGCGCGCGCGAGCCGGCAGTCGCGATCGTGACGTCGGCGGCCCCGCCCGCGTCGCCCATCGGCTGTCTGCTCACTCGCCGGCCGCTCGGCGCCGGAGCGCGATCCCGACCCGGCGACCCTCGAGCGCCACCTCGGCCCTGGCCGCGTCTGGGGGTGGATCGCCGGAGGCGAGGACGGCCAGGGTATCCGCCGCCGTCGACGGCAGGTGCGCCGCGACGCCGTCGGGGAGTGCCCCGACCCACAGGTCGATCCGGTCGTCGAGCTCGAGCCCGGCCTCCCGTCGCAGCTCCTGGATGGCCCGCGCCAGCTCGCGCGCGTCGCCCTCGGCCACCAGCTCGGGCGTCAGCGAGGTGTCGAGCACGACGACCAGCCCGTCGTGATGCGCGACCGCGGTCCCGGGACGCGGGGTGGCCTGGATCTCGACCTCATCGGGTGCCAGCGTGACCCCCGCCAGCGTCACCGACCCGTCCGGCTCGAAGCGGACGTCACCGTCGCGGGCAGCGGCCATGACCGCCGGGATCGCCGACCCGAGGCGCTTGCCGATCCTGGGCAGGAGCGGCTTCACCCGGCGCTCGACCAGTGAGGAATTGTCGGCGATGACCTCGACCCGCTTGACGTTGATCTCGTCGGCGATGAGGGCGACGAGATCCGGGCCGATCGCCAGCCCGCGATCCGGCAGCGCGATCCAGGCCGTCGCGAGCGGCTGGCGGGTCTTGAGGTGGGCCGTGCTGCGCAGCGTCCGGGCCAGGTCGACGACCTGCTGGGCGACCGCCATCGACGCCTCGAGCGGCTCGTCGCGATGGCCGGCCAGGTCGGCGCTCGGCCAGCGCGTCAGGTGGACGCTGTCGGGGGCGTCGGGGACGACCGTCGGAACGAGGTTGCCGTAGAGCGATTCGGCGAGGAACGGCAGCACCGGCGCGAGCATCCGGGCGGTCGCGACCAGCGCTTCATGGAGCGACGCGAACGCCGCCGACCGGTCGGTCCGGTCGTCGGATCGCGAGAAGCGTCGACGCGAGAGGCGCAGGTACCACGTCGACAGGCCGTCGAGGTAGGACGACATCGCGCGCGTGGCCCCGAGGGCATCGTAGTCCGCGAGCCGCGCCTCCGCCACTGCGGCCGTCCCGGCGGCCCGCGACAGGATCCAGCGGTCGAGGACCGGCCGATCGGCCGGCGGCGGGGCGGCGTCGGCGGGGGTCCAGCCGGCGAGCCGGGCGTAGGTGATGAAGAACGCGTAGACGTTCCACAGGATCAGCAACTCCCGCCGCGCCTCGTCGGCGGCATGCCAGCCGAACAGGATGTTCTCCTCCGGTCGGGCCTTGGCGAACATCCAGCGCATCACGTCGACGCCCATCCGGTCGGCCGCCTCGTCGAACTCGATGGCGTTGCCCGAGCTCTTGTGCATCGGCCGGCCATCCTCGGCGAACAGCGTCGCGTAGCCGAAGATCGTCAGGAACGGCGGCTCGCGGCGGAGGACGGTCGACATCGCGAGCATCGAGTAGAACCAGTTGCGGAACTGGCCGGGGAAGCTCTCGGTGATGAAGGTGGCCGGGAACCACTCGCGCCAGAAGTCGGGGTCCTCGCGGAAGTGGAGCGTCGAGTACGGGACGATCCCCGCGTCGAGCCATGGATTGCCGACGTCGTGGATGCGCTCGACCGTCGCGCCGCAGCCGGGGCAGGCGATCCGGACCGCGTCCACGTACGGCCGGTGCGGCGTGTGGCCCTCGAACTCGTCCCAGCCGGAGACGGCCCGCTGGTGGAGCTCCTCGCGCCCGCCGATGACCTCGACCGTGCCACAGGCCGGGCAGTCGTAGATCGGCAGCGCCAGACCCCAGTAGCGCTTCTTGCTGATCATCCAGTCGTGCATGTTGCGGAGCCAGTCGAGCTCGCGCTCGTAGCCGAAGTCCGGGATCCAGCGGATCCGGTCGACCACATCCATGATCTGGTAGCGCAGGCTGGCGTCGACCTCCGCCGGCGTCAGCTGCTCGCGCGGCCGGTCGTACAGGGGACCCATGCTGATGAACCACTCGTCGACGAGCCGGAAGACGAGCGGCGTCCCGCATCGCCAGCAATGCGGGTACCGGTGGGTGATGGTCTCGAGCCGGTAGAAGCGGCCCTCGCGCTTGAGGTGCTCGATGATCGGGTCGGCGACGTCGCGCACGTCGCGCCCGGACAAAGACCCGAACTCGCCGACGAAGATCCCGGCCTCGTCAAGCGGGGCGACGACCGGCAGGCCGAGCGCCTTGCCGAGCTGGAAGTCCTCGGCGCCGCAGCCGGGGGCGATGTGGACGATCCCGGTCCCCTCCTCTTCCCCGACCTCGCTCCACGGCACGATCACGTGCTCGTACGGCCGGTCCGGCGCATCGGTGGTGCCCGCCGCGAAGGCCCGGCGGACAGCCGCCAGGTCGTCGAACGGGCCTGCGTAGCGCCAGCCGACGAGGTCGGCGCCGGGGGCCTCGTCGAGCACCTCGAAGGGGCCGGTGAGCGCCGTCCTGAGGGTTCCCTTGCCGAGCCAGTACACGTCGTCGCCCTGCCGGACGCGGACGTATCGCACGGCTGGACCGACCGCTGCGGCCACGTTCGAGGTCAGCGTCCAGGGCGTCGTCGTCCAGACAAGCAGCGACTCGCCTGGCCGGTCGAGGAGCGGGAACTTGACCGTCAGGCCCGGGTCGTCGCGATCCTGGTAGCCCTCGTTCATCTCGGTCTGCGACAGCCCGGTCCCGCAGCGGGCACACCACGGCATCGTGTCGTGGCCCTTGTACAGCCAGCCGCGCCTGTGGCATTCCGCGAGGAACCCCCAGATCAGGTCGTTGTTCTCGTTGCTGAACGTGAAGTAGCTCCCGCCGGTGTCGGGCATCCCGAGGCGCCCGACGAGCATCTCGACGGTGTCGGTGACCGGGCCGCCGGTGCCCTCGATCGTCGTCACGGCCGACGGGTCGGCACCGAGCAGCTCGCCCAGCCGCCGCAGCTCGTCCGGGTCGTTCCAGTCCATCCACATCCCGAGCCGGATCGACTGCTCGGTCTGGCGGGCGGCGTACGTCAGGACGCGCTGCTTGCAGAGGGTGACGAAACGGGCGATCCCGAACGCCTCGATGTCACGTTTCGAGGTGAAGCCGAGCTCGCGCTCGACGTTGACCTCGACCCACAGACCCTGGCAGTCGAAGCCGTTCTGGTACCGCTCGTCCTCTCCGAGCATGGCGTGGAAGCGCTGGAAGAGATCCTTGTAGGCGCGGCCCCAGGCGTGGTGGACGCCCATCGGGTTGTTGGCGGTGATCGGCCCGTCGAGGAAGCTCCATCTCGGACCGCCGGCGTTCTGGGCGCGCAGCCGGGCGAAGGTCCGACGCTCGCGCCACAGGTCCAGGGTCGCGTACTCCTGAGCGACGAGATCGGGCTTCGAGCTGACGGGTCGGAACATTCGGCCTCGGGGTCTGGGGATGGGCGATGCACCGGCTCGGGCGGGCGCCTCGGTGCTCGATTCGGCGGGTCCGAGTATCCTACCCGCGATGCACGAACCAGAGGGCGCGCGACCGCGCGCGCGGTCGCCGTTCGCCGCCGCTTTCCTCTCCCTGATCTTTCCCGGACTCGGGCAGCTGTACGCCGGCGCCCCGATGCGCGCGCTGGCCTTCGCGGCCGGGCCGATCCTGGCCATCGCCCTCGCGGCGGGGACGGTGATCCGGGTCGACAGGATCGCGCTGCTCGGGTTCCTGATCGACCCGACCGTGCTCGACGCGGTCTTCGTCATCAACCTCGGGATCCTGGTCTATCGGCTCGTCGCCATCATCGACGCCTACCGCGTAGCCGAGTACCTCAATGCAGCCGACGCGTCGGGCGGCGGCCAAGCCGGCCGGGCACGGATCGGGCGCAATCCGCTGTCGATCGCCGGGCTCCTCGCGGTCCTGCTGGTGATGGCGGGCAGCCACGTCGTCGTCGCCCGCTACGACATGCTGGCCAAGGGCGTTCTCGACAACGGCTGCATCTTCATCAGCGACCCGACCAAGGAGTGCGCCCTCGACGCGACGCCGTCGCCCGGCAGCTCGGCGACGCCGTCGGATGACGGAACGGCGGCCGGGGCGACCGACTCGCCGGTGCCGGAAGGGACACCGGTCGGCAGTGCCCTCCCGCAGGTGTCGATCCCGCCGTGGGACGGCAAGGAGCGCCTCAACATCCTGCTCATCGGCGCGGACCAGCGGCCGGGCGAGGGGACGTTCAACACCGACACCCTCATCGTGGTGTCGATCGATCCGGTGACCAAGCAGGTGGCCATGTTCAGCCTGCCGCGCGACACCGAGGGCGTCCCGATCCCGCCCGGACCGGCCCGCAACGTGTTCGGCTCCGTCTACGGCGGGAAGATCAACTCGTGGTGGACCAACATCCACCGGCGGACCGATCTCTACCCCGGCACGGTCAAGAACGGGACGGTCGGCTACAACGGGCTCAAGGCGATCATGGGCTATCTCTACGGCCTCGACATCAAGTACTTCGTCGAGGTCAACTTCCAGGGCTTCCAGAAGGTCGTCGACACGATGGGCGGAGTCACCATCAACGTCCAGATCCCCGTCTCGGACGACCGCTTTCCGTCGGTCAACGGCGGACTCCGACGGGTCTTCATCCCGAGCGGGATCCAGCACATGGACGGCGCTGAGGCCCTCCGCTATGCCCGCTCCCGCCATGGCTCGAACGACTTCGATCGCGGCGCGCGCCAACAGCGCGTGCTGCTCTCGCTCCGCGAGCAGGCCGACCCCAGTTGCGCTGATCCCGCGCTGCCGCAGCTGATCGACGCGCTCGGCTCTGCGGTGTCGACCGACATCCCGCCCAACCAGCTCGCCCCGTTGCTCGGGCTGGCCTCGCAGATCGACACCAAGAACATCCGGTCGTACGTCTTCGCGCCACCGCTCTACGGGACCGAATCGCCCCGGAACGCGCCCGTCTACTCCATCCAGGCGAAGGTCTCGACGATCCGGGCTGCGGTCAAGTCGGCGTTCAGCACCGACCCGGCCGACGAGGCGCAGCGCCAGGACCTGGCGGCCGAGGGTGCGTCCGTGTGGGTCCTCAACGGGACGAGCGACTCCGGCCGTGGCACGGCCCTCGCGGGATACCTCGACTTCCACGGCCTGGCGGCGTCCGCACCACGCCAGAAGCCGGCCGGCGCCGTGCCGGCCGACACGACGATCGTGGTGTACAACGGCGCGGAGGCGAACGTGCCCGACACGATCGCCTACCTGCAGAAGACGTTCGGGGTGACGGTCACGACGAAGACGGACGCCGCGATGACCGCCGACGTGGTCATCACGGTCGGCCGTGCGACCCCCGCGCTCGAGGCGCCGGCCGGGCCGTAGAGTCCCCTACTCGATCGGGGTCAGCCAGTGGGCGTACTCGGGGAGACGGCCACGGACAGCGTCGAAGTAGCGGTCACGGATCAGCCGCCCGATCGGGCCGATCGCACCGGCGCCGACCGGCCGGTGGTCGATCTCGATGACGGGCGAGATCTGGACACCGGTCCCGCACAGGAACATCTCGTCGGCGACGTACAGCTCGGACCGGTCGATCGAGCGGACCTCGACCGGGATCCCCTCGTTGCCCAGCATCTCGATGATCGCCTTGCGGGTGACGCCCTCGAGGATGTCATCGGTGACCGGCGGGGTCAGCGCGACGCCGTCGCGGACGACGAAGAGGTTCGCCGCCGACGCCTCGTTGACGTGCCCGTCGGCGGTCAGCACGACCGCCTCGTCGAAGCCGTTGAGCTCGGCCTCCGACTTCTGGAACGCCATGTTGACGTAGCCGCCGACGATCTTGCCGCGGGCGGGCAGTGCCTCGTCGGCGTTGCGGCGCCACGACGAGGTCATCACCCGGCAGCCGGATTCGGTGTCGATGTAGTTGCCGAACGGCAGCGCGACGATGTACAGCTCGTTCTCGAGGTGGTGGAGGCGCACGCCGATCGCCCGGGTCGACTTGTAGAAGGAGGGCCGGATGTAGGCGTCCTCGTGGAAGCCGTTGCGGCGGACCGTCTCGACGATCAGGCCGCTGAGCTCGTCGACGGTCGGGACGTTCTCCATCATCAGGATCCGGCACGACTGCCGAAGCCGCGCGGCATGCTCGCCGATCTTCAGCCCGTACAGGCGCTTCTGGTCAGGGTTCCAGTAGGCGCGGATGCCCTCGAACGTGGCGGTCCCGTACATGAAGGCGTGGGTCATGATGCTGACCTTCGCCTCGCGCATCGGGACCCAGTCGCCCTCGAAGTAGCAGATCAGGTCGTCGAGCGCGGCCTGGGCGGGGGCATGATGGACGGACGGAGCGGCGTCGGACTTCTCGGTCAGCATGCTGCGGGCACCCTCGTTGCGGTCGCCCGAGTATATCAGTGGCTCGTCGCGCCCCCGCCGATGGCCCCGCTCACGACCCCGACGACGAGCGCGAGGTAGGCGAGGTAGAAGGCCCCGCCCACGAGCAGCAGCCGGCCGCGCAGCATGCCGCTCCGGGCCATCGGGATGAAGATCACCGCCGACGACAGGAACGCGATCCCCGCCGACGCGAAGACGAGATACGACCCTTCCGTGGCGACCCAGCTGTCCGACGCGAAGAGCAGCGCGACGACGGTCGGGATCGTCGACTGGAAGACCATCGCGCCGGTGATGTTGCCCATCGCCAGCGTGTCCTTGTCCTGGCGGACCCAGATGATCGAGTTGAACTTCTCGGGCAGCTCCGTGGCGATCGGGGCGATGACCAACGCCAGGATGGCGGGGTCGATGTTGAGCTGCGTGGCGAGATCCGAGACCGCCCCAACGAAGAACGCGGCCCCCACGACGATCAGCCCGAGCGCGGTGATGACCTGCGCGTTGACGATGCGCAGCCGAGGCGTCTCGGGATCTTCGCGGTGCGCCCCCCGGTCGAGGCGATGGAAGCGCAACGGCGCGAGGTCGTCCTGGTGTTCGCTCGCCTCCTCCTTGAGGTGGCCGCGGACGTACCAGGCATAGATCCCGAGCAGGACGACGGCCACGATCCACTTGAGCCAGACCGGCTCGACCGGCAGGAATGCCGCCCCGATGGCGATCGCGTAGGCGATCCCGAAGTAGCGCATGTCGTGCGCCAGGACCCTGGTGTCCACCAGCATGGAGTCGCCGCTCGAGCGGCGGCGGCCCGCCCACAGGACCGCGATCCCGGTCACGAACATGGCCAGGGTGGACAGCATGAACGGGGCGCCCAGGATCGCCCCGACCCCGATCTCGTGCGAGGACGCCCCGGACGCGAAGAGGATCGCGATGATCGGGATCATCGTCTCGGGCAGGGCGGTCCCGATCGCGGCAAGGACGGAACCGACCGCTCCCTCGGCGAGATCCAGCTTGCGCCCGAACCACTCGATGCCGTTGGTGAACAGCTCGGCGCCGAGCAGGATCACCACGAACGCGAGCGCCAGGATGATGACGTCCATCGATCAGGCCGTGACCGTCAGCGAGCTGATGACGCCGACCGCGATGACCACCAGGATCGCGATCGAGACGCCGAGCATCAGCCAGTCGGATTCCCGGGCATAGGCGACTGCCGCCACGATGACCCGCCCGATGGGCGCGGCGATGACGGCCAGCAGGCCGAGCCACAGGAAGGCCGCCGGCTCGCCCGCAGCGAGCTGGGCGCCGAGGGTCGCCAGGTCGAGCGGCGGTCCGCCCGAGGTGGGCGAGATCGAGTCCGCGATCATCAGGACGACTCCGACCGCCAGCAGCCCGACCGAGACGTAGGTGATCGCGATCAGCAGGCGGCCGATCAGGCGCTCGGCGGCGAGGGCCCGCGCGACCGACGCCGCCCGGGAGTCCGGCACGGTCGCGCTCATCCGATGACCCGCAGGAGCATCTCGATCGCCGTGTAGACCAGGACGACCACGAACAGCAGGCGCAGGTAGCGCAGGTCCACCCGGTGCCCCAGCCGCGAACCGGCGGTCGCCCCGATGAAGACGCCGATCGCTGTCGGCCCGGCGACGTAGACGTCGAGGCCGCCATGGATCGCATAGATGACCGCGCTGGCGGCGGCGGTGATCCCGATCATCATGTTGCTCGTCGCCGTGGCGACCCGCAGCGGGACGCCCATGGCGAGGTTCATCAGCGGGCACCTTGATGATCCCCCCGCCGATCCCGAGCAGGGCGGACGCGACGCCGGCACCGGTCGCCACCACGACCCCGCGACCGAGGTTCCGAACGTGGTAGCCCGCGCCGGACAGCCCCTCGAGCAGCGTGACCGGGGCGCCTGGCTCGACCGGATCGACCTGGCAGCCGGCGCTGGGTCATCGGTCGCGTCGTCCGCCGGGTCGATGACCGGCTTCAGCGGTCCCGGCGCGCGCCATCGTGACCGCCACGTACAGCAGCAGGACCGCGAAGAGGAACGACAGCAGCCGCTCATCGAGCATGAACGCGATGGAACCGCCGATCAGCGCCCCGGTCGCGGTGAACAGCTCGAGCGTCATCCCGAGCCGCAGGTTCGCCACGTGACGTTCGAGGAAGACGCCGGCGGCGGCGCTGCTGGTCATGATCACGCAGATCAGCGAGACCCCGACCGCCTCCCGCAACGGCAGCCCGAAGCCGAGTGTCAGGAGCGGCACGATCAGCACGCCCCCGCCCAGGCCAAGGAGCGATCCGAAGGCGCCCGCAGCGACTCCGCCGCCGAGCATCAGCAGCCCGACGACCACGTCAGGCGGCGGGCGACGCGAGCGTGACCCCGGATCGTCCGCCCACCGCGCCGAGCCTCAGGGTCGCAGGTGCTGTGGCGCGTACGGGAGCAGCGCGACGTGGCGCGCGCGCTTCAGGGCGACCGCCAGCTCGCGCTGGTGCCCGGCGCACGTGCCGGTCTTGCGACGCGGTTCGATCTTGGCTCGCTCGGACAGGTAGCGACGGAGGCGGTTGACCTCCTTGTAGTCGATCTGGACGGTCTTGTCGGCGCAGAACGCGCAGACCTTGCGGCGACGTCGATCGCGATAGAAGTCGTCGCGCTTCTTGGAACGGACGGGAGGCGGCATGGTCGGTAGGTCTCCTGATCAGAAGGGAAGGTCGTCGAGATCGGCGTCGTCGGCGGGAGGGCGCGAACCGCCGCCACCCGACGGCCCGGGAGCGCCGACCGCCGCCGGCGCGCCGGTGAAGCCGGCCTCGTCCTCGCGCGGTCGCCGCTCGAGGCTGATGACGTTGTCGGCTGTGACGTCGAGCGAGGTCCGCTTCTGGCCGTCCTGGCCCTCGAACTCGCGGGTCCGGAACCGACCCTCGACGAAGACGCGGTTGCCCTTGCGGAGCTGCTCGGCCGCTCGCTCGGCGCGGTCGCCGAAGACGCTCACGCGGAACCAGTCGGTCTCCTCGATCCACTCGCCGGTCTGCTGGTTCTTGGTGGACTGGTTGACGGCCACGCTGAACTGCGTGACGGGCTTCCCGGTCGGCGTGTAGCGCATCTCGGGATCGCGCCCGAGATTGCCGATGATCATGACCTTGCAGAACGCCATGATGCTGACCTCCCGTCAGTCGATGGCGGCCGGAGCCGCCTCGGTCTCGGACTCGTCGATGAATGCCGCCGGACGATCGTCCTCGTCCTCCTCGTCCAGCCCGGACGGAAGGTCCTCGATGTCGAGGTCGTCGAACTCGGAGCCGTCGCCATCGGTCACCTTGGTCGGGCGATCCACCCGGGTGACGAGGTGGCGGAGCACCTCCTCGGTGATCAGGAGCGTGTGCTCGAGCTCGATGATCGCGCCGGACGGCGCCTCGAACAGGATGATGTGGTACGAGCCTTCACGATGGCGATCGATCGGGTAGGCCAGGCGGCGGCGCCCCCAGGGCGCGACCTTCACGATCTGACCGCCGGCGGTGACGATCGCGCGGGTCGTCCGGTCCACGATCGCCTGGCTCTTGTCGTCCGCCACATCCGGGCGGATGACGAGCATGAGTTCATAGCGGCGCATACGCGCGACTCCTTCCAATGGGTATGCCCCGTTGCCGGTCGACCAGCGCGGAGCGGAAAGGACAAGGACGGCAGTCTAGCACGATGCCGGCATGGGCCCGAAGGATCGTCCCCGCGGCCCGGGGCCGTTGTATCCTCTTGGCCGATCCGCTCCGAACCCACCCATCCCGCCATCGACTAGCCGGGGGAAGACCCTTGCCCGCGAGCAACATCCTGCTACTCGCTTCGGACGCCGAGGCCGGCGAGGCCATCGCCGAGATCCTCGGGCACGCCCGCTACAAGGTCATGGTGACCGCCGATCCCGATGAGGCGTTCGAGAAGGCGGCCGACCAGCAGCTCGTCATCATCGACGTCGCGGGCGGCGGTCCCAAGTCCGCCGTCGAGATCTGCCGCGAGATCCGGGCTGTACCCGCGATGTCGGCGATCCCGGTCATGTGCGTCAGCACCAGCCAGGACGTCGAGGAGCGGATCCACTTCCTGGAGGCCGGCGCCGACGACGTCATGGCCCGTCCGTTCGACGCGCGCGAGATCGAGGCGCGGGTCGAGGCGCTTCTCTTGCGCTTCCAGCGATCCAAGACCCTGTCGCCGATCGTCTCGGCCGACGGCCTGACGCTTGGTCGCGCGCGACGGACCGTGGCGGTCTTCAGCCCGAAGGGTGGCGTCGGGACCACCACCGTGGCCACGAACGTCGCCATCGCGGCGGCGGCTGAGCGGCCCGACCGGGTCGTGCTGGTCGACTTCGCGCTCCAGTTCGGTGGTGTCGCGGTCCTCCTCAATCTCGATCCGAAGCAGACCCTCGCCGACGTGGTCCGCGATGAGGCGTCATTGCGCGAACCGGAGCTGCTCCGGACCTATGCGATGCGCCACGACAGCGGTCTGCATGTCCTCGCAGCGCCGGGCGCGCCCGAGGCGGCCGAGACCATCACCCCGGCCCATGTCGCCCAGATCCTGGCGACGCTGCTCGATGGCTACGACCTGGTCGTGGTCGACGCCGGGTCGACGCTCGACGAGCGGGTCCTGACGATCTTCGAGGAGGCCGAGAACGTCATCCTGCCGATCACCCCGGAGATCGGCGCGCTCAAGTCGATGCATGCGCTGCTGGAATACCTCGGCGAGACCGGCACCATCGGGCAGAAGTCGACGTTCGTGCTCAACGACCTGTTCGCGAGGGAGATCCTCAAGCTGAGCGACGTCGAGGCGTTCCTCGGCGCCAAGGTGGCGATCGAGCTGCCGTACGACCCGTTCCTCTACCTCAAGGCCGTCAACGAGGGTGTGCCGATCGTCACCGGAGCACCCAAGTCCGTCGTGGCCGAACGGCTGGTCAAGCTGAGCACGATCGCGTTCGGGGTCCGCGGCGTCCAGGTGCCGACGTCGAAAGACGGCAAGAAGTCGGGCGGGCTCTTCCGGCGAAAGCGCTGACGGCGAGACAACCCCGCCCTCCCCGCACCGCCGGGTCCAACGAGGCGTCTCCGCCGCTGGGTGCAAGGTGGTGCCGGAGCCGAGATTTCGAACTCGGACGCCCTTGCGGGCAGCGGATTTTAAGTTCGCCGCGTCTGCCAATTCCACCACTCCGGCGCCAAGGGACAGGGTACCCGAGCCTTCCCCCGCCACGCCAGGCCTCGCGCGTCGAGCAGTCGACCCCAATGGAAGACACGGACTGCGACCAGAACGCCGAACGCGGCGAGGACGAGGATGGCGGCTGCGGCCACCGATGCGTCGAGATCCCCGCCCTGGAACTCGCCGTAGACCACTAGCGGCAGCGTCTGCGTCCGTCCTTGCACGTTGCCCGCGAACATGATCGTCGCGCCGAATTCGCCCAGCGACCGGGCCCAGCTCATGACGAGACCGGCCGCGAGCGCTGCACCCGCGAGCGGGATGGTGATGGAACGGAAGAGCTGCCGCTCCGTGGCACCGTCCACGCGTGCCGCGTCCTCGAGGTCCCGGTCGACGCCCGCGATCCCGGTCCGTGCCGAGCGGATGAAGAACGGCGCCGCGACGAAGGTCTGGGCGAGGACGACGGCCACCGTCGTGAACGGCACCGAGAACCCGAGCAGCTCGAACGGCGCAGCGAGGAGGCCCCTCCGGCCGAAGACGAGCAGCAGCGCGAGGCCCGCGACCGACGGGGGCAGGACGATCGGCAGGTCGACCACGGCCTCGATCCAGCCCTTCCCACGAAACGCCCGCCGCGCCATCACGATCGCGAGCGGCAAGCCGAACCCCACGGTGATGACCAGGCTGATAGCCGTCGTGACGAGACTCAGCCACAGCGCGTCGAGCACGACCGGCGACGCGATCGCGACCTGCAACGACCCATCGATGATCGACCGCCCGACCAGGGTGAGGACGGGAAGTCCGAGGAAGAGCGCGAAGAGCGCGGCGACGGCGACGAGCGATCGGTCGCCCCATCCCGGGTGGCGCGTCGCGGTCCGCTCCCGGTGGACCGCGAGGGTCGGCCCCCCGGCAGCTTGGTCGATCACGACGGCGGCAGGAACCCGAGACCGGCGAGGATCGCCTGGCCGCCGGGTCCGGCGAACCAAGCCAGGAACGCCGTCGCGGCGGCCCCATTCTTCGACGCCTTGATCGCGACACCGTCATAGGTGGCGGGCACGTTCGCGGCGTCCGGGACCTCGATGGTGGTCACCTTGGTCGAGGCCTTGGCGTCGGTGACGTAGACGATCCCCGCATCGCCTTCTCCAAGCTCGATCTTGGCGATCAGCGCCTTGACGTTGTCCTCCTTGGACACGATGTTCGCGGTGTAGGCCGCCACGAAGCCGGCCGGGTAGCCGGTCAGCTTGGCGAGGTTGCCCACGAGCTGTGTGGCGTACTTCGTGACGGGCACCGCGTCCCCCGCGGCGACGACCTTGACACCGGACCTGGCCAGATCGGCCGGCGTGGTGATGCCGGCCGGGTTGCTGGTCGGGACCACGATCGTCAATTTGTTGCCCGCGAACGCGACCGCGGGGCCATCGGCGAGTCCCGCCTCGACGAGCTTCTTCGGATTGGTGGTATCCGCCGAGAGGAAGACGTCGGCCGGCGCGCCTTGCTCGATCTGCGTCTCGAGGGTGGCCGACGAATCGGTCGAGATGGTCAGGGTCGTGCCGGGGTTCGCGGTCTCGTAGGCCGCCTTCGCCTTGTCAAGAGCGCCCTTCAGCGAGGCAGCACCGTAGACTGTCAGTTCGACGGCCGCGGCAGACGGGGCCGAGCTCGCGGGACGAGATGGGGCCGGCGATGGTCCGCTGCTCGTGGACGGCGATGCCGCGCCGCCCGAACAGGCGGCCAGAACCACCAGGACGAGGGACGCGAGGACGACCAGCCGGGCCTTCATGCTCGTGACTCCTTGGCGGACGGTATCTCGACGATGACGTCGGCATCGCCGGCTCGAGGATGTGTCGGTCAGGCCGTGAGTCGTGCCGCCTGAATGGTCCGGTCGATCGGTCGGAACCAGATCCAGTACAGCGCCGTGGCGATCGTATAGAGCGCGATGATCGTGATGAAGTTCACGGTGTAGCCGGCGTAGAAACCGAGGCCCGCCTGGAGGACGGCGTACCAGATCCCCCCGATGATCCAGCCGATCTGCCAGAGCACGCTCATCGCGGCGGACAACGTCGCTCGCTCGGACGGCGTGACCCGCTCCATGGCGAATGCGCTGAAGATCGGGTTGCCGGCGTTCATCAGGGAGTTCCGGATGGCCATCGAGACGACGACCATCCAGAGGACCGGCGAGAAGCCGAGGACGACGAGGAACGGGATGCTCGCGCCCTGCACGATGACGACCGATGTGATCTGGCCGTAGCGCCGGGCGAGCCGCGGCTGGGCAAGGATCGCGGCGACCGTGCCAAGGCTGGTGATGGCGAACACGGCGTTGAGCGAGGTCAGGTCGAGGCCGAACTTCCGCTGCACGAAGAGATTCAGGAAGGGGATGACCTGGCCGGCACCGACCGAGATCAGGAAGCCTGGGAACACGAGGCGAGCGAACCGTTCGCGATCGCCGATGTTGATCCCCAGCCTGGCGCGTGACCGGCGTGGATCGATCGGGAACGCCGCCGGTTCACCAACGATGACGAGTCGTCGTCCGGCCACGACACGCGGCCTGTCGTCGCTCAGGAGGAAGACGGTCGCCAGCGACGCAGTGAGGAGGAGTGCCATGAACAGCAGGATCACCCGGTACGTGCCGGGACCCGACGGGTCGAGGCCCACGAGGTTCGCGATCGCGACGGCGCCGATGCCGCCGAGGAGGGCCGCGACGACGTTGGTGACGTTCTGGATCGCGAACTGTGCGGCGAACAGCTCGTTGCGGTGATCGGGATCGCTGTGCTCGGTCAGGAACGGCGCCTGCACGACCTGGAGCGTCATCTGGCCCGCCGACCAGAGCGCCGCGAACGCGACGATCAGCGGCAGGGCCTCCGTCGACAGCAGCCCGATGAGAGCGACCAGCCCGATCGAGATCCCGGCCGCCATGATCGTCCGCCGTCCGAAGCGATCCGACGCCGCACTCGCCGGGAACGCAGCGACGGCGCCGGCGACCGCGGCGATCGTCGCGACGACCCCGATGGTCGCGGTCGGCAGCCCGAGTGAGGCGAGATAGAGGTTGAAGTCGATCCAGTAGAGGCTGAGGGCCGCCCCGGCCACGAACGTGGTGACAAGGAAGACCCGGGCGTCGCGGTGGAAGCGGCCGACGATGCGGAAGGCCGACCGCCATGGCGGTCCGGATGAGCCGCTCGCCGCGCCGCCGGACGGTCGATCGAGCGAGTTCGGCATCGTGGTCCTCGGGACCAGATCGACGCGGATGGGTCGGCGGTGGTCCGGCTCCGATCATACGCTCGACGCATGCGCAGATCGCGTCGACAGGTGACGAACAACCAGCTCGACTGCCGGAGCGGATCCCGGGCGGTGGGGCGGTCGGTCAAGAACCGACACGCCCGGGCGTCAGCGCCAAATGAGGAACCGGACCGAGGCGGCCACCACGACGACGGCGCCGGCGATCACCAGGGACACCATGCTTGACGTGAGCCCGAGCGCCATCAGGGCGACGCCGAGGACCACGCCCACGGCGGGCGGGATTCGGAAACCGGAGGTGTGAAGCACGCTGACAATTCCCCTAGGCACACCAGCGAGGGCTGCGGCGGGACGCGGCGGTCCGGGGTCGGCGTGACCGCGAGTATGCGCGCGTCTCCCTCGAGATACCACCCCGATCGTCGGGCAGCCCGGTCGGCCCGAAGAGGCTGACGCATCACGCGGGGGGCAGTGGCTATCGCTTAGCGCGCCGATCGAGACGCAAACGAGATGATCACGCCGATGACGACGAGCCCGCCGATCCAAACGATCGTCAGGAGCAGCGCGGCAGTCGCATAGCTCGAGTGATCGCCCATGGCGATCGAGCCTGCCAGCTCGAACACCCCGCCGATGACGAGCCAGGCGATCCACACGATCGCGAGGAGGGCGAGGCCGATACGACGGAGCCACGACCGGCGAGCAGGACCACCGACGGCCGTCGCGATACCGGGCGACCTCTGGTCGGCTGATCCTGCGTCCTTCATTCCAAGCCGCCGTAACGAATGTGACCCTGCCCGTTAGACGATCAGCTCGCTCATCTGTTACTGATGCACCCGACCCGGACAGGATCCCAGAGCGAGACCCTCGGAACCTCGCCAGGCCCGGGCCTGGCACCTAGGGTGTCGATCCTTCAGGACCCTCAGGACGCGGGGTCGTGACACAGGCCGCGGTCAGAACTCGGCCCGTGCAAGGCCGGTGTCATCGAAAGATGGTGGAGGCGACGACCGGATTCGAACCGGTGAATAGAGGTTTTGCAGACCTCCGTGTTGAGCCACTTCACCACGTCGCCACGTGCGCATCGCTGGCGGGCTCCCGCCGGATGCTGGCTGCCCCTCGAGGATTCGAACCTCGGTTCACGGATCCAAAGTCCGCTGTCCTACCACTAGACGAAGGGGCAGCGGTCCGAGAAAGGAGGAATGGAGCGGAAGACGGGACTCGAACCCGCGACCCTCACCTTGGCAAGGTGATGCTCTACCAACTGAGCCACTTCCGCTCGGAGATCCGCCCACCCATGGGTGGTGCCGAGAGCCAGATTCGAACTGGCGACACCGCGATTTTCAGTCGCGTGCTCTACCAACTGAGCTATCTCGGCCCGATGGTCAACCAGCCGTCGGCTGCCCGTCGGCGGGTCGGAGGATACCACGGGCCTCGCGGGGCCATCAACGCGAGGCGGTCGCCCATCCCCGGCCTAGTCGAGTCCGGACAACGCGGCGGCCTCCGGGGCCGGCAGCGGCGGGTCACCGGTGAGCTGGCGGAGCCGGTTGATCCGGTCGAGGATCGGCGGATGGGTGTCCATCAAACCCGACGAGCGCGCCTCGAACTTCTTGATCGGGTTGGTGAAGTACATGTGCTGGGTCCCGCGGTTGGCGACCTCGAGGACTTCCTGGTCCGTGGCGATCTTCGCGAGCGCCCGCTCAAGCCCGTACGGGTCGCGCGTCAGCTCGACGCCCGACGCATCGGCGAGGTATTCCCGCTGGCGGCTGACCGCGAGCTGGATGAACCTGGCGATGATCGGGGCGAGGATGGCGAGGACGATTGCGACGACCAGGATCACTGCCTGGATGCCGTTGCCGCCGCTATCGCGGCTCGAGCGGCGTCCGGACATGCCGCCCCAGAACGTGAAACGCACGAAGAAGTCGGCCAGGATCGCGATCGCCCCGACCATCACGCCCACGATGAGCGAGAACCGGATGTCGAGGTTGCGGACGTGCGACATCTCGTGGGCGATGACGCCCTGGAGCTCTTCGCGGTCCAGCTTCTGGAGCAGGCCGCTCGTGATCGCGATCGACGCGTGTGCCGGGTCGCGGCCGGTCGCGAAGGCGTTTGGGGCGGTGTCGTCGATGACGTACACGGCGGGCATCGGCACGTTCGCCGCGACCGCCATCTCGCGGACCACGTTCATGAGCTGCGGTGCAGTGCTCTCGTCGACCGCGCGGGCCTGGCTGACGGCGAGCACCAGCTTGTCGCCGCTGAAGTAGCTCGCTACCCCGGAGATCGCCCCGATCGCCAGGGCGAACGCGGTCACCCCGGCCGCACCGGCGGCGCTCCCCGTGATGGCGTACCCGATCGCGAAGCCGAGTGCGGCGAAAACGAGGACGACGAACGCGGCCAGCACGAACGAATTGCGCTTGTTGGCCGAGATCTGGTTGTAGAACGATGTTGCGGCCACGCGTCAGGATCCGCGGCGGGTCGTCAGCTCAGGCTGAGGTCGACGTTCGGCACGTTGGCGGCCTCAGGCTCGGCATCGAAGAAGTCTCGCTTGGTGAAGCCCAGGATCCCCGCGATCAGGACCGACGGGAAGGTCTGGATGTTCGTGTTGTAGTCGAGCACGGTGGCGTTGTAGTGCTGGCGCGAGAACGAGATCTGGTTCTCGGTCGTGGTCAGCTGCTCCTGGAGGGAGAGGACGTTCTCGTTCGCCTTCAGCTCCGGATAGTTCTCGACGACGGCGAAGAGCGATCGCAGGGTCCCGGTCAGCGCGTTCTCGGCGGCGGCCTGCTGGGCCGGCCCCTGGGCGCCGGCGGACACGGCCGCGGCGCGCGCGTTCGTGACGTCGGTCAGGACTTTCTGCTCGAACCCCATGTAGCCCTTGACCGCGTTGACGAGGTTCGGGATGAGGTCGTGGCGGCGCTTCAGCTGGACTTCGATCTGCGCGAAGGCCTCGTCGATCCGCAATCGCTTCTGGACCAGGCCGTTGTACAGCGCGACGAAGAGGACCGCGAGGACGACGACGATCAGGATGACGACGATCAGTACTGGCATGCAGCTCCTCCGGTCAGGACCAAGGGCGGGCGACGAGCGATCCGCCTCCGAGTGTACCAGCGTGGTGCGTCGCATCGATCCGGGGTCAGCGCCCTGGCCGCCATGGTCCGAGGCCCATGGGAAGATGCATGTCGCCGGTCGAGATGGTGTCCATCATCAAGAGGAGGATCGGAGTGACGCGCCGCGCCAGCCTGATCCTCGCCGTCGCTGTCGTGGCCGTCGTCCTGCTCGTGGCGGGAGCGCTGAGCGGCCTCACGGCCCCGTCCCCGGGTGCGACCTCGACGACGCTGCCGAAAGCATCGTCGAGTCCGACGGCCTGGCGGGTCGTCATCGACGATCAATTCGACGGCGCCTTGCCGGGTCACTGGCGCGTCTACGACGGCCCCTATCTGTCCGGCCCGCACAACTGCGCCAGCCCGGCCCAGACGACGGTCCATGACGGCTACCTCGACCTGCATTTCTCGCATCTCGGTTCGGGGGCCTGCGGTCCGGGCTGGTACTCGGGCGGCGTCGCGCTGGCGGGGTTCTCGTCGGTCGATGCCCGTGTGTCGGTCCGCTACCGCGTCGTGCAGGACGGCAGGATCACGGCCCACCGGAACATCCCGATGCGCTGGCCGGACGACGACGCCGCGTGGCCGCAGGCCGGGGAGGAGAACTACTGCGAGGGCGAAATCGCTCACCGCATGCTCGACGGTCATGCACTACGACGCCACGAACCTGCAGGACAGCCACGACTTCGCGATCGACCTGACCCAGTGGCACACGATCGCGGTCGAGCGCGACGACACGCAGGTCATCGTCTCGGTCGATGGGGCGATCGTGTGGACGTACGCCGGATCCGAAACGACCATGCCGGCGACGATGAAACACGTCGTCCTCCAGCAGGAATGCCCGGCGACCTGCCCCGATGGGACCACCGGCAGCGAGGACATCCTCATCGATTCGGTCAAGGTCGAGGTCCCGCGCTGACCCTCGCCCCGGGGATCCGAGGTGCGGCCGGGCATCGTCCGTCGGGGTCGCGTCGGTGGGCGGTACTGGGGTCGAACCAGTGACCTCCTCGGTGTAAGCGAGGCGCTCTGACCAGCTGAGCTAACCGCCCGCGGACAGCATAACGACCGTCGCATCAGCGACGGTCGTCACGGATCGGTTCGATGGTGCCCAGGCCGGGACTTGAACCCGGATGAGTTGCCTCATACGCCCCTCAAACGTACGCGTATACCAATTCCGCCACCTGGGCTAGAGGTGTCGCCGCATCCGATGATCCACGGAGAGGGTGGTACCGAGGAAGGGATTTGAACCCATACGCCCTTGCGGACACTAGCTCCTGAAGCTAGCGCGTCTACCAGTTCCGCCACCTCGGCGTGGACCGTGCTCGACCGGCCTACCGGTCGGCGGCGAGGCGCCATGTTAGCACATCCCAAAATCGGTCAGCCGGGTCGCCGACCTGCCGGATCGACGGTCCCTGGAGCGTGTCGCGGACCACGACGGACTCGTCGGCGAACGCCAGCGGGAGCAGGTAGACGCCCTTGATGAGCTGCTCCTGCAGGGCTGCGTAAGCGGCGATCCGGGCGTCCGGCGTCCCCGGCCCGCGGGCCGCCACGAGCAGCTTGTCGAGGGTCGGATCCTGCAGACCGATGATGTTCGATGCGCCGCGGACGGTCTGGCTCGAGGCCATCAGTGGATAGAGGTCGGGATCGAGGCCGACGATCACGTCGCCGACCGCGGCCGTGAACTTGCCGGTGGCGAGGCGGTCGGTGGCGAACACCCCGGGCGCCAGTGCGACGTGGTGGACGCCGATCCCGATCGCCTTCCAGTCGTGGGCGACCGTCTCGGCCGCGTCGAACGCGACGGGGTTCGAGGTCCGGTCCGGGCTGAGGAGCTCGATGTCCGCGGGCGTCTTCGCCCCGGGCAGGTGCCAGCCGTCCGCTGCGAGCGACCAGCCCGAGTGTTTGAGCGCGCCCGCCGCCGAGACCGGGTCGTACGGGACGGGCCCACCGGCGGCACGGTCGAACAGGACCGACGATGGCGGGATCGGGCTGGTCGCCAGGCCGGCCGCCATCGAGAAGGCGGCCCGCACCATGGCCGGCCGGTCGATCGCCGCGAGCAGGGCCGCCCGAACCGCCGGGTCCGCGAACTCCGGGTGGCCCGGGCGGAGGTTGAGCAGCACGGCCGTGAGGGTCGAACCCGGGTAGTGGAGCGCCCGGCTGTCGGGCGCCGAGGCGAGCCGGCTGGTCATGGCCGGCGACAGGCCCGACGCCGCGTCCAGGGCGCCCGCGCTGTAGGCCTGGGCCAGGGCGTCGGGATCGTCGAAGAAGCGGAACTCGATCCCGGCGAGGTACGGGACCGGGTTGCCGGGGCGGTCGGTCGCGGCCGGCTGGGCGAGCGAGTCGTTCGACGGCCGTGGCGAGGCGGACGCATCGGGCATGTCGAGGATCGTGGCGGCCGGGATGAGCTCGGCGCGGTCCGCGTCGAGGCTCGCGACCGCGAACGGACCGGAGCCGACGGGCTGATGGCCGAACGCGACCGTGGCGAGCCCGGCGACCGGGACGTCCGCCAGCAGGTGTGCCGGGGCGATCGGTTGGGTCGCCGCCTGGAGGAACCCGCCGAGCGGGGTGGTCAGCGTGAAGACGATGGTCCGGGCGCCATCGGTCCGCACCGTGACCTCGTTCCACGACCCTGCCCCGGGTCCCGTGTAGGCGGGATCCTGGAGGACGCGGATGGTGAACGCGACATCCTCGGCAGTGACCGGCTCGCCGTCCTGCCAGCGGGCATCGTCGCGCAGGACGAATGTCCAGACCGAGCCGGTCGCGTCGACCGACCAGCGCGCGGCGAGGTCGGGGACGAGGGTCCCCGACGGGCCGTTCCGGACGAGTCCCGAGAAGACGAGGGCGACGAGGTCACGATCGGCCTGGCTGCGCGCCGAGAACGGGCTGACCGAGACCGGCCGGCTCAGGACACCTTCGCGGTAGGGTCGCGCCAGCGGCGTACCGGGGCCGGGGCTGGCGAGCGTCGCGGTCGCGGCGCCGGGGAGGAGCGACGGGACGCCGACGAGGCCCGCGATGAGGGCGAGCAGCACGACGAGGGTCCCGACGACGAACGAGTCGGTGCGGGTCATCGAGCTCCGTGTGGACGATCGGTCGCGGCGGGACGCCGCGATCCGGGATCAGGCGCCGGCGACCGGGGCGAGGATGAACGCCGCCAGCGAGAAGACGATGAACAGGACGAGCAGGATGATCGTGAACTGCCACAGCCGGCGCTCGACGCCCCGACGGCTGCGGTAGACGGCAGAATCGCCGCCGAACGTCCCCGACAGGCCGACACCGCGGGCCTGCAGCAGGATCGCGACGATGAGCGCGATGCTCACCAGGATCTGGCCGATGGCCAGGAGCGGGTTCACGACACTGGACTCCTCTTGAACGCTTCGGCGACGGATGCTATCACAAGATCCGAGACCGGCCGCTCATCCCGTCCCAGCGCGGGAGTCCCGCGAACGCCAGGAGCGTCGGCGCCACATCGGCCAGGACCCCATCCCCGAGCGTCAGGCCCCGGGCCGCCCGGCCGACGAGGACAAGGGGCACCGGATTGAGCGAGTGGGCGGTCACCGCGTGGCCGTCGGCGTCGAGCAGCTCGTCCGCGTTGCCGTGGTCGGCGGTGATGGCGAGGAGCGCGCCGGGCGCGCTCGGGTCGCTCGCGTCGACGCCCTCCACGGCGGCGACGATCCGGGCGAGGCAGCCGTCGACGACCTCGAGCGCCTCGATCGTGGCGTCCCAGACTCCGGTATGGCCGACCATGTCGGCGTTGGCGTAGTTGGCCACGATGAAGTCGTACCGGCCGGACCCGATGGCCTCGACCAGGGCGTCGGTGACACCGATCGCGCTCATCGCCGGCTCGAGGTCGTAGGTCGCGACCTTGCGGCTGGGGATGAGCCGTCGCTCCTCGCCCGGATACGGCGGCTCGACGCCGCCGTTGAAGAAGTACGTCACGTGCGCGTACTTCTCGGTCTCGGCGACATGGAACTGCAGCCAGCCGGCCTCGGAGAACGCCTGCGCGAGCGACCGCGCCTCCTCGGGCGGGAAGGCGACCTCGACCGGCAGGCCGCCCTCGTACTCGGTCATCGTCACGACGAGGACGTCCGTCGGAGCCGGGCGGCCGTCGGGGGCGGCCCGGTCGAACCCGGCGAACTCGCGGTCGGCCAGCGCGTGGGTCAGCTGGCGCGCGCGATCGGCCCGGAAGTTCGCGTGGATGACCGCGTCGCCCGCGTGGATGGCCCCGTCGACGCCGTCGATCACGGTCGGCGCGACGAACTCGTCGTTCTCGCCGCGGGCGTACCCCGCCTCGATGGCCGCCGCGGCGGTCGATGCGCGCTCCCCCACCCCGTGGACGATCGCGTCGTAGCCTCGCTCGACCCGATCCCAGCGACCGTCGCGATCCATCGCCCAGTAGCGGCCACCGACCGACGCGATGCGCGCGTCCGGGTGGGCCGCGGCGAGCCGACCCTCGAGGTCTGCCATGTAGTCCAGCGCCGACCGCGGCGGCGTGTCGCGGCCGTCGAGCAGCGCGTGGACGCGGACGGCCGGGACGCCCTGCCGCGCCGCGAGCTCGGCGAGCGCGACCAGGTGGCGGTCGTTGGCGTGGACGCCGCCCGGTCCGATCAGGCTGATGAGGTGGAGCCGCCCGTCTGGCCGGGCCGCGCGAGCGCACGCATCGAGGAGGGCCGGGCGCTCGAAGAACGAGCCGTCAGCGATCGCCGCGTCGATCCGCGGGAGGTCCTGGAGCACGGGCCGCCCCGCGCCGAGATTGAGGTGCCCGACCTCCGAATTGCCCATCTGGCCGGCCGGTAGCCCGACCGCGTCCTCGGAGGCGCGCAGCGTGGCGTGTGGCCAGTCGCGCCAGAGCGCGCGCCAGGTCGGCATCCGGGCGGCGGCGATCGCATCTGCCGCGGGATCGCGACCGAGCCCGAACCCATCGAGGACGACCAGGACGATCGGCCTGGGCCGAGCGCCCGGGGTCGCGTCGTCCGTCCGGTCGGTGGTCCCGGTCGGGGTCCCGGTCACGCGGCGCCGCGGGCCGCGGCTGTCAGCCCGGCGCGGGCCACGATCCCGGCCATCTCGTCCGGCTTGAGCGAGGCGCCACCGACCAGCGCGCCGTCGATCGACGGCTCGGCCAGGAACTCCGCGATGTTGGCCGACGTGACGCTGCCGCCGTAGAGGACCGGGACCTCGTCGGCGGCGCCCCAGCCGAGCCCGACGAGGACGTCGCGGATCGCGTCGGACATGGCCGCGGCGTCGCGTCCGCTCGCATTGCGTCCGGTGCCGATCGCCCAGACCGGCTCGTAGGCGATGACCAACCGGCCGGCGTGCAGGGCCGCGGGGTCGTGCCCCGCCAGCGCCCCGGCCAGCTGCCGGTCGACGACGGCGTCCTGGTTCCCCGCTTCGCGTTCCTCGAGCCGCTCGCCGACGCACAGGATCGGACGCAGGCCGGCGTCGATGGCGCGCCCGAGCTTGAGCCCGATGAGCTCGTCGGTCTCGGCAGCGTCGCGCCGTCGTTCGGAGTGGCCGACGATGACCCAGGTCGCGAGCCCGACCAGCATCGGCGCAGCGATCTCGCCGGTGTAGGCGCCCTGGAGCTCGTGATGGACATTCTGCGCACCGACGCCGACGTCCGGATCGGACGTGGCCAGTGCGTCGCGGACTGCCGCGAGGCCGACGAAGGGCGGGCAGATGACCCGGGTGACGCCAGGCACCCGGGTCCGCGCCGCGATCGTCGTCGCGAGCTCGCCGGCATCCGACGGCGTCGTATGCATCTTCCAGTTGGCGGCCACGATGACGTCACGCATCGGACCCATCATGCCAGAGCGGCACCCCCGACCGGGGACTCCGCGTGAGCTCCCTCGAGCGTCGCCAGCCGCTCGAGCCGCTCGAGCGCGCGCTGGACGGCCGACCGGTGGATCTCGAGTCTCTCGGCAAGCTCGCTGAGGCTCGCCTCGGGCGTCTCGCGCCTCGCAGCGGCGACCAGCCGGACGACGTACGACTGCCGCGACAGTCGACCGTCGGCGTCGAGCGTGTCGATGGCGTCGAGCTGCCGCCCGGCGGCGCTGACCGCGCGCTGGAGGTTCGCCGATTCCGCGTTCAGTACGCGGTTGAGCTCGCCGCGCAACGCCCGCGACACCTGACGCGCCTCGACCTCGAGCAGCGTCCCGCCCGCCCCGATCCGACGCAGGAAGGTGCCGACCGCCTCACCGTTCTTCGAGGTCACGACCCCGCGGCCGCGACGGATCCGCCACGACACCGGCAGGCCGAATGAGGTCAGGCGGGCCGCCAGCTCCGGCGCATCGTCGGGGGCGACGACGAATTCGAGATGGGTGCGCCCGCCGGCCAGGCTGAGCGAACCCCGCGACAGGAAGCGGCCTCGCAGCCACGCCACCCGGCAGTGTTCGGCCGCGGCGGACCACACGAAACGGACGTCGTCATCCCCCTCCCCCGAGCGTCGCAGGCGGTGGGCAAGCCGCGCGACCGAAGCCTCACGGCCGGTCGGCTCGGGACCGAGCCCGTCCACCTCCGCGCCGCGGTCGCACGGCCGCGACGGGTCGATGGCCGCCAGCTCGTCGCGCATCGCGGTCACGAGGTCGCGCTCGGAGCGGCTCACCTCACGCGCTCCGGCTGGCGGACCGGCCGGCGTTCCGACGGCGGATCCCGACCTCGCCCTCGAGCGCGGCGATCACCGCCGTCGCCAGGCGGTGGGGATCGTGGTGGTGGGCGTCCTTCGCGTCGATCACCTCGTCGAGGATGAGCCGCGGGACCGGCGCGACCGAGGGCGGCCAGCGCAGCCGCACGGGTCGTGGCGCGTCCTGGGTGGCCGGTGCCCCGGCCTCGCGGTCGCGGCCGTCGGCTGGGTGGTTGTTGGCGAGCACGATGTCGACCAGGTCCACCGACGTGTGTGCGACCAGCGCCTCGACGTGAGCCGCGAGGTCGAACCCCGCCGTCTCGCCGTCCTGCGTGGCGACGTTGCAGACGTAGATCCGCGGCGCCGACGCGGCCAGCACCGCGTCGCGGATGGCCGGGATCAGCAGGCTCGGCAGCAGGCTCGTGTAGAGGCTGCCGGGCCCGAGCACGATGAGCTCGGCGTCGGCGATCGCCGCCAGCGCGTCCTCGGACGCCCGGACGTCCGCCGGACTGATCCAGACCCGGTCGATCCCGGTGGTCCGCATGACAACGGACTGGCCGTCGACCACCCGCCCATCCTTGGTCCGCGCATGGAGTGTGATCGGCGTCGGCGAGACCGGCAGGACCTGGCCGCGGACCGCGAGGATCCGGTTCATCAGCCGGATCCCGTCCTCGAAGTCCCCGCCCTCGACCGCCGTCATGGCGGCGATGAGCAGGTTGCCGAGGGCATGGCCGGCCAGGCCGGTCGCTACACCGTCGGTCTCCGGGAACCGGTACTGCAGGACCTCGCTCATCAACGGTTCCGCGTCGGCGAGAGCCACGATGCAGTTGCGGATGTCGCCGACCGGCGGGATCCCGAGCTCTTCGCGCAGCACGCCGGACGAGCCCCCGTCGTCGGCGACCGTCACGATCGCCGTCAGGTGACTGGTGTGCTCCTTGAGGCCGCGCAACAGGGTGGACAGCCCGGTGCCGCCGCCGATCGCCACGATCCTCGGCCCACGGGCGAGGAACCGCTTCTGGTAGATGAGCTCGACCAGCGGCTGGTCCGGATCGGCGGACCGGAGCGGGTCGGTCAGGACGTGGACCGTCCGGTAGGCCCCGAACGCGACGAGGACGACCCCGACCGAGCCCGCGACGAACCCGCGCAGCGCGAACGGCAGGAACTGGAGGGTCAGCAGGTCGATCAGCCCGCCGGCCAGGCCGGTCGGCTGGTAGTCACGGGTGATCTGGCGCAGGAAATGGGCGAACGCCACGGCGAGCAGGAGGAGGCCCGCGAACACCACCAGCAGCCAGCGCTTGATCCCGATCCCGGGGGTCAGCCAGCGCCGGAGGTTCATGTCCGGTCGAGCTCGCGGTGGAAGATCGCGACCGGCCCGTAATCCTGCTCGCGCAGCCACGCGGCGATCTCCTCGGCGATGACGATCGAGCGGTGGTAGCCACCCGTGCAGCCGATGGCGATCGTCAGCCGCGTCTTGCCCTCGCCGATGTAGTCCGGGATCGTGAACGTCAGGAACTCCTGGAGGTAGTCCAGGAAGCGGGTCGCGACGGGCTGCTCGAGGACGAAGGCCCGGACCGGGTCCGTCAACCCGGAGAGCGGCCGCAGCTCGGCGTCGTAATACGGGTTCTGCATGAACCGGACGTCGAAGACCAGGTCGGACTCGAGCGGGATCCCGAACTTGAACCCGAAGCTGATGAGCTGGAACGCCAGCTGATCCGGTCGGACGTCGGTGGCCAGGGCCGCGAAGAGGCGCTCCCGCAGCTGTCGGAGAGACAGGTCGGAGGTGTCGAGGACGACGTCGGAGTCGGTCCGCACCGCGTCGAGCCGCCGGCGCTCCTCGGCGATCGAGCTGGCGATCCCGCGCTCCTCGCCGAGCGGGTGGCGGTGCCGCGTCTCGCTGTAGCGCCGTATCAGGACGTCATCGCTGGCCTCGAGGAAGACGACCCGCGGCCGGATCCCACGACCCTCGAGCGCGCCGCGCATCGCGGCCAGCGCGAGCGCGGCGTCGCCGGCCCGGACGTCGACGACGATGGCCACCCGTGCGAACCGGACGCGATCCGCGGAGACGAGCTCGGCGAGGTCCGGCAGGAGCTCGCCGGGCAGGTTGTCGACGACCGTGTAGCCGAGATCCTCGAACAGCTTGGCGGCCGCTGTCTTGCCACCGCCGCTGAGCCCACTGACGATGACCACGGCGGGCTCAGTCACCGCGTCCGAGGGCGGTCGGGCCTCCGCCTCGTCCGTCACCGCCCGCTGCGCCTGATGAACAGGAGCGTGAGCTCGAACAGGATGTACATCGTGGTGCCGAGGACGATCGGGCTGACGAGGTCGCCGCCGGGCGTCGCGATCGCGGCGAAGATCGAGATGCCGAGGATGATCATCCGGCGCGATGAGCTGAGCCGCTGCGAGGTCACGATCCCGACCCTCGACAGACCGACCAGCAGGATCGGGAACTCCATGATCAGCCCGAAGACCAGGAAGAGCGTCGTCACGAAGTCGAAGTACGGGCCGGCGGCCGGCTGGGCGACGAGCACGTTGTCGGTGAAGCTGAACAGGAACTGGATCGCGAAGGGCAGGATGAAGTATGCGATCGCGACGCCGATGGCGAAGAAGAGGAGGGCGAGGGGGATCCACGGACGCATCGTCCGTTTTTCGGACGGGGTCAGGCCGGGCGCGACGAAGGCCCAGACCTGGTAGAGCAGGACCGGCATCGCCAGGATGATCCCGATGACGATCGAGATCTTGATCTGGATGACGAACGCGTCGCCCATCCCGAGCACCTGGAGCGTTCGGCCGCCGAGCGGCAGGATCAGGAAGTTGCGGACGGGGACCGCCACCAGATAGCCGATGACCGACCCGATGCCGACCGCGATGAGCGCCTTGAACAGCCGCGACCGCAGCTCACCCAGATGGTCGACGAGCGACATGACCGACTCGTCGCCGGGGGCGGCGGCGGGCGGCGTCGCAGGTGCGGGATCGGGCGTCGACGGAACGCCGGTGACGCCCGGCTCGAGCAGGGCGTCGGCGTCGGCCATGGTCTGGTCGCGAACCGCCGGCTAGCTGGCGATCGTGGTCGAATCGGAGGCGGGCGCGGGGGCCGCGGGGCCTGTCCCGAGCCCACCCGCCGGCACGTCGATGGGGGCCGGCGCGACCGGTGCGACCGGTGTCGCGGCATCTGCGGGGGGCGGCGCCGCGACGACGGGCGCCGGGGCGACGGCGGCGACCGGAGCAACCACGGCGGCGGCGACCGGGGCAGCGGGCGCGGCGGCCGGCAACGGCGAGGTATCGACGTCCACCTTGACCAATTCCTGGAGGTCGGTCGACGCCTTGCGGAATTCGCGGAGGCTCTTGCCGAGCGACGCCCCGACCTCGGGCAGCTTGCCGGGGCCGAGGATGAGCAGGGCGATCACGAGGATGATGATGAGCTCTGGGGCTCCGATGTTCGGCATCTCGGGTGCTCCTGTCGATGACCGGTTGGCTGCGTCTCGATCCCGGAGCGGATCGAGGCTCTGGAGAGGCGGCTGTGCGGCGGTTAGGGTAGCACAGGGAGGCGTCGAGCCCAGTCGAGCGCGGCCGCCGCAAGACGCTCGCCTGGGTCGCCGGCGCCAACGTCCGAGGCGTCACCGAGGGCCGACGAGCTGATCCCGCGCGACACGTTGACGAGCAGGCCGCGTCCGGCCCCGGCCGCGGCCGGTGACGCGGTCGCCGGCCCGTCGCGAAGGACCGGCTCGATCTCGCCGCCCTGCGCACCCACCCCGGGGACGAGGAACCCGAGACCCGGGGCCACGGCCCGGATGGCGCGCAGCTCGGCCGGCGCGGTCGCACCGACGACCAGCCCGACCGTGCCGCCGGGACCCCAGCTCGCCACGTGGCGCGCGACGCGCAGGTGGAGCGGCTCCGCAGGGGCGTCGATGGACGGATCGGCGACCACCGTCGAGGTTCTGGAACTCCGCCGCGGCCGGGTTGGATGTCCGACACAGGACGTAGGCGTAGCGGTCGAGCCGCTCGAACAGCGGCGCGATCGCGGCACCGCCCGGGTACGGGTTGACGGTCACGGCATCGGCCCCGAGCGAGTCGTACAGGGCGACCGCGTGACGCTCGGCGGTCGAGCCGATGTCGGCACGCTTCGCGTCGATGACGACCGGGATCCCGGCCGGTATCCGGCTCCGGATCCGCTCGAGTGCGGCCAGCCCGGACGAACCGAGCGCCTCGTAGAACGCCAGGTTCGGCTTGATGGCCGCGGCGAACGGCCCGGCCGCCTCGACGATCAGGTCGACGAAACGCTCGACCCCGGACACGCTCGCCGGGAACCCACGGGGCAGCGCCGCCGGGTCCGGATCGAGACCCAGGCAGAGTACGGAGCCGACGGCGGTCGTCCGCTCGGCCAGTCGCTCCAGGTAGGTCCGCGTCACGGAGCCTTCGAGCCGCTCGCGCCCGGCGCGGCGCTCGAGGCGGGGCTCGGGGACGGTGTCGGGAGCTGATCGGCGGGGACGAACCAGTCCGGCCGCGACTCACCGTCGAGACCGGACACCTCGGTCAGGGCGATGACGTCCTTGACCGTCCAGTCCGGTGCGGTCCCGTTCAGCCGGACGAGCTTGAGGTCGACGATCTGGCCCTGGATGTGGAGGAACGCGATCGAGTCGCCGAGCGGCGACCAGACCGGCGCCCACGAGGCGCCATCGCTGGTGAGGCGCAGGAGCTCGCGGCCGGTCGACGCGTCGAGGATGACGAGGTCGTTGCCGAAGCTGCTGGTCTTCGTCGCGGCGATGTACCGCCCGTCGGGTGAGAACGAGGGCTCGAGGTAGCCGGGTCCCGTCAGCACGGCCGCCTTGCCCTTGACGACGTCCCAGCGGTAGATGGCCGGCGCACCCTTCGCACCGTCCCGGCCGTTGTGGACGTAGAGCAGGACCTTGCCATCGGGCCGCCAGACGGGATCCTGGTGCCCGAGCGGCGCCATCTCGGCGAGCTTCGGGATCGTCGACTTCCTGGTCGTCGTGTCGTAGAACTGGAGGACGACGTCGCTGTTCGACGGGTCGGGGCGATCCGAGACGAACGCCAGGGTCCTGCCATCGGGCGAAAGGACCGGCTCGCGGATCCACGATTGCCAGCTCCAGCCGTTCTTGGTGACTTTGCCGCTCACCACCTGGACGGGGGCGCTGCTGCCATCCGCCGCGACCTTCATCACGTTCGGGATCGTCATCGCGTAGTCGCGGACGATGCCACCCGACGGCCAGTGACCGGTCGCGTCCACGGACCGGACGAAGAAGATCGTCTTGCCGTCGGGCGAGAACGACGGCATCGCATCGTTGCCACCGGTGGTGAGCTGGTGCGCCTGCTTGCCGGTCTGGATCCAGATGTTGCCCGCCTTCGCGTAGACGATCGAGCCGGGGAAGGACGACCACGTCGGGCGGCACCACGATCACGTTCGGGGGCGCGGCCGACTCGATCGGACCGACAGCGCCGTCCCCGCCGCTCCCGCCACCGTTCCCGATCCGGGTGCTGACGAACGGCATGCCGCCCTGCAGGAGATCGATCGTGATCAGCGCGATGACCAGGAGCCCGGCGATCGCCAGGGCCGGCGCGAGCCAGCGGCCGAGCGACCCGAGCCGGATCGGGAGGCGCGGGACGCGGGCCGGACGGCGTCGGCTGCGTCACGGAGCGGCTCCGGCCAGCACGGATGGCGTGACGCCCGACGTCAGAAGTGCGGCCGCCCGTGGATGGCTGCCCGAGGTCGCGACGTCGCGGATGTCGAGCTGGAGCGATTCGTATCCGCCGAAGCGCCGGCTCGTCAGTCGCGCCACGACGTCGAGCCGGTCGCCCTCGTGGACGACCTCGGCGATGTCCGACCGACCGAAGGCGATCCCGTCGAGGACGTCCCGCTCGCGCCGGAGGGTCAGCTGGCTGTGCCCGCCTGTCGCGGCACGGACCCGGGTCACCGTCAGCCCGAGGACCGCGACGAGCGGGTCGGGGTTGCCCGGCCCGCATGGTGCGAGGCGGGCCAGCTCGCGGTAGAGCCCGTAGTCGACGTCGCTCGCGGGCAGCGCGAGGTCGATGGCGATCGAGACGCGCGGGTCGGGAGGGGCCGCCTCGGCGGCGAGCAGGAGGAAGCGCTCGCGGAAGGCATCCCAGCGCTCGGCCGGGAGCTCGAAGCCGGCGGCACCGGCGTGGCCGCCGAACCGGATGAACAGGTCGGCACACGACTCGAGTGCGGCGCCCAGGTCCAGCGAGCCGTCACTCCGGCACGACGCGCGGACGACATCGCCGAGGTCGGCGCCGACGACCGCCGGGCGGCCATGCTCCTCGACGAGTCGGGCCGCCACGAGACCGACGATGCCGACGCTCCATGGGCCGTGGACGATCGTCGCGGGCTCGCCGCCGCTGTCCCCGACGGCCAGCCGGGCCTCCGCGACCGCGGACTTCATCAGGTCGCGACGCGTCAGGTTGGCGGCCTCGAGCGCGTCGGCGTGGACGGCGGCCGTCGCCGGATCGTCGGCGAGCAGGAGGTTCGCGGCTTCGAGGGCCTCGCCCACCCGACCGGCGGCGTTGAGCCGCGGCGCGATGGCGAACGCCACCGTCTCGAGATCGATGGCACCCGGGGCGACGCGCGCCCGCTCGAGGAGCGCGGCGATGCCGGGTCGGGGGTTCCGTCGCAGGAGTTCGAGCCCGAGCCGGGCGATGGCCCGGTTCTCCCCGACGATCGGCGCGACGTCGGCGACGGACCCGATGGTCGCGAGGTCGGCGAGGTCGAGCGCCGATGCCGGGCCGCCCGGTTCGCCGGCCAGGAGCAGTTGCGCGACCTTGAACGCCACCCCGCTCCCGGCCAGGCGGCGGTCGGGGTAGGTCGCGTCCGGCCGGTGCGGGTTGACGATGGCGATCGCGGCGGGCAGGACCGCCGGCACGCGGTGATGGTCGGTGACGATGACGTCGAGCCCGCGCGCGTTGGCGGCGGCGATCTCCGCGACGCTCGTCGTGCCGCAGTCCACGGTGATGATGAGCGCGGCACCGCGCTCCACCGCCGCGTCGACCGCGGCCAGCGAGAGCCCGTGGCCCTCGTCGAGGCGGCTCGGGACGTACGGCTCGACCGCAACGCCGTACCGGCGCAGGGCAAGGGTCATGATCGCGAGCCCGGTCAGCCCGTCGGCGTCGAAGTCACCGAAGACCATCGACGCGCTCGCCGCGATCGCGCGCCATCCGGAGGCGGACGACGAGACGGTCCGCGTCGGGGAGCAGGGACGGGTCGTGCAGTCCGTCGAGTGGATCCGCGAACCAGGCGATCTGGTCCGCACGGCTCACGACGCCACGGGCGGCGAGGAGGGACGCCAGCCGGGCCGAGATCCCCAGCTCCGAGACGGCCGCCATGGCGTCGAGCGGCGCGACGACGACGGGCGGGAAGGTCCAGCGGAAACGCGGTTCGACCACGGCGTCAGGATGCCATGCGGGGCTGCACCACGGATCTACCGGCCCGATGCGTCGCCGGCCTCAGGATGCCGCGCGCCGGACTCGCGGGTTGCGGGTCGAGGCGATCCGGCCGTGTCGGCGGTCGTCCCACAGGTGCCAGTCGACGAGCAGCGGGGATGCCACGAAGATCGAGGAGTAGGTCCCCGAGATGATCCCGATGAGCAGGGCCAGGACGAAGTCGCTGATCGCCGCTCCGCCGAACAGCAGGAGCGCGAGGAGCGTCAGGACCACGGTCAGGCTGGTCATGATCGAGCGGCCGAATGTCTGCAGGATGGAGTGGTTGACGATGTCCGCGAACGGCTCGCCGGCATGCCGGGCCTTGTTCTCGCGGATCCGGTCGAAGACGACGATCGTGTCGTGCACGGAGAAGCCGATCACGGTCAGCATCGCGGTCACGAACAGCGCGTCGATCTGGACCCGGAAGAAGGTCCCGAGGATCGCGAAGATCCCGATGACCACGATGACGTCGTGCAGCAGTGCGACCAGCGCGGTGACGCCGAACTTGACATCGCGGAACCGGTAGGTGATCCAGACCATGATCCCGATCGAGCCGACGATGATCAGCTGGACCGCCACGAAGATGAGGTCGGAGCTGACGACCGCTCCGATGGTCGTCAGGCTGCGCTGTTCCGCGATCGGACCGAGCTCGCTCTGCAGGGCCGCGGCGACCTCGCCGAGCTTGCCCTCGGTCGGGATCTTCGTATTGCCCGACGGCGGCGCGGGTGACGACGAGGCCCCAGCCGACGCGCCGGCCGATCCGGACGGGGACGCCGATCCCGACGGGGCCGGCGAACCGGACGCCGATGGCGACGGCGACGGGCTCGGCGACGGGCTCGCGCTCGGGCTGGCGCTCGCGGACGGACTCGCGCTGACGCCGGCACTCGCGCTGGCGCCGGGACTGGCGCTCGCACCCGGCGAGCCGCTCGCGACGGGCGCTGACGCGCTGGGCGACGCCGACGGGGTTGCCGTGTCGACGCCGGCGATCTGCTCCGTCTTGATCGCGATGAAGCCGTCGCCGGTCGTGACCGCGCTCGCCGCGAGCCCCTGCGACGCGAAGACCGCCTTCACCTGGTCGGGTGTGACGTTCGGGTCCGCGAACCGGATCTCCCACGTCGTCCCGCCGGTGTAGTCGATGGTGAACTGGAGGCCGTAGCTGGTGAACGGCGTCAGGAGGATGAAGAAGAGGCCCGGGATGGTGATGAGCAGTGAGACGAGATAGAACCAGCGCCGCTTGCCGATGACGTCAAACACGCCCGCGCGCCTCGCGTCTGGACGACGGCCGGATGGCGCCCAGGGCGACGAATTCGTCGTCGCGCAGGCCGTACAGCGACGGCTTGCGCGCCCACTCCTGGCGGACGACCCAGCGCAGGATCGTGCGCGTCACGACGATGGCGCTGAACATCGAGACGAGGACGCCGAGGATCAGGACGAGGGCGAAGCCGCGGATGACCGACGAGCCGAGCGCGTACAGGATGGTGGCCGTGATGAGGCTCGACACGTTCGAGTCGAGGATCGAGTTCCAGGCCCGGTTGAAGCCGGCCTCGACCGCCGCCGGGAGCGACTTGCCGACCCGCAGCTCCTCCTTCATCCGTTCGAAGATGAGGATGTTGGCGTCGACCGCCATGCCGACCGAGAGCACGAAGCCCGCGATGCCGGCCAGCGTGAGCGTCACCGGGATGAGCCTGAAGATCGCGTACATGACCAGCGTGTAGTAGATCAGCGCGAAGCTCGCGACGGCGCCCGGCAGGCGGTAGTAGATGAGCATGAACGCGAGGACCAGGCCGATCCCGATGAGACCCGCCAGCACCGTCTGGACGAGGAACTGGGTGCCCAGCGTCGCGCTGATGGTCTGGCTCGACAGCGCCGTGATCGGGAACGGCAGCGAGCCGTACTTGAGGATCGTCACCAGGTTGGTCGCGTCCTTGGCATTGAAGCCCGCCAGGCCGCCGCCGGTGATCTGGACATTGCCGTTCGGGATCGCGTTCTGGATGACCGGCGCGGACACGACCGCGCCGTCGAGCGTGATCGCGAAGTAGCTCCCGACGTGGCCCGTGGTGTAGTCACCGAACAGCTGCGAGCCCTGCGACTTCAGGACGAAGTCGACCGCCGGGCGGCCGTTCTGGTCGGTCCCGACCGTCGCCGACGAAACCTGGTCGCCGCCGAACAGCGGCGGGTACTGCTTGAGGTCGAGGACCTGGCCCTCGGTGGCCTGGGTCGAGCCGAGCGGCACGAAGTCGAGCTGGCCTGTCTGCCCGACCAGCTTGCGGACGGCCTCCGGATCGGTGACGCCGGGGAGTTCGACCACGACGCGATCGGAGCCCTGGGTCGTGACCAGGGGCTCGGAGACGCCGGTCGTGTTGACCCGTCGCTCGACGATGTCCTTGATGACCGACATGTCGCCGGGGCCTGGCGATTTGCCGTTGACCGACTGCGCCTGGTACTCGACGCGGAGCCCGCCCTTGAGGTCGAGCCCGAGCTTTGTCTCGACGGTCCGCCAGGTGCCGTTGGCGCTCTGCGAGTCCGGCAGCATGAGGCCCGGGAAGAAGTCGATCACCAGGGCGAGCACCCCGATGATCAGGATCAGGATCGGACCGGCTCTACGCATCGAGGCGGGATGTTACACGGAACGAGGCCGTACCGCGTCGAACGCGACGGCGCAGGAGGCATGGGGGACGGTCGACCGGTGACGGCCGGTCAACTGGGCGATCGGAGGGCATCGGGCGGCATTCCTTCGGGCGGCGCGGCCCATCAGCGGGCCGTTCTTGATGACCATAGGGCCCGTCGGTAGCGGTGCGGTCGCGCGAATGATGAAGAACTCGCTATCGCATCGAGCGATCGCAGCCGTCAGGCCTCGAGCGTGGACTTGATCCGCGACGCGAGCGCCGGGCCGATCCCGGGGACAGCCGCGATCTGCTCGACCGGCGCATCGCGGACACGCTTGATCGACCCGAACACCTTGAGCAGCTCGCGCTTCCGCTTCGGCCCGACGCCGGGCAGGTCATCGAACGCGGACCGGACGCTCTTGCGAGCCCGCAGGTCGCGGTGGTACGTGATCGCGAAGCGGTGGGCCTCGTCGCGCAGCCGCTGGACGAGGTAGAGCGCGGGCGACGTGGCCGGCAGGACGATCGGGTCCGCCGCTTCTGGGAGGAAGAGCTCCTCGCGCTCCTTGGCCAGGCCGGCGAGCGGTAGGTCGTGGAGGCCGAGCTCGTCGAGGACCGCCTTCGCGGCACTGACCTGGCCCTTGCCACCGTCGACGATGACGAGGTCCGGCATCGCCCAGCGGCGCGCCTCCTCGACGCCTTCCTCGCCCGCTCGCACCGACCGGAACCGGCGGCGGAGGACCTCCTGGTGACTGGCGAAGTCGTTGGCTCCCTGGACCGTCTTGATCCGGAAGCGCCGGTACTCACCCGAACGGGGCTTGCCGTCCTCGAAGACGACCATGCTGCCGACCGATTCGGTCCCCTGGAAGTTGCTGATGTCGTAGCACTCGATGCGGAGCGGCGGTCCGGGCAGGCCGAGAGCCTCGGCGAGCTCCTCGAGCGCGGCAAGGGTCTTGCCGTGGTCGGCCAGCCAGCGCGCCTGTTCGCGCGCCAGCGTCTCGCCCGCATTGCGCGTCGCGAGCGCGAGCAGCTCGCGCTTCTCGCCACGGCGCGGGACGTGGAGGTGGACCGGCCCGCCGCGGCGCTCGGCGAGGAACGGCTCGAGCACGGCGACGTCGGCGATCGGCAGCGGGACGTAGACCTCGCGTGGGATCGAGCCGGCCCGCGCGTAGTACTGCTCGATGAAGCTGGTCAGGACCTCGTCGTCGGTCGCCTCGCGCGCCGCGTCGAGCAGGAACACGTCGCGTCCGATCATCTTCCCGTCGCGGATGACGAACAGCTGGATGGCGGCCTGGTTGTCCTGTCGGGCCAGGCCCAGCAGGTCCAGCTCGGTCCTGGCGAAGGCAGCCATCTTCTGGCTCTCCATCGTCCGCTCGATCGCCCGGATCTTGTCGCGGAGGACGGCCGCGCGCTCGTACTCGGTCCGCTCCGCCGCGGCGGACATGTCTCGCTCGAGCGCCTTGACCAGCGTCTCCTGGCGGCCCTCGAGGAAGAGCTCGACCTGCTCGATGTCGCGCCGGTACGCCTCCGCGCCGATGGCCGTGATGCACGGGCCCTGGCAGCGCTTGATGTGGTAGAGGAGGCAGGGCCGCTGGAGGGCGCGGACCCCGTCCTTGATGTCGATCGTGCAGGTCCGGAACGGGAAGAGCCGGCGGACGAGGTTCATCGATTCGTCGACGCTCGAGGCCGAGGCGTACGGCCCGAAGTAGCGACTGCCGTCGTTGACCAGCTTGCGCGTGCGCTCGACCCGCGGGAACTCGTCGCCAAGCGTCACCTTGATGTAGGGATAGCTCTTGTCGTCCTTGAGCCGGACGTTGAACCGTGGCCGATATCGCTTGATCAGGTTCGCTTCGAGCAGAAGCGCCTCGGAGACGGAATCGGTCTGGGTCACCTCGACGTCGACCACCCGATCGATGACGCTCCGGATCCGATGGATCTCGCCGCCGGGCGCCTGCTTCTGCCAGTAGGACCTGACCCGGTTGCGCAGGCTCTGGGCCTTGCCGACATAGACGACATCCCCGCGCACGTCCTTCATCAGGTAGACGCCGGGCTTGTCGGGCAGCTTGGCCAGCGCGGAGCCGAGTTCGGGGGTCACGCCTCGATGCTAGCGCGACGCGCGGCGAGATGCCGGAGAGCCCCCGGTGATCGAGGGGCTCTCGCGGATCGGCGGCGTCTGCGACGCGGGTCAGT
>CAVUKR010000009.1:0-112947 GCA_963742075.1 uncultured Chloroflexia bacterium | reverse complement strand
GGCCCGCGCCTCGGCCACGACGACCCGGTCCCGGCCGGCGTCCTTGGCCCGATACAACGCGGCATCGGCTGCCCCGAGCAGGTCATCCGCGGTGTCGCCCTCTCTCCACGCGCTCACACCGAAACTGACCGTGATGGACAGGTCCCCGGCCTGCGTGTGGATGGGGTTGTCAGCGACCGCTGCCCGTGCGCGCTCGTAGATCGGGCCGATGTCGGCGTCCCCGGTGTGCTCCGCGAGAACCACGAACTCATCTCCACCGTGGCGGCTCACAACGTCCTCTGCGCGCAGGCTGCTCGCCAGCCGCTGGACAAGCCCGCACAACACCTCGTCCCCGACCTTGTGGCCGTGCAGGTCGTTGACCTTCTTGAACTCATCGATGTCGCAGATCCCCAGGGCCAGTCCCACGCGATGCCGATGCTCCTCGGAGAGAGCGCGGGACAGGATATCGGCAAAGGCTCGGCGATTGAGAGCGCCGGTCAAAGGGTCGTGCATCGCCTCGTTGGCGAGCGCGTCGTGTGCCTCGCGCAGCTTCGTCTGGAGCTCAGTCACACGGCGCCCGACGTCGACCCTCGCGCGGAGTTCCTCGGGGTCGAACGGCTTGGATAGGTAATCGTCGGCACCGGCCTCCAATCCCGCCACGATGTCAGCCTTCTCGCTCATGGACGTCAGGAGGATGAGGTAGGGAGGTTCGTCGGATCCCAGGCTTCGAACGCGGCGGACGACGTCAACCCCGGCGAGGCCCGGCATCATCCAGTCGAGGATGGCAAGGGTCGGGGCATCGCGTCCCCGCATCCGCTCCCAGGCCTCGGTGCCATCCACCGTCGCCACCACCTCGTGACCGAATTTCTGCAGGACGCTCATGAGGACGAGGCGTGAGGTGGCGTCGTCGTCGGCGATGAGGATCTTCATCGGCACACGCCGCGCGTGCGAGTCATGAGCGAGACGTCGTCGATGCTCGTCTCACTCATCCGACTCCCTCGGCTCTGGTCCTGTCTGACCGGCGAACTCGCCCATCGCCGCACGCAGTCGGCCGAATTCCGACGCAAGTTCCGGGAGACGGTCCCTGACATCGTCAAGGTCGCCGGTCGTGGCCGCCTTCTCCATCTGCTGGGCGACGGCAGCCAGCGCTTCGCCGCCGACGGTGGCCGATGCGCCCTTGATGGTGTGGGCCTGGCGGAGGGCGCCCGAGGCGTCGCCGTCGCGAAGAGAGTCCTCCAGCGCCTCGATCTGCCTCGGGGCGTCTTTGAGGAAGCCATCCACCACGATGCGCGCCAGGTCCTCGTCTCCCATCAGTCGTGTCACGAGCCCCGCCCGGTCGAACACCGGCGCTTCCGCCGAGGCAGGGCTAGGGGCAGACCCGGGCTCCGCCGGCGCGTGCTCCGGTGGACCTGCGTAGTCTCGCGGGAGCCACCGATCGAGGGCATCGGCAAGGGCCTCGGGGGCGATCGGCTTCGTGACGTAGTCGTCCATCCCGGCTTCGAGGCACCGCTCACGGTCACCCTGCATCGCGTGGGCGGTCATGGCGACGATGGGGATCTCGTGGTTGAGGACTGCGGACTCGGGATCGCGGATCCGCCGAGTCGCCTCGAAGCCGTCCATCTCGGGCATCTGGACGTCCATGAGCACCAGGTCATACGCGACCTTCTCGAGTGCCGCAACGGCCTCGACGCCGTCGACGACAGCATCCGCGTGGAGCCCCAGCTTCGCCAGGATCCCGATGGCGACCTGCTGGTTCGTGATGTTGTCCTCGGCCAGGAGGATGCGGACTGCGCCGCGACGCATCTCGCGGACGACGTGGCGCGTGACGATGCCCCGTTTGGTGCGGGTCATCGCCGACCGCGCCAGCACGGCGGACAGGCTGTCAAACAGGTCCGACTGCCGAGCCGGCTTCACGAGGTAGGCCGAGAACCCGAGGTCCTCCATCTCCCGCGCGTCACCACGGTGCCCCACGGAGGTCATGAGGACGAGGCGGGTGTGCGCCAGGGTTTCGTCAGCCTTGATCGCGCGGGCGAGGTCCGCCCCGTCCATCTCGGGCATCTGCATATCGAGGATGGCCGCGACGAACGGTACGCCGGCATCCCTCGCGCGCCTCAGCGCAAGCAGCGCGGACATGCCGTCGGTGGCCTCCTCGGGCAGCCCGCCCCAGGCCCTGAGCTGCGTCGACAGGACCTCACGGTTGGTGGCGTTGTCATCCACCACCAGGATATGGGCCCCTCGGATCTCATCGGCGGATACCTGGATGCGCTCGGGTTCGGCCTGCTTGCCGAGTCGCACGGTGAACCAGAACTCCGAGCCGCGACCTTCCTCGCTGACGAGTGCGATCTCGCCGCCCATCAGTTCGACAAGTCGCTTCGAGATCGCGAGACCCAGACCCGTTCCCCCATATCGTCGTGTCGTCGAGGCGTCCGCCTGGGTGAACTTCTGGAACAGGAGGTCGTGCTTCTCCGCGGCGATGCCGATGCCCGTGTCCTTGACCGAGAAGCGAATGACGGCGTCGGTGTCGGTCTCCTCGAGCAGTGCGGCTCGCACGTAGATCTCGCCATGCTGCGTGAACTTCAGGGCGTTTCCAGTCAGGTTCATGAGCACTTGGCGCAGACGACCGGGGTCACCGAAGAGATAGGCCGGCACGTCGGGCGCGACGGCGCAGATGAACTCCAGGCCCTTGGCCTGGGCGCGTACCGCCGGCGAGACCGCGAAGTCATCGAGCAGGACCCGCAGGTCGAAGTCGACCTCCTCCAACACGACGCTACCCGCCTCGATCTTGGAGAAGTCGAGGATGTCGTTCAGGATCGCCAGCAGTGATTCGCCGCTTGCGCGCACGGTTTCCGCGTAATGGCGCTGGTCGTCGTCGAGCTCCGTGTCGAGCAGTAGACCGATCATGCCGATGACCCCGTTCATCGGGGTGCGGATCTCATGACTCATGTTGGCCAGGAACTCGCTCTTGGCCGAGTTGGCCAGCTCGGCAAGCAGGGTCTTCTCGGTCGCCTCGGTGATAGCCGCCTCGAGACGGCGGTTGGTGTCCGCCAATTCAGCATCGGCCAGCTTACGGGCGGTGATGTCCCGGGAGATGCCGAAGGTTCCCACCACGTCCCCGTCCGGACCGATCCTGGGAAGCTTGGTCGTCGACGCCCACGACACACGGCCGTCGGGCCACGTCTCCTTCTCCTCGAGGCCGATCATCGGCTGGCCGGATCTCATGATCTCCCGCTCATCCTCAAGAGCCAGCCGGGAATGCTCGTCCGTGAAGAAGTCGGCGTCCGCCTTGCCAACGGCCTGGTCTGCGTCGTCCAGGCCGAATGACCGTGCCAAGGCCGTGCTGATCATCGTGAATTGGCTGTCCGCGTCCTTGAAGTAGATGTGGTCGGGGATGGTCTCCATGAGCGCGATCAGCCTCGCCCGCTGCTCGACCAGCCCCAGCTCGACCTCCTTGCGCTCGGTGATGTCGAACAGCACGCCACCGATCCAGGTGACCCCGTCTTCCTCGTCGCGCTCGGGCCCTCCACGGTCCTGGATCCACCGCGTCGTCCCGTCCGCGTGACGGATCCGGTACTCCAGCTCAAAGGGCTGCCCGGTCGACACCGCGTCACTGATCGCCGATGCGAACGCCGGCAGGTCGTCGTGGACAGGTAGGAGGGCGTCGGCCAGGGCGCCGGGCGCGATGACATCCGCTGTCCGGCGTCCGGCGATCGAGTCGAGGCTGTCGGTGACGTAGGCGAAATGCCAAGGCCGTTCGGACGCGCGGCGGTAGACGGCCCCCGGGATGCTCTCCACGAGCGTCCGGAATCGTGTCTCGTGCTCGGGCAGCGTCATGCTGCGACAGTATCCTCCTCTGCTGGGGCACGCGGCCGACGGTGACGCTCGGCTGGCCGGCGACTCGGCCTCCGTCAAGTCAACGTGTCGCGACCCGGGGTGGGGGATACCATTCGAGTCATCGTCGCTCCCACGATATGTGACGAGACATTCGAGGCAGAAGGAGACTGAAGATGCCGCTCAGGAAAGCTGTCGTCGCCGCCGCCGTCATCAAGCCCGGCCCGTCGCCAGTCGCGAAGGCAGCGGTCGTCGGTGCCGCGGTCAAGCCCGGCCCGTCGCCGGTCGCGAAGGCTGCCGTCGTCGGTGCCGCGGTCAAGCCCGGCCCGTCGCCGGTCGCGAAGGCTGCCGTCGTCGGCGCCGTCGTCAGGCCTGGCCGACGCCGCTAACGTCTCCGACCCCAAGTCGGTGACACGCCGAAAGGGCGCACCTGCCCGCTCGAGGGCTCGGTGCGCCCCAGGCGGTCGAATGCCGTAGCCAAAGATCCGCCCCAGCGGCTTCGATTTTCTGGAACCGCGCGATCAGGTGGTCGGCGCTCCGGCTCGAGCTGAGAGGACCATGACCCTCGCCCCGCAGATCGAGCACGTACCGGCGATGGCCGCCCGGCCGTTCGACAACGTCACGGGCTTCGGCTTGTCGACCTGGACCGTGCGCTTGTCGCGGAGGCAGTAGCCGATCGGTCCGCTGCCCGGGGCGTCCGAGTCGGCTGCCGGGACCGCGCCGGCGACGACCGCCCGGAGCGTCGCGAGCCGGGTTCGAACCCCCGCGGCTCTGGCCTGGACCTCCCCGAGCTGCTTGCGTCGCTTGGTTTCGGTGGCTCGGAGTTCGCGTAGCTCCCGTTCGAGGCGCTTCACCCGTCTGCGCGACTTGCCCGCGTTCGCCGGTGGTGCATCTGCCTCGGTCGGGGGGAGAGTCGGTCGTGATCGCTTCGCCACAGAGGTTCCTCCGTGCTGGGTACCGCTGCCGAGCGTACACGACTGGCCGCGGGTGCTGCGTCGCCGATGACCGCAAAGATACCCTCAGATTCGAGTCCTGCGGCGGCGCAGCCGTCAGTTGCAGATGGTCGGCCTTGGCGACGGGTGGGCCGCTGCGTGGTCCGCGCCCCGGGCGTTCGTGAGCTTGGCGACCACCTGGAGGAGTGGCGACGCGGTCGTCGCGCCTTCCGAGGTTTGCAGCCACAGCTCGGGATCGGCGGCGGCAAGCGGAGCCGAGAGGCGGGTCGTCCCTTTCGATGAGATGTGCCGCCGCACCTGGCTCACGGTGTAGGTGAAGACCCAGTCCGCACTCGTATAGAGCTGGACCTTGGCGCCGAGCAGCGAGCGCCCACCGTGCACGAGCGATGCATCGAGTAGCGGGAGGAACATGCCAGCCCGCGCGTGAGCGAGGAGGTAGATCGAACCGGGGTTCCCGGGTTGGACGAACCGCGGGTAGGGCCACCACATCGCGACATCGCAATAGTGGACACCGTTCGCCGGCAGGATGACCACGGGCAAGTCGACCTTGAGGTCGGAGATGACGATCCGCGTCACGGTGCCGCTCGTATCGGCTGTCGGTGCTGGTATCGGCGAACTCGTGGCAACAGGTGACGGGGCGGCGGTCGATCCCGACGTGGGCGTCGGCGTCGCCGTCGATCCCGGTGAGGGCGACGGCCGCTCAAGGCTGAGGCTGGGGCTCGGCGTAACCGGCGTGTTCGAACAGGCGGCCAGGAGCGTCAGCACGACGCTCAGTGCCGCGATGTCCCCGAGCCTGATCGTCGTCACGTCCCAACGGCGGCGAATGTACCCACGCGAGCAGTCTGCGACGAACACGCATCACCCGCTCGCGGCGACCGACGACCCCGGCTCCCCTCGGATCAGTCGAAGATGGCCAGGTCGATCGAGTTGGCCATCGCCCGGTAGCCCGCCTGGTTCGGGTGGACATGGTCGCAGGTGAGGCTGGCCTTCAGGCTCAGCGGATCGGCCGGGTCGGCCATGACCGGCTCGAAGTCGATCACGTGGTCGTACGCCCCCGAGGTCCGGATCCAGGTGTTGACCGCTTCCCGCGTGGCCTCGTTGTTGCCGACGTCCTTCGTCGAGTGCCGGATCGGCAGGATCGGGATCCCGATGGCCTTGACGCCGGCGGCGTGCGCCTGGTCGATCGCCGTCTGGTAGGCGGCGATGATCTGATCCGCGGTGGCGTGCTCGTATGAGATGTCGTTCACGCCCTCGAAGATGACGATCCACCTGATGCCTGGCAGCGCCAGGACGTCGGGCAGGCGATGGAGTCCGGACAGGCCGGCTCCGTCGGATGCGACGAACCGGTTGGAGCCGATCCCGGCATTGACGACGGCGACGGGCGTGCCATCGGCCAGGGCCGGCAGCCGTCCCGACAGCAAGTCCGGCCAGCTGCCGTTGGCGTCCGTGCTCGAACAGGCCCCATCGGTGATCGAATCGCCGAGTGCGGCGATCGTCGCCGGCGTGCCGTCGGCGAGGACCTGGACCTCGGACACGAACAGGACCTGCGTGGTCGTTCGCGTCGCGAACCCGGTCGGTGCGGGCATCGTCGACGACGCCGTGTAGTTCCCGGTCTTCGACAGGTAGCTGGTCTTGAGGCCCGTCGGGTGGAATGTCTTGGGCGTGAAGGTGCCCGGGAGATACAGGCTGATGGCCAGGTCGGTGTGCTGCGGGACGGTCAGAGTGACTGGATCGCTCCACACCTCGGCACCGGCAGGGATCGTGACCGAGCCACTCCCGCCGAAGGTCAGCGTCCGGTCCGTGCCGGAGGTGATGGCGCCACCGGACTGCCGGCGGGCGACGTGCGCCGCCGAGACCACCAGGGCCGATGTCGAGAACCGGTCGGTGAGCTTCACCCGCACCTGGGAACCGCCGACAGTCGTCCAGACCATCTCACGGATTGTCTGGTTCCGGACCTGGCTCGGCACCGTCGCCTGCACGGTCGTCGTCGCGGTCTTGACCGTGGTCGAGAGGGGCGTCCGGCCCCACGCCTCGGCCCATGCCTGGGTGGCGGCCTCTGCCGGGCGGCCGACCGTCCAGGACGCGAGGACCAGGGTCGGGGCGAGCAACGCGAACGCCATCACCCTCCGACGCATGGTCGACGACGCCGTCACCATCGATGCACCCTCCGATCTGTGTGGTCTGGTGCGGTGCACTGTACTGCCCGCATGGACGGGTCGGCGACGCCTGTCAGCCGAAGGTGGTGGCCCCACGCACCGGTCAGGACCCGGCTCGCTGGAATCACCGGCACCCGCGCGCTACGATGGCCCCGTGCTTGACGTAGACGCCTACGCAGCCGACTGCCGCCTCTTTGGTCGCGCGGATCTGGGGGACGGCCGCCTGACCGACCGCCTCAACGCCACCAGCGAGCTCAGCATCGAGAACGTCCGACTGGAGAGTCTCGACGACGGGCACGCAGTCGAGGCCGACGAGATCACGGTTGCCACCGACGAGCTGTGCGCCGTGGTCGCGCGCGGGTCCCGGGGCGAGGCGCAGCGCCGCGTGCGCACCCACACCACCCGCGTCGCGGTCGACGTCGGCCCATACCTCGTCGTCGGCCTGTTGCACAGCACGCCGGCCGCTGACCCGCTCTCGGTCGCCCTCCGGCGCGCCGCGTGGCTGCCCCTCACAGAGGCAACGGTGACGTACCGTCGCGGGCCTGACCAGGTCACGGACGAGGTCGAGACGCTGATCATCAACAGGAGCCTGGCGAGCTTGTTCAAGGCCGTCGAGGAGGAAGCCGTCGCCTTCCCATGGGAGGAGCCCCGGGCGCCGGCGACTCCCGCCCCGCGCGCGCTCGATCTCACCGCCACGCTCGGGGACCCGGACTACCCCATTCGCGAAGAGTAGAAGCGGCCGAGGGCGGGCCGCGACCCGCGTCCCGACGCCTGTCGACTGATCAATCGGCGCCGGGTGCGCCCTAGGCCTATCGACCCGATCGGCGAGAGCTCGATGACGCGCGGACACGCCACGCGTTTCCCTGGATGCTCGACGGCAGGTAGGCTTACAGCTCGGGTACCGATCGGGCATGCGCCCGCGGCTGGATCGGTCGGTCAGTCGTCCTGCCAGGAGAGCGATCCATGCGCCTCGGTAACCGGTCACGCTGGGCTGCTCTGGGTGTGGCCGGGATCGTCCTGGCGGCCTGCAGTGGGTCGACACCGGCGGCATCGAGCTCGTCAGCCGCGGCGGCCTCGACAGCGCTTCCGAGCCAGGCGCCAGGAAGCTCGTCACTCGCCCCGTCGGCCGAGCCGTCGCCATCCCCGATCCCGAGCAAGGGTCCTGCCACGGCTCAGTTCACCCTGACGGGCACCAACGGCCTGACCGGGCCGGTCACCACCGACCGGATCGTCTGCGGTCAGCCAAGCCTCGGCGGACCGCAGATCACCTTCCAGGGCCAGTCGGGCACGACGGGGCCGATGGTCGTGGTCTTCATCGAGTCGGGGCACGTCGAGGTCCGGGTCGCCACCGGCTCTGCTGCAACGCTCAAGCTGCGCTCGTTCGTCGGCAGCGGCGTGACCGGCTTCGATGCGTCGACCGGTGCGACGCTCAGCGCGCCGCTGACCGAGAGCACGCCGCCGGGATCCGCCATCGGGAGTCTCGGTTCGCTGAGCGCGATCGACGGAACCGTCGCCTGCGGCGACCAGCAGGCCGGGACGGCCAACGTCGTGGTGAGCGGCGTGTCGCCGTTCGGGTCGCTGAGCGCGGCCCTGACCGATGTCAAGGTCACCTGCACGGTGACCCCCGCTTCGGGCACGTTCGTCGGCGTCGTCGGTCTCGGCATGGCCGGTGCGACACCCGTGCTCGTGTTCGTGACTGCGAGCACGGGCCTGCTCCAGGTCGCGGTCGAGACCACGTCGACCGGGAGCTTCTACACCGGCAAGGGCGCGGATCTCACGACGCTGGTCCCCGGGGGCGCAAGCATGGCGGGCGACGTGACCGAGGGCGTCAAGGCCGGAGCGACCCCCCACATCCTCCACGTGACGGGTAGCGCGACCTGCGGGACGACGATCCAGCAATAACCGGCTAGCGATCACGACACGCTCGCCGCCAGGAGCGAAAGCGCCCGCCGATCACCGGGCTACAGCCGCATGCCGCGACGACTCCGAATCAGGGCCGATCGGCACTGTCACCGACCTGCCGCGCCGCGCAGCCTTCGACCTTCAGTGGAGACTTCTCGCCTGGCCACGAACGACCTCACCACGGTGCCGCTGCTCGTCCGCCGGCTCGGTTCAATCGAGATCGATCGGGTGATGGAGGCGCTCACCGATGTCGCCTGGCTCGGGCGACCGTCGGACGGGCCGCCGGACCGCCCGGACATGAGGCGGATCGCGACCGACCTCGAGCTGCCGATCCGGGACGGGAGCGCGACGGGACCGGTGCGAAAGGCCACGTTCGTGGACATCGGGCAGGCGCAGCTCGTCGGCGACCATGTCTTCGTCGAGATCGCCTGGGAATCCGCGATGTTCGCGCCATTGTTCCCGGTCTTCGCGGGCGAGCTCCGGATCACGGCCGACGATATCGTGCTCGACGGTCGCTACGCTCCACCACTCGGCTCGCTCGGTCTTCTGCTCGACCAGGCCATCTTGCACTTCGTCGCTCGCCGCACCGCAGGAGCGCTCCTCGCGCGCCTGGCCAAGGGGTTCGCGTCCTAAGCCCGGGAGCCTGCACCGGTCTCCGCACGCGTTCCCGCCCACACGGAGGTCCGAGGGGGCGCCCGGTTCAGAGCCTGACCGGTGCCGGGGGAGAGGCCGGTCGCTGGGCGGACGGGGTGCTGTCGCCGATGGACAGGTAGAGGTCCTCCTCCTGCGCCTGATGCAGGCGAAGGATCGCTTCCAGGCCGTACAGGAGGCGTTGGAGATCCGTCCGATCATCGCTGCTCGGGCCCTCGGGCGGGAGGTCGCGGACCAGGCGATCGAACAACCGCGCGTGCCGGAAGATCTCCTGGTGCGTCCGGTGCATCGACGCGGTCGCGTCGTCTGAGCCCATCGCGCTGGCGAGCATCGGGTAGATGCTCCGGTCCTCCAGCTCCTCGTGCGGCAGGAGATCATCCGACACGAACCGGCGGATCCCCTCGAGGGCGATCAAGGCGGCCGCGGCGGACAGGCCGTCGAGGACATCGGCGGTGGAGCGGATCCGGCCGATGGACGGTTCGAGCTCGACATGCTCAGCGTGCAGCCGTGCGCGCGTCTCGGTCCAGCCGGGGACCCTCACCGGGACCTCCACACCGCCTCGCAGCGCGCGGAGCGCGTTGAGGATCACGATGACATCGATCGCCTCCTGGAGGATCGCTCCGGCGACGACCGGGAGGAACCCGAGCGCCGCGGCGGACATCGCGACGATCGACATCCCCATCCCCAGGACGACGCTCTGGACGGCGATCGACCGCGCGCGCCGCGCGATCTGGACCGCCTCGGTCAGGCGATCGAGTCGGTCCACCGTGATGACGATATCGGCCGCCTCGGAGGAGGCGCTCGCACCCCGGGCCCCCATCGCCACGCCCGACGTCGGCGAGGGCCAGGGCGGGTGCGTCATTGAGCCCATCGCCGACCATCACGATCGGCCCGTCGGCGTCCGACCGCTCGGCGTTGACGGCATCGACCTTCTCCGACGGCACCCGGTCGGCGAGGACTGCGTCGACGCCGATGGCCGACCCGATCATGTCGGCGACCGCGGCGTTGTCGCCGGTCACCATCACGATCCGGGTGAAGCCGATCCGTCGAAGCGAGCGGATCGCCCGCGGGGTCTCGGGACGGAGCGGGTCGTCGAGGACGAGCGCGCCGCGGACCGTGTCGTCGATCCGCACGAAGGCGCAGGTCGAGCCCTCGATCGCGGCCCGACGCCGGACGTCGCGTGCCCATCTCGGCAGCCCGCCGTCACCGGCACAGAACTCCGACGTTCCGACCGCGACCCGTCGGCCGCCGACGAGTCCGGCCACGCCGGCGCCCGGCGTCTCGACGACATCGTCGGGCATCGACAGCTCGAGTCCGCGTTCCCGGGCCGCATGCACGATCGAACCGGCGAGCACGTGCGGCGACAGTTGCTCGACCGAGGCCGCCAACCGAAGGACCTCGCCCTGATCGATGGCCGCCGGCTCCGAGGCCGGGCCGACGTCGATCGTGGCCAGTCGCGGCCGGCCGGCGGTGAGCGTTCCGGTCTTGTCGAAGAGCAGGACCCGAGCCCGGGCCAGGGTCTCGAGCGGGCCGCCGCCCTTGACGATCACGCCGCGTCGCGCCGCTCGCGAGATCCCCGCCACGATCGCGATCGGGGCGGCGAGCAGGAGCGGACAGGGCGTCGCCACGACCAGGACGGCCAGGGCGCGAACCGGGTCGCCTGACACGAGCCAGGCCGCCGCCGAGATGGCCAGGGTGAACGGGACGAAGATGAGGGCGTAGCGGTCGGCGAGACGGACGAACGGCGCCTTGCTGTGCTGTGCCTCCTGAACGAGGCGGACGATCCCGGCGTACGAGCTGTCGGCGGCGGTCGCCGTCGCACGGAGATCGAACGACGAGCCGGCGTTGACCGTCCCCGAGGAGACCGGCTCGCCTTCCTCGCGGGTCATCAGCCGGGACTCGCCGGTGAGCGCGGATTCGTCGAGAACGGCCGGGCTCCCGACGACCATGCCATCCACCGGCACCACCTCGCCAGGCCGGATCGCAAGCCGGTCGCCGGGGGCGACGGCCTCGATCGGGGCCGTCTCGAGACCGCCATCGACATATCGCTTGACGTCGCGCGGCGCCCGTCCGAGGAGTGCGGTCAGTTCGCGGTGGGCACGACCTTGTGCATAGCGCTCCAACGCCTCGCCGGTCGCCAGCATGACGCCGATGACCCCGGCCGCGAACGGCTCGCCGAGGGCGAGCGCTCCGCCGATGGCCAGGATGGCGATGAGGTCCACCCCGAACTCGCCGTGGAAGAGATCGCGCACGATCGACCAGGCAAGCCGGACCGCCACCACGACAGCCGGGATCGTCCACGCGAGGTCGGCCGCCTCGGGTCGTCCGGCCCAGGTGAGTGCCAGCCCGGCCACGAGGCCGATGACCGTCATCGGCAGCATGGCGCGCTCGACCAGGTGGCGCGCCCGGTCGATCGGGTGCGTGGGTCGGTCGCTCACCCCGAGCGAGGGCGCGGCGGGACGCGGGGCGTTGTCGATCGCGCTCATCGATCGAGTCTACGGCTCGGTTCGCGATGTGCATCCCGGCTGGACCGCCCCTTCGGGCGGGCCACTGGGCCCTGCGCGGGTCGTCGACCCGGCCCGGGAGGCTCGCGCGATCGGTCGAGCCGGCGGCTCAGCGGTGCGGCGGCGCCGTGCTCTCGCGGATCACCAGTTCGGTCGCAAGCTCGACGCGGGGCTGGGCCGGCGACTCGCCGTCGGCCATCCGCAGGACGAGCTCGGACGCGGCCACGGCCATGTCGAACAGCGGCTGACGGATCGTCGTCAACGGCGGTCCGACCCATCGCGCGACCGGGAGATCGTCGAAGCCGACGACGCTCACGTCTTCCGGGATATGGAGCCGGAGCTCGCGGGCCGCCTGGTAGACGCCCAGCGCCTGGAGATCGTTCCCGGCGAAGATCGCCGTCGGTCGATCCGGCAGCCGAAGGAGGGCGCGGCCCTTCTCGATGCCCTCGCCGACGTGGAACCGGCCGTGGCTCACGAAGCGCGGATCGACCGGCACGCCAGCCTCGTCCATCGCGGCCCGGTAGCCGTCGAGCCTGGCACGGCTGCACAGGATCCAGTCCGGACCGCCGATGACCCCGATCCGTCGGTGCCCGAGGCCCAGGAGGTGACGCGTCGCGGTCAGTCCGCCGTTCCAGTTCGTCGCCCCGACCGATGGCGTGTCGTGCAGCGGTTCACCCGTCGGGTCCACGACCACGAGCGGGATCCCGCGCGACCGGAGCTGGTCCCGCAACTCGTCGGACAGGTCGGAGAAGACGGCGATGACCCCCATCGGGCGGCGAGCCAGGACGCCCTCGATCCAGCCGCGGCCGGGTGTCCGATGGCCCTGCATCTCCGAGAGCACGACCGCCAGATCGTGCTGCCCCGCGACCCGCTCGACGCCGCGGACGATCTCGAGCGCCCATTCGCTCTCGAGCTCGTGGAAGAGCACCTCGAGGAGGGCCGTCCGGCGGGCCGTGCCGTGTGGTCGCTCGTAGCCGGCATCGCGGATGGCGGCCTCGACCCGGCGCCTGGTCTCGGGCGCGACGTCGGCTCGTCCGTTGATGACCTTGGAGACCGTCGGCACGGAGACGCCGGCCTCCCGGGCGATCTGGGCGATCGTCGTCGTGCGGCGGGGGCGTCGGGTCTTGAGCCCGAGGACAGGTGCGACCATGTCCGCTAGTCTACCGAAAGTTTCGACGCTCGGTCACCCGAATCTGCGAGGAGGCAGCCGGACGACCGGTCGGAGGACCCCAACCGCAATCGACGAATCCACCTTGACGCAACGGGGGAACGTCCGTATGTTTCCCCGAGCGAAACCAATCGCACGAAATCCCGAAACTTTCGGGCAAGGAGGAGGAGCCGCGCGGGAGGACCGGGGACGAGCCCGGGAGGAGCGTTCGCCCCGTCATGTCGAACGATAACCGTCAGATCCCGAGTAAGAGGAGGTCCAGTCGTGTCGATCCGCTGGCGTTCCATGGTGATCCTGGCCGCGCTGGCCGTGGTCATCTCCGCATGTAGCAGCAGTTCGGGGAGCACCGCACCATCCGCCGCACCGTCCGTCGCCGCCCCAACGGTGGCACCGTCGGTCGCGCCATCGGCAGCCGAGGCCAAGCCGGTCACGATCAACTGGTGGCATATCACCACCGGCGAGCCGGGCAAGTCCGATTTCCAGGCGATCGCTGACGCCTATACGAAGGCCCATCCCAACGTCAAGATCAACATCACGGTCCTCGACAACGAAGCGTTCAAGACGAAGCTCGCGGCGACGCCGCCCGACGGATATCCGGACCTCTTCCAGTCCTGGGGCGGCGGGATCATGGCGGCCCAGGCGGACGCCGGGCTGCTCAAGGACATCACCTCCGACGTCTCCAGCTGGGCAAGCACGGTCAACCCGGGCGCGATGAGCATCTACCAGTACAAGGGTGTCCAGTACGGCATCCCGTGGGACATGGGGATGATCGGGTTCTGGTACAACAAGGCGCTCTTCACGCAGGCCGGGATCAGCGCGCCGCCCACAACGTGGGACGACTATCTCGCCGACATCAGCAAGCTCAAGGCCGCGAACATCACGCCGCTGGCGATCGCCGGCAAGGACGAGTGGCCGTCGATGCACCTGTGGACCTACCTGGTCCTGCGCAACGGTGGCGGTGACGCCCTGGCAAAGATGGTCCAGAGCGGCAACTGGAACACCGATGCCTGCACGAAGGCAGGCGACGCGGTCCTCGCCCTCAACAAGCTCGACCCATACCAGGCCGGCTACAAGAGCGCGACCTACAACGACGAGGCCGCCTCCGTCGGCAACGGCAAGGTCGCCATGGAGCTGATGGGCCAGTGGGCGCCCTCGGTCCAGAAGGACCAGAGCGCGGGCAAGACCGGGCTTGGCGACAAGCTCGGCTGGTTCCCCTTCCCGACCATCGGTGGTGGCGCAGGCGCGGCGACCGACGGCGTCGGTGGCGGCAACGGCATCGCCGTCGGCAAGAACGCTCCGCCGGAGGCCATCGACTTCCTGAAGTTCTTCATGAACAAGGACAACCAGACCAAGCTCAACAGCGACAACGTCGGCCTCTCGACCACGGTCGGCACCGAGAGCTCGATCACCGACCCGAACCTGCAGCAGGTCCTCGCCGGACGTGGCGCGGCCACCTTCATGCAGCTCTATCTCGACCAAGCGACCTCCCCGGCGATGGGAACCGCGATCAACGACGCGACCGCGGCGTTGTTCCTCGGCAAGTCCGATCCGGCCAAGGTCTGCAAGGCCATCAGCGACGCCGCTGCTGCGCAGTAGGCTCTCCCCACGAGTGGATCACTCGTAGACTCGACAGGCGGGTGGGCCGGCTGAGCCGGCCCACCCCATGTGTGGGAGGAACGTCAGGACCGTGTTGCGGGCCGATCGCCTGGCCTCCTCGCCGAGGCCGCGGCTGCCGAGGAAGTGGCTGACGATCGCGCTCTTCCTGCTGCCCGCCCTCGTCCTCTACCTCGTCTTCGTCATCGTCCCCATCGTCCAAGCCGCGCATTTCAGCCTGTTCAAGTGGAATGGCATCGGGCCGCTCGAGGACTTCGTCGGCCTCAAGAACTACCAGGTGGCCCTGGCGAGCAACGTGTTCTGGACGGCGGTGAGCAACAACGTGTTGATCATCGTCCTCTCCCTCCTCCTCCAGATCCCGTTCTCGCTGGGGCTCGCCGTCCTGCTGAACCGACGGTTCCCGGGACGCGCCATCTTCCGGCTCCTGTTCTTCGTCCCGTACGTGCTGTCCGAGGCCATCACGGGCATCGTCTTCCGCCTGCTGCTCCAGCCGGGCGCGCTCATCGATGCGAGCTTCCAGCGGGTCGGCCTGGGCGGGCTCATCCAGGACTGGCTGGGCGACCCGAATGTCGTGATGATCACCCTGTTCGTCATCATCTCGTGGAAGTACTTCGGGTTCCACATGATCATCCTGCTGGCCGGACTCCAGGGGATCCCGCACGAGATCGAGGAGGCCGCCCTCATCGATGGAGCGGGCCGCTGGCAGTCGTTCCGCTACGTGACCCTGCCTCTCCTGGGCCCGACGCTGCGCGTCTCGGTCTTCCTGTCGATGATCGGCGCCCTGCAGCTCTTCGACATGGTCTGGGTGATGACCGGCGGCGGGCCGCTCGGCGTGTCCACGACGATGGCCATCAACATGTTCAAGTCCGGGTTCAAGAACCAGCAGATGGGCTACGGCAGTGCCCTCGCCGTGATCCTGTTCCTGTGCGCGCTCGTCGTCGCCCTGCTGTACCAGCGGTACGTCCTTCGCCGCGACGTCGACGGCGCGATCACCGCGTACAACGCGTGACGCGATGACGACCCAGACGACGGCCGGACCTCACGCCGAGACCGCGACGCATATCCGTCAGCCGCGCGCGCGGCGTCCGCCGCCCCGTCCTGGGCGCCCTGGCCTATGTCGTCCTGCTGGCCGTCGCCGTGGCGATCCTCGCCCCGATCGTCTATGCCGTCCTCGGCGGGTTCAAGACCAACGGCCAGCTGGCGGCGAACCCGGTCGCGCTCCTGCCCGACCCGTGGGTCTTCACCAACTACACGGACGTGCTGGTCGGGACGAATGCCGCCGTCTTCTGGCGTGAGGCGCTCAACAGCGTGATCGTCGCGACCGTCGCGGTCGGCGTGACCGTCGGCTGTGCGTCGCTCGCCGCCTTCGTCTTCGCGCGGATGCGGTTCCCCGGCCGCGAGGCGACCTACACGCTGTTCGTCTTCGGCCTGCTGTTCCCGTCGGCCGTCGCGATCCTGCCGCTGTACATCCTGATCCGCCAGCTCGGGCTGTCGGGCAACCTGCTCGGTGTCGCGCTCCCGCAGGCGGCGTTCGGCCTGCCGCTCTCGATCGTGATCCTGCGGCCGTTCTTCCGGAGCATCCCGGTCGAGCTCGAGGACGCCGCGCGCATCGACGGCTGCGGCTCGTTCGGGTTCTTCTGGCGGGTCCTGCTGCCGCTCTCGCGGCCGGCGCTCGCCACGGTGAGCGTGCTGGCGATCGTGACGACGTGGAACGCCTTCATCCTGCCCCTGGTCCTGCTCAACGACGCGACCCAGTGGACGCTGCCGCTCGGCGTCATGAACTTCTCGACCGAGTACAGCTCGGACATGGCCCGCTCGCTCGCGTTCACGGTGGTCTCGATCATCCCGGCGTTGATCTTCTACGTCATCGCCGAGCGCCATATCGTCGGCGGCCTGACGGGCGGGGCGGTGAAGGGCTGATGACGACGACGGTCGCCGACTACCGGGATCCGGCGCTGGCCATCGAGGCACGCGTGGCCGACCTCATGGCCCGGATGACCCGCACCGAGAAGATCGCCCAGCTCGGGTCGTTCTGGGCGTTCGAGGTCGTCGGCGAGTCGGGGCTCGACCTGGACCGTCTGGCGTCGCTGGCCGTCGACGGCATCGGACAGATCACTCGTCTGGCGGGCTCCACGAACCTCCGGCCGGTGCAGGTGGCCGAGGCCGCGAACGCGATCCAGCGCTACCTCCTCGAGGACACCCGTCTCGGGATCCCGGCGATCGTCCACGAGGAATGCCTCCATGGGCTGATCGCCTCGGCCGCGCCGTGCTTCCAGCAATCCATCGGTGCCGCGGCGAGCTTCGACCCCGATGCCGTGTCGGCGATGGCCGCCACGATCCAGCGTCGGATGCTGTTGACCGGCGCCCGCCATGCGCTCGCGCCGGTGCTCGACCTCGCGCGCGATCCGCGCTGGGGCCGGATCGAGGAGACCTACGGCGAGGATCCGTATCTCGCCGCGGAGCTCGGCTGCGCCTATGTCGCCGCGCTCCAGGGCTCCGACCTGGCCAACGGCGTGATCGCGACGGGCAAGCACATGGTCGGCCACGGACTGGCCGAAGGCGGGCTCAACCAGGCTCCGGCCCACATCGGCCCCCGCGAGCTCCGGGACGAGCAGCTGTTCCCGTTCGAGGCGGCGGTCCGCTGGGCCGGGATCGGCAGCATCATGCCGGCCTACTGCGACCTCGATGGTGTGCCGTGTCATGCCTCGACGGAGCTGCTGGCCGGGATCCTGCGCGGCGAGTGGGGGTTCGACGGGATCGTCGCATCCGACTACATCGGCGTCGAGATGATCGCGACGGCCCACCGGCTCACCGCCGACCTCGGGGAGGCGGCCAGGCTGGCGCTGGTCGCCGGCGTCGATGCCGAGCTGCCGCGGACCGCCGCGTACGGTGTCCCGCTCGCGGCAGGCATCGCCGACGGCCGGATCGAAGACGACCTGCTCGATTCGACGGTCGCCCGGGTCCTGCGCATGAAGTTCCGTCTCGGGCTGTTCGACCGACCGTATGTCGACGTCCCGGGCGAGGCGACCCTCGACGCCCTCTCCGTCGACGAGGCGCGGGCCGCCCGCGTCCTCGCGGAGCGGTCGATCGTCCTGGTCGAGAACGACGGACTCCTGCCGCTCGCGACGACGCACCGCCGCGTTGCGGTCATCGGGCCGATCGCAGACAGCGCCCGCGACCTCCTCGGCGACTACAGCCACGTCGGGCACATGGAGACGCTGCGCGAGCTGCAGTCCGACGCCAATGCCCTGGGGATCGTCAGCGATGGCGAGGTCGTCAAGGCAGAGGACGAGCTGTCGGGCCGCCGCACGATCCTCGACGCCATCCGTGCGTCCCTGGTCGAGGCCGAGGTCTCGCACGCGCGAGGCACCGGGATCTCGGGCGGGACGGACGAGGAGCTCACCGCGGCGGTCGAGCTCGCGCGCGCGGCGGACGTCGCGATCGTCGTCCTCGGTGAGCGGTCCGGCCTCACCGACGACTCGACGACCGGGGAGTTCCGCGATCGATCGAGCCTCGGGTTCTCCGGCCGGCAGCAGGAGCTGCTCGAGGCGGTGGTCGAGACCGGCACCCCGGTCGTGCTGGTGGTGGTCAGCGGGCGCCCGTTGGCGATCGAGTGGGCGGCGGCGCACTGCGGCGCGATCCTGCTTGCGTGGGTCCCGGGCGACGCCGGTCCGGACGCGATCGCCGATGTCCTGACCGGGGCCGTGAACCCGGGCGGCAAGCTGCCGGTCTCGGTCCCGCGCCACGTCGGCCAGGTGCCCATCACGTATCGGCACCATCCGACCGGCGGCCACTCGCAGCCGAAGGGCGACTACGTCGATGGCCCGGTCGCGCCGCTGTGGCCGTTCGGGCGTGGCCTGTCGTACACGTCGTTCCGGGTCGATCGCCTGTGCGTCGATCACGAGGAGGTCGCCACGTCCGAAGGCGAGGTGACCGTCAGCGTCGACATCGAGAACACGGGTGAGCGGACGGGCGACGAGGTCATCCAGCTCTACGTGCGCGACGTCGAGGCGTCCGTCGCGCGCCCCGTCCTCGAGCTGCGCGGGTTCCGTCGCGTGTCGCTGCTGCCGGGCGAGCGCCGCACGGTATCGTTCATGATGTCCGCAGAACAGTTCGCCTACGTCGGCGCCGACCACCGGCGTGTGGTCGAGCCCGGCGCGATCACGGTCCATGTCGGGACATCGTCGGTCGACCTGCCGTTGACGACGACGATCCACCTCGTCGGACCACTGGTCGAGCTCCGCGACCGGCATCGCTATCTGACCGAGACAGCACTTGCCTGAGGCCCGTGGCGTCGTAGCGACGGGCGCGGTGATACGGCGACCGGATCCCTGGGCCGTTCGGCCCGCGACCGATGGGCGGTCGGAGCAGGCGGCGTTGCGCAGGAGGTGACCACCATGGCTGAGCCGTTCTTCACCGAGGTGACGGAACCCATCCGCTTCGAGGGGCTCGACTCGACCGAGCCGCTGGCCTTCAAGGTCTACGACCGCGATCGGCTCGTCCTCGGGAAGCGGATGGAGGACCACCTGCGGCCGGGGGTCTGCTTCTGGCACTCGTTCGCATGGCCCGGCACGGACATGTTCGGCGTCGGCACGCTCGATCGGCCGTGGCTCGACGGGTCGGGCGACGAGATGGACGCGGCCCGGTACCGGATGGCGGTGGCCTTCGAGTTCTTCACCAAGCTCGGCGCCCCGTACTACTGCTTCCACGACCGCGACGTCGCGCCGGAGGGGAAGCGCTACACCGACTTCAGGTCCAATCTCGATGCGCTCGCCGACGACGCCGCCGGCTACCAGGAGCGCACGGGCGTCAGGCTCCTGTGGGGGACCGCGAACCTGTTCACGCACCCGCGCTACCAGGCCGGTGCGGCGACGAACCCGGATCCGGAGGTGTTCGCCTACGCCGCCGCCCAGGTCAAGCACATGCTCGATGTGACGCTGCGGCTCGGCGGGCAGAACTACGTGCTGTGGGGCGGGCGCGAGGGCTACGACACGCTGCTCAACACGGACCTGCGCCGCGAGGGTGCGCAGCTCGCCCGCTTCCTCCACCTCGTCGCCGAGCACAAGCACCGGATCGGGTTCACCGGCCAGCTGCTGATCGAGCCGAAGCCGATGGAGCCGACCAAGCACCAGTACGACTACGACGTGGCGACCGTCCACGGCTTCCTCGTGCGCAACGGCCTCGACGGCGAGTACCGGACGAACATCGAGGCGAACCACGCCACGCTGGCCGGCCACAGCTTCCACCATGAGGTCGCCTATGCGGCCGCCAACGGGATGCTGGGCAGCATCGACGCCAACCGCGGGCGACCCGCAGAACGGGTGGGACACCGACCAGTTCCCGAACTCGGTCGAGGACCTCGCCCTGCCGATCTACGAGATCCTCGGGAACGGCGGCATCGCGCCGGGCGGCTTCAACTTCGACGCCAAGCTGCGCCGCCAGAGCACGGACCGCAGCGACCTGTTCCACGCGCACATCGGCGCGCTCGACACGCTCGCTCGCGCGCTGCTCGTGGCCGCCGACCTGTACGAACGCGGCGAGCTGGGCGCGCTCCGCGACCGGCGCTATGCGGCCTGGGACGGGGCGCTCGGCACGTCCATCCTGGACGGGACCGTCGACCTCGTGGAGCTCGAGCGTCGGGTCGCCGACGGCAGCATCGATCCCGGTCGCGTGTCGGGCGGACAGGAGCGCCTCGAGAACCTCGTCAACCGGTCCGTCTGGGCCGCGGATCGCTGAAGCCGCGGACGGCCCGGCTCGCCCGCGGCTCGAGGGCCGGCGGGCGAGCCTACGTCGCCGCGGGCACGGGTCCTTCGCGAACCCCGAACACGTTGCCGTCCGGGTCCTTGAACCAGGCGCCCCGAGCCGGCCCGACCTGGGCGATGAAGTTCGTCGTCTTCGGTGTCTCGTATTCGTCGAACGGGACCCCGCGGGAGGTCAGCTCGCCGACGACGGCCTCGATATCGGCGACCTCGAAGTGGGCGACGGTCTGCCCGACGTTCGGCTGCCCGCGGCGGACCGACAGCTGGGTCCCCTTCCCGGCGCCGAACCGGATCGCGAACGGCTGCTCGTCGAGGATCGGCAGCCCGAGCTGCTCCCTGTAGAAGCCCTTGGCGCGCTCGAGGTCGCTGACAGCGACCGTCACGACCACCATCGAATCGGCAAGCACGGTCATCACCTCTGGCATCGGGAGAGGGGGTCTCGTCGAGTCAGTGTGCGCCCGATCTGGCGGCCGCGATCAGATCATCGCGGCCGCCGGACGGCGTCTCAGTACTGGACCGTCTCGGCTTCGTCCACCACCCAGATCTGCGGCGGCCCATCCACGCCGGCGCGCGCCATCACCTCAGGGAGCGACGGATCCTGCATGAACCCCTGGGCGCCCTCGAGCGTGGCGAACTCGTTGACGATCACGATCGAGTTCGAGTCCGCGAGCTCGCGATTGATGGTGTGGCCGGTCGCTCCGTACTGTCGTCGGACCTCGCCGTGCTCCGTGAACAGCGGATACCAGCGGTCGTAGTCGGCCACGTGGTGCTGAACGATCACCTTGGTCATCGCCGGATCTCCCGTTCGCTCCAGGCCAACCATCGCGGCTGGTCATTAGGCCCCTAACTATATGGTTAGGTGCCATATTGTCAATACCCGTATCATGGTCCGCATGGCGAAGATCCAGATGCCCGCCGACTTCTACGACCAGACGCCCGACGGGAACGTCCTGGCCACCGAAGCTGTGATGAATACGATCCGGACCGCTGACATGCTGTTCGACCAGATCGGGCGGCTGCTTCGTCCGCTCAACGTCAGCGCCGCCGGCGGCCTCGTGCTCGGGGTCCTGCGCGACAACGGCCCGATGTCCCCCTCGACGCTCAGCGAACGGCTGATCGTCACCCGCGCCACCGTGACCGGGGTGGTGGACTCGCTCGAGGGGCGCGGCTTCGTCCGTCGTTCGGCGAATCCGGCCGATCGCCGGGGCCTGGTCGTCGAGATCACGCCGGCAGGGCTCGAGGTCCTCGCCGAGCTCCGGACCCTGGTCCATGGCAACGAGAAGGCCTGGCTCGCGGACCTGACCGATGCGGACCTGCGCGCCTACATCGAGCTGCTGCACCGGATCCAGGACAGCGTCGCAACGGTCGCCGAGGGAGGCTGACCCGGGATCCGGCGGTCCTGCTCCGCCTCTCGGTCCAGAGTCAAGCTTGTCACAAGACGTTCTTCAACGAGATCACCGAAGTCGTCGAGACGTCGTTGATTGTGTTCATCGCGGTGCTGCAGGCTCGAAGAACTCGAGCGAGAGCGTCGCTCCGGACTGGCTGCGGTGACCCAGAGTGCGGTCATCCTGAAGAAGGTTCGCCGAGCTCGACCCGCTCGTCGCGATCGTCCACACCGACGTGTGCACCGCGTGCGGCCTCTGCCTGACGCCTGCCCCTACGCGCCGTCGAGATGGCCTCGCCAGAGACCGACAGGTGGCCATCATCAGTGAGACCGGCTGCAAGGGTGTGGCGGTGTGTCCGTACTGCCCCGAGAACGCTATCGACCTGCTCGGCTACACCGACGCCCAGATCTGCGGTGAGTGCTCGGAGACGTGCCCGACCCAGGCCGAGCCGAGCGAGTTCATGGCCGCAGCCCGACGCTATGCGATCGCCAACTACGACAGGACCGGCCTCGCCCGGACGATGTACACCCGGCCTGTGGTTGGGACCTTCATCGCTGTCGCCCTGGCCGCATTCTTCGCGCTGTTCATGTACGCCGGCCACGGCCCGCAAAGCGCCGGGTCGCTCGACATCTTCGGGTTCATCCCTGAGCAGCTGATCCACAACATCGGGATCGGCGTCATGGTCGTCGTCTTCGCCGCCGGCCTGGTCGGCGTGGTGACGATGGCCCGGGCGGTCAGCCGTGATGGCGGGGTGACGTTGCGTTCCGTCGTGGCGGACGCGCGGCACTGCGTCGCTCGGCCGCGGCCCTGTGGAGCACCCTTGCCGTCGAGACGCTTGGCCAGCGGCGCTATCGCGATGACTGCGATACGGACGCGGCCGCGCAACCGTGGTACCTGCGGCGCTGGTTCAGCACGGAGGTCTGACATGACCGCGAGCTTGCCCAAGTCTCACTCGAACACCATGATCGATTGATGCGTCATCTCACGCCATGACGGTCGTCGCGACATGTTGCCATGCGCCGTCGCCAGCTTCGTCCGCGCGTCGACGAGGTGGCCACATTCCTCAACGACCTGCTCCTGCCCCATATGGAGCCGCCGAGCACGCGCTCTACCGGAGCTCAGCGGATGCTCCAGAACCGCCATTCGATGACGCCGATGCGCGCGAGCACGACGAGATCGCAAGCTGTCGCGGAATTGTGCGTCTGCAGACGCGCTCACCCACCTCCACACTGGCGAAACGTCGCGCTGCGCGCGTCATTTGTCTACGCGATGCTCAAGTGCACTGCCGAGGAGACTTGTACTCGATCATCGAGCACGTGTGTGGTGACGCGACAGTCGCCATACGCGATGAAGGAAGCGATAAGGAATCGCAAGGTCGCGACGCTTATCACCCGACTCTCAGAAACGGGCGAGACAGTCGAGCCTGATGGCCGGGCTCCAGCACTCGCCGACGAGATGCGGCCCTGGCGAACAGGTGAGACCGAATGTACGAGCCGCCTCCTTCCTCGACCCCTTCCGGCGAGCCCCAGCCGCCGAACCAGCCCGGATTCGCGCCGCCCATCGTCCCGCCGGGTCTCGCGTCGGCCTCGGCTGACCCGATCACCGAGCGCGTCGCCTGGGCACCATCCTCGAACGAGGCACCGGTCTACGTACCGACGCCGGCTCGCCTGGGCCCCGGCTCCGGTCCCTGCCGCCACCTCGGTGGCCTCGAGGGGCTCCGATGGGACGCGCCGCTCCGTCGGACCGGGGTTCGTCCTGGGCGCCGTCCTCGCGTCGGCCCTCCTCGCCTCGGGCGGGACGTACCTGGCCGTCCAGGCGGCCGACGGCAGCCACACGGTCCCGACGTCGGCATCGACCATCACCCCGGCCGCCGCGGCGTCGACCCCGGCCCCCGCGGGGACGACCGCTCCGGCCGGCGGCACGACCGCTCCGGCGGGCGGGCAGGCCTCGGTCGTCGACATCGTCAAGGCCGTCAGCCCGGCGGTCGTCACGATCGTCGCAGACGGCGTCACCGCCACCGACCCGACCACCGGCCAGACCGGCGTCGGGACCGCAACCGGCTCGGGCATCATCTTCGACGCCAACGGGCTGATCCTGACCAACCACCACGTCGTCGAGGGCAACCCCTCGAAGCTGACCGTCAACCTCAAGGACGGCCGCTCGTTCCCGGGAACCATCTACGGCATCGACACCCTGACCGACCTGGCCATCGTCAAGGTCGACGCGACCGGCCTGCCGACGGCCCCGATCGGGGACTCCTCCACGATCCAGGTCGGCCAGCAGGCGATCGCGATCGGCAGCCCGCTCGGGACCTTCACCGACTCCGTCACGAGCGGCATCATCTCGGCGGTCGGCCGGAGCATCCCGGTCGGCAACGGCGTCCTCACCAACCTCATCCAGACCGACACCGCCATCAACCCGGGCAACAGCGGTGGTCCGCTGCTCGACCCGAGCGGCAAGGTCATCGGCATCAACACGGCGGTCGCCGGCGGGAGCCAGGGCATCGGCTTCGCCATCCCGATCGACATCGCCCGTCCGCTGCTGACCCAGGCCTCGGCCGGCCAGCCGCTGGCCCGGCCGTGGCTCGGGATCGTGTTCGAGACCATCGACCCGACGATCAAGAAGGCCAACAACCTGCCGGTCGACAACGGCGCCTGGATCCCGACCGCGACTGCAGTCTCCGGTAACGGCTCGAATGGCCAGGACCCGAACGCGGGCGGCCAGGGGGGCCAGGGGACCGACCCGTTCGGCCAGGGCACCGACCCGTTCGGCCAGGGTGGCCAGGGGACCGATCCGTTCGGCCAGGGCCAGACCGGGAACGGCGGCAGCGCCGGGGCCCAGACGCCGGTCGTCGCGGGCAGCCCGGCCGACCAGGCCGGCCTGCAGGCCGGCGACATCATCACCTCGATCGATGGCACGACCCTCGACGCCAGCCACCCGCTCGACCTCGTGCTGAGCACCCACGCCCCGGGGCAGACGGTGACGGTCGGCGTCCTTCGCGGCGGTCAGACCACGACCGTCTCGGTCACGCTCGGGACTCGCCCGGCGACCGCATAGCGCTTCGCCTTCGAGCAGGGGACGGGACCGTCGATCGCGGCGGTCCCGTCTTCGTGTCCGGCTCGGCGCTCCGAGCGCAACGCCGGGCGGCGGGTGGCGGATGATATCGGGCGATGGAAGTGCTCGAAGGCGCCCTGGGACTGCTCCTGCTGGTGCTCGTCCTGTGGGACGTCTTCCAGACGATCGTGGTCCCGCGACCGACGCCCGGCTGGTTCCGGCTCGGACGGTACGTGGTCCGGGGCACGTGGCGAGCCGTCCGCGCCTTCGGTCGGGATGACGTCGGCACGCGCCACGGCCAGCTGCTCGGGCTGTTCGCCCCGGCCGCCACGATCATGCTGCTGGCCACCTGGCTCACCAGCCTGATCGTCGGCTACGGCCTGATCCTGTTCGCCCTGCGCGACCAGCTGAGGCCGGCCCCGGAGGACCTCGGGACGGCGATCTACTTCGCCGCCAGCTCGGTCCTGACGCTCGGCTACGGGGACGTCGTCGCCGACGGCACGATGGCCCGGTTCGTCGTCATCGCGGCGGCGGCCACCGGCCTCGGCATCGTCGCCCTGGTCGTCACCTTCCTGTTCTCGCTGTTCGCCTCGTACCAGCGCCGCGAGATCCCGGTCGTCCTGCTCCAGGCCAAGGCCGGCGCCCCGCCGTCGGCCGTCGTCCTCCTCGAGAACCTGGCCCGCATGGACGCCGGTGCGCGGCTCCCCGACTTCTTCGTCGAATGGGAGCGCTGGGCGGCCGAGGTCCTCGATTCGCACGTCGCCTATCCGCTCCTTGGCTACTTCCGCTCGAGCCATGACAACCTGTCGTGGATCAGCGCGCTCGGGACCGTCCTCGACACCGCGAGCCTCGTCCTGACCACGATCGAGGGCGTCCCGCGCGGGCACGCCGAGCTCGTCAAGAGCGTCGGTTCGCACCTGGTCGAAGACATCGGCAACCTCGGCTTCAGGGGCGGTTCGACCGACGGGATCGACCGTGCAGCATTCGACGCGGTCTACGCCCGGCTGGAGGCGGCGGGGTACCGGCTGGCGCCGGCCGATCGCGCCTGGACCGACTTTTCGGCCGCGCGCGGGTCGTATGCCCCGGGCCTCGAGGCGATGGCCGCCTACTGGGCGGTCCCGTCGACGTCGTGGTTCGGCCAGAACGACCCGCTCCGTTCCCCGACGCACCGGCGCGAAGAGGTCGCCTGACGTCGCCGGCCCTGGGCGGCGCCCGGGAGTGTCATGAACGTTCAGTATTGACTGAACGTTCCGAATGAGCGTAGCATCGCACCATGACGCCGGGTGAGGCGACCTTCGTCGAGGAGATGGGCCAGTTCCTGGGCTCGAGCGGCATGACCCCGATGGCCGGCCGCATGTGGGCCTGGCTGCTCATCTGCGATCCCCTCGAGCAGACCGCCTCCGAGCTCGCAGATGAGTTGCACGCCAGCCGCGGCGCGATCAGCGGCACCGCCCGCCTCCTCGAATCGGCCGGCATGATCCGGCGCGCGCGGCGGCGTGGCGATCGTCGCGAGTTCTTCACGGCACCGGCCGGCGCCCTGGAGGCGCTGCTCGTCGGCGCCGGATCGATGTACGGCCGGTTCCGCGCGATCGCGGAGGACGGTCTCGCGGTCCTCGCCGATCGGCCGCCCGCCGTCAGCGCCCGCCTGCGCGAGGTCCATGCGGCCTACACCTTCTTCGAGCGGGAGTACCCCGCCCTGATCACCCGGTATCTGCGCGAACGGGTCCCGGTCGAGCCATTCGTGGCCGCCCAGCCCGCCGCTCCACAAGACGTCCCCGCCTGACGGCGGCGGCTGGTCCAGAGGGGAACCCATGACCGCGATCATCGAAATCGAGAAGCTGACCAAGTCCTACGGCGAGCACCGCGGCATCGTCGACGTCGACCTCGTGATCGAGACCGGCGAAGTCTTCGGGTTCCTCGGGCCGAACGGAGCCGGCAAGACGACGACGATCCGCGTCCTGCTCGACCTGCTCCGGCCGACCAGCGGGCGGGCGGCCATCTTCGGCATCGACACTCATGCTGACCCGATCGCGATCCATCGTCGGCTGGGCTATGTCCCCGGCGAGTTCGCCCTATACGACCGGCTGACCGGCGCCCAGACCCTCGAGTACTTCGGGAACCTGCGAGGCGGCGTCGATGAGGCGTACCGGACCAAGCTGGTCGAGCGCTTCGACCTCGATCCATCGCGGCGCTTCAAGGAGTATTCCAAGGGCAACAAGCAGAAGGTCGGGCTGCTGATCGCACTCCAGCACCGCCCCGAGCTGCTCATCCTCGACGAGCCGACGTCCGGGCTCGACCCGCTCGTCCAGCAGACGTTCTTCGAGCTCCTCCACGAGGTGGTCGGCGACGGCGGGACGGTCTTCCTGTCGAGCCACATCCTGAGCGAGGTCGAGAAGGCGTGTGACCGCGTGGCGATCATCCGTGAGGGCCAGCTGGCCAGGGTGGATCGAGTCGACGCCCTGCGCGACCTCGCCCACCACCAGGTCGAGCTGCGCTTCGCCGGGCCCGTCCCGATCGCCGACTTCGAACAGCTGCCGGGCGTGAGCGACGTCTCAGCTACCGACCATGTCCTCCACCTGCGCGTGACGGGTCCGATGACGCCGGTTGTCCGGGCGGCCGCCCGCTATGAGCTCCTCGAGTTCATCAGCCGCGAGCCGAGCCTCGAGGAGACGTTCCTCGCCCAGTACGGCTCCGATGGCGGAGCGCCGGTGACGCCGGCTGCGGGGACGCGGTCATGACCGCACACGCCGGCCTGCCCGCTCGCAGCGCGCCGTTCCCCCCGATCCCGCTCCGTCGCCGTCTCTACGGCTTCGGGAGCATCTACGGCAAGACGATCCGGGACTCGCGACTCGCGTTCATCATCGCCGCTGGCCTCCTCGGCGGGATGGCGCTCGTGATGGGCGTCGCGATCTCCCAGGTCTTCCCGTCGCCCGCGTCGCGTCTCGAGGTCGACAAGCTCATCGGCAGCATGCCGCCGTCGATGGTCAACCTGTTCGGCAAGCCCGAGAAGCTCGGCACGCTCGGCGGCTACATGAGCTGGAAGTACGGAGCCATCTTCGCCCTCGGCACCGCGCTCTGGTCGATCCTCGCCCTGTCGTCGACCCTCGCCGGCGAGGCCAGTCGCGGCAGCCTCGACTTCGTCGCCGTGACGCCGTTCGGCAAGCAGCGGGTCGCGCTCGAGAAGCTGGCCGCGCACCTGACGATGCTGGGGATCGCGATGGCGATCCTCGCGGTCGCGACGACGGTCAGCTCGAACCTGTTCGGGGATGCCGCGCTCGGCGATCATATCCCGCCTCTGTCGGCCGTGGGCTTCGCCCTCTGGGTCGGCTTCATCGCCCTGTTCTTCGGCGGCGTGGCCTTCGCGCTGGCGCCGGTCCTCGGTCGCTCCGGCGCCGCCGGAGTCGCGGGGCTCACGATGATCGTCCTGTGGGTCGCCAATGGCCTCGACGCCCTCGGGCCCGTCGCGTCTCTGAGCCCGTTCCGGTGGACGGCCGACCACATCGCACTCGTCGGCGAGTACGACTGGGCGGGCCTGGCCCTCGTGGGTCTCGTCGCCGCGGTCTTCCTCGCGATCGGCGTCGTGGCGTTCACGCGACGTGACCTCGGCATCACCGCCGGGCTCTCGCTGCCTGCCCTGCCGGCCGCCGTCCTGGGCGTCAGGGGGCCCATCAGCCGGGCGTTCGGCGACCAGCTGCCGCGGGCGCTCTCGTGGGGGATCGGCCTCGGCATCATGGGGGCGCTGCTCGCGTCGCTGGTCGGGCCGATGGCCGACCAGATCAGGAACAGCGTGGACCTGCTGAAGGTCTTCTCCCAGATCTTCCCGGACTTCGACCTCGGATCGGCCAGCGGCTTCCTGCAGCTCTACGTGGAGCTGTTCTACATCGCGGCCGGGTTCGCGGGCGCGACGCTCGTCTCGAAGTGGGCGTCGGACGAGACCGACGGCCGCCTCGAGATGGTCCTCGCGACGCCGATGGCGCGAGCCCGCTGGGTGATCGCCGGCGGCATCGCCGCGGTCCTCGGGGTCGTCGTGATGACCGTCATCTTCGCGGCCGGGATCGGACTCGGCGCGGCGTCCGGCGGCGTGGCCGCAGGCGATGCGATGGTCGGTTCGACCGCCCTCGGTCTCTTCGCCATCGCGATGATCGGCGTCGGCTTCGCGGTCGGCGGCCTGTGGCGGACGTCGCTCGCGGCCGAGATCACCGCCCTCGTCGTGGTCGCCACCTATCTGATCGACCTTCTCGCACCGGCCCTCAAGCTGCCGGACTGGGTGCACCAGCTCGCCCTGACGGCCCACCTGGGTCAGCCGATGATCGGTGCCTGGGACCCCCTCGGCATCGTGGCCTGCGTCGTCATCGCCGTCGGTGGGATCGCCCTGGGCGCCTGGGGGTTCGCACGTCGCGACGTGAATGCCTGACGGGCCATCCGTCCCGCGACGAGGTGACAAAGGACCTTGACAGGTGGGAGGCTGTCAAGGTAACTTGACAGCATGACGAACGAGGTGCGTGCCCTTCGCGAGCGCCGCGGCCTGAGCCAGGGCCAGCTCGCCACGGAGCTGCGCGTCTCGCGCCAGACCGTCAATGCGATCGAGACCGGCCGGTACCTGCCGTCCCTGCCCCTGGCCTTCGCCATCGCACGGTATTTCGGCCGACGGATCGAGGAGGTCTTCCATGACGACGTCGATGTCTAGATGGCTCGTGCCGATCGTCGGCTTCGTGCTCGGCCTGCTGATCGCGGCGGCGCTCCTGGGGAACGACGCCAGCCCGCTCCAGGCAGCCGTCTCGTTCGTCATCGTCGCCGGCTATGCGATCGCGCTGCGGGTCCTCCAGACGAGATCGGACATGGCCAGCCTGCTGTCGGGCCTGCCGCGGGATGAACGCTGGGAGTCGATCAACCTGCGTGCCCTCTCGATGGCGGCGCAGGTGATCGCGGTCGTCCTCGTGGCAGCGTTCCTGGTGACGTCGTTCCGTGGGGCGGATCCGATGCCGTACGCCTGGCTGGGCGCGGTCTTCGCGATCACTTACCTGGGCGCGCTGGTCTGGTATCGCACCCGGTCGTAGCCGACCCGGGCGCGGCCACGTTCCGGAGGTCACCGCGTCGGCCGCCGACCTCCGTCAGACGACGTCCCGCCGGATCGTGAGCGAGGCGATGGTCGCGAAGAAGAGCGCGAAAGCCGCGAGGACCAGGAGGTCGAAGCGGAGCGCCGCCGAGGCGAGGTCGGCGCCGGCGATGAACACCTGGCGGAGACCCTCGACCGTGTAGGTCAGCGGCATGACCTTGACCAGCGGCTGGACGACCGCGGGCAGGCTGCTGACCGGGAAGAGGACACCCGACAGGAGGAACTGCGGGACCAGCACGAGCGGGATGAACTGGATGATCTGGAGCTCCGTCCGGGCGAAGGTCGACAGGAAGATCCCGAGGCTGACCGCACCCAGCGCGGTCAGCACGACGACGAGGAAGGCGTAGATCGCGCTGCCTGCGATCGGGATCCCGAGCCCGACCCAGAAGTCCGGGAGCGGACCGATCGCCGGCACGTGCAGGCTCGAGAGTGCCCAGGTCATCAGCAGCGCGACCTGGATGGTCGCGAACAGCCCGAAACCGAGGACGTAGCCGGTGACGATCTCGCCGCGGGTGACCGGCGTGGCCATCAGCCGCTCGAGCGTCCCGCCCGTGCGCTCGCGCAGGAAGCTGACGCCGGTCAGGATGTACACGAAGAAGTAGGCGAAGAACCCGACGATGGCCGGTGCGAAGGCCGATATCGGGTCGCTGCTCGGGGTCCCGTAGAGCGTCGTGTGCTCGATCGTCGGGGGGCTCGTGCCGCCGATCGCGGTCGCCGCGCCCATGAGAGCGCGCTGCATCGCGGCGACCTGGCTCGCCTCGCCGGATGGATCGAGGCCATCGGTGAGGACCGTGATCGTCGGCGCGCCGCCCGCGCCGAGCCCTGCCGGCAGCGTGATCGCGACCGTCGCCGACCCGTCCCTGACCCGCGCCTCGGCGGTCGCCGCATCGGGGACGATCGTCGCCGTCCCGCCGTCGGCGTCGAGCGCCGCCTTGATGACGCCCGCCGCCACGACGCCCGGTGCCCCGGCCTCGTTGACGATGACGGCGTCGACCGGGGGCGCCTGCCCCTCGCGCAGGATGAACGTGACCAGCCCGGTCACCAGGATCGGCGCGATGAAGAGCAGGGCCAGGGAGGGCCGGTCACGCCTGATCTCCTGGACCACCCGCCGGAAGATCGCCCGGACCCGTCGGCCGCTCACCGGTTCACCGCCGCATCGCCGCCGAGGCGGAGGAACGCCTGTTCGAGGTCGTCGGTGTCTGCCTGCGCGCGGATCTCGAGGCCGGTCCCGCGGGCGATGACCTTGCCCGAGCGGACGAACAGCAGCTCGTCGCAGCGGTCGGCCTCGTCCATGACGTGGCTCGAGACGATGATCGTCGCGCCGCCATCGGCCAGCGCCCGGAAGTGCGCCCAGAACTCGACCCGGAGGAGGGGATCGACCCCGACGGTCGGTTCGTCGAGGAAGAGGATCGGCGGTCGGTGGACGAGGGCGCAGGCGAGCGACAGCCGGCGTCGCTGGCCGCCCGACAGCGTGCCGGCGATCGAATCGACGCGGTCCTCGAGATCGACGATGCGGAGGGCGTCGGCGACGGCACCCGATCCCTCGACCCCGTAGGTCGCGGCGAAGAACCGGACGTTCTCGCCGGCGGTCAGGGCGGGGTAGATCCCGTCGCTCTGGGTCATGTAGCCGATCCGACCGAGGGTCGGGCGCGACGGCATCGCCGTGCCAAGGACCTCGGCTCGTCCGGCACTCGCCCTGGTCAGGCCGGTGAGCAGCCGGATCAGGGTCGTCTTGCCCGACCCGTTGGGGCCGAGGACCCCGTAGATCCGTCCGGCCGTCAGGTCGAACGACACGTCGTCGACCGCGTGGATGACGCCGAACGTCTTGACCAGGCCGACAGCCCGGACCGCAGGTGCGCCGACCGCTTCGGTGTCCAACGGGCGACCGCCCGGAGGTGCCGTCGACCCGGGCGTCACGTCAGCTGCGAGGCGTGGACGGCGACGGAGCCTTCGCGGGGCGGACGATCCGTGCGCTCCCCGCGCCCGGGTGGATCGTGCTTTCGTGCCCGTCGTCCCAGAGGACCCGGTATCTCGTGCCGTACGAAGCCTCGATGACCTCGAGGATCAGGCCCTCCCGTTCGGGCTGGCCCACCTTCTCCGACTCGATGGCGATGCGGTCTCCGACCTTCGTGATCATCCGGGCGACTCCTCTCTGCCGAAGGGTACCTAGTGGGCGCTCATGGCGGGCCCGCCGAAGCGGACCGTTCGGAACGTCCGAACCGTCGTCCGCGGATCCCGCCATCCGTCGGTCGGCAAGCCGGCCTTCCGGCACACGGCAGCGAGCATCGCGGACGTTCCGAGCGAGAACTCCGTGGCGACCTCCGGGAGCAGGAGCGCCCGCCGGCCGCTCCGTTCGACGATGACCCCATCGACCCCCGGTCGGAACGACCTCGGGTCGGGGAGCGGGCTGGTCGGACCGAGCACGGAGATCTCGACATGGATCGCCGGCAGCTCTCCGGAGGCGACCGGGGGGAACCGCGAGTCCTCCAGGGACGCGCCGATGGCCGAACCGACGACGGCCTCGCGCAGGCTCCGGTTCGGGTCGAGGCTGCCCACGCATCCTCGCAGGGCGCCGGCCTCGGTCAGGGTGACGAAGACCGCGCCGCGGCCGTCCCCGTCGCGGCAGGCTCGGAGCGCTCGTTCGAGCACCCGGGAGTCCGTCCGACCGGTCGCCGCTGCCAGCGCGACCCTGGCCAGCGCGAGGAGCGCCCCCTGCACCGCGACGGACACGATCGGCGGGCGTGGCTGATCGATGGGCGCACTCGGGAGTCCGGGCTGGTCGGCCTGTCGCATGGCGCACGATCCTGTCCTGGCGCCGCCTGGCGCCACCACCCGGATGGTCGGGCCGCGTGCGGCGTCCGACCAGTGCTGGACAGCCCGATGGAGAGGCCGAGCGGCCCTGTCGCCGGGTGGCCGATCGAGACGACCCTCCAGTCTGGAGGCGTAGATGCCGAACGCGACGCAGCCGCGACCCGTGACGGTCCCGACGATCCTTGCGACCGCGCTGCCCGATGGCAGCGTCCGATGCGGGGTCTGCGCCCACCGCTGCCTGGTCCGGCCCGGTCGTCGCGGGATCTGTGGCGTCCGCGAGAACCGCGACGGCGAGCTCGTCAGCCTCGCCTATGGCGCGGTCGTCGCCATCGGCCTCGATCCCATCGAGAAGAAGCCGCTCTTCCACGTGGCGCCGGGCTCGACCGCGTACTCGATCGCCACGGCCGGCTGCCCGTTCCACTGCACGTTCTGCCAGAACTGGGAGATCGCGCAGGGTCCGCGGCTCGGGATCGACATCCCGACCCGGCCGCTCTCTCCGGACGGCGTGGTCGCGCAGGCGCTGGCCCACGGAGCCGGATCGGTCGCCTACACCTACGTCGAGCCGACGATCTTCCTCGAGTACGCGCTCGACACCGCGCGGCTCGCCCGCGCCGCCGGCCTGCGAAACCTGTTCATCACCGACGGCTACGCGACGCCGGAGGCCGTCGACCTGCTCGCCCCGGTCCTCGACGCCGCGAACGTCGACCTGAAGTCGTTCGACGACGCCTTCTACCGCACGGTGTGCGGCGGGCGGCTCGCGCCCGTGCTCGACTCGATCATCGCGATGCGCAGGTCGGGGATCTGGCTCGAGCTGACGACCCTGATCATCCCGGGCCGCAACGACGACGACGCCGAGCTCCGGGAGCTGACGCGATGGATCGTCGACACGCTCGGCGCGGAGACGCCGTGGCATGTCAGCCGGTTCTTCCCCGCCCACCGGATGCCCGATGTCCCGCCGACGCCGCCGGCGACCCTCGCGCGCGCCGCCGACCTTGGTCGCGAAGCGGGTCTCGTCCACGTCTACATCGGGAACGCGCCGGAGCTGGGACTGGAGGACACCCACTGCGCCGGCTGCGGCCGACGGCTCATCGAGCGGCATGGGTATCGGGTGCGATCGCACCTCACCGCAGACGGAGCGTGTCCCGCCTGCGGTCGACGGCTGGCGGGTCGCGACCTCGGTCGTCCGGCGGCGGCCATGCGTCCCGCGGTCCCATGCGGATGAGGTGACGGGATGACGCGCCGGTCGCCAGCGGTCACCTCGGATCCCGCGATCCGGCGTCCATCGGTCGCGGGGTCGTTCTATCCTGCCGCGTCCGGGTCGCTCGCAACGCTCGTCGACGCGCTCCTCGCTGGTGCCGATCGGCTCGCGTTCGGCCGCGCACCCGTCGAGGGGACCCTCCTCGGGTTGCTCGTCCCGCATGCCGGGCTCGTCTATTCGGGCGTCGTGGCCGCCGCGGGCTGGCGGCTGCTCGCGCCGGGATCGGGCGATCCGCCGCCGACGATCGTCATCCTCGGGACGAACCATGTGGCAGCCGCCCTGGACGGCGTGGCGGCCTGGGAGTCGGGGTCGTGGCGGACGCCGCTCGGCGACGTCGCGGTCGATGCCGATCTCGCGGGCGCCATCGTGGGGCTCGGCCTGCCGTTCGTGGTCGATCGCCGCGCCCACCTCGGCGAGCACTCGATCGAGGTCCAGCTGCCGGTCGTGCAGATCGTCGCGCCGGAGGCACGCATCGTCCCGCTCTCGGTGGCCGCGGGCGACGAGACGGGGGCCATCGCCGCGGGAGCCCGGCTCGGGGCCCTGCTCGCGCTGCGGCGGGCCGCCGGAGCAGCGGATCGTCCTGGCCATCAGCTCGGACATGGCGCACTACCCGGCGACCGCCGAGAGCGACCGGGTGACTGCCGCGCTGCTCCCGTCGATCCGGGGCATCGACGCGGCGGGTCTGGCCCGCGCGGAACGCGAGGTCGTCGACGCCGGTGTCCCCGGGCTCGTGTGCGGCATGTGCGGCATCGCGCCGGCGGTCCTCGGGCTGGCCGCGATGCGGGCGCTCGGCGCGACGCACGGGGTCGGGCTGGCGGCCGCGACATCCGCGGATGCGGGCGGACCGGGCGATCGGACCGTCGGCTACCTGGCCGCGGCGTTCATCGGCTGACGCTTCGGGTCGGGCTGGGCGCGTTCGCTACCCTCGCCGACTCGGGCCGCGATCCTGACGCCTGGAGCGTCGCATCGCGACCTCGAGGAACAGCAGCGGTACTGACACGAGCAGCACGAAGAACACGAGCTGCCCGGCCTCGGGCAAATCCATCTTCCGTCGCCTCCCGGGGCTTCGGACCGGATCCGGCTGGACCCGGCGTGACAGGGCCGGGACTGTACGCGGCCTGTCGGGCCGCGGTCCATACGGCGCTTGACCTATCCGAACGGCCCCACACGCGTCCGAGGGGACTCGCGCGTGCTACCGTAACGCGACGGTTACCGATCAGCGGACCGACATCGACGAGGAGGCGGACCATGGCACACCACACCGGCAGCGGCACGAAGGTGGATCCGTGGGTGCTCAAGACGCCGCCCGGGACCTCCGAATACCAGATGTACCTCGATGAGGCGGGCGATCCTCCGGCGATCATCTGCCAGGTCGGCGGGACGCAGCTGAAGTACGACAAGCGGGCGATCGACGACCTCCACGCGATGCTCAAGGCGCACGGCGACTGGATGCCGCTCGGAGGCGCCGACGAGCAGAAGCCGGCGCCGGAGGGCTCCGTCGAGGCCTGGGGCCGCTCGGCAGACAATCCGGTCGGTGGCTGGTACGGCCTCAAGAAGGGCCTGCGCGGCCGGTTCGGCGTCTACATGCCGCCGCTGATGGAGGCGCTCGGCCTGGCCGAGGTGACGCACGACGCCAAGAACAACAAGATGCGGGCGTTGTAGGTCGTGACCCGTCACTCGTCCGTCGCGCCGGCGGGCGACCCATTCGACGCTCTCGGCGATCCGAACCGCCGAGCCATCGTCGAGCTCCTTGGCTCGGGCGACCACTCGGTCCGGGAGCTGGCCGATGCGCTGCCGATCAGCCGACCTGCCGTCTCGCGTCACCTCCGGCTGCTCAAGGAAGCCGGGCTGGTCGTCGAGGAGCCGCGCGGGACGCGCCGGATCTACCGGCTCCACGACCAGGGTGTCGAAGCGGTCCGCGCCTACCTCGAGCGGGTGTGGGGCGACGCCGCCGCCCGGTTCCGCCTCGTCGCCGAGAACGGGACGTCCGAGCGGTGATCGAGCCCATCCGCCTCGCCTTCGAGGTCCAGTGCCCGCCCGACCACGCGTTCGCGGTGTGGACCGGACGGATCGCGCACTGGTGGCCTGCCGACCACACCGTTTCTGGCGAACCCGGGCTGGACGTCGTCCTCGAGCCGCGCCCCGGCGGCCGGATCTACGAACGGACCGTCAACGGCGCAGAGCACGATTGGGGCGAGGTCACGGTCTGGGAACCACCGAGCCGGTTCGTCTACCTCTGGCACCTCCGCCGCGACCGTGCGGACGCGACGGAGGTCGAGATCCGGTTCCTCGACCGTGGGGACGCGACCACCCTCGTCGAGATCGAGCATCGCGGCTGGGAGGCCCTCGGCGCCGATGCCGAGAGCTGGCGCGACCGCAATCACGGCGGGTGGGCGACCCTCCTGCCGCACTACGTGGCGGCCGCGAACGCGCCGACGTGACGCACTAGGCCGTGCCGGTCGCGGCGGCGGCGAATGACGCCATGTCCGGGAACGTGGCATCCGGGGCGGCGTCGGCGGGCGGCGTGGCGCCGCCCGGGCGGCCGGCTCGGCGGTCGATCCAGACGGTGGTGAGACCGAGCCGCTTCGCCGGGACGTGGTCGTGGAAGAGGCTCTGGGCGACGTGGAGGATCCGGTCGCGCGGGAGCCCGATCCGCTCGAATGCCACCTCGAAGTTGCGCTCGGTCGGGCTTGTAGCTGCCGGCCTGCTCGGCGGTGACGACCCAGTCGAAGGTCGTGCCCAGCCGCGCCGCCGAGCGGGCGAACAGGTCGTCGTCGCAGTTGGTGATGACGCCCAGGCGGAACCGCTCGTGGAGCCGCGCGAGCGCCGCAGCCGAATCCGGGAAGGCGGGCCAGTCGCCGACCGAATCGCCGAACGCCGCCACCGCCGCGTCGTCAGGCTCGATCCCGTGACGCGCGGCGATCCCACGGGCCGCCAAGGCGAGGATCTCGCGATAGCGGAGATACGGACCCGCCTCGGCGGCCGCCTCGATGCCGGCGAACTCCTCGAGGAGATCGTCGCCGGACAGGTCGGCATCGTGCCCGGCCAGGACCGGCCGGAGCCCCGCGACGATGCCGGCCTCCCAGTCGATGAGCGTCCCGTAGCAGTCGAACGTGAGCGCCTCGAAGCGTCCGTAGTCGAGATCGGTCACCGCGGTCGTCCTCCTGTCGCGGCCATCATGGCGGGTTCGCGGGCGGGACACGCGCCGCCGAAACCGCCGCGGTCGCGGCGGCGTAACGACCGGGGTACGGACCAGAGTGCAGACATCCCCGGGAACCGGAACCACTGGTCGGCCGTCAGCGGGTCAGCACCTCAGCTGCCGGGAGGAGCCGAGCCTTGGGCAAGGTTCGGACAGGCGGCACGACGGCGGCGGGTCGACACGGCCCGCCGCCGCTCGATGACGCTGCTAGCATCGGAGCCCATGACCGGCCCGAGCTACGACTTCATCATCGTCGGCGGTGGGTCCGCAGGATGCGCACTGGCCAACCGCCTGTCGGTCGATCCGTCGACCCGCGTCCTGGTCCTCGAGGCCGGCCGGCCCGATTATCGGCTCGACGTGTTCATCCACATGCCGGCGGCTCTGACCTTCCCGATCGGCAGCCGCTACTACGACTGGATGTACGAGTCGGAGCCGGAGCCGTTCATGAACGGCCGCCGCATCTACCACGCCCGCGGCAAGGTCCTGGGCGGGTCGTCGAGCATCAACGGGCAGATCTTCCAGCGCGGCAACCCGCTCGACTACGAGCGCTGGGCCGCCGATCCCGGGATGGCGACGTGGGACTATGCCCATTGCCTGCCGTACTTCAAGAAGATGGAGACCTGCCTCGCGGCGGGCCCGGACGACCCGTGGCGGGGCCACTCGGGCCCGCTGGTCCTCGAGCGTGGACCGGCCACCAACCCGCTGTTCACCGCCTTCTTCGCCGCCTGCCAGGAGGCCGGCTACGAGCTGACCGAGGACGTCAACGGGTACCGCCAGGAGGGGTTCGCGCCGTTCGACCGGAACATCCACGATGGCCGCCGGCTGTCGGCCGCCCAGGCGTACCTCAAGCCGGTCCGCGGCAGGAAGAACCTGACGCTCCGGACCCGGACGTTCGTGACCGGGGTGGTCTTCGAGGGACGCCGCGCGGTCGCCGTGGACATCGAACGACGTGGTGGCGGCACCGAACGGATCGAGGGCGGCGAGATCATCCTGGCCGGTGGCTCGATCAACACGCCGCAGCTGCTCCAGCTGTCCGGGGTGGGGCGGGCCGAGGACCTGGCTGCGCTCGGGATCCCGGTCGTGGCGGACCTGCCCGGGGTCGGTGCCCACCTGCAGGACCACCTCGAGGTCTACATCCAGTACAAGTCGCTCCAGCCTGTCTCCATGCAGCCGACCGCGACCGAGAAGTGGCGTCGGCCGTTCATCGGGGCCGAGTGGCTGTTCCTCCGGCGGGGGCCGGGCGCGACCAATCACTTCGAGGGCGGCGGCTTCGCCCGCTCGAACGACGAGGTCGCCTATCCGAACCTGATGTTCCACTTCCTGCCGCTGGCGATCCGCTACGACGGGAGTGCCGGCGCGCCCGGCCATGGCTACCAGGTCCACGTCGGGCCGATGTACTCCGACGCGAGGGGCTCGGTGGCGCTCAAGACGACCGACCCGCACGACCACCCGGCGCTGCGCTTCAACTACCTTTCGACCGACCAGGACCGGCGCGAATGGGTCGAGGCGATCCGCGTCGCACGACACATCCTCAACCAGCCGGCGATGGACCCGTTCAACGGTGGCGAGACATCGCCCGGGCCGGTCGTCACGACCGATGACGAGATCCGCGACTGGGTCGCCCGCGACGCCGAGACCGCGCTCCACCCGTCCTGCACGGCACGGATGGGCATCGACGACGAGTCGGTCCTCGACCCGCTCACGATGCGTGTCCACGGACTCGACGGCCTGCGCGTCGTGGACGCCTCGGCGATGCCGTACGTCACCAACGGCAACATCTACGCCCCGGTGATGATGGTCGCCGAGAAGGCCGCCGACCTCATCCTCGGCAACACGCCGCTCCCGGCCGAGCACACGCCGTTCTACCGGCACGTGCCGGGCGCGCGACCGGCGGCAGCGACGGCCTCGGCGACCGCTGTCAGTCCCGCCGCCACGACGGCCGGCTAGGACCGCTTCCTCTCGGCGAACTCGCGCAACCGTCGGCGCGTATCGGGCGACTGGAAGCAGGCGAGCTCGGCCGCTTCCTCGGCGCGGGTCGCGGCCTCGAACCCCGTCTCGAGCGCATCGAGGAACCCGCGCTTGGTCCCGACCACGCTGGGTCGAGGGTAGCCGGCGATCCGATGCGCGAACGCCTCGGCCTCCGCGACCAGCGCCTCCGGCTCGACCACCCGGCTGACGAGCCCGATCGCCAGGGCCTCCTCGGCGCCCATGTTCTCCGCCGAGAGCGTCAGGTACATCGCCCTGCCAAGGCCGATGACGCGTGGCAGGAGCCAGGTCATGCCGCTCGTCGGGCTCAGGCCGAGCGGCGTGTCCGGCAGCCCGAACTGCGTCCCGTCGCGGCGAAGCGGACGTCGCACAGAAGCGCGAGCTCGAACCCGCCCGCCAGGGCATAGCCGTGGACCGCGGCGACGATCGGCTTGGGGCAGGCCCGGAAGGCGGCTGACACCGCCATGTACTTCGCGATCGTCGCGGCGAAGACCCGGTCGTCCATGCCCGACATCGCGGTGATGTCGCCGCCGGCCGAGAATGCCCGGCCGCGCCCGGTCAGCACTGCCGCGCCGATCGCTTCTGACCGGCCGATCGTCTCGATCGCGTCGCGCAGGCCGTCGAGCATCGCGTCGTCGATGGCATTCAGCTTCTCGGGCCGATCAAGTGTGATGACGGCGACATCGTCCCTGGTCTCGAACTCCACGACGGCCATCAGTCGACCTCCCCTCGATAGCTGCGGACGACCCGCCGCGTCTTGCCCTCCCGCGTGATGCTGCCCGGCGCCACGGTCGTCACCGCGGCCGTGAAATTCAGCTCGGCTTTCAGTCGCGACTCGACCTCGCGCGCAAGCGCTCCGTGGGCCGCGGCGGGGAGGTCCCGGGTGACCTCGACGGTGATCGGCACCGGGTAGTCGATCGGTGGCGGGTGGTCGATGACGACCCGGAACTCGCCGGTGACGCGTGGGGCGAGCCCCATCAGGACGGCCTGGATCGACAGCGGGAAGACGTTGACGCCCTTCACGATGAACATATCGTCAGATCGGCCGAGGATGCGGAAGCGAAAGCTTGTCCGCCCGCATGGGCAGCGCTCGGTGAAGACCTGCATCAGGTCGTGCGAGCGCATCCGCAGCAGCGGGCAGGCCTCGCGATGGATCGAGGTGTAGACGACCTCGCCCAGCTGGCCCTCGACGAACGGCAGGACCTCGCCGCTGTCGGGGTCGATCAGCTCGGCGATGGCGAACCCCGTGCCGCCGAAATGCACGCCATCGCGCTGGTCGCATTCGCCGGAATGGAGGCCTAGCTCGCCGGTCCCGTACTGGTCACGCGCGACCATGCCCCAGGTGTCCTCGATCCGCTCGCGGTAGCCGGGCACCTGGAGCCCGGCCTCACCCGAGAAGTACCCGCGCCGCAGCCCGACCGAGCGGGGCTCGATCCCGAGTCCCGCGGCCACCTCGGCCAGGCGGACCGCGTAGGACGGCGTCGCCCAGATGCCGACCGGGTCCGTGAGCCCGGCCATCATCGTGAGCAGGCGCTCGCTGTGACCGACCCCGAACGGGATCGTCGCAGCGCCCAGCGTCTCGAAAGTCAGGTGATCGCTGAGCCCGCCCGAGTAGAGGTTGTAGTTCATGCACTCGAACACGATGTCGCCCGGCCGGCAGCCCATGGTCCACAAGGCCCGAGCCCCCATCTCGCCGTAGTCGGCGATGTCGCGCCGGGTAAGTCCGATGCGCATCGGCTGGCCGGTCGTGCCGCCGGTGGCCTGGATCCGGACGATTCGGTCGAGGGGCGCGCACTGGTTGACGCCGAGCATCGTCCCGTCGGCCTGCGAATCGGCGATGTCGCGCTTCTCCATCAAAGGTATCCGCGCGAGGTCCTCGCGGCTGCGGACGGTCCCCGGGTGCACGCCGGCCGCATCGAGCCGCGCCCGATAGAACGGACTCGACGCGTAGTCGTAGGCGACCTGATCCGTGAGCCGTTCGTCCTCGAGGCGGCGGGCCGTCGCCGGCGCCATCGTCTCGACCGCCTCATCCCAGAACGCGCGCGACACGGTCCCTCCCGCCGTGAGCCGGCTACCCTTTGGGAGCCGGAGCGGTCTTCGCCTTCGAGGCCTTCGACGGCTTGGCCGGCCGGCTGGCCCCGAATCCGATCGCCCGAGTCACCCAACCGCGGATGGCATCGTCGTCATCGATGACGGCGGTCGGCAGGACGACGAAGCCGGTCATCGGGCGACCGGGCATCGGCTCGAACGGCCGGGCGCCATCGAGCGCCTGCGCCGCCGCGAGGTCGGCCCCGCCGAGGCGCACGTGCCAGCTCGACTGGTGGAGGCCGCTGACCATGTTGCCGCCGACGTAGAGGCACGGGTAGCCGAAGGTGAGGCGACGCTCGGCCTCGGGGAACCACCCCGCGACGGTGTCGAACCGCTCCACGAGCGCCGCTGGGGACTTGTCGAACCCGGGCATGCACCACCTCCGGGCCGAAGGGTACGCCCTCGTCTAGGCTTGTCGTCCCGACCTTTCGAGGAGGATCGATGGCCGGCTCCGCCACGGATGAGCGACCGATGCGCGTCGGGATCGTCCTGCCCATCGCCGAGACCGACGGCGACGCGACCGGGATCTACTCGTACGCTGCCATCCGCGAGGTCGCCGTCACGGCCGAGGGCGCGGGGCTCGACTCGATCTGGGTCTTCGACCACCTGCTCTTCCGTCTCGATGCGGGCACCTTCGGCATCCACGAGTGCTGGACGATCCTGGCGGCGGTCGCCGAGGCGACGAGCCGGGTCGAGCTCGGAACGATGGTGATGTGCACCGGCTTCCGCAACGCCGCCCTCCTCGCCAAGATGGCGGCCACGCTCGATGACGTGAGTGGCGGACGGCTCATCCTCGGCATCGGGGCGGGCTGGCACGACCCCGAATTCGAGGCGTTCGGCTACCCGACGGACCACAAGGTCTCGCGCTTCGAGGAGTCGCTCACGGTCATCACCGACCTCATCCGCCACGGCCGCGCCGACCTGGCCGGCGCGTACGTCACGGCTCGCGACCTCGTCCTGCTGCCACCGGCCCGACCCGACCTGCCGATCCTCGTCGCGTCCAAGGGGCAGCGGATGATGGACCTCACGGCGCGACACGCCGACGCCTGGAACGCGGCCTGGTTCGGGATGCCCGACGCGCGGTTGGCTGGTCGCCGCGCGGACCTCGCCGCGGCCTGCGCGCGGGTGGGACGCGATCCGGCCACGCTGGCGATCACGGTCGGGATCGAGGTCCGCTACCCGGACGCGGTCGGCGCTATCGCCACGGACCCGGAAGACACGAGCCCCTGCCTGACCGGGACCCCGGACGAGATCGCGGCGGGTCTTGGCGCCCACGCGGCAGCCGGCGCCGGTCACGTGATCGCGGTCCTCACGCCGTGCACGCCCGCGACGGTCGAGGCATTCGCCGAGGCTGTGGCGCTGTTCCGGGCGAACGTGCCCGACGCCTAGCGATCCTCGATCGGCTGGATCGACGACCGCGGGCCATATCGCGGTGCGCGGATCCCGCTCAGCTCGAGGAGCCGGACCACGCGGGCCCGCTGCCCGCGGTACGGTTCGAGGAGCTCGAGCATCCGCTGGTCGGTGCCGCGCGGCTCGCGGGCGAGCGCGTACGCGACGAGGTTCGGCAGGTGGAAGTCGCCGACGCTGACCGCGTCGGGATCGCCCAGCGCCCGGACGCCGACCTCGGCCGCGGTCCACGGCCCGATCCCGGGCACGGCCGTCAGCCGGGCGTAGGCGTCCGGGAGCGGCAGGTCCGTGATCCCCTCGAACCAGGCGGCCCGCGCGGCAACGCGCCGGATGAGGTCCGCGCGCCGCCGCTCGACCCCGAATGGGTGGTAGGCGTAATAGGGGAGGCCGGCGAGGACCGCCGGGGCCGGTGCGAGCCTGAGGCGCCACTCGGGCGGTCCGGGTGCCGTCTCCCCGTGCGCCCGGATCAGCCCGGTCCAGGCTCGCCGCGCCGCCTCGCCGGTCACCTTCTGCTCGAGGACCGCGGGCACGAGGGAGTCGAGGACCGCGGTGCTGCGCGGGATGCGGACGCCGGGGAAGCGGCGCGCCAGCTCCGTGACGAGCGGATGACCGGGCGGGATCGCGCCCTGTCCGGCCCCGAGACCGAGGAGGTCCGGCACGGCCTCCAGGGCGCAGTCGGCGCCCGGGCCCCACGCCTCGGCGTGGACGGAATCGCCGTCGTGGGCGAGCGCGATCGCGGCGGGGCCGCCGGGGGTTCGAGTCGCGCGCCAGACGCGACCCGCGGCCAGGCGGATCGTCGGGTCGCCCGGGCCGTGCGAGAGTGGCGCGAGCGTCCGCCGGAGGTCGAGCGGGCCGTGGACGGGGTACGTGCGGGTCGGCATCTGCACCGATGCTGACACGGTTTGATTTCCGTCACGAATGGCGCCGAAATCACCCGATCGGTCGATCCGTGCTACCGTCGGGTCAGACGTGCGACGCCTCAAGGTCGTCGCGAGCATGGCGCTCATCGCCATCCTCGCCACGGTCGCCGTCCCCGGTCCAGTCGGTTCGCAGGCTCCCAGGCCAGCAGCCACCGTGGACCCCGGTCTCTTCCAACGAGTGGAGGTCGCGGCGCTTGCGCGCGGGACGGCGGTGATGATCCCACCCCAGGATCCAGGGGACCGGTCCGCCGGAAGCCTGGACCAACGCTCGAGCCTGATCGAGCCGAACCTGCGATCGGAGCCACCACTGGCTCCGGTTCGACCCACCCAGCGGGTCGCCACCCCGGGCTCGGTCAGCACCGACCCCTGGCATCACGATCGCGACATCTCGTGGTACGGGCCGGGCCTGTACGGTAACGGGACCGCGTGCGGCCAGAAGCTGACCGCGACCCTGATCGGGGTCGCCAACCGGACACTGCCCTGCGGCACGCTCGTCACGTTCCGCTCCAACGGCATCACGCTCACGGTGCCCGTCATCGACCGCGGGCCGTACGTGTCCGGCCGGACCTGGGACCTGAGCCACGGTGCGTGCGCCAAGCTCGGCCACTGCTTCACCGGCCCCATCGACTGGAAGCTCGCATCGAGCTGACGCTCGCCCCGCGCAACGCCCCGACGCCGATCGGCCGCGTCGGCGAGACTGGGGTTTCGCGCTTGGTGTGAAGCAGGAGGCCATCGGATGCGGATCCTCGTCATCGGCGCCGGTGGTGTCGGCAGTGCCGTGGTGCCGATCGCCGTCCGGCGCGCGTTCTTCGATCGGATGGTCGTCGCCGACTTCGACATCGCGCGGGCCGATCGGGCCGTCGCGCGGTTCCCGGATGACACGCGACTCGCCGCCGCACGGGTGGACGCCTCGCGTCCCGAGGCCGTCGAGGCGCTCTGTCGCGAGCACGCCATCACGCACGTCCTCAACGCCGTCGATCCGCGCTTCGTGATGCCCATCTTCGAGGGGACGTTCGCGGCCGGCGCCGACTATCTCGACATGGCGATGTCGCTGTCGCACCCCGATCCCGATGCTCCATACGAGCGGACCGGCGTCAAGCTCGGGGATGAGCAGTTCGCGCGTGCGGGCGCGTGGTCGGCCGCCGGGCGGCTGGCACTCGTCGGCGTCGGGGTCGAGCCCGGGCTGTCGGACATCTTCGCCCGGTACGCGCAGGACCACCTGTTCAGCGAGATCGACGAGGTCGGCGTCCGCGACGGCGCGAACCTCGTCGTCGAGGGGTACGACTTCGCGCCGTCGTTCTCCATCTGGACCACGATCGAGGAATGCCTCAACCCGCCGGTCATCTGGGAGGCGGACCGCGGCTGGTACACCACGCCGCCGTTCAGCGAGCCCGAGGTGTTCGAGTTCCCCGAGGGGATCGGCCCGGTCGAGTGCGTGAACGTCGAGCACGAGGAGGTCCTGCTCGTCCCGCGCTGGGTGAAGGCGCGGCGGGTGACGTTCAAGTACGGCCTCGGCGACGAGTTCATCAACGTCCTGAAGGTGCTCCACATGCTCGGGCTCGACCGGACCGACAAGGTCCGGGTGGGCGGTGCCGAGGTGTCGCCGCGCGACGTGGTGGCCGCCGTCCTCCCGGATCCCGCCGCGCTCGGCGACCGGATGCGCGGCAAGACGTGCGCCGGGACGTTGGTGACAGGGACCGGCACGGACGGGCAACCGCGCCGCGTCTACCTCTACCACGTGGTCGACAACGAGGTCACGATGCGCGAGGACGGCTCGCAGGCGGTCGTCTGGCAGACCGCGATCAACCCGGTCGTCGCGCTCGAGCTGCTCGCGACCGGGGTCTGGTCGGGGGTCGGCGTGCTGGGACCCGAGGCGTTCGACGCCGTGCCGTTCCTCGACCTGCTGACCGCCTACGGGTCGCCCTGGGGGATGCGCGAGGGCGGCTGATCGCGGGCGCTCCGGCGCGCCGTCGACGCCGCGCCTCGGTCACCGGATCGGCGGCTCCCAGTCGCGCGGCGCGAGCTCGAATGCGTCGAAGTCGAAGGCGGGCGCGACGATGCAGCCGACGAGGCTCCACGCACCGAGCGGACGGGCCGTCTGCCAGGCGCCGGCCGGGACCACGGCCTGGACGCCGGACCCGTCCGTCACCTCCCCGCCGAGGCGATGGACCGTCACGCCCGGGGCACCTTCGACCCAGACCCGAAGCTCGAGGGGATCGCCGCCCGAATGCTGCCACACCTCGTCGGCGTCGAACCGGTGCCAGTGCGATCGCTGGCCGGCCTCGAGCAGGTAGAGGATCGCGCTGCCCGACGGCCGCTGGCCGGCCGGGGCGGACGCCCGCCAGGTCTCGACGTACCAGCCACCTTCGGGGTGCGCGTGCATCGCGAGCGCCTCGACGACGGCCGCCGCGTCGATCACGGGATCGCCTGGAACCGCGCCGTGAAATGGCGGAGCGCACTCGGCTGCGGCTCCGCGATCCGGTAGCCGCGAAGATCGGCGGCCCGCGCAGCCACGGCCGTGACCACCTCGATGACGTAGTCGATGTGGCTCTGCGTGTAGGTCCGCCGCGGGATCGCCAGGCGGACGAGGTCCATCGCCGCCGGCTCCTCCGTGCCGTCCGGATGGCGCCCGAACATGACTGTCCCGATCTCGCAGCCGCGGATCCCGCCCTCGACGTAGAGCGCGACCGCAAGCGCCTGGCCCGGGTACTGGAGCGGCGGGATGTGGGGCAGGAGGGCGCGGGCATCGAGGTAGATCGCGTGGCCGCCGAACGGCTTCACCAGCGGGACGCCGGCGGCGTCGAGCGCCTCGCCGAGGTACGCGGTCGAACGGATCCGGTAGTGGAGGTAGTCCTCGTCGACGACCTCCCGGAGCCCCTGGGCGATGGCCTCGAGGTCGCGCCCGGCGAGGCCGCCATACGTCGGGAAGCCCTCGGTCAGGATCAGGACGTTGCGGCACGACTCGGCCAGGGCGTCGTCGTCGAGCGCGAGCCAGCCGCCGATGTTGGCCAGGCCGTCCTTCTTGGCGCTCATCGTCATCCCGTCGGCCAGCGACGCCATCTCGCGCACGATGTCCGGGACGGCGCGATCGGCCTGCCCCGGCTCGCGGGTCTTGATGAACCAGGCGTTCTCGGCGAACCGGCACGCGTCGAGGAACAGCGGCGTGCCATGGCGATCGCAGATCGCACGGACCGCCCGGAGGTTCGCCAGCGAGACGGGCTGGCCGCCGCCGGAGTTGTTGGTCACGGTCACGAACACGACCGGGACGTCCGCGCCGCGCGACGCGAGGAGCGCCTCGAGCGCGTCGGTGTCGACGTTGCCCTTGAACGGATGGATCGCGGTCGGGTCGCGCCCCTCGGCGATGACGAGGTCGACTGCCTCGGCGCCGGTCGCCTCGATGTTCGCGCGGGTCGTGTCGAAGTGCGTGTTGTTGGGGATGACCTTGCCGGGCCCGCCGATGACGGAGAACAGGATCTTCTCGGCCGCGCGGCCCTGGTGGGTCGGGATGACGTGGCGGAACGGGAAGAGTGCCTGGACCGCCTCGAGGAAAACGAACCAGGACGGAGAGCCCGCGTACGACTCGTCGCCGTGCTGGATGGCCGCCCACTGGTCGCGGCTCATGGCACCGGTCCCCGAATCGGTCAGCAGGTCGATCAGGACGTCATCGGCGTGGAGCGAGAAGAGGTTCCAGCCGGCGGCGGCGATCGCAGTCTCGCGTTCCTCGCGCGTCGTGATCCGGATCGGTTCGACGGCGTGGATCCGGAACGGCTCGATGATCGTTCGGAAGTCGGTCACCGGCCGAGCATAGCCCGGTGACGTACCGTACGGGCATGTGCCGAAGCATCAAGACCCTGCGTCGCCCCGATGAGGCCGCGACGACGGGCGAACTGGAGGCCGCCGCCCGCCAGTACGTCCGCAAGATCAGCGGCTACGCCAAGCCGTCGGCGCGCAACGCCGAGGCGTTCGAGGGCGCCATCGCGGAGATCGCGGCCGCGTCGACTCGGCTGATGGAGACGCTCGGCGTCGCCGTCGAGGTCGGACCGGACCGCTGGACGCCACGCGCCCCGCGCCACGCCTCCGTCGCCGACGCGGCGACCATCACGGCCATCCACCTGCACCCGCACGACCGGGCGTGACGGCCCGGCCCTGGTGGGTCCGGCCCGGCCTCGACATCGAGGACGGCCGGCTGCGCATCGCCGGGCGCGACGCAGATGGCCTCGCGCGCGAACGCGGCACGCCGTTGTTCGTCTACGACCGGACCCGCTTCGCGGAGAACGCCCGGGCGCTGCAGGGCGCGCTCGCCCGGAGCGGCCTCCCGTTCCGCGTCCGGTTCGCACTGAAGGCCAACCCGCTCCCCGATGTCCTCGAGGTCTTCCGCCGCCTCGGTTCCCCGGGGGCGCCGGAGAGCGTCGGGATCGACGCATGCTCCCCGGGCGAGGTCGAGCGCGCGCTCGACTGCGGCTGGGTCCCCGACGAGATCAGCTACACCGGCACGAATGTCTCCGAACGCGATCTCGATCTCCTCCTGGCACGCGGCATCCATCTCAACCTCGACGCGATCAGCCAGATCGAGCGATACGGGCGGCGGGCGCCCGGGACGGCCGTCGGCGTGCGCATCGATCCGGGTGTCGGCGCCGGGTACAACGAGCACCTCGAATACGCCGGCGACCGGCCGACCAAGTTCGGGATCGCGCTCGACCGGCTCGACGACGCCATGGCGGCCGCGGCCCGCCACGACCTGGCGATCGACACGGTCCACTTCCACGCCGGCTCGGGCTGGCTGGCCGGCGGGCTGCCGGGCTTCGAGCGTGCGCTCCCGGCTGCCGTCGAGGCGGTGACGCGTCTCCGTGCCGCAGGCCATCGGATCGCCGAGGTCAACGTCGGTGGCGGGCTGGGCGCGCCGGCTCGCGAGGACGAGCGTGCGGTCGACCTCGATGCGTACGCCGCGGTCCTCGCCCGCCATCTCGGCCCGCTGGGGGTGACGGTCGCCTGCGAGCCGGGCGACCAGCTGTCGAAGGACGCCGCGATCCTGCTCGGCGAGGTCGTGACCGTCGAGCGGCGTCGTGGCGTCACGTTCGTCGGCCTCGACCTCGGCTGGAATGTCAACTGCTCGTACTTCATCTACCGGTTCGCCCAGGAGCTCGTCGTCTGCCGGGCCGCAGATGCCGCCCGCACCGAGGTCGTGACCGTCGCCGGCCACATCAACGAGGCGGGCGACGTCTTCGCCGAGGACTACCCGATGCCACCGGTCGCGGAGGGCGACATCGTCGCGACGCTCAACGCCGGCGGCTATCTCGCGGCGATGAGCTCCACCCATTGCCTCCGGCCGATGGCCGAGGCGGTCTTCCTCGATCGCTGAAAGCGCGGCGGTCAGCGCCCCGACGGCTCGAGCCGGCCCCAGTCGGTGACCCGCTCGATCGTGACCCGGATGATCGGTCGGCCCTCGAGCCGATGGCGGGCGTATCGCGGGTAGCGGATCCGGAGCGCCTCGACCGCGGCCGCGTGATCGGTGCCGGCGGTCGCGGGCTCGAGGATGCCGGCGGATCCCTGGACGCGCAGCCAGGCGAGCTGCGCCCAGTCCTCGTCCCAGCGATCCACGAGGACCGTGACCCGCGGATCGGCGCGGATGTCGCGGACCCGGGCCAGCGCCAGCGGGTCATCGCCTCGTTTCGGCTTATCGTCGAGCGGCGTGTGGAGGACCGCTCGCTCGGGATCGAGGCTGAAGCAGATCGGGACGAGCCGCGGCCGGCCGTCGGGGGCGACGGTCGCGAGGACGGCCCGGCGCGCCGACTCGATGAACGCTCGCTGGACCGCGGACAGGACGGGTTCGGACGGCATCGCCGCCTATGATGGGCCCATGTCGCCCCCCGGTCGGCCATCTGCCGGTCACGCCATCCGATCGGTGCTGCTGGTGGCGGTCGTCGCGGCGCTCACCGGTTGCGCGTCGAGCGGCGTCGCGCCGACGACGGCGGGGTCGGCGGCCGGTCTCGGCGTGGCGACCGAGCGGCCGAGCGAGACCGCGACGCCGCCACCGACCTCTACCCCCGGCGTGACCGCGGGGCCGAGCCGGATCCGCCCGCTCAACGTCCCGCCGGTTGCCACCACCGCCTACCTGGAGTTCCTGGCGCGGGTCGAGGCCGACAGGGCCACCGTCGACGGCCTCGACCGCGACCTGTCGAACGCCTCCGCCGCCGCCGACCTCGGCGCCGTGCGAACCGCCGCGGTGGCGATCCTCGACTTCGTCGACGTCGAGCGCGACTGGCTCCTCGTCCATCCGCCGGCCGACTGCTACGCCGGGGCCCACGGAGCCGCGACTGTCGATGCTCGAGGCGTACGGAGGCGCGGCGGACCGGTTCGTGGACTGGAGCACGACCGGTGGCGGCCTGAACGGCCTCCCGGCACTCAGCCGCGCCGCCGATGCCGCCAGGACCGCGCAGGCGGCCCTTGCCACGTTCGCCTCCGCGCTGGCGGGGACAGCATGCGGGAGCTGACCGGCGACCCGATCCCACCGATCCGGCACGTGACCAGCCGGCGGATCGTCGCCGTCCGCGGCGAGTCGCTCGAGGTCCGCGATGACCGGGTCGTCGGGGAGTCGCCGCTCGAGATCCGGGCGGCCGGTCCGCGCCAGGACCCGGTCGCCGTCGCGGTGACGATGCGGACGCCGGGGAACGAGGCCGAGCTGGCCGTCGGGTTCCTCTGGACCGAGGGCCTGCTCGACGATCAGGAGGTCCTCGGCACGGCCGGCGGCGACCCGCGATCGCTGAGCCAGCCGGACGACACGATCGTCGTCCGTCTCTCGCGACCGTTCGACGACTCGAAGGTCGCCGAGCGCCATTTCGTGGCCACCGCGTCGTGCGGGATCTGCGGCAAGGCGTCGATCGACGAGGTCGCGCTGCGGGTCGCGCCGCTCCCCGACGGCCCCGTCGTCGAGCGCTCGGTCATCCTCGCGCTGCCGGACCTGCTGCGCGCCGCGCAGCGGGCCTTCGACGAGACCGGTGGCCTCCATGCGGCCGGCCTGTTCACGCCGAAGGGCGAGCTCCTGGCCCTGCGCGAGGACGTCGGCCGCCACAACGCGCTCGACAAGCTGGTCGGCTCGCAGGTCCTCGCCCGGGCGATGCCGCTCCACGACCGGATCCTGATGGTCTCGGGGCGGGTCAGCTTCGAGATCGTCCAGAAGGCGGCCGCGGCCGGCATCCCGATCGTCTGCGCGGTGTCGGCCCCGTCCGACCTCGCCATCGAGACCGCCGAGCGTGTCGGCGTCACGCTCGTCGGCTTCCTGCGCGGTGACGGCTTCAACGTGTATGCGCACGACGGGCGGGTGGACCTGCGGGACCTGAGCGGGTTGGGCTAGGAGGCCGCGCAGGCACGGGTTCGATAGAGTTGCGCGTGGAGGTTCGCCATGTTCACGATGGCGGTCGGACAGAGCGACGACGTGGTGCCCGCCGACGCGATCGCGGCCGCGATCGAGGAGTGCCGGGCGGCGCTCGGTGACCTGCGCCCGCAGGCCGGGATCCTGTTCTCCGCGTTCGACAGCTTCGACCCATCGATCACGACCGCGCTGCGCGAGGCGTTCCCCGACGCGACCGTGATGGGTTCGACGTCGGCCGCGGAGATCTCGTCGAGCGGCGGATACCAGGAGGATTCGATCACCCTCGCGATGTTCGCCTCGGACGTCGTCGACGTGACGGCGGGGATCGGCACGGGTCTCAGCAGCGACGTCGACTCGGCGTGCCGGGCCGCCGCGGCCCAGGCCCTCGCCGCGACGGACCGCGAGCCGAAGGTCTGCATCATGCTGACCGAGGGCTTCGGCGCGGATCCGCAAGCCACGCTCGACGCGATGGCCCGCTCTCTGCCGGCGGGGGTCGTCATCGTCGGCGGCACGTCCGCCGGTCGGGACTTCAGCGCGGTTCGACCCTCGTACCAGTTCTGCGGCGACGTGGTGACCGATGACGGCGTGGTCGTGCTCCTGCTCTCGGGAGCGATCGCCGCGTCCACCGCCGTCGGGACCGGCTGGCGGACGTTCGGGGCGACCGGGACCGTGACGCGCTCGAGCCGCGGCGTCCTGCACGAGATCGACGGCCAGCCGGCCATCGGATTCCTGGCCCGCTACCTGGACGTGACGGGCCCGGCGTCGTACGGCAATCCGCTGGCGGTCGTCGAGGCGGGCGGCGACGAGGCCTACTTCCGCGCGATCCAGGGGACGGACCCGTCGTCGGGTTCGGTCTTCGTGGCCGGAGTCATCCCGGCCGGCGCCGTGGTCCAGCTGACGACCGCCGACACCGACGACATCCTGGCTGGCACCCGCGCCGCGCTCGAGCGGGCGAGCGCAGGGTTCCCGGCCGATGCCGCACCCGAGGCAGCGCTCATCTTCTCCTGCGCCGTGCGGCGGTTCGTGCTCGGATCGCGAACCCGGATCGAGGCGGAGCTGGCACGGTCGGCCTTCGGCGCCTCGCTGCCGGTGGCCGGGATCTACTGCTTCGGCGAGATCGGCCCGGTCGGGGGCGTCGAAACCAGCCGGTACTTCAACGAGACGTTCGTGACGTTGTTGCTCGGCACGTGAGCGACGACGAGCCGGCCCCGGCGGAACGGACGCTAGTCGAGCTCGAGAAGGAGATCGCGCGGCTCCGCCGGCGGCTCAATCGGGTCGAGACTCAGCTCGAACAGATCGAGGTGATCCGGGACACCAACGCGAAGGCCCTCGGCAACGCGAGCAGCGAGCTGGCCGCGGAGAAGGCCCGATCGCGTGCCCTCCTCCTGAACGTGCTCCCCGAGGCGATCATCGAGCGCCTCGACAAGGGCGAACAGCTCATCGCCGACCGATACGACGACGTCGCGATCGTGTTCAGCGACTTCGTCGGGTTCACGGAGATCTCGGCACGGCTGGAGGTGGCGACCCTGGTCACGTCGCTCAACGGGCTGTTCTCGGCGTTCGATGCCGCCTGCGGCGCATTCGGGGTCGAGAAGATCAAGACCATCGGCGACGCGTACATGGCGGCCGCGGGGCTGCCCGGCACGTCGGACGGCACGCGCACGCCTGGCGGCCATATCCGGGCAGCGGCCGACCTCACCCTCGCGATGCAGGCAGCGGTCCGCGCGGCCGGCGATCCGTGGCGCGTCCGGATCGGGCTGCACAGCGGACCCGTGGCGGCCGGCGTGATCGGGACGAGCAAGTTCATCTACGACCTGTGGGGTGACGCGGTCAACACGGCCAGTCGCCTCGAGACCACCGCGCCGGTCGGCGGGATCCAGGTCTCGGCGACGGTGGCCGCCGCCCTCGGCGACGCCTACGTCCTCGAACCGCGTGGCGCCATCGACCTCAAGGGCAAGGGCTCGACCGAGACCTTCCTGCTGGTCGGGCGGCGTGACGCCTGACGGCCGCCGTTCACGACGAGACGGGGGTCCCTCGGGGTCGGGGTCCTGCCACCTCCGGCGACAGCGATGCCGGCCCATCGAGCTCGGGCTCCCGGCGACGAGCGGACCAGATCGCGACCGGAGCGAGGATCAGCGGCAGCGCGGCGAGCGAGTAGTCCCAGCCCAACCCTCGCACATCGCGGATGGCCGTCACGTAGTCGAACCACAGGGGCAGGGTCAGGAGGACGAAGACGCCCATCGCTCCCATCGCGACCCACCACGAGCGATGACGGATGCCGAGGAGCGCCAGGGGCGCCAGCGTCGGCTTGATCGTCAGGAGGACGGCCGGCCAGCCCCACAACAGTCCTCCGGCGACCGCCGCGGACATCCACATATCGGTATTGCCCGCGAGGATCGCGCCGGTCGTGCGTGGCCAGATGACGACCAGCGCGAGCGCTGCCCATCCCCACATCACGGGTCGCCAGTGCCACACGGAATAGCCCAGGATCGTGAGCGGGATCGCCCACCACAGGACGGCCGGCAGGACCGTGAACGGCACGAACAGGAGCATCGCGTTCGGGGGATAGAGGTTGTCGATCTGGACGCGGAGCTGGTAGGGCCCCTCGAGCTGTCCCGGATACATGACCCCTGTTGAGAGCCAATGGTTCGCGAGGACCTGGTAGAAGCGCAGATCGGCCCCGACCTCCCACGCCTGCACCCGGTTGGCGACCCAGGCGACGCTGTACGCCGCGAACAGCCACAGGATGCCCATCGTCGTCCACGCCGCGACCCGTCGCATCCGGGCGGCACCCGTCTCGGCCGGTCGGCCGCCGGGCATCACGCCCGTGCGCCCGCCGCGACCGGCATCGGGGACACGCCGGCGACGCCGGCCGGCCGGCCGAGTCGTTCGATCGTCGGTCGCATGGCAGGAGCCGGAGCCTACTTCGGCGGCCGGCTGTTCACGAACTCGAACCCGAAGCGGCCCTTGATGCAGAGGTGGCCGTCGGTCACCGACGAATTGGTCGGGGAGGTGACCTTGACGATGCGGTCGTCCTGCTCGTGGAGCGACACCGCGCAGCCGACCCCGCAGTACGGGCAGATCGTGTCGGTCACGGTCTGGGCCGACTCATCCCAGGTCCCGGCCTCGCGCATGTCGTACTCGGACTTGAACATGAGCGCGCCCGTCGGGCAGACGCCGATGCAGTTGCCGCAGTAGACGCACGCGGAGTCGGGCAGCGGGACGGCACCCTCGGTCGAGATCCGCGCGTCGAAGCCGCGCCCGGCGACGCCGATCGCGAACGTGTTCTGGGCCTCCTCGCCGCAGGCGTCGACGCACTTGTAGCAGAGGATGCACTTCGCGTAGTCGCGGACGTACAGGTTGTTGTCGACCTTGGTCGGCTGGGCGACGGTCGCGGCCTCTGCGTCGCCGGTCGGGGCGTGGTGATGACCGGCCTCGTGCCTGTCGCGCTCGCCCGAGTAGGCCGCCGACGCAGGTGGCCCGTAGCGCGTCGCATCCGCACCGTACCGCTCGGCGTACGCGGCGATCGAGCCGTCGGGCGCGATCGGACCGGCGAGCGACAGGTCGACGCTCGAACCGAGGAACTCGAGGACCATCTTCCGCGACAGGCGGACGCGCTCCGAGTCGGTCCTGACCTCCATCCCGGGCTCCGCGGCGCGCGAACAGGCCGGGACGAGGACGCGCGACCCGGTGACCTCGACCACGCAGACGCGGCAGACGTTGACCGGGGTCAGGTTCTCCGCGAAGCACAGCGTCGGGGTATCGATCCCCTGGCTGCGGCACGCCCCGAGGATGGTCGTGCCGGCGGGGACGGAGACCGCGACGCCGTCGATGGTGAGCTCCACGGCCGGCCGCGCCTCGACCGGCGGCGCGGCAGGGGGTCGCGACGAGCGGGCCGGCGGCGTCAGGAGGATCGCCGAGGTGATCTGCGGGACCGCCTCGGGTCGTGGCGTCGCGTGTTCGGTCACAGGGCCACCATACCCGGCTGACGCAGGGCGGACTCGATCGCCGACGAGGCCGTCTGGCCGAGGCCGCAGATCGACGCGTCGCGCATCGCCTGCCCGATCTCGCGCAGGAGCGCGAGCTCCGTCTCGCGCGGCCGAACCACCGACCCGGCGGCGAGCCTGGCGAGCAGTTCCTCCTGGCGGACGCTCCCGACGCGGCACGGGACGCACTGGCCGCACGACTCGTCGCGGAAGAACTGGGCGATCCGCCGGAGCGTGTCGACGAGGTCGGCGGTCTCGTCGAAGACCATGATCACCCCCGAGCCGAGCGTCGCGGCCGCCGCCCTGGTCCCCTCGAAGGTGAGCGGCATGTCGAGCGCCTCGGGGCCGACGAAGACGCCGGCCGCGCCGCCGAGCAGGATCGTCCGGATCGCGCGACCGCCCGGGACGCCGCCGGCGAGCTCGATCAGGTCGCCCAGGGTCGCGCCGAACTCGACCTCGTACACGCCCGGCCGGGCGACATGTCCGGACAGGCAGAAGAGCTTCGGGCCGGTCGAGCCCTCGGTGCCGATCCGGGCGAATGCCGCGCCGCCGTCGAGCACGATGGCCGGGACGTTGGCGAGCGTCTCGACGTTGTTGACGACCGTCGGCTTCCCGAACAGACCCGACCTCGACCGGGAACGGCGGCTTGTTGCGCGGCTCGCCGCGCTTGCCCTCGATCGACTCGAAGAGCGCCGTCTCCTCGCCGCAGATGTAGGCTCCGGCGCCGCGCCGGAGCTCGATGTCGAAGGCGAAGCCCGAGCCGAGGATGTCGTCCCCGAGCAGGCCGGCGGCCCGGGCCTCGGCGATCGCGTGCGCGATCGCAGCCTCGGCCTCCGGGTACTCGCCGCGGATGTAGAGGTAGCCCGTCGAGGCGCCGGAGGCGAACGCCGCGATCGTCATCGCCTCGACCGTGGCGAACGGGTCGCCCTCGAGCAGGACGCGGTCCTTGAACGTTCCGGGCTCGGATTCGTCGGCGTTGCAGACGAGGTAATGCGGCTGCGCGGCCTGGGTGGCGACGGCCGCCCACTTGCGCCCGGTCGGGAACGCCGCGCCCGCCACGGCCCATCAGCTTGGAGGCGGTGACCTCGGCGATGACCGCGTCCGGGCCGAGCTCGATGGCGCGCGCGAGCGCCGCGTAGCCGCCGTGCGCCCGGTAGTCGTCGAGCGACGCGGGATCGACGACGCCGACCCGGGCGAGCAGGCGCCGGCGCTCGGTCGGGGGCTGCGGGAGATCGGTGCGGCCGGCAGCGGGTGCCCCCGACGACGACTCGAGTCCCGCGATGACCCCGACCGCGTCGATCGGCGCGACCGTGTACGTCTCGGGCTCCTCGCCCGCGACGGTGAACATCGCCGCCGGCGCCCGGTCGCACATGCCCAGGCAAGGGCTGCGCAGCCACGTCGCGCGGCCGTCCCGGATCGGTTCGCCGGCCGCCCCGACGGCGCGCGTCAGGTCCGCGCAGATCGCCTCCGCGCCGGCCAGCCGGCAGGCGATGTCGTCGCAGACGTGGGCGACGACCGGCGGCCGCGGGGTCGTGGCGAACAGGGCGTAGAACGTCGCGACGCCGTACGCCTCGGCCGGTGCGACGGCCAGCCGCTTGCAGACGTAGTTGAGGGCAGGCGTGCTGATCCAGCCGATCCGCGACTGGATCGCGTGGAGGGCCGGCAGGAGCTCGGCGCGACGCGCCCGGATCGCGTGGCCGCCGCGGGCGGCATGCCCGTCGGTGCGGGCGTCCCTCGGCTCCGCCGACCCAGCCCGACTCGGGCGGCCCGAGCACGGCGTCCACCGCCGCGCGCTCGGCCGGTGAGGCGAGCGGACCGATGACGTGCAGATCCATCGACGCGAGTCTAGCGACAGGGCCGCGATGCGGCGCTGCCGTCCCGGCCCGTCAGGCCGGCGCCGGGACGTCCGGAGCCACCCGGTCGTCGGCCATTGCGGGGCGCCCGGCGAGCCATCGCGCGATGAGGTGTGGGCCGGGTCCCGCCCGGCGGTCGGGGCGGGACCGTGGCCACGATGCTAGTTCCGGAGCTCCTCGGCGACGTCGGCCAGGGCCCCGGCCGCGCCGATCTCCTCCATCCCCTGGCCCGCCTCGGCGAGGCCGGCGGCCCCGACCTCGACGGCAGAGCGGCGGACCGTCTCGCCGAGCTGCATCTCCTCGAAGCCCTCGTAGCTGAGCGCCGCACCCGACTCGGCGAGCTCGTCGCTCCGCTCCGCGATGCCTTCGGCGACGACGAGGCGGGCGATCCCCTCGGCGGATTCGGTCTCGCCGAGCAGTTCGACCTGCTCGCCGGTCGCCGCGAGGGCGCGCGCGATGGCGCGCGTCCCGCCGGCTCGGACGATCGCATCGACCGAGACGCCGAGCAGCTCATCGCCGCGAAGGGCCAGGAAGGTCGCCAGGACCGGCATGCCGATCCTGCGGACGACGATGGCGACCGCGCCGAGCTCGCCGCTCACGCGCGCGATCTGGAGCCCGCGCTCGAGGTCGTCCTCGCTGATGGCGCCGACGACCGCCCCGAGGATCGCGATGTCCTCGGACGTCGAGAGGAGCTGCGCTCCCTGCTCGACGTCGTTGATCCCGGCCGCCGCGACGACGTCGCCGAGGGCCGCGACCCGGTCGGCGACGATCAGCTCGTCGGTCCCGCGGGTCAGGTCACTGGCGCCTTCGACGACCGCCGCACGCCCGGCTGCCGCCGCATCGGCCGCGGCCGCCACGACATCGAGTCCTTCCGCGACCCGTCCGGCACCATCGACCGCCTCGGCCGCCGCCGCGCGCTCCGCGAGGGCCGCCGTCTGCTTCACGGCGCGTCGCGAAGGCGCCTTCGCCGCCACCTGGTCGTCGTCTTGGCCGACGACGTGGTCGCGGCCTTGGTCGGCGCCTTGGACGCCGTCTTGCGGCCGCCTTGGCCGTGACCGCCGCCGCCTTGGTCGCCGTCTTGCTCGCCGTCCTCGCGGCGGCCGCTGCCGTCTTCGCGGCCGCCGTCGTCGCGGCCTTCGCCGTCGACTTGTCCGGGCGCTTGCCGTTGCCCCCCGTCTTCGCTGGCATCACGATCCTCCTTGGCCCGACGACCGTCGCATCAGGCGGAATGGGAAGGCTAGCACCGCCGGGATACGCCTGAGTCAGCCGAATCGGGTGATGCCGCGGCCATCCGAGACTCGTACACTCCCCGCACGTGACCTCCGCTCGTCGACGATCGACGGCGAGGGCGCGGCAGCAGGGGGTCGGGCATGGCGGCAAAGTCAACGACCAAGGCGCGCTCGCCGCTGCCGATCCTGCAGGGCCTCCTGCCGCTCGACCCGGCGCGGGTCTCGATCGACGTCATCGCCGGCGCCACCCTGGCCGCCCTGGCCATCCCCGAGGTCATGGGCTACACCAAGATCGCCGGGATGCCGGTGGTGACCGGTCTCTACACCCTGCTCCTGCCCGTGCTCCTGTTCGCGATCTTCGGATCGTCGCGCCACCTCGTCGTCGGCGCGGATTCGGCCACCGCCGCGATCCTGGCGACCGGCCTGGTCGCCACCGGAGCGGTGGCGGGATCCGCCGAGTACACGGCGCTGGCCGGACTCGCCGCGCTCATGTGTGGCGTCATCCTCCTCGCGGCCCGACTGCTCCGGCTCGGCTTCATCGCCAACTTCCTGTCCAGGAGCGTGCTCATCGGCTTCCTCACCGGCGTCGGCATCCAGGTCGCGATGGGCCAGGTGGCCGGCATGTTCGGCGTCGATGCCGGCAGCGGCACGACCCTCGAGAAGTTCGCCAACACGCTGCGCGCGATCGGCGCCGGCGACACGAGCACCGCGACCCTCGCGGTCTCGATCGCGGTCCTGGTCACCATCGTCGGTCTGGGTGCGCTCAACAAGAAGATCCCGGGCGCCCTGATCGCGGTGGTCGGCTCGATCGTGCTCAGCGAGGTCCTGGACCTCTCGGCCAAGGGCGTCACCACGCTCGGGACGATCCAGGGCGGCCTCCCGGCGATCGGGCTGCCGCAGGACGTCATCACCACCGACAACATCGTCGCGCTGCTGCCGATGGTCATCTCGCTGTTCGTGGTCATCCTCGCCCAGAGCGCTGCCACCTCGCGGGCGTACGCGGTGAAGTACGGCGACAGCTTCGAGGAGAACGTCGACCTCGTCGGACTCGGGTTGGCCAGCCTGGGAGCCGGCGTGTCCGGGACGTTCCCGGTCAACGGCAGCCCGACCAAGACCGAGATGGTCGACAGCGCCGGCGGGCGGAGTCAGCTGTCACAGCTGACCGCGGCGGCGATCGTCGTGATCGTCCTGCTCTTCCTCACCGGCCCGCTCGCGTCCATGCCGAACGCCGTCCTCGCCTCGGTGGTCTTCCTCATCGGGATCCGGCTCGTCGACTACAAGGGGATGGCCGACATCCTGCGGGTCCGCCGCGACGAGTTCGCGGTCGCATCCCTGACCGCCGCCGTCGTCGTGATCGTCGGCGTGGAGCAGGGGATCGTCCTGGCCATCGCCCTCTCGATCGTCATCCACATCCAGCACAGCTACCACCCGTATGACCGGCTGCTCGCCCTCGACCCACGGGGCCGGCCGCTCTTCTCGCCGGTCGAGTCGGGCACCCAGGCCCTGCCCGGCCTGGCGATCTACCGATTCGGCGCAAGCCTCTACTACGCGAACGCGACCCGCTTCACCGCCGAGATCCTCGAACTGGTCACGACCGCCGATCCACCGCTCAAGTGGGTGTGCCTGTCCGCATCGGCGATGGGCGACGTCGACTACTCCGGCGCCGACGCGATCCGGGCCGTTGTCGAGGAGCTCGGCAAGCTGGGCGTCACGTTCGTCGCCACGGAGTTCGACCCGGTCGTCCAGCGCCTGCTCGACGCGTACGGCCTGACGGACAAGATCGGGGCCGCGAACATCTTCCCAACCGTCGTCGAGGTGGTCGAAGCGTACGAGCGAACGACCGCGGCGGCGTCATGACCGAGGCTCGCACCGTCGCCGAACGCCTGAAGGACGGCGAGGCGGCCCGGGCGCGCGTGCCGTTCTCCGCGATCGCCGGCTGGCGACCCTCACCCGATCGGCCGGACCCGATCGCCCTCCTCGAGGGACAGGCGACCACCCGGATCGCTCCCATGGCGAACGGATCGTCACCGGTCAGCGGCGACTCCAGGCGACGAGCGACATCCTGCTCGGCTGGACGATCGGGGAGCACGGTCGACATCTCTACATCCGCCAGCACCAGGACCAGAAGGGGGTCCCGGTCGTCGAGGCGATGACCGTCGATGATCTCGTCAGCTGGGGCGAGCTGTGCGCCTGGGCGCTCGCCCGCGGCCATGCCCGGTCGGGGGATCCGGCGCTGATCGCCGGCTATCTCGGCGACGGCGGGGCGTACGCCCACGCGGTCGGTGACTTCGCGGCCGGCTACGCGGACCATAATCAGCGCGATTTCGACGCGTTCCTCGCGGCGATCAAACAGGGCCGGATCGCGGCCCAGCCCGGGGTCTGATCCCCGGCCATCCCGTCCTCGGTCCCCAGCGCCCCGGGGCCACCGCTAGTCTTGGCCGGCACGAGTGCCGGAGGGAGTTGGAGATGACCATGGCTTCCGATCCGGTCTCGACCGTCGCGACGCCCGCGCCGCGCGCGCGCCGGCGCCGGAGCATCCTGGCGGGGGTCGTCCTCGTCCTGGCCTGCCTGTCGATCCTGGTCACGACCGTCGCGGTCTGGACCCACCAGGTGGCGTTCAACACGGATCGCTTCACGGCGCTCGTCACCGACGTCGTCGCCGATCCGGCGGTCATCGACCCGCTCAGCGCCCGGATCAGCCAGCAGGTCGTCGATGCGGTCGGCGTCCAGGCCCGGATCGAGGCGCGGCTCCCCGACGCGGCGAAGCCGCTCGCCGCCCCGCTGACCGTGGCGATCCGCGACGCCATCGACAAGCGCCTGCAGATCGCGCTCAGCAACCCGAAGGTGCAGGCGGCCCTGCTCAAGTCGGTCTCGTTCACGCATGCCCAGCTCATGCGCGTGCTGCGCGGCGATCCCGAGAACGTCAACATCGTGAACGGCTACGTCACGATCGACGTCTTCCCGCTCGTCGGTGCGGCCCTCGGACAGCTGCAGGAGATCGGCCTGATCCCGGCCGACGTCCAGCTCCCTGACCTGACGACGCCCGAAGAGCCGGGGGTCCTGGCCCAGCGTGTCGCGTCGATCCTGGGTATCACCCTCCCCGCGGACTTCGGCACGATCCAGCTGATGCCCGCGGACAAGATCCTGGCCGCACGGACCGCGGTCAAGGCCTTCGACATCATCGTGATCGTGCTCATCATCCTGAGCGTGGTCCTCGTCGCGCTCGCGCTCTGGCTGGCGCAGCGCCGCCGACGGATGGTCATCTTCCTGGCCATCGGGACGATCGTCGCCTTCGTGATCGCCCGGCTGCTGATCCGCGGGATGGAGGGAGTGATCATCGGAGGCATCGCGGACCAGGACATGGCCGGCGCGGTCCGTTCCGTGATGGACGCGGTCTTCGACGATCTCCGTGGCCTGACGCTGATCATCCTGATCATCACCGCGATCCTGGCCGTCCTGGCCTACCTGTGGGGCCGGCCCGCCTGGGTCGTGTCCGCCACGTCGAGCGTGAGCGGGGCCGCCGGGCAGGCCGGGTCGGTCGTGGCGGGTGGGGCCGCGGCGGGGCGTGCCGGCCTCGGCGACACGATCCGCGCCAACCGCCAGACCGTCGAAAAGGTCGGCCTCGTGGTCATCGCGCTGATCGTCGTGTGGGTGGCGGTCGGGCTCGAGGCGGCCCTTCTCGCCGCGGCGCTGGTCGCCGGTCTCGAGCTGATCCTCGGGTCGCTCGGCGGCTCGGCGACGTCGGACAGCGCCGACCCGGGACCCGCCGACGGCCCACCGACCGGCTCCTGATCGGCACGTCGTTCGGTGCATCGGCGCACCACAGGATTCGCCTAAAGCCGCAACCAGGGTGGACGCCGGGGCGCCCGATGGACTACACAAGACCATCGCGCACCGCACCCGGTGCCGTCGTCCTTCGGAGCGCGCAGGAGGTTTGATAGGTGATCAGGACCCGGTGGCGTCTCGCCGCGGCGAGCGCCTCACTGTTCATGCTCGGCCAGCTCGTCCTGGCCGCTCCGGTCGGGGCGACGACAATTACCGCCACGGTGACCGCCGATATGCCCTCGGCCGTCCCGGCGGGCCGGAATTGGACCTTCAACGACTTCTTCCCGCGCACGGTCACCGTGCGGACCGGAACGGACCTGCAGTTCATCAACGAGGGGTTCCATACGTTCACGATCCTGAAGGCCGGAACCACGGCCAAGCAGGACCAGCATGCCAATGGGATCGCCCTCGACGACACGGATGACACCGGCCTGAACCCGAACGGCACCACCCACTCGGAGCTCAACCAACTCGGGCTCGCCCCGACATCGATCACCTGTGGGTCGTCCGTGACCCCGTGTGGCTTCGATGGTTCAACGGTCGTGAGCAGCGGCGCCCCCGCCGGCCCGCCGGCGCCCCCGCCAGGGCCGTTCGTCGTGCACGTCTCGGCCCAGCCCGGGACGTACGTCTTCCTCTGCCGCGTCCATGCCGGGATGACCGGCACGCTCAAGGTCGTGGCGGCCGACGCGCACGTCCCGAGCCAGGCCCGGGTCGACAAGCAGGTCGCGAAGCAGGTCAAGCACGATCTGGCCGGCGCCTGGGCGGCCAACTGGAGGGCCAACCACAACCACGACGCCATCGAGCATCACTGGTGGAACGGCACGCGGACGCTGCATGTCACCGCCGGGACGTCGAGCCGCGACGGCAAGGTCGCGCTCCTCGAGTTCTTCCCGCGCAATCTCAAAGCCAAGCCCGGCGACAAGGTCGTCTTTACGCCGCTTTCGCCTAACGAGCCACACACGGTCACGTTCCCGGGCGATCTCGGGACCGAGTTCGTCCCCTTCTGCGAGAACGGCTCGACGGACGTCCTCATGGGCCCGACGGGGTGCAACTTCGGGCCACCCGATGAGCTCGAGCTCGACGGAGGCAACGGCATCTGGAACGTCCCGACGGCCACGACCGTCTCCGATTCGGGGATCATCGGGCCGAGACAGCTGACCCACGCGATCGGGGCCGCCAAGACGGACATCCTCAACAAGTGGACGATCTCGCTTGCCGGCGCGGCACATGGCACCACGCTCACGTACGTGTGCCAGATCCACGACGGGATGGCAGGATCCATCACCATCCACTGACGGTCGACCATCGGATCAGACGGCCGGGGCTCGCGCCCCGGCCGTCGCCATGTCCTGCGTGGCCGGGCCGCTCAGGCGGGCGCCGGCACCGCCAGCTTTTCGATCCGGATGGCCGTGGCCTTGAACTCGGCCGTCCCCGACTTCGGGTCGGTGGCGTCGATGGTCAGCAGGTTGACCGCCACGTCGTCCTGGAAGTGGAGGGTCATGAAGGTCAGGCCCGGCCGGAGCGACGGGTCGATCCGGACCGGGACCTCGACCTGGCCGCGGCGCGAGACGGCCAGGACACGCTCGCCGTCCGCGAGGTCATAGGTCGCGGCATCCTCGGGGCTGATGTCGAGGCTCTCGCCGCGCCGGAGCGGCGACGTGTAGCCCGCGGTCTGGACCCCGGTGTTGTACGAGTCGAGCCGGCGGCCGGTCGTCAGGCGGATCGGGAAGTCGGCGTCGAGCTTGTCGACCGGCGGATCGTGGTCGACCGGGACGAACGGCACCCGGTTGCCGGGGACCGGGTCCTCCCACAGCCGTGAATGGAGGAAGAGCTCGCCCGGGTGCGTCTCGTCGTAACACGGCCACTGGAGGCCGCCCTCGGCCTCGAGACGCGCGTAGGACATCCCGGCGTGGACCGGCGACAGGCGCCGGACCTCGTTCCAGACGGTCTCGGGATCCGGCTCGCCCCACCCGGCGCCCATCCGGTTCGCCAGCTCGAAGATGAGCCCCAGGTCGTCGCGGGCGCCGTTGGGCGGTTCGACCGCCTTGCGGACGCGCTGGACGCGACGCTCGGAGTTGGTGACGGTCCCCTCCGATTCGGCCCAGGCCGCGGTGGCAGGCAGGACGACATCGGCAAGCTCGGCCGTCCGGGTCAGGAACAGGTCCTGGACGACGAGGAAGTCGAGCCCGGAGAGCAGGTGGATCGCGCGCGCCTGGTCGGCCTCGGACTGGACCGGGTTCTCGCCGATGCAGTAGACGGCGGTCAGGTCGCCGCGCTCCATGGCGTCGAACATCCCCGAGAGGTGCCAGCCGCGCTTCGGCGGGACGGCCACGCCCCATTCGGCATCGAACTTCGCGCGGAGCTCGTCGTTCTCGACGTGCTGGAAGCCCGGCAGCCGGTCGGGGAGGGCGCCCATGTCGCCGCCACCCTGGACGTTGTTCTGGCCCCGCAACGGGTTGACGCCGCTGCCATAGCGCCCGACGTGCCCCGTCAGCAGGACGAGCGAGATGAGGGCGAGCACGTTGTCGACGGCGTTGTGGTGCTCGGTGATGCCGAGCGTCCAGCAGATCATGGCCCGCGGGGCGGTCGCGAACGCGTGCGCCAGCTCCCGGATGGCCGCAGCCGGGACGCCCGTCTCGCGCTCGGCATACTCGAGCGTGTAGGGCTCGACCTTCGCCTTGTACGCCTCGAAGCCGGTCGTCGCCCGATCGATGAACTCGCGGTTCTCGAGCCCGGCCGCGATGATCTCGCGCGCGACCGCGTTGGCCAGCGCGATGTCGCTGCCGACGTCGAGACCGAGCCAGCCGTCGGCCCATTCCGCCGAGGACGTGCGTCGCGGGTCGACCGCATAGAGGCGCGCGCCGTTGCGAACGCCCTTGAGCACGTGGTGGAAGAAGATCGGATGCGTCTCGCGGGCGTTGCTGCCCCACAGGACGATCAGGTCCGTGTCCTCGACCTCGCGATATGAGGATGTGCCGCCCCCGGCACCGAACACCGTCGCCAGACCGGCGACGCTAGGGGCGTGTCACGTCCGGTTGCAGCTGTCGATGTTGTTGCTGCCCAGGACCGTCCGGCTGAACTTCTGTGCCGCGAAGTTGACCTCGTTGGTCGCCTTGCTGCAGCTGAAGGTGCCGAATGTCGTCGGGCCATGGGTCGCCTTCGCGATCCCGAACCCGGCGACGGTCCGCGCGAGTGCCTCGTCCCATGACGCGGGTCGAAGCTCGCCGCCCTTCGTGTCGCGGACGAGGGGCTGGGTCAGTCGCACGTAGGGCTTTGCCACGGCTGGCCTCCTGCGGTTGCCGACGACGGCGAGTGTAGCGCCGGGACAGGAAGCAGCGGCGACCTAGTCGTCGTCGAGCGGCTTCGGTTGCCGGAAGACCCGGAACAGGACCACGAAGCTGACCACCAGGGTGATCGCGAAGGCGATCATCGCGATATACGCGACGCCCTGGAACTGTGTCAGCGACGGCTGGAGCAGGACGGCCATCACGATCGCGGTCCCGATCAGCTGGCCGACGACGATGATGCCGACCGTCGCCTGACGGCCGATGTCGCTGACGCTCGCGATCGAGCGCTCGAGCCCCTTGGTGTCGACCTCGACGACGAACTTGCCCTTGTTGAACTGGTCGAGCCAGCTGAGAGCGGCACCCTCGAACGAGGGCACCCGCCGGGCCAGTTCCTTGCCGATCCGGACGACGCTCCCCTGGACCTGCTTCTGGATCTTCTCGGGCGTGAACGATTCGAGCAGCGCCGCACGTGCCTCGGTGACCGCGGCCTCGCCGAGGTCGATGTCGAACGACAACGCGCGCGCGGTCTCCTCGGCCTGGATGACGGCCTTCATCGCGAGCGTGAGCTCGCTGTCGAGCCGGAGGCCGTTGTCGAAGACCGCCCCGAGGAATGCCCCGAGCGCGTCGCCGAGCGAGGACGCCTTGCCGTAGACGAGGTACTGGCGCGCGAGCCGGTCGATGTCGTCGCGGTAGCCGGCCTCGTCGAACTGCCTGGTCGGCTTGCCGAGCGCCATCAGCCCGTCCCCGATCCCGGGGATGTCGACCTCCTTGATCGAGTAGATCAGCCCGAGCAGGTCGACCCGCTGCTGCGCGTTCAGCTGCCCGACCAGGCCGAGGTCCAGGAAGATGATCTGCTTGGAGATCGGGTCGGCCAGGATGTTGCCCGGGTGCGGGTCACCGTGGAAGAAGCCGTCGACCAGGACCTGCTTGATGATCGAGCGGATGAAGACGGTGCCCAGCTCGGCCGTGTCGAAGCCGGCGGCGCGGAGCTCATCGGCCTTCGAGATCTTGATCCCGTTGACGAACTCCATGGTGATGACCCGCTGGCCGGACAGCTCGTCCCAGACGAGCGGGACATGGACCTCCGGGAAGCGCTGCATGCCGTCGGCGAGGCGCCGGGCGTGGTACGCCTCGTTGCGGTAGTCGAGCTCCTTGAGGACGCCCTTCGCGAACTCGGCGACGATCGCCCGCAGGCCGATCTTGCGAGCGATCGCGAGCCGCTGCTCGGCGACACCGGCCAGCTGCTGGATGACCCCGAGGTCGGCCTGGGTCTTGGCCTGGATCCGCGGCCGCTGGACCTTGACGGCGACCAGCGTCCCGTCGTGGAGCCTCGCCTGGTGGACCTGCGCGGTCGAGGCGGCCGCGAACGGCACCGGGTCGAACGTCGCGTACAGGACCTCGGGCGGCGAGCCGAGCTCCTTGGTGACGATGGCCACCACGTCCTCGTAGCCGAACGGGGCGGCCTCGCTCTGGAGCTTGGACAGCTCGTCGATCCACTCGGGCGGGAGGATGTCGCTCCGGCTGGCCATCATCTGGCCGATCTTCACGTAGGTCGGGCCGAGCTGCTGGAGCATCGCCCGGATGCGCGCCGGGCCGCCCGCATCCGTGAACTCGTCGGTTTCGCCAAGGACGCGTCGGGCGAACCAGCGCCGGAGCGGGCCGACCGGCGTGTCGGCCAGGGCGATGTCGAGTCCGGTCGTATAGATCGCGTTGTAGACCTGCTGGAGACGCAGGTTCTCGATGATCGCGTTGCGGCGCGGGGTCGGCAGCCGCTCGAGGAACCCCCAGATGCCGTGGCTGCGGTCGGCGCCGAGATCCGGGCGGTTGAGCCCGAGCACCGCGCCGGCCACGGTCGACAACGCGGTATAGAGCGCCGCACCGACGATGATCCAGAGGTAGAGCGGGTCGGCGACGATGCCGATCTTGATCGGCGCGATGACCGAGGTCAGCCAGATCGCGATCGCGTTGATGACCACGACGAACAGGCCCATCGTCGAGAACAGCAGCCGGCCCGTCAGCGCGACGAGCACCGGCCGCGCGAACCGGTTGACCACGACGAGGACGGCCGCCCACGAGGCGAAGCCGATGACGCCGGCGCCGCGCAGGGCCACGATCTGGGCGCTTCCGGTCCCGAACGGGAATGGCTGCGGGACCGAGATGATGCCAAGGAACAGGACGATGATCGCGAGCAGGATGGTGTCGATCACCACCTCGACGATGAAGCGACGCATATGGCCTCCTCGGCGATCGTGCCGCGATGACGGGCTCGCGGCCCCCCATTGTCTCTCGCCCGACGACCCGCTGTCGGGACGGCCGGGCCGACTCAGGCCAGGCGGACGCCCGGCTCGCCCGGCTCGACGGAGCCGATCCACCAGCGTTCGATCCCGGCCGTCTCGAAGGCGCGCTCCAGCGGCGCGACACGGTCGGGGCCGACCGCAGCGAGCATGCCGCCCGAGGTCTGGGGATCGTGCGCGAGGGTGACAAGGTCGAGCGGCACGTCCGCGCCGATCTCGAGCGACCCGGCGACGAAGCGCCGGTTGTGGGCCGCTCCGCCGGTCTCGACACCCGCGGCGGCGAGGTCGCGCGCACCGGCCAGGACAGGCAGGGCGGCCGCCTCGAAGACGAAGCGCGTCCCCGACGCTCGCGCCATCTCGAGGCCGTGGCCGAGCAGGCCGAACCCCGTGACGTCGGTCGCGGCGCCGATCCCGTTGGCGACGAGGCGGTCGGCGGCGGCGCGGTTGAGGGTTCGCATCCCGTCGATGGCGGCTGCGAGGTCCGCCTCGCTCGTCCTGCCCTGGCGCGCCCCGGACACGAGGACGCCGGTCCCGAGCCGCTTGGTCAGCACGAGCCGGTCCCCCGGTCGGGCGCCGCCCTTGCGCAGCAGCCGGTCGGGGTGCGCCGCACCGATGACCGCCAGCCCGTACTTGGGCTCCGGGTCCTTGATGGTGTGTCCGCCGGCGAGCATGCCGCCCGCCTCGCGGACCTTGGACGAGGCGCCGGCGAAGATCTCGGTCATGACCTCGCGGGGCAGGTCCTCGGGAAAGGCCGCGATCGACAGCGCGAAGAGGACCCGGCCGCCCATCGCGAAGACGTCCGACAGCGCGTTCGTCGCGGCGATCTCACCGAACGTCCGCGGGTCGTCGACCAGCGGCGGGAAGAAGTCGAGCGTCCCGATGATGGCCAGGTCGTCGCTGACGCGATAGACAGCGGCGTCATCCGGCTCGCCGAGCCCCGCCAGCAGCGCGCCATCGGGTGCCGCCGCCTCCTCGACGCCGAGCCCGGCGAGGGCCTCGGCCAGTACGTCGGCCCCGAGCTTCGCGGCGCAGCCGCCGCAATCGGTCAGGTCGGTGAGACGGAACGGGCGCGGCGTGCCGGCGGTCATGCGGTCGATGATAGGGCTACCATCGCGCCGGGAGCGGTCGGGTCCCGGTGGGTCCCCTGGTCTTCAAAACCAGTGGCGCGGCGCTCGGCGCGGCGCGGTGGGTTCGACTCCCACGCGTTCCCGCCAGGCCGCGATCCGGCGGCCGACCGCCGCTCGCCACGGAGGGCCCATCTTGTCCGAGCGCCCGCGTCCACCGAGCGTCGAGCGGCTGCTGGCCGCCGTCCGGCCACGCCTCGCCGGCGACGCGGAGCCCGACGCGATTGCCGCGGTGGCGCGCGAGGTCATCGCCGAGGAACGCTCGCACCTCGCGGCCGGCGGGCCCGCGACGGCCGTCGACGCGCTGGCGGCGACCGTCGTGGCGCGACTCGAGGCCTTCGCGGATCCGGCGGGGAACGGCCTGACCCCGGTCCTCAACGCGACCGGCGTGGTCCTGCACACCAATCTCGGGCGCGCCCCCTGGCCGCGTGCCGCGATCGAGGCCGCGATCCGCGCCGCGTCCGCCTATTCGCTGCTCGAGTTCGAGCGCGAGACCGGCCGGCGGGGACCACGGTTCCGGGCCGCCGAAGCGCATCTCGTCGCGCTGACCGGGGCCGAGGATGCGCTCGTCACGGTCAACAATGCGGCCGCCGTGGCGCTCGCCGTCGGGCTGGCCGGCAAGCACGGTGTCGCGGTCTCGCGCGGCGAGCTGGTCGAGATCGGCGGCGGTGTGCGCATCCCGGAGATCGTCCGGCGGACGGGCGCCCGGCTCGTCGAGGTCGGGACGACGAACCGGACAAGCGCGGCGGACTTCGAGGCGGCACTGGCCGATGGCCGGGCGACGGTCGTCCTTCGCGTCCACCCCTCGAACTTCGCGCAGACCGGGTTCGTCGAGGCGCCGGACGCCGTCGAGCTCGCGCGGCTCGCCCATGCACATGGCGCGATCGTCATCGACGACCTCGGGAGCGGGGCGCTGCTCGAGACCGCGGCCTTCGGCCTGGCCCACGAGCCGACGCCGCGCGAGCGGCTGGCGGCCGGCGCCGACCTCGTCACGTTCAGCGGCGACAAGCTGGTCGGCGGGCCGCAGGCCGGGCTCATCGTCGGCCGGGCCGACCTCATCGCGCGGATCCGGAAGGACCCCCTGGCCAGGGCGGTCCGGCCCGAGAAGGTGACCCTCGCCGCGCTCGCCGCGACCCTCGGGCTCTATCGCGCCGGTCGTGCGACGACCGAGATCCCCGTCTGGCGGATGATCGCGGCCACGCCCGAGGAGCTCGGACGACGCGCTGATGCACTGCTGGCCGGACTGCCTGCCGCGACCCGCGTGCGCGTCTCGGTCACGGAGATGGCGTCGGCGATCGGCGGTGGCTCGCTGCCGGGCGAGACCCTCGAGTCGGTCGGGCTGGTCGTCATCGGCCGCGCCCCGGATGCGCTGGCGCGCCGGCTGCGGGCCGGTGATCCGGTCGTCGTGGCGCGAGTCCAGGACGGGGCCGTGCTGCTGGACCTGCGGACCATCGATCCCGCCGACGACGGCGCGCTCGGCGACGCGCTCGCCCGGGCCCTCGCGTCGCGCCGTGGCGGAGGCGGCGACGAGCGGATGACGGTCGTCATCGGCACGGCCGGGCACATCGACCACGGCAAGACCGCGCTCCTGCGGGCCCTGACCGGGATCGATGCCGACCGGCTGCCCGAAGAGCAGCGGCGCGGGATGACGATCGATGTCGGCTACGCGCATCTGACGCTCCCGAGCGGCGAAGCGCTCGACTTCGTTGACGTCCCGGGGCACGACCGCCTCGTCGGCAACATGCTGGTCGGGGCCGGCGAGATCGACGCGGCGCTGCTGGTGGTGGCCGCCGACGACGGGCCGCGTGCCCAGACGATCGAGCACCTCGAGCTGCTCGATGCGCTCGGGATCCGCGACGGCGTCGCCGCGTGACCAAGACCGACGTCGCCGGACCCGAGCGGACCGCCGAGGTGGTCGCCGAGGTCGAGTCGCCTGCTCGCGGGGACGTCGCTGGCCGGCTCGCCGGTCGTCGCGGTGTCGCCGGTCAGCGGCGAGGGGATCGAACGGCTGCGTGCGGCGCTGGCGGGGCTCGCCGAGCGGGTCGGCTCGGTGACGACGGCGGGGTCGGTGGCGGGTGGGTCGCGCCTCGCGATCGACCGGGTCTTCACCGTCACGGGTCGCGGCGTCGTGGTGACCGGCACGCTCCGCGGCGGGCGACTGGTCCGTGGCGCGACCCTCCGGCTCGTTCCCGGCGGGCGGTCCGTCCGGGTCCGCGAGATCCAGGTCCACGGAGCGACGGTCGAGGCGACCGGACCCGGCCGGACGGCGCTCAACCTCGCGGGGGTCGAGGCCGCCGAGCTGCACCGCGGTCTCGTCCTGACCGACGATCCGTCGGTCGTCGCGCAGCGATCGGATCCTCGTGCGATCGGCCGTTCCGCTCCCCGATCGCGCGCGGGCACGGGTCCATCTCGGCACGGCCGCCACGGATGCGAGCGTGGGACGGAGCGGTCGGGACGCGCTCGAGCTCCCCGACGGGTCGAGCGTCGCGATCCTCCGCCTGTCGCCCCCGATCGCCGTCGCGGCCGGCGACCGTCTCGTCGTGCGCCGGTCGTCGGGTACGGATCGCATCGTCGGAGCCGTCGTGCTCGACCCGGGACCCGCGCGCGGGATCTCGCGGCGGCGGCAGACCGGCGATCGTGTCGGACGGCTCGCCGCGGCGGTCGCGGCCGGGGACAGCGGCGCGATCGCGACGGCCCGGCTCGACCTGCACGGCGCGATCGAGGCGACGGCCGGGACGACCCCCGGGGCGCCGGCGCTCGCGCCGGATGTCGAGGCCGCGGTCCGCGCCGATGTCCTCGCGTCGGTCGACCCGGCGGCCGAGCTGACCTGGGTCCGTGCCGTCGCCGCCCGGTCGTTGCGACGGCAGGCCACGATCGCGCGCAGCGCGGCCGTCCCGGCGGGCGCGGCCCTCGTCGACCGGCTCATTGCCGACGGTCGTCTCGTCCGGGACGGGCCGCAGGTCCGGCAGCCGGGTTCCGAACGGTCCGGGCCGGCGGACGACCCGGCCCTCATGGCGGCCATGGACCGTCTCGAGCGATCGCTCGCGGTCGCCGCACCCCCGCCGCTGGCAGAGGCCGCGCGAGCCGCCGGCTGCCCGCCGGAGGGGGTCCGCGCGATGGAACGCGAGGGCCGGATCGTCGTCCTCGAGTCCGGCCTTGCCTACGCGACCACGACCTATCGCGAGATCGCGGCGGCGGCTCTCACGCTCGCCGCCCGTGGACCGGTGACGCCGGCCGCCCTGCGCGACGCGACGGGCACGAGCCGCAAGTACGTGATGGCGATCCTCGCCGACCTCGATCGCCGCGGCGTCCTGCGCCGGACGCCGGACGGCCACCTGCCCGGGCCGAAGGCCGCTGCCTGGATCGGGACCGGGAGCCCGCGGTGAGCCAGGGCCGCGTGACGGCGATCGTCCTGGCCGGCGGCCGGTCGAGCCGGTTCGGTCGCGACAAGCTGGCCGAACACGATCGACGGTCGCCCGCTGCTCGACCATGCGATCGACGCAGTCCGCCCATTCGCGAGCGAGATCCTGGTGGTGGCCGCGCCCGACGCGACCCCGAGCCTGCCGGCGGGGGTGACCCTCGTCCATGATCCGCGGCCGTTCGAGGGCCCGCTGGCGGGCCTGCTGGCGGGGCTCCGCGGCTCCGCCGGGCCGGTCGTGCTCGCCATCGGCGGCGACACCCCGAGCCTCGTCCCGGCCGTCATCGCGTCGATGCTGGACGCGCTCGGATCCGCCGGCGTGGACGCGGTCGTCCTCGACCACGAGGGCCGCCCACGGCCGCTGCCCATCGTCCTGCATCGCGAACCCGCGGTTGCCGCGGCGGCGCGGCTCTACGCCGACGGCGAGCGGCGGCTGCGGGCACTCACCGGGGCCCTGGCGACCCACGTCATCCCCGAGGCGTCCTGGCGACCGCTCGACCCCGACGCGGTCACGCTCCGCGACATCGACAGCGAAGCCGACCTGCGCTAGACACACGAAGACCTCCGCCGGAGGAACGGAGGTCGTCGCGTATCGGAGGGAGGAGCGGGTCCGCGGGAGGTCAGACCCGGTACGGCCAGTGGCTGAGGTGCGGGAGGTCCGGGCCGATCTCGTCGGAACCGAGTGTCTTCCTGAGGCTGACGGAGGCGGCGGCGATGCGCGCCCGCAGGCTGCGCTTCGGAGCCAGCGACGCCGCGAGTCGCTTCTTCTGGGCCTCGGCCCGCAGCTCCTCGAGGTGCGCATTGACGTACATGACGGCGACGGCGTTCACTGGGATCTCTCCTTTCCGCTGCCCCGGATGGGTTCCGTGGCGCAAGAGGAGCATCGTCCCGGACGGCGCGCCGCAGCCACCGTCGTCCGGCGTCGAATTCGGCATCGTCATGTGTCCATGCCGAGCTCGACGACAGTCAGCCCTCGAGTTCGGGCGTCTCGTGGACGGCGACCCCGTCGATGAACGTGGCGACCACCCGCGTCTCGCCGATCGCTCCCGCGCCGCGGTCGAACGGGTCGCGGTCGAGCACGACGAAGTCCGCCGCCTTCCCGGCCTCGATCGAGCCGACCTCGGTGTCGAGGTGGTTGACCCACGCGCTCCCGATGGTGAACCCCGCGAGTGCCTCGATCAGCTCGATCCGCTCGTCGGGGAGGAACGGCGGCTGCCGCCCCCGGTCCTCGTCGCTCACGCGTTCGACCGCGACCTCCATCTCGAGCAGCGGGTTCGCGGTCGAGACCGCCCAGTCCGAGCCCATCGCGAGCGTCGCACCTGCGGCCAGCAGCGACCGGAACGGGTACTGCCAGCCCGAGCGCTCCGCGCCCAGGAACGGGATCGTCAGGTCGTCCATCTGGGAGCTGTGGCACGCCCAGTACGGCTGGGCGTTCGCCACGACGCCGAGGGCGCGGAACCGGCCGACGTCGTCGGGGTGGATGACCTGGATGTGGGCGATGTGTGGTCGCGTATCCGTCATGCCGTTGGCGCGCCGAGCCGCCTCGACCGCGTCGAGCGCCTCGCGCACCGCGCGTTCGCCGATGGCGTGGAAATGCGGCTGGAACCCGAGCGCATCGAGCCGCGTGACTGCGTCGGCCAGGATCCCGGGGTCGATCTGGCGGATGCCGTGGTTCGTCGTCGGGCGACCATCGGCACCGAGGTACGGTTCGAGCACGGCGCCGGTGAAGTTCTCGAGGACGCCGTCGAGCATCAGCTTGACGCTCGTCGGGGCGTAACGGCCACCCGCGGTCGTTCGACGACGTTCGAGGAGCTCCTCGACCTGCTCGGGGCCGCGCGATCGTTCCCACCATAGCGCCCCGACGACGCGGCCGGTCAGTTCGCCGCGCCCGGCCAGGGTCGTGTAGGCGATCTCCTCCTCGTCGGGCGTGACGATCGCGTCCTGCCAGTTGGTGATGCCGAGTGCATGCAGCTCCGCCTGGGCCAGCCGCAGGCCCTCGACCAGGCGCTCGGGCGTGACCGCCGGGAGCACGCGGTCGAGCAGGTCGATCGCGCCCTCCTGAAGCGTGCCGATCGGGCGGCCGTCCGCGTCGCGCTCGATCCGGCCGTCGACGGGGTCCGGCGTATCCGCGGTGATCCCCGCGATCTCGAGAGCCCGGCTGTTGACCCAGGCCGTGTGGCCGTCGCGGCTGGCCAGGAGGACCGGCCGATCCGGGAACGATCCGGTCGAGGTCCTCGCTCCGCGGGATCCCGCCCGGGAAGTCCGCCATCGACCAGCCGTCGCCGACGATCCACGGCTCGTCCGGGTGCGAGGCCGCGTACGCGGCGATGATCGCCGCGTAGAGATCGCGGCCGGTCACCTCCTCCAGGCTGCACTGCAGATCGCCCGACGCCGGAGCTGACGGGGTGGACGTGGGCGTCGCCGAAGCCCGGCGTCACGGTCCGGCCGCGGAGGTCGACGACTCGCGTCCGCGGGCCGATGAGGGCACGGACCGTCGTGTCGGCACCGACCGCGACGATCCGGCCGCCACGTGCGGCCACGGCTCGGGCGACCGATCGGCGGCGGTCCATGGTCTGGATCCGGCCGCCGGTCAGGACGAGGTCGGCCCTGAGGTCCGTGGTCATGGCCGCGAAGGATGGCACGGACGGCCCCGCGTGCCGCCGGCCATCCCGTCCGTCGCGACGACCCTCCGGCGGCGACCGCCGGCGCGTAGCATCGCGCCGTGACCACCGTCCATCTCCTCCACGCGGGCTACGCCGACGATCGCGTCGGCAGCAGCGTCGTCCTCGTCCGCGACGGCGACGCGTTGATCGTGGCGGACCCCGGGATGGTCGCCCGGCGCTCGCTGATCCTCGATCCGCTGGCAGCGCTCGGGGTCGCGCCCGAGGCCGTCACCCATGTCTTCCTGAGCCACCACCACCCGGACCACACGGTCAACATCGCGCTCTTCCCGAACGCCGAGGTCGTCGACTTCTGGGCGCGGTACCGCGACGACCTGTGGCTCGACCACGATGGGGACGGCTACCACCTCGGCCCGAACAGCGAGCTGTGGCTGACCCCCGGCCACACCGAGGAGGACGCGACGCTCGTCGTCACCGCCGACGACGGCGTGTACGCCATGACCCATCTCTGGTGGCGGCACGACCGGTCGCCCGAGGTCGACCCGCTCGCCTCGGACCAGGCCGCCATCGAGCGCGGCCGTGCGCGGGTCCTGGCCAGGGCGGACGTCGTGATCCCCGGCCACGGCGCGCCATTCCGGGTCAAGGCCTGACCGCCGTCGCACGGCGGCTCGTCAGCCGTCGCACGGCGACTCGTCAGCGGCTCGACCGGCGCGCGACGATGTTGAGCCGGACGTAGTCGATCAGCGGCTCGGGCATCCGACTCGCGACCTCGTGGACGAAGGCCGCGTGCTCGTCGGCCGGCAGGCGGTCGAGGTGGGCGCCGAGCACCACCGTCCGCAGGAACGTCTCGAACGGCTCACCCGGCTCGAAGCGCGTCGGCTCGTCGGTCAGCCAGCAGTCGATGTCGACGAAGCCGGCGGCATCGAGCCGGCGGACGGTGTCCATCGGCGTCGCGAAGCTGACCGGCCCGAGCCAGCCGTCGCCGATCGAGGCGAGCACCCGCTGGACCGTGGCGATGTTCCCGACCCCGCCGCACTGGGCGACGAGCCAGCCGCCGGCACGCAGCACCCCCGCGAGGTTCGCGAACAGCGCGTCGTGATCGAGGACCCAGTGGAAGGTCGCCGTCGAGAGGATCGCGTCGACGGTCCCTTCGATCGGGAGCGGACGTTCGAGGTCGGCCACGAGGTAGTCGATCCGGTCGCCGTAGCCGGCCAGCCGCTCGCGCGCTGCGGCGATCATCGCCGGCGACCCGTCGACCGCGACGACGTGGCCGCGGGGCAGGCGTGCGGCGAGCAGCTCGGTGACCCGGCCGCTCCCGCAGCCCGCGTCGAGGACGCGCTCGTCGCCGGCCAGCGGCAGGCGGTCGAGCACCGCGGAGCCCCAGCGGGTCTGCGGGCCGGCGACCCGGTCATAGGTCGCCGCGTCCCAGTCGCGCGTCATCCGTTCGTCCGCTCACGCCTCCGGCTCCGTCATCAGGCCGAGGCCGACGGCGGCTCGACCGCGGTCACCCCGCTCGGGACGGGCATGCCGGCACCCTCGCGCAGCCCGAACCACGAGACCAGGGCGCCGACGACCAGCAGGCCGGCGCAGGCGAGCATGGCCAGGTGGAAGGCGTCGATCGACGCCTGGTTCGACGCCGCGACCTGAGCCGCCGTCGCCCCGGCCGCCGGCGGGTTGAGCGGCTGGAAGGCGTGGCGGACCGCGGGATCGCCGGTATCGAGGCCCGCCAGCGACCCGAGCGAGGCGTAATAGGTCGCGCTGATGGCGATGAAGATGAGCGCTCCCAGCAGCGGCTGGCCGACCCGCGAGATCGAGTTGTTGATGGCCGACCCGATACCCGAGAAGCGCCCCGAGATGGAGCCCATCAACGTGCTCGTCAGCGGCGCCACGACCAGCGAGATGCCGACCCCGAAGAGCAGCGTGTAGGGGAGGATGTCGGTGATCGCATCGATCGGCGGGATCAGGCTCGCCGGGTCGTCGATCGAGGCGAGCCACGGTGCCGAGTCGACCGGCAGGCGCGAGTACCAGACGAGACCGGTGGCCATCAGCATCGGCCCGAGGACGAGGAACCGGCGGGACCCGATGCGGCCGGCGACGGTCCCGATCCGCGTCGACAGGATCGCCAGCATGAGCCCGCTCGGCAACCCGACCAGCCCGGCACCGAGCGCCGTGTAGCCGAGGACGCCCTGGAGGACGACCGCCTGGTAGAAGAACGTCACGTACAGGCCGCCGTAGATGAAGAAGGTCGCGAGGTTGATCGACGCGAAGGCGCGCGAGCGGAAGAGCTCGAGCGGGACGAGCGGGTTCGGGCGCTTCGCCATCAGGATCGGGAAGGCGACCAGCGAGACGACGCCGATCGCGATCGCGATCCAGGCCGCGGTGTCGTTCCAGTCGTTCGCCTGGCCGCGGATGACGCCGAACGCCAATCCCCCGACGGCCAGCGCGGCGACCAGCGCCCCGAGCCAGTCGAACCGTCCGGTCGTCTCCGTGTCGCGCGATTCCTGCACATGGGCGAGCGTGGCCCACAGCGCGAAGGCGAGCAGCGGGACGTTGATCAGGAAGGCGACCCGCCAGCCGAGCGTGTCGACCAGGCTGCCGCCGACGATCGGCCCGAAGATCGACAGGGCGGCCGTCGAGGCGGCCCAGATCCCGAACGCGCGGCCGCGTTCGGCGCCGTCGAAGGCATGCGTGATGAGCGCGAGCGATCCGGGGATGAGCAGCGCCCCGGCAGCGCCCTGGGCGAGGCGGAAGACGATCAGCCACTCGAGTGTCGGCGCCAGGCCGCACAGCGCCGATGTCGACGCGAAGCCCACCAGGCCGATGGCGTAGACCCGCCGCCGCCCGTAGTGGTCCGAGAGGGCGCCGGCCAGGATGAGCAGGGCCGCGAGGACCGCGAGATAGCCACCGACGATGTAGGCCTGGCCCTCGAGGACGCCGACCAGGCTGCCCGGGAGCTCCTGCCCGATGTGCTTGAGCGCCGCATTGACGATGGTCGAGTCGAGGAAGACCGCACCGGAGCCGATGACGGTGCAGACGAGGGTCCAGCGCTGACGTGAGGTCATCGCGGCGCAGTGTCGCAGCGGGGCGGGGATTCGGGCAAGGTCCCGCTAGACTCTCCGCCATGCCCGGACCCGTGGCGCTCGTCGGCGCCGGAGAGTTCCTCCCTGCGATGGCCGAGTTCGATGCCGGCCTGCTGGCCGCGACCGGCCGGGCACGCCCTCGCGTCGCGATCCTGCCGACCGCGTCGTACCCCGATGGCGAGGAGGTCTTCACGCGCTGGGCGGCGATGGGCGTCGCCCATTTCGGGGCGCTGGGCGCGGAGGTGGAGCCGGTGCTCGTCCGCGATCGCGAGGCGGCCGACGACCCGGCGGCGGCGCAGGCGATCGGCGAGGCCGACCTCGTCTACCTGTCGGGCGGCAAGCCCGGATACCTGATGGGCGTGCTCGACGGGAGCGCCGTCGGGCACGCGATCGCAGCTGCGAACGCACGCGGCGCCGTCCTGGCGGGTTGCTCGGCCGGCGCGATGGTCCTCGCCGGACAGTTCTTCGATTTCCGGTTTCGGATCGCGCCGTGGCCGCTGCACTGGCGGCCCGGTCTCGGGTCCGTGCCGGGTGCCGCTGTCGTGCCGCACTACGATTCGTGGCCCGAACCGCTGTCCGCGCTCGTCGCCTTCCAGGCGCCGCGCGGGTCGGTGGTGCTCGGCATCGACGAGGAGACGGCCGCCGTCGGACGCGACGGGGCGTGGCTGGTGCACGGGCGCTCGCGCGTCACGCTCTGGCGTGGCCGTCACCGCGACCGGTATCGGGCGGGCGACACGTTCGGGTTCTGAGGCGGGGCGGGCGGGCGCCGCACCGCGCCGGGCCCAGTCGGGTCAGTCCGGCTTGACCGACCGGAAGCAGTCGGAGCAGTAGACCGGGCGGTCCATCCGCGGCTTGAACGGCACCTGCGCCTGGTTGCCGCAGGACGAGCAGATGACCGCGAAGTACTCGCGGTTCGGGCGGTCGTCGCCACGCTCGTAGCCGCGCGGTCCGCCGATCTCGCGGACGTCATAGCCGCCATCGCGGCTGGCCCGCCGGCTCGCCCGACAGCTGGTGCAGCGCTTCGGGTCGCTGACGAAGCCCTTCTGCTGGTAGTACTCCTGATCTGCCGCCGAGTGGATGAACTCCACCCCGCAATCGACGCAGTTCAGGCTTCGATCGACGTAGGTCACGATGCTCCTCCGAGACGCGTTTCGCTGCAGAGGTGCGCCTTCCGGGGCGGCCGCATCGGCGGACGGGATGGCGTGGTGGCGGGACGTTGCCGGGAACGCGCTCCCAGGTGCCGATGTAGGGGCCCTGATACGGGGCGCACCGGTGTAATGACCGGCAGGATACAACGGGTCGGCGAAACGAGCCGGCGACGGTCCCTGGATCGCGACCTGCCTCTGGCGACCGTGCCACCGTACCTGTCACAATGGCGCCCGATATTGGAGTCGGCGAGCGGGGAGTCATGGGGGCGCCTCGCTCGCGCCAACGCCACGGGCATCGTCATCGTCCCAGGGATGCGGGCCGCGCGTGGTCGGCTCCTCGGTCGTCCGATCGTGACCGCCAGGGGAGGAAAGTCGCACGCCGATGCTCAGGATCATCCACACCGCCGACGTCCATCTCGGCGCGCGGCACGACGATCTCGGCGAGCAGGCGGCCGCCCAGCGGGAACGACAGTTCGCCGCGTTCAAGGCTGCGGTCGACCTCGCCCTGGCCGAGAAGGTCGACCTGTTCCTGATCGCGGGCGACCTGTTCGACTCGAACGTCCAGCCGCGCCGCTCCGTCGAGCGCGTCGCCGCCGAGCTCAAGCGGCTCGTCGATGCCAGGATCCGGGCCGTCATCATCCCGGGGACCCACGATGTCTTCGACCGCGCCTCGATCTACCGCGCGTACGACCTGGTCGCGATGGCCGGCGCCACCCCCGCCGACCAGATGGTCACCGTCCTCGACCCTGACCACCCGTCGGTCCATCTCGCTGCGCTGGAGGCCGTCGTCCACGGCCGGGTCTTCGACACCAAGCGCGCCCCGCACAGCCCTCTTCAGGACGTCGCGGCCGACGTGGCCGCAGCGACCGCCGCCGAGAGCCCGACGACCTGGCACATCGGGATGGTCCACGGCTCGATCGCGATCCCCGGCAAGACCGACCACGACGAGGTCGTGATCACGACCGAGGAGATCGCGGCCAGCGGTCTCGACTACCTCGCGCTCGGCCACTGGCACTCCGCCCAGAGCAGCAAGGCGGGCTTGGTGACGTATGCGTACTCCGGCGCCCCGGAGGCGGTCGCGCTCGACCAGGACCGGGCGGGCAAGGTCCTGCTCGTCGAGCTCGACGAGCGCCACCGCAAGCGGACGACGACGATCGAGGAGCGGCAGGTCGGCCGGACGCGCTTCGCCAAGCTCGAGGTCGATGCGGCGACGGTGGCCAGCCAGCCGGCGCTGGTCGACCTCCTGACCGCCCGGGCGGATCCCGACCTCGTGCTCGACGTGCGGCTCGTCGGAGTCCGTCGGGACGACCTCGACCTCGACCTCGACGAGATGGAGATCGCCCTCGCGCCGTCGTTCCTCAAGGTCCGGGTCCGTGATTCGTCGGTCCCGGCGCTGACCGAGGGACCGCTCCCCTCGCCGGACACGATCGCCGGCGCGTTCATCCGCGACCTCCAGGCGCAGATCGCCGAGCTCGAGGCGGCGGGATCCACCGCCGAGGCCGCTGAGCAGCGCGACGCGCTCCGGCTCGGCCGGCTCCTCCTCGCCGGCCACGAGGTCTCGCTGTGAGGATCCGCAAGCTCACGGGCCGCGACTTCCGGCGGTATCGGACCTTCGACATCGACTTCGCGCCAGGACTGACCGTCATCCGCGGACCGAACGAGGCGGGCAAGACGACCGTCCAGCGTGCGCTCGAGCTCGCGCTCACGAAGCGTGCGACGAGCACCGCGACGGAGCTGGAGGCGCTCCGACCGTGGGGCGCGCCGACCGATGCCCGGTCGGTGATCACCATCGACTTCGAGCAGGACGAGGACGACGGCCAGCGCCTCGGGACGTTCGAGAAGACCTTCGCCGGTGCGCGCGGCACCGTCCAGCTCGACTACGACGGTCAGTCGATCACCGACCCGGCGATGGCCGACCAGGTGATGGCGGAGCTCACTGGGATGCCGACCGAGGGGTTCTTCCGTTCGACGGCGTCCGTCCACCACTTCGAGTTGAGCGACCTGTCGGGTGACGAAGGTGCGCTGCGTGATCGCCTGCAGGCCTCGATCAGCGGCGCCGACCGCGGGACCAGCCGCGCCCGCAAGAAGCTCGACAAGGCGCTCCACGACCTCAACACGCGCGGCGACCGCAACCCCGGCCGGCTCAAGGTGGCCGAGCTGGCGGTCGAGCAATCGCACGCGGCCCTCGACCAGGGGGAGCTGGCACTCGCCCAGCTCGAGCGCGATCGCGACACGCTGGCGTCAGCCCGCGAGCGGCGGGCCGACGCGGAGATCGCGCTGGCCGAGCGCCGGAGCATGCTCGAGAAGGCCCAGCAGGCCGAGCGCCTCGCCGCCGAACGCGACGCCGCGAGCGAGCGCTACGAGCGGTACCGCCAGGCCGTCGAGGTCGACGTCGAGATCCAGGATCTCGCCAACACCCACCCCTCGGCCAGCCCGCTCCCCGTGCTCCGCGCGGCGGTCGAGCGCCTTCGGACCCTCGATGGCCGGATCCGCGAGCTGCAGGCGGCGCTGTCCGGCGAGGTCACGGTCGATTTCGAGGTCGCACCCGAGCCGACCTGGCGGCCGCTCTCGCGGCTGTCGATCGCCCTCGTGGTCATCGGTCTCATCATCGCCGGCGGCCCGGTCCTCCTCGAGTACCTCGGGGTCGTCAATCTCGGCATCGTCGTCGAGGCGATCGGCGCCGTCATCGCGGTCGTCGGCGTCGTGGTGGCTGCCGTCGCACTCTGGTTGCGACGGAGCTACAAGCTCCAGGAATCGATGCGCGACGTGGAGATCGATCGACGCTTGCGCGGTCGCTCGGAGATGGAGGCGCAGCTGCACGATGCCGAGATGCAGGCCGCGGCCCAGCTCGGCGCACTCGGGCTGACGGATGTGGCCGGTGCCGAGGACCTGCTGTCCCGGGAGGAGGTCCACGTCGCGCAGATCGACCGCCTGACCGCGCAGCTCGAAGGTCTCGTCGGCAAGGAGCCGACCGCGACGCTGCCGGCCCTGCGCGACGCCGCCGCCCTCGATATCGCCCAGCGGACCAGCGCGCTCGAGGCGCTCGGTCCGATCGCCAAGGAGCCGCGCGCACGAGAGCGGCTCGAGGTCGAGGTCCACGACCTGGAATCCGCCTTCGAGCGTTCGCGCGACGACGAGGCCAACGCCCGGGCCCGGGTCGAGGCCAATACGGTCGACGCCGAACAGGTCGCCGGACAGGCCGAGCGGCTCGCGGCCTGGCGCGAACAGCTGGCGACGTCGCAGCGCCGCCAGCGGGTCTTCGCCGCGACGCTCGCGGCGATCGACCGCGCCGAGCAGGCCACGATGAAGACAGCCACCCGATATCTCGAGTCGCACATGGTCCGCGACCTGGCGACCGTCACCGGCGGGCGCTACCGGCGGGTCCGGGTCGACGACCGGACACTCGACATCGAGGTCTTCGCCCCCGAGAAGAACGACTGGGTCCCGGTCACCTCGCTCAGCCAGGGCACGCTCGACCTGGTCTACCTGGTGGCCCGTCTGGGGCTCGTCCGGCTGGTCACCGGCGACCGGCGGCCGCCGCTCGTCTTCGACGATCCGTTCGTGACGCTCGACGACACGCGGGCCGCCCGGGCGCTCGGCCTCCTGAAGACGATCGCCGGTGACTTCCAGGTCATCTACCTCACCACCTCGCCGCGCTACGACGAGGCGGCCGACGCGGTCGTCGTCCTCGACGGGCCGACCAGCGTCGACACCGGCGCCCCGGTCGACACCGGCGACGCGGCCGGCACGCCGGCGACGCCGCCCCCCGTCGCGCCCGCACCGACGCCACCGAACCACGCCCGGCCCGGACATCGCGCCTGAACGAGATCGGCGCGGCCCAGACCGCGACCATCATCCTGGGCCTGGTCTCCGCGCTCGCCTGGGGTGGCGGCGACTTCGGTGGCGGCCTGCTGTCCCGACGGACCGCGCTGTTCGGCGTCGTGCTCGTCTCGCAGCTCGTCGGGATGGCCCTCGCCTTCGTCCTCGCCATCACCCGGGGCGAGACGGCCCCGACGCCGGCCGACTTCGGCTGGAGCGTGCTGGCGGGCGTGGCCGGGGGGATCGGGATCACCGCGCTGTATCGCGGGCTCGCGGTCGGGCGGATGGGGATCGTCGCGCCGGTCACGGGGGTCATCGCGGCCCTGATCCCGGTCACCGCGGGGATCGTCCTCGAGGGCGTGCCGCCGCCGCTCGTCCTGTTCGGGATCGCGCTCGCGGTCGTCGCCGTCGTCCTTGTGTCGCGCGTCCGCGACGAGCGGAGCGGCCCGTCCGGGCTCGGCCTCGCGCTCATCGCCGGCATCGCGATCGGCTCGTTCAGCGTCTTCGCTGCCCAGCTCAGTGACGGGCATGCCTTCGGGCCGCTGGTCGTCATCCGGGGCGCGGAGGCGATCCTCATCGTCGTCGCCGTCATCGTGACCGGGTCGGCCTGGCGTCCGGAACGGCGCCTCGTGCCCGCGATCGCGGCGGTCGGACTCCTCGACATGGTCGGCAACGGCGCGTTCATCCTCGCGGTCCAGGCCGGAGCGCTGGCAGTCGCGGCCGTCCTGTCGTCGCTCTACCCGGTCACGACGGTCGTCCTCGCCACGATCTTCCTCCGCGAGCGGGTCACCCGGACGCATGCGCTCGGGATCGCCCTCGCCGTCACGGCGATCGCCTGCATCGCCGTCGGGACGAGCTGACCGCGACCGTCCGACGAGGCGCCGCCTCGTCAGGCCCGGCGTCGCACGATGCGGACGAGGTCCACCTCGGCGGGATCGCGCAGGACGACGACCTGGACGAACCCCTCACCCCGGAGCGGCATCGCCGGGCCATCGAGCGACGCCCGCACGCCGGCGAGCTGGCGACGGACGACGGCCATGTCCACGGTCCTGGCCGGACGCGCCGCGTTCCGGGCGAGGACCGTCGCCGCCGGCAGGTCCAGGACGATCGCGGTCGCGGGCACCCGTGCCGCTGCAGCCAGGGCGAGCAGGCCGCGCCGGGCGCTTGACTGGAAGTTCGTGGCGTCGACGACGGTCAGCCGCCCTTCGCCCAATCTCGTCGCGAGCGTGCGATGGAGGAGGGTGAAAGCCGCGCGCGTCGCGGCCTGGTTCGCCTCGTCGCCCGAGACGATCGCCCGGAAGCGGTCCGATGACAGGATCTCGTCCGGCCCGAAGTGACGGCCGGCGAAGGTGGACTTCCCGGCGCCCGCGGCCCCGACGAGGACGACGAGGCTCGGGTCGGCGATGACGATGTCGGCCATCCGTTACGACGCGGCCCGGCGGACCTCGTAGCCGCCGCCCTCCACGGCACGGATCTCGTAGGCGGGCTGGTCGTACAGGGCCGGGCCGCGTCGGACGTGCCCGTCGGTCAGGCGGAAGCGCGAGGCGTGCCACGGGCATTCGATGCAGCCGTCCACGACCGTGCCTTCCGCCAGCGGGCCACCGGCATGGGCGCAGACCGCGTGCAGCGCGTGCACGGTCTCGCCGATCCGCACGAGCACGAGGTCGTTGATCCCCGCCTTCGCCTTGAAGGGCGTCCCCTCGGTGAGCGTCGAGAGGTCGGCCACACCGCCGGCGTCCAGCTTGACCCACTTCGTCCCGGCGCCGCGGAAGGCGTGGCGGCTGACCATGTTGCCGAGGAGGTAGACCACGTCGCCGCCGATGTAGGCGGCCGCGATGACGATGAGGAAGGCGATGACCCCGAGGCCGATCGGGATCGTCCGGTCGGCGCTGCCACCGCTCGCGCGCAGCGCGAGGGACACGAGCAGGAGGACGAACGCGACGACCATCAGCGTGGCGTGCGTCGTGGCACGCGTCCGGGCCGTGCCGTCGGTGTCGGTGTAATCGGCGAGGCCGGCGGCCGCGGCCGCGAGCATGAACAGGATCGTCGCCGCGAGGGCGATATCTGCCGCGGCGGTCTGACCGGCGATGTCGAGGACGACCGTCACCAGCAGCGTCCCGATCGGGATGTCCGTGGCGGCCGCGTGGAGCGGGTGGCCCAGCCAGACGCCGCTCAGGAGGTCCTTGACAGGCCGGATCGGGCGGAAGAGGGCACTCAACCAGCGATGGTTGAAGTCGCCGAAGGGACGGGCCCAGGCATCCTGCGCGGCGATCAGACGCCCGATGAGACGACCCATGCGACACCTCCCCGGGCGAGTGTATCCACAGACCGTCCACATCGCCCGCAAGTTCGGGGATAACTCGGGGTAGCGGTCCGGCAAGTTCGTGGACAAGCCCGTTGTGGCGGCACGTGCCCCGGCCGTACATTTCGTCTTGCCCGAAGGGGCAGGTTGAACCGCCAGACCGGTTCGGGGAGTGATCCTCGGGACGGTCCCGGGAACCAGGTTCGCAGGTCGCAAGGCAGGCGAGCGAGGGACTCGGCGACGACCAGGGACTGCGGACTTGTTCGCAGCTTCAGGACCCGTCGAACGGAGGTCCCCACCAGTTCCTTCGGGCGCTTCCGTGTGTCCGGGACATGCGGACGTGCCATCGGCTAGGCTCCGGGACGTGCCCGCGATCGCGACCCCCATCCCCGCCACGACCCCGGTCCGCCCATCCCAGGACTGGCGCGTCCTCGTCGGGGTCTTCTGGGTCACCTCGATGGTCGAGGGCCTGGGCGTCAGCCAGATCTTCGCCCTGCTGCCGACCTACCTTCGCCAGATGGGCGTCCCCGACAGCCAGCGGCTCGCCTTCGTTGGGCTCTTCAGCGCGCTGGTCTTCGTGGTCGGCATGCCGCTCGTCCCGCTGTGGGGGGCGTGGGCCGACAAGTACAGCCGCAAGGTCGTCATCGTCCGGAGCGCGCTGGTCGAGGCGGTCGTCTTCGCCGCCGTTGCGCTCGCGCGCGAGCCGTGGCAGGTCGCGCTGGCGATGCTGCTCATCGGGTTCCAGCTCGGGAACACCGGGGTCATGCTCGGCGGGATCCGCGACGTCACGCCGCGCGCCCGGATGGGGACGACCATCGCGATCTTCGGCATGTCCGGCGCGGTCGGCTTCGCGGTCGGGCCGGCGCTCGCCGGGATCCTGATCGACGGCTTCGGCTGGTCGCTGCCGGCGGTCTTCGGCCTGTCGTCGCTCTTCTCGATCGGGACGGCGCTCCTCGTCACCTTCGGGTCGAAGGAGGTCCGGCCGGAGGTGGTCCCGACCGGCCGGATCGTCGACCTCGCGTTCGCCAACCTGCGCGGCGTGCTGACCGATCGCGCCACCCGCCGGATCTTCACGATCTTCGGGATCTCCTACGTTGCCGTCCAGATGAGCCGTCCGTACATCCCGGTCCTCGTCGAGCAGATCGCGGGCCGGGGTCCGGGCCTCGCCTCGGCGATCGCGCTGGTCGCGGGGACGGCCGCGCTCGTCGGCGCCCTCGTCTCACCGCTCGGCGGCGTGATCGGCGACCGGGTCGGGTTCCGGCCGGTCCTCGTGTCGGCGCTCGGCGGCGCGGGCGTCGTCGTGCTCCTGATGCCGCTGGTCCCGTCGATCGGGGCGCTGGCACTCCTCGCGGTCGTCCTCGGCGCCTCGACGGCCACCATCAGCTCGATGATCTTCGGGCTGCTCGCGACCGAACTGCCGGCCGATCGGCGCTCGGCGGCCCTCAACCTCGTCTACCTGCCGCTGTATGCGGCCGGGATCATCGGCCCGGCGGTAGGCGCTCTGGTCGTGTCGGTCAGCGGCATCACGGGGCTCTTCACCGTGGCCGGCGCGGTCTTCCTGGTCGGTGCGGTGACGATCCTGTCGCGCCACGGCCCGGCGACCAGCTCCCAGGATGTCGGTGCCGCGGACAGGCCGCCGTCGCCGGTCCAGTTCTGACCGCTCAGCCGGGTCGCCGCCGCGAGACCACGAAGCCGGCCATCAGCAGCGCCACGAAGGAGCCCACCGGGAGCACGACTGCCTCGCGTGTCTCGACGAACGCGGTACCGTTCGCCCGGGATGACGAGCGCGACCTGCGGGTACAGCGGATTGCCTTCCTGATCGAATGGCGGCTCGATTCTCCGAAGTACTCGTATCCGACGAGCTCCCATCCGGGAGCACGAACTTCTGGTCGATGTACATGTCGCCGGAGCTGTGCGCCGCCGTTCCCGCTCTGGTCGATCGGGACCTTGATCGCCTCGCTCGCAGGACCCGGTCGTAGACCTCGCCCCGCCGTAGGCCCGATCGTGGCGATCAAGGCCGCGATGATCACTGCCGGCAGCGCCTGGGCCGATGAACGAGCCGACGACGACGGCGATCGCGAACATGAAGATCGCCTGGCTGGCGAGGAGCAGCCCACGGATGCCATACCCATCGAACGACCTCGACAGGTCGATGTCCGGGGGTATTCGCCGCGAACGTACGGTCGATCGCGACACCGGCCGCGAACGTCAGGACGACGACGACGACAAGGATCGGGAGCATCCGCGCGAGGAACCAGCGCCAGCGCGATGGCGACAGCGACCAGGCCAGGCGGACGGTGCCTCGCTCGAGCTCGCGAGCGATGATCGGGATCCCGAGGAACAGCGCCGACGGTGAAGGTCACGATCAGGCCAGGAGGCGTCGCTCTGAGGCCGGCGATCCCGGTCTGCGCGGCGTACCAGTCGTTCATCGCGCTTCGCAGGCCGCCGATGGCCCGCTGCCGTCGTTCGTGAAGCAGGCGGCCGGCGGCGGAGGCGATCGATGTCAGCCGGCGGCGATGACCGTCGCGACGACGAGGCCGAGGATGATCGCCGCCGAACGAGATCAGTTCGAATCGGCTGGAGCCGGAGGGACAGGCGCAGACGAGTCGCGGTTCATGCGGCCTGCTCGGGCGCCGTGGCGGCCGGCCGGGGGACCCGCCGCCCGCGGCCAGGTGGCCGAGCACGACCTCCTCGAGCGTGGCCGGTCGCCCGCCGACGGACTCGCCGCCGCGGACCAGGCTGAGACGTTCCCCGGCCGGACCGGGGAAGACCCCCACGACGGAGTGCCGGCCGGTGGCGGATCGCCCGCCCCGTCGGACTCGAGCACCCGGTGCTCCGCGATCGCCCCGGCGATCGACAGGTCGAGCAGCGTCCGCCCGGCGCCGAGGACGAGCAGCCGATCGCACGCCTGCTCGATGTCGGTGATGACGTGCGACGACAGCAGAGCGGTGGCGCCGTCGGCGCGGACCGCGTCGACCAGCACGTGGAGGAACTCGCGGCGCGCGAGTGGATCGAGGCTCGCCAGCGGCTCATCGAGAAGGAGGACCGGCGCCTGGACCCCGAGCGCGAGCGCCAGTCCGACCTGCGCCTGTTGTCCGCCGGACAGCTCGTCGGCGCGGGAGGTCAGCGGGATGTCGAGGTCGTCGAGTCGGCGCCGCGCGACCGCCGGGTCGAAGCCCGGTCCGAGCGTCTTCGCCATCGCGACGTGCTCGTCGACGGTGAGTTCGCGGTAGAGCGACGGTGCCTGCGGCACGTAGCCGATCTTCGCGGATCGCGCCGCCGCGGTCGCGCCAGGGGTCGATGCCGTCGACCGTCAGGTGGCCCTCGGTCGGGCGCTCGAAGCCGACCCAGGCCTTGAGGAGCGTGGACTTGCCGGAGCCGTTCGGGCCGACGAGCGCCGTGATGCTGCCATCGGGGACCTCGAGATCGACATGGCGGAGCGCCCAGTTGCGGCGGCCGTAGCGCTTGCCGATGTCGTGGGTCTCGAGGATGGCCATGAGGTTTCTCCTGCGCCGCCGGCTGCCGTTCACCGATGGTAGGCGGTGCATGCCGCGCCCGCGCCATCCGCGAGGGCTGGAGCGGCCGGCTCCAGGTCAGGCCGGCAGGTCGCGCTCCGCGGGCCCGACGTAGTTCACGTCGGGTCGGATCAGGCGGTTGTCGGCGCCCTGTTCGAGGGCATGCGCCGTCCAGCCCGCGTGGCGCGCGAGCGAGAATGTCGCGGGGAAGACGTCGGGCGACAGGCCGACTCCCATCAGCACGGGTGCCGCGTAGAACTCGACGTTGGTCTTGAGCGCCCGCTCCGGGTGCTTCTCGGCGAGGACGCGGAGGACGACATCCTCCACCGCGATGGCATTCTCCAGCCAGTCCGGCCGGTGCTCCATCCCTTCGGCCACCGTGCGCAACGCCGCCGCCCGCGGGTCGTAGGCGCGGTACACGCGATGGCCGAAGCCCATCAGCCGCTCGCCGCGGTCGAGCGCCTCGCGCACCCATGCTTCGGCGTGTTCCGGTGAGCCGATCTGGGCCAGCTGGTCGACGACCTCGGATGGGGCGCCGCCGTGGAGCGGTCCCTTGAGCGTCCCGATGGCCGCGGTCACGGCGGACGCGATGTCCGAGCGGGTCGACGTGACGATCCGCGCCGTGAATGTCGAGGCATTGAAGCCGTGCTCGGCACAGACGACGAAGTAGGCGTCGAGCGCCCGGGCGGTGCCCGCGTCCGGACGCTCCCCGTTGAGCTGGTACAGGAACCCCTCGACGAGATCGAGCGACGGATCCGGATCGATCGGCTCCTTGCCCGCCCGAAGCCGGACGAAGGCGGCCAGCGCCGACGGCGAGAACGAGGTCACCGCGCGAGCCTGCTCGAGGGTCGGCGGCCAGGGCAGGTCCTGGGTCGTCCCCCACGCCGACACCGCGGTCCGCAGCGCGTCCATCGGGATCGTGCGTGGTCGGCAGCGCGCGGAGCGTGGTCATGACCGCCGGCGGGATCGGCCCGGTCGGGAGCCGATGCCCGGGGTCCCAATCGCCGGTCCACAGCAGGTTCGCGACGGCGGGGTAGCGTGCCGCGCGTGACGAGGTCCCCGATCCGGTAGCCGCGATACAGCAGCCTGCCGCGCTCTCCATCGACCAGGCTGAGGCTGGTCTCGCCGGCGACGACGCCCATGAGGCCCGGGGAGTAGGGCCGGATCTCGGGCACGGGATCGGTGGGGGCAGAGTCGCTCATCGGTCGATGGTAGTCCTGCGTCTCAGTGGCTGCTCATCGCGCCGAGGACCAGGCGGACCACCAGGGAGCCGAAGACCGCGACCACGACCGCGGCGATGAAGCCCTGGACGCTCGTGAAGCCCATCGCGTTCGCGAGCCAGCCACCGAGGATCCCGCCGAGGATCCCGACCACGACGTTGGGAAGGCAGCCGCGGGCGGTCTTGCCGCCGACGAGGGCGCCGGAGATGGCTCCGGCGAGGAAGCCGACGACGACCCACCCCACGACATCCATGCTCAACATGGGTGCTGATTCTGGCACGACCGGCGTGGCGCGGGACGGCGCGGGCGTGCGTTGGCGACCTGCGCTGCTCGCTCACGCACCTTGGGGTGCGCTCGCTTTCGCTGCTCGGCGCCGCCTTCGCCGGCGTCGTCCGGCGCCACGATCCTCGGTTCCGGCGTGGCGCGGGACGGCGCTGGCGTGCGTTGGCGCCTGGTTCCTGTCGGGCGCGAACGCGGCGGGCCGCTCCTCGGGCCGCGGTCAGGTGAGGAACGACTCCACGGCCTCGACGACGGCGTCGGGATGGGTGTGGTGGGCGGCGTGGCGGGCGCCGTCGATGACGACGATGCGGCCATCGGGGAGGCGGGCGTCGAAGGCGACTGTCGCGTCGCGAAAGACGGGCAGGCTCTCGCCGCCGAGGAGTTGGAGGACGGGCTGGCGAACGCCGGCGAGCCGCTCGAGCGAGGCCGCCGGGTCAGCCTCGGCCTCCATCTCGCGCAGGATCGTGCCGGCGGCTGCCATTCGGACCGGCCAGATCGGGTTCGCCCGGTAGGCGGCGAGATCGGCTGCGGACATCCCGACGACCTCGGTCAGGAAGAGCGCGAGCGCCCCGTCGCGGTCGCCCGCCACCAGCCGCTCGCGGAGCCGTGCCTCGATCCCTGTCGGCTGGTAGGTCGACCCGGCCGGCGCCGGCGCGCCCTCGTACGACACGACGCGCCGGATCGCGGTCGTCATGAGCGCCGCACCGAGCGCGCAGCGCCCGCCGTACGAATGCCCGAGGACATCGACCGGGGCGCCCGACTCCCCCGCGAGTGCCTCGGCGACTGCGGCGAGGTCCTCGTACTCGCGGTCGATCGCGTAGGCCGGCCCGTCACCAGAGGCGCCGCGGCCGCGCCGGTCGATGGCATGGACCGAGAAGGTGCGCCCGAACCGCGGCCCGACGACGCGGAAGGTGGTGTGGTCAGCGCTGGCGCCGTGCACGAGGACGAGCGGCGGCCCAATCCCGGTCGTGAACACCGCGATCGGCGTCCCATCGGCGGAGGCGACGACGCGCGACGGCTCGCCGGTCACGATCGCAGCGGCAGGGCCGCCGCGGCTGCCTCGTCGAGGATCCAGGTCGCCCCTGGCCGCCTGGCCAGCTGGCCCGGCCAGCGTCGCGGATCGAGGTCCGGCCCGAAGATCGTGGCCAGCACGGCGGCCTTGTCCGCGCCGGTGACGACCACCTGGACCTCCTGCGCCGCCCCGACGACGGCCGGGTTCAGCGTCACGCGCTCCAGGTGCGGTTCGATGTGGGTCGGTGCCGGGATCGCAAGACCGAGCTCCGCCGAGTCGACGGCGGGCGATCCGGGGAAGACCGACAGGAGATGTCCGTCGCCACCGATCCCGAGCAGCAGCAGGTCGAACGACGGCCACCCGTCGGCCGCCGGGAGCCCGGCCGCGCGCAACTCGTCGGCGAGCGTCGCCGCACACCAGGCAGCCCCGCGCCCGCGCCCGATGGCCTCGCCGGTCGGGAAGGGATGGACGTGGTCGGCCGGGATCGGGACACCGGGATAGCCGCCGCCGGTCGTGCCCTCCTCCAGCGTCCCGATGCCGATCATCACGTCGTCGAACGGCTTGACGTTCGAACTCGGGTGATCACGCGGCACGTAGCGGTCGTCGCCCCACCAGACATGGACAGCGCCCCAGTCGACGGCATCGAGGAATGGAGGCTCGACCAGACGCCGGTAGATCCCGACCGGCGTCGAGCCGCCGGTCGTCGCCCAGTCTGCCCGACCGCGGGCCGCGACCGCCGCGACGAGCGCCGCCACGATCCGTCGTGCCGCTTCCGCCGCCGCGACCTCGGGGTCGGCGACGACGACGATCTCGGGCTCGGTCATGCACCACCTCCAGTCGTCGGGATCAGCGCGGCCGCCGAGCGCAGCGCCCCGACCGCGACCGGGTCGCGCCTGCCGGCTTCGATCGCCTCGGCAAGCAGGTCGACGTCGCCCCGGCGAGGCGCACGGAAGGACCGGTCGAGCGCCTCCACCCCGTCCAGCCAGACCCGCACATGGACGGTCTCGGCCTCTGCGGTCACGTCGGCGCGCAACTCGGACCCGCGCCGCTCGGCGAGCAGCTCGACGCGCAGCGTCGTCCCGGCCGGAGTCGTCGAGACGACCGGGCGGACCACGACACCCACCTCGGCACGGCCATCCGACAGCGTCGCAACGAGGCCCCGCCCGAGGACGGGCTTGGTGCCGGCCGCACCGGGTCGCCCGCCACGCGACCCGCCGGCGCTCGCGCCCCGCGCGGGGCCGGTGAGCGCGGTGAGCGGCTTGACGACGGCCAGGTCGAGCCGCGAGGCGAGCCAGCCGACGTGATAGACAGGCTTGACGATGTTGGTCGATCCGGGCGCGCCGGTCTCGTCGTGCGTGCTGTAGGTCACGGCGATCCTGCGGAGCGAGCGCAGGAACGGGAGGAACTCCGGGTCGTCGAAGATCGAGGCGATCGCCTCCCTCCAGCGCGACTGCCGGACGAGGGCGAAGTCGCTGATCGCCAGTGCCGATGTGTCGAGCAGCCCCGCCATCTCGCGCAGGCGGGCGAGGCCGTCGCCGCTCCAGGTCGACCCGTCGACGATCAGGCGGTCGGCACCGGACAGGAGGTCGATCGCCGAACGGTCGCGGAGCGGCGGCTCGCCCGGCCACCAGACCGTCACCGGGAGGTCGTGGATGATGAGCGGCGTCGCGATCGCGGACAGGTGCCGGCCGGCCTCGCCGCCGCACAGGACGAGGATGGTCTCGGCGCAGGTCTCGGCCGCGTCCGGCCGCGGCATGACGCAGTGGGCCTCGATCCGCGCGTCGAGCCACGACGGGCCGTCGGGATCGGCGGACTGGATGACGATGGTCCGGGACGGGTGCCGCCCCGTCAGCAGCTGGATGGTCGCGGCGCAGCGCTCGGCGTATTCGGGCCGGCGCGCGACCACGACCAGGTTCATCACGCTGGTCCTGGCCGAGACGCGGCGGTCGCCTTCGGCCTGGTCGGTGTCGGTCAGCTCCTCGGACGCCCAGATGCGGGCGAGCTCGCTCTCGATCTCGGGGATCGAGTGCGCCCGGGCAGTCCAGCGCAGGACCGGCTCGCCGAGCTTGATCGGCGCCTCGGTCGACTCGGTCGTCATCGACGCGGCCCCATCAGATCCGGCGCCAGTGCCGGCCGTCGCGCACGATCAGCTCGTCGGCCGCCGCCGGCCCCCAGGTCCCGGCGTCGTAGTTCGGGAAGTCCGGCGCCGGCGCAGAGGCCCACGCATCGATGATGGGGTCGACGATGCTCCAGGCCTCCTCGACCTCGTCGGCCCGCGTGAACAGCGAGGCGTCGCCCTGGAGCGCGTCGAGGATCAGCGTCTCGTACGCGTCCGGCGAGTCCACGTTGAACGCGGAGCCGTACGTGAAGTCCATCGTCACCGAGCGGACATCCAGCCCGAGGCCCGGGACCTTGGCTCCGAATCGCAGCATGATCCCCTCGTCGGGCTGGATCCGGATGGCAAGCAGGTTCGCGTCGGGCTCGACCCCCTTGTCCTTGAACAGGCGATGGGGGACCTCGTGGTACTGGATGGCGATCTCGGTCGCTCGCTTGGGGAGGCGCTTGCCGGTCCGCACGTAGAACGGGACGCCCGACCAGCGCCAATCGTCGATCATGAACCGTGCCGCCACGAAGGTCTCGGTCTCCGAGGCAGGATCGACGTCCGGTTCGCTGCGGTAGCCGTGGACCTGGGTCGCGGCCACCCATCCCGGGCCGTACTGGCCGCGGACGACATTGTCGTTGACGTCCTGCCGGGTCATCTCGATGGCGCGCAGGACCTTGACCTTCTCGTCGCGCAGCGCATCCGCCTCGAAGGTCGCGGGCGGCTCCATCGCGATAAGGCTGACGAGCTGGAGCAGGTGGTTCTGGACGACGTCGCGTGACGCGCCCGTCTGCTCGTAGAACGCGCCGCGGCTCTCGATGCCGATCGACTCGGCCACCGTGATCTGCACATGATCGACATACCGCCGGTTCCAGAGCGGCTCGAAGATGCCGTTGCCGAACCGGAAGACCAGCAGGTTGCGGACCGTCTCCTTGCCGAGGTAGTGGTCGATGCGATAGACCTGCGTTTCGCGGAAGACCTTGCCGACCTCACGGTTCAGCCGCTTCGCGGAATCGAGGTCGTGCCCGAACGGCTTCTCGATGACGACCCGTCGCCAGCCGCCGTCGTGGTGCTCGTGGTCCATCCCGACCCGCCCGATCTGGGCCACGATCTCGGCGAACTGCGACGGCTGCGTGGCGAGATAGAAGAGGCGGTTGCCACGCGTGCCGTGCTCCGCGTCGAGGATGTCGAGCTGGGTGGCCAGGGCGTCGAAGCCGGCCGCGTCGTCGAAGTCGAGTCGCTGGTAGCAGATCGTCTCCGCGAACGACGTCCAGGCCGCTTCGTCGAGTGGCAAGACCCGGCTGTACTGCTCGAGGGTCTTGCGGATCTCGGCCCGAAACCCGTCGTCGTCGTACGGGCGGCGGCCGATCGCCACGATCAGGAACTCGATCGGCAGGAGGTTCGTCCGCCACAGCTGGTAGAGCGCCGGGATGACCTTGCGGTGGGCCAGGTCGCCGGTCGCCCCGAACAGCACGAGCATCGAGGGGTCCGGCACGCGTTCCAGCCGCAGGCCCTCGCGCAGGACGTTCTCGACGGCCCTGGCGCGGGACGGCCGCTTGCCCTCCCGCGACAGCCGGAGCTCGCGCATCGTGCGCGGCATGTCCTTCCCGCGCGGCGATGGCTGGGCCGGGATCGGCTGGTCGGCGGGCGTCGCGGGCGGCGCCGGACCGGCCGGCGGCGTCGCGGTCCGCGTCTTCCTCCGGGGGCGCGTCGCCGCCATCGAGGCGCTTACTCGGTCTTGACTTCGTGGCCGCCGAACTCGTTGCGCAGGGCGGCCAGCACCTTCGCCCCGTAGGAATCGTCCTGGCGCGACCGGAAGCGGGTCAGCAGCGAGAGCGTGATGACCGGCGCCGGGACGTCGTGGTCGATGGCCTCCTGGACCGTCCAGCGGCCCTCGCCGGAATCGGCCACGAAGCCCTTGATGTGCTCGAGGTCGCTGCCGCTCGACCGGAACGCGCGCCCTGCCAGCTCGAGCAGCCACGAGCGCACGACCGAGCCCTGCATCCACAGGTCCGAGATGCCGGCGAGATCGAGCGCGTAGTCGCTCGCATGCATGATCTCGAAGCCCTCGGCATAGGCCTGCATGAGGCCGTATTCGATGCCGTTGTGGACCATCTTCACGTAGTGTCCCGCGCCCGGGCCACCGACGTGGAGGTAGCCGTTCGGCGGCGCGAGGGTGGTGAAGACCGGGACCAGCGGGTCGACCGCGGCGGCCTCGCCACCGACCATCAGGCAGAACCCGACCTGGAGCCCCCAGATCCCGCCCGACACCCCGGCGTCGACGTAGCCGATGCCCTTCGCCGCCAGTGCGGCGTGGCGCCGGATGTCGTCATGGAAGTTGGTGTTGCCGCCATCGATGATCGTGTCGCCCGGCTCGAGGTGCAGCAGCAGCTCGGTGATCTGGGCCTCGGTCGCGTCGCCGGCCGGGACCATGATCCAGACCGCGCGCGGCTTCTCGAGCGCTGCGACCAGCTCGGCGATCGAGAACGAGGCGATCGCGCCCTCGCCGGCGATCTCCCTGGTCTTCTCCGGCGTCCGGTTGTAGGCCACGATCTCGTGGCCGTCGCGGACCAGCCGGCGGACCATGTTCGCCCCCATCCGGCCGAGACCGATGAAGCCGATGCGCATCTCCGTCATGCCTCTACTGGTGCGTCGAGGGCCGCCGCGAGGGCGCGCTCGAGGGCCGCCAGGCCGGCATCGGGGTCCGCGCCCAGGTGGACCCGCAGGATCGGCAGGTCGTGCGACTCGATCGCCGCGAAATCGCCGGCAGCCTGCGCGTCGATGAGCTGGCCGAAGGTGTACGGCCAGCCGGGGATCGGCAGGTCCGCCGGGTGGTCCGAGGTCAGCTGGATGAACCAGCCGATCGGTGCCCCGCCCTTGTGGAGCTGCCCGGTCGAGTGGAGGAAGCGCGGGCCGTACCCGGCCGTCGTGGCCCGTCCGGTCCGGTCGCGGAGGAGCGCCCGGATCCGCCGGAACGCCTCGTCCCGCGCGGGGGTCGGGGCGATGAACGCCTGGAGGCAGAGGTAGGCGTCGGGCCTGCGGCGATCGAGGTGGCGAGCCAGCTCCGCGACGACGCCGCCGTCGCCCGTGGTGAGCCTGAGGGCGGCGTCGCCGAACAGAGCGAGGCCGTCACCGGCGGCGATGGGGCCGATGGCCCCGGCGGCGTCCGTCGCCCGGCGATCCCGCCCGCGCCCGACCGATTCGAGCAGGTCGCGCGTCAGCTGCTTGGCTTCCTCGACGTTGGGCTGGTCGAACGGGTCGATGCCGAGGACGGCGCCGGCGATCGCTGTCGCGACTTCCCAGCGGAACGCCTCGGCTCCCAGGTCGATCGGGTCGGCGATGTCGATCCGGATGACCGGGTGGCCGGCCGCCTCGAGCGCCGACGCCAGCGCGTCGCGCCCGCCATCTGTCCCGCCTGCGAGCGCGAGCCGGACGAACGCGCGATCCGGCCCGTACGCCTCGACCGTCCCGAGCGGCTCGAGGTCGACGGGGACGATCCCGACGCCGTGCTTGCCGGTGCTCTCGGCGAGCAGCTGCTCCGCCCACGCGCCGAAGCTCGCGATCTCGTCGTCGGCCAGGAAGGTCAGCTTGTCGCGGCCGGCCTTCGCCAGCGTGCCGATGGCGAGCCCGAGCGAGACTCCCGGGTTGCCGGCCGGATCCGGCTCGCGGCAGGCGCCGACCATCGCCTGCGCCGAGTCGAGCAGTGGATCGAGATCGATCCCGATCAGCGATGCCGGCACCAGCCCGACGTAGGTCAGCGCCGAGTACCGTCCGCCGATGTCCGGCGGGTTGAGGAACTGCTCGCGGAACTCGTTGCTGTGCGCGATGCCTTCCACGCTCCGACCGGGATCCGAGACGACCGCGAAGTATTGCCCGGGGTGCTGCTCGTAGTGGTGATGGGTCACGGCCTTGAGTTCCGCCTCCGCGCGGGCCCAGGCATAGGCGAGGAAGGCGTTCGGCTCCGTCGTCGTGCCCGACTTGGAGGCGACGATCACCAGCGTCCGGAGCGGGTCGAGGTCGTCGAGCGTGGCTGACACGTAGGCCGGGTCGGTCGAGTCGAGGATCCGCAGCGCCAGGTAGCCCTCGAGCGACCCGAAGGTCCGGTTGAGGATGTCCGGGGCGAGGCTGCTGCCGCCCATCCCGGCGACGACGGCTGTCGTGTAGCCCTCGTCGACGACCGCGTCGCCGAAGCCCTCCAGCGCGGCGATCTGCTCCGCGAAATGGGCCGGGGCTCCGAGCCAGCCGAGCCGGTCGGCGATCGCCTCGCCGACCCGTGGATCGGTGGTCCAGAGCGAGACATCCCGCGCGAACAGGCGGGTCGCCCAATCCTCCGTCCGCGCCCGATCGACGGCCGCCGCGTAGGCTGCCGCGCCGTCCCCCAGGGCGAGGCGGGGAGCGGCAAGCGTGGTCGAGGTCGGGTCGCTCATCGTGGTCTCCGTGGATGGTCGTCCATGGTAGCCGACGAGGGTCCGACGCGAGTGTCAGGCCTCGACTTCGGTGCGGTCCGACCGGAACCGGAAGTACGACGACGGGCCGCCGGTGGTCACAGTCCTCAGCCCTCGGTGGCGGCTGCCTCGATCGCGAGCACCTTGGCGAGGCGGCGCCGGTGGCGTGGCTCGCCGCTGAACGTCGCGCCGATGAACGCGCGGGCGCATTCGAACGCGGGCTCCCGCCCGATGACGCGCGCGCCGAGCGTGAGCACGTTCATGTCGTCGTGCTCTACGCCCTGGTGGGCGGAATACGTGTCATGGCACACGGCCGACCGGATCCCGCGGATCTTGTTGGCCGCGACCGATGCCCCCACACCCGACCCGCAGACCAGGATCCCGCGCTCCGCCTCCCCGGCGACGATCGCTTCGCCGAGGCGCAGGGCATAGTCCGGATAGTCGTCGTCCGGATCGGAGCCGTCGCCCCCCAGGTCGATCAGCCGGGCTCCCGGCTCGGCGATCGCCAGCCGCCGGATCAGCTCGTCCTTGAGGGTCGCGCCGGCATGATCGGCCGCGAAGGCGATTCGCATGCCGTCAAGGATACGGCCCGCGAGCGCCGCGGACCCGCCGGGATCAGGCCCTCAGCGCGTCAGCGCGGGCTACCCCGTCAGCGTGATCCGGCCGCTCGCGGTATCGATGTGGATCGGGATCGGAGCGAGCGGCTGGTTGGTCGGGCCGGCGATCGCCTGGGCCTGGTTCGCCGGGTCGAAGGCGGCGCCGTGGCAGGGGCACAACAGATAGCCGGACGAGCGGTCGTATTCGACCGTGCAGCCCGCATGGGTGCACACGGTGTCGTAGGCCACGATCGTCCCGTTCTGCAGCTTGATGAGGACGCCGGGATCGCCGGAGATCGGATCATCGAAGGTCACGGCCCGTCCTGACGCCAACTGGCTGACCTTGGCGACCAGGCGACCCGAGGCCGCATCCGCGGTGGCGGTGGCGGCCGGCGCGGTCGTCCCGACCGCGCCCGTGCCGCTCCCGACCGGAAGCGATGCCGATGCGGCCGGATCGGCGGCGATCGCGCCTCCGCCGGTGGTCGGCGTCGTGTCCCCGACTCCCGTCCTCGTCCGACCGAGGACGGACGCTCCGAGCGTCCCGGCCACGCCGGCCACGGCGATCGCCGCGACGCCGAGGACCCCTGCCTTGAGCACCATCCGCCGCTCCGCGGAGACCGGCTCGTCGTACGCCCCGCCGTCGAACTCGCGGTTCAGCCAGCTCTCGATGGTGTAGCGACCGCCCGTGCCGGCCAGGGCGAGCGTCAGCCATCCGAACGCATACGGCAGGTCGGGGCCGTAGTAGTACGGCTTCGTCGCCCACGACGCGGTCAGCCAGAACATGATCGACAGCGCGAAGCCGCCCGCAGCCGACAACCGGAACAGGAGACCGCTCAACGCGCCGAGGCCGATCGCGATCTCGGCGATGGCGATGAGCAGGCCGATCGCGACCGGGAAGGGCTGCCCGAGGACGTGGACCAGCGGCCCGATCGGCGAGACCTTGACGAACCCGTCGAGCTGCGCGCCGATCGACCCTGGGCCGGTCGCCTGGAGGAAGTTCGGGTCGACGAGCTTGTCGATGCCGGCGTAGACGAAGGTCGCGCCGAGGAAGGCTCGCAGCGGAAGCAGCGCGAGCGTCATCCGATCGAGCTGCCGTGCGGGATCGGGGGTCTCGGGCTCCCAGTCATCGCGCCGGGGTGCGCCATCGCGGGGACGTCGCTGGCGGTCTCGGATCGATGCTTCGCGTTGGGCGCGGAGCCGGTCACGGCGGGACATCGTCACCTCATGGGCATGGGCCGATCCGGGGTGGACGCCTCGCCGAGGATGACCCGCGATTCTGAGCGGAGCATGAGAGAGGGCGGGTCCGCCGTCGCGGGCCGCGCGTCGCCGCGCCCGACCGCCGGGTCAGGCCCGGTTGGGATCCATGTGCCCGAAATGGCCGCCCTCGAGCGTCGGGATCCGGCCATGCACCCCGTCGCGGACCACGAGGCGACCGACCTCGGCGACCCGCGCGGCGGTGAAGCCGAAGTGCTCGAAGATCGCAGCGGCCGGCGCCGACGCGCCGAAGTGATCGAGGCCGATGATCGCGCCCTCGTCGCCGACCCAGCGCTCCCAGCCGAGCGAGACGCCGATCTCGACGCTCACCCGCTTGCGTACCGACGGCGGCAAGGACCTCGTCGCGATAGGCGGCGTCCTGGAGGTCGAAGCGCTCCCAGCACGGGAGCGACACGACGCGGGTCGGGATGCCGTCCCGTTCGAGCGTCTCGGCGGCGGCCCACGCGAGCTGGAGCTCCGAACCGGTCGCGATGAGGATCAATCCCGGTGCGCCGCCCGACGCCTCGCGCAGGACGTACCCGCCGCGCGCCACCCCCTCGCGGGCGAGTCGATCCGTGCCCGGCAGGGTCGGGAGTTTCTGGCGCGTGAGCGCGAGCGCGACGGGCCCACCTGTGTGCTCGACCGCGAGCGCCCAGGCCGCGGCCGTCTCGTTCGCGTCGCCGGGCCGGACGAAGGTCAGGTTGGGGATGGCCCGGAGTGCGGCGTAGTGCTCCACGGGCTGGTGGGTCGGCCCGTCCTCGCCGAGCCCGACCGAATCGTGCGTCCAGACGTAGACGACGTGCAGTCCCGACAGTGCGGCCAGGCGGACCGAGCCGCGCATGTAGTCGCTGAACGTCAGGAACGTGGCGCAGTACGGGATGAACCCCGCGTGATAGGCGATCCCGTTCGTGGCCCCGCCCATCCCGTGCTCGCGCACACCGAAACGCAGGTTGCGGCCCGCCTCCGCGGCGCTGAAGTCCGGTTCGCCCTTGACGTCGGTGAGGTTCGACTCCGACAGGTCTGCGGCGCCGCCGAACAGCTCCGGCAGGCGTGTCGCGAGCGACTGGATCGCATCCTGGCTCGCGTTGCGCGTCGCGACCTCGGTCCCGGTCTCGTACGTCTTGAGGTCCGCGTCCCACCCGACGGGCAGCGCGCGGTCGATCCGGCGGCGGAATTCGCGTGCCGCAGCCGGATCCGACGCCGCGTAGCGGTCGAGCCTGGCCTCCCACTCGGCGACCATCGCATCGCCGGCGGGGATCGCCGCGCGGAACCGGTCGCGCGCGGCGTCCGGGACATAGAAGGACTTGTCGGGGTCCCAGCCGTAGGCTTCCTTCGTCAGGCGGACCTCGTCGACCCCGAGCGCGGCGCCGTGGGCCTTCTGGCTGTCGTGCTTGTTCGGGCTGCCGTAGCCGATGTGCGTGCGGACCGCGATCAGGCTCGGGCGCTCGTCGCTGCGCGCGGTCTCGATGGCCGCCTCGATGGCCCCGACGTCGTTGCCGTCCTCGACGCGCTGGGCATGCCACCCGTACGCCTCGAATCGCGCGGGGACGTCCTCCGACCAGGCCATCGATGTCGGCCCGTCGAGCTGGATGTGGTTGTCGTCGTACAGGACGACGAGCCTGCCGAGCCGCAAGTGGCCGGCGAGACTCGCCGCCTCCGAGGCGATCCCCTCCTGGAGGTCGCCGTCCGAGGCGATGACGTACGTCCAGTGGTCCACGATCGCCGCGCCAGGCCGGTTGAACTCGGCCGCGAGCCGCCGCTCCGCGATGGCCATCCCGACCGCGTTCGCGAAGCCCTGGCCGAGCGGCCCGGTCGTCGCCTCGACACCCGGGGTGAGGCCGTATTCCGGGTGTCCGGGCGTGATGCTGCCCCACTGCCGGAACGACTCGAGGTCCTCGAGCGTGACCGCGTAGCCCGTCAGGTGGAGGAGCGAGTAGAGCAGCATGCTGGCATGGCCGGCGCTCAGGACGAAGCGATCGCGGTCGGGCCAGCCGGGGTGGGTCGGCGCGTGCCGCAGGAAGCGCGTCCACAGGACGTACGCCATCGGCGCAGCGCCCATCGGGGCGCCCGGGTGGCCCGAATTCGCCTTCTGCACGGCGTCGATCGAGAGCGTCCGGATGGTGTCGATGGAGAGCTGGTCGAGGTCGGTGGCCACGGTCATCGGGGACTCCGGTGGGGCTCGGGTGTGCCGCGCGGGTCCGGTCATTGTAGTCGCGGCCCGGCTATCCTCCGGGCATGCCTCCCCTGCCAGGCCCCGGGCGATCGGTGCGCCCGACGCGACCGAGGCGGCCCGGTCGCCCGCATCGGCCGGGCCGGCCAGGCGGTGGGTCGCGCGGGTCCGGGCCGGCGCGCGTCGTCGTCCTCGGCGACCTGATGCTCGACGTCGTGCTGGTGCCCGACCGCGACCTCGAGTCCGGGACCGACGTCCCGGGTCGCGTGGCGCTCGTGCAGGGCGGGTCGGCGGCCAATACGGCCCGCTGGCTCGGCCGGCTCGGGGCACGGACGACGCTGATCGCGGCGGTCGGTCGCGATGCGGCCGGCCGGGCGCTCGTCGAGGCGGTCCGGTCCGACGGCGTGACCGCTCGCGTCTCGCGGATCGCGGGCGCGCGGACCGGCCGCATCGGGGTGATCGTCGCCCCGGGGGGCGAGCGCAGCTTCGTCGCCGACCGGGGCGCGGCCGACCTCCTCGAGCCCGGCGACCTGCGTGCGGCCTGGTTCGCCGGCGCGGACGCGATCCACCTGCCGGTCTACTCGCTCCTCGGCGCGCCGCTCGGGCTGGCCGGCCGCCGGGCGATCGAGCTGGCGCGCGCGGCCGATGCCGCGGTCAGCGTCGACCTGGCGTCGATCGGGCCGCTGCTGGCGGCAGGCCGCCGCGCGGCACGTTCGCTCATCACCGAGATCGCGCCGGATCTGCTGTTCGCCACGGCCTCGGAGGCAGAGGCGCTGATCGGCGGTCGTGGTGCGGATGGGCTGCTGGACTTCGCCTCGACGGCGGTCGTCAAGCGAGGACCCAAGGGCGCGACCGTGCTGACCCGCCTCGGCGCCGAACCGTCACGCTTCGAAGTTGCGACCGAGCATCTCGCGGCGGCCGACACGACCGGCGCCGGGGATGCTTTCGACGCCGGCTTCCTGGTCGGCTGGTTCGCGGCCCGGGCGGCGGGGCGGTCGCTGACGGCGTCGCTCCAGCGGGCGGCGGTGGCGGGTCACCGGGCGGCCGCCCGCCAGCTCTCGACACAGCGTCCGGAGCTGCCGCTCGGCTGACGGCGGCACGGCGCGTCACCCGCCGCTACGCTACCGACCAGCCATGTTCACCGATCGGATCGACGTCAGCCCCGAGGTCTCGGCCGCCCTCGCGGCGGGCCGGCCGGTCGTCGCCCTCGAGTCGACCCTGATCAGCCACGGACTCCCGTACCCGGACAATCTCGAGGTCGCCCGTGCATCCGAGGCGGCGGTCCGGGAGTCTGGGGCGCTCCCGGCGACGGTCGCGATCCATGCCGGCCGATTCCTGGTCGGGCTCGATGAGGCGGCCCTTCTCGCGCTCGCGACGGCGCCAGCGGGCTCCGTGCGCAAGGCTGCGCGGCCGAGCCTGGCCGCCGCGATCGCCGACGGCGGCTGGGCCGCGACGACCGTCTCGGCGACGATGATGGCGGCGCATGGCGCCGGGATCGCTGTCCTCGCCACCGGCGGGATCGGCGGGGTCCATCGGGGCGCGCTCGGCGGCGCGACGCCGACGCTCGACATCTCGTCGGACCTCGAGGAGCTCGGTCGGACGCCGATGGCGGTCGTCTGCGCAGGGCCGAAGGCCATCCTCGATGTCCCCGCGACACTCGAGTACCTCGAGACGCACGGTGTCCCGGTGGTCGCCGTCGGGCAGGCCGACCTGCCGGGCTTCTACGCGCGTTCCGCCGGGATCCCGGCACCCGCGTCGGTCGCGGACCTCGACGCCGCCGCCGACCTGGTCGCCGCCCACCTGGGGCTCGGGCTCGGCGGCGCGATCCTCGTCTGCGTGCCGCTGCCTGCGGGGGACGCCCTGGCCGAAAGCGAGGCACGGACCGCCGTCGAGCGCGCACTCACCGACGCCGCTGCGGCCGGGGTGACGGGTCCTGCCCTTACCCCCTGGCTGCTGGCACGGATCGCGGTCCTGACCGGCGGTCGCTCGGTCCGGGCGAACACGGCGCTCATCGTCAACGACGCCCGGGCCGCGGCCACGCTCGCCGCGCGACTTGCGGTGCGCGCGTCGAGCGCCTGATCCGGGCGGTCCGGAGTTGTCCGGTCGTCTTGCCCGTCGGATGGGCGCTCGTTACACTCGATCCGAGAGTGACCCGGCCACAGGCGACCGGGAGGAGGTCCCGACCGCATGCGGATCTACGACGGTACCCCGCGCCAGGATTTCGAAGAGGTCTTCCGCTCGATCGGAGCGTTCCTCGATCAGCGCGGGATGAAGGACGTCCTGCTCCTCGAGGCGCCCGACGGTTTCATCGTCCAGGGCCTCGTGATCACGGCCGCGACCTCCGGGACGTGGTCCGACACGATCGGCACCCAGACCAAGGAGACCCTGACCTTCCTGGACGACGACATCGCGCGGTTCATGGAGGAGGCAGGATCGCGTCGAGGGTCGCCGGACACGTACCAGTCCGGGCACTACGAGACTGCATTCCGGGTCCTCGGCCGCTACATGGACGACCAGAAGCCGCGCGACGTCTTCTTCTTCGAGCAGGATGGTGCGTTCGTGCTGCGGCTGCTGATGAGTGGGCAGGCGGGGGCCCGACACGAGCTCGCCGAGTTCACCCGCGAGGACATCGCGGACATGGTGGCGCGCGGCCCGAGCCTGCGCCACGCCGAACCCGCTCCGAAGCAATAGTCATCCGCCCACCCAACCAAGACGCACTGGAGGTTCGACCATGAGAGCACTCAAGACAGTCGCCGTCGCGCTGGGGATCACCCTCGCCGCGCTCATCGTCATCCCGCTCGCGGTCCTGGCCGGACTGTTCGTCTGGCTGAAGGTCACCGAGGAGGACGACGAAGAGCTCCTCGAGCTCGATCAGGAAGGCGCCTGACCGACATCGATCCCACGATCGACCTGCACGAGACGCCCGCCGGACCGGCGGGCGTCGGACTGTCCGGGCGCCTCGGCTCGAGCGTAGCGCCGTCGCCGGCGGCCCTGCGCGACCGCCGCCTGGCCGAGCTCGGCGTGCTGGTCATCATGGTCTTCTGGGCCGGCAACTTCATCGTCGTCAAGGGCGCGATCGGGATCCTGCCGCCGATCGGCTTCACGTTCCTCCGCTATGCCCTCGCGGCGGTCACGCTGCTCACCCTGCTGCGCCTGCGCGAGGGCGCGATCCGGCTGCCGCACGGCGACATCGTCCGGATCATGGGTCTCGGCGTCATCGGGTTCGGCTGCTACCAGATCCTCTGGCCGGTCGCGCTCCAGACCATCCCGGCCGGCGACTCGGCCCTGCTCATCGCGACGACCCCGGTCATGACCGCCCTGCTGGCGATGGCGACCGGGGCCGACACGCCGAACGCGATCAAGCTCGCCGGTGCCTTCGTGTCGTTCGCGGGCGTCGCGCTGGTGATCGCGGCCGGGCAGGGCCTCTCGCTCGGGACCTCGCTGGTCGGCGACGGGCTGACGCTCCTGGCGGCCGGCTGCTGGGCGATCTACACCGTCTTCGGGGCCGCCATCCTCCGACGCCACTCGCCGCTCGTGACGACGACGTGGGCCATCGTGGCCGGGACCCTGTTCATCGCGCCGCTCGGGATCGCCCAGCTGGTGACGGCAGGCGCGTCGGGCGGGCTGGCCGACCTCGGTCCGCCGGTCTTCCTGGCGATCCTGTATTCGGGGACGCTCGCCGCCGGGTTCGCCAACGTCATCGTCTTCCACGGCGTGAAGCTGCTCGGCCCGACCCGTGTCACCGCGCTCCAGTTCCTCGTGCCGGCCCTGGCGGTCGCGATGGCCGCCATCTTCCTGGCCGAGCCCGTCCGGCCGATCCAGCTCGTCGGTGGGGCGGTCATCCTGGCCGGCGTCGCGCTCCTGCGGCGAGGCTCGCTGCCGAGCCGCCGCCGGGCGGCGCGCGCGCTCGGCAGCGTCGGGCGGTGACCGTCCCGGACGGCGTCGCGCCGCCGATCCCGCCGTTGGCGGCCGGCGCGCCGCCGCTCGCGATCCTCGTCGACTACGACGGCACGATCGCCCTGACCGACGTGTCCGACACGGTCATGGCCGAGCACGTCCCCGGCGCCTGGGAGGCCGAGGTGGCGGCCTACGACGCCGGCCGGACGGGATCGCGCCGGCTGATCGAGCTCGAGATCTCGCTGGTGGACGCGCCCCCGGCGGCGCTGTTCGCGACCGCCGCCGCGCAGCCGCACGACACCGGGTTCGTGCCGTTCGTCCGGCGGGCGCAGGCGGCCGGGATCCCGGTCGAGGTCGTGTCGGACGGCTTCGGGTTCTTCATCGGCCCGGCGCTCGAGACGCTCGGAGTGGGGGACCTGCCGGTCGTCACCGCGCGGACGACGTTCGCCGGCCGCCGGGCGTCCATCACGTTCCCCAACGGCAATCCGGCCTGCCTCGTGTGCGGGACGTGCAAGCGGAACCGCATCCTCGCCCACCAGGCGGCCGGCCGGGCCGTCGTCTTCATCGGCGACGGCGAGAGCGACCGCTACGCCGCCGGCTACAGCGACGTCGTGTGGGCGAAGCGGAGCCTCGTCCGCATCTGCATCGAGGCCGGCTGGCCGTTCCGGCGCTGGACGGAGTTCGCCGAGATCGAGGCGTGGCTCGAGGAGACGCTCGCGGCGTGGCGGACGGATCCGGAGACCCTGCCCCGCCCGCTGGCGCACCCGTTCTTCTGCGGCCCCGAGGTCTGGGGCGAGGGCCGGGTGGATCCCCCGCCGGATGCCTGGCCGCCCAGTCGGCCGCCACGGACCTGATCGGTCCCGGTTCAGCCCCAGCGCTCCCAGTGCGCGAAGTCCTCGAATGGCACCCAGCCGCGCTTGAGGCTCGGTGAGCGGACGTCGGGGAGCGGCCGGCCGACCGGCATGACCCCGATCGGGACGAACTCCGCCGGGATCCCGAGGTACGCCCGCAGCCCGTCGATGTCGGGGCCGATGAACCCGCAGCCGAGCCCCTCGTCGACGGCGGCGAGCATGATCGTCTGCATCGTCGCGCCGATGTCGACCCACCAGAACGGGACCGGCCAGTCGATCTCGCTGCCGTCGTCGCGGACCTTGTCCGCTTCCCGGTAGCGACGGTGGTAGATCGCCTCGCTGACGCACGGGATGAACTGGGCGGCACACTCGCTGACCCACGGCCCGAACGCGTCGACCATCTCCTCCTCGCCGCAGATCCGGGCGACCTCCCGGCGCGCCGCCGGATCGGTCACGACGACCAGCCGCTGGCCCTGGCTGAACCCGGCCGACGGCGTGCGCTGGGCGAGCCGGGCGATCCGCTCGACGACGTCGCGGTCGACGCCGCCCTCCTCGAACCGGCGGACGGCGCGACGGCGCATGACCACGTCCTTGAAGTCCATCATCTGAATCCTATCCGCGCCGACCGGGCGGGGCCGTCGATTCGACGCAAGCCGGCCTTTCCGATAGCATTGGAAAAACCCCCGGAGGACCTGACCCATGGCGAAGTATGTCTTTGTGACCGGAGGCGTGACCTCCTCTCTGGGCAAGGGCATCACCGCCGCCAGCGTCGGACGGATCCTCAAGGCGCGTGGCCTGCGGGTCTCCATCCTCAAGCTCGATCCGTACATCAACGTCGATCCGGGCACGATGAGCCCGTACCAGCACGGCGAGGTCTTCGTCACCGACGACGGCGCCGAGACCGACCTCGACCTCGGCCATTACGAGCGGTTCATCGACGAGAACCTGTCCCAGCTCAGCAACGTGACGACCGGCCGGATCTACCAGGCGGTCATCGCCAAGGAGCGGCGCGGCGACTACCTCGGCGGCACGGTCCAGGTCATCCCGCACATCACCAACGAGATCAAGGAACGGATCGGGCGGGTCGCCCGCGACGGTGACCCGGACGTCGTCATCGTCGAGGTCGGCGGGACCGTCGGCGACATCGAATCGCTGCCGTTCCTCGAGGCCATCCGCCAGATGCGCAAGGACGTCGGGCGGGCCAACGTGCTGTACGTCCACGTCACGCTGCTCCCCGCCCTGGCCGCCACGGGCGAGCTCAAGACGAAGCCGACGCAGCACTCGGTCAAGGAGCTCCGCGGCATCGGCATCCAGCCCGACGTCATCGTGCTGCGCTCCGACCATCCGGTCCCCGACGAGATCCGCGAGAAGATCGCGCTGTTCACCGACGTCGCGCCGGAGGCGGTCATCCCAGCCGAGACGGCCGACACGATCTACGAGGTCCCGCTCATGTTCGAGGCGTCGGGCCTCGGCCGGCTGGTCGTCCGCGAGCTCGGGCTCGGCGATCCCGACGTCGCGCCGGACCTCGATTCGTGGCGCGCGCTCGTGGCCCGGATCAAGGCGCCCAAGCCGGTCCTCGAGATCGCGCTGGTCGGGAAGTACATCGAGCTCCCCGACGCGTACCTGTCGGTCACCGAGGCGCTCCGGCACGCGGCGTGGGCGCACGAGGTGGACGCCAAGGTCCGCTGGGTCGATTCGGAGGCGCTGACCCACGACAACCTGCACCAGCGCCTCGAGGGCGCGGCCGGCATCCTCGTCCCCGGCGGCTTCGGCCATCGCGGCATCGAGGGCAAGGTCCTTGCCGCCCACTACGCCCGCGAGCACAGGATCCCGTACCTCGGGCTCTGCCTCGGGCTCCAGTGCGCCGTCATCGAGTTCGCCCGCGAGGTCGTCGGCACCGGCGACGCGAACTCCACCGAGTTCGACATGTTCACCGACCACCCCGTCATCGACTTCATGCCCGACCAGCGCGACATGGAGGACAAGGGCGGGACGATGCGCCTCGGGCTCTACCCGGCCAGGCTGGCGCCCGGCTCGAAGGCTGCCGCGGTCTACGGCCAGGAAGTCATCTACGAGCGGCATCGCCACCGCTTCGAGGTGAACAACCGCTACCGGGCGACGCTCGAGGCGGCCGGCATGCTGCTGTCGGGCCAGTCGCCCGACGGCCGCCTGGTCGAGATCGTCGAGCTCAAGGACCACCCGTGGTTCGTGGCCAGCCAGTTCCACCCCGAGTTCAAGTCACGCCCCGAGCGGCCGCACCCGCTGTTCGACGGATTCGTCACGGCGTCGCTGGCGGTCCGCGACGGGCGCGAGCCGGTCTTCGCCTCGCGTCCGGTCGAGGCGGTCGAGACCGGCCCGACCCCGGCCGTCGAGACGGCCCTCGCCGACTGAGGTCGCGTCGGGCCGCCAGGGCCGGTCCGCCCGAGACGAACCGGCGGCGTCCCTGTTTCCATCACAGACAGGTCAAGGGCCCAATCCGCAGGACAGGACCGGCGGTCAGCGTAGAATCGCGCCCCATCCCTGCCGCTGGAGCCACGCTCGATGAAGATCTTCCTGGACACCGCCGACATCGAAGAGATCAAGACGGCCGCCCGCTGGGGCGTCCTCGACGGCGTCACGACGAACCCGACCCTCTACGCCAAGGTGGGCGGCTCGTACGACGAGATCCTCAAGTCGGTGTGCAAGATCACTCCCGGCCCCGTCTCGGCCGAGTGTCGTCTCGGACGACGTCGACGGGATGCTCGAGGAGGGCCGCCACTACGCGACGCTCGCCCGAACATCGTGGTCAAGGTCGCGATGTCGGAGAACGGGCTCGAGGCGATCAGCCGCTTCGCCGAGGAGGGGATCAAGACCAACTGCACGCTGGTCTTCACGGCCAACCAGGGGCTGCTGGCGGCCAAGGCCGGCGCGTCGCTGATCTCGCCCTTCGTCGGCCGGCTCGACGACATCAACCAGGACGGGATGATCGTCATCCGCGAGCTGGCCGAGATCTTCGCCATCCACGAGATCGAGTCGGAGGTCCTCGCGGCGTCGATCCGCAATCCGCTCCACATGACCCAGGCGGCACTCGCCGGCGCGAACATCGCGACCGTCCCGTTCAAGGTCCTGAAGCAGATGGTCCACCACCCGCTGACCGACTCGGGGATCGTCCAGTTCAAGAAGGACTGGGAGAACGCCCGGGCGCAGGCGGCCGCCAAGGCCTGACGCCCCGGGCGCCGCGACCTGCGCCCGCCGAGCGCCAGGCGCGCAACCGGACCAACGAGCTTGGCCGGTCGTCCACGGTGAGCGGGTGGCGCTCGGAATGGCGACCCGACGGACCGTTGCTCGTCGTTCCGAGCACTGTGCGCACATGATCGACACCGAGCCAAGTCCCATCCGCTCGGTTGATCGCCACGCGCTCATCGCGCCGCCGCTCCCTCAGGCGATCGCGCGGAACAACCGCCGATAGGTCGGCCGGAAGCCGAGGCGCGGCCACGTCCGGCTCGCCAGCAGGTTCGTCTCGCGCCAGTCGGTGACGACCGTCGGGTGGCCGGCGTCGCGCGCCCAGAACAGCACGGCCTCGCCGAGCGCCCGGCCGGCACCGAGCCCGCGCGCCTCCGGAAGGACGGCGGCGAACCCGAGGTGGCCCGCGTTCGGCGGCCGCACGATGCCGACGTGCTCCGACGACGCCTCGATCGCGCAGCCGACCGCGGAGCCGACGACGAACCCGCCGTGCTCGGCGACGAACGTCGCGAACGCCGGGTCGTCGAAGCCCTCCTCCCACTCGTTGGTGGCTTCCTCGAGGCTCGGTGGCGGCAGCGGCGAGAAAACCGGGGACCCGATCTGGTGCTCCGGGAGAGTCACGTCGAGACGGCCGAGGACCGCGATGTCACGCCGCTCCGCGCGTCGGATGGTGATGCCCGCCGCCGGATGCGGCGTCTGGCCGGGACCCGGCGCCTCGCGGATCGCGTGAACGTGCTGCATGCCGAAGCCGACCCGGAACCAGGCGTCCACGATGTCCGGGTCGGTCGCCGGGACCACCGCGTAGTGGCTCGTCGCGCCGGCCTCGACCCAGCGCGCGGCGGCATCGCCGTAGAGGTCGCGGACGATCTCGGGGGTGCCCGCCTCCACCGCGTGGCCGGCCCCTTCGACCCACATGTTCGGGCCCCACGAGGGTGGCCGTGGCGTGCCGAGGAGGTAGCCGACGACGGCGCCGGCGCGCCGGGCGATCGACCCCGACGCGCCCGCCTTCGCCGCGAGGGTGACGATCTCGGCCCGGGCCACGGTCGGATCCTCGTACGCGGGCGACAGCCCGGGCTCGACCGCGCGCTGCGCCCGGTGTCTCGCCGCGAGGAGGCGCCCCGCGGCATCGAGCGCCTCGGCGTCGTCGGGGTCGAACGGCGCGACGGCGAGACAATTCATGTGATCCAGGCACCGCCGCGCATGACGCGCAGGACGCGCAACGCGTCGTCGAGCTCGACCAGATCCGCGCGCTGACCAGGGGCGATCCGGCCGCGGTCCGCGATCCCGAGGAGCGCCAGTGGGTTCGCGCTCGCCGCCGCGGCCGCCGTCGGCAGCGGCACACCGGAGCCGACCAGGTTGCGCACGGCGTCATCGAGCGCGATGACCGAACCCGCGAGCGTCGAGGTCCCGGCGAGGGTGACGCGCCCGCCGACGACCTCGACCTCGAGTCCGCCGATCCGTCCCCGGCCGTCGCCCATGCCCGCCAGCGAGATCGCGTCGCTGACCAGGAGGACGCGATCACTCGGCTTCAGCCGGAGGATGAGCGGCCAGAGCGCCGGATGGACGTGGATGCCATCCGCGATGAGCTCGACGAACGCGGCGTCATCGAGGAGCGCCGCGACCGCGAGGCCCGGTGAGCGGTGGTCCACGCCGGTCATCGCGTTGAACAGGTGGGTCGTGGACGAGCCGCCGGCCGCGAACCCGGCCCGCGCCTGCTCGACGGTCGCCGCGGAATGGCCCAGTCGACGACGGCCACTCCCCGGTCGCGGAACCACCCGATGAGGTCGAGCGCGCCCGGCAGTTCCGGGGCGATGGTCACCACGCCGGAGCCCGTCGACGAGCGGCTCCAGGTCGTCGAACGGGACGTCGGCCGGTGCGCGGAGGTGGGTCGGATCATGCGCGCCACGGCGCGCGTCGGCGAGGAACGGGCCTTCGAGGTTGAACCCGAGCGGTTCGGCGCCGTCCGCTGGAGGCCCCGGGCAGCCAGGCGCGGACGCGTTCAGCGAACCCGACGAGGCTCGGCAGCGGCGCGGTCACCGCGGTCGGCAGGAACCCGGTGACGCCGCGGCGGAGCAGGTGGCGGGACATCCCGTCGAGATCGGCGGCGTCGCCCATCGCGTCGTGGCCGCCGCCGCCGTGGACATGGACGTCCACGAACCCCGGGGCGAGGTAGGGGAGCGTCTCGGCCGCGGCGGACCCCTGGTCGATCTCGACCGCGACGATCGTGTCGCCCTCGATCGTCAGCCGGCCGACGGCGATGCGATCGGCGAGGACCAGCCTGCCGCCCGGTCGACGATCGGCGTCGGTCATCGCACGTCACCTGAGCGCCGCGCCGCGGCCGCCTCGGCGCCGTGGACGCCTGACCCGATGGCGCCCGCCCACGTGCCGAGTTCGGCGATCACGATCTCGACCCGATCGAGCGATGTCGTGAAGACGTGTCGACGCAGCTCCGCCCGGATCGGATCGAGGAGCAGGTCGCCGGCGGCCGCCACCCCACCGCCGATGACGATCCGATCGGGCGTGATGACCGTGACCATGTTCGAGATCCCGATGCCGAGCCAACGGCCCACCTGGGCGAGCCCGGCGAGCGCGGCCGCATCGCCCGCCCGTGCGGCGAGGACCGCCTCCTCGGCCGTCACGGTCCCGCAGGCCGCGGCGATCCGGTCGGCCCGGGCGTACGCCTCGAGACAGCCCCGGTTCCCGCAGCGGCACGACGGGCCATCGGGGTCGAGGGTCTGGTGGCCGACCTCGCCGCCCGTCCCATCGTGGCCGAGGTGGACCGTGCCATCGATCGCGATGACTCCTCCGACGCCAGTGCCCAGCGTCAGCCCGACCATCGACGACGCTCCGCGGGCCGCGCCCAGGCGGAGCTCCGCGAGGCCGAACGCCCGCGCGTCGTTGATGAGCGAGACGGGGAGTCCGAGCGCCGCCTCGACCGGTGGAGCGACCGGGATCCCGACCCAGTCCCCGGGCATGTTCATCAGGAACCGGGTGGACCCTGGACCGGATCGTACAGCCCGGGGACGCCGATCCCGAGCGTGACGATCGCCGGCCACCGTGCGAGCGCCGTCGCGCCGATCGACGCGATCCGCCCGATGACCGCGTCCGGACCCTCGGCCGCGAGCGTCGGGACCTGGCCGCGGTCGAGAGTCTCCAGGCCCCGTCCCGGTGTTCGATCGCCGCCCACTTCAGGTTCGTGGCACCGAAGTCCACGCCGAGATGCTGGGTCACGACGCGCCCGTCGCTCGCGACGCCGGGGGGTCGTCGCCTGCCGTCCGGGCCGTGAAGTCGT
>CAVUKR010000008.1:0-72622 GCA_963742075.1 uncultured Chloroflexia bacterium | reverse complement strand
GGGTGACGGACATGGCCATGTCGGTGAACGCCCACGTGCCGCTGAAGCCCGACCGCGCGAAGGACCGCATCGTCTGGTCGCGCGCCGCCGCCGCCGCCTCGTCGAGGAGCGCGCCGCGTCCCGCTGCGATCGCCGCGGCCCGGGCCCGGTCGCGCGCCATGAGCCGTCGCTCATCGGGCGGGGCCACGACGACGACCTGGAGCTGCACGCGGCTGGACCGCTCGAGCAGAGCAGCGACGCGCGCCCGCGCGGCCTCGATCGCGGGATCGTTCATGGCGGCACGATACCCGGGTCGGGTCGGCGGTTCTACGCCCCGGCGGCCGCCAGGCTGTCGTCGAGGATCCCGAGGGCCATGTCGACCTCGGCGGCCGTGGTGACCAGCGGCGGGATGATCCGGACGACGTTGACGTAGGTCCCCGCGGTCAGGACGATCAGCTTGCGCGCGAGCGCCTCGGCCTGGATCCGCTTGGTCAGCTCGGGATCGGGCATCCGGCCGTCTCCGACGCCCGGCTTGACGAGCTCGATGGCGACCATCAGTCCGAGCCCGCGGGCATCGCCGATCGACCGATAGGTGCCCGCCAGTCGGCGCAGGCCGGCCAGGAACTGCGTGCCGCGCTCCCGGGCGTTGGCGACGAGCCCCTCGTCCTCGATCACGTCGAGTGTGGCGTTGGCGGCCGCGCACGAGACCACGTTGCCGCCGTACGTCCCACCGTGCGTGCCCGGTTTCCAGGCCGCCATGACGTCGGGGCGGGTCAGGATTCCCGACAGCGGCAGCCCGGATGCGATCCCCTTGGCCATGACCAGGATGTCGGGCTCGACGTCCCAGTGCTGGACCGCGAACATCTCGCCGGTCCGCCCGAACCCGGTCTGGACCTCGTCGGCGATGAGCAGGATCCCGTGCTCGCGGGTGATCTCGCGGAGTCGCGGCAGGAACCCGGGCGGCGGCACGACGTAGCCGCCCTCGCCGAGGACCGGCTCGATGATGACCGCCGCGACGCGGTCGGGGTAGATGAGCTGGTGGAAGGTCAGGTCGAGCTGTGCCTCCCAGTCGCACGTGCACGCGTCGGGGGAGTGGGCGCCGCCGACGGCCCGATAGCAATACGGATAGGCCGTGTGGTAGACGGAGCCGGGGAGCGGCTCGAACGCCCCGCGGTAGACGTCCTTTGCCGTCGTCAGCGCCATCGTCTGGGCGGTCCGGCCGTGGTAGCCGTAGCGGAAGGCGAGGATCGCCGGCCGGCCGGTCGCCACGCGGGCGAGCTTGACCGACGCCTCCACGGCCTCGGCGCCGGAGTTCGACAGGAACGCCTGCCACGGGCCGCCGGGCAGGATGTAGCGGAGCCGCTCGTAGAGCCGCAGCCCGGGCTCGTGATAGAGGATGTTCTGCTGGCCGTGGAGCAGCTTGGTGGCCTGCGTCGCGATCGCCGCGGCGACCCGCGGATGGGCGTGCCCCGTATTGGTGACGCCGATCCCGGACGAGTAGTCGAGGTACCGCTCGCCGTCGCGGGTGATCAGCCACGAGCCCTCGCCGCGGTCCACGTCGAGGTTGGTGATCCGGCCCCACACCGCGGGGACCACCGAGTGATCGGGGAGCGGCGTGGCGTCCGCGCGGCGCTCGGTCTCGAGCATGTTCGCCTCCAGAGTCAGCGGATTCGGGCGGCCCGACCGGAGCGCCAGGAGCTGAGCCCGACCAGCCCGACGGCCCCCAGGAAGATCATCGAGCCGATGACGTTGATCTGCACCGGCAGCGCGTTGCGGATGACGCCATAGATCCAGATCGGGAACGTGTTCGTCGTGCCCGACACGAAGTTCGTGATGACGAAATCGTCGATGGACAGGCTGAAGGCCAGGAGGGCGGCGGCCAGGATGCCCGGCAGGATGAGCGGGAAGGTGATCTTCCAGAACGTCACCAGCTCGTTCGCACCGAGGTCCATCGCGGCTTCCTCGAGGTTCCGGTCGAAGCCCGCGAGGCGGGCCTTGACGGTCACCACGACGAAGCTGATGTTGAACAGGATGTGGGCGATGAGGATGGTCGTGAAGCCGGTCGGGTAGAGCGTCGGCACGCTGCCCTGCAACGGCGGCAGCGCGGTCGCGACGAAGAGGGTCAGCATGCTGGCACCGAGCACGATCTCGGGCGTCGCCATCGGGAGGAAGATGATCCCGTTCAAGGCGCCCCGGCCGCGGAACGAGTAACGGGTCAACGCGAGCCCGATCATCGTCCCGAGGATGGTGGCGAAGATCGTCGAGAGGACCGCGACCTCAAGGCTTGTCTGGACGGACTCCGGGAGCCCTGGCCAGTCGAACGGGTGCAACCAGCCGTTCAACGAGAATTCGTGCCATTCGTAGTTGAACTTTCCGACCGGCTGGTTGAACGAGAACACGATCATGACGACGATCGGGATCATCAGGTAGGCGATCGCGAGGACCGTGAACAGCGGCAACAGGTGTGGCGTGATCCGCTGCCGAACGGTCCCCCGCGGGGCGGTCCGGGCGACGGTCACCGGGGTCGATGCTGCGCTGGTCGTCGCCATCAGCCGGTCAACTGTTCGGTGCCGAGCAGCTTGGCGTAGACCGCCACGGCGATGAGGATCCCGGCCATCAGGATGAATGACAGCGCCGACCCCACGGGATAGTCGTTCTGGATGAGCAACCGGTTCTGGATGACGTTGCCGATCATCCGCGTGGTCGGGTTGCCGAGGAGCTCCGCGTTGATGTAGTCGCCCATCGCCGGGATGAAGGTCAGCAGCGTGCCGGCGAAGATGCCGGGCAATGCCAGCGGGATGGTCACCCGCCGGAAGACCGCGAACGGGCTGCCGAACAGATCCGCGCCGGCCTCGAGGAGTCGCGGGTCGATCTTCTCCAGCGCCACGTAGAGCGGCAGGATCATGAACGGCAGGAAGTTGTATGTGATCCCGAAGACCTGTGCGACCGGTGTCCCGAGGATGCTGAACGTTCCAGGGAGGATGCCGAGTCCGTGCTTGAGGAAGCCGAAGATCGGCCCCTCGTCGCCGAGCAGGATCTTCCAGCTGATCGTCCGGATCAGGAAGCTCGTGAAGAACGGGGCGATGACGAGGAACAGGATGAGGTTCTTGTAGCGACCGCCACGGAACGCGATGGTGTAGGCCACCGGAAAGCCGATCATGATCGTCAGGATCGTGGCGATCCCGCCATAGACGATCGAGTTGATGAACTGCTTGCTGAACTCGGTGATGGCAGTGATGTAGGCGCCGCCCGAGAGGTCGATGGTGTAGCCCGTCTCGACCGACCCGGTCGAGATCGAGTAGGTGAACATCTGGATCGCCGGCAGCACGTAGAAGACGGCCAGCCACAGCATCCCGGGCGCGAGCAGGAGGTAGGGCAAGGCCCGCCCGAGGAACCCTCGTAGACCGGGGCCGGTACGCGGTGCCGTCTGCGCCGTCATCGTTTCGAGCCTCGGAGGATCAGGTGCCGGACAGCTTGGCGAAGAGCGCGTTCATCTTGGCTTCGAGCTCGTCGGACAGGTACTGGAAGTTGTGCTGCTTGGCGATGACGTCCGCCGGCGGGAAGAGCAACGGATTTGACTCGGCACCGGGGTCGAGCGCCTTGATCGCGGCATCCGCGCCCTTGACCGGAGAGACGTAGAACACGTAATCCGCGATCTGGGCGGCGACGACCGGGTCGTAGACGTAATCCATCATCACCTCGGCCGTGTACTTGTTGGCCGCGCCCTTCGGGATGAGCATGTTGTCGGTCCAGATCATCGTCCCTTCCTCCGGGAAGATGAACTTGTCGTCCGCGGTGCCCGACGACGCGAGGTCGCCGGACCAGACGAAGGCCGCCCAGACCTTCTTCTGTTGGAAGTCGGCGATGTACTCGTTGCCCGTGAATCGCAGTCCCTTGTCGACGAGTGGCTGCATGTCGTCGGCGACGGCCTGCAGGTCGGCGTCGGTGACCTTGGCCGGATCCGGGACGATCCCGAGCTTGAGGAGACCCAGCCCGAACGTGTCTCGCGACTCGTCAAGGAAGGTCACCTTGTCGGACGGGATGTTCCACAGGTCGGACAGCTTGGTCGGGATCGCGATCTTGTTCTCGGACAGAGTCTTGGTGTTGCACCCGATCCCGGTCATCCCGGACTGCCACGGGTAGTGGAAATCGTTGTTCGGATCCCATGTCTGGCCACGCAACGGGTCGCGCAGGTTCTTGACGCAATTCGGGACGTTGATCGGGTCGAGCCGCTCGGCCCAGCCCTTCTGGATGATCTTGGCGGCCATCCAGTCGGTCAGGACCATGAGGTCCCAGCCGGTCGGGAGGTTGCCGGCCAACGCCGGCCGGATGGTCTCGAAGAACGCCTGGTTGGTGTCGATCTTCTCGACGTAGTCGACCTTGACGTTGTACTTCTTCTTGAAGTCCTCGAGCGTCTTCGACGACCCGGCCGGGAGGACACCGCTGGTGGTATCGGCCCCGGTCGTCTGGTCGATGTAGGCGGGCCAGTTGGCGAATTTGAGCGGCCCGGTGATCACCTGCGGTGTCGGGGTGAAGCTCGGAGCAACGGTCGGCGCGACGGACGGTCCCGTCGATGCTGCCGCTTCACTCGCCGACGCGGCGGCGGTCGCGCTCGGCGCACCGCTCGCCTTGGTCCCGGTACAGGCTGCCAGGAACGCCGCGATGCCGGCCAAAGCTGTGCCCTGGACGAATGCCCGGCGCGACAGGCCGCGCGGCTCGGAGGGTTCGTGCTCGTTCATCCGACTCCTCAACTCGGTACAGGTCTCAGGTGGCTTCGGCCTCGGCGCCAGGCTGGCCCGCGTCGTCAGCCCGGACCACGAAGGTGTGGTCGGGCGACCAGGTCAGCTGGACCGCTTCGCCCTGTGTCCACAACTCCGCCTTCGTGGCGCGCTCGACGTTCTGCTCGTAGACCATGATCCGGGCGCCTCCACGCGCCTCGACCAGGTATTGCGTGCTGACACCAAGATACGAGGCGTCTCGGACGACGCCCGTCATGTGATTGTGCCCGGCCGGCGGCTCGGCGCTTTCCTCGTGCAGCCGGATCTTCTCGGGACGAACGCCGACGTTCACGGTCGCCACGTCGCCGACGAGCGCCCGCGGCGCACGTACGCGGGTGTCATCGGCGAGGCGGACCGCGGCGTACGTGCCGTCGTTCCCCTCGACCGCCCCGGGCAGGAGGTTGCTGACCCCAAGGAAGCCGGCGACGAACCGGGTCGTCGGCCGCTCATACAGGACCTCGGGCTCGCCCAGCTGCTCGTAGCGGCCCTTGTTCATGACGGCGATCCGGTCGGACATCGTCATGGCCTCTTCCTGATCGTGGGTCACGTAGATGAATGTGATCCCGACCTCCTGCTGGATCCGCTTGAGCTCCACCTGCATCTGCTTTCGCAGCTTGAGGTCGAGCGCGCCCAGCGGCTCGTCGAGCAGCAGCACGGCCGGCTTGTTGATCAAGGCTCGCGCCAGCGCGACGCGCTGCGCCTGGCCGCCCGAGATCTGATTCGGCTTGCGCGCCTCGTATCCGGGCAGCTCGACCAGCGCGAGCATCTCCTTGACCCGGCTCTTGACCTCGGCATCCTTGGCGCCCTTGCGGCGCAAGCCGAATGCCACGTTCTCGAAGATCGTCAGGTGCGGGAAGAGCGCGTAGTTCTGGAAGACCGTGTTGACGTTGCGCTTGTACGGTGGCAGCCAGGTCACGTCCTGGCCCTGGAGCTCGATGAGCCCAGAGGTCGGTGCCTCGAATCCACCGATCATCCGCAGCGTCGTGGTCTTGCCGCACCCGGACGGCCCGAGCAGGCTGAAGAACTCCCCGTCGCGGACCTCGAGGTCGATGTGGTCCACGGCGACCGCCTCGCCGAACTTCTTGACCACATCCACGAGCTTGACGTCGACCGTGGGCACAGACGGACTCCTGGCGAAGCGAGCCGCGACCTCCTCCGATCGCGTTGGTTCGGGGTGGGCCAGAGGATATGGTCGCACCGGATGAGTGTCAAGGACACGAGGCTCAGTAGATGCGGTGGTGTGTGCGTGCGAGATTCGTTGATTTCGGCTCACAACGTGACGGAATCCGTGTGGACGCGTGCCGAAGTGCGCGTCGAGGGCGTCCGCCGCGACGTCGGGGTACGATATCGACGCTTCCGCCGTCAGAACGCCGCGATCCGTCACGTGAAGCGAAGGGACCCGACCGCCGATGCCCACCCTCACCCATGACGCCGTCATCGAAGCGATGCGAACCGTCCAGGAGCCCGAGCTCGGGCGCGACCTGATCAGCCTCGACATGGTCAAGGACGTCGTCATCGACGGGTCCAGCCTGTCGCTCAAGATCGAGCTGACCACGCCCGCCTGTCCGCTCAAGGACGAGATCGAGCGGACCACCCACGCGGCGCTCGGGGCGATCGGCGCGACCAGCGTCGACATCACGTGGGGCGCGATGGTCCGCCGCTCGCAGCCGCGCGCCGCCGAGCAGCTCGTGCCGGGCGTCAAGACCATCATCGCGGTCGCATCCGGCAAGGGCGGCGTCGGCAAGAGTACGGTCAGCGTCAACCTCGCGGTGGCGCTCGCCCAGGCGGGCGCGTCGGTCGGCCTGCTCGACGCAGACATCACCGGCCCGAACATCCCGATGATGCTCGGCCTGGAGGGCCAGCCGACGGCCAGCGCCGACAACAAGATCACACCGCTCGAGCGCTACGGCGTCAAGGCCATCTCGATCCAGTTCTTCGTCCCGGAGGGCCAGCCGATCGTCTGGCGCGGGCCGCTGGTCGGCGGCGCCATCCAGCAGTTCCTGCGCGACGTCGACTGGGGCGAGCTCGACTACCTCGTCATCGACCTGCCGCCCGGGACGTCAGACGCGCAGTTGACGCTCGCGCAGGCCGTCCCGATCTCCGGCGCGGTCCTCGTCACGACTCCGCAGGAGGTCTCGCTGTCCGACGTCGGGAAGGCGCTCGCGATGTTCCAGCGGATGAGCGTCCCGGTGATCGGCCTGGTCGAGAACATGACCGCGTTCGCCTGTCCCCACTGTGGGGAGCTCACCGAGATCTTCGGCCGCGGCGGCGGCGAGCGGTTCGCGGCCGCCCACGACCTCGACTATCTCGGCGGCATCCCGCTCGACATCACGGTCCGCCAGGGTGGCGATGTCGGCGTGCCGGCCGTTGCCCAGCGCGAACCCGGTCCGGCCGGTCGCGCGATGACGGCGATCGCCCAGGCCGTCGCCGCGCACATGAGCGTCCGGGCCGCGCAGGCGGCCGCGCAACCGGTCCTGACGATCAGCTGACGGGCCGGGCGGTCGGGCTCGTCGCCCCGGTCGCCGGGGCCGCGATCGTCCGGGTGAGGCCCGCGACCGCCGGCCGGATCGATCCACCCGCCGCGGCGCACAGTGCCTCGAGCTCGGCCCGGCGCTCAGGCGCGTAGTGGACGAGGAGCGTCGCCCTGGCCTCGGCGTCGATCGCCAGCTCGATCGCCTCGTCCACCGTCAGGTGGCCGCGCTGCGGATCGTCGTGGGTCGCGTCGCGGAGCGCAGCCTCGACGAGGAGGAGGTCGGCGCCGCGGGCGAACTCGGTCATCGACGGACTCGGCCCGGTGTCGCCGGTGTAGACGAGCCGGGAACCGTCGGGTGCCTCGATCGAGAGGCCCCACGCCGGCACGTAGTGCCTGCCGCGCGCGAACCGGATCCGGAGCGGCCCGATCCGCAGCCCCGCCTCCGGGTCGTACTCATCGATGTCGTATGACGCGTCGAAGAAGCCGGGTCGCTCGGAGATGGCCTCGGCCAGGGCGTCGATCCTGGGCCGACCGCCGGGCGGCAGGTGGACCGGCAGGCGCGTCGGTGCCTCGCCCGCCCACGGGAAGCAATAGCGCAGCCCAGCCAGGTCGAGGAAGTGATCGGCGTGCATGTGGCCGATGATCACGCCCGCCAGCCGGCGCGGATCGAGGAGGGCCTCCAGGCGACGGACGACGCCCTGTCCGGCATCAAGCAGGACCGCGGTGTCCGCCCACTCGACGAGGTAGCCCGCCGACGGGGACGCCGGATCCGGGACGGCGGTGCTGCAGCCGAGCACGGTCAGGCGCAGGTGGTCGGGAACGGCGGACATGTCGGACATCCTATGGTGTGAGGTCCGGCCGCGTCCCTCGAGCCCCGCCCGCGTCGCGCAGGATCTCGAGCAGGAACGAGGCCGCGGACAGGGCGGCGCGCGAGCGTCCCATCGATCCGGTCAGGAAGACGGCCCGGCGGACATGCCGGTCGCCGGCCGGCGTCGCGACGGCGATCGAGACGGCCATGTCGCCCGTGCGCGGCCGGGCACGGACCGCCAGGCCGACCTCCGAGCCGCCGAGTTCGCGGGCGCGGTGGGCGAAGCGCCTCAGGTCGCTCTCGGACTCGCTGTCATCGGCGTCGTCGGGCGCGTTCGGATCGTGATGGGCCGACGACCCGTGCGCCGTGGCGGCCGGGGCATCCAGCGCGATGGCCTCGTCGAAGCGGAGGGCGACCAGTTCACCGAAGAGGGCGCCGAGGCTCCCGCCCGTCCCGATCTCGACGATCGACAGCGTCCAGCCGAGCTCGCTGAGCTGCGCTCCGACGGCGTCGCTCCAGCTCGTCTGGCCGGTCGCCCAGACATATCCGCCGAGGTGCGTCATGACCGCCGAGGCCGCGGCCTCGACCAGCGCATCGGCCGCCCGGTCGCCGTCGGCCACGGCCGAGATCCGGACGTCCACCGCGTCGGCTCGGGCATAGGTGGCCACCAGGGGGTTGGTCGCCCGAAGCATCGCTTCGCCGAGGAGCTCGGCGACCTGTGACTCGCCGATCCCCGCCAGCCGGTAGGTTCGCACCGCGACCGGCCCGCCGAGACCGAGGGCCTCGAGACGCGGCAGGACCTCGTCCGACCACATCGGGCGCATCTCGCGCGGCGGTCCCGGCAACGCGACGACGACCCGGCCGTCGGGACGCGTCACGAACCAGCCGGGCGCGGTGCCGTTCGGATTGTCGAGCGACGTCGCCGACGGGATCCGCCAGGCCTGCTTGACGTTCAGCTCCGGGAACGTGATCCCGCGCCGGGCCCAGAGCTGTCGCAGCCACGACTCCAGGTCGGGATCCACCGCCGGCGTCTCACCGCAGACCACGGCGATCGCCTCCCGGGTCAGGTCGTCGGGCGTCGGTCCGAGCCCGCCCGTCGAGACGACGAGGTCGGCGCGTTCGAGGGCCGCCGCGAAGGCCCCGGTGACGGTCGCGAGGTCGTCGGGCAGGGCACCGAGCCGGACGACGCGAACGCCCTTGGCGGTGAGCGACCGGGCCAGCTCCCCGGCGTTCGTATCACGCGTGTCCCCGACGGTCAGCTCCGTGCCGATGCTCAGCAGCTCGGCCGTCAGCAGGCGTCGGGGCTCGGGGGCGACCATCCGCCGCAGGGTACTGCGCGCGGGGCTTTGGCGGCTGGACGGCTCGGACGCGCTGGTATCATCGCCACGCACCCCGCGCCGCAGCGAAGCCGGAGCACCACCCTGGACGATCCGACCAGCACCCCGCCACCGCCACCGCCGCCGCCCAGCGGTCCTGACCGGCCGTCGGGCCGACCTCGCGGCAAGCCACCGGGCTTGCGTGACCAGATCGCGGCCACGCGCGACGCCGTCCTCGCGCTGGTCCTCGCCCATGTCGAGCTGGCCAAGGCAGAAGCGGGCGCGATCGCCGGTCAGGTCGGGCGTGTCGTCGCGCTCGGAGCGCTGGCCCTCGTCCTCGTCATCTTCGCGGTCTTCCTGCTCGTGATCGGGCTCTCACTCTCGATCGGGGAGTGGATCCTCGGGTCGATGGCGTGGGGCGTCGTCCACGGCGTCCTGCTCTTCCTGTCGGTCGCCATGACGGCCGTCCTGCTCGGGGTCGGCGTCTCGGGCCGGCGGATCGGCGGCTCGCTGGTCGTCGCCGTCGTCATCGGGATCGTTGTCGGCGTCGTGCTGGGGCTCGACCTGCTGAACCAGCTCTACAAGTCCATCGGTGATGCGACTGCCCTGGCGGTCGATCCCGGCGTCCGGCCGCTGGTCGTCGGCGTCCTCCTCGGCGGCCTGCTCGGCCTGATCGTCGGGATCATCACGGCCGTCCGCATGAGTGCGTCGGGCGGCGGGCGGTTCGTCGCGTGGGCCGGGCTGACGGTGCTCGGCGTGGCCCTCGGGGCGTTCACCGCGATCACGTTCTCGCCGCAGGTCGGGGCGGGCATCGGGATCACCGTCGGATACCTCGCGTGGATGGCGCTGATGGGCATCGACATCCGTCGGACCGGCATCGACATCGAGGGGCTCAAGAACCGCTTCACACCGACCCAGACCATCGAAACCAGCAAGGAGACGCTCGAGTGGCTACAGAAACGGATGCCGCCCGGGATCGGGTCCTAGCGGCGCGGGCATCGCTGGGCGAGGAACTCGAGACGCTCGAGGCCTCGGTCCGCGAGGCCATCGACATCCCCGCCAAGATCCGGCGCAGCCCGGCCAAGTTCGCCGCGGCCGCCGGTGGCGTGGCATTCGTCGCCGTCGGCGGGCCCCGGCGTGTCTTCCGCAGGGGCAAGCGGGCCGTATTCGGGGCGCCGGCCGCGCTGCCCGAGTCGATGCTGCCAGGCGAGATCGAGCGGAGTCTCCGCGCGCTCGGCGATGACGGCGACAAGGTGCGCGGTGCGCTCGAGCGCGATTTCGCGGCCTACGCGAAGCAGGCACAACGTGATCGGTCCCGGACCACGGACGCTGCTCCTGCTGACCGTCGGGCGGCCCCTGCTGGCGGGCGCCTCGAAGGCCGCCGTCAAGTGGCTGTTCGGCGGCGACGACAAGAGTTTCCAGGAGCGGCTGGCGCAGGTTCGGGCGCGGGCCCAGGACGCCAGTCCCGGCCCGGTGACCGATGCCGTCCCCGTGACGGGCGCGGGTCCGGACGCCGCCGAGCAGGCGTCGAAGCCGGGCGGCCGCTGAACGGAGTCCATCGCTCGGCCCGCCGACGGCACGCTAGACTTCGCCGCGGGCGAGTGGCGGAATGGCAGACGCGCCGGCCTTAGGAGCCGGTGCCGCGAAAGCGGCGTGGAGGTTCGATCCCTCTCTCGCCTACATCCCGGACGATGCGTCGAGCACTGCCGACCCGACGGCGGCCCGCCCCCGGGCTCCCCCGTATACTGCTCGGGCGATGCAGATCACCTCCACCCCCGGCCCAGGATCGACGGTCGTCCTCGAGGTCGAGCTCCCCCCGGAGCGGCTCACCCGTGCGATCGACGACGCCGTCCGCCGCCTGTCACGCGGGACGAGGGTCCCCGGCTTCCGTCCGGGCAAGGCGCCGCGCCCGGTCCTCGAGCGACACCTCGGCCCCGGAGCCGTCCTCGACGAGGCCGTCGAGCACCTGGTCAGCGATGCCTACCGCGAGGCGATGATCGAGCAGAGTCTCGTGCCCCTGACCAACCCCGACGTCGAGGTCGTGCAGGCCGAGGAAGGCCAGCCGCTCATCTTCAAGGCGACCGTCCAGGTGCCGCCCGAGGTCGAGCTGGGCGACTACAAGCACTTCAACTTCCGGCCGGAGATCGAGACCATCGACGACGCGCGGGTCGACAAGGTGCTCGAGGAGCTGCGCGACCAGAACGCGACGCTGGCGGCGGTCGAAGGCCGCGGGGCGAAGGACGGCGACTACGCCGTCATCTCGTTCGTCGGGACGCGCGACGGCGAGCCGTTCGAGGGCGGCAGCTCCGAGCGGATGCCGCTGATCCTCGGCCAGGAGCGCCTGATCCCGGGGTTCGAGACGAATCTGCTGGGACTCGAGGTCGGCGGCACGACGGAGTTCGACATCACCTTCCCGGACGACTACCCCGAGACCGAGCTGGCCGGCAAGGTGGCCCATTTCGCCGTCGAGCTGCGCGAGTTGCGCGAGAAGGTCCAGCCGGAACTGGACGCCGACTTCATCGGGACCCTCGGCGACTTCGCGGACCTGGCGGCGCTGCGGGCCGACATCAAGGCACGCCTCGAGCGCAACGCCCTCGACCGGGCGCGTCACGAGTTCGCCGACAGGATCATCGACTACGCGGTCGCGAACGCGACCGTCGAGCTCCCGCCCATCCTCGTCGACCAGGAGGTCGAGGTGATGCACGACGAGTTCCGCGGCACGCTCGCGCGGCAGGGGATCACCGAGGAGGCCTACCTGAAGGCCATCGAGAAGACCGATGCCGAGATGCACGCCGAATTCCGCCCGGGTGCCGAGAAGAGGGTCCGGACCCTGCTGGTCCTGTCCAGGGTCGCCGACGCCGAGGGTGTCGCTGTCCCGGACCCCGAGGTCGATGCCGAGGTCGCCCGCGGCCGCGAACGCTATCCGGACGACGCGCGACTCCAGGAGTACTTCGGCACCGAGCGCGGCCGCTCGTACATCAGGAGCACGCTCCGGCGGAGCCGCGTCGTCGAGGGCCTCATCGATGAGTGGCTCGCCGACAACCCGGACCACCCGCCGCTCCCGCACCTCGAGGACGCGCCGGCGTCCGCCATCGAGAGCGGGCAGGCGACCGCCAATGCCGCCGTCGATGCGACGGATCCCGGCTCCATCCTCGATGACGTCCCGGCCGCTGCCGGCTGACCCGCGGATCCGTGACCGCTGAACCAGGGAGTCCAACGATGCTCGTCCCCATGGTCATCGAATCCTCCAGCCGGGGGGAGCGCGCCTACGACATCTACTCGCGGCTGCTGCGCGAGCGGATCATCTTCCTGGGTGACGCGATCGAGGACCACCTGGCCAACCTGGTGATCGCCCAGCTGCTCTTCCTCGAATCCGAGGACCCGGAGAAGGACATCAGCCTCTACATCAACTCGCCCGGTGGCCAGGTGACCTCCGGTCTCGCGATCTACGACACCATGCAGTACCTGCGGGCGCCGGTCAGCACCATCTGCATCGGGATGGCTGCCTCGATGGCGGCGGTCCTCCTGGCGGCTGGCGCGCCGGGCAAGCGTTATGCCCTGCCGAACAGCCGGATCATGATCCACCAGGGCTCGGGCGGGTTCCGCGGGAACGCCCCGGACGCGGTCATCCAGATGAAGGAATGGGAGTATCTCGTCCAGCGGAACCACGAGATCCTGGCCCGCCACACGCACCAGACACTCGACAAGATCGTCCATGACACCGACCGGGACTATTTCATGGCCCCCGAACAGGCCAGGGACTATGGCATCATCGACGCGGTGTACGCGGTCGAGAGCAGTTCCTTGATCGCACAGGCACACGACGCCGGCCTTGCCGGCGGCGAGGGATCCAAGGCCGCCGAGGCCGCCGAAGCCGCCGACGCGACCGACGCGACCGAGATCGCCGAAGAAGAGCAAGGACCAGTAGGGTCAGGGACGGGCACGTGACATCTTCGAGCAGCAGCACCAAGGGACCCAAGGTCCCGTATCGGTGCTCCTTCTGCGGGAAGAGCCAGGAGCAGGTCCGCAAGCTCATCGCAGGTCAGGGTGTCTACATCTGCGACGAGTGCATCAACCTGTGCCAGGAGATCATCGAGGAGGAGCTCCTCGAGACGCCGCGCCCCAAGACGTCGAGCTCCAAGCTCCCCAACCCGCACCAGATCAAGGATGCCCTCGACCAGTACGTGATCAGCCAGGAGCGGGCCAAGAAGGTCCTGTCCGTGGCGGTCTACAACCACTACAAGCGGGTCAACGCCGGCCACCAGGTCGATGAGGTCGAGCTCCAGAAGTCGAACGTCCTGCTGGTCGGACCGACCGGGTCGGGCAAGACGCTGCTCGCGCAGACGCTGGCACGCGTCCTCGACGTGCCGTTCTGCATCGCCGACGCGACGTCGCTGACCGAGGCCGGCTACGTCGGCGAGGATGTCGAGAACATCCTGCTGCGGCTCATCCAGGCGGCCGACTTCGACGTCGCGCGGGCCCAGCGTGGGATCATCTACATCGACGAGATCGACAAGATCGCGCGCAAGGCGGACAACCCCTCGATCACCCGCGACGTCTCGGGCGAGGGCGTCCAGCAGGCCCTGCTCAAGATCCTCGAGGGGACCGTCGCGAACGTCCCGCCGCAGGGCGGTCGCAAGCACCCGCACCAGGATTTCATCCAGATCGACACGACGAACGTGCTGTTCATCTGCGGCGGCGCCTTCGACGGGCTCGAGAAGATCGTCGAGGAGCGGGTCGGCAAGCGCTCGATCGGGTTCGGGGCCGAGTCGTTGATGAGCGCCACCGACCGCGGTCGCATCCTCGAACGGCTGATGCCCGAGGACCTGCTCAAGTTCGGGTTGATCCCGGAGTTCATCGGGCGCCTGCCGGTGATGGTGACGCTGTCGGCGCTCTCCGCGGACGACCTGGTCCGGGTCCTGACCGAGCCGAAGAACGCCGTCACCCGCCAGTTCGAGAAGTTCCTCTCGCTCGACAAGGTCGAGTTGGCGTTCACGCCCGGCGCGCTCCGCGCGGCCGCGGAGGTCGCGCTCGATCGCAAGACCGGCGCCCGAGCGCTCCGCTCGATCGTCGAGGAGTCGCTGCTCGAGGTCATGTACGACATCCCCGATCGGACCGACATCCGCAAGTGCATCATCACCGAGGAGACGATCCGTTCCGGCCGGCTCCCTCTCCTCCTGACCAAGGCCGATGTCGAGGGCGGCGTCGACGAGACCAACTACGAGGACTGGCTGGCGGAGCGCGGCGAGACCGCCTGATCGCGCACTGGGGCCCGGCATCGGGCTCGTGGCGATAGACCCGTGCTACACTCCGGCCCTCACGGCGAAGACCGGGAAGAGTAGCGACGGAACGGCTCCGGAGCGAGCGCGGGATGGTGCGAGCCGCGCGGGCACGACGTCGTGAATGTCGCTCGCGAGCCGTGCGGGAGACGCCCGATAGCGCGTCGAGAGGGCGCCGGACCCGCCGAGCCGTGATGAACGGCCCGACCCGTCGCCGAACCAGCAGGTGGTACCACGACCCGTTCGTCCGCTGGACGAGCGGGCCGTTTCATGTTCGAGGGCGAGATGCCGGATCTGCCGAAGGCCTATACGCCGCACGATGTCGAGGGCGCGATCTACGAGCGCTGGCTCTCGGCGGACGTCTTCGCCCCGGACGGTGCGGGCTCGACGGCCGACCCGTCGCTCCCGCCGTTCACGATCATCCAGCCGCCACCGAACGTGACCGGCTCGCTCCATCTTGGCCACGCCCAGCGGACCGCGGTGGAGGACCTGATGGTCCGCCACGCCCGGATGCGCGGCCACCGGGCGCTCTTCCTGCCCGGGCTCGACCACGCCTCGATCGCCGCCCAGTTCGTCCTCGACGGGATCATCGCCAGGGACGGGGAGAGCCGCCAGTCGCTCGGGCGCGAGCGTTACCTGGCCCGGATGCACGAGTTCGTCGCCACGACACGCGAGCTGATGCTCGCCCAGCAGCGGCGGGTCGGCGCTTCTGCGGACTGGGGCCGGCTGCGCTACACGATGGACGACGGCTCGGCTCGCGCCGTCCGGGTCGCCTTCGAGCGGCTCTACCGGGCGGACCTGGCCTACCGCACCGAGGCGCTCGTCAACTGGTGTCCGGGCTGCCGGACCAGCGTCAGCGACCTCGAGGTCGTGTCGACGCCTGAGACCGGGACCCTGTGGTCGGTCCGCTACCACCTGATCGACGAGGCGACCGGCGAGCCCGAACCCGACGCGACGATCACGGTCGCCACCACCCGTCCCGAGACGATCCTCGGCGACACGGCGGTCGCCGTGCATCCCGACGACCAGCGCTACGCGGCCCTGGTCGGGCGCCGCGTCCGGATCCCGTTCGTCGAGCGCGACGTGCCGATCATCGCCGACGCGGTCGTCGACCGCGCCTTCGGGACGGGGGCGGTGAAGATCACGCCGGCTCACGACCATGACGACCACGAGACCGGCCTGCGCCACGGGCTCGCCGCGATCACCGTCCTCGCCGATGACGCCACGGTCGCCGGGACCGGGACGCGCTACGACGGCCTCGACCGGTTCGAGGCGCGCGCGGCGATCGTCGCCGACCTGGACGCCCGGGGCGACCTGGCGGCGGCCAGCCCGCACGAGCTGGTGCTCGGCCGCTGCCAGCGCAGCAACGACATCATCGAGCCGCGCCTCAAGACGCAGTGGTTCATCCGGACCTCGCCGCTGGCGGAGCGGGCCCTCGAGGCCACCCGTGGCGGGCGGACCCGGATCCTCCCCGAGCGGTTCGAGAAGACGTGGGAGCACTGGCTCACCAACATCCGCGACTGGAACGTCTCGCGCCAGCTGTGGTGGGGCCACCGCATCCCGGCCTGGTACTGCCCGGATGGCCACGTGACGGTCACCTCGGACGCGGCGGGTCCGACCGCCTGCGCGGTCTGCGGCCGGCCGGCGGCCGAGCTCCGCCAGGACCCGGACATCTTCGACACATGGTTCAGCTCGGGGCTCTGGCCGTTCTCCACGCTGGGCTGGCCCGACGGGACGCCGGACCTCGCGACCTACTACCCGACGTCGGTCATGGAGACCGGCTACGACATCCTCTTCTTCTGGGTCGCCCGGATGATGATGCTCGGACTCGAGCTGACCGACATCGAGCCGTTCCACACCGTCTACCTGTCCGGGCTGATCCGCGATCCGCTCGGCCAGAAGATGTCGAAGACGAAGGGCAACGTCGTCGACCCGCTCGGCGTCATCGACGAATTGGGCGCCGACGCCCTGCGCTTCGCCCTGATCCACGGCGCCACGCCCGGCAACGACCAGCGGTTCGGCACCGCCAAGCTCGAGCATGCCCGCAACTTCGCCAACAAGCTCTGGAATGCGACCCGCTTCGTCGTCGGCGCGCGGCCGCCGACGATCGTCGCGGACGCCGAGCGGCGCCTCCCCGAGGTCGCGCATCTCGGTCCGGCCGAACGCTGGCTGCTGTCGCGCGCGGCGGCGACGACGACGGCCGTGGACGCAGCGATGTCGTCGTACGCCTTCGGCGAAGTGACCCGGATCCTGTACGAGGCGATCTGGAGCGAGTACTGCGACTGGGGCCTCGAGTTCGCGAAGATCCGCCTCGCCGACGCCGGCCTCGACGACGCGACCCGCGAGGCCACGTGGTGGACCCTGGTCGAGGTCCTCGACACGTACCTGCGGCTGCTCCACCCGGTGATGCCGTTCGTCACCGAGGCGCTCTGGGCGGCGCTCCCGCATCGGGCGAGCGACCCGGACCTGCTCATCGTCGCCCGCTGGCCCGCGACCGGCGTCGGCGACGAGACCGCCGAGCGCGAGATCGGCGCCCTGATCGACCTCGTGACCGAGATCCGCAATGCCCGCGCGTCGGCCAGGCTCCCCGCCGCCGGCTGGCTCGAGACGCTCGTCTTCGTGCCGCTCGACCTGGGGCCCGCCTTCGAGGCGCTCCGACCGGCCGTCGAGCGCCTGGCCCGTGCGCGTCCGCTCCGACCGCGAGCTGACACCCGAGGCGCTTGCGGCGGTCACCCGGCCGGGCGACCTGACGGTCATCGTCGCGGGCGGGGAGATCGAGGCGTCGATCCGGCCGGCGACCGCGACCGAGGACGCCGGCGAGCTCGAGCGGGCCCGGCTGGAACGCGAGCTGGCGGATGCCGAAGGCTGGCTCGAGGCGGCTCGCGAGCGGCTGTCGAGCGCCTCGTTCGTCTCGAAGGCGCCGGCGGCCGTGGTTGACGGCGCCCGCGCGCGAGAAGCGGAGCTCGCCGACCAGGTCGACCGGCTCCGGGATCGCCTGGGACGTTGAAACCGTCCTGACGGCGCCGACGCTTCGGGCGGCGGAGCCTGTTTGTCCACCGACTTGACAAAGCGTTCGCGGCGGGCGCACCATCCCACTTGGTCAAGTCTCTTGCCAAAGTAGCGCGGCAAGAGGCACGGTGGTTCCGGTGGAGGAGAGTCCGCCCGCGCATGAGCGCCAGCCAGACGGTGCTGCCTGAGAAAGCCACGCACCAGCAGACCCGAACGTTCAACCAGCAGCTGGTCCTGCGCGCCCTGCACGACGACAGCCCTCTGTCGCGGGCCGACCTGGCCCGACTGACCGGCCTGACGCGAACGTCCGTCAGTGGTCTCGTCGGCAGCCTCATCGACGACGATCTGATCGAGGAGATCGGCCGCGGCCGATCCAACGGCGGCAAGACTCCGATCCTGCTCCGCGTCGCCCCGGACGGCCGTCACCTGATCGGCCTCGATCTCGGCGAGGCGCAGTTCAGCGGGGCCGTCGTCAACCTGCGTGGCGAGATCCTCCGCTCGATCCACCTGCCCCTCGAAGGACGGAACGGCGACGCCGCCGTCGAGCTCGTCTTTCAACTTGTCGACGCCGTGCGCGCCGATGACCGGTCCCCCCTCCTCGGCATCGGCATCGGCGCGCCCGGCATCATCGACACGAGCACGGGGACCGTCCGCTGGTCGGTCAACCTGAACTGGGCTGAGCTCTCGCCTCGGGCCGCTCCTCGAGCAGCGGTATGGCGTGCCGGTCGTCGTCGCCAACGACAGTCACGCTGCCGCCCTCGCCGAGTTGACCTTCTTTCGCCGCCCGCGGCCGAACAACCTGATCGTGATCAAGGTGGGTCGCGGGGTCGGCGCCGGGATCATCCTCAATGGCCAGCTGTTCCAGGGCGACGGGTACGGCGCAGGCGAGCTCGGCCACGTCTCGATCGGCAGCGCCGACGCCCCGTGCCGCTGCGGGCGGACGGGCTGCCTCGAGACGATGACGAGCATGCGCGCGTTGGTCGACGCCGCTGGCGCCGATCGAGCCTTCGATCACCGACGAGAGCGGCCTGGTGGCCGCCTTCCTGGCCGGCGTCCCCGGCGTCCGGCGGATCGTCCTCGATGCCGCGCGCGAGCTTGGCGTCGCGGTCGGCTGGCTGATCGGCGTGCTCAACGTTCGCCACGTGCTGCTGGTCGGCCCGGTCGCGGACGTTCGGCGACGACTGGCTCGGCGAGGTCCGGCGGTCCGCCCGGTCGAGCGTCCTGGCATCGCTCGCACGCGACACGCAGATCGAGTTCGGCCACGTCCACGACGACGTGGTCGTGCTGGGCGCGTCGGCGCTGCTCATGGAGCAGCAGCTGGGCCTGGGGTTGGTGCGATGATCGCGACGTATGAGCCGGGGCTCGACGGGCCGCTGGTCGCCGGCGTCGACGTCGGCGGCACCAAGACATCGATCATCGTCACCGACGATCGGGACCGCATCCTCTACGAGCATGTCACGCCGACGGACCGGTCGTCGCTCGTCGGCCAGATCGCCGGCCTCGTCGACGACGCCCGGCGCCAGCTGCGGCAGGACGTAGCCGCGGTCGGCGTCGCCATCCCCGGCCACGTCGACCCGGAGGACGGGTCGGTCCGCATGGCCGTCAACCTGGGGATCACCTACCTGCCGCTGGGACCGATGCTGCAGACGGAGCTGGGAGTCCCGGTCTTCGTCGAGCACGACGCCCGCGCAGCGGCGATGTGGCTGAGCGAGCAGGCGGCCGCCGACGGGTCGGCTCATGCGCCGGCGAACGTCGCCTTCCTGGCGATCGGGACCGGGATCTCGGCCGGTGTCGTTCTCGACGGGGCACTGCTTCGCGGCGACAACAGATTTGCCGGCGAGGTGGGCCACTGCGTCGCCGATCCGGATGGGGCCATCTGCGCGTGCGGTCTGCGCGGCTGCCTCGAGACGATCGCAGCCGGTCCGGCGATCGCTCGCCAGGCTGACGAGGCGATGGCTGCCGGTCGCAGCACCGTCCTGTCGCCCCATTCGAGTGCCGCAGATGTCTTCCGCGCCAGTTCTGCCGGCGACGAGGTCGCGGTCGAGATCATCGACCGAGTGGCCGACCACCTGGCCCTGGCGATCCGATCGCTCGCCCTGACCCTCGGCGTCAGGCGAGTCGTCATCGGCGGTGGGGTAGCGGCCGCCGGACCTGCCCTTCTCGAACCTATCCGATCGCGCATCGCCCGCGAACGTGCGGCCTCGCCGCTGGTCTGGGCCGCCCTGGACGATGCGACCGTCGAGCTGTTGTCGCCAGCCGAGGCGCCCGGCGCGCATGGGGCGGCAGCGATCGCTCGCAACCGCATCGGCTTGCGTCAGCGAGAGGGGGTGGGCGAACGATAACCCACACCGCGGCTATCGCTGGAGTCGGATAACGTAGACCCCAGCGGAGGGACTCGCCACCCACAGTCAGTGGGGGGCACGGAGGAGGAGACATACATGGTCAAGAAACTCTGGACAACGTCCGTTTTGGCGGTCGTCGTGATGATGATGGTCGTCGCGTGCGGCTCGAGCACTACATCGCCATCACCATCCGCGTCCGCCGCGGCGAGCGTGCCTGCCGCGGCGACCGCGACGCCCGCGGCGAGCGCGTCCGCCGCAGCGAGCGCAGCGCCTTCGGCCGCGCCGGCGGCAGCCGTGCCGACGGTCCCGACCGGCTACACCGAGCTGGACCAGGCATTGACGAAGGGCGCCGACGGCAAGTTGCCGTTCGATGGCAAGAAGGTTTCGATCCAGACGCAGTGGATCGGCGGCGAAGGCACCAACTTCGCGGCCTCGGTCGCGGACTTCGCCAAGGCGACCGGCATCACGATCCAGATCGACAGCATCGGCTCGAGCCACGAGACCGTGCTGCGGACGCGCATCGCCGGTGGGCAGCCGCCGGACCTGGCGATGCTCGCCCAGCCGACGCCCATCCTGGCCTATGCCGCCCAAGGCAAGGTCATCGACGTCGCGAAATTCATGGACACCAAGAAGCTCGCCGCAGAGCATCCGGCCACCATCGGCCTGGTCACCCAGGGCAGCAATATCTGGGGCATCCCCTACAAGGCCGACGTCAAGTCCACCATCTGGTACCCGATCAAGGCCTTCGCGGCGAAGGGCTACACGGTCCCCACGACGTGGGACGACCTGATCAAGCTGTCCGACAAGATCGTCGCCGACGGCTCCAACCCGTGGTGCGTCAGCGCCGGCGGCCCGGGCACCGCGACCGGCTGGCAGCTCACCGACTGGGTCGAGGAAGTGGTCCTCAAGACCAAGGGCCTCGACTACTACAACCAGTGGATCAGCCACAAGGTCCCGTTCTCGGACGCGGGCATCAAGGACGCCTTCGACAAGTACGTCGGCAAGATCTTCTTCACCGACAAGTACGTCTTCGGCACCAACACGGCGATCGTCCCCCTCGACCAGAAGACGACGATGGATCCGATGTTCACCGACGACCTGGCGAACCCGAAGTGCTGGATGCAGAAGATCCCGACCTGGTACGGCCCGGACTTCTTCCCGGATCAGCGAGTCAGCCTCAAGCCGTCCAAGTACATCGTCGGCACTGACGTCGGGATCTTCCCGTTCCCGACCATCGACCCGGCCCAGAAGAACGTCGAGGGCTCGGCCGACACGCTGATGGTGCTCGTCGATCGGCCCGAGGTTCGCGCCGTTGCCGAGTTCCTCGCCACGCCGCAGGGCCTCCAGAGGTGGATCGAGACCGGCAGCGCCATCTCGACCAATACCGCCACCCCCGCCGACTGGTATGCCGGCGCCTACAAGCTCAAGGTCGCGTCCGATATCGCGAACACCGCTGCAGGTATCGGCTTTGACGCGTCCGACCTCATGCCCGCCAAGGTCGGCGGCGGAACCTTCTGGACCCAGATGGACCAGTGGGTCAACAACGGTGGCACCGGCACAGATGCCATCCTGAAGGCCATCGACGACAGCTGGCCCGCCAGCTAGAGCTTCTGATGGCTTGCGGGGCGCGTCACCTGACGGTGGCGCGCCCCGCTACTATTTCCGCGAGGAGAGTGGATGGCCGTCGCTCGAACTGAGAGTCCCGGGCTGTCGCGTTTCGTCCTGCCGATCCTGGGGCTGATCGGCCTGGGTCTGTGTGTCGGCGGCATCCTCGTCCTGTACGACCCTCATGGCGGGCCGAACCTCCTGGCCTCGATCTACGACGCCCTGGGCAACACGTCGGGCGCGACCGATCTGCGCAACGGTGAGGGCGATCAGCCGATCGCCAAGCTCCTGCTGGCGGCCATCGCCCTGCTGGTGGGTGTCGGCGGCATCTGGCTGTTGTTCATCTGCGTGGGCGGACTGGTCGGCCTGCTCCAGGCGAAGTGGCGCGACCGGATCATGCCCTGGGTCTTTGCCGGCCCCGCCCTGGTGATGCTGGCGGTCTTCCTGCTCTACCCCGCGGCGGGAACGATCCTGCGCAGCCTCCAGGACGACAAGGGGCAGTTCACGCTCGCGAACTTCGCGGTGATGGTCGAGCCCGAATTCACCGAGATCCTGCGCAACAACGCCATCTGGCTGGTCCTAGGCACCGGTGCCAGCGTGGTGCTCGGTCTCATCTTCGCCTGGCTCTTCGACCGCATCCGACGCGAGTCCCTGGCCAAGACCCTCGTCTTCCTGCCGCTGGCGATCTCGCTCGTCGGCGCTTCGGTCATCTGGGGCTTCGTCTACGCCTGGCAGCCCGCCGGCCAGCCGCAGATCGGACTGCTGAACGCGGTCGTGGTCGGCCTCGGGGGCGAGCCGATCCCGTGGCTGACGACCAGCCCGATCAACATCATCTGCGAGATCGTGATCCTGGTCTGGCTCCAGACCGGTTTCGCCATGGTCGTCTTCTCGGCAGCGATCAAGGGCGTGTCGGGCGAGATCATCGAGGCGGCCCGGCTCGATGGCGCCTCCGAGCGCCAGGTCTTCGTCCGGGTGATCGTGCCGATGATCCGCGGCTCGATCGTGACGGTCTCCACGACCATCGCCATCGTCACCCTCAAGATCTTCGACATCGTGTTCGTGACCACGGGCGGACACTTCAATGACGACGTCGTCGCGAACCGGATGTTCCTTGAGATCTTCCAGTTCTTCGAGGATGGTCGCGGCGCAGCGCTGGCGACCATCCTCTTCATCGCCGTCCTGCCGGTGATGTACATCAATCTACGCAACTTCAGACGACAGCAGGTGCAAGCATGACGGCGCCGGCGCAGCCCATCGAACAGCCGAAGGCACGCGTGGCCGTGTGGCGACCGGCCTTCATCCGGAGCGTCCCGCTCCGCCTGTCGGTCCTCATCATCTGCTTCCTGTGGACGCTGCCGACGCTCGGCCTGCTGGTCACATCCGTGCGTGATCCGACGAACATCACCACATCCGGTTGGTGGACGGCACTGCTCCACCCGTTCGATGCCAACCAGTGGACCCTGTCGAACTACCAGACGGTCATGTCCAGTGACGGCATGGGCAACGCGTTCATCAACAGCCTGATCGTGACCATCCCGTCCGTCGCCATCCCGATCACCATCGCCGCATTCGCGGCATATGCGTTCGCGTGGATCCCATTCCGTGGCCGCGGGATCCTGTTCACGATCGTCGTGGCACTGCTGGTCGTGCCGATCCAGATGTCGCTGATCCCCATCCTGCAGATCTACTCCGCCGGGAACCTGTACGGCTCGTTCCTTGGCATCTGGCTGGCGCACACGGGTTTCGGCCTGCCGCTCGCGATCTTCCTGCTCTACAACTTCATCTCGCAGCTGCCGCGCGACCTGTTCGAGTCCGCTGCGATCGATGGCGCGACGCACCTCCAGACGTTCATGCGGCTCGTCCTGCCGCTATCGATCCCGGCCCTCGGTGCGATGGCCATCTTCCAGTTCCTGTGGGTCTGGAATGACCTGCTCGTCGCACTCGTCTTCCTGGGACCGGGTGCCGACGTTCGCGTCCTGCCGACGGCCCTATACAACCTGATCGGAAGCCGCGGCGGCTCATGGCATCTGCTGACCGCCGGCGCGTTCATCACGATGGTCGTGCCGTTGATCGTGTTCCTGTTGCTCCAGCGGGCGTTCGTGCGAGGGATCCTGGCCGGCTCCGTCAAGTCATGACCCTGGGGCGGCTCATGATCGCCTTCGTCGGCGCCGAGCTGCCGCCGTCGGCGTCGAGGCGGATCAACGAACACGGCGTCGCCGGTGTGACGCTCTTCCGCGTCCACAACATCGTCGATCCGCCCCAGATCCGCGGGCTGACCGCCGCCATCCAGGGGGCACGGCCGGCCGGGGCACCACCGTTGCTGGTTGCCGCCGACCAGGAGGGCGGGCAGCTGATCGGCCTGGGCGACGGGACGACGCAATTCGCCGGCGCGATGGCCTTAGGCGCGACGGGCGACGAAGCGCTGGCCGAGCGCGTGGCAGGCGCGACAGCGCGCGAGCTGCGTGCCCTCGGCGTCAACGTGGACTACGCGCCGGTGTGCGACGTGGCCAACAATCCAGCCAATCCGGCGCTCGGGATCCGCAGCTTCGGCGACGATCCCGAGGCCGTCGGAAGCTCGCCGCGGCGACCGTCCGTGGCCTGCAGAACGGTGGCGTGGCCGCGACGGCCAAGCACTTCCCGGGCGCCGGCGACACTGCGGCGGATCCGCACCACGAGCTGCCGCTGGTGCCCCGGACGAACGCCGAGCTGGCCGATCGGGAGCTGGTCCCGTTTCGAGCGGCATTGGAAGCGGGCGCGCGGCTGGTCATGACCGGCCACTTCGCCCTCGCCGGCCAGGACGACGACCTGCCGACCAGCCTGTCTGCCGCGGTCCTGCGCGACCTGCTGCGCGGGCAGCTCCATTTTGACGGCGTGACCGTCACCGATGCCCTGGACATGCACGCGCTGGCCCAGGGATCCGCGCAGATCGTCGATGCCCTCACCGCCCTCCGTGCAGGTGAGGACGTGCTGCTCGGAACACCCGACGAGGCTGCCCTGGAGCGGCTCGAGGAAGGCATCGCCCAGGCGCAGCGGCGAGGTCTTCTCGATGCCGACGACGATGCTGCGCGCGAGGCGACGGCTGGGCGAGCTGCGCCGCTGGCTGGGAACCTACGACCAGCCGCCGCTCGACGTCGTCGGGTGCGGCGAGCATCAGGCACTGGCCGCCGAGCTGGCCCGACGTTCGATCACGCTCGTCCGCAACGACGACCAGCTGCTGCCGTTGAAGCCGGCCGCCGACGCGCGGATCGCGGTCGTCCAGTCGATGCCCGCCGACCTGACGCCGGCCGACACGTCGTCGACGGTGTCGCCGACGCTCGCATCGGCGCTTCGCCGCCGGCTTGCGGGCGTGGAGGAGATCCTCCTGCCTGCGGTGCCAGGCGAGGCTGACATCGCGGGTCTCGGCGAGCGGCTTGCAGCCTTCGACCTCGTGGTCGTCGGGACGATCTCCGCGCACCTCCAGCCGGCGCAGGCGACGCTGGCCGCGGCGGTCCTGGCGTCCGGCACGCCGATCGTCACCGTCGCCCTGCGCACGCCGTGGGACCTGCTCGCGTACCCGTCCGCCCGAACGCATGTCTGCAGCTACGGCATCCTGCCGCCGTCGATGGAGGCGCTGGCGGCGGCGCTGCTGGGTGAGGCGCCGTTCGTCGGCCGGTTGCCCGTTGGCATCGCCGGCCTGTATCCACGCGGTCACGGGCTCATGTCGTGGGGTTGAGAGACGAGATCCTGGAGCAGCCGGCCGCCGCCCAGCGGCTGCTCGACGCTGCCCCGAAGGCGTTCGCCCCGATCTCCGCCGCGCTCAGATCGCGCCGGCCGCGGTTCGCCGTCATCGCTGCCCGCGGTACGTCGGACAACGCCGGCATCTACGCGCAGTACCTGCTGGCGATACGGAACGGGTTGATCGTCGCCCTGGCGGCGCCGTCGACGATCACGCTCTACGGAGCGCGCCCGAACATGACCGATGCGCTGGTCGTCGGCATTTCGCAGTCGGGCCGCTCACCGGACATCGTCGCGGTGGTCGAAGAGGCGCGCCGACAGGGCGCGCTGACCGTCGTGCTGACCAACGACACGGATTCTCCCCTGGCCGAAACGGCCGACCACGTGGTCGACTTGCGCGCCGGACCGGAGCGGGCGACGGCCGCGACCAAGACCTACACGACCGAGCTGCTCGCGGCGGCGCTGCTGTCGACGGCGCTCGACCCGCCCGATTCAGGAGAGACGGTCGACCTGGCCGGCCTGCCCGGATTGATCTCGGGAGCGCTGACGGTGGAGCCTCACGCGCGCGACCTGGCCGTCGCGCACGCGAAACGTGAGCGTGCCGTCGTCCTCGGCCGCGGCTACAGCTACGCGACCGCTCGTGAGTGGGCGCTCAAACTCCAGGAGATGGCGCTGGTCGCTGCCATGGCGTATTCGGCGGCCGACTTCGAGCACGGGCCGCTTGCGCTGGCTGAGCCCGGCGTACCGGTGCTGGCGGTTGCCCCGAGCGGCCCCGAACTGGCGGCCCAGGTCGCCCTCCTGGCCCGCCTGAAGGAGGACCACGGCGCGCGCCTGCTGGTGATCTCGGACGCGCCGGCGGCGCGTGAGCTTGACGAGGGGCTGGCCCTGCCGGAGGGCATCCCGCCCTGGCTCGCGCCGATCGTGCAGATCCTGCCCGCCCAGCTGTACGCCTACCACCTGACCGTCGCGCGGGGCCTCGACCCCGACCATCCGCGCACGATCAACAAGGTCACCGAGACGCGCTAGCGGCGATGAGCCGCTGATACCAGCGCGCGCTGTCCTTCGGCGTGCGGCGCTGGCTGGCGTAGTCGACGTGGACCAGGCCGAACCGCCGCGTGTAGCCAAGGCTCCACTCGTAGTTGTCGAGAAGCGACCAGACGTAGTAGCCGGTCAGCGGCACTCCTGCGCGAAGTGCGTCGGATGCCGCGGCGACGTGGCGCGCCAGATAGTCCAAGCGGCCCACATCGCGCACCCGGCCGTCCTGGTCAACGGTATCGGGGTAGGCGGCGCCGTTCTCGGTGACCACGATCGCGTGCGGCGCGTACGTCTGGTTGAGCTCGAGCAAGACGTCACGCAGACCGTCGGGCGCGACGTGCCAGCCCATCTGCGTCTGCTCCGCGTCCGGCACGGCGCCGATCTCCCAGTCGAATGCGCGGTCCGACCTGGCGCTGACGGACTCGCGTCGGTAGTAGTTCAGGCCCAGGTAATCGAGATCGCCGGCCGGCGGCTCGGCGAGGTCGATGCCCTCGAGGTGACCCGCCTCGCGATGGGCATCGAGTCCCAGCGCCGGGTAGCCACGGCCGAAGAGCGGATCGAGGAACCACGTGTCGCGAGCGGACCTCCACCGGTCGGCAGCGACTCGATCCAGCTCCGAATCGGTCGCCGGCGCGACCTGATTGGCATCGATCGCCAGGCCGACCTTCGCGTCGTCGACCTCAGCGCGGATCGCCTGGGCGGCGCCGGCGTGAGCGCGCAGTTCGTTGTCGGCCACCCGCATCGCCGTCGGCCAGTCGCGCAGCCCCGGAGCATGGATGCCTTCGGCATGGCCGAGGAAGGCAAAGACGGCCGGCTCATTGAATGTCATCCAATCCTTGACGCGGTCGCCCAGGTTCGACGCGAGCAGCGCGGCGTAGTCGGTGAACCAGCCGACGACCTGCGGGTTGGCGAAGCCGCCGCGGTCCTGCAACGCCTGCGGCAGCTCCCAGTGGAAGAGGTTGATCAGAGGTTGGACCCCCGCGCCAAGCAGGGCGTCGACGAGGCGCTGGTAGAAGTCGAGGCCGGGCTGGTTGATGGCGCCCGTCCCCATGGGCAGGACGCGCGACCAGCTGATGCTGAAGCGATATGCGCGCGCCCCCAGATCGGCCATCAGGCGCACGTCCTCTGGGTAGCGGTGGTAGTGGTCGCAGGCGACGTCACCCGTGCTGCCATCGACGATGGCGCCCGGCTGGCGGGCAAAGGTGTCCCAGATCGTCGGTCGACGGCCGTCCTCGGCCACGGCTCCTTCGATCTGGTAGGCCGAGGCGGCGAAGCCCCAGGTGAAGTCAGCCGGGAAGGGTTGGGCGAGCCGGGCTGGGTCGGTCTCGAACGTGGGCGATGTACTCATCCGCGGATCGTATGCGCAAGACCGCCCACCCGGACTTGACCCGTGGGCGTCCGTTGTGGAGATTGACGCCAACTCTCCCTCCACGAAGATGGACGCGCGTCGTGACGCGTATCGACAGACGCCTTCGCGGGCCCCGTGTCGAGTCCGCGCCGAGCGTCGATGCGAAGCCCTGATCGTTCCACCGCTGACACAACAGGAGACCACAGGTGCGACCCGCGCGCGTTCCATCCGTCGTTCGATCGCCTCGATTCGGCGACGATTGGTGGCGGCGCGGGGTGATCTACCAGATCTACCCGCGGAGCTTCGCCGACAGCGACGGCGATGGGGTGGGTGACCTGGCCGGGATCATCGACCACCTCGACCACCTCGGCCCCGACGGCCTCGGCGTGGACGCGATCTGGCTGTCGCCGATCTACCCGTCGCCCGGCCGCGACCTGGGCTATGACGTCAGCGACCACGAGCGGGTCGACCCGTTGTTCGGCTCGGAGGAGGACTTCGACCGGCTGGTCGAAGCGGCGCACGAGCGCGGCATCCGCGTGGTGCTCGATCTGGTCATGAACCACACCAGCGACGCACATCGGTGGTTCGAGGCGTCACGGTCCGGCCGGACCGGACCGTACGCCGACTGGTATCTGTGGCACGACCCGGCCGGGGTCGGGGTCGGTGACGCGCCGCTCCCGCCCAACAACTGGGTGTCGTGGTTCGGCGGCCCGGGCTGGGAGTGGGTGCCGGCGCGCGAGCAGTTCTACTTCCACACGTTCCTGGCCGAGCAGCCCGAACTCGACTGGCGGACGCCGGCCGTCGAGGAGGCACAGTTCCGGATGGTCCGCGGCTGGCTGGCACGCGGGGTCGACGGGTTCCGGCTCGACGTCTTCAACGTCTTCCTCAAGGACCCTGAGCTGCGATCGAACCCGGTCCGGCCCGGGACGACGGCGTGGTCCCGCCAGGTCCACGTCCACGATCGCGACCAGCCCGACCTTGTCGACCTCATCGGGCGGTTCCGCGCGATCGTTGACGAGGCGCCGGGCCGTATGTCGGTCGGGGAGCTCTTCGACGGCACGATCGAGACCGCGGCGCGCCTGACGACCGACCGGCATCTCGTGTTCGACTGGGAGCTGATGGGGACGGCCTGGACGGCGGCCGCGGTCGGCAGGGCGATCGCGCAACGCGAGGCGGCATTTGGTGAGGAGCGCTGGCCGACGGCCGTTTTCTCGAACCACGACCAGCCGCGCCACGCGTCGCGACTGGCCGACTCGGTCGGTGCCGTAGATCGCGACGCGGTCGCCCGGGCGGCGGCGGTCCTGCTGCTGACCGTCCGCGGGACGCCGGTCCTCTACTACGGCGAGGAGCTCGGGATGGGCGACGTGGACGTTCCGCCCGACGAAAGCGTCGACCCGCCGGCGTCGCGGGTCGGGCCCGACTTCGCCTGGTGGGACAGGTCGCGCTGCCGGACGCCGATGCCCTGGACGGCGGATCCCGGGGCGGGGTTCACGACCGGTCGGCCGTGGTTGCGGATCGGGCCGGACGCCGCCACCAGGAACGTCGCATCCGAGCGTCAGGATCCGGGCTCGGTGCTGTCGCTGTATCGGCGGCTGATCGCCCTTCGCGCGGCGACCCCGGCCCTCCAGGTCGGGTCGATGCGGATCGATCCCGGGGAGGGAGTCGGGGTCGTCGCGTTCACGCGTCAGACCTCGAGCCAGGTGATCCTGGTCGCGCTCAATCTCGGTCGCGATGCCGTTCCGTGGCGGCTCCCGGATCCACCCAGGGGCGGCGGCTGGCGTCCGTTGCTCACGACGGCCCCGACCGGGCTGCCGTCGATGCCGCTGGCCGGCGGATCGACGAGGGTGATGGCCCCCGACGAGGCCCTCATCTTCGAGGGGATCGGCTGATCAGCGCGGCTCTCGCCCCTGCTACCATGACGACCGACCCACCTCGTCCACCCGGGAGAGACCGGTGCCGCTCGATTTCCTGAAGCGCAAGGGCAACGCCGAAGCCACCGCCGATTCGGCGCACCCGACGCCGGCCTCGGCCGGCATGATGCCCGAGGAGGTCGTCGCCCAGGACCACCAGCTCAAGCTCTACTACGCTGGCAAGACCAGCGAGGGCGTCCGCCTGAAGGCGGGTCCGGCGGCGGTCGCCGAGCTGCCGACGATGCTGGTCGGGCTCGCCCGATCCGATATCGAGGTGGTCGAGCCGCTGGCCATCGAATTCAGCCAGGCGACGCCGACGATCGTGAGCCCGGCCGAGGCGATGCAGTGGCTCAACGCGCATCACATCCATTCGCCGATCACGAGGCACGCCCTGGTCGTGCTCGAGTCGATCGATGCCGTCGACCTCGCTTTCGACACGTTCGTCTGCGCGCTGCTCGACGGCGAGCTCGACACCTCGGGCTACCCGGAGTACAACGCCATCGTCGGCGGGGTCGCCGCCCACTGGGACGAGGCCACCGGCGACATGATCTGCCGGGCGGTCGTCGGGTGGGGCGGCAAGGGCGTCCGTGGCGACACGGATCGCATCGGCGCCAAGTTGCTTGGCGGGATCCTCAGCAACATCCTTGCCAGTCAGTACGCGCTCGGGCTGACCACCATCGAGCGGCCCGTTCCGGCGGCCGGCCGCGGCGGCCTCGTCTGCGCACATTGCGGGTTCGCCTCCGCGCACGAGCGGGCGTTCTACTGCCCGAAGTGCGGCATGCGTCTGTTGCGCGGCTGAGACCGGGCGGTCCAGATGCCCGCGTACGACTACGACTGCGCGGCGTGTGGTCGCCGGTTCGAGGTGACCCATGGCGTCCACGCCGACGGGCCGACGACCTGCCCGCTGTGCGGCAAGGGTCCCGTCCGCAAGGCCATCACGGCGGCAGCAATCCACTACAAGGGGTCGGGCTGGGCCAAGAAGGAGCGACGGGCCACGGCCACGCCGGCCAGCTCGAAGGCCTCGACCGACGGCGCGACCGGCGATGGCGGGTCGGGGGCCGAGTCGGCCACGGGTGAAGGCGCGGCTACGAAGCCTGCCACAACGTCCGCGAAGGCGACCGATACGTCGGCCGACACCGGCGCGTCCACGTCGGGCGACTGACGCAGATGGCAGCGGCGACGGACTGGATCACGCTCGCGGAGGCGGCTGAGATCCTCGCCGCGACGAACATCCATTTCACACCGGCAACGATCGGCGGCTGGGCACGGGCGGGCCGGCTCCAGAGCATCAAGCTGGGTGGCCGACGGTTCGTCCGGCGGGGCGAGGTGCGTGCGCTGGTGGCCACCCCTCGACGGGTCCGGGCCGAGGACGTGCAGCCGGTGCTGTTCGAGGACCTGAGCGGCTGAACCCAGCCGACCGATGGACACGGCACGGATCCTCGCGAAGGTCCTCGACCAGCCCCAGGTGGCCAGGGTCATGCGGGTCCTCGACATCTACGGCCATGCCGCGGGTGGGTTGCTGGCGAACGGACTGGCCTTCTCCGCGCTCTTCGCCGCGATCCCCGCGGCCCTGCTCGTGGTCGGGGTCGGCGGCTTCGTCGCGGCCGGAAATCCTGAAGCTAGCGATCGGTTGGTCCAAGCGCTGACCGAGGCGTTCCCGCCTCTCGCCGACCTGATCAACGGGGCGGTCAGGGCGGTCAGTCAGGGTGCCGCCCTGACGTCGATCATCGGCTTCGTCGGCGTCATCTGGACCGTGAGCCAGTTCTACGGCGCGATCGACGTCGCCTTCGCCCGGATCTTCGCGGAATCGCAGGAGCGCGATATCGTGCGCCGTACGGCGCGCGGATTCCTGGTCGTCGTCTTCATCGGGATCGCGATCGTCGTCTTCGTGGTCGCCGTGTCGTTTGCGACCTACATCGATGCCCTGGTCCCGACCCAGGTCCCCGTCGCGAGCGTGGTCGTCGGCGTCCTGCGATCCGTGCCGTTCCTCATGCTCCTCGCGGTCGTAGTGATCCTCGCCACCTATCGTTTCCTGCCGCCGGTCGCGCCACGCTGGCGGTCGGCGATCGTCCCCGCGGTCGTGGTCGGAATCGCGGCGGTGGTCCTGAGCCAGGTCTTCATGCTGCTCGTCCCGCGACTGGTGGGTGTCGCAGCGCTGGCCGGGTCGCTCGCGTCTGCCTTCATCGCGCTCGCCTGGTTGTCGTTCACGTTTCAGGCGGTCCTCTACGGCGCGGCGTGGGTTCGGGTCCGGGACGAGATCGCGGACCGCCAGGCGGCTGCGGTGTCAGCGGGGCTGGGAGGCCCCGCAGCGTCGGCAGAACCGAGCGGTCGCGGAGAGTGACAGGCCGCAGCTGGCGCACGGTCGTACGCCGGTCGAGGCGCGACCCTTGGTCGGACCCGCGACGACATCGCGCGTTGATTCGGCCCACAGTCCCTCGAGCCCACCCTCTGGCGCGGCCGGCCGGTTGAGGAACGGGAGGCCCGCGGCCGGACGCCCGCCGAGCCACTCCGGTCGGGTCGGCCATTGTGGCTCGGCGCCCGGATCAGCAGTTGCTGCGGCCGCGACGTCGACCGGCGCGACATCCGAGGTCGAGTCCGGCGCGATGACGTGCCAGGTCGGCTGCTCGACGACGTCCCCGACGCGCTGGGCCGGCTCGGGCTGGACGTCGGCTTTGGATTCCGCCCCGACCTCGGGCGTGGCGTCCGTCGCGGGCTCGGCCACGGGCTCGGCGACCACCTCGGCCACGACCTCAGGTTCGGCCAGGCCCTCAGGTTCAGCCACGACCTCGGCCACGGGCTCAGGTTCGGCCACGACCTCAGGTCCAGCCACGGCCTCAGGTCCGGCCACGACCCCGGCCACGGGCTCAGGTTCGGCCACGACCTCAGGTCCGGCCACGACCTCGGCCACGGGCTCAGGTTCGGCCACGACCTCAGGTCCGGCCACGGCCTCGGCAACGGGCTCGGGTCGCGGCGACCGCCTCGGCCTCGGCAACGGGCTCGGGCGCGGCGACCGCCTCGGCCTCGGCAACGGGCTCGGGCGCGGCGACCGCCTCGGCCTCGGCAACGGGCTCGGGCGCGGCGACCGCCTCGGCCTCGGCAACGGGCTCGGGCGCGGCGACCGCCTCGGCCTCGGCAACGGGCTCGGCGACGATCGCTGCGGCGGCCGACGCGGCGGCGAGCGCGGCGATCCGCTCTCGCTCGTAGGCATCGAGTTCCTCGTCGAGGCTCTGGCCGGGCGGGAACCGCCCGAGCCGGTTCCGGCCGGCCGGAACCTTGTCCGTCGCGCTCGTGATCGGTGCGTCGGGGGTGGGGGCATCGACCACGATCGCAGCCGCCGCCGCGCGGTCGGGAAGGTCGACGCCCGCTGATCCGCCCGGTGCCTCAGCCTCGATCGGCGCCTCCGGTTCGGCGGGAACCGCCTCAGCGACCACTGGTTCGACGGACGGCTGGGCCACGGCCGCCGGTTCCAGGACATCGGGCGCAGGCTCGGCGATGGGCGTCGGCGCAGACGGCCCGGCGACATCGGCGGGCGACGGGGCCTTGGGACCCACGATGTAGGAGGTCGGCATCGACGCCGGCGCCACGGCGCCACCCGCGACCGGGATGCCGAAGGCCGCCTCGGCCTCGGCCGATTCGAAGTCGGTGGGAGCCCCGTCGGCATCGTGGCTCCCGTTCGTGCCGCCGACGGTCGCGGGTTCGGCGAAGAGCAGTCCGGATATGGGAACCTCATCGAACGACGGGGCCATGATCTCGGGGATGGTGAGCGGCGCACAGGTCAGGCAGCGAGCCTCGGCCTCGTTCCAGCAGTTCGGGCAGGTGTACTGACGGCACGACAGGCAGAAGCCGAATGTCTTGTGGAACGCGTCGAGTTGGTGCGCGGTGAGCTCGCGATCGGCCTCGCTCCGGGCGGCAGCCATCGCCTCATCCATCGAGGTGTCGTCGGACAGGACGAAGTTCTTGAGCCCGCGCGACAGGACGCGGACGCCCTTCAGGCGCGGCGGGCGACGCGCCGATTCGAAGGTATAGCGCGTGCCGCAGCGTTCGCAGAAGGATTCGGTCAGGATCTCGGTCATCGGGTCCCCGGGTACCGCGCGGACGACGCTCGCAGCGACGATGCCGCCCCGGCGGGTCGAGAGTATAGCGCAGGCCTTCCGGCGCCCTTCCACCGGCCGTACCGAACGGGGGCGCCGAATGTCAGGGTCCGAAGATGACCATCCGGGGCACAGCGGGACCCTCTGGTAGACTCCGCCACCGACCATGCCGCCACTCACCGCCATCGAGCGGTTCTTCGAACGACTGTTTGAGCGCCCGTCGGCTCGCCTCTTCCGCGCGCGCCTCCAGCCGGTCCAGCTCCAGCGGCGGATCGAACGCGCGATGGAAGGCGAACGCCTCACGACCTCCGATCGGACGCTGGTCCCGAACCGGTTCGTGGTCCATCTCCATCCGACCGACCTGGCCGAGTTCGGCGACATGACCGGTACGCTCGCCTCCGAGCTCGCCGACGGCGCGCTGTCATTCGCCCGGGCGCACCGCTACACCGTGGTCGACCGACCGCGCGTGGACCTGATGGCCGACCCCACCATCGAGCGGACGGACATCCGCGTCGACGCCCGGTTCGCCGAGCCGGTCGCGGGCCGCGGCGGCCACGGACCGGCGACGGGCCTGCCGCTCGGCGCGCCGGAGGCCGACGAGGCCGATCCGACCGCAACGCGCGTCTACGCAGTGCCGCGTCCCCGGAACCCGCGCGCGATCCTCCGGGTCACCGATCCGGACGGCCGGATTCGCGAGGTCGTCGTCGAGGACGGCAGCCTGACCATCGGACGGGCGACGGACAATGATCTCGTGGCCGTCGACGGACGCGTGTCGCGCCACCACGGGCGGATCGTCGGCCGGCGTGGGACGCTGGTCTACGAGGATCTCGGCAGCACGAACGGATCGCGGGTCAACGGTGTCCTGGTGGTCCAGGTCGTCCTGGGCATCGGCGACCGGCTCGAGGTGGGGGATACGGCGCTCATCGTCGAGGTCGCCGGGGCGCTCGACTGATGGACGGCTTCCTGCTCGTGCTGTGGGCCGTCCGGTTGCTCTTCCTCGGGCTGATCTACCTCTTCCTGTACCGGGTGATCAGGGCGCTCCTCCGCGACCTGCGGGCCGCGGCGCGCGAACCGGCGGAACGCCCCGGACGCCTGGTCGTCCTCGAGTCTCCGAGTGGCGAGCCATCGACCGGGCAGTCGTTCGGGCTCGATGTCATCACCGGGCTCGGGCGCGACGTCAACAACGCGATCGTGATCGACGACCCATTCGCTTCCGCCGACCACGCCGTCCTGACCTTTCGCGGACGAAGCTGGTACCTCGAGGACCTTGGGAGCACCAACGGGTCATACATCAACGGCCGTCGCGTGGACGGCGTCGCGCCGATGGGCTTCGGCGATGAATTGCAGATCGGGCAGGTCCGGATGCGCCTCGAGCGAGCCCTCCGATGACGGCCGGCGCGACGCGCACCGTTCGCCGCCAGACCTTGCCACGGGTCCTCGGACCGATCCGCCCACGACCGCGCTGGATCGAGCTGCGGCTGCTCGCGCTGGTCGCGCTCGCGCTCGCAGCCGGCAGCGTCTCTCTGGCGGCCACCGTCGATGGCGCATTCCGCCTGTACGACGCGCAGGGCCTGGTCATCTACCTGGTCGCCCTGCTGGTCTCGCATCTGGCGCAGGTGCTGGCCGGCCGGCGGACCGACCAGATCCTCCTGCCGACTGTCGCGATGCTCGGCGGGATCTCGCTGCTGTTGATGGAGCGCCTACCGCAGGACCTCGTCACCCAGTCCTTCTTCGGAACGACCCTCGGGCTGGCGCAGGTCCAGCTCGTGTGGCTGCTGTGCGCGCTCGGGGTCGCGACTGCGCTCGGTATCGTGGTCCGTTCCGATAGCTGGCTGCGCCGGTACAAGTACACCTGGGCCGCGGTCGGGGTCGGACTGCTCTTGCTGACGTTCGTGTTGGGGACCGAGATCAACGGACAGCGCCTGACCATCCAGCTCGGCCCGTTCAGCGGCCAGCCGACGGAGCTGCTCAAGGTCATCCTGGTCGTCTTCCTGGCGGGCTACCTGTCGGAGAACCGTGCCCTGCTCGTCGAGCAGGACACGCGCGTGGGTCCGCTCCGCCTCCCGCCGCTGCCGTACCTCGCACCGATGGTCGCGATGTGGGCGATCGCCCTCGTCATCGTCGTCATCCAGAAGGACCTCGGCGCCGCGCTGCTGTTCTTCGCCGTCTTCCTGGCGATGCTCTACATCGCGACCGGACGCCTCAGTCTCGTCATCATCGGCCTCGTCCTGTTCGTCATCGGCAGCGCCCTGATGGCGCTCCTGATCGATCACGTCCGGACCCGGGTCGACATCTGGATCGACCCATTCGCCGACCCGCTCGGCGCCGGCTACCAGGTCGTCCAGGCGCTGCACGCCTTCGCCCGTGGCGGCCTCCTCGGGGTCGGCCTGGGGGGCGGATTGCCCGAGATCGGCGGCCGGCCACCGATCCCCGAAGTGCACACCGACTTCCCGCTTGCGGCACTCGGCGAGGAGCTCGGGATCGTCGGCGTCGTTGCGATCCTGGGCCTGTACCTGGTGGTCGTCGAGCGGGGCCTGCGGATCGGCGCGGCGGCGGCTGACGACTTCCGATCGCTGCTGGCTGTGGGTCTCGCGCTCGTGATCGGGATCCAGGCGTTCATCATCGCGGCGGGGGATCTCAAGGTCTTGCCGCTGACCGGGGTCACGCTCCCGTTCATCAGCTATGGCGGCTCGTCGCTGCTGGCGAACGCTCTCGTCGTCGGTCTGCTCCTGGCACTCTCCGACAAGGGGGTCGAGCCACCCCCGGCGCCGCGGGTGAGCTCGCGCTGGCGCCGGATCGCCCGCCGGGGGGCCGTCTGATGCTGGGTGGTGCCGCGCGCCGGCCGCTGGGCAGGACCACCATCCATGTCGCGGTGGTCCTCTCGATCGGGTTCGCGCTGCTCGCGGTCGCGGCGGGCTACTGGGGCATCGTCGAGGCGCCCGGACTGGCGAACTCGCCCAATGACGCGGGCGTCATCGCCGCGTCCCGGACGGTGCCGCGAGGCCAGATCAAGGACCGGACCGGGAAGGTGCTGGCCGGCAACAAGAAGGACGCCAACGGCGAGCAATATCGCGTCTATGCCGGACGGGCCATCAGCCAGGTCGTCGGGTACGCGTCATCGCTGTACGGCCGGGCGGGCCTCGAGAAGGCGTATGACGCCGAACTGACCGGGCTGGCCGGCGATCCGCTGTCCGATGCGTTCGCGAAGTTCGGCGCCGATCGGTACGACCCGAAGGACCTCACGCTGTCGCTGTCGTACGACCTCCAGAAGGCCGCCGTCGCGGCTCTCGGGAAGCACCGCGGCGCCGTCGTCATGCTCGATCCGCGGACGGGCGAGATCCTGGCCCTCGCCTCGACGCCGACCTATGACGCCTCGACCATCAGCAACCCGGCCACGGCCCGCGACGCGTTCACGGCGCTCCAGGCGGATCCGGCCCAGCCACTGCTGCCGCGCGCTACGCTCGGTCGGTATGTGCCGGGGTCCGTGTTCAAGATCGTGACCGCGGTGGCCGGCCTCGGGTCCGGTGCGATCACCCCCGGCACGACATACAAGCAGCAGCCCGGCGCCGAGAAGAACGGCCTGCTGGTCGACGGCTACCGGGTTCGCGACGGCCACCACCCCGCGACCGGATCCACGCCGCTCGACCTGGCCGCCGCGACCGAGGTTTCGTGCAACATCTACTACGCGCTGACGGGCCTCCAGACCGGTGGCGCCGCGCTGGTGGACTACGCCAGGCGGATGGGGTTCGGGTCGCCGCTCCCGTTCGATCTGCCGACCGCGGTCTCCCAGGTGACGAACGGCGACGGGTCGCAACCCGGCGGGTTCACCGACGACGTCGAACTCGCCAATGCGTCGTACGGCCAGGCCGAGGTCTTCGTCACACCGCTGCAGATGGCGCTCGTGGCCTCCACCGTGGCCAACGACGGTGAGCTGATGCAGCCGAGGCTCGTCACCGCGATGACCGGCAAGGCCGGGACGCGGACGATCGGCCCGTCGTCGATGGGTCGGATCATCCCGGCGGCGGATGCCCAGGCCATCAACGCCGCCATGGTCCAGGCGGTCGAGGGACAGCTTGGGCGCCAGTTCACGACCGGCGCGGCGGTCCCGGGCGTCACCACCGCCGGCAAGTCGGGGACGGCCCAGCTGGGCGGCACCGGCGAGCCGCATTCCTGGTTCATCGGGTTCGCCCCGGCGAACGACCCGAAGGTCGCCATCGCCGTCGTCGTCGAACAGGCCGGGCGCGGCGGCGAGGTCGCGGCTCCGATCGCGGGCGACCTGATGACGCAGTACCTCGCCGGGCTCAAGTGACCGAGCCGACCGAGCCGGCCGAGCCGGCCGAGCCGACCGATCCGGGCGGGTCACCGGAGGGGCGCGAGCCGCGCCCCATCATCGAGCGCATCGGGCTGGCCGCCGTCGCGCTCGTCCTGGCCCTCCTGTTCGGCGTCGTAGCCGCCGCCTCGTGGGTCGGCGGCGAGCTGTTCCTGGCCGCGATGGCCGGGATCGGCTTCCTGATGACAGTCTGGGTCGGCGCGATGACGCTGATCCGCGGCTGACGGCGCGACCGACCCGTCAGGACTCGATCGACAGGGATCAGGGCCTCCGGCGCGACTCGGAGGACGAGAGGAACCATCCTGGCGCTCCCGGCGTACTATCTGTCACCTGACACGTCGCCAGACACTCGACCGTCACCGTGTTTGCGACCCCGCCCCGACCCCGGCGCCCGAGAGCGCGCCAGAGCCCGCGAGAGAGGCCGATGACCAAGATCCAGGAAACCGGGGACAAGGTCCTCGCCAACGTCGAACGCGTCATCGTCGGCAAGCACCACGAGGTCCGCCTCGCCCTGGTCGCCCTGCTGTGCCGCGGCCACCTCCTGATCGAGGACGTCCCGGGGACCGGCAAGACGGTCCTCGCCAAGGCGATCGCGCGCAGCCTCGGTGGCTCGTTCCGGCGGATCCAGTTCACCCCGGACCTCCTCCCGTCGGACGTGTCCGGGCTGTCGATCTACAACCAGAAGACCCAGGAATTCGAGTTCCGGCCCGGACCGATCTTCAGCCAGGTCGTGCTCGCTGACGAGATCAACCGGGCCACGCCCAAGACGCAGTCGGCACTGCTCGAATGCATGGAGGAGCGGCAGGCGACGATCGACGGCACGACCTACCCGATGCCCGACCCGTTCCTGGTCATCGCCACGCAGAACCCGATCGAATACGAGGGCACGTTCGCGTTGCCCGAGGCCCAGCTCGACCGGTTCATGCTCCGCCTTCGGTTGGGCTATCCCCAGCCGATCGAGGAGATCGTCATCCTGGACGAGCAGAAGCGGACCCACCCGCTCGACGACCTCGAAGAGGTACTGACCGTCGACGACCTGCGCGAGATGCAGTCCGCCGATCCGCGAGATCTACGTCGACTCGACCGTCTCGGACTACATCGTCCGGCTGGTCAACGGGACCCGGACCCACGCCGATGTCTACCTCGGCGCCTCGCCGCGCGGTTCGATCGCGCTCTATCGCGCGGGCCAGGCGCTGGCCGGCCTGCTCGGTCGCGACTACGTGATCCCCGACGACGTGAAGGCCCTCGCGGAGCCGGCCCTCGCCCACCGCCTCATCATCAAGACGAGCTCGTCGATCCACGACGTCCAGGCCGCCCAGGTCGTCCGCGAGCTCCTCGAGGCGACCCCGATCGAGGGCATCCGGCCGACCGGCGGGGGACCGAGGGAGCTGCGCGCGGCGGCGAGCGGGTCCTCGACGGCGACCAGCAGCTAGCCGACCGGATCGAGCGACACGGCGGAGGGGCACGGCAAGTGATCCGCAAGCTCGAGTTGCTCATCGTCGCCGTCATCCTCGTCGTGGCGGCCTTCTCGACCGCGCTGCCGTTCCTGTTCTACCTGCTCTACCTCGCCATCCTCGTCATCGGCGGCTCGTACGTCCTCGTCCGGCTCGGGCTGACGGATCTCGAGGCGGGCTACGCGGTCAGCGCGCTCCACGGGCACGTCGGCGACCGGATGCGCGTGACCTACACGCTCCGCAACGGGAGCCGGATGCCGAAGCTCTGGCTCGAGATCCACAACCCGACGACGCTGCCGGGCGGACTGCCCGGTCGCGCGATCACGCTCGGCGGCCGGAGCGAGCGGTCGTGGCTCATCCGCGCCCCGCTGTCGCGCCGCGGTCACTTCCGGATCGAGCCGCTCCACATCCGGACCGGCGACCCATTCGGGTTCTTCGAGGCCTCGGCGACGGTCGGGCAGGGCATCTCGGTCGTCGTCTACCCGCGGATCGAGCCCCTCCCGCGCTGGCGACTCCCGTCCGCGGCGCTCGAGGGCAGCCACGCGTCCCCGGTGCGCACGCTCCAGACGACGCCGATGGCGACGTCGGTCCGACCGTACGCCCCGGGCGACGCGATGAACCGGATCCACTGGAAGACGACGGCGCGCCACGGCGAGATCCAGGTCAAGGAATTCGACCTCGAGCAGACGGCCGACGCGTGGATCGTCCTCGACCTCCAGCGCGGGATCCAGACAGGCCGGGGCGACGACTCGACGGTCGAGACCGCGGTCCGCGCGGCGGCATCGATCGCCGACCGGGCGCTCCAGGAGAACCGCGCCGTCGGGATGACCGTCAACGCCGGTCGGACCGCGTTCATCCCGGCGGATCGCGGCGGGCGCCAGCACCTCAAGATCATGCAGCTCCTGGCTGCGGTCGAGGCCGACGGCGGCACCCCGTCTGGTCGAGGCGCTCATCACGACCGTCGGTCGCCTCCGGCGCGGGATGACCGCGGTGATCATCACCGCCTCGCTCGACCCGGCGTGGGTCCGTCCGCTCGCAGCCCTCCGCGTCCGGGGCGTGGCCTGCGTCGTGGTGACGCTCGACGCGGCGGCGTTCGAGAAGCTGGCGATCGAGCGGACCGCCGCCGCGGACGGTGACGTGCCGGCCCCCGACGCCGCCGCCGACGAGCTCGCCGCGAAGCGCGCCCGGGCGCTCCGCCACGCGCTGGCCGAGTACGACCTCCGCTCGTACGTCGTCACGCCCGGCCGTGCTCTCGGCGAGATCCTGGCCCGATGAAGCGGCGCATCCCGCTCGCGCCGGCCGAGGGCTGGATCACGCTCGGTCTCGTCCTGCTGATCTGCATGACGATGGCCTGGGCGATCGATGACGCGCGCTGGGTGCTCGGCCGGCCGAAGTACCTCGACTACCTCGTGGTCGCGGCGATCGGCGGCGTGCTTTCCGGGTTCATCGGACCCAAGGTCGGCTGGGGCCGCTGGCTGACCTACCTGGTCGGCTCCATCTTCGCGGCGCTGATCGTGCCGTTGATCACGAGCCTGTCGGGTCTGTCGGTCGCAACCTCGATCCACGATCTGTACCAGGCGACCTCGGATTCGGTGCTCGGCGCGTATATCGACATCGCCGTCCGCGGGTTGCCGTCGACGATCGAGTACCTGCACTTCATCTTCGTCTTCGGGATCCTCGTCTGGGCGACCTCGATGTTCGCGTCCTACGCGGTCTTCGGCCATCGGCGACCGATCAACGCCGTGATCGTGGTCGGCGTCGTGCTCGTCGGGAACATGGCCCTGACCGAGAGCGACCAGCTGTGGTTCCTCGTCCTGTTCAGCCTCGCCTCGCTCTTCCTGCTGATCCGGTCGCACGTCTTCGACGAGCAATCCGAATGGCTCAGGCGGCGGATCGGCGATCCGGCCAGCATCTCGTCGGTCTACCTGCGCGGCGGCTCGATCTTCATCGCGGTGGCGGTCGCCGGGTCCTATCTCCTCACCCAGACGGCCGCGTCGGCGCCGCTGGCCGGCGCCTTTGACGGTGTGCAGGACAGCCTGATCGGGATCTCGCGGGCGGTGTCGCGGTTCCTGCCGACCGGTGGTCAGACGCGCGCCCTCGGGTTGACGTTCGGCGCGAACACACAGGTGCAGCAGGTCTGGAGCTCGGATTCCGCGACGGCGCTGACCATCCACAGAGATCCGACCGACAAGGGCATCTACTACTGGCGGGCGGTGGCCTACGACCAGATCGACCTGAAGGGCTGGAGTCAGACGACGTCGACGACGGTCGTCCGGCCGAGCGGTGCATCGATCTTCGATCAGCTCGCCGACGACGTCCCGGCACAGGGCACGCACTCGTTCACGTTCACGGTGTCTCCCGCCGATTTCCACGGCGCGACGATCCTCTCGCCGGGGACGCCGGTCGAGGTCCAGGAGAGCAGCCGGCTGACCTACGTCGGAGAGGTCGGGCATGGGGGCTATTTCGCGACACTCGAACGCGATGGCGGGAGCGGACCGTACACCGTCACCGCCCTGACCCAGGTCACGGGGAACGAACCCGGACAGTTGAACGAGGCCGCTCTGCGCGCCTCCGGCACCGCGTATCCGTCGGAGATCACGGACCTCTACCTCCAGGAGGCAGCCGGCGCCATCGGGCCGAACGCGCAGAAGCTCGAGGACAAGGTCAAACAGCAGGCGGCGTCCAGCGCTCCGTTCGACCTCGCCACCGAGATGGTCAAAGAGCTCCACGACCCGAAGACCTACAACTACGCCACGGACGTCCGCGACCTGCCCTGCGAGACGCTCTCGACGGTGGAATGCTTCGCGACCTACAAGAAGGGCTTCTGCCAGTACTACGCGGCGACCATGGCCGTCCTGATGCGCGACATGGGAGTGCCGACCCGGATCGTCGAGGGCTTCCTGCCGGGGGCCGTCGACCGCAACTCCGGGAACGAGACGATCCAGTTCAGCAGCGCGCACGCCTGGGTCGAGGTCTGGTTCCCGGGTTTCGGCTGGTACATGTTCGACCCGACCGGCGGGAACCTGTCACAGGTCGCGCCGCTGCCGTCAGGCCCCCCGGCGAGCGCCGGCCCGCGATCCTCGCTTGGCCTCCCGATCGCGAGCCGCAAGAACGATCTCGACCAGCCGACCGATCGACGCGGTCTCCCGGTCGGCCTGATCTCGTCGGGTGGGCGGCCGCTCGGGCCGCTCGTCGCGGTCGGGGCCCTGGTCCTGCTCATCGTCGGCCTGCTGGCGTTTGTCGCCTGGCAGCGCGGGCCGCGCGGTCCGACCTCGCCCGACGGAGCGTATGGCACGGTGACGCGGATCGCGTCCCGGTTCGGGTTCGGGCCACGACCTGCGCAGACGGTCTACGAGTACGCCGGCTCGCTCAGCGAGATCCTGCCCGCAGCGAAACCGGAGCTCGAGATGGTCGCCCGGGCCAAGGTCGAGTCGGTCTACGCACACGAGATCCTCGGTGAGGAGCGGATCGCCAGCCTGCGGGCCGCGCAGCGTCGGCTGCGGGTGACGCTCCTCCGGCTTGCCTTCCATCGCAAGGAACGCCGCCGTCGCCGCTAGGCGCGCGGGCGCGGGACGCCCACGCTCATGGAAGTGAGCGTCCGGCGTCCGGGCTTGCTCGACGGTCTCGGTCAGAGGGCGCCGCTCGTGGTTCGATCGTCGTCCGTCGCGCCCGCGTCGCCTTCGCCGACACCGGCCAGGTGGGCGGTCAGGTTGTGCGCACGCAGGACCGGCCGTCCGGCTCGCAGCTCGACGACGGTGATCCCGCACGGATCCATCGACCACATCCAGAAGCGATCGAGCGGCAGGTCGAACAGGGTCAGCAGCGTCACCTTGAACACCCCGTCGTGGCCGACCACCATCGACCACGGGTGGTCGGGGACCGGCGCCGCGTACCCCGCGACCCCCGGCCGGTCGGGGGTGCCGGGCGCGCGTCCCTCGGTGAGTCGGGCGAGGATCGTGGCCAGCGCTGGCCGGACGCGCGCCGCGACATCCGGGAGCGACTCACCGCCCGGTGCCCAGGCGATCAGCGGGGTCCGACGCCAGGCGGCCAGCTCGGTGCCGAAGCGCGCTGCGACTTCGTCGCGATGGAGCCCCTCCCACGCGCCCTGCCCGATCTCGCCGAAGCCCGGATCGGATCGCCGGGCGACCGTGGCGCCGGCGGACAGGAGGGCCGTCCCGATCGCGTCGGCCGTCTCGGACGCGCGTCCGAGTGGGGAATGGATGAGCTCGAGGGGATCGCCCGTCGGCAGCGGGAGGGGAGGGACGGCGTGCGGCGCGGCCAGGCGGGCCGCCACGAGGGTCGCCTGGCGCCGACCGGCCGCCGAGAGCGGCGACTCGGCCCCGCCCTGGAAGCGGCCCTCGGCGATGAACGTGGATTCCCCATGACGGACCAGGACGAGGGTCGCATCCAGGCCGTCCGGGATGAGCGGCGCGCCGGCCGCCGTCAGCGTCCGCCCCCGAGCCGGATGGTCCACAGGTCGGTGACCGCCTCGTGCCGGCGGATGGCCTCCGAGACCGAGTCCGGCACGTCGTCATCGAGGGCCAGGATCATGAACGCGTCCTCGCGCGGTCGCGTTCGCGCCAGGTGCATCGCGCTGATGTTGATGTCCGCCTCGCCGAGCATGATCCCGACCCGCCCGACGGTCCCCGGTCGGTCGTGGTGCCGGGTGATCAGCATGTTGTCGGCCGGCGCCATGTCGAGCCGGTAGTCGTCGAGCCGGGTGATCCGCGGCTCGCCCGCGGCGACCGTCCCGGCGACGACCGTCGTCAGGCCGCCGGTTTCGCCGGACAGCGTGAGGAGTGCGGCGAACGACCCCGCGTCTGGCGTCTTGCGCTCGACGACGGTGATCCCGCGCGACTTGGCGAGTGCCCCCGCGTTGACGAGGTTGACCCGCTCGGTGATCGAGTGCTCGAGCAGCCCGCGCAGCATCGCGGCCGTCAGCGGCGAGCCGTCGTACTCGGCAAGCTCGCCCGCGATCTCGAGCGTCAGCGTCCGGACGCCGCCGCGCGAGAACTGGGCGAAGAAGCGTCCCAGGATCTCGGCCAGTGGCAGGTACGGTGCGATCGCGCGGGCCGTCTCGGGGGTGAGCAGCGGGGCGTTGACCGCGTAGCGGGCGCTGCGTCCGTCGAGCACGTCGATGACCTGGGCGGCCACCTCTTCCGAGACGAGGACCTGCGCCTCCGCCGTGGACGCGCCGAGATGGGGGGTGAGCAAGGTGTTGGGCGCGTCGAGCAACGGTGAGCCGGTCGGTGGCTCGTGCTCGAAGACATCGATCCCCGCGCCGCCCAGGTGACCGGACCGGAGGGCTTCGGCGACCGCGGCCTCATCGACGACTCCGCCGCGCGCGACGTTGAGGACGATCGACCCGGGCTTGAGCCGGGCGATCGCGTCGCGCCCGATCAGGCCGCGCGTCGCCCGCGTCAAGGGAACGTGGACGGTGACGACGTCGGCGCGCGCCAGCATTGCGTCGAACTCGACCAGCTCGACACCGTGATTGGCGGCAGCCTCGGCGGTCACGAACGGGTCCACGCCCAGGACCGTCATCTCCATCGCCCGGGCCCGGACGGCGATGGCCTGTCCGATCTTGCCGAGCCCGACGATGCCGAGCGTCCGCCCGCGCAGCTCCAGACCGGTGAACTGGGCTCGCTTCCATTCGCCGCGCCGGAGCGAGGCGTCGGCGGCGGCGATCCGGCGGGCGACTCCGTAGAGCAGCGCGAGGGTGTGCTCGGCGGCGGCGATGGTGTTCCCGGTCGGGGCGTTGACGACGACGATCCCGGCTCGCGTCGCGGCTTCGAGGTCGACGTTGTCGACGCCGACGCCGGCCCGCCCGATGACGGCCAGCCGCGTTCCCGCAGCGATCACGTCGGCATCGACCTGGACCTGGCTCCGGACGATGAGCGCGTCGTAGTCGGGCAGGATCGCGCGCAGTTCCTCGGGCGTCAGACCCGGCCGCTCGTCGACTTGGTGGCTGGCCCGCAGGAGCTCGATACCCTCGATCGCGACCGGTTCGGCGACGAGGATCCTCATGCACCCGCCCCGGCGGCGGCCGGTGCGGCGATGTCGAACGATTCAAGTGCGGCGACCTGGGCCGCCGCGACAGCGGAACCGGGTCGGACCGGCCGCCCGGCGCCGATCGAGACGAATTCGAGCGTGCTCATCAGGCCGAGGATCTCCTCGAGCGTCACCGAGCCGAGGTGGCCGACCCGGAAGATCTTGCCGGCCAGCTTGCCCTGGCCGCCGGCCAGCACGACGCCGCGGCGCTTGATCTCGCCGTTGAACGTCTTCCAGTCGACCTCCTCGGGGACCACGGCGGAGGTGACGGTCCGCGAGGCATGACGCTGGTCCGCGAACAGCTCGAACCCGAGCGCGACGAGGCCTGCCCGCGTTGCCGCCGCACAGGCCTCGTGGCGGGCGAAGATGCTCGCCGCACCTTCGGCCGCCATCAGCCGGATCCCCTCGTCGACCTGGTAGACGACGCCGATCGCCGGGGTGAACGGCGTCTCGCCGTTCCGGTGGCTTTCGCGATGGGCGCGCAGGTCGAGATAGAACCGCGGCATCGTCGCGGTCTCCATGGCCGCCCAGGCCCTCTCGGAGGCGGCGATCATGGCGAGCCCGGGGGCAGCCATCCAGGCCTTCTGCGAGCCCGTGACGACGACGTCGACGCCCCAGGCATCCATCTGGAACGGCACGGCCCCCAGGCTCGACACGGTGTCCACCAGGATCAACGCGTCAGGCGCGAGCTCGCGGATGACCGCCGCCAGCTCCGGGATGGGGTTCATCACCCCGGTCGAGGTCTCGTTGTGGGTGAGCAGCACGGCCTTGTAGTCGGAGACCCGCTCGAGCTCTGCGCGCAGCGCCGCGGGGTCGACGGCCAGGCCCCACTCGACGTCGATCTTGGTCACGTCGGCGCCGTAGATCCTGGCGATCTTGGCGAACCGATCGCCGAACGATCCGATCGACACGGCGAGGACCCGGTCGCCCGGGGACAGCACGTTGACGACGGCCGCCTCGAGGCCTCCGCTCCCCGCGGTCGTGATCATCGCCATGTCGCTCGTCGTCCCGAAATATGGCTGCATGCCGGCCAGGATCCGGCCGAGCATCGCGGCGAACTCCGGGCCGCGATGGTTGATCATCTGGCGACCGCCGGCCTCGCGGACGCTGGGTGGCAGCCTCGTCGGGCCAGGGATGCGCAGATTGGGCTCGAAGCGGTCCACCGGAACCTCCTGGATGCGTGTGGCGCGATGTCGGCGTCCGTCGATCCCGAGCCGGCGGGGCGCAGTCGGGATCTGGCATATGCTCTCACGCCGAGCCCCAACGGCGCCGAACGTCGGCCCGCCCCGGTGGCCGGCCGCGTTGTAGACGTCGAGCTCGGCGCCGGCGCCGCCGGTGTTGGCGAAGACCCGGTTGCGCACGATCCCCATCGCGCCGCAGCCGAGCGAGAGGACGGTCAGGACCAGCCCCCCGCGGGAAGACCCGGTCGACCAGCGCGTGGATGGAAGCGATCGACGCGCGGAGCACGCTCACCTGACGCCCGACGGGTCCGGACTTGCTACGTCCTGTCGGGCCGCGGTCGCGCATCCACGTGATCCTCCCGGACTACCGGTCCGGGCGGACCTGCAGCCGCCGGCCGCGGATGGTGGCCTCCCGGAGCGCCCGAACGACCTGGTCGGCGACGCCCTCCTGGACATCGACGAGCGAGAACCCGTCGTTGATCTGGATCGCCCCGACCGCACTGCCCGGGACGTGCGCCTCGTTGGTGATGGCGCCGACGAGGTCGCCGGGCCGAAGCCCGGCGCGACGGCCGCCGCCGACGAAGAGCCGGACCCACGGCCCGCCTGGACCGGTTCGCTCGCCGCTCCCCGATGGCGGGCCGCCGGGGCGCGGGACGGGTCCCCGACCGCCGGGGCGCGACGGCAGCGGTCGGGCGATCCGGGGTGGGGGACCGGCCACCAACGGCGGCGAGGCGAGCTCGACCTCGTCGGCGTCGGTGGTGCCGGCGCCCTCGATCAGGCTGACCGCGGCGAGGGCGATGTCGACCAGGTCGAACTCATCGGTCAGCGGCTCGATCACGCCCCGGAACCGATCGAACCCGTCCCCGAGCAGGGCTTCGCGGAGGTCGGCGCGGAGCATCTCGGTCCGGCGCTCGCGCAGGTCGGCGACGGTCGGAAGGTGCGCGATCTCGAGCTTGGTGTGCGTCGACGACTCGATGTTCCGCAGGAGCCGGTGCTCGCGAGGCTCGACGAGGGTGATAGCGACGCCGTCGCGACCGGCTCGCCCGGTCCGCCCGATCCGGTGGACGTAGGCATCGGGGTTCGACGGGACGTCGTAGTTGACGACGTGGGAGACGTGCTCGATGTCGAGGCCGCGGGCGGCCACGTCGGTGGCGACCAGGACGTCGAGCGACCCGTCACGGAAACGGCCCATCATGCGGTCACGTGCCTCCTGGGTCAGTCCGCCGTGGAGGGCCCCGGCGTCGTGGCCGCGCGCGCTCAGGGCCTCGGCGAGGTCGTCGACCTCTCCGCGCGTCCGCGCGAAGACGAGCGTCGAGGTCGGGTCCTCGACGTCGAGGATCCGGCACAGCGCCGCGAGCTTGTCGGTCCGCCGCACGACGTATGCGACCTGTCGGACCCGCGGGGCGTCGCCGCCGGTCGGCCGCTCGGCATGGACCTTGATCCGGGCCGGGTCGCGCAGGTGGCGTTTGGCGATGCGCGTGATGGTCGTGGAGATCGTGGCCGAGAAGAGCGCCGTCTGGCGCTCGGCGGGCGTGGCGGCCAGGATCGTTTCGAGGTCCTCGGCGAAGCCCATGTCGAGCATCTCGTCGGCCTCGTCGAGGATCACGACGGCGACCTCGTCGAAGCGCAGGCTGCCGCGCTTGAGGTGATCGACCGCGCGCCCCGGCGTGGCTACGACGATGTCGACGCCACGTCGCAGGCCGCGCAGCTGCTGGCCGATCGGCTGGCCGCCGTAGACCGGCAGGATGCGGGCGCCCAGCTCACGGCCATATGTATGGAGCGCCTCGGCGACCTGCATCGCGAGTTCACGGGTCGGGACGAGGACGAGAGCCGACGTGCGGCCCTCGGCGGCAATGCCGATCGGGATCCGCTGGAGCGTCGGCAGCGCGAAGGCCGCTGTCTTGCCGGTCCCGGTCGGCGCTTCCGCCAGCAGGTCCCGGCCCGCGAGAAGGGGCGGGATCGCCTCGCGCTGGATCGGCGTCGGCTCCTCGTAGCCGAGGGCGGCGATCGTGCGCAGCAGCCGGGCGTCGAGGTCGAGCCCGCCGAACCCCTCGCCGGCCGGCTCGACCGGCTCGATCGGAGGGTCGTTGGTTGCGGCGTCGGTCATCGGGCCGTCGTCGGCCGCGTGCTCCATCGTCGTCCGGGCGGGTGCGGTCAGCGAGCCCCGACGATCGGATCGAGGTCGATCGTCCGGACGCGACGCGTCCCGCCCTCGTCTGTCCGGACCGTGGCGGCCGGGATCACGCCGGCGATGAGCCGCACGATGGTGGCCTCCTCGCCCGCGTACAGGCCGCTCCCGGCGATGAGAACGCGGCCCCCGATGGCAAGGTTCTTCCGACCGGCACCCGCGGTCAGGTCGATGCTGACGAGGTTCGGCCGGATCATGGCCGCCTCGGGACCCGCACCGGCGCGCGGCGCCCCCTTCGTGTGCGTCCGGGCGACCGGATAGGTCACCTTGCGACGCTTCACGCGGCCTCCTCGTGGCCGTCGCGACCCCTGCCGAGGCCGCCGTTGACGGCGTCCGTGCCGTGGACCGCGGCCCAGGCGGTGACCGCATCCGAGAGAGCGACGGACCCGGGACGGACGGCGAGCCGGTCGTCGGTGCCGCGGATCCCCGCGCCGAGCTCGGCCAGGACGCCGCGATAGGCGGGCTTGTCGCCGTCGGACCGTGCGGTCGCCGGGTAGACATCGAAATAGCCGTCGCTGCAGACGACGATCCGCGCCTCGGGCGCGGTGAACGGGGTTCGAGCCAAGGTGATGAGATCCGATCCATCGCGCGCTTCGAACCGGCGAGATGCCTGCCCGGCGCCTGCGACTACGACCCCACCATCAGGCCGTAGGCCGATTCCGTCAAATGCGGCCCCATCGAGCCGGCGCGCCACGAGCGGATCGCGCCTCGACACCGAACTGTGCCACCATGCGTCCCTCGGCCAGTTCCCGCGTCTCATGGAGGGCATCGACGATGGCGAAGTACCTGTTCCACGGGTCGTACACGCAGGCGGGTATCCAGGGCGTCCTGAAGGACGGCGGGACGGGACGACGGAAGGCCGTCGACGCCCTCGCCAAGAGCCTGGGCGGGAACGTCGAGTCGATGTACTGGGCGTTCGGCAAGGACGACTTCTACGTGATCGCGGACCTGCCGAGCCAGGCCGCCGCGGCCTCGCTGGCCGCCACCACCGGTGCGGCCGGCAGCGTCTCGATCAGCACGGTCGTCCTGCTCACCGCCGCGGACATGGACGCTGCGGTCAAGCTCCATCCTGAGTACCGCAAGCCGGGCGGCTGATTCCTCCGGCGCGAGGCTACGAAGCCGCGTCGCGCTTCTCGGTGTCAGCGAGCTTCTTGCGGTTCGCCTCGCGGGTCTTCATGAGGCCGTCGCCTGCGTGGTGGGTGACCTCGGGCGCCGGCGCCCTCTGGCGCGGGGTCGTGCCGGCCGCCTTGGCCGCGGCGCGCGCCTCGGCTCGCGCGGCCATCCTCGCGGCGATCGTCGATTCGTAGCCCGCGTCCGTCGGGAGGTAATAACGCCGCGCGGCGATCGCGTCGGGCAGGTACTGCTGCTCGACGTCGGCGCCCTCGTAGTCGTGCGAATACCGATAGCCGACGCCGATCCCGTGCTGCTTCATCCCGCGATGCGCAGCGTTGCGCAGGTGGAGCGGGACGGGCAGCGCGCCGTTCGCCTCGACGTCCGAGACGGCCGCCCAGTATGCCGCGCCGGCGCGGTTCGACTTCGGCGCCGTAGCGATGTAGGTCGTTGCCTGGGCGAGCGCGTATTGCGCCTCCGGCAACCCGATCCAGTCGAGCGCTTGCCCGGCCGCGACCGCCACCGACAGCGCGCGCGGATCGGCGTTCCCGACGTCCTCCGACGCGCTGATGATGAGCCGCCGGGCGATGAACTTCGGGTCCTCGCCCGCCGCGATCATCGCCGCGAGCCAGTAGAGCGCCGCGTCCGGGTCGTTGCCGCGCAAGCTCTTGATGAACGCCGAGACGGTGTCGTAATGGCCGTCGCCAGCCCGGTCATAGGCGAGCACTCGCTGCTGGGCGGCCGACTCGACGTCCTCGAGGCGCGGGCTGACGTGCCCGTCGGCGTCGCGGATCTCCTCCGATTCGGCCAGCGCAGCGGCGCCCTCGAGGACGTTGAGCGCTGCCCGCGCGTCTCCGCCCGCGAGCGACACCAGGTGGTCGAACGCGTCGTCCGTCAGTGCGACCCCGCCGGTCGGACCGAGCGGACCCGCCAGCCCGCGTTCCTCATCGGCCAGCGCTCGACGGACCACGGCCGCGACCTCGTCGTCGGTCAGCGGCTCGAGGCGCCAGACGCGCATCCGGGACAGGAGCGCGGCGTTCACCTCGAAGTACGGGTTCTCCGTGGTCGCCCCGATGAGCGTGACGGTGCCGTCCTCGACGTGCGGCAGGAGGGCATCCTGCTGGGCCTTGTTGAAGCGGTGGATCTCGTCGAGGAAGAGCAGGCTGCGCGTGCCGTGCAGGTTGAGCCGTTCCTGCGCCTCGGCGATGGTCGCACGGACCTCGACGACGCCCGACATCACCGCCGACAGCGTGGTGAAATGTGCCCCGATCTCGGCCGCCAGGAGGCGGGCGAGGCTGGTCTTGCCGGTCCCCGGCGGTCCCCACAGCAGGAGCGACGACAGGTGGCCGCGCGCCACGCTCCGGCGCAGCGGGCCGCGCTCTCCGACGAGATGCTCCTGCCCGACGAACTCGGAGAGGTCACGCGGACGCATCCGCGCAGCCAGCGGCTGCCGTTCGGGCGGAGGCTGGAAGAGGGCCTCGGGTCGGGCGCCGACGGGCCGCCTTGCGGATGGCATGGACGGATGGTAGCGCGGCGCTGGGCCGCCTCCGCCGTCGGGTTAGGCCGGTCCGATCCCCAGGAGGTGCGACAGCACCCAGAGACCGAGCAGGATCAGGACGAGCGAGCCGCCGACGATGACGATCCGTCGGACGTCCCGCGCGACGTACGCGTACTCCTCGGCCGCGGAGATGCTCAGGTTCGAGACCGGTCGGGCCATCTCGGCCGGACGGGTCGCGCGGGCCCTCTCCTTGGTTGCTTCCGCCTGTCGCTCCTCGGCGACGATCGCCGCCTCGAGGGCCGCGGCGCGCGCTTCTTCCTCGGCCGTCAGGTCGTCGGGGCGGGGCTCGGGCGGGGGCGCCGTCGGGGTGACGGGACGGGCCGCGGGTCGTGTGGCCCCGCGCTGCAGGGGTGGGCGCTGTCCGGGTCTGGACGTGCTGCCTCGGACTCGCTTGGCCATGTCTGCGGGGGGCCTCCAACGGGTGGACGGGTGTGGGCGACGCGACGGCGCACCCGGGGTCTGCCGACGGCAGAGGATAGCACTCCGTCCGGTGCGGCCGCCGTGAGGGCTCCCTGCTAGACTCGGGGGCCCCCTTCGGAGGACCCTCGGATCGACCTCGACGCGCTCGTCCAGCCCTACCTCGGGCCGCTCATCGTCGGCCTCATCGTCGTCGTGGCCGTGCTCGTTCTGGTCGTCGTCCTGCTCGCTCGACGGACGCGCAGGATCGATGCCCGGCTCCGCGGACTGACCCGCGGCGAGGGGGGAGCGAGCCTCGAGGCCGTCCTCGACGCGCATCTCGATCGGGTCGACGCGGTCGCCTTCCAGCTCGACGAGCTGGCTGCCCGGGCGGCTGTCCTCGAAGCCGCTCAGCGAAAGGCGTTCCAGCGGGTCGGGCTCGTCCGCTACAACCCGTTCGAGGAGACCGGCGGCAACCAGAGCTTCGCGCTCGCCCTGCTCGACGCCGCCGGGGACGGCTGGGTCCTCTCGAGCCTGCACGCGCGGTCCGGGACCCGCGTGTACGCCAAGGGGATCACCGCCGGCCGCGCAGATGCCAACCTGTCCGAGGAGGAGACCGCGGCCATCCGACAGGCGATGGCCTGACAGGCTAGCTGTCACGGCGGCCCGCGATGCTCCCGACATGGCCCCCACCACCCCGACCTCGACCCCGCCCGACGACCTGATGCGGAGCCGGACCCGTCGGCGTCGTGAACCCGCGCCGCTCGACCAGCTGCCGGCGTGGCGCGAGCTCGTGCCGGTCATGGACCCGGCGATCGCGAGCTCCGTGCCGTCCGGGCTCGATGCCCTGCTCGGCGGCCTCGACCCCGACCAGCTGCGCGCGGTGACGCACGGCGACGGGCCGATGCTGGTGGTCGCCGGGGCCGGGACCGGCAAGACCCAGGTCATCACCCGGCGGATCGCCTGGCTCATCGCCACCCACCGGGCGAAGCCGTCGGAGATCCTCGCCCTGACGTTCACCGACAAGGCCGCCGACGAGATGGCGGTCCGCGTCGACCAGCTCGTCCCGTACGGCTACACCGACACCGCGATCTCGACGTTCCACGCGTTCGGCGACGGGCTCATCCGCGAGCACGCGCTCGAGCTCGGGCTGCCGACCGACCTCCGCGTCCTGACCCGGCCAGAGGTCGTCATCTTCCTGCGCGAGCACCTGTTCGAGTTCGAGCTCGACGCCTATCGCCCGCTCGGCGATCCGACACGCTTCCTCGCGGCGCTGGCGACGCTCTTCAGCCGCTGCAAGGACGAGGACATCTCGCCCGCCGACTACCTCGCCCATGCCGATCGCGTCGCGTTCGATGCTGCGTCCCTCGCCGAGGCGGCCGGCGGGGATGCGCCCGGTGCCGGTTCGGCACGCCGGGAGATCGCGGAGGCGGCCGGCGAGGAGGCGCGGCGGCAGGCCGAGCTCGCCCGCGCCTATGGCACCTACCAGGCGTTGTTGGCCGCCAACGGCTGCATCGATTTCGGCGACCAGGTCGCCCTCGCCCTCCGGCTCGTGCGGACCTCCCCGGCCGCGCGCAGGGCGATCGCGGGCCGATTCCGCTACATCCTCGTGGACGAGTTCCAGGACACCAACCGCGCCCAGGCCGAGCTGGTTGCCGCCCTCGCCGAGCGCCACCGGAACGTCACGGTCGTCGGCGACGACGACCAGGCGATCTACGCCTTCCGTGGCGCCGCGATCGACAACATCCTCGACTTCCGGGAGCGCTATCCCGGCGCGCGGACCGTCGTCCTGCGACGCAACTATCGCTCGCTCGCGCCTGTCCTCGACGCCGCGTACAGGCTCATCCGGTTCAACGACCCGGACCGCCTCGAGGTGCGCACCGGGATCGTCAAGCGGCTGCGTGCCCAGCGCTCCGCCAGCGCGCCCGCGCCGGTCCGGCTCGAGGTCTTCGCCAGCGGGTCGGAGGAGGCCGACTGGATCGCCGCCGAGATCGGCCGGCGGATCGAGGCGGGCGCCGCCCCGCGCGACCACGCGATCCTCGTCCGGGCGAACGGCCACGCGGATCCCATCCTGCGCGCGCTCAACATGGCGGCGATCCCGTGGCGGTTCTCGGGGACGTCCGGGCTGTATGCGCGGCCCGAGGTCCGTCTGCTGCTCGCGTTCCTGCGGGTCGTGGCCGACCTCGGATCGAGCGTCGACCTGTACGCCCTGGCGGCGTCCGAGGTCTACGGGCTGGGCGGCGAGGACCTGACCGCGATCGTCAACATGGCCCGCCGTCGCAACCGCTCGGTCTGGGCGGTGCTCGCAGAGCTCGATCGACAGCCGGGCATCCTGCGCGTCGGGCCGGAGACGCGGGCGACCGTGGCGAAGCTGGTTGCCGACCTGCGCGCCTACGCGGATGCCGCGCACGAGCTCCCCGCCGGCGAGCTCCTCTACCGGTTCCTGCAGGGGAGCGGCCTGCTCGCGCGGCTCGTCGCCACCGAGACGCCGGCCGCCGAGGAGCAGCTCCAGAACGTCGCCCGCTTCTTCGAGATCGTCCGGGCGCGGTCGGCGCTGCTCGCCGACGACCGCGTCATCTTCGTCGCGCCCTATCTCGCCACGCTGATCGACGCCGGCGATGATCCGGCCACCGCCGAGCTGGATCCGGACGCCGACGCGGTCGCGGTCCTGACCGTCCACAAGGCGAAGGGGCTCGAGTTCCCGGTCGTCTTCCTGCCCGGGATGGTCGCCGGGCGCTTCCCGACGGGAGGCCGCGCGGAGGCGCTCGCCCTCCCGGCCGGTCTCGGGCGCGGCGCGCCGCCCACGACCGAGATGTCGCTCGCGGAGGAGCGTCGTCTCGGCTACGTGGCGATGACCCGTGCGCGCGACGAGCTGGTGCTCAGCCACGCCGCCGACTACGGCGGATCCCGGGCGCGGCGCGTGTCGCCGTTCATCCTCGAGGCGCTCGACCTGCCGGCTGCGTCGGGCGTCCCCGGCGCCGGTGCGCGGGCGAGCACGCCGGTCGAGCGGCTCGCTGCCTTCGAGGCGTCGGCGGCGTCCCCGCCGGCGCCCGACGGTCCCATCACGGAGCCGCTCTCGCTGAGCTTCTACCAGATCGACGATTACCTGACCTGCCCGCTCAAGTACAAGTACGCCCACGTCCTGCGCGTCCCGCTCGCGCCGCATCACGCCATCGTCTACGGGGCGGCGCTCCACAAGGCCGTCCAGCTCTTCCACCATCGGCATGCCAAGGGCCACGTGATGAGCGAGACCGAACTCGACGAGGTATTCGACTCGGCCTGGTCGAACGAGGGGTTCATGAGCCGGGACCACGAGGAGGCCCGGCTGGCCGCGGGTCGTGCCGCGCTGCGGCGGTTCCGCCTCCAGCAGCTCGAGCCCGATGCCGTCATCCCGACCTACGTCGAGCGCGAGTTCAGCTTCACGCTCGGCGGCGACCGGATCCGCGGCCGTTGGGACCGGGTGGACGTCGTCCCGGCGGAGGAGGGGACCGCCGGCCCGGCGGTCGGCGACGATCCGAGCGCCGATGTCGTGTCACCGACGCTGGGCATGCTCGGCCCGGAACGGGTGACCATCACCGACTACAAGTCGTCCGACGTTCGCGACCCGGTCAAGGCGCGGCAACGCGCCCGCGAGTCGCTCCAGCTCCAGATCTACGCGATGGGCTACGAAGCCATGACCGGACGCCTGCCTGACGCGCTCGCGCTGCACTTCCTCGAATCGGGCCTGGTCGGCAAGGTCGACGTGGACCCGGGGCGACTGGCCAAGGCGCGCGGGCGGATCGCGACGGCCGCGGCCGGGATGCGCGCCCGCGACTACGTCCCGAGGCCCGACTACCTCGCCTGCACGTGGTGCGCCTTCCGCGAGATCTGTCCGGCCAGCGTCGCCCGCTGACCGGCCGTGACGCCGCGCCGATAGGGCATCCTCCCGAGTCGACGCGAGGCCGCGCGGCGTCCATCGTTCGCCATCCTCCCGGGACGACCGGGGACGTTTCCGGGAGTTCGCATCGGCGATGCAGCACCTCGCGCGACTCATCCGCCCGTGGGTCACGACCGACGGCCCCGAGGCCCTAGACTCGATGGTCATGGAAGCGCGCGACCGCACGGCCAATCTCGGGCTCTTCGCCGCCGCTGCGATCGTCTGGGTGCTCGTCGGCCTGGTCGTCACGACGCGCGATCCGCTGGTAGACCGGAGCGCCGGCTTCGTCGGCGCCTTCCTCATCGGCCTGGCGATCTCGCTGACGCTGATCCCTCTGATCTGGCTGACGGTCTACGGCCGCCACCGCCAGATCGCCTATCGCGGTGACTGGTTGCGGGCGGTCCGGCGTGGCGTCTGGGTCGGGATCGTCGCCGGGGTGCTGGTCGTGCTCCGGCTCCAGGGTCTGCTCGAACTGCCGATCGCGTTGTTCATGATCGCGCTCGTCGTGGTCGCGGAAGCCACTCTCTCCGCGGAACGCTGACGAGCGCCGCCGCGCCGCGGACGGTAGGCTGTGGCCCGCCGACGTCCCACCACCGCGAGGAGGCCGCGTGCCGCCGCTGACCGACACCCGCCCGGCCGCCCCGTACGCTGACGAAAAGGCCAGGCTCGCTGCCGCGGTCGAGGCCTCGCGCGACGAGATCCTCGACCTCTCGCACCGGATCCACGCCGACCCGGAGCCCGCCTTCGAGGAGCATCACGCGTCGGCCTGGGTCGCCGAGGTCCTGGCCCGTCACGGCTTCGAGGTCCGTCATCCGGCCGGCAGCCTCGCCACTGCGGTCCGCGCCACGCGACGGGGCGGTCGTGGCGGCGACGCGCCGCGGATCGGGATCCTCGCCGAGTACGACGCCCTGCCGGGCCTCGGGCATGGCTGCGGGCACAACACCATGGCGGCCTCGGGGGTCGGCGCGGCGATCGCCCTCGCGTCGCTCGCCGACGATCTGCCGGGCGAGATCGTCTTCCTCGGGACCCCGGCCGAGGAGCGTGGGAGCGGCAAGCAGATCATGATCGACGACGGGCTGTTCGCGGGCCTCGACGCCGCTCTGCTCTACCACCCGTGCGACCGCAGCCACGTCGAGAGCTTCCCGCTGGCATCCGAGGACGTCGAGGTCGTCTACACCGGGCTCCAGTCGCACGCTTCGTCGGACCCGTGGCGCGGCAAGAACGCGCTCGATGCCCTGATCGTGCTGTTCACGTCGGTCGGCCTGTGGCGCCAGCAGCTCCACCCGACTGCGCGTGTGCACGGGATCATCCGCGAGGGCGGGACGGCGGCCAACATCATCCCCGACCGCACGGCCGCCTGGTTCATGATCCGGAGCACCAGCGAGACCGACTACGCGCGGATGAAGGACCGGTTCCGGGAGCTGTGCGAGGCGGCCGCGCTCGCGACCGACACCACCGTCGAAGTGACCTTCTCGGGCGGCGCTCGCACGATGCGCAACAACCGCGTCCTCGTCGAGCGGTTCCGGGTCAACATGGCGGCCTACGGCATCATCGACCAGGGAGATGACCCGAATGCCGGGTCCACGGATATGGCCAACGTCAGCTGGATCTGCCCGACCATCCACCCGGACCTGGCCATCACCCGCGGGGAGACACCGGGGCACAGCGTCCTCTTCCGCGAGGCCGCGATCTCCCCGCAGGCCGACGAGATGACGCTGCTCGCGGCCACGCTCGTCGCCCAGACCGCGCTCGAGCTCTTCACCGATCCGGCCCTGGTCGCGGCCGCGTGGGAGGCATTCCGCGAGCCCGACTGACCGGGCGCGCATCGACTGCTACCATCGCCATCGGCGCGTCCTGCTGGACGAGGTGACTTCGAACCGGCGGCGCCCCCCAAAGAGACGGGACCGATCCCCGCGGCGACCCGCCGCGACCGTCTTCGGAGGCACTGGTGGCTGACCACCCGACCGACCCCGACCTCGAGCGTGATTTCGCGCACCAGAACGGCTGGGATCGGGCATTCGAGACGTACCCGGACTTCGACCTGCCGACCTACGTCGGGCCGGTGTCGTTCATGAAGCTGCCGTGGATCACCGATCCGCTCGAGCTGCGACGCCGGGAGGTCGATGTGGCCATCGTGGGCGCCCCGTTCGACGATGCCGTCAGCCACCGGTCGGGTGCGCGGTTCGGCCCGCGCGCCATCCGTGAGGCGCAGTACACCTCGGGCACCATCAACTCGCTCCAGCTCGATGTCGAGCCGTTCGACGTGCTCCAGGTCGTCGACGCCGGAGATGCCAACATCACGCCCGCCTGGATCGAGCGCGCGCACGCACTCATCTACCGCAAGGTGCTCGAGGTTGCCAGCAGTGGCGCGATCCCGATCGTCCTCGGCGGCGACCACTCGATCACCTGGCCGACCGCGACGGCGGTGGCGGAGGTCCGGCGGCCCGGCAGCATCGGGATCGTCCACTTCGACGCCCACGCCGATACGGTCGCCGACGATTGGGGCGTCCTGTCGGGGCACGGCACGCCGATGCGCCGGCTGATCGAATCGGGGGCCGTCAAGGGCAGGAACTTCGTCCAGGTCGGGCTGCGCGGCTACTGGCCGCCGGTCGAGACGTTCCGCTGGATGCAGGAGCAGGGCTTCCGCTACCACTTCATGCGCGAGATCGAGGAGCGCGGTGCGGAGGCGGTCATCGCCGACGCCATCGACCAGGCGCTCGACGGCCCCGACTACGTCTACCTCAGCCTCGACATCGACGTCATCGACCCCGGGATGGCCCCCGGCACGGGGACCCCGGAGCCGGGCGGGATGCTCACCCGCGAGGTGCTCCGGGCCATCCGTCAGGTCGTCGGCGCGGTGGACCTGGCCGGCATGGACATCGTCGAGGTCTCGCCGCCGTACGACGTGTCGGAGACGACCGCGATGGTCGCCAATCGGGCGGCCCTGGAAGCGATCAGCGCCCTCGCGGTGCGCCGGATGGCGGGCAAGCCGGTGCGCTGGGCCGGCGTGCCGTTCCCATCCGACCGCTTCCCGCCGGGCCCGTCGCAGCCGCACGGCCACCCGGGCTGATCGGGCGATGCTCGATCGACCCGACGCTGCGACCGCGGCGGCGCTGGCACGTCTCTACGATCTCGACCTGGCCGACGACCCGGGCGACCTCGACCTCTACCTGGCGCTGGCGGACCGGGCCGATGGGCCCATCCTCGAGCTCGCCGTCGGGACCGGCCGGCTGGCCATCCCGTTGGTCGAGGCGGGGCATCGGGTCACGGGCGTTGACCTCGACCCGGCGATGCTCGACCGGGCGCGAACCCGCGTACGCGGCCGGGTCGGCGAGGATCGCCTGACACTGGTCGAGGCCGACATCGTCGGGCTGCGCCTCCCGGACGCCGGCCGGTTCGGGCTCGCCTTCATCGCCCTCAACTCGCTGCTCGTCCTCGCGACCCGGGCTGCGCAACGTGCCGCGCTGCGGGCGATGGCCGATCATCTCGCGCCGGGCGGGCTGGCGGTCGTCGATGTCTGGCTACCCGACGCCGACGACCTGGCCCGGTTCGATGGCCGGATCGTGCTCGAATGGCCGCGCCTGGATCCCGAGACCGGCGTGATCGTCACGAAGGCCGCGTCCGCCCAGCACGACACGGCCACCGCGAGCGTGACTCTGACGACGATCTTCGAGGAGGGCGGCCAGGGCGGGCCGGCCCGTCGCTGGATCCGGCGCGACCGCCTGCGCCTGGTCTCGCCCGACGAGCTCCGCGGCTACGCCGAGGACGCCGGCCTCGTCGTCGAATCGATGGCCGGCGACTACGGGATGGGCCTGCTCGGCCCGGGCAGCGAGCGCGCGATCCTGCTTGCGGGGAAGCGCTAGACAGGACCCCAGCCTGGTCACGGCCGACCGGGACTTCCGGGCCGGGTAGCACGGGCGACCCTCGTGGTATCGTCCGGCGGATGCCACCGAGTGACCAGACGCGCCTTCTCATCGTCGAAGATGTCCCGCAGGTCGCGCAGTACATCCGCGGCCTGCTCAACGCGCAGTCGCGCGTCAAGCTCCTTGACGTCCTGACCGACGGGAGCCGCGTCCTGGCGTCGGTCCGGGAGCTTCGCCCCGACGTCATCCTCGTGGACGCGCTCCTCCAGGGCCGGATCAAGGGTTCCAAGCTCGTCGAGATGATCCACGAGGCGGAACTCGGGCTTCCGGTCATCGTCCTGACGGTCCCCCAGAACCCGATCGAGGTCGACCCTTCGATCGGCATCCACGGCGTCCTCGCGATGCCGTTCTCGGGGTTCGACCTGATGACCCGGATCGCGACGGCGCGCAAGGAATACGAAGAGCAGCAGACCTTCGCGACGACGCGGGTGATGAGCGTCTTCGCCCCGAAGGGCGGTGTCGGCAAGACGACGATCGCGTTCAACCTCGCGGTCGCCCTGGGACAGCTCGAGCAGCGGACCGTCTTGATCGATGGCAGCCTCCAGTTCGGCGATCTCCGCTCGCTGCTCAAGGTCCCGGTGGACGCCCCGTCGATCCTCGACCTGCCGACCGACCGGATCGCCGAATCCGACCTGAGCGACGTGCTCTGGCGCGACCCATCGGGGATCGACATCCTGCTCGCCCCGCCGCGGATCGAGATGGCCGAGATGCTCACCCCGCGTGACGTCGACAAGGTCCTGTCGCTGCTGCGCCGGGTCTACGCCGCGATCGTCATCGACATGTCGAGCTACCTCAACGACATCAACCTCGCCTTCCTCGACGCGAGCGACGTCATCATCGAGATCGTGACCTACGACTCGACGACCATCCACAACACCGTCGCCATCGCGGACACCTTCCGCTCGATCGGCTACCCGGCCTCGAAGGTCCGCTATCTCGTCAACCGGGCGGACTCGCCGGGCGGCATCGAGCCGATCGACCTCGAGCGGGCGATCGGCCGTGTCCCCGAGCACCGGGTCGTGTCGGACGGCCTCCTGGTCGTGCAGTCCAACAACGAGGGCGTGCCGTTCGTCCTGGCCAACCCCGATGCGGCGATCAGTCGCGACGTGATGCGCGTGGCCGGCGAGGTGCTCAACGCGGGCCGGGTCGCGACCACAGCCGGGCGGTCCTGAGGTCGCGATGTCGGATCGGCGCCCGATCGGCGTCTTCGACTCCGGGGTCGGCGGCCTGACGGTGCTCCGCGAGATCGTCCGCCGCACGCCGGCCGAGTCCACGGTCTATCTCGGCGACAACGCGCGCGCGCCGTATGGGGTCCGCTCGGATGCGGAGGTCCTGGCCTTCTCGATCGAATGCCTCGACCGGCTGGCCGAGCGCGAGGTCAAGGCCATCGTCGTCGCCTGCAACACCTCGACCGCGGTGGCGCTCGCCGAGCTCCGCCGTCGCTACGACCTGCCGATCCTCGGCGTCATCCGCCCGGGTGCGTCGGCGGCGGCGCTCGCCACCCGAAACCGCCGGGTCGGGGTCATCGCGACGCCGGCCACGATCCGCTCGCACGCGTACTTCGGCGCGATCAAGGACGAGAACCCGGCGGTCGAAGTCTACGAGCACGCCACGCCGACGCTCGTCCCGTTGGTCGAGGCCGGCGAGCTCGCCGGGCCGATCGCGGAGGGAGCGGTGGCCGAGGCACTCGCGCCGCTCCTCGGCGAACGCGACGCCGCCGGCGAATCGATCTTCCCGAGGCCGCCCGGCGCCACGATCGACACCCTGCTGCTCGGCTGCACGCACTACCCGCTCCTGCGTGGGATCATCGGCGCGCTGGCGGGCGACCACGTCGCGATCGTGGATTCGGCGACGGCCACGGCGTCGGCGCTGGCCGAGCTGCTCGAGATCAATGCGCTCGAGGCGGACGACGGGCTCGCCGCGGCGGCCCCTAGTCACCGGCAGCTGACGACCGGCGACCCGGCCTCGTTCCGCGTCCTCGCTGGCCGGCTGTTCGATGACGGCTTCACCGACGTCGACCACGTCGAGCTCGTGTTGGCGGCCCGATGACCGGGCGTCCGAACCGGCCGCCGGCACGCCCGTCGTGGCGCGACGACCGCCTCTGGCAGGCGGGCTTCCTGATCGGCTCGGCGCTCGGCGCCGCAGCCACCGTGGCCGGCCGGCACGCCGAGAAAGCCGCGCGTCGCGGTCTCGTCGATTGGCCCGGGGTCGAGCGGATCGCGATCGGCCGGCTGCGGGCGGCACCGGGGACGCTCGATGCGGCCGAGCTGCGGGCCGCCGAACCCGCCTACGCGGACGCGATGGCACGCATCGTGCCGGCCCTCAGCGCGGCGCTCGGGAGCGAGTTGCCAGGCGTCGTCGAACGCTCCGGGGTCGTCGACCGGGCCGGCTGGGTCCGCGCCAACACGGGCGCCTTCGCCTCGCTGATGAGCAAGATCGAGACGGACCTCCTCGACCAGGTCATACCGCCCGGCGGCGGCCTGGCGAAAGCCACGATGGCGCTCGCCAACCGCTGGGTGACGACCCGCCAGCTCGGGTTCCTCCTCGGGTTCATGGGATCGCGCGTTCTGGGTCAGTACGACCTCGCGCTGCTGACCGCGGAGGCCCCGCCCGGCCGACTCCTGTTCGTCGAGGAGAACATCCGCACGACGGCGCGTGCGCTGGGCGTGCCGCTCGGTCCGTTCCGGACCTGGATCGCGCTCCACGAGACGACCCACGCGTTCGAGTTCGAGGCGCATCCCTGGCTGCGGCCGTATCTCGCGGAGCGGCTCGAGCGCCAGCTGACGCTGTTCGGTCGGGATGCTCGGGGGCTTGGCCGCGAGGCGGTCCGCGGTCTCGGCCGGTCGATCCGCGGCGAGGCCGGCGGCGAGCACTGGCTCGAGCGGCTGATGGGCCCCGAGCAGAAGGCGATCTTCCGCGAGACCCAGGCAGTCATGAGCCTGCTCGAGGGGTTCAGCGACTACGTCATGGACGAGGTCGGCCGGGATCTCGTGCCGGGCGTGGCGCAGATCAGCGAGCGGTTCCACGAACGCCGGGCGAAGCGCACGCCGTTCGAGCGCTCGATGCTCCGCCTGACCGGGATGGATCTCAAGCTCGAGCAGTACAAGAAGGGCGAGCGGTTCGTCCGGGCCATCGCCGACCAACGTGGCAGCACGGCCCTGACCAGGCTCTGGGAAGGCCCGGAGGCCCTCCCGCGCGATGGCGAGATCGAGGCGCCCGAGCGTTGGATCGCCCGCGTCCTCGACGGATCCGGCGGATGAGCGACGGGCCCATCCGGCGGGCCGGCCCAGGCTCCGGCCGAGGCGGCGCGCCATCGGCGATCGCCCTTAGCCCGATCCTCTCGGCGCGCTATCGGGCACGCGATCTCGACCGGATCCGGGCCGCCGCGCCTGACGCGCGCCTCGTCATGGTGTCGGTCGAGGGCCTGGCAGACGGGCCGCTCGACGACGTCGAGGTGATGCTGCGCGGCTGGCTCAGCTCCGACGCCTTCGATCGCATCATCGTCCGTGCACCGCGGCTCGCCTGGGTCCACTCCGCGACGTCGGGCGTCGAACGGGCACTGACGCCGTCCGCCCTCGAACGGGGCATCGTCGTCACCAACGCCCGCGGCGTGTTCAGCCGGCCGATCGCGGAGTACGTCCTGATGATGATCCTGGCCGTCAGCCGGCGCCTCCCGCAGCTGCTCGAGCTCCAGCGCGAACGGACGTGGCAGCCGCTCGAGGGGGCCGAGCTGCGCGACATCACCATCGGGATCGTCGGGCTCGGGTCGATCGGACGGGCGGTCGGCGCGTTGGCAACCGCGTTCGGTTGCCGCGTCGTCGCGGTCCGGCGACGCGGCGATGCGGGTTCGGCGGCCGGAGCCGGGGACGAGGGCGAGCGCCCGCTGGGCGAGCTGATGCTCGACCGCGTGGGGGGCCCCGAGACGCTGCCGGAGCTGCTGGCCGAGTCCGATTTCATCGTCCTGGCCGCGCCGCTCACCCCCGAGACGGAGGAGATGATCAACGAAACGACGCTGGCCATGGTCAAGCCCGGGGCGTGGCTCATCAACGTGGCCCGCGGCCGGCTGATCGACGAGCGAGCGCTCCTGCGCGCCCTGCGCGACGGGACGATCGGCGGGGCCGTGCTCGATACCTTCCGGGACGAGCCGCTGCCACCGATGTCGTCGTTCTACGACCTGCCCAACGTGATCGTCACCCCGCACACCTCCTGGTCGAGCGGTCGGGTGCTCGACCGGAGCGTCGAGCTCTTCTGCGACAACCTCCGCCGGTTCGCGACCGCGGCACCGTTGCTCAACGTGGTGGACCCGAGCGCCGGCTACTGATCCCGGCGACAATCCCGTCATGCAGATCGCCATCGTCGGGCTTGCCGGATCCGGCAAGACGACAGTCTTCAACACGCTGACCGGCGGCCATGCCGAGACCGGCGGCTACGGTGGTGTCACCCTCAACGTCGGGGTCGTGAAAGTCCCCGATCCGCGGCTCGACACGCTCGCCACCATCTTCAAGCCGAAGAAGATCGTCCACGCCGACGTCACCTACGCCGACCTCCCGGCGCCGCCGCCCTCGTCCGAAGGGCACATCGGGACCGAGGAGCTGCCCGCCGACCACCTCGGGCGGCTGCGCGACTCGGACGCGCTGCTGCACGTCGCGCGAGCGTTCGAGGACCCGGCCAATCCGCACCCCGACGGGAGCGTCGATCCGCTGCGCGACGTCGAACGGCTCGACCTCGAGTTCCTGATGGCCGACCTGGCGATGGCCGAACGACGGCTCGAACGGCTCAAGACCAGCGCCCGTCATGGCACGCCGGCCGAGCGCGAGGCGGCCGAACGCGAGGAGATCATCCTGCGCCGGATCCACGCCGGTCTCGAGGCGGGCTCACCGATCCGAGACCTCCACCTCGACGCAGACGACGAGAAGGCCATCCGTGGCTTCCGCTTCCTGACCCAGAAACCCGTGCTCGTCCTGCTGAACGTCGGCGAGGCGGACCTGGCGTCGGCGCCGGCGTTCGTCGAGCGGGTCGGCGGGGCGTACGCCCACGACCACGCGCTCGTGGCGGCGCTGTCGGCCAGGATCGAGATGGAGCTCGGCGAGCTCGAGCCCGACGAGTCCGCGGTCTTCATGGAGGAGCTCGGGATCGGCGAGTCGGGGCTCGACCGGGTCATCGCCCTCTCGTACCGGCTCCTGGGGCTGGTGTCGTTCCTGACCGCCGGGCCCGACGAGGTGCGCGCCTGGCCGATCCCGGATGGGGCGACGGCGGTCGATGCCGCCGCGGCGATCCACACGGATCTCGCGCGCGGATTCATCCGCGCCGAGACGGTCCACTTCGAGGACCTTGTGACGCTCGGTTCGATGGCCGAGGCGCGCAAGGCCGGGCGTCTCCGGTCCGAGGGGAAGACCTATCGCGTCCGTGACGGCGACGTGCTGGAGATCCTCTTCTCCAAGTGATCAGTTCAGGCGGCCGGACCTCGGGTCGAATTCGGCGACGACCGTGTTGAACGCCTTGCCCTCGTCGAGGTCCTGCTCGGGGTCGATGTCGTCCTCGTCCTCCTCGGCGTCCGCGAGCTCCACCTCGGTCGACGCCAGGAAGTTCTCGGCGTCGTCGGTGGAGACATTCACAGCGGCGACGATCCGGTCATCGCTGACGTGGATGAACCCGTGGTCGCGCTCGAGCTCGATGGCGATCGCCTCACTGAGCGTATCGTGGACGTACGAGTCCTGGATGCGCCGCCGGATGGTCTGGACGAGCTCGAAGAACTCGTCGGGCTCCCATTCGGATTCGCTCACGACGAAGGTGTCGGTGAAGACCTCGTTGTCACCCTCGTGCAGCTCGTAGAAGAACACGTCGACTCCATCGTACGGTCGGATCGGGCCGTCAAGTATACGACCGGGTCCGGTTTCGGCCGGACGGAAGGAGGGCGGTGACGCGGCCGCGCATCGATGTCCTGCACGTCGGTTCGGCAAGCCGTGACCTGACCGCGGACGATCCGCGGGGCTGGCGGCTTGGTGGCGGGGTGACGTACGCGTCGCTCACGACGGCGCGCCTCGGATTGCGCACGGCAGCGATCATCGGCGTGGACGCGACGGCCGCGGGCGCGCACGAGCTCGACCTCCTGCGCGACGCAGGCGTCGACCTGATGGTCGTCCGACTGCCGGAGGCGCCGGTGTTCGAGAACCGGGAGACCTCGGGTGGGCGGATCCAGACCTGTGACGTCGTGGGCACGCCACTCGCCGTCCCGAGCCTTCCCGACAGCTGGCTCCGGGCGGGGGCATGGTCCATCGTGCCCGTCGCCGACGAGGTGGGCGACTGGTGGGCAGACGCCGTACCCGCCTCGGCCTACCTCGTGGTCGGCTGGCAGGGGCTGCTCCGCGACCTGGCACCAGGCGCGCAGGTGGCCCGTCGCGCCCCGACCCGCTCGGCGCTGGTCCGGCGAGGCGACCTCATCGGGGTCAGCCATCACGATGTCTCGCCCGGCACGAGCCTTACCGAGCTCGGGTCGTTCCTCCATCCGGGCGCCGACCTCCTGGTGACCCAGGGGAGAGCCGGTGGCCTGTTCGTGCGGATCGGGCCGGACCGTCCTGGTCCGGTCGTCCGTTACCTGCCCACGGCGACCGAGGTGGAGGACGACCCGACCGGAGCGGGCGACACGTTCCTCGCCGCGCTGCTCGCGTCGGTGGTGCGCCCGACGATCGGCGGGCGGTCGAGGGGTCGGCGCCGGCCGGACCTGCGCTTCGCGGCGGCCGCCGGGTCGCTCACGGTCGAGGGGCCGGGCCTTGCGGCAGTGCCGGACCGTGCTGCTGTGCTCGTGCGCCGGGCACGCGAACGCGTTCGCCGGGCGGTCGTGGCGAGCGAGGCGACCCAGGTCTCGGTCCCGGAGTCGCGACCGGGCATCGACGCGCTGACGGGGTGCTGAGGGTCGCATCCCCCACGACGGGTGCCTCCCCTCACGCGAACGGGCCGTTCGTCTCTTGGTCGAGTGGACTCCTCGCCGCAGACTGGCGTGTTGGACACGGACCGGGAGTGGAACGGGCGCCTGGAAGCCTCCACGCACCTCGACATGCGCCTCGCCCGTGTCGGCAAGGAGGGTGTTGCAGATGCGACGCGACTTGGGTCCCATGGCCGTCCTGACGTCCGTCTGGCTGCTGGTGGCGTGCTCGTCGCAGCCCGCGGCACCACCCTCTGGCTCCGGCGTCACTCCCGGCGCGACGACGACCCGCATGCTCGCCGGACAGCCCATGACGCCGTGCGTCGTACAGGGCGAGATCCCGGTCAAGGCCGAGGTCGCCGGGTTGTGCGGGACGTTGCGGGTCCCCGAGGACCGGTCGGCTCCGGGCGGGCGCCGGATCGGCCTGCGCGTTGCGGTCGTCCCCGCGCTCGACACGGTCGCAAGGCCCGATCCGCTGTTCGCCATCGCGGGTGGCCCGGGCGACGCCGGCACGCAGTTCTTCGCTTGGCTCCCGGGCCACTATGCGGGCGTCCATGCCACGCACGACATCGTGCTCGTCGATCAGCGCGGCACGGGTGCGTCGAACGCCCTGACGCTGCCGTCGTTGCCCGATACGTCGGGGTTGCCCGCGGCCCAGGCCGACGCGCGTCTCTCGGCGTGGTCGCGTGACGCCCTCACGGCGCTCGACGCCGATCCGCGCTTCTACACGAGCGCCGTCGCGGCCGACGACCTCGACGACGTCCGGGTCGCCCTCGGGTACGACCGGATCGACCTGTACGGGACGTCATATGGCGGGACCCTCGCTCAGTACTACCTGCGTCAGCATGCCGACCACGTCCGCGTCGCGGTCCTTGACGGTTCGACGCCGCTCGACATCCCGGTCATGGAACGGATCGCGCCGAATAGCCAGCACGCGCTCGACCTCCTGCTCGGGCGGTGTGCCGCGGACCCGACGTGCCACGCGGCCCTCCCGCGACTCGCCAGCGAATGGTCGAGCCTCGTCGCGCATCTCGCGACGGGAGTCAGCACCAACGTCGTCGACCCTGGGACCGGGGAGCACGCCATGGCGGACCTGATCGCCGTCGGTCCAGCGATCCACAGCGCGCTGCTCACGGGATCCACGGCGGCGCAACTCCCGCTCGCGATCCATCTGGCCTTCGAGGACCGATGGGACCTGGCCGGCCAGCTCATTCCCGCATCGCCGAGCGGAGGTCCGCTGCTCGTGATGGCAGAGGAGATCGTCTGCTCCGAGGCATGGGCGCGATTCGAACCGGGCGAGGTCGCTCGGGTCGGCGCAGGAAGCTATGCCCTCCCGATGCAGCTCGCCAGGGCCAAGGCGAACGCGACGGTCTGCGGGTTCCTCCCGACGGGCGTCGTGCCAGCGGATGACGCGTCACCTGTCCGGACGGACATCCCGATCCTGTGGCTCACGGGCGACGGCGACCCGCAGGATCCGCCGGCCAATCTCTCGGCGGTGCCGTCCCAGCAGCCGAACAGCCGGATCGTGGTGATGCCCGCGCAGGAGCATGTCGTCGGACATCTCGGGTGTGGGCCCGCCGTGATCGCAGCCTTCGTCGACGCGGGCACGGCCGACGGGCTCGACGCGTCGTGCGTGGCGCAGGGTGCCGATCCGAGTCCGACCTTCCGGGTCCCATGATCCGGGGACCTGCGGCGTCCCGGACCGGCTTCTAGGCCCGCGAGCGGCGGCTCTCGCGCACGAGACCTCTCTGCAGCCGGTCGGCCCGCCGGCGCAGGTCCGCCTCGAGCGCCGGTTCCGGGCGCCCCAGCCGACGCCGGCGTTCCACCTGACTCAGGCCCAGGACGGTCGCGGCAAGGGCGGCCCGCCGGTCGTGCCCGCGGTGCTCGTGCAGCTTGGCGAGCTCGATGGCCGCGACGATCGACAGCCGACCAGGGCCCGCCGAAAGGGCACGCCAGGCCTCGATCGCCTCGACGTGGCGTCCCAGTCGGCGGAGCACGTGCGCACGGTCCACGGCGATCCGGTCCGCCGTCCACGGGGCATCGACGGGCGCGAGCGGAGCCGGCGCGAACGATGCGAGGCGGGCCGGTGCCGACCGGCCCCCGAAATCGGCCGGCCGTCGCGACGACCACCACGGCTCGTCGTCGGATCTCGACGGCGGGTTCTCGCGGGCACGGCCATCCAGCGCCGATGCCGGCACGGACACCTGGACCGGCCGATCCGCCGCGGCATCGAGACAGGCGAGGGCTTCGTCGAGCCGCCGCTCGCGCGCGAATGCCCGAGCGAGCCCAGCCAGGTCGCCGGGCGGTGCATCGGCCCGGACCAACGGGTCGCCGAGGCGCGTCTCGAGGTGTGCCAGCAGCCACCCGAGCGAACGGACGTCCTGGTCGTTGTGTCGGACGACCTCGGCCAGCTCGGTCGCCGGTGCCCCCGCCAAGAAGCGGAGGTAGCGGCCGGGGATCTCCCAGCCGTCGACGTCGCCGACCCGGTGGAGGCCGAGCAGCTCGGCCTCGGCGGTCCTGAGGCGGGCGTCCGCCATCCGGTGCCGGAAGAGTCGCCGGACGAGTGGCAGCAGGTCGAGATGACCTGCATGGCGCGGCGCGGCGCGGCGTGCCATCCGGAAGCGCGTCGTGAGCAGCGGCCAGTCGAAGCCACGGCCGTTGTAAGTGACGAGCCATGCCGTCGCCGGGATGGCCGCCTCCAGGGCGGTCAGGAGCGCGCGTTCCTCGCCGTGGTCCGGGAGGAGGAGCTGGACCTGGCGGAACGCATCCGATTCCCACCAGCCGAGCCCGATGAGGAAGGCCATCGTCCCGGCGGCCGTCGCCAGTCCTGTGGTCTCGGTGTCGAGGCAGACCAGCGGGACGTCCGGCGGCGGTTGCCCGGGAAGGCTCGCCAGCCGGCGTCGGTCGACGGGGAGCGGCCGACTCGGCATCTCGCGGCGGACGATCACGCCCTCGGGGCCATCGGACCACCTCGCCCCCGACCGCGGCAGCGAGCCGGGCGGCCAGCTCGTCGCAGCCTTCGCTCGCGATACTCCTCGGCGGTGGCCGCGTCGCGGCCCGATAGCGATCGAGACGACGCGTCAGCGTCGTCGCGCCGTCGATCACGTTGGTGCGATCGCCGCCGACGCGCCGACCGGCGCGCCCAGCTCGGCGAGCAGCCGCAGCGCCAGGGCCCGGACGTCGACGGCGGGATCGAGCCGCGGACCGGTGCAGGCCGGGCAGCCCATCTCGCACCCGCACGCTGCGATGAGGTCCGCCGCGGCAGACAGGAGTTCCGCGTGCCGATCCCACAATCGTTCAGCCAGCCCGACCCCTCCGGGGACCGCCTCGTACAGGTAGATCGTCGGTTGTTCCGAGTGCGGCGAGCGGACCTGGGTCACGAGCCCGAGGTCGCGCGGGTCGACCATCAGGTGGATCGCCGCGACCGTCTGGATCGCCCGGCCGGCCCCGAGCAGCGCGATGTCGAGCTCGTCGCGGCGCCAGTGCGGTCGCGCCGCCTCGGCCGTCAGCCAGTAGGCCGTCGTCTGGAGCTCGAGCTCGGGCAGGTCGATGGGACCCCAGCCGACGTTCTCGTCGGTCAGGAACTTGAGCTTCTTGAACAGGGTGACGAGGCTCGCGACCATCACCTCGCCGTGGATCCGCCGCCCGCCGACGGCCGGCGCCTCGGCGAACACCTCGAGCGGCTTGAGCGTGACCGCCCGGTTCGCGTACGTGTAATGGTCGACGTCGACCCGATGGACGTATGCCTTTCGCTCTCCCCACTCGAGTCGGTCGACGTAGTACTGGACCGACTCGTGGATGTAGATCGCCCGCTCGTGGACGAGGACCTGGGCGCTGAAGAGGTCGACCTCGCCGAGGACGCGCGGGCGGTCCGGGGTCGTGTCGATGATCACGACGTTCTCCGGGGCGGCGGTCCGGAGCGAGATCTCCGAGGCCGGGAAGTTCTCGCTCGACCAGTACCAGCGTCCGTCGCTCGCCTGCCGGACCTGGCCCTCCTCCGCGAGGAACGCGAGCAGGTCGTCGGCCGGGGCCGGCCCGAACCGCTCGCCCGGCTCGAACGGCAGCTCGAATGTCGCCGCCCGCAGGTGGGCGAGCAGGACGTGCAGGTTGTCGGGGTCGAGGCGGGCCTCCTCGGGGCTTCCCTCGAGCAGGAACTCGGGATGGTGGATGACGTACTGGTCGACCGGCGCCCCCGACGCGACCAGGATCGCGACGCTGGTCCCGTGCCGGCGGCCTGCCCGGCCGAACTGCTGCCAGGTCCCGGCGACCGAGCCCGGGTAGCCGGCCAGGATCGACACGTCGAGGCGCCCGATGTCGACGCCCAGCTCGAGCGCGTTCGTGGCGACGACGCCGAGGATCTCGCCGTCGCGCAGGCCGTGCTCGATGGCCCGGCGCTCGGTCGGCAGGTAGCCGCCGCGATAGCCCCGGACGCGACTCCGCGGGCCGTAGCTCTCGCGGAGCGACTCGCGCAATCCGGTCAGCAGGATCTCGACCGCAACGCGCGACCGACCGAAGACGATCGTCTGGCGTCCTGCGCGGAGGAAGGGGAGGGCCCAGCGCTGGGCGAGGGTCACCGCCGAGCCGCGCGCTCCGCTCTCCGGATGCAGGATCGGCGGGTCGACGAGGACGACGTGTCGCTCGCCGGCCGGGGCCCCGTTCCGGTCGACGAGCTCGACCGACCGGCCGATGAGCATCGTGGCGAGCTCCGCGGGGTTCCCGATGGTCGCCGAGCAGCAGACGATGACCGGATGGCTCCCGTAGTGGGCGCAGATGCGGAGGAGCCGACGGAGGACGTTCGCGACGTGACTGCCGAACACGCCGCGATACGTGTGCAGCTCGTCGACGACGATGTAGCGGAGCTGCTCGAACAGCTGGAACCACTTCGTGTGGTGGGGCAGGATCGCTGAATGGAGCATGTCGGGGTTGGTCACCACGACCTGGCCGGCCGCACGGATCGCGGAGCGGATCGGCGCGGGCGTGTCACCGTCGTAGGTCGACGTCGAGATGGTCAGGCCGGCCGCCGTCGTCAGCTCGCCGAACTCGGCGACCTGGTCCTGGCCGAGCGCCTTGGTGGGGAACAGCAGCAGCGCCCGCGCGGCCGGATCGTCGGCGACCGCCTGCAGGATCGGCAGCGCGTAGCAGAGCGTCTTGCCCGACGCGGTCGGGGTGACCACGACGACGTCCCGACCGGCATGGATCGCCTCGATCGCCTCGGCCTGGTGGGTGTACGGCCGGCTGATGCCGCGCGACGCGAGCCCGGCCACGATCCGCTGGTCGAGCCAGCCGGGGAAGTCGGCGTGGGCCGCCGGACGTGCCGGCAGCAGGGCATGGTGGACGACCCCGCGGGCGAGCGACGGCTCGGCCAGCAGGTCGGCCAGGACGTTGCCGGGTTCGGCGGGGGCATAGGTGCGCATCGGTGCCTCGAGAACGAACGGATGTTCGAAACGGCGCGAGTCTAGCAGACCGTCCGACACGGGCGTGACAGGTTACCTGTCACACGGACCGCGGGTTGACACCGTCACGGGGCGTAGCTACCCTCGGGTGAATGCTTCGCCGGTTCTTCCCGACGCCGACCGAGGACGCCCCAGACGAGACGGAGTCGACACCGTCGCAGGGCGAACGCGTGCGCGCGTCCGCCGAGCCCGATCTCGCGACGCTGCCCGTCGTCGGGCTCACCCGGCGCCGGATGGCGACGCTGCTCGGCGTGGCGCTGGTCGCATGGGTCATCATCCTGTTCGCTCGCCAGGTGACGGATGCGGCGGCCGCGACGGGACGAGCCGAGGCGATGGTCGCCGCCAACGAGGCCCGGCGCGTCGAGGTCGACGGGCTGCAGCACGAGCTCACGCTGATCCAGGAGCCCTCCTTCGTCAGCCAGCAGGCGCGCGCCTACGGTCTCGGTGCCCCAC
>CAVUKR010000007.1:0-96340 GCA_963742075.1 uncultured Chloroflexia bacterium | reverse complement strand
TGCTGCTCGAGCGCTCCGAGACGCCGACGCGGCGCCAGACGCTCGCCGACCAGGTCGCCGCGGACACGACGGACGTCCTGATGTGGCGCGACGAGGCGCTGATGCTCAACCTCGCGAGCTTCGGGCCTGCCGAGCACCAGCTGATGATCCAGGCGGGCATCGAGGGACTGCATGACATCCTCGAGCTCGACCTCGATGCCTTCCGGATGCGTGTCGCGCGCGCCGCCACCGAGCTCGGCGTCGATCCACCGAGCGACCTGACGCTCGAGGGCTGGTGGGACCAGGCGAGGACGCTCGAAGACGAGTGAGACCAGCGCGGCGGGCCGTCTCAGCCGGACGGGCTAGGATGACCGCGTGAACGCCATCGGCGGCCGGGTCGCCTCCATCCTCACGGGCGTCGCCACCGCGATCGTCATCGTCGCGATCGCGATCCTGCCGTTCCTGACACCGCAATGGGTCGCGTTCGAGCAGGGTCGGACGCAGGCGACTGCGTGGACCGGGTACACGACCGGGGAGCTTCACGCTGCGACGGACGCGATCCTGTCGGACCTCGTGCTCGGCGGCGCGTTCGACGTCCAGGTCAACGGCCAGCCTGTCCTCGAGGCGCGCGAGCGGGCGCACATGGCGGACGTCCGCACCGTCTTCCGCGGGCTGTGGGTCCTGGCCGCGATCTCGATCGGGGTCCTGCTCCTCGCGACCCGCCGGCGGGATCGGGCACGGACGTGGCGCGCGGTCGGGAACGGGGCGCGGGTCTTGGCGGTCGGGGTCGTGGCGCTCGGGGCGGTGGCGTTCGTCGCCTTCGACCAGCTGTTCGAGACCTTCCACGAGATCCTGTTCCCGGCAGGTTCCTACCTCTTCGACCCGCGGACCGACAAGCTCGTCCAGCTCTTCCCGTTCGACTTCTGGCAGGAGACCGCGATCGTCCTCGGGGTCGTGATCATCGCGATCGCCATCGGCGTCGCGTTCGTCGCCGGTCGGCGTGCTGCCCGGAACGTCCGCACGGCCTTTGCGTCGGGTCTCACGCCGCTCGCCGAGCCGGAACCCGGGGCGTGACCGCGCCGACGGCCCCCGCGCTCCTGAGCGTCGAGGCGGCGCGCGATGCCGTGCTCGCGGTCGCGGAGCCGGTCGGGACCGAGACCGTCGCAGCGGCCGATGCCTTCGGCCGCGTCACCGCCTCGACCGTCACGGCCCGCGTCTCGTTGCCGCCGTGGCCCAATTCCGCGATGGACGGCTACGCGATCGTCGCCGCCGACACCGTCGTGGCCGACGAGGCGACCCCGCTCACCCTGCGCGTCATCGGCGACATCGCGGCCGGGTGCGGCGCCCGACGTCACGGTCGGACCTGGGACCGCGGCGCGGATCGCGACCGGCGCCCGGCTGCCTCGGGGCGCCGATGCGGTCGTCCCGGTCGAGGCCACGACGCCACTCGATGCGGCCGGCACCGCGGGACCCCGGGGCCGCGACGCCACGGGTCCGCTCCCGGCCGCCTGCCTGGTCCATGAGGCAGTCGAGGTCGGCGGATCCGTCCGCGCGGAAGGCAGCGACCTGGAGGCCGGGACGACGCTGCTCGAGGCAGGGGCGGGCATCACCGCGGCGGCCGTGGCCCTCATCGCCGGGGCCGGCGTGGAGCGGCTCGACGTCCATCGGCGGCCGCGGATCGCAGTCCTGGCAACGGGCGACGAGGTCCGGGCGCCCGGTCAGCCGCTCGGGCCCGCGGGGATCCCCGATGCGAACGGTCCCGGGCTCCGCGCCCTCGTGGCCGCGTCCGGCGGCGAAGCCATCGACCTCGGGATCGCCACCGACGACCTGGACGACGTCCTCGGCCGGCTCCGCCGGGGCCTCGAGGCGGGAGCGGATGCGCTGATCGTGTCGGGCGGCGTCTCCGTCGGTCCGTACGACGTCGTCAAGATCGCGATCGAGACGATCGGGCGGATCGATCTCTGGCGCGTCGCCGTCCAACCGGGAAAGCCGTTCGCCTTCGGCGTCGCAGAGCGACCGGGCGGGCGAGGTGCCCCCGTCCTGCTGTTCGGGCTGCCGGGCAACCCCGTCTCATCTGCGGTCACGTTCGAGCTCTTCGTGCGCCCCGCCATCCGCGCCCTCGCCGGACGCCGCGATCTCCTCCGGCCGGTCGATCGCGCCGTGCTCGGCGACGCGGTCACGAAGAGTCATGGGCGGCGCGCGTTCATGCGTGTCCAGGCGGAGCGTGACGACGCCGGCGCGCCGGTCCGCGATGCCAGCGGCCGCGTCCGGGTCCACCTTGCGGGCGGGCAGGGGAGTCACGTGATCTCCGCACTTGCCGCCGCCGACGCCCTCGCCGTCATCCCGGAGGCCGACGACGTGCTCCCCGCCGGCGCGGAGGTCGCGCTCTGGTGGCTCGACCGGGCATGATGGTGCTGCCCGACTGATCGACCGATCCCAACGCCCGATCCCGGAGGAACCGATGGAACAGCGACCGCAGCCACGCGCCGAGCGGCGCCGGCTCTCCCATCTGGACCGTGCCGGCCGGCCGCGGATGGTCGACGTCTCCGACAAGCCGGTCACCGCCCGGCGGGCGGTCGCGGAGGCGGCCGTCGCGGTCTCGCCCGAGACGATGAGCCTGGTCATCGACGGCGGCGGCGCGAAGGGCGACGTCCTCGGCGTCGCGGAGCTGGCCGGGCGTCATGGGTGGCAAGCGGACCAGCGAGCTGATCCCGCTGTGTCACCCGCTGGCCCTCACCGACCTGGTCGTGGCGATCACCCCGGATCGCGCGGCCGGGCTGCTGCGCATCCGCGCCGAGGCCGCGACGACCGGCCAGACCGGCGTCGAGATGGAGGCGATGACGGCCGCGTCGGTCGCCGCCTTGACGGTCTACGACATGGTCAAGGGCGTCGAGAGGGGCGTCGAGATCCGCGGCGTCCGCCTCGTCTCCAAGACCGGCGGCAAGAGCGGGACGTGGATCCGCCAGGGCCCGCCGCCTGACGCGGGGCCGGCGCAGACGAAGCCGCGGCCGGGATCGCGGGTCGCGGGTCGCGTGGGGTCGAAGCGCAAGGGCCACGCGTGAGGCCGCTCGTCGGCGAGCTCCGGGTGTGAGCGAGCGTCGGGAGCGCTCGGCGCTCGTCATCACAGCCAGCGACGGCGCGACGGCCGGCGTCCGCGAGGACACCTCGGGCGCTCGTCTCGAGGAACGCCTGGCCGCCCTCGGGTTCCGCGTGGACCGCGTCCTCGTCGCCGACGAGCAGTGGGCCATCGAGCAGGCGCTCGTCGACGGTGCGGCTCGACACGCCCTCGATCGTCACGACCGGCGGCACCGGCCTCACGCCCCGCGATGTGACCCCGCAGGCGACCGCTGCCGTGATCGACTACGAGGTCCCGGGACTCGCCGAGGCGATGCGCGCCGCGGGCCGGACGACGACCCCGCTGGCCGACCTGTCGAGAGGCGTCGTCGGTGTCCGCGCCGGCACCCTCATCGTCAACGTGCCGGGGAGCCCGAAGGGCGCCATCGAATCGCTCGAGGCCATCGTGCCCGTGCTGGAACACGCCCTCGACACCCTCGCGGGACCGTACGATCACGCGATCACACCCGAGCGCATCGACGACGGAGGCCCCGACCGCTGATGTTCCCGCCGTTCCAGGACGTCCCCGGCTACCCGCTGGTCTTCCTCGTCTTCTGGGGCTCGGCGCTCTTCTTCGTCCTCGCCATGGCCCGACATCTTCGGGTCTTCGCGGTCGCGCGGCCGTCGCGGCCGTTCGCCCATGTCCCGGCGCGCGTGGTCGGCCTCGTCGAATACGCGTTCCTGCAGACAAAGATGTTCAAGGACCCGGGTGCCGCCGCCATGCATGCCGGCATCTTCTGGGGCTTCGTGCTGCTGACCATCGGCACCGCCGACATCGTCACCGGCGGGATCATCCAGACCGTCCTCAAGGTCCCCGCCGACGGGATCATCTGGGCCCTGATCAGCGCGATGCAGAACGTGGTCGCGGTCATCGTCCTGGCCTCGATCGGCTGGGCCTACTACCGGCGGCTCGTGCTCAAGCCGCGGCGCCTGACCCTCAACCGCGACGCGCTCGTCATCCTCGGCATGATCGGCGGGGTGGTCGCCACCGAGCTGTTCGCGCAGTTCTTCCAGGTCGCCGCCCATGGCGACATCCCGGGCGCCTTCATCTCGAACGCGGTCGCGGTCCCGCTGCGGAACCTCTCGCCCGACGTCCTCCAGGCCATCTTCACGGTCCTGTGGTGGGCGCACATCGCGCTGGTCGCCGCGTTCTTCTGCTACCTGCCGTTCAGCAAGCACCTGCACATCGCGACCGCCTTCCCGAACATCTTCTTCCGCAAGCTCGCGCCGCGCGGCGAGCTGCCGAAGCTCGACCTCGAGGACGAGAATGCGACGTTCGGGCTCAAGACGCTCCAGGACCTCGGCTGGAAGGACCTGCTCGACGGGTTCACCTGCACCGAGTGCGGCCGCTGCCAGGAGGCCTGCCCGGCCTACAACACCGGCAAGCCGCTCAACCCCAAGGAACTGATCATGGGCATCCGCCACATGTCGGTAGAGTGCCGAGCACGGGATCGACATCATCCCGAACTCGCCGATCGTGCGCGACACGTACGGCCTCGACGACACCACGATCCCGGCCGAGACCCTCGCGAGGCCGATCGTCGACGATGCGATCCCGTACGACGCGGTCTGGGATTGCGTGACCTGCGGCGCCTGCGTCGAGGCCTGCCCGGTCCTCATCGAGCACGTCGACAAGATCGTCGGGCTGCGGCGGAACCTCGTCCTCGAGGAGAGCCGGTTCCCGGGCGAGCTGACGACCGCCTTCCGCTCGATGGAGAACCAGGGCAACCCGTGGGGCCAGCCGGCGTCATCGAGGCTCGACTGGACGAAGCCGCTCCCGTTCGAGGTCCCGACGGTCGCGTCGATGGCGGCGGAGGGGCGGCTCGACGAGCTCGACGTGCTCTATTGGGTCGGCTGTGCGGCGGCCTTCGACACGCGCAACCAGAAGGTCGCACGGGCGGTCGCGACCTGCCTGCACGCGGCCGGTGTGCGGTTCGCGATCCTCGGCCAGGAGGAGTCGTGTACCGGCGACCCGGCGCGGCGGATGGGCAACGACTACGTCTTCCAGATCCTGGCGGCGGGCAACGTCGAGACGCTCGACAGGTACGGGATGGGGGAGCGGACGATCGTGACCGCCTGTCCGCACTGCTTCAACACGATCGGCAACGAGTACGGGCAGCTCGGCGGGCACTACCGGATCGTCCACCACTCGACGTACCTGGCGGGACTGGTGTCGTCGGGTCGGCTGGCGACGATGCCGGAGGATGCCATCTCGTCGACGGGCGACCATCGACCGGGGAGCGTCACCGTCCACGACTCGTGCTACCTGGCCCGCTACAACAACGTCATCGCCGCGCCACGGGACGTGCTCGGTGCCGCGGGCGTGTCGATCACCGAGATGGAGAAGTCGGGCAGGAACACGTTCTGCTGCGGCGCCGGCGGCGGCCGCATGTGGATGGAGGAGACGCGCGGGACACGGATCAACGAGAACCGCACCCGACAGGTTCTCGCCACCGGGGCCGAGACCGTCGCGACGTCGTGCCCGTTCTGCATGGTCATGATGAGCGATGGCCTCGCCGCGGCCGAGGGCGGGACCTCGGTGACGGCGATGGACATCAGCGAGGTGCTGGCGGCACGGATCGCGTCCGTGCCGGCCGAGCGGCAGCTGCCGGTCCTGTAGGTCCGGAGGGTGGCCGACGTGCTGGTCCCTGATGCGCGGCGCACGTCCCGGGCGTGATCGGCGGTAAGGTGGCCGCATGGCCGCAGGGTGGGGCACCGTCAACGAGTACCTCGCAGCCTTGCCCGACGATCGGCGCATCGTCATCGAGGGACTCCGTCGGACCATCCGAGCCGCCGCGCCCGACGCGATCGAATCGATCGCCTACGACATGCCGGCCTTCCGCCTGAATGACACGTTCCTCGTGTCCTACGCGGCGTTCAAGAACCACTTCAGCCTGTTCCCCGCGAGCGCAGCCGTCGTCACCGCGCTCGGCGACGAGATCCGGCCCTATCTGGTCGGCCGGGGCACGATCCGCTTCCCGGTCAACGCGCCGATCCCGGCGGATCTCGTGACGAGGGTCGTCACGGTCCGACTCGGCGAACTCGCCGCACGCGAGCGTCGCTGACGGGTCGCTCGGAGCCAGGGGCGAGGCCGCCTGATCCAGGGATCGGGCGGCCTCGACGTTTGCCTGGGATCGAGTGGGGGTCAGCCGGCGCGCACCTCGGCGGCGGTCATCGTGAGCTTTCCGGTCACCGAGTGGTAGTACCGGCCCGGGGCGTTCGGATCCATCCAGACCGTGGCCCAGGAGGTGTGCTTCGAGGTGAACTGGAAGTCGCGGGCCCCGCTGAATGACCAGTCATCCTGGAAGATCTGTGCCACGGTCTTGTCGCTCGTGAACAGGTCCGTCAGGATCGACGACAGGCTGCCGTTGCCATTGGCGAAGACCGCCCTGGCACCGCTGTGGAGGAAGCCGGTGCCGTAGCCGTCGGCTCGCTGCATCGCCACCGACTTGGTCGGATTGGCTCGACCTGGTTCCGAATCGCCGGACGCGTAGCACAGGTGGTTGAGCAGGACGACCGCATTCGGGGCGAGGTGGAGGCCGGACGCCATGTAGCTCTGGCCCCAGTACTTGACGTTCGAGTTGCTGGCGCTGAACGAGCGGTTGAGGCCCATCCCGTTCCGGCGCAAGGCCGTGAAGGCGCCGTACGGACTCGGGAAGCCGTTCCCGTGACCGAGGTAGATGAAGATGTTCGCATTCGTGGAAGCGTACTTGACCCGGGCCCAGGTGGCGTGCGGGCTGTAGACCTCGATCACCGCTGCGCCGAACGAGCGGGCGAGCGCGGCGTAGCTCCTCGCGTGCGCTATGTACTTGGCCGTGCTCTCTTCGACAGGACCAACCACGATCACGACCTTGACCTGCGACGCCGCATCGGTGGAGATCGGGCGAGCCGCCAAACCGACGGACCCGATGATGAGTGCGAGGATCATGAAGACTGCGACGCGATGGATTCGATGGCCGGACGCCCGCTGGGCGCCATCCATGGGGACTGGCAAGATCGGCTCCTCTCTGCCGGACCGCCGTGCACGAGCGCGGCGACGGTGTGGTGGCCGCTCGCGGGAGGACGAGGTCTCATGCGACCCGAAGCGCGCGGCTCCGTGGTGGAGCGATGCGTGAGAGAGAAGTCCTGCCGTTGGGGCGGCGTGGTTGTTGCGCCGGTCTCCCGGCGTGCGCTGGGGGTCTCCCCGAGTATCCCCGCAGCCGGTCGATCTGACGAGCCTGACCATCCGGCCACGATCGGCGGCATATGGGTGGGGCGCGCACGCACCGATCGCCCGCCCGGCTCATCGGCGCCTGAGGGGACGTTCGGCTCTTGGCGCCGTCCTCGTACGGTGCCACGCTCCCGTCATCGATCGGTCCGTGGGGAGGTGTGCCATGTCCGTTCTCGTCGCCTATGCCAGCCGGCACGGCGCCACGAAGGGGATCGCCGAACGGATCGCCGGTCGCCTGCGAGAGGATGGTGTCGAGGCCGAGGCGGCGCCGGCCCGCGACGTCCGTGATGCGTCGGCCTACGACGCCTTCGTGATCGGTAGCGCGGCATACATGTTCCACTGGCTGGGCGATGCGAAGAGCTTCGTCAAGCGCAACCAGGCCACGCTCGCGTCTCGGCCGGTGTGGCTCTTCAGCAGCGGGCCGATCGGGACCGACCTCGTCGACGCGAAGGGACGAGACGTCCTGGTCGCATCGGAGCCAAGGGAGTTCGCAGAGCTGCGAGGCACCCTTCACCCGCGCGACGAGAGGGTGTTCTTCGGCGCCTTCGACATGGACGCACCCCCGATCGGGTTCGCCGAGCGCGTCACCCGGCACCTGCCGGCCGCCGCCCGGGACGCGATGCCGACGGGTGACTTCCGCGACTGGGCGGCGATCGACGCCTGGGCCGACCGCATCGCGGCTGATCTCGTCCCGGTGCGACCCTGAGCGACGCTACTCGATGGTCGTGATGTAGGCGCCGACGAGGGTCGGCCGTCTGCTGGTCGACCGGACCGGATCGCCTGGCCTCATGACCGTCCTGGAAGTGCGCGAACGCGGCGGTCGAAGTGATCGGGTTGACCTCGTCGTCGGGGTGATCGTGGAACGACACATGCACGAAGGAATCGTCCTCCAGTCGCAGGACGATGTAGCTCACGTTGTCGGGCCGATCCTCCGCGAGCTCGTCGAAGACGGCTTCGATCCTCCGCTGGTTCTCGTCGGCGTCCTCGACCGACCGCATCGCGTAGCGTGTCACCAACCGTTTGTGCATCGGGAACTCCTGTCGGCAGTCGCCAGCGAGACCGAGGCTGGGTGATCGGCATCGTATGTCCGATGGCGAAAGGTTCACGGAGAACACCTCGTCGGGCCCACGGAGGGCACGTGGCAGGAAACCGGCCGTGCAACCGCGTCGCCCCCGCCGCCGCGCCACGCCGTGATCAGGGTCCGAACCCCACTGGTACGATGGCCCTGGTGACCGAATCGACGCCGTCAACCTACCGACTGACCGAGGAGCAGACGCTCCTCCGCGACGCCGTCCGCACCCTTGCCGACGAACGGGTCGCCCCCCGGGCGGCCGAGATCGATCGGACCGGCGAGTTCCCCGACGACCTCCGCCAGCTGCTCGCCGCGCAGGACATCCTGGCTCTCCCGTACCCGACCGAGTACGGTGGCCTGGGTGGTGAGCTGCTCACCGTCTGTCTCGCCATCGAGCAGCTCAGCCGCGCCTGCGCGACGACCGGGCTGATCCTCGCGGTCCATGAGCTCGGCGCGCTGCCATTGATCGGGTTCGGCACCGACGAGCAGAAGGCCCGCTGGCTGCCGGACCTGGCCGCCGGCAAGCACCTGATCGCGTTCGCCCTCACCGAGGCGGAAGCCGGTTCCGATGTCGCCGGGATGCGGACCCGGGCGGTGCGCGATGGCGAGGCGTACGTCATCACCGGCTCGAAACGATTCATCAGTCACGGATCGGTCGCCGATCTCGTGACGGTCTTCGCGGTCACCGACCCCGACCCGGCGACGCCGAGGCATCGGCGGCTCTCGTGCTTCCTGCTGGAGGTCCCGACGCCCGGCTTCTCGGTCGCCCGGATCGAGCACAAGATGGGCATCCGCGGCAGCCCAACGGCCGAGCTGGCGTTCGATGGCGTGCGGGTGCCCGCGGCCAACCGGCTCGGCGCTGAAGGCGACGGGTTCGCGATCGCGATGAAGACGTTCGAGCGAAGCCGGCCTGGGATCGCGGCGCAGGCCGTCGGCATCGCGCAGGGAGCGCTCGAGGTCGCGACCGCCTACGCGAAGGATCGCCGCCAGTTCGGCAAGCGGATCGGCGACTTCCAGATGGTCGCGGCGATGCTCGCCGACATGGACGCTGCGACCGAGGGCGCACGGCAGCTCCTCTACAAGGCATGCGTGGAGATCGACGCCGGGTCGCCCGATGCCGCGCGCTGGTCGGCGATGTGTAAACTCGTGGCCGGGGACGCCGCGATGCGAGTCACCACCGACGCGGTCCAAGTGCTCGGTGGGTACGGCTACATCGATGAGTTCCCGGTGGAGCGGATGATGCGCGATGCGAAGATCACCCAGCTCTACGAAGGCACCCAGCAGATCCAGCGTTCGGTCATCGCGCGGGCGTTGCTCGGCAAGGGCGACTGACCCAGGGAGGAACAGCGGCTGGTGCGAATCGTCGTCCTCGTCAAGCCCGTGCCCGATCCGGCCTCGGCCGGCGAGCGCCTGGGACCGGACAACCGTCTCGACCGGGCGGCCGTACCGGCCGTCGTCAACGGCAACGACGAATACGTCCTGGAAGCCGCGCTCAAGCTGATCGAGGCGGCCGGCGATGGTGAGATCACGCTGCTCTCGATGGCCCCGACGACGGCGCCCGAGACGCTGCGCAAGGCGCTCGCGATGGGAGCGACCCGCGGTGTCCACGTGACCGACCCGGCGCTCGCCGGCTCGTGTGTCGTGTCGACGGCGACGGTCCTGGCGGCCGCGTTGCGCGATCTCGAGTTCGACATGGTCTTCGCCGGCATCGACAGCTCCGATGGCGTCGGCGGCGTCGTCCCCGCCGCGGTCGCTGCGCATCTCGGGCTGCCGTACCTGTCCTATGCCGCACGGATCGAGCCCGACATGGCGAACCGGACGATCCGCGTCCGACGCATCAGTCCGACGGGGTACGACCTCCTGGAGGCCCCGTTGCCGGTCGTCATCGGCGGGACCCAGGCCCTCGGCGAACCTCGCTACCCGTCGCTCAAGGGGATCATGGCCGCGCGCAACAAGGAGATCGTCACGCGTTCGCTCGGGGATCTCGGGCTCGACGCGTCGACCGTCGGTGGGGCGGTCGCGACGACCGCTGTGCTGGACAGCCGGATGCCCCCGGCGCGCGCCGCGACCGAGGTCGTCCGCGGGACACCGGCCGAAGGGGCGGTGCGGATCGTCGATTTCCTCGTGGAACGGCGGATCATCTGATGGGTGCCCTGTGGGTCGTGGCCGAGCCGGGCCCGGATGGCGGTCTTGCGCGCATCAGCGCCGAAGCGGCGACACTCGTCCGGGGCCTCGGCGATCGGACCGGGCGGGATGTTGTCGGGGTCGTCATCGGGGCCGATCCGGCCACGGCGGCGGCCGAGCTCGCGACATACCTCCCGGTGGTCTGGACCATCATCGAGCCGGCTGCCGCAGACCACGCCTGGTCCGCCGTCGCGGCGGGTCACGTCGCCGCCCTGGCTGCGAGCGAGGCTCCCGACACGATCTTCGTCGGAGCGGGGGCCGATGGGCGGGACCTGGCAGGGGCGGTCTCCGCACTGACGGGGCTGGGCGTGCTGGCGAACGCCACCGCGGTCGATTGGACAGAGACCGGCCCCTCGGTCGAGATGAGCGTCTTCGGCGGCAAGCTGGTGACCACCTCGGGGTTCACCGAGGGTCGCGGCATCATCACCGTTCGGCCGAACGTGACGACCGCCGTCCCAGCCGGGACCGCGGGACGCGTCGAAACGCATGTGGTGGCAGGTGAGGCGAAGGCCTCCCTGCCGGCGGTCCGCGTCGTCGATCGGATCAGCGAGGCCGGCGCTGCTGCCCCGATCGAGGAGGCGCGGATCATCGTCGCCGGTGGACGTGGCGTCGGCAGTCCCGCTGGTTTCGGGATCGTCGAACAGCTCGCGGACGCACTCGGTGGCGCAGTCGGGGCGACGCGCGCCGCCGTGGATTCCGGCTGGATCCCGTACAGCCAGCAGATCGGGCAGACCGGCAAGATCGTCAAACCCGACCTGTACCTAGCGCTCGGAATCAGCGGCGCCATCCAGCACAAGGTCGGGATGCGGACATCGGGCGCGATCGTCGCGATCAACCGCGATCCCGACGCGCCCATCGCGGAGTTCGCCGACCTGTTCGTGGTCGGGGACCTGTTCGAAGTCGGCAACGCGCTTCTCGAACGCCTCCGCGGACGGTCGGGCTGAGCCCGGCCCTGGCACACCGACACCATGGAACTGGCCTTCCTCCTGCCGATCGCGGCGTTCATCGCGCTCGCGGCGGGCCTGGCGGTCGTCCTGCGCGGGACCGGGCGGATCGTGAAGCGGACACGCGAGCTGGAGCAGTTCCGCGGCGCTGTCCGCGACCTGGCCGCCAGGGTCGATGCGTCGCTCGGGGCGGCAGCCGGCCAGATCGATGCAGTCCGGCGCCGACAGGTCGGACCCGAGACCATCGGCGAGACGATCGTGGCCGCCACCGATGCCGTCGAGCACTATGTGGATGAAGCGAAGGCCCTCCGCGGCCCACGCAAGGCCCAGCGGATCCGGTCGGACCTGGTCGGGGAGCTGGAACGCGCGCAACGCGCGCTCGAGATGGTCGAGCACGGGACGACGATCATGCTGACGGTCCGCCGGGGTCCGCGCGAGCTCGAGGCGCAGACATCGATCAAACGCGGCTATCTGAACCTCATCCACGCTCGCGACGCCTTCGCTCGCCACGCGCTCGATGCGCAGAACCTCGACACCGACGAGAACGCCCCGAACGCTGGTCGGTGGAGCACGTGACCGCCCCGCTGGGTGGCTGACGAGCGGGCGAGACCACACCATCTAGTGGTATCCTCGGTCGACACCACTATCCCTTGTGGTGCGAGACGACAGGAGAGCGATGCGCTGCCCCCAATGCGGCGAGCGGGAGACCCGTGTCGTCGACTCGCGCGACCTCGACAATTCGGCCACCATCCGCCGCCGGCGCGAGTGTGCCTCGTGCGCGATGCGGTTCACGACGTATGAGCGGGTCGAGGCGGCCCGGCTGGTCGTCATCAAGCGCGACGGTTCGCGCCAGGAGTTCGATCGCGACCGGCTCGTCTCGGGACTCCGCAAGGCACTGACTCGCCGGCCCGTCCCGGACGGCGCGGCCGAGGGCGCCGCCGACGCGATCGAGGCCGAGCTGCGCGCCGCCGGCGTCACGGAGGTCCCGTCCTCGCGGATCGGGGCGCTCGCGATGGAGCAGCTCCGTGGCATCGACCAGATCGCCTACATCCGGTTCGCCAGCGTCTACCAGAGCTTCGAGGACCTCGAAGCGCTCAAACGCGAGGTGGACACCCTCTACGCGGAGCGGGGCGACACGATCGCCATCGACGTCGGGTCGAACGGCGCCAAGGCGTCGCGCCGGTGAGCGTCCTGTCGGACCGCGACATCCGGGCCGCCCTCGAGGAGGGCACGGTCAAGATCCAGCCCTACGACCCGCACGATCTGCAGCCATCGTCGGTGGACCTCCATCTCGACCGGTCGTTCCGCGTCTTCCGCAACAACCGGTACGCGTTCATCGACGTCCGCTCGCCGCAGCCTGATCTGACCGAGCTCCTGACGATCGCCGATGACGAGCCGTTCATCCTGCATCCGGGCGAGTTCGTCCTCGGGCAGACGCTCGAGTGGGTGGAGTTGCCGAACGACCTCGTCAGCCGCTTGGAAGGAAAGTCGAGTTTGGGGAGACTCGGCCTCCTCATCCACTCCACGGCAGGCTACGTGGATCCGGGCTGGAAGGGGAACCTGACGCTCGAGCTGTCGAACGTCGCGAACCTGCCGATCGCCCTCTATTTCGGGATGCGGATCGGGCAGATCAGCTTCTTCAGGATGTCGAGCCCGGTCGACCGGCCGTATGGCTCGCCAGAACTCGGATCGAAGTACCAGGGCCAGTCCGAGCCGACGGCCTCGGCCTTCCACCGCGACTTCGACGCCGACCGGGCGAGCCGGGAGCCGTCGCGAAAGTAGTCCGATGGCGATGAACGAGGCAGTCGACTGGTCGCGCGATCTCGGTGGCGGGGTGCGCGTGGCGCTGGTCCAGGCGGGTACCTTCCGGTCCGATGCCGGCACGCTGTTCGGGCCTGTGCCTTGGGTGCTCTGGGGCGGGCTCGTCACCGACGAGGTGGACGACAAGCGGCGGCTGCTCCAGGCGCTCAACTGCCTCCTGATCGAGACGCCGTCCGGGCGCGTCCTGGTCGAGACCGGGATCGGCGAGCGGGTCGATGACAAGACCCGAGAGCAGCGTGGTTACGAAGGGCCATGGATCGTGGCGGCGCTCGAGGCGGCCGGGTTCCTGCCCGAGTCGATCAACGTCGTGGCGATGAGCCATCTCCATTTCGACCATGCCGGCGGACTGCTTCGCGCGGATGGCGAGCGCGCCTTTCCGCACGCGAAGATCGTGGCCCAGAAGGCGGAATGGGAGGTGGCGCTCGGCGACAACCCGCGCCTTGTCGCCTCGTATGTCCAGCCCGAGCTCCGGCTCGTCGAGAGCTGGGGCAAGCAGGGCTGGGCGGATGGGGAACGCGAGATCATGCCCGGGGTCACGGTCGTCCCGACCGGCGGGCACTCGAGCGGCCACCAGGCGATCGTCGTCCGCGGTGGTGGAGCCGGCGGTCAGACGCTCGGCATTCTTCGGGGACCTGCTGATGCGACCGTGGGCGGCAAACCCGCGCTGGGTCACGGCCTTCGACGACTTCCCGCTCGATTCCGTCGTCCGAAAGGCGGAGCTGTTCGCGCAGGCCGCCGACGAAGGCTGGATCGTCGCGCTGTCGCACGAGGCCCGTCACCCGATCGGCCGCCTCGTCCGCGACCGCGACCGATTCAGGTTCGAGGCGGAGTAGTCCTACCGACTCGGGCTCGGGCTCAGCCCGAACGGGTCCGGCAGGATCGCGCGGACCTGCGCCTCGGCGCCGGCGGCATCGAGCGGCGACGCCACGATCGAGGCGATCACGCCGTTCGGGTCGATGAACACGTGGGTCGGCAGCCCGAACGCCTTGTACGCGTGGAAGATCTGCCCGGTCCCGTCGAAGCCGATGGTGTAGCCGAGCTGATAGCGCGCCGCGTACGCCGCGACGTCGACCGGTGACGTCTCCTGGACCGAGATCGCGACGAGCACCAGGCCCTGATCCCGGTAGCGCGCCGACACGTCGCGCAGGATCGGCACCTCGGACTGGCAGGGCGGGCACCACGTCGTCCAGAAGTTGACCCACACGGCCTTGCCACGCAGGTCGGCCAGGCGGATCGGCTTGCCGTCGAGGTCGGTCAGCTGGTAGGTCGAACCGTCCGCGTTCTGGACGGAGAACTCGGGCGCGGTGGCGCCGACCTTCAACCCGACCGGCGGCGGCGAGGAGATGAGATATGCGGTCGCCTTCGGATCGACGGCGGGGGGGCCGTCCGCCGTGTTCCCGAGCGGCGTGGTCACCCCGACCAGCACGACGCCTGCCATGAGGACGGCGGCGAAGCCGAACACGAGCTGGCGGCCGCTGAACGGACCGATCACCCCGTGGCGTTCCCGGCGATGGCTGAACTCCGGTCGTTCGGCCATCAGATCTGGGTGTTGAAGTTGAAGTACCGCGGGAAGAGCGCGAGCCAGTCGAAGACCATCGCGACGCCGATGAAGACCACCAGGAGGCCGCCGATCAGCGAGACGGTCCGACCGTGCCGGATGAGCGGCGCCATCAGCCGCGGCGCGCGGTCGAAGACGGCGGCGATGAGCAGGAAGGGCAGGCCGAGTCCGAGCGTATAGGCGACCAGCAGGATGGTGCCCTGGATGATGGTGGTGGCCGTCGCCGCCATCATCAGGATGCCGCCGAGGATGATCCCGATGCACGGGCTCCAGCCGACCGCGAAGATCGCCCCGAGCCCGAACGATGCGAGCCAGCCGCCTCGCGAGCTGACCAGCCGGCTCCCGACCCGATCGCCGAGACTCGTGCTGCCGCTGCCCGTGCCGAGAGCGGTCGAGCCCGTGGCCGTGGCCAGCGATCCGGCCGCACCGGCGTCGAGTGGGCGCCACGTGCGCTGGAGACCCGGCACGTGGAGGAGCCCCGCCAGCTCGAGTCCGAGCACGATCAGCACGCATCCGCCGATGACCCGCAGGGCCGGCAGGAAGTCCGCCAACGGGCCCGCGACGAACGTGGCGGTGATCCCGAGCAACGTGAAGACCGCCCCGAACCCCGCCACGAAGGCGACCGCGTGGCGCATCGCGAGCCAGCGCGACGGCCGGACGCCGGCTGCCGATCCGGCGACCGCGATGGCCGTCAGCTGCCCGAGATAGGCGGGCACGAGCGGCAGGACGCACGGCGACAGGAAGCTGATGACGCCGGCCGCGAAGGCGACGAGGATCGTCAGGTCGGTGCCGGACATCGGGGCAGTCAGGCGTCCAGGACGTCGGTCAGAAGCCGGCGCAGCCGGGCGGTGCTCGTCGCGAGCTCCAGCTCGTCGATCACCCAGCTCGACCACGGGGATCGTCGTCAGAAACGCCCGGTGCCAGCTCGGATCCGACTCGATGTCGCGGACCAGCAGGGTCGGGGCCGGGCGGCCGTCGCGGCGTCGCTCGTCGAGCAGCGCGATCAGGGTCGCCTGCGTCTCGTCACACAGGTGGCAACCCGGACGGCCGTAGAGGACCAGGTCGGGGAGGGGAGTGGCGTGCATGTCGCGGCCGATTGTAGGGGAGGTCCGCGATGCGCCCGATTCGGGCCCACTCAGGGAAGCCGGCCGAGCACGTACCCCGCGACCGAGGACCCGACCTCGACCGCGGACTTGCCCGACGAGCTCGGGATGTTGACGACGACCGAGAAGTAGGTGGTCCCGTGGCGCACGACGAGCGTCGTGAAGCCCGCATCCGTGACGTAGAACGCCTCGTCACCGAGGTCGAGACTGTTGTGGTCGCCGGTCTTCGCCTCGTTCCAGTAGGCCTCGTCGGCGAACTGGTAGCCGATCAGCGTGGCGGTTCCGGTGACCTCGTACGTGCAGCCGAGGGCGTCCGGCAACGGGGTCGCGGTGTCGATCGGCGCGCCGAGCGCGTGGCTCGCTTCGTCGACGGTCATGTAGGCGCAGCCACCTGGGAAGCCCGACCCAGACGGCGCGACGCTGATCGCCACCCCTGACGCGCTGGGGCTGGCGGATGGTGTGTCCGACGATGCACAGCCGACGAACAAGAGGCAGCTCCCGACGAGCAGCGCAAGCCCCGAACGCCGCCACGACGGCCGGGCGATCATCGCTGTCAGACGGCTCTCCCGGCGAGCCACGCGAGTTCGCGTTCGGCATCGGCATCCCCGCCGAAGTGGCCGAACTCGCTGGCGAAGACCTCGACGTCCGGGATGTGCGCCGCGAGCCAATCACCGTGTGCGCCCGGGACAAGCGTGTCCGCGCGCCCGTACCACAGCGAGGTCGGGACCGCGATCGACGCCACGTCGAAGCCCCACGGAGCGACGAATGCGAGATCGTCATCGATCCAGCCGTCGACGCCGGCCTGCAGGGCGTCGGGCAGGGATTCACCGAGGACGGCGCGATCCTTGGCCTGCTGGATCCGGTCGCTGTCCGACACCTCGTAGTTGTCGGGCATCGTGTTGTCCGCGCCGCTCGCGATCCGGTCGAGCATCGTCCGCCGATCGATCTCGAGCTTGGCGCGCAACGCCTCCTCGCCGACGAGTGCGAGTTCGCCCTCGGCGACGTTGCCGGGCGTCTGGCCGGCGAACCAGTCGAGCCCCTCGGCATCGAACGGCGCGACGGCGACCACCGCAGCACAGCGGATGACCCGGTCGCCGAGCAGCGTCGCACAGGCGAGGGTGTGCGGGCCTCCGCCGGATCGGCCGGTGACCGCGAACCGATCGATCCCGAGGGCGTCGGCGATGGTCGCCACGTCCTCGGTGATGTCCGCGACCCGTCGGCCGGGACGCCGGGTCGACAGTCCGTATCCCGCGCGATCGAAGGTGATCCGCCGGATCCCGGCCCGCGTGTAGATCGACGGATCGCGCCAGCGGCTGAGGCGGCCGCTCGGGGTCCCGTGGATCGAGATCAGCGGAAGTCCGGCGGGATCGCCCCATTCGGCCACAGCAAGCGTGCGGCCGTCCGGGGTCTGGATGCGGTGTTCGAGGGGGGTGGTCATGGTGCCGACACACTAGCGCGCCGCGAGCTGAGGGGTACGATGGAGTCCGCGCCCCCGTAGCTCAGTGGACAGAGCGAGGCCGTCCTAAGGCCTGCGTCGGCGGTTCGAGTCCGTCCGGGGGCGCTCTAGCAGCGCAGCAGGCTCGAAGAAGGGCCGGGCAGGCGGCGTCCACTCGATGGACTCCGCCTCGACGGTCCGACCCTTGGCCCGCACCCGCTCGACAAGGAGCTGGACAAGCCCGGCGAGCTGGGCCGGGTGGCCCGCTCCACGTTCTCCGCCATGGTCACCATGACGTGGCGGTTTCGGTCGAAGGCTACGAGCTTGTTCGGGGTCCGGCAGCTCCGCCAGCATCGTGCGGGTCTCGGCCATCTCACGGCGGTAGTCCTCGTCGGCCAGATCGCCCCACGAGTACAGCTTCGGGAGCTTCGCCAGGCGGGTCTCGAGCCGCCGTCGCTTCAGCCCGACGAGATCCGCATCTGGCACCTGCAGCCTTCGGGCCAGCTCCACCCGCGCCTCGTCGATGGCCTTCGGCGGCAGGGTCATCGTCTTGATGGCCTCAACGACGAGGCGCTCGGCGTCGTCGGCCCAGACCGAGGATGTGCGACGGTGCGCTTTCGGGCGCTCGCCGGGTCGGAACCTCCGCCTCGCGCCGATTAGGCCGGCGTTGTAAGAGCAGATCGCGGGACGACGTCTGCCTGCTGTCCAACTAGTTCGGCCCGCTCTGGCAGCAACGACAGCGCCAGAGATGCGCTAGCCATCGGATCAGCGGTGCCTTCGCCTCCACGATCACCGGTCCCAGGACCTCGAGTCGCTGGAAGCCGGCCACAGTGGCCTGCGTCCTTCGCAGTCCGTACTCGTGCGGACGTCCTTGCGCTGAAGCGATTCCGGCAGTTCGACGTCCCATAGAGAGGGCAGATCGTCGAGATGCCCGAGCGCTCGCTTCAGGTCCACGGTCTACATGGCGGGCTCCAGCCACTTGGCCGCCTCGATCCGCGCCGCCAGCTCGGACTACGTCGGAGATTGACCTCGTCCGTCATCCGTCACGCGTCGTCGAGAGCGACGGCAGCCTGGGCATGTCCGTCGCCCCTGGTTCATTTGGGCCATGGATTGTCGCGTGCCTTGGATAGATGGTCGACATGTCCAGCTAGAGTGATCGATGTGGAGCACACGTGGACGTGACCATGAACGACCGGCGCCAGGCGCGCCATCAGTCCGCGATGTTCGCGCTCGTCAGACCAAACTCGTCGAGCCGGTGCGTCGGTGGTCTCGTGGCCTTCCTCACGGCCTTGCTGATCGTCCTCGCCGCAGCCCCGACAGCGGCCGCGACCGCCCCGCCGCAGCCCGCCCGGGTGGCCGCAGGTGCCTCGATCGTCGTTCAGACGAACGCGATCAGCCAGCCTCTCGAAGGGATCGACGTCAGCAACTGGCAGGCTTCGATCGACTGGACCAAGGTGGCGGCCGCCGGCAAAGCGTTCGCGATCATCAAGGCCTCCGAGGGCACGAGCTACACCGACCCGTACTATGCGACGAATCACGACGGTGCCAGGGCGGCCGGGTTGCGGACGGGCGCCTACCACTTCGCCCAACCCGACGCCACGCCGAATGACGCCATCCTCGAAGCTGACCATTTCGTGGCGGTCCTGGGTCTTGTCAAAGGGGACCTGATCCCGGCCCTCGATCTCGAGGTGAGCGGTGGGCTGAACGTCACCGCCCTGCAGGCGTGGGTCACGAGCTGGCTCGGCGAGGTGACCGCCAAGCTCGGTGTCCGCCCCATGATCTACACCAGCCCGAACTTCTGGAAGAACAACATGGGCGACAGTTCAGCACTGGCGGCCGCCGGCTACAAGACCCTGTGGATCGCCCATTGGGGCGTGACGAGCCCGACGATGCCGGCCAACGGCTGGGGCGGTCACGGCTGGACCTTCTGGCAATACACGAGTAGTGGGTCCGTGCCGGGAATCAGCACCGGCCGTGTCGACCTCGACCGCTACAACGGGACGGATCTCACGGGCGTGACCTTCGGCGCAGACTTCGCTCTCTCCGCGAATCCTGCCGCCCGCGTGGTGGAACAGGGGACCGAAACGAGCTTCTCGATTTCCGTGGCGCGCACGTTCTTCACTTTGCCGATCGACCTGAGCGTGACCGGCCTGCCCGCCGGCGCGACGGGTACGTTCGACATCGCACCCGCCAGCGGTATGACATCCACCCTCACCATCGATACGTCGCGAATTGGACCCATGACCCCCGCCGGGAACTACCCGCTGACCATCACGGGGGTCAGTGGGGGACTCACTCGGATGGCCTCCGCGACCCTTGTCGTGAATCCGATCAGCGGCGCGACCTACCACCCGCTCGACCCGAGCCGGCTGCTCGACACCCGGATCGGGGTCGGCCTGTCCGGCACCTTCAGCTCGGGCCATGCTCGAACCTTCCAGGTGACCGGGCGGGGCGGGGTGCCCGGCGACGCGACCGCGGTGACCGGCAACCTCACGGTGACCGGTCAGACCGCCGGGGGCTACCTGTTCCTCGGCCCCGTGGCGACGAACAGCCCGACGAGCTCGACCCTCAACTTCCCGGTCGGCGACAACCGGGCCAACGGGCTGACCGTCGCCCTCGGCGCGGGGGGGACCCTGTCGGCCACCTACATCACGGGTACCAGCGGGAAGCAGGCCCAGGTCATCTTCGACGTGACCGGCTACTTCACGCCCGATGCGACCGGCGCGACCTACCACCCGCTCGACCCGAGCCGGCTGCTCGACACCCGGATCGGGGACGGCCTGTCCGGCACCTTCAGCTCGGGCCATGCTCGAACCTTCCAGGTGACCGGGCGGGGCGGGGTGCCCGGCGACGCGACCGCGGTGACCGGCAACCTCACGGTGACCGGTCAGACCGCCGGGGGCTACCTGTTCCTCGGCCCCGTGGCGACGAACAGCCCGACGAGCTCGACCCTCAACTTCCCGGTCGGCGACAACCGGGCCAACGGGCTGACCGTCGCCCTCGGCGCGGGGGGGACCCTGTCGGCCACCTACATCACGGGTACCAGCGGGAAGCAGGCCCAGGTCATCTTCGACGTGACCGGCTACTTCACGCCCGATGCGACCGGCGCGACCTACCACCCGCTCGACCCGAGCCGACTGCTCGACACCCGGATCGGGGTCGGCCTGTCCGGCACCTTCAGCTCGGGCCATGCTCGAACCTTCCAGGTGACCGGGCGGGGCGGGGTGCCCGGCGACGCGACCGCGGTGACCGGCAACCTCACGGTGACCGGTCAGACCGCCGGGGGCTACCTGTTCCTCGGCCCCGTGGCGACGAACAGCCCGACGAGCTCGACCCTCAACTTCCCGGTCGGCGACAACCGGGCCAACGGGCTGACCGTCGCCCTCGGCGCGGGGGGGACCCTGTCGGCCACCTACATCACGGGTACCAGCGGGAAGCAGGCCCAGGTCATCTTCGACGTGACCGGCTACTTTCGTTGAGAGGCCGAGCAGGCGAAGGAGCTGCAACGTCGGGCTGTGTCTAGAGCCTACATGTTGGAACGTCGGGCCTCGGCGTTGGGTTTCGACTCGGTTCAGGACCTCAGGGTCTTCGAAGCGAAGGTCGCGAAGTTGGCGCGGATGGCGTCGATTGGGCTGACCCACGAAGCGCGACCTGAGTTGGACGAGTAGGCCCGCCGGAAGGGCTTTGCCAACTACGACGACTTCTGTGAGAAGGATGGTCAGGTGAAGGCGGCGGTCGAGGCGGATCGGAATGCGAAGGCAGACCGGACAGCGAAACTCGAAGCGGACTGGTTGTCGCTTCGCGAGGCACTTCGCGATGACCTTATCTAGCGATGGACGGCTCCGACGTTCTGGATCGTGGTGATCCTGGCTGTGGACCAGGTCACCAACGACCCGGGTGGACCGAGCTTTGGCGAGTTGATGACGCACAATCAGGAGGCCACGATGCTTCCGCCACGTGTCTCGCCCCGGATGCGTCGCCTTATCGGGTCGCGGGGGTTTGGGAGTCTCGTCGGTTGGAGTGCCGGAGTCGGAGTCCTCGTGATCTTCGTCATGGGCTTCGATACCCAGCGGTACGTTCCGGTCGACGCTATCGATGCTGCCAACAACACAGCCCTGATCGTCGCGCTTCCAGCCGCGATGGTGCTCGGTGCGTTGCTGAGCCTTCTCGGAGTCGGTCGAACCGAGTCGGACAAGGTCTAGCTATCTCGGTACATCGAGCCACTCCAAGACACCCTGAGCCTGCCCATCGTGTCCTCGCGCATCGGACATCGTTCCGCTGGGTAGGGTAGGGGAGTCCGCTCACCCAACCTCGAGATACCCTCGCCGCCGCGAACGCGGCCCGTCGCGGAGAGCTGGACCGGATGCGCAAGAAGTGCCTGGCCGGACAGGCCGCGAACCGGGCAGGGGACGCGGCATGAGGTAGCAGCGAGGCAGTGAAAGGCCCCGACCTCGGGTTTCGGATCGCGCCTTGGGGGGGAAAGGCGAGACCCTTCGAATCCGGGTTCCGAGGTCGGAGCCTGACGCGGACCGTAGCCGTTGGTGCCGGTGCTCCGAAGTGCCGAGCGGCCTGACCGGACCTACCCAAAAGGATGGGCCTACTCGCCGCGGGCCGAGTCGTGACCGCCGATAGGTCAACCGCCCTAGTGCGGACTGACCCATAACCTCGCTACCGTGCCGCCCTTCAGAACGTACCCGACGCCCGGAGGTTCCCCCCGACCCTCCGGGCGTTTCTATGACCAGCCCGGCCGTCTCGCTGCCCGCTCTGCTGCGATCCATTCGGCGCTGGCCTGCCAGTACCTGAACGTGCCTCGTGCATCCACCCACGGATCCGGGGCTGCTGGCCTTCCCGTAGCTGACTCTTCCCCAGCGAGGACAGGGGCCGCTGTTTCTATTCGTCTGCTCGGGCCATGCCCTGCACAACCGCGGGCCGGCAGCGACGACGCCGGGCGGCTGGGGCGACCCTCAGCGCGCGGCCTTCTTGACCAGCTCGGCGATGCGCTTCTCGCCCGCGGCCGTCAGGCTCGTGAGGGCGAAGGCGACCGGCCACATCTCCTCTTCGTCGAGCCGTGCGTCGGGCTGGAAGCCGAGCGTCGAGTAACGCACCTTGAACTTCGACTTCGCCTGGAAGAAGCAGATCACCTTGCCGTCCTTGGCGTAGGCCGGCATCCCGTAGAACGTCCGGGGCACCAGCGCCGGGGCGGTCGCCAGGACGAGCTCGTGGACACGCGCCGCGATCGCATGATCGTCTGCGGCCATCTCGGCGATCTTGGCCTGGACGTCGGCCTCGCCTTGGGCGCGCGCCTCCTCCGGGCTGAGCTTCGCTGCCTTCTTGCGTTCTCGTATGGTCTCCTGCATCGCGGCGCGCTCTTCCTCGCTCAAGACGCTGCCGGACGTCTTCGCTGAGCTGCGTCGCTTTGTGGATGTCTTCGTCTCCGCCATATCGGCTTCCTCCTCTCCCGAGGGTGCCGTCCGAGCGGCGTGATCGTGCTCGCGGCTCCACGGATCGACTCGGACCTTACCCGATTCGGCCCGCGTTCGGCTTCTTGGAACCTGCTCATTGCTCGTGAATTGAACCGTCGGGCTCGGCAGTCCTCGATCAGGCGACGACGCTCGCGTACGACGAGAGCGGATCGTCCTGTGACGCCCGTTCCCCCCAGACCGTCCGGGGGCGCCATGAGCAATGCGCCCGCGATGATCGAGATCCGGTCGGGAACGAGGTCAGCCGAGCGGCTTGAGCCGGGCGATCGGGATGATTCGGTCGGTCTTCGAAGGGTATTCGCCGAATTGTGCATGTTCCGCCACGTGCCGCTCCCAGAGGGTGTCGCGGTCTGCCCCATCCGTGACCGTCGCGCGGGCCTGGAAGGTCAGGCCGTCGGCTTCGACCGTCACGACCGGGTTCGCCACGAAGTTCGTGAACCACGCCGGATCCTGGGGTTCGCCGCTGTTCGATCCGACCACGACGTAGTCGTCCCCATCGCGCGTGTAGGTCACGACGGCCGTTCTCGGCTGGCCGCTCTTCGCCCCGGTCGTCGTGAGGACCATCACGGGGCGCCCTTTGAAGTAGCCACTCGTCGGGCGACCGTTGGCGCGGATGTCGGCGATCAGGTTCTTCGTCCAGTCGGCGTATTCGGTCATCGGGGATCCTCGGGCTAACGGCGCAGCTCGGTTGCGTAAGCAACCATCCCACAGATCGGGGGGCGTTGCGACTGAATTCGCGTAGCCCGCGAGCCGTGCAGTTTGAGCCCCGCGACCGTCCGGGGGCGCCGGCAACCGCGCGATCTTGACCTTCCGTGAGCTCCTCGGCCCACTCGAAGAATGGGCACGCCGGCCGGAAGGGGACGACCCGGGCCGTGCGACACGCCCGCGGACCCGCAGAATCGGCGACAACCAGCCCTTGCGACAATCCCGGGCGAGGTGCGTCATACCGGCATGAGCAGAGTGTCGGAGCCGACCGTGCCGGAGCAGGCGGTCCCCGTTCTGGAACCGCTGCGCCCGGCCGTTCCGGCGGACGAGGTCGAGCTGAGCGAGCACTACATGCAGTACCGGGGCGAGATCCTCGCCTTCCTCGTCCCCATGACGCGCGACCACGATGTCGCGGAGGACATCCTCCAGGACGCGTTCATCCGCCTGATCCGGGAGGCCCGAGCCGGTCGCATGCCGGACAACGTCAGGGCCTGGCTCTACCGGGTCGCAGCCAATCTCGCCATCTCCCGCGGCCGGCGGGTGGCGACCTGGCTCCGAATCCTGCCGCGCCTCCTGGACCGCCGCGAACCGTCGCGCCCGGAAGCCGAGTTCCTGCAGCGCGAGCGGGATGCGGAGCTGCATGCCGCCCTGGCCCGACTGCAGCCGGAAGGTCGGGCTGCCCTGCTGCTCGCCGCGCAGGGGTTCAACGGCCATGAGATCGCGACCTTCATCGGCCGGTCCGAGCCCGCGACACGGACGCTGCTGTACCGGTCAAGGATCGAGCTCCGGCGTCTCGCCGAAGCCGCGGAGGTCCAGCCATGAGCCGCCAGGATCGCCGCGAGCACGATCGCACCCTGGAGCTCGCCGTGAGCGCCATCGACTACAGCCTGACGGCCGCCCAGTCCGCGGCCCTCGATGCCCACCTGGTGACGTGCCCGGCCTGCGACCGCACAGCCGCGGCCCTGCGCAGCGACGCGAACGCTCTGCGGCCGCGAACGACGTCGCTGCCCTCGCGCCGAGTCGACGACGCCATCTCCGCGGCGATCGCGGGGCGCCGGGCCACCTCGCCGAGCCCCCTGGTGCTGGTTACGGCTGTCCTGCTGCTCATCGCCCTGCTCGGCGTTGCTGCGGCCGCCGGCAGCCTCCTCCTGCGGGCCTGGTGGATGCCGCCCACGGTGGACGTCCGGTTCGATGCCGTCTTCGTCCGGGCGCCGACCGATGGCGACGCGGCGGCGTCGTCGACGATCGTGGCGGTGGGAGCTGATGGCACGGAACGGCTGATCGCATCGGTGCCGGGCGTTGCCACGGACGTGACGGCATCCGCGCGATGGATGGCACTCTCGGAGTCCGGCCGCCTCGCGCTGCCCATGCGGAATGGCGACCGCGTTGACTGGGCGGTCCTCGACGTCACCAACCCCAGCGCCAAGCCGATCCCGGTCGCCATGCCCGGTCGGGACGATGGCGGCCGGGGCTTCGCGGTCTGGGGTCCGGGTGAACGTCTCGCGATCGTGCTGTCGCCGCAGAGCGATCGCCAGGCCGTCGCGTTCGTCGACCCGACGACTGGCGCCGCGACGGTTCGACCCCTGTCGGTCCTGCAGTACACCTGTTTCGGGGATCGCTGTGGCATCTGGGCGGCCGACGGCTCCGGTGTCGTCATGTATGGGATCGGCCCTCTATTGGGCCCTGTGATCCTGGGCCCCGACGGCCGCGTCGCGCCTTTCGGATCGCGGGCTTGGCCGAACGACATCGGTGACCGCGATGTCAACGCTGCCGGCGAGCAGCTGTTCGGTGGCACCGACCCGATGGACCAGCTCACGACCGAGTCGAATCGGCTGTCCGTCCGTACTACCGGCGGCGAGGAGCGATTGCTTCTGCCGATCGATGGCGTCGAGATCGCCGACCGGGCCTGGGCCGCGGACGGGCGCGGCGCCTGGATCCTCACCGCGGAATGGCAGGCGGCCAGCCGCCCCGTTACCCTCGAGCGGTTCGGCCCCCCGTCGAACCGCACCGCGATCGCGTCCTTCGTGGCCGCCGTCGACGTGCCCGCCAAGGACACGTACGCGCCGGCCGCGTCGTTCGCTGGGATCGCGCCGGACGATTCGCGGGCTGTCGTCACGGTCGCGACAACCTCCTCGGACCCGGTCGTCTTCCAGGGCAAGCTCGTCGACCTGCGATCCGGCGCCAGCACGGACGTCGATGGGTCGTTCGTGGGCTGGCTCACCTCGGATGACTAACGACGACCCGTCCCCGGTCGTCGCGATCCGAAGTGGTTGGCTACACGACGCTAGCCGGCACGCGCATGCCGCGCGGGCGGTTCCAGCTGCGCCGCCGCATCTCCGGGCCCGTCCAGGGGCGCTGCCAGCATCGAAAGAGCGGTTGCCTGCACGCCGCCGGCCGACTTGGACACGCCATCGAACGGCTAGCGCCAGCCGAGCTGCGGGGCCACGTATCTGAGGATGCTCTCGATCGCGTGGGCGTTGTATTCGACGCCGAGCTGGTTCGGGACCGTCAAGAGGAGCGTGTCCGCCGCCTGGATCGCCGTGTCGCCGGCGAGCTGCTTGACGAGGACGTCCGGCTCCGCGGCGTACGAACGCCCGAAGATCGCCTTCGTCTGCGCATCGATGTAGCCGACCTGATCCGACTCCTGTTTGCCGCGCCCGAAGTACGCCCGGTCGCGGTCGTCGACGAGCGCGAAGATGCTGCGGCTCACCGACACCCGCGGCTCGCGCTGGTGGCCTGCCGCGGCCCAGGCCTCACGGAACAGGCGGATCTGCTCGGCCTGAAGCTCGTGGAACGGAATACCGGCGTCCTCGGTCAGCAGCGTTGACGACATCAGGTTCAAGCCCTGCTGGGCCGTCCATTCCGCGGTCGCGCGTGATCCGGCGCCCCACCAGATCCGGTCGCGCAGCCCGGGCGAATGCGGCTCTGGGCGGAGAAGACCGGGCGGGTTCGGGAACATCGGGGAGGGGTTGGGCTGGGCGAACCCGGCGCCCGACAGCGCCTGGAGGAAGACCTCAGCGTGCTGGCGGGCCATGTCGGCGTCGGTCCGGCCGTCGGGCGGCACGTAGCCGAAGTATCGGAAACCATCGATGACCTGCTCGGGTGATCCGCGGCTGATCCCGAGCTGGAGACGGCCACCCGCGATGAGGTCGGCGGCACCGGCATCTTCGACCATGTAGAGCGGGTTCTCGTAGCGCATGTCGATGACGGCCGTCCCGATCTCTATGCGCTTGGTGCGAGCGCCGATGGCCGCCAGGAGCGGGAACGGCGACGCAAGTTGCTGGGCGAAGTGGTGGACGCGGAAGTAGGCACCGTCGGCACCCAGGGTCCTCGACCGCCTCGGCGAGCTCGATCGACTGGATGAGCGCGTCTGCGCCCGACCGGACCTGCGAGTAGGGCGACGCCGACCAATGTCCGAACGACAGGAAGCCGATCTTCTTCACACGCCGATTTTAGGGACCAGCCTTTCGATCGGCTGTGGAACTGGCTCAGGCGCTGGGTGACGCACCCGGCACGGGTGCGACGATCGGGTCCTGCGAGGGAGCCGGCTTGAGGACGGTCTGAGAGATGCTCTCGGTTCCATCGACAGTGGTCGTGTACTTCGCGGTGACCGTCCCGTCGGACCCGATCGTGACGATCACGATGATCGGATCAGTGCCGGAGAGCCCGAAGGCGCCGGCCGGGTAGGTGGCCTTGAGCTGGGTACCTCCGGTCGCGTCGGGCATCGCCTCGACGCTTTGAGGTGCGAGCAGGGGAGCCAGCGGGTCTGTCGGCTTGGCGGTCGTATCGGCTTTGACCCAGGCTGCGCCTTCCTGCTTCGCCCATGAGCCCGACGGCAGGATCCGGTAGGTGACCGACGCGCCGCCTGACACGATCACGAGTTCGCTCGCGTTCCCGAACCGCCGCCCCTGGACGCTGGCCGCGACCTTGTCACCGACGCTGACCGTGGTATCGAAGGTGTAGCCGGCCTCGAACGCAGTGAGTGCCGCGTCGAGCTGCTCTGCCGGGCTGCCGGAGGCCGTCGCCGCCGACAGGGAGGACGATGCCGCGGGCAGGGAGGACGAGGATCCCGCGGCGGAGCCGGCAGGCGTCGGACCGGCCGACCCGCAAGCCACGACGAGCGCGGCGAGGCAGAGTACAGCAGCGCCGCCCGTGAGGCGGCGCTGCAGATCTTCGAGCTTTGGGCCGGATCCCCGCATCCGGAGGACGCGGGGACCGATGATCGTCAGCAAGCCGGGATCAGGCTCGACCCTTGCTGTTGCCCGGTCGACCGAAATGTCCGCTGGTGAAATGCGGATCGCCGAGTTCCTTGGAGCCAGGGCCATGGGAGACCCAGTGCCAACCTGCGAACTCGTGGTCCCCGAACCCGAACTTCCCGCCCTTGGCGCAGAAGCCGGACGAGCCGTGCACGACGAGCGTGTAGGTCGTCCCATCCGGGTTCTTGTGCAGGCTGGCCCTCATCCCGACCGGGGTGCCGTTGAACCAGGCCCAGAACCCGTTGCCGAAGTTCTTGACGGTGGTCGCCGGTGTCGCCGGTGTCGACGAGACGTACTGCACGGTGCCGTCGGCCATGACGGCATAGGTGACCGTGACCTGGGTCGTCCCGTCGCACAGGTATGCGGACCAGGTCCGGTTCCCGGCGGCGACGAGGTTGGCCAGCGTGTCACTGAGCTTCTGACGATCCTTGCCGCTCAGGACGATCTTGAGGTGAGCCGCTCCATCCTTCCCGACCCCGACCGAGATGGTGAGCCGCTTGACGAATCCGCCCGCAGCGAACGTGACGCCGCCACTGGCCGAGGAGCTGTCGCCGTGGATCCAGGTCTTCGGTGCGATGACGGTCGCAGTGACCCCGGCGGGGACGCTCGGCGTTCCGAGTGCGAGTGTCGGGTGGCCGCTGCCGTCGTCACCGATCGTGTAGCCCACGGACGCTGCGCCCGTGCCGAACACGTTGGCGGACCAGGTGCCGGGACCCTCGAGGTCGGCGAGCTTGGTCGATTTGGCGGAGATCGACATCTTGCTGCCGATCGCCCGGATGGTGACCTTCGTCGTCCCGGCGGAGTTGGCGAACTTGACGACGCTCGGATCGCTGGACGTTTGCGTGACGACGCCCGTCGGCGAGAGCGTGACGCCGGAGATGTTGCCCACCGTGTCGAGGGTCACATCGACCGTGAGAGGTGCGCCCAGCAGCGGCAGGGTCGCGCTCATTCCGCCTGTCTGGGCAATGGGCGCGTTGGTCTGGGCAGCCACGCCGGCCGGGAATGCCAGCAGGCCGACCGCAAGGGCTGCGACCGCGAAGGTCCCCCCGATGCGCGATGTGCGTCGTCCCATAGGACCACTTCCTTTCCCTTGTGGGGCTGCGCTCTGCGGCCGTGTTTGGTCGCGGCAACGCCCGATACCCCTGTACCTTCTCTGAGGCCCCGACAACCCAGAAGGTTTCGGCAGTTTACCTTAGGTCGCCCGGATGGTGCCCCGGACCATCGGTGCGCCGGGCCATCCGACACTCGTACGGGCCCCGGCTCGGGCCTCGATCGATGGCGGTCAGGTCGAGCGACTCGGAATCAGCCCGGGAGGCCGGCTCCCGCGGGTCGACGACCTTCACACCCTTGACGAGGAGCCATGACGCGAGTCCGACTTCAGCGATGAGGCTCACGACGGTTCCGGGGTAGTGGATCGCGGGGTTGGCCGGCAGCAGCAGGACCTGGAGGAACCAGATCATCTCGCCGATCCCGTCGAGGATCAGGAGGACGCCCAGGACCCGGGGAAGCAAACCGGACCTGTAGACCAGGTATCCGAGCGGGAACAACCACGTGCCGAAGAACAGCTGGGCGATGACGAAGCCCGTCTTGTAGACATCGATGGACAGGTACGCCAGTCCCTCCAGCTGAGCGGCCGAGTAGGCCCCCATATGGCTGGCCCCGTCCCCCATCAGCAACGCGGATACCAGCGACAGCATGCTCGCGCACTGGATGGCGACACCGACAACGTTGAGCAGGAGAAAGAGCAACGCCACGTCCTGGTTGACCGGTCGCAGAAGAACGTAGAGACCCCACGCGGTCAGGAGGAAGAGGAACGCTGAGATCAGCGCCATGACGAGACCCAGACGGAACGACGAGGCGTCCGTGACGATCGCCTGGTAGACCTGCTGCGGATCACCCAGCCCGATCTGTCCCAGCACATTGGCAAGCACGGAGGCCAGGATGAATCCGAGGAACAAGCCGCCCGTGGTCCTGGCTACGGTGTCCTGCGCCATCTGCCCGGTCGTGCTGGAAGACATCCTGGTCCCTCCGTCCCGTTAGGACGCGTGGTCGTTCCCGAGCTGCGCCGCCGGCCGTGGCTCCAGGATGACGACCGCGGTCTCCCGTGAGCGACGTGCGGCGAAGGCGTCGAGATCCTTGTCGTAGACGGCCCACCTGGCCCACAGGCGCGGTCGTTCGTCGGGGTCGGCCGCACGTCCGTGGACGGCGCGCGAGCCATCGGTGAGCTCGACCGTGGTGTCCGGATGAGCCTGCAGGTTGAGCCACCAGGCGGGTTCGGGGTCAGCCCAGCCGTTCATCGCCATGGTGACCAGATCGGGGCCGTCCTCGAAGTAACCGAGGATCGCCGTCCGCTGCGCGCCCGTCCGCCGCCCGACGGTGCTGAGTCGCATCATGCCCCAGCGGTCGGGGGTCGCCGTCCGGAGGCCGAACCGGCCGCCCGTGACCGAGTACAGGGCCCGCTGCAGCGTCCAGAACGAGCGGATGAACCAGCGTGGCTGGAGCCGCGGGGTTCGTTGCCTCGACTCCGTCATGTCAGAGCCCACGCGCCCGCGAACGAGGTCGCTTTGGCCGGGCCTAGCATTCGGATCGCTGCATCGTCACATCCCGGACCGGGCAAGCCGCCAGATCACCTTCGGGCCCGGGCGCTGACCATAGAGCAGGACCCCGACCGCGTAGATCCTCGCGGCGACCCACAGGGCAGCGAGGATCGACAGAGCGAGGATCGCGATCGAGAGGACGATCTCCCACGGCTCCACGTCGCCGGCGGCGATGCGGCTCAGCATCATGAACGGGCTCAGGAACGGCACCTGCGAGAGCGCCGTCATCCAGCCCGACCGGATGTCGAGCAGACCGATCCCGGCGTAGACGGCGATGAAATATCCGGCCGTGCAGATGAGCGTCAACGGCATGACCACCGTGTTGACGTCCTCCTGCCGGCTGACCAGCGAACCTGCGGCCGCGAACAGCACCGCGAAGAGCATGAAGCCGAGCACGCCATAGACGAACAGCATCGCGAGCATCCCGAACGTGAGGCCCGCGGGGAGCGACACGTCCGACGAGCCCGTGCCCAGCACGGCCGACGCGATCGATGCCTGCGCCACGAGCGCGATCGAACCGGCGACCAGCACCGCGGCGTACTGCAGGAGTGCCACAGAACCCACCCCGAGCACCTTGCCGGCCAGCAGCTGGAACGGTGTCGCTGCGTTGAGGATGACCTCCATCACCCGCGAGGACTTCTCCTCCACGACGCTGCTCGCGACCCAGTTCCCGTACATGATGACCATCATGTAGACGAGGATCGTCATCCCGAACCCGAGCAGGCCGCTCGCGGTCTCGTTCGACAGAGTGCGCGGCGAGTCCGTCTTCGTCGGATCCGGCCACCTCACCTGGTACGGCGCGGGCTGGAAGACGCCGGCCTGGCTGGCCGGCGCGACGCCGAGACGCGCCAGCCGGTCGCTGACGGCAACGGTCGTGCACGCCTGCTGGACGAGCGCCGCGGCCCGCCCGGACGGGCTGTCGTTCGTGTACAGGGTGAACGCGAGCTCGCCGGTCGCGCCGCGCTCGATGGCCAGGGTTGCCACGTAGTCACCGCGGGTCACGGCCGCCCGGGCTTCGGCGAGATCCGGGACGGACGAGACAACGAAGTCGGGGGCGGCGTTCGACGTCGAGGTGTCGGTCGTGGATGGTGCGTTCAGGAGCACCGAGATCGTCGAGACGGGATCGACGCCGAGATCGCCTGCACCCGTCCACACGGCGACACGCTGCGTGCCGGTCCGATCGACGTAGCGCACGATCACCGGCGCCAGCGCGATCGCGACCACGCCGACGACGAGCAGCGCGGTCGCGACCACGAACGTTCGCGTCAACGCCCTCGTCCGGAACTCGCGCCGGGTCACGGCATAGACGTTCGCGATCGTGCTCATCGGGCGGCTCCCGCGGCCAAGGTCTGTTCCTCCTTGTCGATGGCGCCCACGCGTTCGACGAAGACCTCTTCGAGGGACGGATCCGCGACCTCGAACCGAAGGATGTCGCCGCCATGCCGGACGGCCGCCTGGAGGACCACCTGCGGGTTCGTGCCCGCGTCGACGCGAAGCTCCGTGTAGTCCTCGCCCGGCCGTGTGACCGTCACGTGTGGCAGCGACGTGAGCCAGCCGGCGTCGCCGTCGTTGGCGGTGGCGACCCGGACGACCTGGTGACCGGTCGAGTGCTTGACCTCACGTGTCGGACCGGAGATGACGATACGACCGTGATCGATGATCGCGACCGACTCGCACAGCTCCTCGGCCATCTCCAACTGATGCGTGCTGAACACGATCGTCTTGCCGCGGTCGCGCATCTCGAGGAAGGCGTCCTTCAGCAGCGCGACGTTGACTGGATCCAGGCCACTGAACGGCTCGTCCATGAGGAGCACGTCCGGGTCGTGAAGGATCGTGGCGATGAACTGCACCTTCTGCTGGTTGCCCTTCGACAGCGAATCTGCCCTCCGGTCCTGGTAGTCCCCGATCCGGAACCGCGCCAGCCAGTCGAGCGCCTGCCGTCGGGCGTCATCGCGCCGCACGCCGTAGAGCGACGCGAAGAAGACGAGCTGCTCGAGGACCGGCATGCGCGGATAGAGGCCGCGTTCCTCGGGCAGGTACCCCCAGGTCCGGCGCGGCCAGGACCGTGCCTCGCGACCCTGCCATGTCACCGCGCCTTCGTCGGCACGGAGGAAACCGAGCACGACGCGCATCGTCGTCGTCTTGCCGGCTCCATTCGCCCCGAGGAACCCGAACACCTCGCCCGGCTTGACGGTCAATGTCACGTCGTCGAGGGCCTGCACCTCACCGAAACGCTTGCGGAGCCCCAGGATCTCGAGGGCCATCGTCTCCTCGCATCGCCGCGCGAGCACGCGGCGGGTCCAAAACGTGACACCGAGTTTCGGCCCCGCGCGAGCGGGTCCGCATCGGCCATCTGGCCTGTTTTGGCGCGACGGACCAGGCTGGCGACTCCGTATCGCATCACCGCACCCGGTCCATCGGGTAGACTCAGCTCGGCTGGAGCGCGCGCCAGACCCGCGATGAGTCATACGTGGATCCCGAATCCGAGGCCGTCCGGACTGCCCTGGCCGCAGTCCTTGGCCCCGCCGAGCGCGTCGATCGAGTCGTGGCTGCTGTCGGGTGTGCGCTCGTGCTCACAGACCGCCGGCTGATCCTCGTGCGCGAGGGTGCGGCCTACCGGCCGAGGACGGGCGTGCGTGACTGGCCGCTCGATCGCGATCTCAGGATCCGGATGGCGCCGGGGCATCGAGACCGGATCATGATCGAGCGCGAGGGCCGGTCTACCAGCGTCTTCCTGTCGCGACAGCAGATCGAGGATTCGATCGATCTCGTCATCGAGGTCCGCAAGCGCAGCTACGGGGACCCCTGACCTCGACGTGCCTGCGGGGGCCGAATGTCCTCCCCACCTCCGGAAAGACGGCACTGGGCCGCCGTGAGCCGACGAACGAGAGTGTCCGCGTCGTCGAAAGGGAGGTACTACGGTGGGTCATGCTGCGACGCGCGCGACGCTGGTCGTGCTCCAGGTGTTCGTCGCCTTCACCGCGATCTTCGGGGCCATCTTCGTCGTCCCGACGCTGCCACTTGATTGGATCAAGGCCGGTCCGCTGACCGACTACACGATCCCGGCCCTCGCGCTCGGCGTCGCCTGTGGCGGCTCCGCCGTCGTCGCGCTCATCCTGCTGGTCATCGCGCCGCGCCTCGGCGGGGCGGCCTCGATCGTCGCCGGCCTATTCATGATCGCGTTCGAGGTCGTCGAGATCGCAATCGTCGGTCTCGCCCTCGTCGAACACGGGGTCGAGAACCCGCAGTCCTGGCTGCAGATCGTCTATCTCGTCATCGGGGCGGCCGGGATGGCGCTCGGCTATCACCTGTGGCAGCTCGAGGAGGAGCCACGCCGGGCGGCGCGGCCCGCTCACTGACGCTGGCGACCGGGTCGTCTCGCGGGCCGCGATGTCGCCGCAGCCGGATGTTGCGGTGCCGGACCGAGTTTGCGACACTCGGTCGCGAGGGTGGAGTCCTCCGCCTGGCTCCTGACTCCATCACGCACGGCAGGGAGAGGATCGTGTTCGCGGCGTGACGACGCTCGGGATCATCGGGGGGATCGCACCGCCGTCGACGATCGATTACTACCGCTCGCTCGTGACCCGCTATCGGGAGCGGGTGACCGACGGGGGCTACCCGTCGCTCATCATCGACAGCATCGACGCGCGAGCGTTCTTCGCGCTGCTCGAGGCCGGCGACAGGCCGCGACTCGTCGAGGTGCTGGTTGCCGAGCTCGACCGGCTTGGCCGGGCCGGCGCCGACCTCGCGCTCTTCGCCTCGAACAGCCCGCACTTGGTCTTCGATGAGGTCGCGGCGCGATCGCCGTTGCCCCTCATCAGCATCGTCGAGGCGACCGCCGACGCGGCCGAGGCCCAGGGGCTGCGGCGGCTCGGCCTTCTCGGGGCACGGTTCACCATGGAAGGAGGCTTCTATCGATCGGCGTTCGCCCGGCGCGGAATGACCGTCACGATCCCCGATGCAGAGCAGCGGGCGGAGGTGCATCGGCGCTACTTCTCCGAGCTGGTCGAGGGGATGTTCCTCGACGAGACTCGTGCCGCCATCACCGAGGTGATCGAGTCGATGCACGAGCGCGACGATATCGACGCCGTGATCCTCGGCGGGACGGAGCTCCCGATGCTCTTCCGCGACGGCCCGCCGACGATCGTCCCGTTGCTCGACACGACCTTGATCCACGTCGACGCAGCGATCGACCGCCTCCTCGCGTGATGCGCGCGGTGTCCGTTCCGGGCGGGCGGTATCGTCGGAACCGATGACCGAGACGGGACGACATCCGCGGTGGCCGGGGCCGAAATGGGCTGCGGGCATGACCACGTGGGTCGACGCTCGGCTGCACGAGGCCGGGATCCGTCGACTTGGCGCGATGACCGGGGTCCGGGTCTGGGACCGCGCGGGCATCCTCACGTTCGAGACCGACCGCGGGCGCATGTGGGCGAAGGCGGTACCGCCGGTCTTCGGCCATGAGATCGCGCTGACGGAGTTGCTCGCCGACATCGATCCCGGGATCGTGCCGCCGGTCGTTGCCGCGGACCGGGCGCTCGGCCGGATCGTCACCGAGCACGTCGAGGGCCCGCTCCTGTCTGACACCCGCGGAGACCACGCCGTCTGGGACGCCGCCCTGTCACGCCTGGGCGAGATCCAGCGGGTCCTGACGGGCGAGCCCGCGGCCCTCGCGGAGGCCGGCGTCGTGGCCGCGCCGATAGCCGCTCTTGCGGCCGACCTCCCGCGGCTGCTCGACGACGACGACCTCCTGCTCGTCGACCGGGCGGGCGGGCTGACGCGCGCGGAGGCAGCCGCGGTGCGGGCGCGTACCCCCGAGTTCGTGGAGGCCTGCGAGGCGCTTGCGGCGGGCGCCATCCCCGACAGCCTCGACCACGGCGCCCTCGCCGCCGACGAGGTGATCATCGGGGCGATGGGCCCGGTCTTCCTCGACTGGTCGGATGGCTCGATCACCCACCCGTTCCTGTCCGCGGCGTCGCTCCTCTCCGACAGCGACGGGGCGGGATCGGCGGCAGACGAGCGTGCGGCGGCGTATCTCGGTCCGTGGCTGTCGGCCGGCCTCGGCCTGACGATGCCGACGGGGATGGACGCCCTGGCCCTGGCGCGCACGGTCCTGCCCCTGCATCGCGTGGCTCTCTACGCGCGGATGCTGCCCGGCCTCGACGTCCGCACTGGCCTGGCCGCGACGGTTCCACGCATCCTCCGGGCTATCCTGCCCGCGTGACTCGCCAGCGGATCCCCGACGCCATCCTCGCCGCGGCGCACGAAAGATCCCGGGCGCGCGCGGCGCGAGACTGGGCCGAGGCCGACCGCCTCCGCGCCGACATCGAGGCCGGCGGCTGGAAGGTCGCCGACCGCGGCATCGACTTCGCGCTGACCCCGATCGCGCCGCCGGACGTCGCCGACGGCGAACGTCTCCGCTACGGCTCCAGCGCGAGCGTGCCATCGCGGCTCGACGAGCCCGCGAGCGGGCTGGCCACGGTCGTGCTGATCGCCACGGACTGGCCCGACGACCTGGAGCGGACGTTGGCCGGGCTCGTCGCAGGCTCGCCGGCGGGGACCTCGATCGTGATCGTCGCCGATGCGCCGTCGGTGGAGCAGGCGGAGGCGCTCGAAGCGCTCGAAGCGCTCGACCCGTCGGATCGCCCGCCGATCGAGGTCGTCCGGACGAGCGACCGGCTCGGGCATGCGGCGGCCATCAACGTCGGCCTGCGCCGTGCGACCGGTCCGGTCGTCGTCCTGGTCGACGCGAGCGTCGAGCCGACCGGCGACGTCGTGACGCCACTCGTCCGCGCCCTAGACGACCCGACGGTCGGGGTCGTGGGCGGGTGGGGGATCGTGTCGGCCGACCTGCGCAAGTTCGAGGACGCGCCGGCTGGGGACGTGGACGCCATCGAGGGCTATCTGTCCGCCTTCCGCCGCGACGATGTCGCCGCGCGCGGACCGCTCGACGAGCACTTTCGCTTCTACCGGAACCTCGACATCTGGTGGAGCCTGGTCCTGCGCGACGAAGGGGAGGGGATGCCGCCGCGTCACGCGGTCAGCCTCGCCGGCCTCCCGGTCGTGCGCCACGAGCACCGCGGCTACGCCAGCCTCCCCGAGGCGGATCGCGACCGGCAGAGCAAGCGCAATTTCTACCGGATCCTCGACCGGTTCGGCTCGCGGCGGGACCTGCTCGTCAACCGTTGACCGCGACAGGGGCGGCGTCTCTCTCGTCCTGGTGCTGCCAGACCGTCAGGAGCGGGTCGCGCCGGCCGATGAGGAACCAGGCGATGGGTGCCGCCAGCAGCGTGAGGATGCCGGTGCTGAACATGACGGTTCGAACGGCGTCGGTGTACGCGGCGGCGTAGGCGGCCGCGTCGCTCGCCTGGACTCCGTCGACGAGGACGGCGTAGGCCGGCATGTTGATGGCCGACAAGAGCGTGCGGAACGTATCGACTGCGGCGTCGATCTGGCCCTGCGCCTGGCCGGCCAGTGAGGCGGCATAGCTGTCGAGGGCGAGGGTCGTGACCAGGACAGTCACGACGACGAGGGCGGCCCGGCTGCCGAGTGCGACCGACGCCTCGTTGAGGGCCGCGGCGGTGGCCGGAAGCCCGCGCGGCACGCTGGCGAAGATGATCGCGGTGCGGACCGTGGTCGCGATGACGAAGCCCGCCCCGATCAACACGAACGAGATCGCGAACCCGACGTAGCCCGCTCCTGGTCGCAGGATGGCGGCGATGACGATGCTGCCCAGTCCCACGGCAAGGATCCCGCCCACCATCAGGGTCCGCGGCGAGAACCGGACGAGCAGGATCCCGGCGATGGGGCCGGCCGCGGCCAACGCCACCATGAACGGGATCGTCGCGACCACCGACAGGATCGCCCCGTAGTCGAGGACAAGCTGGAAGTACACGGGGACCTGGAAGAGTGCGGCGGTCTGGGCGTAGGCGATGATGAACCCGACGAACAGGGCGACCGCGACCGGACGACGCTGGATCCGGAGCGCGGACCGACCCGCGTGGCGTCGGCGCCTCTCGATCCACAGCCCCGTTCCCACGAGGATGCCGCCGAGGATGACGAGGCCGACACGGGTGTCGTTCGCGCCGTTGCCCTGGAAGCCGATGAGGCCCGCCGTGATGATGACGATCCCGAAGGCCCACACCGCGGTGATGAGGACCGCGACCCGCTGGGCGGGTCCGGCCGTCGGGAGGTCGTGCCACCGCCGTCGGCTGTAGGCGAACGCGACGATGGCAGCGGCGGCCGCGGCGGCGAAGGCGGGCGCCCGCGAGCCGGCCGGACCGAACAGCGTCAAGAGGACCGGTGCCGCGGCGGTCGCGGCACCATAGGCTCCGTACGCGAGGCCGATGGCCGTGGCCCGGTTCACGCCCTCGAACCTGGTTGCCACCCCGGCCAGGGCGACCGGCAGAACGATGCTCGCGGCTGCGACGTCGACGAATCGCCCGAGCAGGAACAGCGGACCGTCCGCGAAGAAGAGTCCGCCGAGCCCCGTGACGACGAGGCCGCCGAGCGCGACGAGCATCACTCGTCTCCGTCCATCGGCATCGCCGAGCACGCCTCCGACGAGGAGCATGCCCGCCGTCACGATCGAGGCCGCCAGGAGCAGCACCTCGATCTCGGGGCGTTCGCGGACCGCCGACTGCACCGAAGCGAGGCCGGGCGAGAAGATCCTCGGCGCGAGGCCTGATGCCAGCAATGCGAGCGACGCGGCGACGAGCGTCTGGACGGCGCCCGGCTCGCGATCGAGGTCGGTCAGGAATGTCGGAAGCGGTGGTCGTCGCACGGACGGATGCTAGTCGGACACGACCGGCCCGCGTCGGGTCAATCGGCTTCCGGCCGGACCGTCGACGACGTCCCAGCCGATGCCCGCCAGCTCGTCACGCAACGCGTCCGCGCGGGCGTAGTCCTTCGCCGCGCGCGCTTCGTCGCGAGCCGTCAACAGCGCAGCCGCGTCGGCGGGGATGGGAGCTGCCCGCGACGCTGCCGTGGCCGTCCCGGTCCAGACGCGATCGAGATCGAGCCCCAGGACGAGGTCGGCGTCGAGGATCAGCCAGCGGCGTTCGTCGGCCGGGATCGGCGCGCGCAGGATCTCGCGGAGGAGCGCAAGGGCGACGGGCATGTCGAGGTCGTCGTCGATCGCTGCCACGAACCGCTCGTGGAGCGCGAGTCCGCCGGTCGTCAGCGGCGCGGTCGAGGCGGCCGCGCGGTCGGTGACGAGGAACGGATCGACGCCAGGCGTCCCGTGGCCGGCGACGCCCGCCGCGACGCCGGCCGGGCGATCGCCGGCGGAGCCGGCCCGGAGGACAGGCGGCGCGATCCAGGGCCCCTGCGCCGGGGGAGGGCCCAATCCTCGGAGCCCGGCGCGGAGCGATCCCAGGGCCGCGGCGGCCGCCGCGATCGAGCGGTCCGAATACTCGAGCTTGCGGGAGTACCGCGATGTGAGGACGAGGTATCGGAACGCCAGTGGATCGAGCCCACGGTCCACGAGCTCCGTCACACGCTGGAAGTTCCCGGCCGACTTGGCCATCTTCTTGCCGCCCATCAGCAGGAACTCGCCGTGGACCCAATGTCGCGCCGGGGCGTCGCCGACGATCGGGGTCGACTGGGCGATCTCGTCCTCGTGGTGCGGGAAGACGTTGTCGATCCCGCCGGTGTGGATGTCGAACCGCGGTCCGAGATAGCGCATCGCCATCGCCGAGCATTCGATGTGCCAACCCGGGAAGCCGTCGCCCCAGCGCGCGGAGGGCCACTTGAGGAGCCGGCCGGGGCCGGCGGCCTTCCACAGGGCGAAGTCGGCCGGGTCGCGCTTGTCGGGCTCGATCTCGCCCCGGTGGCCCGCCCGAAGGTCTGCCAACGTGTTGCCGGAGAGGCGGCCGTAGCCCTCGAACCGCCCGACGTCGTAGTAGACGTTGCCCGCCGGCGTGGCATACCCGTAGCCGGCGTCCTGGAGCGCCTCGGCGAGCGTCAGCATCTCCGCGATGTGCTCGGTCGCGCGCGGGAAGACGTGGGCCGGCAGGATGTTGACCGCCGCCTCGTCGGCGTGGAACGCGGCTTCATACGCGTCGGCGATCTCGGCCGGTGTCTTGTGCTCGAGACCGGCCGCCACGAGCATCGGATCCTGGCCGCGGTCGAAGCCCTCGTCACGGAGGTGACCGACGTCGGTGATGTTCTTGACGTGGAAGACGTCGATGCCGTGGTAGAGGAGGGCGCGGCGGATCAGGTCGGCCAGCAGGTTGCTGCGCAGGTTCCCGACATGGGCGTAGCGGTAGACGGTCGGACCGCAGGTGTACATCCCGACCCGGCCCGGTTCGAGGGGCTCGACCGGGTCGACCCGGCGGGTGAGGGTGTTCCGGAGGCGGAAGGCCATGTGCCCATGCTAGCGGCGACTTCAGCAAACGACCCCTAACGGTTCCGGAGAACACTCGTTATCCCAGCAGAGGCCTCGCGGTCCCGATCTCATCGTTCCCCCGGCGGTGTGGGTCTGCGGGGCCTCCTCCCGTGCCCGGCTCCCCGTCGCCCGGCCGGCCGCGGGGGCCCTCGGCCGACCCGCCCTATACTCCCGGCGATGCGCCGACTGTTCGTCCTGCTCGCGCTTGCGACGTTGCTCGCCTCGTGCGCGGGGACGACGGCCGCAGGCGCCGACCGCCCGGTCCGGATCCTCACCGGCGCGCCCGCGACCCTCGATCCGGCTGCCCAGGGTGACGCCGGCAGCGCGGCCATCACCGCCCAGCTGTACGAGTCGCTGACGAGCTTCGACGCCGACCTCCAGGTGCGCCCGGCCCTCGCCGAGTCGTGGCAGTTCGCCGACGGCGGGCGGCAGGTGACGTTCCAGCTTCGACCGAACCTGACGTTCTCCGACGGCAGCCCGCTGCATGCCTCCGACGTCGTCCGGAGCTGGCTCCGGCTGATCGATCCGGCGCATCCGTCACCGCTCGCGTCGCTGATCCTCGATGTCCAGGGCGCCGATGCCTACTTGCACCGCGGGTCGTCCGATCCGGCGACGGTCGGGCTGCACGCGGACGATCCCAGTGGCGCCCTCGTGGTCGACCTCGTGCGGCCGGCCACCGACTTCGTCAACATCGTGGCCGGGCCGTCCTTCTCCGTCGTGCCGCCCGGCATCGCGACCGGTGCTGCCGTCCTGACGCCGGGGCCGGGCTTCGTCGCAAGCGGCGGCTACGTCCCGACCAGCCAGACCGCGACGGCGCTCGAGCTGACGGCCAACACCCACTACTGGGCGGGAACGCCGGCCATCAAGACGATCGACCTCGTGAGCGACCTCGGCGGCAAGGGTCCGGTCGACGCCTTCTCGGCCGGCGACCTCGACTACACGCCGGTCGCGAGCATCGACGCGACGTGGCTCGGCTACGACCAGACGCTCGGGCCGCAGCTCCGCCTGGTCGGGTCGCTGTCTGTCGAGTACTACGGGTTCGAGACGACCAAGCCCCCGTTCGACAAGGCCGCCGTCCGGAAGGCGTTCGGGGAGGCGATCGACTGGCGCCGGATGGCCGCCCTGAGCGGCGATGGGGGCACGACCCAGGTGGCCAACTCGATGGTGCCGCCCGGGATCCCGGGCCGCAGCGACGCGGACTACGTGCCGTCCTACGACCCCGCGGACGCACGCAAGCTGCTGGCCGACGCCGGCTATCCGGGCGGTGCGGGCTTCCCGGCGACGACGCTCCTGACCGGCGGCTCCGGGTTCGATGAGGCCATCGTCAGCGAGGTGAAGCGCGAGCTCGGGATCACCCTGACGGCCGAGACGATGGGCGTCGGGTACTTCGACCGACTGACCTCGGATCCGCCGGCGATGTGGGCGCTCGGCTGGGTCGCCGACTACCCCGGCCGGAACGACTTCCTGGGCGTCCTCCTCGGCACGGGCGCCTCGAACAACTACGGTCACTGGAGTTCCCCGGCGTTCGACGGCGCGATCGCCGAGGCGGTGTCGGCCGCCGACCCGGTCGCCGCGGCGGCCGCCTACGACCGAGCCGAGGCCGTGGTCCGCGACGAGGTCCCGGTCGTCCCGGTGGCCTACGGTCCCGGCTGGGCCCTCTCGCGGACGGGGCTGCTGGGCGCCGGCCAGAACGGCCTGGGCATCGTGAGGATGGCGGGACTCGCATGGGCGCCATGACCGGCCCGACCCGCCGCCTGGTCCCGCTGCTGGTCGCGGCCGGGCTGTCGCTCGGCCTCGCGCCGACGGCCGTGGCTGCGTCGCCGGTCACCTTCGGGACCCCGACCGCCGACTCCACGTTCGAGACCGGCATCGTCTTCAGCCAGCCGGTGACGGTCACGGCGCCTGTCGGTCGGGTCGAGATCCTGCTGACGATCGCCGATGCCATCGGCCCGACCATCCTCGAGGTGCCGAACACGCCGGTTGGTGTCACGAGCACGCTCAAGTACACCCTCGACACGTCGGGCACCGCCCACATGATCCCCAACACCGGGATCGTCGCGCGCTGGCGCCTCTTCCCGGCCGATGGCTCGAGCGCGGTCGCGCTCGGCCCCGAGGTCCACGTCGTCTACGCCGACGACCGGTTCGCCTGGAAGACCGCGACCGGCGACCTCGTTCGGGTCCACTGGTACGAGGGCGATGCCGCGTTCGGCGCCAAGGCGCTCAAGCTCGGCGAGGACGAGGTCCGCAAGACCTCCGCGCTGCTCGGCGTCACCGAGACGCAGCCGGTCGACTTCTTCGTCTACGCCGACGTCAACAAGTTCTACGACGCGCTCGGGCCGGGCGCCCATGAGAACGTCGCGGGCTCTGCCTACGCGAGCATCCGGACGTTGCTCGGGCTCATCCCGCCCGACCAGATCGACGACCCGCTGGTCGCGGTCCGCATCCCGCACGAGTTCGTCCATCTCGTCTTCGACACCGCCTCCAAGAACCCGTATCACAGCCCGCCGCGCTGGCTCAACGAGGGCCTGGCCGTCTACCAGAGCGAGGGCTATGGCTCGTCCGACCGCGCGCAGGTGGAGGACGCCGCCCGCTCCGGCACGCTGATCCCGCTCGACGGCCTGACAGGCCAGTTCCCGAACGGCCAGGACTTCTTCCTGGCGTATTCCGAGAGCGTGGCCGCCGTCGACTACATGATCCGGACCCATGGCAGCGAGGCCCTGGTGTCGCTCGTCCGCTCGTATGCCGGCGGACGCACCGACGACGAGGCGTTCAGTGCCGCGCTCGGGCTCGACATGACGGCCTTCAGCCAGGCGTGGTTCAAGAGCGTCAACGCGACGCCGAAGACCAAGTACGGGCCGCAGCCGGCGCCGCCGGGACCGGTCCCGTCGGCCTGGACCGGGGCGGCGCCCGGTGGTGCCGTCGCATCCGCCGCGCCGGGAGCCCCGGCCGCTCCGGGAGCGACGGCGTCGGCCGCGCCCGTGGCGGGCGGTCCGGCGTCGCACGACGAGATCCCGGGCTGGTTGGTCCTCGGACTGGTGGCGGTGGGGATCGGACTCGTCGGACTCGTCCTGCTCGTGGTGGTCACCGGCCGCAGGCGTCCAGACGGCGACGCGCCGTGACGGTCATGCGTCGGGTCCGGGCGATCCCGAGCTGGCAGGTGACCCTCGGCGTCGCTCTCCTGGCGCTCGGGTTCCTGATCGCCGCCCAGCTCGCCTCGGAAGGCCCGCGGGTCCAGTACACGACGCAGGAACGCACGCCGCTCGTCGGGACCGCGAACGAGCTGCAGGCCCAACAGGACGACCTGAAGGCCCGGATCCTCGATCTGCGCACCAAGGTCCAGACCATCGAGACCCAGGGCGAGAGCTCGGTCGACGTCGTCCGCCAGCTCAACGCGCAGCTCCAGGAGGCGCGCATCGCGGGCGGGCTGATCGCGCTGACCGGGACCGGCATCGTCATCCAGCTCGAGGACTCGAAGACCCCGGTCCCGCCCGACGGGAGCGAGTCGGACTACCTCGTCGGCTCGCGCGATATCCGCCTGGTCGTCGAGCAGCTGTGGGTCGCCGGCGCCGAGGCGATCGCCGTCAACAGCGAACGGATCACGCCGACCTCGGCGATCATCGATGTCGGGACCTCGCTGCTGGTCAACTCGGCCTATCTCGCGCCGCCGTACCAGATCACCGCGCTCGGCGCGCCGGATCTGTACGACCGTCTCAGCAAGTCGGGGGGCTTCATCGACTTCGTCCGGGCCCGCAGCGAGGGGTACGGCATCCGGGTCTCGCTCGCCGATCCGGCATCGGTCGACGTGCCTGCCTTCGTCGGGACGGTCACCCTCCGCTACTCGAGGCCGATCACCACGCCGTCGAGCGGTCCGTCGGCCGCCCCGAGCGGCAGCCCGGGTCGCTGACCGTGCATCGTCGGTCGAGCCAGCTCACGATCGCCGCGGTCGCCGTCGTGCTCGGCATCCTGGTCGTCACCCAGCTGCGCTCCGAAGCGGGAGGATCCGGGCTCGCGCAGCTGTCGGCGCAGGACCTCACCATCCTCGTCGCCAACCTGAACGACCGGAACGACCAGCTCCGCCGCGAAAGCTCGAGCCTCGAGGCGGAGCTCGCGACGCTGACCGCGAACCAGTCGCGCGGCGACGCCTCCGTCGACGAGATCACGGCCGACCTCGAGCGCGTCCGCGCCTACGCCGGGCTCGACCCGGTCGCCGGTCCCGGCGTCAGGATCACGGTCGATGGCCCGATCGACGGGGCTGGGGTCGAAGAGCTCTTCAATGAGCTGCGCAACGCGGGCGCCGAGGCGATCGCGACCGACCACATGCGGGTCGTCACCGGCGACGTGGCGACCGGCGCGGCGGGCGCGGCACGGATCGGGGACGCAGCGCTCACCGATGGCTTCGACATCGACGCCATCGGCGCGCCGGACAAGCTGACCGGGTCGCTGACGCGCTCCGGCGGGGTCATCGCCCAGCTCGCTGCGACCCAGCCCGACGTGACGGTCACGGTCACACCGGTCGATCGGCTGGAGCTGCCGGCCACGACCCGGACGCTCGTTCCGGCGCACGGGCATCCACGCCTTTGATACCCTGACCCGCCGATGCCAGACCAGCCCGTCCTCATGCTGCTCCTGGGCGATGTCGTCCGCCTCCGGCGCGCCCACCCCTGTGGCGGCAGCACCTGGCAGGTCGATCGACTCGGTGCCGACATCGGGTTGCGCTGCCAGGGTTGTGGCCGCCATGTCCTGCTGGAGCGACGGACGCTCGAACGTCGGCTGGTCGAGTTCGTCACGCGCGGCGACGCGGCCATGACCGCGGCGATCTCGCCACCGCCCGGCGGCCCGACCGCGTGACCGACGACGCCATCGCACCCGAGACAACCGCCGGCGGCCCGCTGGCGGTCTTCCACAACGGCGGCTTCCTCCGCCTGTGGCTGTCGCAGGCGTCGACCCAGATCGGCGGCAACATGGTCCTGTTCGGGCTGACCGTCATCGTCTTCAACTCGACCAAGTCGACGACCGCGGTCAGCCTGCTGATCCTCAGCTTCCTCGTCCCGGCGGTCCTCTTCTCGGCGGTGGCCGGCGTCTACGTGGACCGGATCGATCGCCGGCTGATCCTCATCTTCACGAACCTCCTGCGCGGCGCGGCCTTCGTCGCCCTCTATCTCGCCGGCGGCAACCTGGCCCTGATCCTGCTGCTCAACATCTCGGTGTCGACCATCACGGTCTTCTTCGCGCCGGCCGAGCTCGCGATGATCCCGGTCCTCGTCCCTCGCCAGCAGCTGCTGGCCGCGAACGGGATCTTCACGTTGACCCTGAACGCGGCCTTCGCCATCGGCTTCGCGCTCCTCGGGCCGCTCGTCGTCAAGGTGGCCGGCGCCGAGGCCGTCATCCTCGTGGTGGCGTCGCTCTACTTCCTCGCGGCGGTATTCTGCGTGACCCTGCCCGCGTCGCCCCCGCCCCCGTCGACGGAGACCGAACCGCACAGCGGCCTCGGCGTCGGCGAGGCGGAGCGAGCGTTCCAGACGACCCTCGCGCAGCTCCGCGAGGGCTTCTCCTTCATCCGCTCCCATCGGTCGATCAGCTGGTCGTTGGTCTACCTCGGGATCACCGCGTCGCTGATCGGAGTGCTCGGCGTCCTCGGTCCGGCGTTCGCGCAGGAGACGCTCGGGCTCAAGGCCGAGGACTTCGCGGTGGTCGTCCTGCCGCTCGGGTTCGGGATCGTGACCGGGATCCTCCTGCTGAATTCGTACGGCCGCTACTTCCCGCGGCGGCGGGTCATCGAGGGTGGACTGATCGCGCTCGGGATCCTGCTCGGCGCGCTTTCGGCGTCGGGCGCGATCAGCCGGTTCCTCGAGCGGGCGGACGTGCCCGGCGGCCTCGACCTGTCGGGCGTGACGTCGCTCCTCGCGGTCGTGGTCGTCATCGCCTTCTTCGCCGGGATCGCCTACGGCCTCGTCGCGATCCCATCGCAGACGCAGCTCCAGGAGGATCTCCCCGAAGACGTCCGCGGTCGGGTCTTCGGCGTGCTCGGGATGCTGGTCTCGGTCGCGAGCTTCCTGCCGATCATCATCGTCGGGCCGATCTCGGAATGGGCCGGGACGACCGCCGTCATCTTCGCCCTGGCGATCGCGGTCGTGATCACGGGCGTCGTCTCGGTGCTGACGCGCGGACCGCTGGCGGAGACCGACGCGCGACCCGCCAGCGACCCGAATGCGGTCGACCCGATCGCCTCGGCGCTCGGCGTCACCGGCGCGGCCGAAGCGGCGAGCGCGCCCGCGGGTACGCCGGCGACTGCGCCGGTTCCGGCCGACCCGAGCGACGGCGGCTGAGGCTCGCGATGGCGCGGGTCGCGGTCGTCTTCACCGGCGGGACCATCAGCACGGCCTTCGATCCGGCGGCCGGCGGCAACGTCCCGAGCCTCGACGGCGCCGCCATCCTGGCCCGGACGCCCGGGCTCGATGCGATCGCCGACGTCGTCGCGATCGACCGGGGGCGGACGCCGGCCAGCCACTTCACGTTCCCCGCGCTCCTCGAGCTCGCGGGCGTCGTTCGCGACGCCCTCGCTGACCCGTCGCTCGATGGGGCCGTGGTCGTCCAGGGAACCGACACCATCGAGGAGACGAGCTTCTGCTGGGACCTCCTCCTCGACGGCGTCAAGCCGGTCGTGGTGACCGGGGCGATGCGCGCCTCGGACGAGGCCGGCTTCGACGGCCCGGCGAACCTGCGCGACGCGGTCCGCGCGGCCGCGACCCCGGCGCTCCGCGGGGCGGGGGTGGTCGTCTGCCTGGCCGGGACGATCGAGCCGGCCGACGACGTGGTGAAGATGCACGCCTCGGCACTCGACACGTTCGCCAGCCCGAACGGCGGCTCGCTCGGGCGGGTCGGGGCGTCGGGCGTCACGGTCTTCCGACGACGGGCCGGGCGGCGCCGGGTGGAGACCGCACGCGCCGCCGAGCACGTCCACCTCATCACCGCGACCGTGGCGATGGACGGCTCGCTGCTCGATGCGGCGGTCGCGGCCGGCGCCGACGGGATCGTGGTCGCCGCCACCGGCGCCGGGAACACCGATCCGACACTGCTGGCCGCCGCCGTACGCGCGATGGCGGCCGGTGTCCCGGTGGCGTTGGCGAGCCGTTGCGTCGCCGGACGGGCGGGGACCGGGTATGCGTTCCCGGGAGGCGGTGCGACGTGGGTCCGGGCCGGGGCACTGCCGGTCGGCCATCTCTGCGCGGTCAAGGCGCGGGTCGCGCTGGCGCTCGGGCTCGGTGCCGGGCTCGACCGCGACGGGCTGGCGGCCCTCCTGGCCGATCCGCCGGGCTGACCGCGTGCCGCTCGACACGCTGATCACGGGCCGGATCGCCACGCTCGCGGGCGATCGGGGGTTCGGCTGGGTCGAGGCAATCGGGATCCGCGATGGGCGCGTCGCGTTCGCGGGTTCCGAGGTCGCGCTCGAGACGCGAGCGGATCCATTCACCGAGCGGATCGCGCTGGGACCGGACGAGGTGGCACTCCCCGGACTGACCGACGCGCACCTCCACCTGGCCGGGACCGCAGTCGCGACCCGCACTGTCGACCTCTCGGATGACGCGACCCTCGAAGACGGGCTGGCGAGGATCCGGGCTGCGCACCTCGCGCTGGCCAACGATGCCTGGCTGCAAGGGCACGGCTGGGACTCGGATCGCTGGGGCCGCTGGCCGAGCGCAGCCGACCTCGACCGGGTCGCACCCGGGCGTCGCTGCGCGCTGTGGGCGCACGATCACCACGCGCTGCTCGCGAGTCGGGCGGCGCTGGCCGCTGCCGGGATCGACCGGACCACCCCCGATCCCTCCGGCGGGGTCATCCGACGCGACGCCGGCGGCGATCCCGAAGGCGTGCTTCTCGAGGGTGCCAGCGCTCTCGTGACGGTCCACATCCCGCATCTCTCGACCGCCGAGCTCGAGGCTGCGCTCGTCGCGGTCGCGCAGGAACTGCTCGCGCTCGGCGTCGTCGCGGTCCACGATCCGGGCGGGGTCGTCCCGGACTCGGATCTCGACTGGTCGTTCCCCGCCTACGCCCACCTGGCCGAGACCGGCCGTCTGCCGCTGCGGGTCCTCGCCTCGCTTCGGCCGGAGTCGCTCGAGACCGCGCTGGAACGAGGCCTCAGGAGCGGAACGGTCCTCGGTGGCGATCCGACGGGGCGGGCGCGGGTCGGGTGGCAGAAATGCTTCGCGGACGGTTCGCTCGGCTCGCGGACGGCCGCGCTGCTGGCCGACATCGAGCCTGAGGCGGACCGCCCGCTCCCGCGGGGGCAGCGACGTGGCGTGTGGAACACGGAGCCCGAGCGACTGCGTGAGCTCGTCGATCGAGCCGCGGCGGGCGGCATCGCCACGCAGATCCATGCCATCGGGGACGCTGCCGTGCGAGCGGCGCTCGACGTCCTCGAGCCGACCGCCGGCAGCGTCCCGTTCATGCCACGCATCGAGCACGTCCAGCTGCTCGATCCCGCTGATCGAGGTCGGTTCGCATCGGGAGCCATCGCGGCCAGCGTCCAGCCCGTCCACCTCGGGAGCGACGCGGCCCAGGCCCGGCGGTTGTGGGGCCCGCGCGCCGAGTCGAATGGCTACACCTGGGCGTCGATCGCCGCGACCGGTGCTGTCGTCGCGTTCGGGACGGATGCGCCGGTCGAGTCGTTCGACCCGTGGCCGGGGATCTCGCTGGCCGTCTGTCGCGACGATCCGCGCTGGCCGGACGGGACCCCGCCATTCGGTCCCGCCGAAGCCCTGCCGCTCGCGCGGGCGATCCGGAGCGCCTGCCTCGATCCGGCCATCTCGGCGCGCGAGACCGACCGCGGACGCCTCACCGTCGGCCACCGGGCCGATGTGGTCGTGATCCCGATGGCCGCGCTGCTCGAGCCGGTCGAACCAGGCGGTGCGCTCGCGACCGCCCGTCCGTCGATCGTCGTGCTCGACGGTCGCGTCGTGTACGAGACGTAGCCGGACGGGACCCCGCGGAGGACGGGGCTGCCGCCTTAGGCCGCGGGCCTGTCGAGCGCCCGTTTCGCGTCGGCGAAGAGCCCGTTGAAGATCCGCGACGTCGAGGGGAACGCGTGGATCGTCTCGGCCAGGACGTCGATCGTGACGTGGGCCTTGATGGCGACGACGCATTCGTGGATCGCCGCCGACGCGTCGGGGCAGGCCATCGCCGCTCCGACGAGCTCCCGCGTGGCGCGATCCACGACGATCGTCACGTGGCCGAGGGTGGCCTGCACCGCATACCCCTTCGCGCTCGTGGCGAAGTCGGCGACCTGCTCGAAGGCGTCGAGCCCGGCCCCCAGCGCCTCGTCGAGGGTCAGCCCGACCGACGACGCCTCGGGATCCGTGTAGGTCGCCCGCGGCAGGGCCCGATAGTCGGGCACGACCGATTCCCCGAGCGCCATCCGGACCGCGAGTTCGCCCTGGTAGTGGCCCTGATGGGTGTGCAGCTCGGGGCCGGCCGGGTCGCCGATCACCCACAGCCCGTCGGCGATCCGCAGCCGCCCGTCGCGCGGGAACGGGGTCCGGCCGCTCGTATCGATCCCGTAGTGCTCGAGCCCGAGCTCGTCGATCGGGAAGGTCCGCCCGACGGCCAGCAGGACGGCGTGCCCCTGCGCGGTCGATCCATCGTCGAGCTCGATCAGGTGGGCGCCGTCGTGGCCGGCGCCGGCACGGGCTCGCAGCGCGCGGACCCCGGTCCGCACGATCACCCCGTCCTGCTCGAGGGTGGCGCGCACGACCGCCGAGTTGCGCGGATGATCGGTCGGCGCGAGGCGCGGCCCTGACTGGACGATCGTGGTCGGCACCCCGAACCGCGCGAACACCTGGGCCAGCTCGCAGCCGGTCGGGCCGCCGCCGAGCACCAGGAGGCTGGCCGGCAGCTCGCGGGTGAGCGTCGCGTCGCGGTTGGTCCAGGTGGGGATCGTCTCGATCCCCTCGATCGGCGGCCGCTTCGAGACCGATCCGACGGCCACCATCACGTTGCCGGCGGCAAGGTCGTGGGAAGCCCCGTCGTGACGGACGACGACACGCCCGCGATCGGTGATCGCGCCGGTCCCGCGGTAGCCGATCGCGCCGGCCGCGATCAGCGCCTCGAGATGGCTCGAGTCATCGGGCTCGGCTGCACCGGCCGGCCGGTTGACCATGTAGTCCCGGGCCTTCGACGTCGCCGCCCAGTCGTACGTGGCGGGGTTCGCGTGATGTCGTGCGGCACCGTTGAGCAGCGATTTCGATGGCAGACAGCCGATGTGCGGGCAGCTCCCGCCGAACCACAGGCGGTCGATGATCGCGACCGTCGCGCCGAGCTCGCGCGCCTTGAATGCCGCGGCCTCGCCGGCGGGACCTGCGCCGATGATCACGAAATCGAACGTCTGCACCGTTTCAGCTCCCAGTCGTGCGTGTCGGATCGCCCCGCTGGCGTCGGGCCTCATAGAACAGGATCGCGGCGCTGACGGACACGTTGAGGCTGTCCGCGACGCCGAGCATCGGCAGCCGGACCGCGATGATGTCCGGGGCCGACCAGGCCGCGCCGAGCCCGTCCGCTTCGGCGCCGAGCACCAGCGCCAGCGGACCGGTCAGGTCGACATCGGTGTAGCGCCGGTCCGCGTCGACGCGCGCGGCCACGATCCGGATGCCGCGCTCGCGCAGCCAGGCGAGGACCCGGGCCGTCGGCGCGGCCGCCAGGGGGACGGTGAAGATCGTCCCGGCGCTCGCCCGGATCGCGTTCGGATTGAACAGGTCGGTTCGCGGCGACGCTGCGACGACGGCATCGACCGCCGCGCCGTCGGCGCTGCGCAGGATCGCGCCGAGGTTGCCCGGCTTCTCGACCCCTTCGACGACCGAGACCAGCGGATCGGGCCGCAGCGTCAACCCGGACAGCTCGACCGACGGGATGCGCGCGACGGCGACGAGTCCCTCCGACCGCTCTCCGAAGGCGAGCTTGGCGAAGACCGGCCGGCTGGTCGGCTGCACCGCGACGCTGCCCGTCCGCAGCCGATCGAGCGCGGCACGTGCGTCGGCGCCGGCCAGCAGGGGCTCGCAGACGAAGACCTCGACGAGCTCGGCGCCGGCGTCGATCGCCCGCCGGATCTCCCGGACGCCGTCGAGCAGCGTCAGGCCGGTCCGGTCGCGCTCGCGTCGCTCACGCAGGGCCGCGGCCGCCTTGATCTTCGGGTTCGCAAGGCTCGTCAGGATCGGCGGGGTCTGGGGCGCCATCGCCGTCATGATGCCCCGCCCGACGAACGGGCGAACGCGCCGAGCTCAGCACGCCGACCGTCGGGCGTCACGAGATCGAGCTCGCCGGCCTCGATCGCGGCGGCGGATCGACCCAGGGCGCGACCGACCGCCCCCGACAGCCGGTCGGCCCCGAGGTCCGGCGTGTGCGCGGTCAGCAACAGGAAGCCGTCGGGCTCGAGGAGCGCCGCGATGAGATCGAGCAGCGGGGCGAGGTCGTCGCCGATCCGCCACGCTCCGGCACCCGGGCCGTGGCCGTACGACGGCGGGTCGAGGACGACCCCCGCGTAGCGCCGGCCACGACGGACCTCGCGCCCCGCAAACGCCGCTGCGTCATCGACGATCCAGCGGATCGGCCGTTCGGCCAACCCGGAGAGCGTGGCGTTCTGCCGCGCCCAGCCGACCGTCGGCCGGGCAGCAGTCGACATGGGTCACGCGTGCGCCCGCGGCGGCCATCGCGAGCGTTGCCATGCCCGTGTAGGCGAACAGGTGCAGGACGGCGGGCGCTGCGCCCACCCCGGTCCGTGCCGCCACCTGTCGGCGGAGCCACGGCAGCATCGCGGCGTGCTCGGGAAACAGCCCGACCTGCCCCGCCTCGGTCGTGCGGAGCTCGAGCGTGACGCCGTCGATCTCGATCGGCCACGGTCGCCGCGCCTCGGCGGTCCCGCTCCAGCCGCGGTCGCGCTCGTAGCGCAGGTCCGCTTCGAGCCACGCCGCGGGATCCAGCCGCGCACCGAGCGCGGTCGGCAGCGGCCGATCGATCAGCCGGGTCGCGAACCGCTCGAGCCGCGCCCCGCCACCGACATCGAGCAGGCGATGGCCCGACGCCACCTCAGGGCGCCTGACCAGGCTGGACGAGCCGGTAGAGGCTCCGGTCCAGTTGCGGGTAGCGCTGCCCCCACGGAAGCGTGAACGTCGCGACCGGGATCGGATCGAGACCGGTGATGGACCCGATCGACCCGTCCTGGACCATCAGCGCGTAGACGGGGCGACCCTCCGCCAGTGAGGCCTGTGGTGATTCGACCGGGTCGCACGTGACGAGGGCACTCGCGTCGTACGCGCGCAGGCGGACATCGGGCCGGACGCCCTCGTTGCAGTGCTCGTAGCTCAGCGGCGTCAGGGCGTCCCAGTAGGTGATGAGGACCGCGTTCGGGGGCAGGGCGGCGAAGACCTGGGCGGTGAACCGTTCCCCATCGCGATTGGCAGACTGGTCGTGCGCCGGCCAGTTCGTGGCGAGGAGCGCGAGCGGCAGGAGGAAGACGACGAACTGGAGCGGTGCCGCGCGTGCGCCGATCACGGAGGTCGCGGCACGGACCACATGCTCGGCGCCGACGGCCACCCCGAGCGCGAGGATCAACCACGTGGTCAGCAGGTAATGCTGGAGGTCGCCGAGGTAGTTCGCGAAGATGTATACGTTGACGACCGTCAGGACGAGCAGGAGGAGCCCGAACCAGCGGTCGCCGACCAGGATGATGACCAGGCCGACGATCCCCGCCGCCACGAAGACGACGTCGGACAGCGCCACCAGCTGGTCGAGGACGTGAGGGAGCGCGGCCCACGCCGCCCGGGCGCTCTCGATCGAGGTGAAATGCATGTCCTGTCGGAACTGGGCACCGCTGACGTGGCCGAAGAAGCCGTTCCAGGTCAGGAACGCGCCGTATACGTCGGCCGGCCCGACGAGCGCTCGAAGCGGCAGATAGAGGTAGGGGAGCAGGCCGACCACGAACGCCGCGGCCGACTTGACCAGGACCAGCGGCTGCGCGGCGATCTCGTGCCGGGCATCGACCAGAACGAACAGGACGACGATCGGGACGACGCTGATCGCGAGCGCGTGGTTCGAGACGCACAGGCCGGCCAGCAGGGCGCCGAGGAGCAGGTCGCGCGGGCGCCGCTCGTCGCGCCAGACGAGGGCGCGATGGAGGAGCAGCGCGACCAGCAGGAGGTGGAACGAGTTCATCTCCGAGAAGGTCGCTTCTTCCCAGAGGGTTCCCGTGAAAGCCAGGCTGAGGGCAGCGGCCATCGCGATCGCGGGTCGGACCCCGAGCCGGACGGCGATCAGCACGGCGACGCCGACAGTCGCGGCCGCGGCGGTCGCCGACAGGGCGTTGGCCCGCCAGGCGAGCGACCCGACAGGGACCAGGCTAGCCAGCTTGCCGACGAGCGAGTAGAGCGGATAGCCGGTCGGGTGCAGGATGCCGAGCCGCGACAGGAGCAGCTCGGACTCCGCCCAGTCACCGAAGCTGACTCCCGGCAGGAGGGTCCGGACGTAGACGACGGCGGCGATGGCGAACGAGGCGAGCGCCGCCAGGCTGGCCGGGCTCACCCGCGCACGGAGTCGGTCGAACGACGCGGCGCTGGTCTCCATCGGTGCCGTGACGGCCATCTGGTGTGGGGTCCTCCGGGCGTCCAAACCGACCGAGGCTAGCACGGCGGGGTATGATGCGCGCTCGCCGCTGGCTCCTCGACCGGTGGCTGCGGATCCGGCACGGACCTGGAACACCCGTGAACCAAGCGGATCCATGGCCGGCGGGCCGGGCGGGCGGCGAAGAACGAAGCCCACGGCGGTGACGTCGTGGGCTTGTTTCTGTCCGGGTCCGAGACGGGCTCGTGGTCGTCTGGTATCGTGACGCCTCGTGATCGAGGGCGGCTAGCTCAGCTGGTTAGAGCACTTGCTTGACATGCAAGAGGTCACTGGTTCGAGTCCAGTGTCGCCCACCACCACGCGACCGATCCAAAGAGCGTCGAGCGGGACGCACCGCGCGGAGCGGATCCCCAGAGAGCCGAGCCCAGGCTGCAAGCTCGGCGATCGCCTCCGTCTCGGCACCACCCGTGAGCGGCCGGCGAACCGGCCCGGGCGTCGCCCGTTAGCGCGACCACGAGTGCGCCACCGCCGGTGGCGAAGGCGGGTGGGACCGCGGGAGAGAACCTCTCGTCCTGTCGAAGGACGAGGGGTTTTGCGATTCTCAGGAGGCCGACGCAGATGACCGACGAACGCAACGACGCACCGGTGGTGGGGGACGACGACGAGGTCGACCTCGGCCTCGAGGCGCCCATCCGCGGCTCGGCGGCGGAGCTGATGGACCACGGTGCCGCCGGCGAGCTCGGTCCGATGCGCCACTCAGCCGCGCACGTCCTGGCCGAGGCCGTGATGGACCTGTTCCCCGGCACGAAGCTCGGCATCGGTCCGGTCATCGACGACGGCTTCTACTACGACCTCCTGCTGCCGCGCCCGCTGACCCCGGACGACCTCCCCGCCATCGAGGCGAGGATGCGCCAGAGCATCGCCGCCGATCACCCCTTCGAGCTCAGTGAGATGACCCCGGCCGAAGCTCGCGCGTTGATGGTCGAGCGAGACCAGCCGTTCAAGGTCGAGATCATCGACGACCTCGTCGCGTCGGCCGAGCGCGACGGCACGGCGACGCCGCCGACCACGTTCTACCGCCAGGGACCGTTCATCGACCTGTGCCGCGGCCCGCACGTCGCGAGCACCGGCAAGATCGGCCCGTTCAAGCTGCTCGGCACAGCAGGGGCGTACTGGCGCGGCGACGAGAAGCGCCCGATGCTCCAGCGCATCTACGGCACGGCCTGGGCGACCCAGGAGCAGCTGGATCAATACCTGTGGCGCCGTGCGGAAGCGCGCAAGCGCGACCATCGACGGCTCGGGGTCCAACTCGACCTGTTCAGCTTCCACGACGTCTCGCCCGGCTCGGCCTTCTGGCACCCGAAGGGCCAGATGATCTGGCGGACGCTCGAGGGGGCGATGCGCGAGCTCCAGGCACGCCGCGGCTACCAGGAGATCAGCACCCCCATCCTGGTGTCGGAACGGCTGTGGCGGCAGTCGGGCCACTGGGACCTCTACAAGGACAACATGTTCATCGTCGAGTCCGAGAACCAGCTCTTCAGCCTGAAGCCGATGAACTGCCCGGAATCGACGTTCATCTATCGGAGCCACCTGCGCTCCTACCGCGACCTGCCGTTGCGCTTCAACGAGTACGGCCGGCTTCACCGCAACGAACGGTCCGGCACGCTCAGCGGCCTGACCCGGGTGCGCCAGTTCATCCAGGACGACGCGCACCTGTACGTCCGTCCGGACCAGCTGACCGACGAGATCGAGGCGCTGCTGGGCGAGGTCCGCGAGTCGTACGGCTGGGTCGGGTTCGAGCCGCGCTTCGCGTTCGCGACAAAGCCAGACAAGGCGCTCGGAGACCCGGCGCTCTGGGAGCGCGCGGAGGAGCTCATCCACGCGGCGCTGATGCGCTCCGGAGTGGACTTCGTGATCAAGCCCAAGGACGGCACGTTCTACGCGCCCAAGATCGACATCTACATCGACGACGCGCTGGGGCGCGAATGGCAGATGGCGACCATCCAGGTCGACCTCGTCATGCTCCCCGAGCGATTCGACCTGACCTACATCGACGAGAACGGCCAGCCCCAGCGACCGATCGCGATCCATCGTGCGATCTACGGCTCGCTCGAGCGGTTCATCGGCATCCTGGTCGAGCACTTCGCAGGAGCGTTCCCGCTCTGGCTCGCGCCGGTCCAGGCGGTGATCATCCCGATCGCGGATCGCCATTCAACGGCTGCCGGGGAGCTCGCCGGCGTCCTGCGTGCCCGGGGCCTGCGGGTCGAGGTGGACACCTCGGACAACCGGATGCAGAACAAGATCCGGCTCGCCCAGGAGCAGAAGGTGCCGTACATGCTCGTCCTCGGCGACCGCGAGGTCGAGGCACGGACCGTCGCGCCACGGGCCCGCAATGCCGCGCGCGGGGAGCAGCAGGAGGCCGTGGCCTGGGACGACCTGGCCGAGCGGCTGGCCGAAGAGGCGCGCGCCCGCACGGTCTAGAGGATCGGCCGCCGTCTCAGGCGGTTCTCATCGGACGTGAAGGATTCGATACCGAACCTTCACCGCCTCCGCACCCACGTTCGGTGCATCGTTCGCGGTCGATCCGTCTGATCGACCACCGAACGGGAGGGCGCGACGCGATGAGCCGATGGTCGACCGTACTACTGCTACCCGCCCGTCGCGTTGGGCGACCATTCGCCTGCGTCGTACTCGCCGCACTCGTGGCGATCGTGCTCGAGGCGAGTGGCACGATCGGCGACGGCCGAGTAGGCCTCATCGACATGGGCTTCGATCCCCAGCGCGCCAGGCTGATCGCAGCCCTGTCGACCGAGGCGGTCATCGTGGCCATCGCCGCGTTCGCCATGGGCCGCGTGCTCGTCCCGAGTCTGGCGGGGATCGGCCTGTTCGTGGTCCTGATCGCCCACATGTTCGTCGTCGCGACGCGATCCGCGCTGGACGCGACCGGAGCGGCCGGCTGGTTCGACCCGGCGGGCTGGGTCATCACGCTTGTCGCGTTGGTGGGTGCCGCGATCGTCGTCGCCTGGGCCGCCGGAACGCTCGCGGCGGTCGCTCGGGGATCGTTCCTGCGTGCGCTCGGCGACGCGCGTACCGCGTTCCGCGATCGACGGCCGCGACGACTGCTCGCCCGACCCACCGCCCTCGTCATCACGATCCTCGCGCTGCTCGTCGCCGGTCCCACGTTCGGCGACATGGTCAACTACACCCCCGACGTCCACATGCGATCGGGGGGCGCCCAGGCCGTCGGGCTCGCGAACGCCAGCATCGCTCCGCCGCCGTCACCCAGCCTCGCGGCGCCGGACGGCGGTGCCGACCAGGCGGTCCCGCCGGGGCCGTCGGTCGCCGCGCACGGTTCGGCGCCGGTCCTGTCAGCGGCCACGCCGTGGCAGTCGTGGCGGCCCAAGGGGAGCGGCCGTGTGACCCAGGTGGCCTTCGCCGCGCCATGGACCGGCGGCCGACGCACCACGGCCGACATCTGGGTCTACACCCCGCCCGGATACGGCACCTCCGGACACCAGTACCCAGTCATCTACGAGGTCCCGTGGGGCCAGAGCAGCTGGGACAAGATCGGCATCTTCAACATCCTCGACGACCTCACTGACTCCGGGACCATCCCCGGTCACATCGCGGTGTTCGTGTCCGAGACAGGCGGGCCGTATCCGGACAGCGAGTGCATGGACAGCCCAGACCACCGCGAGCACATCGAGACCTACCTGACCCAGACGATCGTTCCGTACATCGACGCCACGTACCGGACGATCGCATCGCCCGCCGGCAGGAGCCTGCTCGGCATGTCCCAGGGTGGCTATTGCGTCTCGATGCTGGCGCTGCGACATCCGGACCTGTTCGGTACGGCGATCGCCTTCAGCGGCTACTACCAGGCCGCGATCCGCTCGGGGCAGACCGCGAACGCCGCCTTCCCGTTCGACGGCAACCAGGCAGCCATCACGGCGCACTCGCCGTTGGCGCTCGTAGACCAGGTCGCCCCCGCTGCACGTGATCGGCTCCTGTTCGAGCTGTCGGCCGATCCGACGAACCCGTTCTACGGTGCGCAGTATCAGGAGTTCGCCGCTGCGCTCCGGACGGCCGGTATCCCCGAGGCCCTGTTCCCGACGCCGCTCGGGCACGGTTGGTACGCGCCTCGGGCACAGCTACCGCAGGCGTTGACCACGCTGGCGGCTCACGAGGTTGCGCTCGGGGCCTTCGGCGCGTGAGTGCCATCGCGCGATTGCGGTCCGCGCTGTGGATCCTGCCCGCGGTCGCCTTCGCACTCGCCTCTCTGTCCGCCGACATGGTCGCGATGCTCGGGCGCGATCCCATCGGGATCTGGTCGGTGCTGCCGGCCGGTCCGGTGCACGGTCACTGGCTGGGGATCGAGATCTCGAGCGTCGCGTTGTTCATGACCGCGATCGCCATGATCCGGCGCAAGCCGCTCGGGTTCGTCCTGGCGATGATCGCGTTGATCGCGGCCATCGTCGTCCACGGCCTGTTCCTCCATCACCCGGTCGCGGCGACCGTCGCGGCGCTCCTGGCCGCCGTCCTGTTCGTGACTCGCGACCGATACGGGGTCGCCTCGGACGTGCACGGCGCGCGGTTCGCGATCGGCCTCGCCGGGGCCGCCTGGGCACTTGTCACCGGCGCGTGGGTGATCGCGATCGTCACGGGTGTCCACGGTTCGGCGCCGACCCGCGCGCTGGCCGAATGGCTGGACCTCGGGACGGCGGCGATGCCCGGCTCGACGCTCCTGGCCTGGTCCTCGGTTGCCGCCCACGTCGGCATCATCACGGCCATCGTGCTGACGCTGCGGCCGGCCGCCGACTCACGCACGCCGGCTGATCTCGACGCAGCCAGTCGGGCGCTGGCACGCCACGGTCGCGGCGCCCTGCTGCCGTACATGGTCGAGGCACCCTGCCGGCCCTTCACCGGGCGGGACGGGCGGGCGGCACTGGCCTATGCCGCCGCCGGCCGCACGGCGGTCATGGTCGGCGACCCGGCCGGCGAGCCCGAGGCCGTTCGCTCGTCGTTCGACGCCTGGGCCGCCAATGCCGCGGACCGTGACTGGATCCCGGTCGTCTACCAGGCGAGCGAGCTCTTCACCGCCGAGCTCGAGCGCTCGGGGTGGCACGGGGTCCGGGTCGGCGTCGAGGCGATCGTCGATCCCGTCGCGTTCGACCTCGGCACGCCGCGGATGGCGAACGTCCGCCACACCGTCACCCGGAGCCGAAAGGGTGGGGTGGCGGTGCACGCGACGCCTGACGGATCGTTCGGACTCCCGCCGGGGGCCGACCTCGAGGCCCTCGTCGAGCTCGATCAGAGGTGGCGCCGGCGGCGAGGGCCCGCAATGGGTTTCACGGTCGGACGCTTCGAGGCGGCCGGGCTCGATGACGCCATCGTCGCGGTCGCGAACCTCGGGACGGACCGGCCGATCGCGTTCATCGCCCTGCGCCCCACCGGCGCGGACGGTGGCTGGATGCTCGACGTCATGCGGCGCGAGCCCGGGAGCATCCCGGGCGCCGTCGAAGCCTGCCTGGTCGCCGCCATCGAGACGCTCGGCCGGATGGGCGTTCGGCGGCTCTCGCTCGGGCTCGTGCCGCTGAGCGGCCTGGATGTCCACCATGGCCCGATCGCGGAGCGCATCCTCGCGAGCGCCGCGGCGATCATCCGGCCCATCTACGACGTCGAGGGGCTGGCCTTCTTCAAGGGCAAGTTCGGCGCTACGTGGGAGCCGCGGTACCTCGTCGTGGCGCATCGCTGGCACCTGCCGGCTGCCGCCATCGGCTTGCTCCGCCTCCACCTCGGTGGTTCATGGATCAGCGTCGGTCGGTCGCTCGTGGCGGCCGTCGGGCGGCCTCACTTGCGGCACGGGCCGGCGCCTGCGGCCTGAAGCCGGGCCGATGTTCGGTCCTGGCGAACGCCAGCGGTCCGCGTGACAGCGCGATCCGCAGCCAGGCCAGCGGCAGCACGACCGGCCAGATCGCGCTCAGGGCGATAACGCCCGGGACGCGCGTAGCGGGCGATGGCAGAGTCCTCGCTGCGATCGTGACACCGGCTGCGACGTAGGCCGCGGCGAACACGAGAAGCCGCCGCCGCGCCTCGGGTCGGTCGGAGCGAGCTACAAGTCCGATGGCCATCCACGGAACGAGCGTTTGGGCTGCGTATGCCGCCAGATCCGCGCGCAGCCAAGGACGGATCCCGGGCCGCAGCACGACCGGCCAGGTGACGCGCAGGTCGCGGCGGACGGCGCCCTCGGCCCAGCGCAGGCGCTGTCGGAGGAGCCCGGCCACGTCGAGGACGGGTTGCTCCCAGACCTCGACCTCTGGGCTCCAGCGGATCCCGGCGCCTGCCAGCCCAGCGAGCCGCACGCCGGCCTCGAGGTCCTCGCATAGGGCGTCCGGGTCCCAGCCACCGATGCTGCGGAGTCCGCACACTCGGACAGCCATCCCGTTGCCGCGGAACTCACCCGTGCCGCCGAACGACAGCCGAGCACGCTGGATCGCCCCGTCGACGGATTGCTCGTCGTCCTGCGAGCGGGCGAGCCAGGCGCGCCGGCCGTCCACCGGGGTCATCATCCGCCGCCGCGCGGTCAAGCCGGGCGAATCGTCGTCGAATGCGTCCACGAGGGCGACGAGGACACCCGGCCCGAGCCGCGCGTCCGCGTCGAGGACGAACACGATCGTGTCGTCGGCGAGATCGTCCAGCGGGACGGCGGCGAGGGCCGCGCTCTTCCCGTCGGGACCGCCGGTCCGGGTGATGCACCGGGCGACGGTCGATAGGCAGGCCGCCTCGATCGCGCGCATCGCGACGCTTCGGGTCGCGTCGGCCGAGCGGTCATCGATCACGGTGAGCTCGAATGCCGGTGCGCCGGTCGGATCGCACAGGTCCTGGGCGCCGAGATCCGCGATCAGGTCGCCGATGACCGCCGCCTCGTCTCGGGCTGGCACGAGCACGTGGATCAGCGGACGCCCAGTCCGATGGTTGGGGACCTCACGACCGACGGGCGGGCGGCGCGACGCGCGCACCAAGGCGAACGCTCCCAGCAACGATCCGGCGATGACTCCGTCGGTCGCGAGCCGGGCGACCCGGCGCGACGGGACGCAGACACCCACCGCCAGCACGACCGCGGGTGCCACCACCGCCGCGATCCGCTCGCGGGGGCGCGCTGCACCATCGTCGGAGGCGCGGCAGAGTGGCGCGACCGGACGACCTGGTCCCATATCGACGAGTATCGCCGAGGGGCGCGCCGCGCTGTCGCGCCATCGCGCGCGGGTCTCGATTGTCGCCCGGAAGAGGCCTGTGCTATCCTCCCGCTCCGGCCGGATTCCGGGTCGCCGTATGTCCGCGCCGGTCGAATGGGACGCTAACACGAAGGGGATAGACCATCAGTCGAGACCTGCGCGTCAACCAGATGATCCGTATCCCGCAGGTGCGGGTCGTCGATGAAGAAGGTGCCCAGCTTGGGGTCATGCCCACGCCCCGGGCGCTCGAGATGGCGCAGGAACGAGGCCTTGACCTCGTCGAGGTCGCCCCGATGGCCGCCCCGCCGGTCGTCAAGTTCCTTGACTTCGGTCAGTACAAGTACGACCTCACCAAACGGGAGAAGGAAGCAAAGCGCAAGCAGCGCTCGGTGACCTTCAAGGAAGTCCGCCTCTCGCCCAAGATCGGGACGGGGGACTTCGACACCAAGGTCCATCGCGCGATCGAATTCCTCGAGGACGGCGATCGGATCAAGGTGACGGTCCGCTTCCGAGGTCGGGAGCTGACCCATCCGGAGCTCGGCCGGGCCCTCCTCGCGAGGTTCGTCGAGCGAGTCAAGGACCACGGGGTCGCGGAGCGGACGCCGCTCCTCGAGGGGAAGTCGATGCACATCACGATGGCATCGCTGCACAAGCCAAAGGTCCACGAGGCATCGAACCCGCGAGGCGACGACGCAGGAGACCAGAAGACCGGAACCGGGACCACGCCACGAGCGACGCCCCAGCCAGCGCCCGCCGCGGTCCCGGCCGCAAGCACGGCGCCAGCGGAACCAGCGGCACAGCCGTGCCCGTCGCCGTCGAGGCGAAGCCGGCCCAGGCAGCCGCACCGAAGAGGACCATCGAACCAACGCCGGCCCCGGAGCCGGTGACGTCAGGAGAGTGAGGCCAGGGTGCCCAAGATGAAGAGCCACAAGGCGGCCCAGAAGCGCATCGGCGTGACCGGCAGCGGCAAGTTCAAGCGCGTCAACGCCTGGAGTGGCCATCACCTCGAGATCAAGTCGTCCCGCCGGACGCGCCGCTACGCCGGCGTCTCCATCATCGGGCCGGAACACGCGAGGCAGGTCCGTCGCCTGCTGCCGTACCTCTAGGAGCGGGTCGACCACATGGCACGAGTCAAGCGGGGCGTCACGTCCCACAAGCGCCACAAGCGCCTCATGCAGGACGCCGAGGGCCGAAAGGGCACGAAGTCGCGCCTCGTCAAGCCGGCGCGCGAGGCACTGCTCCACGCCCTCGCGTACGCCACCCGCGACCGCAAGCAGCGCAAGCGCCAGTTCCGGCAGCTATGGATCGTCCGCATCAACGCGGCGACGCGGCAGAACGGCCTGACCTACGGCCAGTTCATCGCCGGGCTCAAGAAGGCCGACGTCGAGATCGACCGCAAGATCCTGGCCGACCTGGCCATCCGGGACGCTGCGACCTTCGGCAAGATCGTCGAGCTCGCCAAGGGCGCGTGATCATCGTCCGCCGGCGCGTCGACTGCGACCCGCCTGACGGACCGACCCGACCCCGTCATGCCCTCGACGTCGCGGACGCTCGGGGGCTCCTGATTCCCGGCCCACCGATGGAAGGATGGACGTGGACCTCGCCGACCTGACGCGTGACCTCGAAGCGCTCCGTGACGACGCCCTCGCGTCGATCGCGGCCGCCGCCGATGTCGCCGCGCTCGACACCCTCGAGGTCGACATCCTCGGCAAGAAAGGGCGGCTCACCACGGTCCTGCGCGGGATCGGCGCCCTGCCGCCGGACGATCGGCCGCGCGTCGGGGCCGTGGCGAACGCCGTCCGGGGCGCGATCGAGTCGCACCTGGCCGAGCGCGGCGCGACGCTGCGCGGCGCGGCGCTCACGGGGCGCCTGGCGGCCGAGGCTCTCGACGTCACGACACCCGGCCGGCCGATCCGGCGAGGCAGCCTTCATCCGAGCATCGAGGCGATGGGCCAGATCGCCGAGATCTTCGGCCAGTTCGGGTTCGTCGTCTACGAGAGCCCGGAGATCGAGGACGACCTGACCAACTTCCAGATGCTCAACATCCCGCCCGACCACCCCGCGCGCGACCTGTGGGACACGCTGTACCTCGACGTCGAGGGTCGGCTCCTGCGGACCCACACCTCGCCGGGACAGATCCACGTCATGCGGAGCACGCCGCCGCCGATCCGGGCGCTGCTGCCCGGTCGCTGCTTCCGCTACGAGGCGATCGACGCGTCGCACGGCTCCGAGTTCTTCCAGGTCGAGGGACTGATGGTCGACGAGGGGACCACGATGGGCGACCTCAAGGGGCTCCTCGACCAGTTCGCCAAGGCGATGTACGGCGCGGACAAGAAGACCCGCTTCCGACCCGGCTACTACCCGTTCACCGAGCCGTCCGTGGCCTTCGACGTCGAGTGCCTCGTCTGCGGCGGCCCCGGCTGCCCGGCCTGTGGTCGGACCGGCTGGATGACGATCCTCGGCGCCGGGATGGTCCATCCGGTCGTCCTCCGGTACGGGGGTCTCGACCCGGAGCGCTACCAGGGCTTCGCCTTCGGGATGGGTCCCGAGCGGATCAAGATGCTCAAGCACGGCATCACGGATCTGCGCCTCTTCCTCGAGAACGACCTCCGCTTCCTGGACCAGTTCCGATGAGAGTCCCGCTCAGCTGGCTGCGCGAGATCGTCGATGTCGAGCTGACACCGGAGGCGCTCGCCGCGCGCCTGACCATGCTCGGCATGGAGGTCAAGGCGATCGTCGGGTGGGGCGAAGACTGGCACAACGTCGTCGTCGGCGAGCTGCTGTCGGTCGAGCGCCACCCGCGCGCCGACCGATTGTCGCTGACCCGCGTCACGGTCGGTGACGGCGAGCCGCTCGACATCGTCTGCGGGGCGACCAACATCGCCGCCGGCCAGCGGGTCCCGGTCGCGCTTCCTGGCGCGGTGCTGCCGGGCGATCGCCGGATCGAGCGGACCGAGAAGATGGGCGTGGTCAGCAACGGGATGCTCTGCTCCGGGGACGAGCTCGGGCTGACCGCCGACGCCGACGGCATCCTGATCCTGCCGGCCGACGCGCCGGTGGGCCGCCCCCTGGATGCGCTCTATGGCGACACGATCCTCGACGTGGACGTCAAGCCGAACCGCGGCGACGCTCTGTCGATCGTCGGGCTCGCTCGCGAGGTCGCCGCAGCGACCGGCGCGCCGCTCCGGCTGCCGCCGACCGACCTGGTCGAGGCTGGCCGTCCGACCGCCGAGCGTCTGCGCGTCGACGTGCTCGATCCGGACCTCTGTCCGCGGTTCGTCGGTCGCTGGGTGAGCGGCGTCCGGGTCGGCCCGTCACCCGACCTGATCCAGATGCGCCTGCTGGCCGCCGGCCAGCGCCCGGTCAGCAACGTCGTCGACGCCTCGAACTACGTCATGCTCGAGCTCGGCAAGCCGATCCACACGTTCGATGCCGCGGCCGTCGGCGAGGGCCGGATCGTCGTCCGTCGCGCGACCGCCGGGGAGCGGCTCGAAACCCTCGACCACGTCGTCCGCGAGCTCGATCCCGACACGCTCGTCATCGCGGACGCGCACGCGCCGATCGGGATCGCCGGAGTGATGGGCGGAGCGACCTCCGAGGTGACCGACGGCACGACCGAGGTCGTCATCGAATCGGCGATCTTCGACCCGATCAGCATCCGCCGGACCGCCTTCCGCTACACCCTTCGCTCGGAGGCGAGCCTGCGCTTCGAAAAGGGCCAGGAGTCGCGGCTCGCGAGGCTCGGTGCGGACCGGGCGGCCCGCCTGATCGTCGACTGGGCGGGTGGCCAGGTCGCCCCGGGCGCGGTCGACACGAACCCCGTCGAGTCCGCACCGGCGCGGGTCGCCTTCCGCCCGGCGCGGGTCAACCGGCTGCTGGGGACCGCCATCCCGCCCGACGAGCAGCGAGCGCTGCTCCGGCGCGTCGGCATCGAGACCGCGCCGGCGCCTGCCGGTTCCCGGATCCGGGTCGCGGCGGGCACGCAGCCGCTCGACGTGGACGCCGGCGCCGCGGAGGTCGTCATCGAGGCGACCGTGCCCACCTGGCGGCGCGACCTCGCGGTCGAGGCGGACATCGCCGAGGAGGTCATCCGGGTCCACGGCTACGACCTCGTCCCGGCCGTCACGCCTCACACGCCGATGCCGCCCTACCGCCACGACCCGTTGGCGGTCAGGACCGCCGTCCGCGAGGCGTTCGTCGGTGCCGGCTTGTCCGAGGTCGTGACCTTCGCCCTGGTCGCGCCGAGGATGGTCGAGCGCTTCCCGCCCCGCGACGACGGCGCCCCCGACGGCGAGCCGGACCAGCGGCCCGCCGGCCGGCCGATCGTCGTCACCAACCCGCTCTCGAGTCAGCACTCGGTCCTTCGCCAGGGCCTGACCGGGAGCCTGCTCGAAGTCGTCTCGACCAACCTCCGCCAGGGCCGCGACGACATCGCGATCTTCGAGGTCGGGAAGGGGTACGGCGCGTCGGACGATCCACCGACGCACGAGTGGTGGCGGCTCGGCTTCGCCCTGACCGGGGCGTCACAGCCGCCCGCGCCCGACCGGGCGGCCCGACCGTATGACCTCGAGGACGCCAAGGGGATCATCGAGCTGCTGTGTCGTCGACTCCGCTTCGCCGCCCCGAGCTTCACGCCGCTGACCGACGACCCGACGCTCCACCCTGGCCGGGCCGCGCGGGTCCACGCCGGCGGCGACGTAGCCGGCCGTCTGGGCGAGCTGCACCCCGAGATTGTCGCGAGCCTCGACCTGCGCGCCGAGCGCGTCCTCGTGGCCGAGCTCGCCGTCGCCGGCCTCGCCGGCGGTCGCCCCGCCGAGTTCCGGGTGTCGGCGCCGTCGCGCTTCTCGTCCGTGGAGCGCGACATCGCTGTCGTCGTGCCGCTCGAGACGCCTGCGGCCACGATCGAGGCCGCCATCCGGCGCCACGGCGGCGAGCTGTTGCGGGACGTGACCCTGTTCGACGTCTATCGCGGCCGCCCGCTGGGGGAGGGCGACAAGAGCCTCGCCTACCGGCTGATCCTCCGTGACGACGAACGGACGCTCACCGACGCCGAGCTTGACGCGGCCGTCGCCGCGGTCGTCGCCGGATTGACCGCTGACGTCGGGGCGCGGCTCCGAAGCTGACCGACGCGGACCGCACCGGACCGGACCGACCGTACCCGCTGGACGCCGGATCGCTTGCCCGACGCGGATGGCCGCTGCTACCCTTGCCCGGCTTCGGCTCCGCCGCAGCGCCAATGACGGAGGCATGACCGAGTGGATCTGGGGACGTACCTGAACGGGATCGGGACCGCCGACCTGTTGATCGTCCTCTACTTCATGGGCTTCTTCGTGCTCGGGTTCATGCAGGGGACGATCAGACGGCTGCTCGGCATCGGGTCGATCCTGTTCTCGTGGTTCCTCGCCGCCAACCTCGCCGGCCCGCTGGGCACGTTCCTCGGCAACAACTGGACGCAGTTCCCTCGGGAATACAGCTACATGATCGGCTTCGGGACGATCTTCTTCGCCGCGAGCATCGCGTTCGCGTTGGTCATCCAGGGCTTCTACAAGCCGCAGCAGCTCTTCCAGAAGGCGCGCTTCGCGGACGAGGTCATCGGCGGCATCCTGGGCCTCGTCCAGGCGGCGCTCATCCTCGGCGCCGTGCTGATCATCCTCGACTCGTTCTTCCGGATCCCGGGCATCCCGCAGGACCCGAACGAGCTGCCGTTCCTGCGCGACTTCTGGGGCGGGCTCGACGGGACGAAGTTCGCGGAGGTCTTCCGTTCCACGCTCATCCCGGCGTTCTTCCTGCTGACCGGCCTGTTCGTCCCCGACGACATCCAGTCGAGCTACCCGAGCCTCTGAGCGTCGTCGATCGGGACCGCCTGGCAGGTCCGACTCTCGAGGCGGCCCGCGGGCTGATCGGGGTGCGGCTGGTTCGGGACGACGCGACAGGGTGGCGGGCCGGCCGGATCGTCGAGGTCGAGGCCTACATCGGTCGCGACGATCGTGCCTCGCATGCCCGCTTCGGCGAGACCGCCCGCAACCGGATCATGTTCGGGCCACCCGGGCATGCCTACGTGTACCTTGTCTACGGGATGTACGACTGCCTCAACGTGGTGACCGAACTCGAGGGTGTCCCCGCTGCCGTCCTCGTCCGCGCCGTCGAACCGCTCGATGGGATCGACGCGATGCGGGTCGATCGGGTCGTCCGCGCCGCCACCCGACGACGTAGCCTCACCCCCGTCCGCGCCGCGGCGGATGCCGCCCGGATCGCGAGCCTGCCGGCGGCGCGGCTGGCGAGCGGGCCGGGGCTCGTCGCGGCCGCATTCGGGCTCGACACCGGCTGGACCGGGATGGACCTGTGCGACCGGGCCTCGACGTTGCGCCTCGAGAGGCCGCCGGCCGGCGAGCCGGACCCGGACGTCGTGGCGACGGCGCGGATCGGCGTCGCCTATGCCGGTGAGCCGTGGAGCAGCCGGCCGTGGCGCTTCGCCGAACGCGGCCACCCGTCCGTGTCCGGCGCCGCCGCCGCCGCCCACTGAGCGCTGACCGGTGGACGAGCGCTCGCTGACCCTGCTCGAGTTCCCGGGCATCCGGGCTCGACTCGCGGCGGCGACGGCGTTCGCGCCGTCGCGCCGTCTTGCCGAGACACTCGACCCGTCGAGCGATCCGGTCGTCGTCGCGCGCGGCCTCGACGAGACCGACCAGGCGCGGGCCTTCCTCGAGGAGCGGGCCGGAGCGGGGATCGGGTCCGCGAGCGACATCGGACCGGCGATCGAGCGTGCGGCGCGCGGCGGCCGCCTCGAACCGGCCCAGTTCCTCGAGATCGCACAGACGCTCGACGCGAGCGTGCGCCTCGCCACGCTCCTCGCCGACGAGCGCCGCCCGCTGCTGCGCGAGCTGGGTCGCGAGCTCCATGGCCTGCCTGCGCTCCGATCGACGCTCGCGCGCAGCTTCGACCCGGTCGGCGAGCTGCTCGACACCGCCTCGCCGCGGCTGGGCGGCCTGCGCTCGGCCGTCCGGGTCGCCTACGAGCGGCTCCGTCGTCGCCTCGATTCGCTCGTCGGCTCCGAGCTCGGGAACGCTCTCCAGGAACCGATCATCACGCTCCGCAACGGCCGCTACGTGGTACCGGTCAAGGCCGAGGCGCGATCGCGGGTCAAGGGCATCGTCCATGACGCCTCGGGGAGCGGCCAGACGCTGTTCATCGAGCCCCTCGTCGCGGTCGAGCTCGGCAACGCCTGGCGCGAGGCGCAGCTCGCCGAGGCCGACGAGGTCGCCCGGATCCTCGATGAGCTGTCGGCCTTCGTCGCGGCCAACGCCGACCTCCTGCGCGAGACGCTCGGGGCGCTTGCGCGCTTCGACCTGTGGGCCGCCAAGGCGTCTCTCGCGGCGGAGATGCGGGCCAGCCGTGCCGAGACGACCGACCGACCGGAGGCGATCCTCCTGTCGGCGCGCCACCCGGGTCTGACCGGGCGGGTGATCCCGATCGACATCCGCCTCGGGGACGGCTACACCGCGCTGGTGGTGACCGGGCCGAACACCGGCGGCAAGACGGTGACGCTCCGGACGCTCGGCCTGCTCAGCCTGATGCACCAGGCCGGGTTGCACATCCCTGCCGAGCCGGGGAGCCGTCTCCCGATCTGGCGCGACGTCTTCGCCGACATCGGCGACGAGCAGTCGATCGCGCAGTCCCTGTCGACCTTCTCCGGACACCTCCGCTCGATCACCCGGATCGTCGAGGCGGCCGGTCCGGGGACCCTCGTCCTGCTCGACGAGCTCGGCGCCGGGACCGACCCGACCGAGGGTTCGGCGCTGGCGCAGGCACTGCTCGACCATTTCATCCGAGCCGGTGCCCTGGTGGCCGCCACGACGCACTACGCCGAGCTCAAGGCGTACGCCCACACGACCCCGGGCGCCCGCAATGCCGCGGTCGAATTCGACCTCGAGACGCTCTCGCCGACCTACCGCCTGACGATCGGCCTGCCCGGCGGGAGCCAGGCGTTCGCGATCGCCGAGCGGCTCGGGCTGCCGGAGGCGATCGTCGATGACGCACGCTCGCGGCTGTCCGAATCACAGCGCTCGTTCGAGGCGACGCTCGCATCGATCAAGGCGACCGAGGGTGAGACCAACGCCGCGCTCGATCGCGCCCGGGCCGCCGACCTCCGGGCAGCCGAGGCTCTCCGCCTCGCCCAGGAGGAGCGCCGTCGGGCGCGCCGCGAACGCGACGACGCCGTCCGTACCGCACGGGCCGAGGCGGAACGGATCGTGGACGACCTCCGAAGCGAGGTCAGGACGACGCGCGAGGCGCTCGAGCGCGAGACGGTGACCGCGCCCGTGCTCGACGACGCGGTCGCCCGCGCGGAACTCGAGCTCGGGCGGCTGCCCGAGGGCGAATCGGTGCCGGTCGAGGCGCCGGTCGAGCCGCGCACATGGCGGCTCGGCGAACGCGCCCGCAGCCGGTCGGGTGGCTGGGAGGGCAGGATCGCAGCCCTCGAGCGCGGTGGCCGGCGGGCGACGCTCGAGGCCGGCGGGATGCGCGTCACGGTCGACGCCGATGACCTCGTGCCGGCCACCGGCGATGGGTCAGCGGAGCCGGGGAAGAACGGCGGTCGCGCGGCGCCGACCTCGAACGCGGCGGAGCTACGGCTCGAGCGTGCGCGCTCGGTGGCGTCGTCGCTCGACCTTCGTGGGGCGCGGGTGGACGAGGCGCTCGAGACGCTGAACCGCTATCTCGACGACGCCGGTCTCGCCGGGCTCGACAAGGTCCTGATCATCCACGGCATGGGGACGGGCGCGGTGCGCGACGCGGTCCGGTCGGCGGCCGCGAGCCATCCGCTGGTGAAGTCGGTGCGGCCCGGTCAGCGCGGCGAGGGCGGCGACGGGGCCACGATCGTCGAGTTCTAGTGCGGAGGCGTCGGGAACGGACGCGGTCTCGGCAGGAACCCGCCACCCGGGTCGGACGGGATCGGGACGCACGGTGGCGGCGGCGGCAGGGCAGGATCCGGTGTCGGCGCGAACGGGTCGCAGACTGGTGGGGCCTCGATGGGACAGAGCGCCTTCGGCGCGAACGGCGCCCCCCACGTGCGTCCGAACGGGGCGAACGCTCCGTTGTAGAAGTACGAGGTACGGGTGCCCTTGAGCCCACCCCCGACGCCGGAACCGCGCGCCGCGCGCGCGGCCCAGCCGATATCGGCCTTCTGCCAGGATGGGAAGTTGGTCTCCACCTCGGACATGTTGAAGTAGCCGCGCGTGACTTTGGGCCCGACGCATCCGTCCTGCCAGAGTAGCCCGCTCGCCGCGTCCACCTGGACCGCGACCCGGATCGTTTCCTTCTGGGTCGGGACGGTGCCCGGGACGAAGAACTCGGTGACGGTCTTAGTCGTGAACGGACCGGGCTTGAGGCCGGTGTAGGCGTCGACCTTGGCGGTGACGATGTCGGCGGGTGGCTTGAAGTCGGCGATCTTCTCGCCCTTGCTGACCTCGGTCAGGATGGCCGACCAGAGCGGCGCCGACGTATCGAGCGAGAGCTTGCCGTCGTTGGGACTGTTGTCGCTGTTCCCCATCCAGACCCCGACGGCGAGCGCCGGCGCGGTCTTGTCGGCCGGCGGCGCCAGGAACCCGTACGCGGCCACGTCGCGGTTGTCGCTGGTGGTACCGGTCTTGTAGGCCGCGGGCCTGCGGGTCTTCCCGTCGAAGATCGCCCACTTGCCCCAGAACGGGTTGACGCTCATCTGGGTGTTGCCGGCCAGGATGTCGGTGATGACGTAGGCGGCGTCCGGGCTGATCACCTGGGTCCCCGCGGGGGTGTCCGACGCGGTCGGCCAGTAGGTGCTGCCGTCGGGATTGAAGATCGTCCCGATCATCCGCTCCGGCATCCGCACCCCGCCGTTGGCGATGGTGCCGTAGGCGCTGAGCAGGTCGATCGGGTGGACCTCGAGGGTCCCGATCCCCATGGACAGGACCGGGACGACGCCATTCGGGTAGGACAGGCCGAAGTCCTTGGTCCGCGCGAAGACGTGATCGAGACCGCTCATGATGGTCGCCTTGATGGCGGGGATGTTGAGCGAGAACTGCAGGGCCTCACGGATCCGGACGGGGCCGCGCTCGAGCTTGTCGGCCTGGGTCGGGATGAAGCCGCCACCGAAGTTGGTCGCGACGTCCATCAGCATCGTCGAGGCCGTCAGCGTCTTGTCATCGACGCCGATCGCGTAGTCGACCGGCTTGATGGCCGATCCGGGCTGGCGCCAGCCATCGGACAGCACATCGAATTGGGGCTGGAACGTCTTGTTGCCCTTGGAGGTGTAGCTGGCGGAGCCCACATAGGCGAGGACCTCGCCGGTGCGGTAGTCCATCACCGCCGCCGCGGCGTTGTTGATGTTGTGGCCGCGCAGGCCGAGGATCCAGGACCGGGCCGCCTTCGGGATCTTGCGACTGGTCAGGATGGCCGATGGGTCCTTCGCGTTGGGTGCTCGGGCCGCAACGTACGCCCATTTCTCGGTCGCCTTCTGCATCGTGAGGTCGAGGGTGGTGATCACTCGGTAGCCGCCTGTATCGACCTTCGGGCAGTCGGTCGGGTTATCCGGGCAGAGCATCTGGCCGAGCTCGCGCCGTACCTGCCAGACGAACTGCGGCGCCGTCCAGGCCGCCGAGACCTGGGGCACCAGCTCTACCGGTTCCGTCTTGGCCGCCTCGTACTCGGCCACGCTGTGCTTGTTGCCGGTCAGCGGGCTGCGTGTCTCCATCAGGTCGAGGACCTTGTTGCGACGCTGCACGATCTCGGAGTCCTGTGGCACGACGAGCTTGAAGTTGGTGCACTCCTGGCCATCGGCGACGTTGTCGAGGCAGACCTCCTGGGCATTGCGAATGAGGTCGTAGGCAGTCGGCGACTGCGGAATGGCCGCGAGGATGGCGTCCTGGGCGAGGGTCAGCTTGTCGAGCGTCTTACCGAAGTAGCCCTTGGCCGCGGCCTTCACGCCATAGCTCTGGTTGCCGTAGAAGTTCTGGTTGAGGTAGGCCGTGATGATCTGCTTCTTGCCTGCCTCGCCCGGATAGGCCTGCGTCAGCCGGATCGACTGGATGATCTCACGGGCCTTGCGCTCGTAGGTCGTGCCGGCGAAGGCTTCCGGCGGGAGCAGTCTCGCGCGGACCAGCTGCTGGGTGATGGTCGATGCGCCGCGCGGCCGGCCCGAGAGCGTGTCGAGACCCGCCGAGACGATGCCGACCGGGTCGAACCCGGCGTTGACCCAGAAGTCCTTGTCCTCGATCGCGGTCGTCGCGTCGATGATCTCGCCGGGCAGCTGGTCGTAGGTGACCAGCTCACGCTTCAGGTCGCCGAGCCGCGCGAGCTCGACCTTGCCTGTCCGGTCGTAGATGATCGTCTGCTGTTCGAACGGGATGTTGGTCAAGGCCGCGACCGGGTCGGGAAGGCCGGCGGCGTACTGGTTGTAGGCGCCCGCGACGAGCAGCGCGCCGGTCGCCGCGACCACGCCGCCCGTGAGCAGCAGGATGACGAGGACGACGGCGACGATCCGACCGACGGTGGATCCGGAGGAGCGGGCTTGCGGTCGGCGTCCGAGCGCCCGACGGTGGCGCTGACGCCGCGCGAGACTGGTCTGCATGGGTGGCCGCACGATAGCATAGGGGGCGTGAACGAACGGATGGCCGCCTCCCGGAAGGTCGAGACGCCTCGACGCGCGAGGCTGTGACGAGCTCGGCCGAAGCGGCCACCGACCTGGGACGTCTTCTCGCAGAGCTCGAGTGGCGCGGCATCCTCCAGGAGACGACACCCGGACTCCCGGCCCGCCTTGCGACCGGTCGGCCGATCGCCGGGTACATCGGGTTCGACCCGACGGCCGACTCGCTCCACGCCGGGCACCTGGTCACGATCTTCGGTCTCCTCCGGCTGCAGCGGTTCGGCGGACGGCCGGTCGCACTGGTCGGCGGTGGCACCGGGATGATCGGCGACCCCTCGGGGCGTTCCACTGAACGGAATCTGCTCGATCGCGACACGCTCGAGGCCAACGTCGCGGCGATCCGCGGTCAGCTCGGGCGCTTCCTCGATTTCGAGCCCGGCTCGAACAGCGCGATCCTGGTCAACAACCTCGACTGGCTCGGCGAGCTGTCGCTGGTCGACTTCCTGCGCGACACGGGCAAGCACTTCACGATCCCGTACATGCTCGACAAGGAGTCGGTCCAGGCCCGGCTCGCGCGCGGGCTGTCATTCACCGAGTTCAGCTACATGCTCCTCCAGGCGTACGACTTCGCCCACATGCACCGGACGATGGGTGTCGAGCTCCAGATGGGCGGCGCCGACCAGTGGGGCAACATCACTGCCGGCCTGGAGCTGATCCGGCGGACGAGCGGGGCGGACGAGGGCTCCGAGCCGGCCCACGGCCTCGCGTACAAGCTGCTCCTCTCCCAGTCGGGGTCCAAGTTCGGGAAGAGCGAGGGCGGCGAGTCGGTCTGGCTCGACGCGGCGCGCACGAGTCCCTTCGACTTCTACCAGTACTGGCGGAACATCGACGACCGTGATGTCGGGACGTACCTGCGCTGGTTCACCGAGTTCCCGCGCGAGCAGATCGAAGCGCTCGACGCCGAGACCGAGGCGCGGCCGGAAGCGCGCGCCGCACAGCTCGCCCTGGCCTTCGACATCACGGCGCGGACGCACGGGGAGGAGGCGGCGCGGCACGCCGTCGCGGATTCGGCGGCGGCGTTCGGATCGGCACCGGTCGACGATCCGGCCGGGCTGGCGGCGCTCTACGGATCGGCTGGCGGCTTCGAATTCGATCGGACCTGGCTCGCGTCGGGGGCGGCCGTCCTCCTCGCGGAGGCCGGTGTCTTTGCCTCCCGCGGCGAGGCGCGCCGGATGATGGCGGGCGGCGGCGTGACGGTGAACGGGCAGCGCGTCACCGACCCCGAAGCGCGGCCGGACCCGATCGGCGGGGAGTGGCTGGATGTCCGGATCGGCAAGCGCCGCCGGCTGATCGGGCGCGCGCGGGCCTAGGCCGACTTCAGAGGGACGAACGCGGAGCGGAACGGCTTGCCGTCGCCAGGCTCAGGGTCGGTGTCGGGCCTCGAGGACCTCGATGACCGACGCCGGCGGGACTCCTCGTTGCGCCAGCAGGACCAGGGCGTGATACAGGAGGTCGGCGGTCTCGCCGGCCAGCGCGGATCGGGTCGCCTCGCGATCGGCGCCCGACGCCTGGGCGACAGCGTCGTCCTTCGCCGCGATCAGGACCTCGGTCGCCTCCTCGGTGACCTTGCGCGCGACGGTGTCGACCCCGTCGGCCAGGAGACCCGCCGTGTACGAGCCTTCCGGCCGGGTCGCGGCGCGCTCGGCGATCGTCGACCAGAGCGTCTCGAGCCAGGCGAACCCCTGCGTCGTTCGCTCGGCCGAGGCGCCATCGGGGTCGAAACAGCTCCGTGTCGCGCGGTGGCAGGTCGGACCGACGGGGTCGGCGATGACCAGCAGCGCGTCGCCGTCGCAGTCGACTGCGAGATCGACCAGGCGCAGGACGTTGCCGCTCGTCTCGCCCTTGCGCCACAGGCGATCGCGCGAGCGCGAGTGGAAGTGGACCTCGCCGGTCGCGACGGTCGCGCTCAGGGCTTCGGCGTCCATCCAGGCCACCATCAGCACGCGCCCGTCGATGACGTCCTGGACGACCGCAGGCGCGAGGCCGTCTGCGCCGAACACGACGTCGGGGATCGCGACACTGCTCATGCGACGCGTTCCGCGACCAGGCGGACGGGCAGGCCCGCGGCCGCCATCGCGGCCTTGACGGCACCGATCGAATGGATCCGGCGGTGGAAGATCGAGGCCGCCAGGACCGCATCGGCGCCGCCGTCGCGGACCGCGGCTACGAAATCGTCCGGTCCCGCGGCGCCGCCCGAGGCGATGACCGGCACGCCGACACGTGACGTGATGGCACGCAGGAGCGCGGTGTCGAAGCCTGCACCGGTCCCGTCGCGGTCGATCGAAGTGACGAGGAGCTCACCGGCGCCGAGGTCGACCGCCCGCTCAGCCCAGGCCACCGCGTCGAGCCCGGTCGCCTCGCGACCGCCCGAGACCACCACCTCCCAGGCGCCCGGCGCGGTCGAGCGTGCGTCGATGGCGACGACGACCGCCTGGCGGCCGAAGCGTCCCGCGCATCGTCGGATCAGCGTCGGGTCCGTGACGGCCGCAGTGTTGAGCGAGACCTTGTCGGCCCCGGCGCGCAGGACGTCGCGCATCTCGGTGACGGTCCGGACGCCCCCGCCGACCGTGAGCGGGATGAACGCGCGCCGCGCGGTCCGCTCCACGATCTCGAGCAGCGTCCCGCGCCGTTCCGGGGCGGCCGTGATGTCGAGGAAGACGAGCTCGTCGGCGCCCTCGGCGGCGTAGCGCTCCGCCAGTTCGGGCGGATCGCCCTCGTCGACGAGATCGACGAAGTTGGTGCCCTTGACGACGCGGCCGTCGGCGACATCGAGGCAGGGGATGACGCGCCGGCGGAGCATCAGGCGGCCCGCACGAGGTCGACGAAGTTGGCGAGCAACCGGAGCCCGTCGTCGCCGCTCCGTTCCGGGTGGAACTGGACGCCCAACAGGCCGTCGCGGGCGACCGCCGAGGCGAACGGTCGGCCGTGCTCGGTCGTGGCGAGGACGAGGTCGTCGTCGGCGCCGTCGAGGCGCCCCTGCGTACGAGTGGACGAAGTAGAAGTCGGCGTCCGGGGCGATCCCGTCGAACAGCGGATGCGGCCGTGTCCTCGTCACCTGGTTCCAGCCGATGTGGGGCAGTGTCGGGGCATCCTCCAGGCGCACCGTCCGTCCCGGCACGACCCCGAGCGTGGTCGCTCCGTCCTCGTCGCTGCCATCGAACAGCAGCTGTAGCCCGAGGCAGATACCGAGGTACGGCCGGTCGGCCGCCAGCCAGGCGCGGATCGGCCGGGTCAGGTCGTGGCGGGCAAGACGTGACATCGCGGGCGCGGCGGCGCCGACCCCCGGGACGATGACGGCGTCGACACGGCGCAACCCCTCACCGTCGCGGGCGAACCAGACATCGGCCCCGACGGTCCGGAGCGCCTGGTCGATGCTGACCAGGTTGCCGGCGCCGTAGTCGACGACCGCGATGCGGGGCCGGGTCGTCACGCGGTCACTCGAGGACGCCCTTGGTCGATGCGACGCCCTCGCGGCGGGGGTCGATCTCGCAGGCGACGCGCAGCGCGCGTCCGAGGGCCTTGAACGCGGCTTCTGCCAGGTGGTGGTCGTTGCGCCCGGTGCCCCGCACATGGACCGTGGCGCCCGCGGTCCGGGCGAACGACTCGAGCGCGTGCTCGACGAGCTGGAGCGGGAGCCCGCCTGCGTGCGGGCCGCGGAACGGGAGGTCGATCACGGCGTAGGGCCGGCCGCCGATGTCGATCACGGCGGTGACGAGCGACTCGTCCATCGGCACCGAGCTCTCCCCGAAACGCGCGATCCCGGCGCGATCGCCGAGCGCCTCGGAGAACGCGGCCCCGAGCACGAGCGCGACGTCCTCGACGGTGTGATGCTCGTCGACCTGGAGATCACCATCGGCGTGGATGGCGAGGTCGAACAGGCCGTGGTGCGCGAGCGAGCCGAGGAGATGGTCGTAGAAGCCGATCCCGGTGTCGATGCCGGTGTGGCCGGCGCCGTCGAGCCCGAGCGTGACCGTGATCTCGGTCTCGGCGGTCGTGCGGGCGATGGTCACGCGCCGGCCCTCGCGGGGCCCGATCTCGATGGATCCGAGCGGTGTGGTCATCGGGCGGCCTCCGTCGATACGTTCGTGGTGGGGCGGCTCGCCAGCCCGGTCGCGGCTGCGATGAGCCGGTCGTTCTCGCCCGGGTCGCGGACGGTCAGCCGCAGGTGGTCGGCGAGCGGATGGCCGGCACCGAACGTCCGGGGCACGAGGCCGTGCGACAGGAGCGTCTCGGCGACCGCCGCGGCTCGCTCGGTGCTCCCGAAGTCGACCAGGATGAAGTTCGTGACCGACGGGCCGACCGACCAGCCGATCGCGCGGAGCGCGTCCGTCAGCCGCGCGCGCTCGCGGGCGACGCGCTCGAGATTGGCGTCGAGGATCGCCGGGTCGAGGAGCGCCTCGGTGACCAGGGTGACCGAGACGGTCGACACCGAGCCAGGTGGCCGGAAGGGGTTGAGCCGGGCGATCAGCTCGGGCCGCGCGACCGCGAACCCGACCCGGAGCCCGGCAAGCGCGTAGGCCTTGCTCGCGGTGCGGACCACCACGAGGTTCGGGTAGGTCTCGCGGAGGCCGAGGAGCGACGACCCGACGAACTCGGCGTAGGCCTCGTCAAGGGCGACGACGGGGCTCTCGCGCCCGGCGGCGGTGGCATCGGCCGCGAGGCCGGCGAGGAGTTCGGCGATCGCGCCGTCGGGCTCGGGCAGCGCGGTGGGATTGTTCGGACTGCACAGCCAGACGACCGCGGCGTCATGGTCGGCCGCGGCGGCGCGGACGGCGACCGGGTCGAGCGCCCAGCGCTCCGCCTCGCCCAGCCGCGGGACCGCGACGACCGTCGCCCGCCGCTGCTCGGTCAGCACGCGATACATCGCGTAGGTCGGGGTCGGCACCACGGCATGACCGCCGGCCGGGATGAAGACCTTGGCGACGATGTCGAGGATCTCGTCCGCGCCGGCACCGACCAGGATCTCGGCCGGGCTGACGCCGTAGCGGGCTGCCGCTGCGTCGACCAGCCGGCGATAGTCGGTCGGTGGGTACTCGGAGAGCGGGACCTCGAACCGGCCGGCCGCCAGGAGCTGGCCGACGAGGGCCGGCGGAGTGGGGGAGGTGTTGAGGTCGAACCGGACGATCGTCGCGGGATCGAGCCCGTACCGGGCCGCGACCTCCTCGTCGGTCGCCTCCCAGCTGTAGGTCGACGGCGCGTCTGGCGAGGTGAAGGTGACGGGCGTCGGGCTCATCGGGTCGGGTCCTCGAAGCGGATCTCGACGGCGTCGCGGTGGGCGAGCAGGCCCTCTGTCTCGGCCAGCGTCGCGATGGTCGCACGGATCGAGGCAAGGCCCTCGCGATCGATGCGCTGGACCTGGACGAACTTGCCGTAGGCTTCGACCGACAGGCCGCCCGACGCGCGCGCCAGGCCACCGGTCGGCAGGACGTGGTTCGCCCCCGTCGCGTAGTCCCCGGCGGATTCGGGCGCCCATGGCCCGACGAACAGCGAGCCCGCGTTGCGGAGGCGCGCGACCGTCGGCTCGAGCGGCTCGACGTCGACCGACAGATGCTCGGGGGCGTAGGCGTTGATGAAGTCGATGGCGGCATCGAGCGTCGGGGCGAGCGCGATGCGGCCGTGGTCGCGGAGCGCCGCGGCGAGGATGCCAGTGTCGGGCGGCGCCGGCCAGCCGGCGGGCGACCGCGATCTCCACGGCGCCGGCGAAGGTCGCGTCCGTCGTGACGAGGATGGCCGGGGAATCCGGGCCGTGCTCGGCCTGGGTGATGAGGTCGGCCGCGACACGGTCCGGGTCCGCAGGCGGCGCGGCGAGGACCATCCCCTCGGACGGGCCGGCCGGCAGGTCGATCCCGACCTCGCCGCAGACCTCGATCTTGGCGGCGGTGACCCAGGCGTTGCCCGGGCCGACGATGCGATCGACCGGGGCGAGGCCGGCGTCGGGAAGGCCGTAGGCGAGGGCGCCGATCGCCTGCGCCCCGCCGGCCACGACGAACGCGTCGACCTCGAGGAGACCGGCCGCGGCGAGGAGGACCGGGTTCGTGCGTCCGTCGCGGTCGGCCGGCGAGGCGACGACCACCCGGCCGACACCCGCGACGCGGGCGGGGACGACGGTCATGACCAGTGACGAGGGATACGGCGCGGATCCGCCCGGGACGTATGCGCCGACGCTGGCCAGCGGCGTCCAGCGGCGTTCGATCTCGATGCCGGGAGCGATGGTGGTCCGGGTCGAGGCGGGTCGCTGGGTCTCGGCGAAGCGGCGGACATGGTCGATCGCCTGGTCGAGCGCGCGCCGGACCTGCGGTTCGAGGCGGTCGAGGGCATCGTGCAGGTCGTCGCGATCGAGGACGAGGCGGCCGTCGGGACGCCCGCCACCGACCGCCGTATTGGCGTCCCGGACCGCGGCATCGCCGCGGCCACGGACGTCGGCGAGGGTCGCGCGCGCGGCGGACCGGACGGCGGGGTCGGGGACGGCCCCGCGCCGGACGAGTGCGTCGTGCTCGGCCCGGGCGTCGAGATCGCCGGCGATGACGGCTGCGAGATCGAGCCGACGGAGATGGAATGGTGCCATCGAGTCCGTCTCGCGGCGGCCGGCCGCCCGGGTGCGGCTGTCACGGGACGATCTTCTCGATCGGGAGGACAAGGATCCCCGATGCCCCGGCCGCCTTGAGCCGCGGCAGCAGCCCCCACACGTCGTCCGCCCCGACGACCGAGTGGATGGCGATCATCCCCGCGTGCGCGAGCGGGATGACCGTCGGGGATTCGAGGGCCGGGAGGAGACGCTCGAGGTCGCCGAGGTGGCCGGCCGGGGCGTTCATCATCAGGTACTTGCGGCCCCGGGCGGCGATGACGGCGCTCAGCATCGTGTCGACCGCGGCCACCTCCGCGGCACGCTCGCGATGGGCGGCCGGGTTGGCGATCAGGATCGCCTCGGAGGCGAGGACGTCACCGACCTGGCGGAGGCCGTTCATAGCGAGCGTCGAGCCAGTCGAGACGAGGTCGACGATCCCCTCGGCGAGACCGAGTCGCGGCGCGACCTCGACCGCGCCCGAGATCGGGATGATCTCGACCGGGATGCCGCGCTCCTCGAAGAAGCGGCGTGCCGTGTTCGGGTGGGCGGTTGCCACCCGAAGGCCCGCCAGGTCCTCGATCGCCTCGTAGCGGGTGTCGTTCGGGACCGCGGCCGCCAGGCGACAGCGCCCGTAGCCGAGCGAACGGATCCGCGGCAGCTCGGCGCCGGTCTCGCTCAGGAGGTCCTCGCCGGTGATCCCGAGATCGGCCACGCCGTCACCGACGAACTCGATGATGTCGTTCGTTCGGACGAACAGGATGTCGAGCGCGTAGTTCTGGACGAGCGCCACGAGGCTCCGGTCGTGCTCCTCGAACACGAGGCCGGCGTCGTGCAGGAGCCGCAGGGTGGGTTCGACGAGCCGGCCCTTATTCGGGATGGCCAGTCGGAGGCGGCGGGTCATCGCTCGCCCGCGACCGGGTAGGGCACGGTGCCAGTCCTGGACTGGGCATCGAGCTTCTCGAGCATCGCGCGGTAGCCGCCCTCGCCGTGGTTGAGCCAGGACGCGATCCGGGTGATCGTGGCGGTGCTGGCACCAGTCGTTCGGGAGATCTCGGCATAATGCATGCCGGCGTCGAGCATGCGGACGACCGCCCAGCGCTGGGCGATGTCGCGCAGCTCGTTGAGCGTGCAGAGGTCGCGGAAGAAGCGCTCGGTCTCGTCGGGCGTCTCGAGGCGCAGGATCGCGGCGAAGAGCGCCGCGACGTCATCGGTCTTCCAGTCTTCGGCCATGGTGCCGTCACCCGTCGGTCCGCGCCATCGCTCCAACGTGGTAGCGTATTAGCGTGCTACTACGATAGCATGACGATATGGTGATGGCAATGCCCTTCGAGATCATCCCGGCGATCGACCTCCGAGGCGGCCGCGTGGTGCGTTTGCGCCGGGGCGACTTCGGGCGAGAGACCGTCTACGCCGGCGAGCCGTCGGTCGTCGCGGCCGGCTTCGCGGAGGCGGGCGCGCGCTGGGTCCACGTCGTCGATCTCGACGGCGCGCGGTCGGGGACGCCCGTCCACGGGTCGACCATCGCGACGATCGTCGCATCGGTCGATCGGGCGGCACGGGTGGAGGTCGCGGGCGGTCTACGCGACGAGGCGTCCGTGGCGGCCGTCCTCGCGTGGTGCCGGACGGGCCGTCGTCGGGACGGCGGCGCTCGCCGATCCATCCTTCGCCGGCCGGCTGATCGCAGCTCATGGGGCCGACAGGATCGCGGTCGCCATCGATATCCGTGACGGCCTCGCGATCGGGCACGGCTGGACCCCTGGCTCCGACGGCGTCGAGGCGGCCGAGGCCATCGAACGCCTGACAGACGCCGGCGTCGAGACCTTCGAGGTGACCGCCATCGATCGTGACGGCCTGCTCGGGGGACCCGACCTCGATCTCTACGAGCGACTCGTGGCCCTCGATCGCGGCACGATCATCGCTTCGGGCGGGATCGCGGCACTCGATCACCTCCGGGCCATCCGGGACACCGGATGCGCCGGGGCCATCGTGGGGCGCGCCCTCTACGAGGGCCGCATCGACCTGCGCCAGGCGATCGAGGCGTTCGGCGCCGATCGCTGATGCCGAATGTCGGGTTCGACCACGCGTTCAGTGGCCCGCGCCGTGCCCCCCGGTCGCTTCGAGCCCCTTGCGGTGCGACTCGATGACCTTCTCGGCGATGTGCGTCGGGACGTCCTCGTAGTGGTCGAGCGTCGAGGTGAACGAGCCGCGTCCCTGGGCGAGTGAGCGCAGCTCGGTGGCGTAGTTGAACAGCTCAGCCTGCGGCACATGTGCGCTGATGATCTGCATGTCCCCGTCGGTATCCATCCCGAGGACCCGGCCGCGACGCCCGTTGAGGTCTCGGTTGACCTCGCCCATGTAGGCCTCGGGGATGCGGATCTCGACCGCCATGATCGGCTCGAGCAGCGCGGGCTTGGCCTGGTGGACGCCGTCCTTGAGCGCCATCGAGGCCGCGATCTTGAACGACAGCTCGTTCGAGTCGACCGTGTGGAACGACCCGTCGTAGAGGGTCGCCCGGAAGTCCGACAGCGGATAGCCGGCCAGGACGCCCTCGGCGGCGGCCTCGCGGATGCCCTTCTCGACGCCGGGGAAGAATCCCTTCGGGACCGAGCCGCCGACGACCCGCTCGGCGAACTCGACGCCGCCGTCGGGGTTCGGCTCGAGCTCGATCCAGACGTCCCCGAACATCCCGTGACCGCCGGTCTGCTTCTTGTAGCGGCCATGGGCCTGGGTCCTGCCGCGGATCGTCTCCTTGTACGGCACCTTTGGTGTGTGGGTCACGATCGCGGCCCCGAACTTGCGCTTGAGCCGCTCGATGATCACCGCGTTGTGCGCCTCGCCCATGGTCCGCAGGACCTGCTCGCCCGTCGCGCTGCGCTCGAGCCGGACGGTCGGCTCCTCCTCGAGCATCCGCGCGAGGGCGGGGCCCATCTTGTCGAGGTCGCCCTTCGACTGCGGCTCGATGGCGACCATCAGCGACGGCTCGGGGAAGGCGAGCGGCGGGAGCACGAGTGGCTTCTCACGCGCGGACAGAGTGTCGCCGGTCTCGGTCACGGCCAGCTTGGCGATCGCGCCGATCTCGCCGGCCTTCAGCTCGCCGATCGGCTCCTGTTCCTTGCCGTGCAGCAGCAGCAGCTGGCCGATCCGCTCGTCCTCGTCGCGGGTGCTGTTCCAGACGTGCGCCTGCGAGCGGAGCGTCCCCGACAGTACGCGGAGGTAGGTGAGCCGGCCGACGAACGGGTCGGCGGTGGTCTTGAAGACGCGGACGAGCAGCGGGCCGTTCTCGTCGGCGGCGACCTCGACCGTCGCGCCCGACCTGTCGGCGGCGCCGGTCGGGGGCTCGTCTGCCGGGGAGGGGAGGTAGCGCACGATCGCGTCGAGCAGGCCGCGCAGGCCGATCCCCTTGACCGCGCTGCCGACCAGGACCGGCGCCAGGATCGACTCCTTGACGCCCTTGCGCAGGCACGCCTCGAGCTCCGGGTCGGAGATCTCCTCGCCCTCGAGGTACTTGGTCAGGACGTCGTCGTCGGCCTCGGCGGCGGCCTCGAGCAGCTGGTCGCGACGACGGGCCACCTCGGCCTCGAGACCCGCCGGGATCGGCACCTCGACCTCGATCGAGCCGTTCCAGCTCCAGGCCTTGCGATGCACGAGATCGACATAGCCCTCGAATGATTCGGCGGCGCCGATGGCGATCTGGAGCGGCGCCACCTTGTCGCCGAAGCTCGCGCGCAGCGCGTCGAGGGCGGCCGTCGGGTCGCCGTTCTCGCGCTCGCTCTTGTTGATGAAGAAGCAGGCGGCCGTCCCGGTGGCGCGGGCGAGCCCGACGGCGTGCTCGAGCCCGGCCTCGATCCGGTCCGACGCGTCCAGCACGAAGATCGCGCCGTCGGTCGCAGCGAAGCCCTCGACGACGTCGGCGAAGAAGTCGGGATAGCCCGGCGTGTCGACGAGCGAGATCCGCGTCCCGTCGGATTCGAACGTGCCGACCGCGAGGCTGAGCGACTCGCGGCGCTTCTGCTCCTCTGGCTCGAAGTCGAGGTGGGCCGTCCCGTCGTCGACACGACCGAGCCGGGGGATCGCCCCGGCCCTGTACAGCAACTGTTCCGCGAGCGTCGTCTTGCCGGCGCCAGCGTGGCCGGCCAGGACGACGCTCCGAAGGTGGGGGAGGTCGACGCTCTTCATCGTCATCGGTTCGTCGGTCCTTCTTCAGCGGGGCAGGGAGAGGGACGTCCGGCGGGAGCGCGGGGTCCGGCCATCATAGTCCGCTATACTCCGGCCCGCGATGTCAGGTCACTCCAAATGGTCCACGATCAAGCGCGCCAAGGGCATCACCGACGCCAAGCGCGGGGCACTCTTCACCAAGGTCGCCCGGGAGATCAGCGTGGCCGCGCGCCAGGGTGGCGGTGACCCCGACGCGAACTACCGGTTGCGCCTGGCGATCGAGAAGGCGCGCTCGGTCAACATGCCGGCGGACAACATCAAGCGGACGATCGACAAGGCGACCGGCGGCGGCGAGGCCGAGCAGTACGAGGAGATCGTCTACGAGGGCTACGGCCCGGGCGGCGTCGCGGTCCTCGTCGAGGCCCAGACCGACAATCGCAACCGCACCGCGGCCGAGGTCCGCTCGATGTTCACCAAGAGCGGCGGCCAGCTGGCCGGGTCGGGCGCCGTCGCCTGGCAGTTCGAACCGCGCGGGCTGATCGCCGTCCCGCGTGCCGGGGTCGATGCCGACGAGGTCGCCCTGACCGCGATCGATGCCGGTGCCGAGGACGTCGACACCGACGGCGACGAGACGATCGACATCTACACCTCCCCGGGTGAGCTCGAGGCCGTCCGCCACGCGCTCGAGGCAGCCGGGATCGCCGTCGAGTCGGCCGAGTCGACGATGGTCGCCAGGCAGACCGTCGAGCTCGACTCGTCGAAGGCACGCCAGGCGCTGCGCCTGGTCGAGCTGCTCGAGGATCTCGACGACGTGTCGCGGGTGACCGCCAACTTCGACATCCCCGAAGACGTCTACGCCGAGGTCGCTGGATGAAGGTCCTCGGGATCGACCCGGGGACGGCCGCACTGGGCTACGGGATCGTCGAACGGACGGGCGGACGCCTGCGCGAGGTGGACCACGGCTGCCTGGTGACGAGCCCCGACCTGCCGATGCCCGAACGGCTGCTCGCGATCCATGCCCTGGTCGACGACCTGCTCGAGCTCCATCGGCCCGACCTGATGGGCGTCGAGCGGTTGTTCTTCTCGCGCAACGTGCAGACCGCGCTGGGTGTCGGCCAGGCACGCGGGGTCGTCCTGCTGGCCGCGGCGCAGCACGGGACGCCGGTCCGCGAGGCGACCCCGAACGAGGTCAAGAGCGCGATCACTGGCTACGGGGCGGCCGACAAGGAACAGGTCCAGCGGATGGTCCAGCTGGTGCTCGGGATGGCCGAGCGGCCACGACCCGACGACGCCGCGGACGCGCTCGCCATCGCGACCTGGGTCGCCAACACGGACCGCGGCGCGGCCACCGCCACGGCCGCCGTCCGGGATCGGGCCGCGGTCGCTCCGATCACCCGCGGCGAGACCGGCTACGAGCGTGCGGTCCGCGAAGCCCTCGCCATCGAGCGCGACGCCAAGCGCAGCGCCTCGTAGGCACGTGACCACGTGATCGCCTCGGTCGAGGGGGTCGTCGGCGCCGTCGCCGCGGACTCCCTTGTCATCGAGGTCGGCGGGCTCGGCTATCGCGTCTTCGCAGCGCCGGCGGTGCTCGCATCTGCGCAGCCCGGCAAGGTCCTCAAGCTCCACACCTACCACCTCGTCCGCGAGGACCAGCAGGCCCTGTATGGCTTCCGGACCGCCGAGGAGCTCGGCTTCTTCAACCTGCTGCTGACCGTCAACGGCGTCGGCCCCAAGGTCGCACTGGCGATCGTCGGCAGCCGCCCGACGCCCGACCTCCAGCTCGCGATCATGGCCCAGGACCAGGCCGTCCTCGTCGCGATCCCGGGGATCGGCAAGAAGCTGGCCGAGCGGATCATCTTCGAGCTCAAGGAGAAGGTCGCCGCGGCCGGCGTATCGGTGTCGGGGGCGTCCGTGCCGGGGAGCGCCGCGAGCGAGGGCGAGATCGTCGCCGCGCTCCAGGCCCTCGGCTACTCGCTGGCCGAGGCGCGCGAGGCGTCGCGGATCGCGCTCGCCGACGTCGGTGTGGACTCGAGCCTCGAGGAGCGGGTCAAGGCGGCGCTCCGGAGCCTGCTGCGCGACTGACGCGACGGCCGTGCGGGGTCAACCCGCCGGCGCCCGATCGAGCCCGAGGCGGACCGCGACCGCCGCCGCCTCGGTGCGGGTGTCCACCCCGAGCTTGGCCAGGATGTGCGAGACGTGGACCCCGGCCGTGCTCTCGCTGATGAACAGGTCGTCCGCGATGCGGCGGTTCGTGTAGCCCTCGGCGACCAGGGCGAGGACCTCCCGCTCCCGCGCGGTGAGGCCGAACGGGTCGGACGGCGAGTCGGCGGCGACCGGCGGCGGCTCGGTCGTGTCCGGAACGGTGATCGGAGCCGGCGGCGCGAGATCGACGCGCAACCGCCGACCGAGGCCCTCGATGGCCACGACGAGCAAGCGTGCGCCGATGGCGGTGGCGATCGCGTGCGCAGCGCGGAGTGGTTCGGCCGCAGCCGCTGTCTCGCCCGGGCCGGCCACAGCCTCGGCCGCCCGCCACAGGACGTACGCCTCGAGGAACGGGGCGGGCCGCGCGGCGAGGGCCGGCCGGATCGCGTCCCAGCTCGTGCGGTCGTCGGTGCCGTTCGCGCGAGCGAGCTCGGCCGCGCAGAGCGACATCCGCCAGCCGATCTCGCTTGCCGCCAGGTCGTCCTGCAGGGTCAGGCGGGTGGTCGAGTCGCGATAGCGGTCGATCACCTCGCGCGCTGCGGCGATCGCCGCCTCCTCGGCTCCCGGGTCCCGCGCCGCCCGCGCCCGCACCGCGAGGTCCGCGGCAGCCCGGACTGCCGGGATCGTCAGCTGGCCGAGGATCATCGCGTCGTCCATGTCGACCAGGCGGTCGAAACCCTCGCGGGCGATCTCGAGGGCCGCCGCCGGATCGCCGCTCCAGAGGGCGATCTCGGTCCCGAAGGCATGGATGTCGATGACGAACTGGGCGTCGGCGAGGCCGCTCGCCTCGGACCGGGCGATCTCGAGGCTCTCCCGCGCGGCAGCCAGGTCGCCCGTCCGGACGCGCAGGTGTGCCCGGGTGACATTGAGGTGGATCGTGGTCACGCCGGGGAGCACGCGATCGGCATTGCGTTCGAGCAGGCTGGCTGCCTCCGGGTACCGCCCGAGCTCGATGAGCATCCCGGCCGCGTTGACCTCGAGGAACGTCCGGAAGCTGAGCTCCGTGCTGTACCGTCGGGCGCTCGCCGCGCCGGCGAGCGTGACCTCGACCGCCTCCTCGACGAAGCCACCCATCTCGAGGACGCTGCCGAGGTTCGCGTAGGCACGCGGGACCTCGGTCGGATCGTCGACCGGGAGCGAGATCGCCAGCGAGCGACGGAGGAGGTCGATGCCGCCGGCGATGTTGCCGAGGGTCGCCTGGTCGACGCCGAGGACGTTCATCGCGAGCGACTCGATCCCCGGATCGCCGATCGTCCTGGCGCTCTCGATGGCGCCCTCCGCGAACGGGACCGACTCGCTGGAGCGCCCGGCCAGCATGAGATTCTGGGCGAGACCCGCCAGCACGCGCGCCTGTCGTGTCGAGGGCGGCATGCCGACGAGCAGGTCGACGGCCTCCTCGAGAAGCCTGATCGAGGTCGCCGTGTCGCCGGCCAGCCAGGCCGCGCGGCCGCACCGCTCCCGCGCCCACGCGCGCCGTTCGGGGTCGGTCTCCGCGCCCGGCGCGGCGTCGACGAGCTCGATCGCGCGGCGAGCAAGGGTCACCGCCCGCGCCGCGTCGCCGACGAGGGTCGCGGCCGCGCTCGCGGCGTCGTACAGGTCGGCCAAGTCGCGGTCGACCGGGCGATCGTCGGCCGGCACGATGTCCCAGAGCTCGATCGCGCGCTCGTACTGGCGGCCGGCGTCCGCGTAGGCATAGACGGTCCGCGACGCCTCGCCCGCGTCGATGGCGGCCGCGAGCGCGCGGGCGGGGTCGTGGGCCGCCGTCCAGTGGTGGGCCAGCTCCACGAGCCGGCTGGCGGCGGCCGCGCCTCCGCCCGCCGGACGCGCCTCGATCGCCCGCGCATATGCCCCGTGGAGGACGCGTCGCTCGGAGGGCAGCAGCTCGTCGTACGCCGCCTCCTGGACGAGGGCGTGCCGGAACCGGTACCCGGCGACCGCGTCGTCGGCGCCGATGACGAGGAGCTGCGCATCGACGGCCTCGTGGAGCGCCACCCCCATCTCGGCGTCGGACAACCCGCACACCTCGGCCAGCACCTCGTGCTCGACCTGGCGCCCGGCGACGGCGGCGATCTCGACCAGCCGGCGCGCGCGCTCCGACGCCGCGGAGAGATGGACGAGCAGGACGCCGCGCAACGTCTCGGGGAGGCGCTCGCGCCGCTGCCCGGTCTCGTCGACGGCGGCGACCAGCTCCTCGGCAAAGAACGCGTTGCCGTCCGACCGTCGGGCGATCGAGTCGACGAGCGCCGGGGTCGGTGGCGCGCCGGTGATGGCGGCCAGCAGCTCGACGAGCTCGTCGCGCTCGAACCGGGCGAGGTCGATCCGCTCGACCCGGGGCTGGCGCTCGGCCTCGGCGAGCCAGGCCGTCAGGGGATGGCGGCGGTGCAGCTCGTCGATGCGGAAGGTCCCGACGATGAGCAGCCGCTCGTCGCGCGCGTTGCGGGCAAGGAATGCGAGGAGGTCGCGCGTCGAGCGATCCGCCCAGTGGAGGTCCTCGACGATGAGCAGGAGCGGGGCGGTCTCACCGAGCCGGCCGAGGAGCCGCAGGATCCCCTCGAAGACGCGGGTCTGGAGCCATTCCACCTGGCCCGTCGGCGTCGTCCTGTCGCCCGCGACCGTGGACAGCTCCGGGACGAGCCGGGCGAGCTCCGGGAGGCTGGGTCCCGCCGCGGCCGCGATCCGGTCGGCATCGACATCGCGGACGAGGGCGCGGAGGGCCTCGACGATCGGGCCGAACGGGAGACCGTCGTCGCCGAGCGCGACGGTCCCGCCCTCGAGGACGAGCCAGCCGCGATCGCGCACGCGGGTCGCCGCCTCGGCGACGAGGCGGCTCTTGCCGACGCCGGCTTCGCCACCGACGAGCACGAGGGCGGGCTGCCCGGACGTGGCGGCGTCGGCCGCGGCGACGAGCGTGTGCAGCTCGTTCGTGCGACCGACGAAGACGGGGCTGGAGAGCCGCCGAGCCATGGCGGCATGATAGGGCCCGGTCGTCGTCCCTCCATCCCCAATAGAGGGACGACGCCGGTCCAGGGTCAGGCGCCGGATGGGCCGCTCATCCGGGCGGCGCCGCCGGGACCCGCCGCTCGGAAGTTGATGGTCGCCGCGGCGGTCTGGCGGACGGTGCGGACGAAGCCGCTGATCCCGCCCCGGGCGAGACCCGGCTGTTGCTCGCCGCCTTCACGGGCGGCGCGCTCGAGCGCACGCTGGGTCATCGCCCGCTCGCGGTCCTGCTCGATGAGCCACAGGTAAGAGTCTGGATGCATGTGCACGGCGGTGCTCCCCATATGTCTCGACCCCAGGGGCGAGGTCGTTGATGACAGGGTGGGGGAGGGCGCGGCCGCAGGCATCGACCGTCCTCCTGATACTGTCGCCATCCGACCCTTCATTTCAGGGCGGGCGTGACCGACCGGACCTTTACGCCCGTGCTCGCTGTCAGCCGGGTCTACGGCCGCCGGCCGGCCAGGGCGTCCGCGTGCCGGCCGCGCGGGTCGATCGAGGCACGGCCCGGCCGCGCGGCGAGATCGGCGAGCGTCTGCGTGTCGAGGATCTCGAGCATCGCGTCGCGGACGTCGATCATGGTGTCGCGCAACGGACATGTCGCCTCGTCTGCGCAGGAGCACGGTTCGTAGTAGCGCAACGAGACGCAGGCGAGTGGCGCGAGCGCGCCATCGAGCAGGCGGATGACCCGCCCGAGCGAGACCGCCGATGGATCGGCCGCGATCGCATAGCCGCCGTGCGCGCCGAGCGTCGTCCGGACGATCCCCGCGTGCTTGAGGGTGGCCATGATCTGCTCGAGGAACTTGGCCGGCAGCCCGTTCCGCTCGGCGAGGGTGGTCAGCGGGATCGGGCCCTCGCCCTCGTGGCGGACGAGGTCGACCAGGGCGCGCAGGCCGTATTCGGAGCGGCGGGAGAGGCGCATGCGAGCATCCTAGTCCCGAACCCCTAGTCGGTGGGTGGGACTTCCTTCGCCGGCCCGCCCACACATCGAACATCCGTGCGATATGGGCGCCGCCATGCTAGACTCGCACCCGATGGCCGACGACCTATCGCGCATCCTCTCGGCGGACCTCGAGGACGACGGCGACCTCGTGATCGAGGGCACCCTGCGACCGCGCACGCTCGATGAGTACATCGGCCAGCGCGAGGTCAAGGCCAACCTGTCCGTGCTGCTGACCGCGGCGCGGGGGAGGGGGGAGGCGGCCGACCACGTCCTGCTGTACGGCCCGCCGGGCCTCGGCAAGACGACCCTGGCGACGATCATCGCGCGCGAGCTCGGGGTCAACGTCAAGTACGCCTCGGGGCCGGCCATCGAGCGCGCCGGCGACCTGGCCGCGATCCTGACCTCGCTCGAGGAGCGCGATGTCCTGTTCATCGACGAGATCCACCGCCTCAACCGCGCGGTCGAGGAGATCCTGTATCCGGCGATGGAGGACTACGCGCTCGACGTGATGATCGGCAAGGGGCCGTCGGCACGCTCGCTGCGGCTCAGCCTCAAGCCATTCACCGTGGTCGGTGCGACGACCCGCGCGGGCCGTATCAGCAGCCCGTTGCGCGACCGGTTCGGGGCGACCTACCGGCTCGACTTCTACACCGACGAGGAGCTGGCCGCGATCGTCGAGCGGTCGGCCGTGATCCTCGGGGTCGGCATCGACGACGCCGCCATCCGCGCCATCGCCCGACGCGGGCGCGGGACGCCGCGGATCGTCAACCGCTTGCTCAAGCGGACACGCGACCACGCCCAGGTCCACGGCAACGGGCACGTCGACGAGGAGACGGCGACCGCGGCGATGCGGGCGATGGAGATCGACGACGAGGGACTCGACTCGACCGATCGCAAGCTGCTGGCGGCGATCGTCCAGAAGTTCGCCTCCGGTCCGGTCGGGGTGGCGGCGCTCGCCGCCGTCCTTTCCGAGGAGGTCGAGACCATCGAGGACGTCTACGAGCCATTCCTGCTGCGACTCGGGTTCCTCGACCGGACGCCGCAGGGACGCATCGCGACCGATCTCGCCCGGGCCCACCTGTCGGGACTCGGCTACGAGATCCCGCCGCCGCGGCGCACGGAACCCGGGATGCCCGGGCTGTGGGACCTGCCGGCCGCCGACGAGCCGCCTGAGACCGCCGAAGCGTGAGCGGCGCCGCCACGTACGAGGTCACCACCGCGCCGCCGCTCGATGGCTCGACCCGGGCCCGGACCGGGCGATTGACGCTGACCCACGGCGTCGTCGAGACGCCGCAGTTCATGCCGGTCGGGACCAATGCGACGGTCAAGGCGCTCACCCCGGACGACCTCCAGGAGGTCGGTGCCTCGATCATCCTGTCGAACACGTACCACCTCTACCTGCGACCCGGCCACGAGCGGATCGCGCGGCTCGGCGGCCTGCACGCGTTCATGGGCTGGGACGGCCCGATCCTGACCGACTCGGGAGGGTTCCAGGTCGTCTCGCTCGGCGACCTGCGGGTCGTCGACGAGGACGGCGTGACGTTCCGCAGCCACCTCGACGGCTCGCTCCACCGGTTCACGCCGGAGGTCTCGATCGAGGTCCAGGAGGCGCTCGGCGCGGACATCGCGGTCGCCTTCGACCAGCCCGTCTTCCCGAGCTCGCCGCGCGCGGTCGTCGCCGACGCGACCGAGCGGACCCATCGCTGGGCCGAGCGCTCGCTCGCCGCGCACACCCGCCCGGACCAGGCGATCTTCGGGATCGTCCAGGGTGGCCTCGAGCCGGACCTGCGGGCCGCCTCCACGCGCTTCGTGGCGGGTCTCCCGTTCGACGGCATCTGCCTCGGCGGCCTGGCCGGCGACGAAACACCGGCACAGCGAGACGCGACCCTCGACGTCGCGATCCCGCTCCTCGATGGCGATCCGCGGCCACGCTACCTGATGGGCCTCGGCTCGCCGGCGGACCTGCTCGAGGCCGTGCACCGCGGGGTCGACCTGTTCGATTCGGTGCTGCCGGCGCGGGTCGGCCGGAACGGCCAGGTGTGGGTCCCCGGCGGTCGCCTCAACCTGCGCAACCAGCGCTATCTCGATGATCCGGCGCCGATCCAGGACGACTGCCCGTGCCTCGCCTGTCGCCGGTTCTCGCGGGCCTACCTGGCCCATCTGTTCCGGGCGAAAGAGCTGCTCGGATACCGTCTCGCGACTTGTCACAACCTGACCTTCACCCTAGACTTCATGGCCAGGATCCGAGCCGCGATCCGGGCCGGAACGTTCCCCGCTTCGATGTCCGAGCTGCGCCTTCGCGCGGGCCGGATAAGTGGCGGTGAAGTCGCCGGGAAGTCGGCGTGAAGGATCGATCGGTAGTCTGCTTGACGACGCGGAGGCGAGGCGATGGGCTCTCGAGATCGGCCCCACAAAGAGGCCAAGAAGAAGCCGAAGGCGAAGAGCGCGCAACCGAGTCTGTCGCCCTTGTCGGAGCCCCCGCAGAACGTCGAGGTGATCCGCAAGCCGCGCAAGGAACGGACGGTCGTCGAGGACGACACGGAACAAGGCTGATCGACGGGCGGAGCCGATCGTCCGCTCCGGCGAGCGGTCCGATGGATCGGATGAGGAGCGTGACGGACAGATGGCGATGACGGAAGAGCGAGCCGCCGAACGGAATACCGCCGAGCGAAGCAAGGCGGTCGATGCCGCGCTGGCCTCGATCGAGAAGCAGTTCGGGCGCGGCGCGATCATGAAGCTGGGGTCGCGCGAGAAGCTCGTCCTCGACACGATCCCGACAGGCTCGATCGCGCTCGACCTGGCACTCGGCGTCGGCGGCATCCCGCGCGGTCGGATCACCGAGATCTTCGGGCCCGAGTCGTCGGGCAAGACCACGGTCTGCCAGCACGTCCTGGCCGAGGCACAGGCCCGCGGCGGGGTGGTGGCTTTCATCGACGTCGAGCACGCGCTCGATCCGGGCTACGCCCGAGCCTGCGGCGTCAACGTCGACGAGCTCCTCGTCAGCCAGCCCGACACCGGCGAGCAGGCGCTCGAGATCACCGAGACGCTGATCCGCTCGGGCGGGATCGACTGCGTCGTGGTCGACTCGGTCGCCGCCCTCGTGCCACGGGCCGAGATCGAGGGCGAGATGGGCGACAGCTTCATGGGCGTCCAGGCCCGGCTGATGAGCCAGGCCCTGCGCAAGCTGACCGGGGCCGTGTCGCGCTCGAACACCGCGCTCATCTTCACCAACCAGCTGCGGGAGAAGATCGGGGTGATGTTCGGCAACCCGGAGACGACGCCGGGTGGCCGGGCGATGAAGTTCTACGCCTCGGTCCGCCTCGACATCCGTCGCATCGAGACGATCAAGGTCGGCACCGAATCGGTCGGCAACCGGGTCCGGGTCAAGGTCGTCAAGAACAAGGTCGCCGCACCGTTTCGCGTGGCCGAGTTCGACATCATGTACGGCGAAGGCGTCTCGAAGGAGGGCGGCCTGCTCGACGTCGGCGTGGCGATGGACACCGTGACCAAGACCGGCGCCTGGTTCACCTTCGGCGAGACCCGCCTCGGCCAGGGTCGCGAGGCGTCCAAGGACTTCCTGAAGGCCAATCCGGCGGTGGCGCAGGAGATCGACCGGCTGATCCGGGCCAAGATCAATGACGTACCGATCCCGGTCGAGGGCATCGCCGAGGCGTAGTGATCGTTGAGGGCGGCCCGCCCGGCGGCCATGGCCGGCGCGCGTCGTTCGCCGAACGGCGCGAGCGTCGGGCGGCCGTCGACGACCCGACGATCGTCCTCGAGGCGGCGGCCCGGTTCCTCGAGCCCCGCGCTCGGTCGGTGGCCGAGGTGCGACGGCGACTGACGGGTGCCGGCTATCGGCCGGGGCTCGTCGATGGAGCCATCGAGCGGATGCTCGAGCTCGGGATGCTCGACGACGAGGCGTTCGCGCGTGCCTGGATCGAGTCGCGCGATCGGGCGCGGCCGCGTGGTGAGCGCGCGATCCGTCAGGAGCTCGCCCAGAAGGGCGTCGACCGGAGCACGGTCGATCTCGTGCTCGGGGAGCGTCGCGAGGCGGCCGCAGGGATGCCGGGCGACGAGGAGGGCGTCACCGTCTCGGCCGATCACGCGGCCGCGGAACGCCTGATCGCGAGGAACGCCCGGTCGCTCGCCCGGGTCGTCGATCCACGCCAGCGCCGCCAGCGCGCCTATGCATTGCTCGCCCGTAACGGGTTCGACCCCGAGGTCTGCCGCACCGTGGCAGCGCTGGTCGACGACGGCGGCCGGGTCCGACTGGGACGCAGCCGCCGAGGAGTGAGGGCGGCCTCGGGCTCCGTGTCGCGTGCGATCGCCCGCGTTTCGGCGAAGCGGTCGGCCGCGTCGGCCCGTGCGACACTTCGGCCGTGCGGGAACCATCGACCCCCGAGCCCGCGTGATGCCACACGCGCATGCCTCCGCCGCGGCCGCCAATCGCGACCGGCTCGCGGCGGTCTTCGGCCTGAGCCTGTTCGTCCTCCTCGTCGAGGTCGTCGGCGCGATCGCCTCGAACAGCCTGGCCCTTCTTGCCGATGCGGGCCACGTGCTCACCGACGTCTCGGGTGTCGGGCTGTCGCTGCTGGCGATCTGGTTCGCGGGTCGTCGCCCGACGACCGAGCGCACGTACGGCTATCTGCGGCTCGAGATCTTCGCCGCGGTCGCGAACGCCGTCCTGCTCTTCGGGGTGGCCGGGTTCATCCTCGTCGAGGCCTGGCAGCGCGTGTCGGCCCCGCCGGAGGTCGCCTCAGGGCTGATGCTCGGGGTCGCCCTCCTCGGCCTGGCGGTCAACGCGGTGTCGCTCTTCCTCCTGCGGGATGCGCAGCGGACGAGCCTCAACATGCGCGGGGCCTATCTCGAGGTGATGGGCGACCTGGCGGGATCCGGCGCGGTGATCGTCGCGGCCGTGGTCATCTCGCTGACCGGCTGGCTCGCGGCCGACGTGGTCGCATCGGTGGCGATCGCCCTGCTGATCCTCCCGCGGACCTTCGCGCTGCTGCGCGACGCCACTGACGTCCTGCTCGAGGCGACCCCGAAGGACGTGGATATGGCCCATGTCCGCCGGCACATCCTCGAGGCACCGGGCGTCATCGGCTGCCACGACCTCCACGCCTGGACGATCACGTCGGGGCTCAACGTCGTCTCGGCGCACGTGATCCTCGCCGACGGCGCCGATCCGGCCGCGACCCTTGACGCGCTCTGCGAGTGCCTCTCGGACGACTTCGACATCGAGCACTCGACGTTCCAGCTCGAGACCGCGGATCGCCGCCGCTTCGAGGAGCGCAGCCACGCCTGAGAGCTGACGGCGCGTTGCTCCGCGGCCCCACCTCGGTTGACCCTCGGGGATGCCCGCCGTAGGCTACGCAGCAGACGAACCACGTGCCGTCTCGGCGGCACGGATCACAGCCGTGGCACGATCGCGACCCAGGAATCGGTCACCCCTCGCACGCAGCGACCCGCCCAGCCCATCGAGCGACCGAGCCACCCACCGCATCACGCACGTCCGGCCCGCAATCGGCCGGATGGGAGGAACAGAATATGGATCCCGTGATCATCCTGGCGGTAGCCGTGGTGGCGGCCGTCGGCGGAGCCGTCGTTGGCGTCTTCGTCCGGAGTCTCTGGGCATCCCAGACGATGAAGGCGGCGACCTCCGAAGCCCGCCGCATCGAGGCGGAGGCCCGGGCCCGTCAGAAGGAGCTCATCCTCGAGGCGAAGGACGAGAAGCTGCGGATGCAGCGCGAAGCGGAGGAGGAGGCTCGCGCGCGACGCGGCGAGCTGGCCGCTCTCGAGAGCCGGCTCCTCCAGCGCGACGAGCAGCTCGATCAGCGCACCGACATGCTCGAACAACGCGACCGGAAGCTGCTCGACCGCGAGCGTGAGCTCGACAAGACCCGCGAGGACCTCGCGCGCGCCCACGGCGAGCAGGTCGTCGCGCTCGAGCGGGTCGCCGGCATGTCGGCCGAGGACGCGAAGCGGATCCTGATCGAGGCCGTCCGCGAGGAGGCCGAGCACGACGCGGTCAAGATCGCCCGCGCCATCGAGCGGAGCGCCCGCGAGGACGCCCAGGACAAGGCCCGCGACATCGTCATCACCGCCATCCAGCGCGTGGCCGCGGACCATACCGCCGAGCACACCGTCTCGATCGTCCACCTGCCGTCCGACGAGATGAAGGGCCGGATCATCGGCCGCGAGGGACGCAACATCCGGGCGCTCGAGCAGGCGACGGGGATCGACCTGATCATCGACGACACGCCCGAGACGGTCATCCTGTCGGGCTTCGACCCGGTCCGCCGCGAGATCGCCCGGATGGCCATCACCAAGCTGATCGCCGACGGCCGCATCCACCCCGGCCGCATCGAGGAAGTCGTCGCCAAGGCGCGCGCAGAGGTCGACGTGATCATGCGCCAGGCCGGCGAGCAGGCCGCCTACGACGCGGGCGTCCCGGGCCTCCCGGCCGACATCATCAAGACCCTCGGCCGGCTCAAGTTCCGGACGAGCTACGGCCAGAACGTGCTCAACCACGTGGTCGAGACCAGCCACCTCGCCGCGGTCATCGCGGCCGAGATCGGGGCGGACGTCCAGGTCGCCAAGATGGGCGGCCTCCTCCACGACATCGGCAAGGCGGTCGATCACGAGGTGGAGGGCCCGCATGCCGCGATCGGCGCGTCGATCGCCCAGCGTCACAACCTCTCGCCGAAGGTCATCAACGCGATCGCCGCCCATCACCAGGAGGTCGAGTACACCTGCCTGGAGGCCCCGATCGTCCAGATCGCCGACGCCATCAGCGCCTCGCGCCCGGGGGCACGTGGCGAATCGATGGACACCTACGTCAAGCGCCTCGAGGACCTGCAGGCGATCGCCGAGAGCTTCACCGGGGTCGAGCGATCGTTCGCCGTCCAGGCCGGCCGCGAGGTCCGGATCCTCGTCCGGCCCGAGGAGATCGACGACCTGACCGCCAGCCGGCTCGCCCGCGACATCGTCAAGAAGATCGAGGAACAGCTGACCTACCCGGGGCAGATCAAGGTCACGGTCATCCGCGAGACCCGGGCCGTCGAGTACGCCAAGTAGGCCGGAGCAGGCGGTACCACCCCCATCGTCGGGGGGTCGCGGGC
>CAVUKR010000006.1:0-288112 GCA_963742075.1 uncultured Chloroflexia bacterium | reverse complement strand
CGCAGCCACTGCCGATCAGCCGGGTGATGCTCGTCTGCTCGAGCTGCGGCAAGCCGACCCGGGTCGCGCACGCGTCGCTCGACACCGGCCGCCGGGTGCGCGTCTGCCGTCACTGCGGCGAACAGATGGAGGGGAAGGCGTGACCAACCGACTCCACGAGCGCTACCGGGCCGAGGTGGTCCCCGCGCTCCAGAAGCAGTTCGAATACGCGAACCCGATGCAGGTGCCGCGGCTGTCGAAGATCGTCGTCAACATCGGGCTCGGCGAGGCGCTGTCGAACGCGAAGGCGCTCGACGCGGCCCTCGGCGACATGACGCTCATCACCGGCCAGAAGCCGATCGTGACCAAGGCCAAGCGCTCGATCGCCCAGTTCCGCGTGCGGACGGGCAACTCGATCGGCGCCAAGGTCACGCTCCGCGGCGACCGGATGTGGGACTTCATGGACCGCCTCACGATGCTCGCCCTGCCCCGGTTCCGCGACTTCCGCGGCGTCCCCGGCAGGTCGTTCGACGGCCGAGGCAACTACTCACTGGGCCTCCGGGAGCAACTCGCGTTCCCGGAGATCGATTACGACAAGGTGGACCGTCTCCGCGGGCTGGAGATCAGCATCGTGACGACGGCGAAGACCGACGAGGAGTCCAGGAAGCTTCTTGAACTCCTCGGCATGCCCTTCGCCTCGTAGGCGCGGGGAGGGAGACACATGGCCAAGAAATCGATGATCGCAAAGGCAAAGCGGACGCCGAAGTTCAAGGTCCGCGGCTACCACCGCTGCACCGTGTGCGGCCGTCCGCGTGCCTTCATCCGACGGTTCGCGCTCTGCCGCATCTGCTTCCGGGAGCGCGCGCTCCTGGGCGAGCTGCCGGGCGTCACCAAGTCGAGCTGGTAGGGAACCGATGAACATCTCCGACCCGATCGCGGACATGCTCACGCGCGTCCGGAATGCGTCCCGGGCACGACACACCGAAGTGGTCGTCCCCGCGTCGCGGACCAAGCGCGAGATCGCCCGCATCCTCAAGGACGAGGGCTTCATCGCCGATGTCAGCGAGGAGCAGGACGGCCCGACGGCCAACCTGCGCATCACCCTCAAGTACGTCGACGGGAAGGTCCCCGTGGTCTCCGGCCTCAAACGGATCAGCAAGCCCGGCCTGCGCGTCTACGCGCGCAAGACGGACATCCCGCGGGTGCTCGGCGGCCTCGGCATCGTCATCGTCAGCACGAGCCAGGGGATCATGACCGGCCAGCAGGCGCGTCAGGCGCAGCTGGGCGGCGAAGTCCTCGCGTTCGTCTGGTAGGCCGGACGACATGTCGCGCATCGGACGCCTCCCCATCACCGTCCCGTCGGGCGTCGACGTGACGATCGACGGTCGCCACGTCACCGTCACCGGGCCACGGGGCACCCTCAGCCGGGCGCTCCACCCCGACATCACGGTCAGTCGCGAGGACGGGACGCTCGTCGTCACCCGCCCGACCGAGCAGAAGACCCACAAGCAGCTCCACGGCCTGACCCGGACCCTGGTCAACAACATGGTCGTCGGCGTGACCGACGGCTATCGGAAGGGCCTCGAGATCACCGGCGTCGGCTATCGGGCGACGCTCAACGGCAGGAAGCTGACGCTCAACCTGGGCTACAGCCACCCCATCGAGATCGACCCGCCCGAGGGCATCAGCTTCGAGGTCGAGAACCCGACCCGCCTCGCGGTGGTCGGCATCGACAAGGAGCTGGTCGGCGAGATCGCCGCCAAGGTCCGGGCGACGCGCAAGCCGGAGCCGTACAAGGGCAAGGGCGTGCGCTACGCCGGCGAGTACATCCGCCGCAAGGCCGGCAAGGCCGGCAAGATCGGCGGGAAGAAGTAACAACGTGACCGACGAGGAACCAACACGATGACGCAGGTCGCCACCCGCGGCGCCGCCCGACGCAAGCGCCACGAACGGATCCGCCTTCACCTGGCGGGGACCGACGCGCGGCCACGCCTCGCGGTCTTCCGCAGCCTCAACCACATCTACGCGCAGGTCATCGACGACGCGTCCGGGAAGACGCTCGCCGCGGCATCGACCGTCGAGAAGGAGCTCAAGGGCTCCAAGGAGACCAAGTCGGCCGAGGCGGCCATCGTCGGGAAGCTGATCGCCGAGCGGGCCAAAGCCGCAGGCGTCGAGCGCGTGGTCTTCGATCGAGCCGGGTTCCGGTACCACGGGCGGATCAAGTCGCTCGCCGATGCCGCCCGCGAAGCCGGCCTCGAGTTCTGATCGGAAGGAGCCCCCGTGGCACGAATCGACCCCAACAAGCTCGCGCTCGAGGAGCGCGTCGTCCAGATCAACCGAGTCGCCAAGGTCGTCAAGGGCGGCCGGCGGTTCAGCTTCAGCGCGGTCGTCGTCGTCGGTGACGGCGCGGGCCACGTCGGGGTCGGCATCGGCAAGGCCGGCGAGGTCCCGGAATCCATCCGCAAGGGCGTCGAGGACGCCAAGAAGAACCTCATCAAGATCCCGATGGTCGGGACGACGATCCCGCACCAGGTGCAGGTCGTCTACGGCGCCAGCAGCGTGCTGCTCAAGCCGGCCTCACAGGGCACCGGCGTCATCGCCGGCGGCTCCGTCCGGGCCGTCCTCGAGGCGGCCGGGGTGCGAGACATCCTGTCGAAGATCCACGGCTCCACCAACCCGGTCAACGTGACCCGGGCGACGATCGAGGGGCTGCGCAGCCTGCACTCGGCCGAGGAGCTGGGCGCCCGCCGTGGCGTCAAGCTCGTCAGCCGGATCGCCGGGCAGCCGGCGCCGGTCTCGGCGGAGGTGACCGGTGGCCGCTAAGCTCAAGGTGACCCAGGTCAAGAGCACGATCAGCCACATCGCGCGCAACCGGGCGACGGTGCGGGCCCTGGGCCTGCACGGGATCGGCAGCACGAGCGTCGTGACCGACAACCCGGCGACCCGCGGCATGGTCCGCCAGGTGCAGTTCCTCGTCACGGTCGAGGAGATCGCGGACGGCGCGGCATCCGACACCGGGGAGAAGGCATGAAACTCCACGACCTCCGCCCCGCCGACGGTTCCCGCCAGCCGCGCACCCGCGTCGGCCGCGGGATCGCCGCCGGCAAGGGCAAGACCGCCGGCCGCGGCACGAAGGGCCAGAAGGCCCGTGCCGGCGGCTCCATCCCGCCCTGGTTCGAGGGCGGTCAGACGCCGCTCCACATGCGGATCCCGAAGCTGCGCGGCTTCAAGAACCGCTTCAAGATCGAGTACGAGGTCGTCAACGTCGGCGCCATCGGTGCGCTCGCCGAGCGTGGGGCGTTCGAGCTCGAGGCGGCCGGCAAGAAGCCGGCCAAGGCGGCCCCGGTCACCATCAACCAGGACATCCTTCGCGCGGTCGGGCTCGTCCGGACCCTCAACAAGCCGATGAAGATCCTCGGTGCCGGCGAGCTGTCGGTGCCGCTCTTCGTCGTCGCCGATGCCTTCACCGCGTCTGCACGGGCGAAGATCGAGGCAGCCGGCGGCAGCGTCAACGTCCTCGAGGTGCCGTCCGCGCCGATGGCGGCGCTCGGTGTCACCCGCGAGCCCGAGGCGGCCGAGGCCGCGGGCCCGGGCGCCGAGCCGCCGGCCCCGGCGGTCGCCAAAGCCGCCCGCCGCCCGCCGAAGCCGCGCCTGACGTGAAGCCCAGAAGGCCGTGAAGGCCCCGACCGGCAAGACGCAGGCGCCCAAGACGCAGGCCGCCAAGGCCCCGACCGCCAAGGCAGCGACGACCAAGGCAGCGGGACCAAACCCCCGGCGACCAAGGCCCCGGCTGCGACTGCGCCGGCCGTCGACGACGACGCCGACGCCGGCGAGCCGGCCGCGGCACCCGAGGCCGAGACGCCGTCCGGCGACGACGCCTGACCCGTGTTCGACTCGCTTCTCAACGCCTTCCGGGCGCCGGACATCCGGCGCCGCATCCTGTACGTCCTCGGGCTGCTGATCGTCTTCCGCCTGCTGGCGTCGGTGCCGATCCCGGGTGTCGACAAGGCGCAGCTCGCGAACTTCGTCCAGGGCAACGCCCTGGTCGGCCTGCTCGACCTCTTCTCGGGTGGCGGCCTGTCGCACTTCTCGGTCGTGGCGCTGGGGATGAACCCGTACATCAACGCCTCGATCATCATGCAGCTGATGACGGGCGTCGTGCCGTCGCTCCAGGCGCTCAGCCGCGAGGGTGAGTTCGGGCGCAACAAGATCAACCAGTACACCCGCTACCTGACGGTCCCGCTGGCGATGCTGCAGGGCTACGGCGTGCTTGCCCTGCTCGCCTCCCAGAACGTGCTGACCGGCACGTTCGACCTGTCGAGCTTCACGACCCTGACCCAGATCGCCACCCTGACCGCCGGAGCCGTCGTCCTGATGTGGATCGGCGAGCTCATCACCGAGCGGGGCATCGGGAACGGCATCAGCTTCATCATCTTTGCCGGCATCGTCAGCCGTGCCCCGGGCGCCCTCAACGCCTTCCGCCTCAACCCGAACATCACCCTGGCGATCGGCTTCGCGGCCGTGGCCGTCGCCGCGGTCGGCGTGATCATCTACATCCAGGAGGGCCAGCGCCGGATCCCGATCCAGTACGCCAGCCGCGTCCGTGGCCGTCGGATGTACTCGGGCGGCCAGACATTCCTGCCGCTGCGGGTCAACCAGGCAGGCGTCATCCCGATCATCTTCGCGGTCAGCATCCTGCTCTTCCCGCACCAGCTGGCGACATACTTCTCGACCTCGAACATCCCGATCGTGAAGCAGATCTCGACGATCATCATCACGCTGTTCAGCAGCACGTCGCCGTTCTACATCCTGATGTACTTCCTGCTGACGATGGGCTTCACCTACTTCTACACCGCGTTCACGTTCAAACCGGACGAGACGGCAGAACAGCTGCGCAAGAACGGCGGCTTCATCCCGGGCATCCGGCCGGGACGGCCGACCCAGGAATACCTCTCGCGGGTGGTCACCCGGATCACGTTCGCGGGCGCTCTCTTCCTGGCCATCGTCGCGGTCTCGCCTTCGGTCATCGCCCTGGCGGTCCCGGACCTGGCGACGCTCGGTCTCGGCGGCACCAGCCTGCTGATCGTCGTGTCGGTCGTGGTCGAGACGATGAAGCAGATCGAGGCCCAGCTGATGATGCGCAACTACGAAGGCTTCATCCGCTGATGTCGCCGCGCCTGACGGCCGATCCGCGCGTTGCCGCCTCCGTGCGCGCGCTCACGCACCTCGGGGTGCGCTCGCTCACGTGCTCGGCGGCGCCTTCGGCTCGGCTCGCCATGCGCGGCGACAGCCGGAGGCGATGACCGTCATCGTCCTTCTCGGCGCTCCAGGCGCTGGGAAGGGCACCCAGGCGCCGGCGCTGGCGGGTCGTCTCGTCATCCCGGTCCTGGCGTCCGGGGAGCTGCTCAGGACGGCGGTCGCCGCGGGCACGCCGCTCGGTCGTGCGGCGGACCGGTACATGAGTCGCGGCCAGCTCGTGCCGGACGACACGATCGTCCGGGTCTTCCTCGACCGGCTCGCCGCACCGGACGCGGTCGCCGGGGCGGTCCTCGACGGCTTCCCGCGCACACCGATCCAGGCCGAGGCGCTCGACGACGCCCTGGCCCGAGCCGGGCGTCGCGTCGATCGCGCCGCCTACATCGACGTCCCGCTCGAGGACCTGGTCAGGCGCATGGCCAACCGGCGCATCTGCACCGCGAACGGCCATGTCTACAACCTCGTCTCGAACCCGCCGGCGACCGAGGGCGTCTGCGACCTCGACGGCTCCGCGCTCGTCCAGCGGGCCGACGACGAGGAGTCGACGGTCCGGGCCCGGATGGCGCAGCAGGTCCCGCCGCTCCTCGACGTCGTCGAGCACTACCGGTCGCGCGGCATCCTGACCTCGGTCGATGGGCGGCAGGGGATCGAGGCCGTCACCGACGCGTTGATCGACGCGCTCAGCGGCGCCGGAGCCGTCTGACGATGGTGACCCGCAAGTCGCGCGCCGAGATCGAGCGGATGCGTCGCGCCGGACGTGTCGTGGCCGAGGTCCTCGACCGGATCGAGGCCGAGCTGCGCCCCGGCGTCTCGACCGCCCATCTCGACGCCATCGCCGAGGCGCACATCCGCGCGTCGGGCGCGATCCCGTCGTTCAAGGGCTACCCGGGGATCAACCCGCGCCGGCCGTTCCCGGCCAGCGTCTGCATCTCCATCGATGACGAGATCGTCCACGGCATCCCGGGCGATCGGACGATCCGTGCCGGCCAGATCGTGTCGGTCGACGCGGGCGCCATCGTCGACGGCTGGCACGGCGACGGCGCACGGACCTTCTATGTCGGCGAACCGCCGGCCGAGGTCGCCGAGCTCATCGACCTGACCCGCGAGGCGATGATGGCGGGGATCGCCGCCGCCGTCCCGGGCAACCACATCGAGGACATCTCGGCCGCCGTCGAGGCCGTGGCGGCCCGTGCCGGGCTCGGCGTCATCCGCCAGTTCGTCGGTCACGGGATCGGGACCGCGATGCACGAGGAGCCCCAGATCCCGAACTACCGGACCGGCCGGCCCGGCCGCAAGCTCGAGGCCGGCCTGTGCATCGCCATCGAGCCGATGTTCACCCTGGGCGGCCACGACACCCGGATCGGGCCGGACGACTGGACGGTCGTCACCGCCGACGGCTCGATGGCGGCCCATTTCGAGCATTCGATCGCCGTGACCGACCATGGTCCGGAGATCCTGACCCTCTCATGAAGGCCGGACGGTTGCTCGGATCGGCCATGTTTGGTACGCTACGCGTTCGTGTGTCGGCCCGGTCGGGCCGGCACTGCGCGTGAGAAAGGGAAGCACGAACACCTGTGGCCAAGCGCGATGCGATCGAAGTCGAGGGAACGGTCATCGAGCCGCTCCCGAACACCATGTTCGCGGTCGAGCTGGAGAACGGCCACCGGGTGCTCGCCCACATCAGCGGCAAGCTGCGGATGAACTTCATCCGGATCCTGCCCGGTGACCGCGTCCGAGTCGAGCTGTCGCCCTACGACCTGACTCGCGGCCGGATCACGTACCGACTCAAGTAGCCGACCACAGCACAGAGAGCACCGAGGATCCGTTGAAAGTCAGAGCTTCCGTCAAGGCGCGATGCGACAACTGCAAGGTCATCCGTCGCCATGGCACCGTGATGGTCATCTGCACGAACCCGAAGCACAAGCAGCGGCAGGGGTAACCGATGGCACGTATCGCCGGCGTCGATATCCCCCGCGAGAAGCGCGTCGAGGTCGCCCTGACCTACGTCTTCGGGATCGGGCTGCCCACCAGCCAGAAGATCCTTGCCCAGACGAACATCAACCCCGACACGCGGGTCCGCGACCTGACCGAAGAGCAGGTCAACCGGCTGCGCGAGCTGATCGACCGACGCTACAAGGTCGAGGGGGACCTGCGACGCGAGGTCGCGCTCAACATCAAGCGCCTCATCGAGATCGGCTCGTATCGCGGCCTTCGCCATCGGCGGAACCTGCCGGTGCGCGGCCAGCGGACCAAGACCAACGCTCGCCAGCGTCGCGGACCGAAGAAGACGGTCGGCGTCAGGCGCAAGAAGTGACGAGGGACTGACCAGGCATGGCGGAACGCAAGCGAGCGGTCAAGACACGTCGGCGTGAGAAGAAGAACGTCCCGCAGGGGCACGTCCACATCCAGGCCACGTTCAACAACACGATCATCACGATCACCGACCTCAACGGCGCGGTCATCAGCTGGGGCTCGGCCGGCGTCGCCGGCTTCAAGGGCTCGCGCAAGAGCACGCCATACGCGGCCGCCCTCTCGGCCGACGGCGCGGCGAAGCGGGCGATGGAGCACGGCATGCGCCAGGTCGAGGTCTACGTGAAGGGTCCGGGCGCCGGCCGCGAGCAGGCGATCCGTTCGCTCCAGGCTGCCGGCCTCGAGGTCAGCGCCATCACCGACGTCACACCCATCCCGCACAACGGCTGCCGCCCGCCCAAGCGGCGCCGAGTCTAGAGCCCGAGGACCCATGGCCCGCTATACCGGATCCGTCTGCCGCCTCTGCCGCCGGGAAGGCGCGAAGCTCTTCCTGAAGGGCAGCCGCTGCTATTCCAAGAAGTGCTCGTTCGAGCGTCGACCGACGCCGCCGGGCCAGCACGGCGTCCGACGTCGCAAGGTCGGCGAGTACGGCCTCCAGCTGCGCGAGAAGCAGAAGGTCCGCCGGACATACGGCGTCCTCGAGCGCCAGTTCCGCAACTACTTCGTGGATGCCGAGAACCGGCCCGGGGTGACCGGCGAGAACCTGCTCCGCTCGCTCGAGCTCCGCCTCGACAACGTCGTCTATCGGATGGGCATCGCGGCATCCCGTGCGCAGGCCCGCCACTTCGTCGCGCACGGCCACTTCGCCGTCAACGGCCGGCCGACCAACATCTCCTCGTACCAGCTCAAGCCCGGCGACCGGATCGAGGTGCGCGAGTCGCATCGCGCCCGGGAGCCGTTCAAGATCGCCAAGGAAACCCTCCGTTCGCACCAGGCGCCGGAGTGGCTGACGATCGACGCCGCGAGCCTGACCGGGGCCGTCGTTGCGCCCCCATCCCGCGACCAGATGCCGCTCGATCTCAACGAGCAGCTCGTGGTCGAGTACTACTCGAGGTAACCCGCACCCATGATCGAACTCGAGAGCCCGCAGATCGAGCCTGTCGAGGAAGCCGGCACGTACGCCAAGTACGAGGCGGGACCGCTCCAGGCCGGCTACGGCGTCACGCTCGGCAACGCCCTCCGCCGCGTCCTCCTGTCGTCGCTCGAAGGGGCGGCGGTCACGAGCATCCAGATCCGCGACATCTACCAGGAGTTCTCGACCATCCCCGGCGTCAAGGAGGACGTCACCCAGATCGTCCTGAACGTCAAGAAGCTGCGCCTCAAGAGCTATGCCGCCCACCCGGTCCAGCTCCGGCTGATCAAGAGCGGCGCCGGCGCGGTCACCGCGGCCGACATCGCCGAGTCGGCCGACGTCGAGATCGTCAATCCCGAGCTCGTGCTGATGACGCTCGACACCGACGACGTCACCATCGAGATGGACCTGACGGTCGAGCGCGGCGTCGGCTACCTGGGCGCCGAGCGCGCCGAGGCCCTCCCGATCGGCGTCATCGCGGTCGACGCCATCTTCACCCCGGTCCGCAAGATCAACTACTGGGTCGAGAGCATGCGCGTCGGCCAGATGACCAACTACGACAAGCTCACGATCGAGATCGAGACCGACGGGACGATCGGCCCGGAGGAGGCCCTGAGCCGCTCCGCCGAGATCCTCGTCAACCAGTTCCGCCCGTTCGTGACGGTCGGGATGGCGGCGGTCCCGGTCGCCGCAGCCACCGGTGCGGCCGCGCTCCCGGCGAACATGCTCGACATGCCGATCGAGGAGCTCGACCTCCCGATGCGGGCCTACAACTCGCTCAAGCGCAACAACATCGTCAAGGTCGGTCAGCTGCTCCAGCTCAAGGACGACGACCTCCTGCGGATGCGCAACTTCGGCAAGAAGTCCCTCGACGAGATGAAGGAGCGGCTGCGCATGCGCGGCTTCATCATCCCCGAGACGGAGGGCGACGGCATCGAGGACCCCGACGCGGAAGAGACCTTCGACGACGAGTCAGAGGGCTGACCGATGTCATCGCATCGGGTCGGTGGCCGCAAGCTCAGCCGTAAGCAGGGCCCTCGACTCAGCCTGTTCAAGAACCTGACCGTCTCGGTCATCCGCTACGAACGGGTCAAGACGACCGAGGCGAAGGCCAAGGAGATCAGCGGCCGGGTCGAGAAGATGATCACGCTGGCGAAGCGCGGCGACCTGTCGGCGCGCCGGACGGTCGTGGCCCAGTTCCCGAACGAGCCTCTCGTGGTGGCGAAGCTGTTCGACGAGATCGCCCCGAAGTACGCCGATCGCACGTCCGGGTTCACCCGGATCGTCCACCTCGGACAGCGCCGCGGCGACGCGGCCGAGATCGTTCAAATCGAGCTTGTCTGAAGCAGGCGCTCGAGAGGGCGTCCCCGTTCGCTATCGCGCGCGGGTCGAATACGACGGAACGGACTTCGATGGCTTCCAGGTCAATCCTGGACGCCGGACGGTCCAGGGGATCCTCGAAGACGCGCTGGCTCGCCTCGGTGACGGGGTCGAGCAGCGGATCGACGGGGCGGGTCGGACGGATGCCGGCGTGCATGCCAGTGGGCAGGTGATCGCATTCACCTACGCCGGGCGGCTCACGGTGACGGACCTGGGTCGGGCGCTCGATGCGCTCCTCCCGCGGGACGTCACGGTGCGCGATGTACGACGGGCGCCGGACGACTTCGATCCCCGCTATGCGGCGCGGTACCGGGAGTACCGCTACACCGTCTGGAACGGGCCGCGCAGCCCGCTGCACGAGCGAACGGCGCTCGGGCTGCGGGACCCACTCGACACCGCCGCGATGGAGCGGGCCGGGTCGGCCTTCATCGGCCGGCACGACTTCCGGGCCTTCGGGGCGGCGGGCCGAACGTCGGTCCGGACCGTCATGGCGGTCCGGGTCAGGCGGGAGGGCCGGCTCGTGACGATCGACGTCCGTGCCGACGCCTTCCTGCGCGGGATGGTCCGCCGGATGGTGGCCGTCCTCCTGGAGGTCGGCCTCGGCAAGATGGATGAGACAGCGGTCCGGGCGGCACTCGCCGGTCCCGGACCGGCCCTCGACGGGGCGGCAGTCCCGGCCAAGGGGCTGTGCCTCAGGCGCGTCGCCCTCGGACGGGCGTCGGGCGAAACGAACGGAGAACACGAGGAACGATGAACGCGAAGACCATTTCGGTCCGAGAGGGCGACATCGAGCGACGCTGGTACGTCGTCGACGCGACGGACGAGACGCTCGGCCGCCTCGCCTCGCGCATCGCGCACGTCCTCGAGGGCAAGCACAAGCCGACCTACCAGCCCAGCCTCGACTCGGGCGACCACGTGATCGTCCTCAACGCCGCGCGCATCGCGGTGACGAGCGACAAGCTCGAGAGCAAGCTCTACAGCCGACACAGCGGCTACCCCCAGGGCTTCAAGCAGGAGACCCTCGGCCATCTGCTCGCGCGGCGGCCCGAAGAGGTCATCCGGCGCGCGGTCAAGGGGATGCTGCCGCACAATCGGCTCGGGACCCAGCAGCTGCGGAAGCTGAAGGTCTACCCCGGGTCCGATCATCCGCATCAGGCCCAGCGGCCTGAGCCGCTCGCCTGACCAGGAGCCCATGACCATGACCATCCCCGCGTTCTACTCCGGTACCGGTCGTCGCAAGACGGCCATCGCCCGCGTCCGGCTGCTGCCGGGTGAAGGCGAGATCGTCGTCAACGGGCGAACCCTCGAGGAGCACTTCGGGAATGCCGTCAACGAGGCCGAGGTCCGGATGCCCTTCCGTGTGACCGGCACCGAGGGCCGCTTCAACGTCATGATCAAGGTCGAGGGCGGCGGCGTGACCGGCCAGGCCGGAGCCATCCGCCACGGGATCGCCCGGGCCCTGCTCGAGCTCGATCCCGAAGGACATCGCATCCCGCTCCGCCAGGCCGGACTCTTGACGCGTGACCCACGGATGAAGGAACGGAAGAAGTACGGCCTGAAGCGAGCGCGCAAGGCTCCCCAGTACACGAAGCGCTAGTCGACGGCGCCGGGCTGGAACGTCCATGCGTGCGTTGCCGGGGTCGCTCGGTCGCTCACGCACCTTGGGGTGCGCTCGCTCCCTCCCTCGCCCGGCGCCTTCGCCCGGACGCCCCAGCTCCGCGCGAGGCATGACCACGACGTCGGGGACTCATGACCACGCCCGGGGCGTCTCGTGGGGCGGGATCTGTTGAGCGTTGCGGATCTGTCGGCTGATGAGGTCGGGCGGTTGTTCGAGACCGCGGTGGCGCTCAAGGCGGAGTTTCGGGCGACACGGCGGCACGTGGCGCCGCCGATGGTCGGGCGGACGCTGGCGATGCTCTTCCAGAAGCCGAGCCTGCGGACGCGGGTGACGTTCGAGGCCGGGATGGCGCAGCTGGGCGGCCACGCCATCTATCTCACCCACGACGTGGTCCTCGGGGCGCGGGAGAGCGTCCGCGACGTGGCTCGCAACCTCGAGCGCTTCGTGGACGGGATCGTCGTCCGGACCGGCCCGCACGAGGTGGCCGTCGAGCTGGCGAACCAGGCGTCGATCCCGGTCATCAACGGGCTGACGCTGCGCGAGCATCCATGCCAGGCGCTGGCCGACGTCTTCACCATGCGCGAGCGGTTCGGCCGGCTCGACGGGCTCGTGGTCGCGTTCGTCGGGGACGGCAACAACGTCTACCACTCGCTGGCGCTGCTCGGGGCCGCGCTCGGGATGGAGGTTCGTCTCGCGCATCCGCCCGGCTACGCGCCGAACGAGCGGATCGTGGCCAGGGCGCAGGAGCTCGCCGCCGCATCCGGAGGCCGGCTGCGATTCGGGCACGACCCGGTCGAGGCGGTCCGCGGTGCGGCGGTCGTCTACACCGACGCCTGGACGTCGATGGGACAGGAGGCCGAGACCGAGGCACGCCGGGACGCGTTCGCCGGCTTCCGGGTCGACGACGCGCTCCTCGACGCCGCAGGCCCCGACGCGGTTGCCATGCACTGCCTCCCGGCGCATCGCGGTGAGGAGATCACCTCTGCGGTGATGGACGGACCGCGTAGTCTCATCTGGGAACAATCGGAGAACCGGCTGCACGTCCAGAAGGCGCTGCTGGTCGAAGTCCTCGGCGCGACGGAGTCGGCATGAGCGAGGTCCTCTACGAGCAATACAAGGACGCGCTGCGACGCGGCCACGTCGCGGCGCTGCGCGGCCGGCTGGATGCGGCCGCGGCCGCCTACCACGAGGCCGCCCGGGTCGCCCCCGACCGGGCGCTGCCGTACGTCGGGCTGGGTGGCGTCCTGAACCGGCTCGGCAAGTCCGACGAGGCGCTGGTCGCCTATGCCGCCGCGCTCGAGCGGGCGCCCGCCGACGAAGGCGCGATGCGCGGCCGCGCGGACGTCCTGGCCGCGATCGGCCGTCGAGCCGAGGCCGCCGAGATGCTCGACCGGCTGGCCGAGCATCTCGAGCATGAAGGGCGCCTGGCGGACGCCTGCGACGTCGCCCGCCGCTCCCTCGAGCTGGCCGAGTCGCGCGGGCGCCGGCGACAGGTCGAGAGCCTTGTCGCCCGGCTCCGCGAGGCGACCGGCGATGCCTCGGCCGCGGAGGCGCTCGAGCGCGCACTCGGGGTCCTCGAGACCGGCCCCGGCCTGGCGCCGCGGGCCGCCAGGAAGCCATCGACCGCCGACGCGAGCGACGAGACCGCCGCGCTGCCCGCCGTCCCGGCCGCGCCGGACCCGGCCCTGCTCACGCTCGCCGTGGAGGAGGCGCTCGAGGCCGGCGACCTCGACGAGGCCCGCCGTCGCGCGCTCGTGGCGGCGGCCGGGCATCGAGCGGTCGGCCAGTTCCACGCGGCGATGGACGCCTGCTACCAGGCGCTCGCGATCATGCCCTCGGATCCGGACATCCATCTCCTGCTGGCCGAGCTCTACCTCGACCGCGGCTGGCGGGGGCCCGCCGCAGACAAGCTGGTCCTGCTCGGGCGCCTGGCGCAGCTGACCGGGGATGGCGCGACACGTGCGCGGCTGTGCTACCTGGCGGCGGCGCGCTTCCCCGACGATCCACGGCTGGCGGCGGTCTGCGCCTGACGGGCCCGAGCCCTCCGTCCGGATCGCGCCGGACGCGATGCTACACTCGGAGGCCATGGAGCTTATCGGATCGATCCTCGATCAGGTCAAGCCGAACACGATCGTCGACATCGGGATCACGGCGCTTCTGATCTACTGGCTGTTCAAGCTCATCCGGGGGACGCGCGCGGTCCGCCTCGTCATCGGTGTCAGCGTTCTCGTGCTGGTCTACGGGCTCGCGATCGCGTTCGACCTGCAGCTCCTGACCCGGATCCTGCAGGCCGGTGCCGTCGTCGGCCTGTTCGCCCTCGTCGTCATCTTCCAGCCCGAGCTACGCCGCGCGCTCGAGCGGATCGGCCGGGTCGGGTCGTTCGGCTGGCTCCTGTCGCCGGCCGAGTCGCGCGCCGTCGTCCACGTCTCGACGGAAGTCGCCCGGGCCGCGGCCGGGATGTCCGCCGACGGCCAGGGTGCACTCATCGTGCTCGAGCGCGAGACCGGCCTCGAGGATGTCGTCGAGACCGGCGTGATGATCCACGGTGACGTCTCGGTCGACCTGCTGCGCACGATCTTCACCCCGAAGTCGCCGCTCCACGACGGCGCGGTGATCATCCGGGAGGAGCGGATCGTGGCGGCGGGCGTCCTCCTGCCGCTGGCCGAGACCTCGATCCACACGGAGCGATTCGGGACGCGCCACAGGGCCGCTCTCGGCATCACCGAGCAGACCGACGCCGTCGTGGTCGTCGTCTCCGAAGAGAACGGCCAGATCAGCCTCGTCGAGCGCGCCCGGATCGTCCGCAACCTGACGGAGGCCGGGCTGGCCCGGGCGATCCAGGGCCTGCTCGACCCGGCCGGTGGCCGTCGTGGCGCGTTCGGCTGGCGGTCGGCCAGCCAGCGCCCCGGGCTGGACGGCCGCTCGCCGCGCCTGCGCGAACTCGGCCGCTTCGTGGGTCGTCCGCCTGGCGTCCGCGCGCCGCAGGCGACGGTGTCGACCGCGACGGCCACCGCGGCCGCCGCGGCCACCTCGGCCGCGCCCGCAATCACGGTTCCGCCCGCCATCCCGGACGTGCCGCCGACGTCTAGCGCGCCGGCGAGCGTGGCCGGCCCGGCCACGGTGGATCGGGCGGCCGGTCAGCCCGGAGCCGAAGCCGCCTGCGTCCGCCTCGAACGAAACCGACGTCGTCGCGCCGGCGGCCGCCCGAGCGCCGCGGTGAGGCGGATCCTCGGCCGGATCTTCAACAACTGGCCCCTCAAGCTCGCGGCGGTCGGGCTCGCCACCCTGATGTACGGCGGTCTCGCGCTCTCGCAGAACACGCAGACGTACCCGGGCCCGGTCACGGTCACCATCGTCCACCAGCCGCCCAACATGGTCGTCCTCTCCGGGCCGCCGCCGGTCACCGTGATCCGGTTCTTCGCTCCGAGCGGCGCGCTGGTCGCGAACAGCACCTTCATCGCCACGGTCGATCTCGCCGGCCTCGAGGGCAAGACCGGGATCGTCAGCGTCCCGATCGACGTCACCACGCCCGATCCGCGGATCCGGGTCCTCAGCTACGACCCCAGCTACGCCCCGCTCGAGCTCGACCAGCTGACAATCGCAGCCAGGGATCCCGGTCCTGGTCGTCCACGGCCCGGTCCCCGACGGACTGACCCTCGGCACGACCACGGTCGACCCGGCGACGGTCACGGTCTCCGGTGCCCAGACGCTCGTCTCCCAGGTCGAGTCGGTGCGGGCCGACGTCATCATCCAGCCGACCGGCATCGACGTCGACGAGGACGTGCGACTGACACCCGTCGACAAGCTCGGCAACCCGATCCGACCGCTCGAGGTGACGCCACCGACGGCGAGAGTGAAGATCCCGGTCTTCTCCGACCAACAGACACGGACCCTCCCGGTCAATCCGATCATCACCGGCAACCCGGCCGCCGGGTTCGAGATCGAATCGGTCACCGTCGATCCGCAGGTCGCGCTGGTGGCCGGCGACGCCGACCAGCTCGCCCAGCTGACCAGCGTCGACACGGACCCGATCCCGATGACCGGCGTCTCCGACGACGAGACGGTGACGGTCGCGCTCGCGCTGCCGACCGGCGTCGTGCAGGTCCGTGACCAGCCCATCGCCGTCACCATCAAGATCCGCCCGGTGACCGGGACGCGGACGTTCAGCGCCGGGTTGCAGCTCATCGGTCCGAGCAGCGACCTGACCTACGGCGTTATCGACCGATCGGGTCCTCGTCACGATCGGCGGCTCGACCGCGGACCTCGACCGGCTGTCGGGCGCCACGCTCGTCATGGATCTCGACGTCGCCGGCCTCAAGCCCGGCGTCCACCCCGTCCCGGTCACGGCCAACCTGCCGGCGGGGACCACGCTCGTCGCCGCGAGTCCGGCCACGGTCATCGTGACGGTCAGTCAAGCGCCGCCACCCTCGCCGCCGGCCTCGCCGTCCCCATCGGGAGGCTGACCCACGCATGGCTCGCCTGTTCGGCACCGACGGGATCCGCGGGGTCGTGAACGTCGATCTCAAACCGACGACCGCGTATGCCCTCGGTCGCGCGGTCGCCTATCGCCTCGTCGGACGCGGCGGGTCGATCGTCGTCGGCCAGGACACGCGCCGCTCCGGCGACATGTTCGTGGCGGCCATCGCAGCAGGCGCGACCAGCCTCGGCGTGGACGTCCACGTCGTCGGCGTCGTGCCGACCCCGGCCCTCGCGTTCATCACCGGCGCCGGCCCGTTCGATGCCGGGATCATGGTCTCCGCCTCGCACAATCCGGCGCTCGACAACGGGCTCAAGGTGCTCGACGCGCACGGCCTCAAGCTCGACGACGCGATCGAGGACGAGCTCGAGCAGCTCATCTGGCGGACCGAGGAGCTGCCCGGCGCGGCGAATGCCGAGCTCGGGCGGATGGTCGAGGCCGGCTCGCGGCTCGCGGACTACCAGGCGCACCGGCTCGGGCTCGCCACCTCGATCGACGCCGGCGCCCTGCATCTCGTGCTCGACGCCGCGAACGGCTCGGGCTCGGTGGTCGCCCCGTCGATCCTGGAGGCGACGGGCGCGACCGTCGAGGTCATCCACGCGACCCCCGACGGCATCAACATCAACGTCGCGTCCGGGGCGACCGCGCCGGCGTCGCTCGCCGCTGCCGTGCTCGCCGCCGGGGCCGATGCCGGGTTCGCGCTCGACGGCGATGCCGACCGGCTCATCGCGGTCGACCACCTGGGGCGGATCGTCGATGGCGACCAGGTGCTCGGGATCCTCGCCCTCGACCGCCTCAGCCGGAACGAGCTGCCGGGTGGCGGCCTGGTCGTGTCGGTCCTCTCGAACGGCGGCCTCCAGTCGGTCGTCGAAGCGGCCGGCGGCCAGGTCGTCCGGACCCCCGTCGGCGACAAGTACATCCTCGAGGGGATGCAGGTCTCCGGCGCCGTCCTGGGCGGCGAGAAGAGCGGCCACGTGATCGTGCTCGACCACACGACCTCGGGCGACGGGATCGTCACCGCGCTCGAGGTGCTCCGGGTGATGACGCGGCGCGCGGCGAGCCTGGCCGAGCTCGCGGCGGCGATCCCGATGCTGCCGCAGCAACAGCGCGCCGTGAGGGCCCGTCACAAGGACCAATGGGAAGGCGACCGGGTCCTCCAGCGCTCGATCGCCGCCGCGATCGCCCGGCTCGGTCCCGGCGGCCGCGTCCTCGTCCGGCCGTCCGGCACCGAACCCGCCCTGCGGGTGATGGTCGAGGGTCCGGACGAGGCGCTCGTCGCCGAGCTGGCCGACTCGCTCGCGACCCTCGCCGGGGAGCGACTAGACTAGCCGCGGTGCCCATCCATCGGAGTCACCACGACCCGTCGGTCGCAGCCGGCGGGAACGAACGGAGGACCTGACGGCATGTGCGGCATCGTCGGCTACACGGGTCCGCGGGAGGCCGGCCCCATCCTCATCGAGGGGCTCAAGCGGCTCGAGTACCGCGGCTACGATTCGGCCGGGATCGCGCTGGTCGACGACGCCGGCGACCTGTTCGTCGAGAAGCGGGCGGGCAAGCTGGTCAACCTCCAGACCGCCATCGCGGACCGGACCCCGCATTCCGCGATCGGCCTCGCCCACACCCGCTGGGCCACCCACGGCCGTCCGAACGACCTCAATGCCCATCCGCATCGCGACTGCACGGGCGAGATCACGGTCATCCACAACGGGATCATCGAGAACTTCCGCGAGCTGCGGTCCGGGCTCGAGTCGCGTGGCCACCGGCTGACGTCCGAGACCGATACCGAGGCGATCGCGCACCTCGTCGAGGAGGCCTATGACGGCGACCTTGCCGACGCCGTGCGCCATGCGCTGCGCCGGCTCGAGGGCGCCTTCGCCCTCGTGGTGATGCACAGCGGCGAGGGTGACCGCCTGGTCGGCGCGCGCAAGGACGTGCCGCTCGTCGTCGGGCTCGGCGACGGCGAGAGCTTCCTCGCCTCGGACGTCGCCGCCATCCTGGCGCACACCGACCAGATCGTCTTCCTCCGGGACGGCGACGTTGCCGATGTCCGGCCGTGGGGCGTCACCGTCACCGGCCTCGATGGCGCGCGACTCGAGCGAGCCGTCACGACCATCGACTGGTCGCCCGAGGCCGCCGAGAAGGGCGGCTACGAGCACTTCATGCTCAAGGAGATCCACGAACAACCCGAGTCGCTCAGCCAGTGCATCGCCGGGCGGGTCGACGGGATCCGACCGGATCGCGATCGACGAGCTGGCGGGGCTCGAGGCCGTCCTGCGGACCGTCACGCGGGTCGAGCTCGTCGCCTGCGGCAGTGCCTACTACGCCGCGCTCGTCGGCGCCGCGGCGCTCCAGGGCTGGGCGGGGATCCCGGTCCGCGCCAACATCGGCTCGGAGTTCCGCTACGGCCCGCCCCCGCTCGACGAGCGGACCCTCGTGATCGCCGTGACGCAGTCCGGCGAGACCGCCGACACGATCGCGCCGACCCGGCTGGCGCGCGAACGCGGCTGCCCGGTCATCGCGGTCACGAACACCGTCGGCTCCGCGATCACCCGCGAGGCGGATGCGGTCCTCTTCCTCCAGGCGGGCCCGGAGGTCGCCGTCGCCGCGTCGAAGACATTCGTCACCCAGGTGACGACGCTGATCATGCTGGCGGCGGCCATCGCCAAGATCCGCGGGTCGCTCGCCGACGCGGATGAGGTCGCCCTTGGGACCGCTCTGCGCGCTCTCCCGGCCGCGGCAGCGCGCGCGCTCGCCACCGCGGCGACGGCAAGTCCCGACCTGGCGCGTCGGTACGTGAACTCGCGCGGCTTCATGTTCGTGGGCCGAGGCGCGACGTACCCGGTCGCCCTCGAGGGCGCGCTCAAGCTCAAGGAGGTCAGCTACGTCCATGCCGAGGGGTACGCGGCCGGCGAGCTCAAGCACGGTCCCATCTCGCTGCTCGACGCCGAGTGTCCGCTCGTCGCGGTGGCCACCCGCTCCTCGGTCTACGACAAGCTCATCAGCAACGTCATGGAGGGCCGGGCCCGCGACGCGCGGGTGATCGCGGTCGCGACCGAGGGCGACGAGGCGATCGCCGACTATGCCGACGACGTGTGCTGGGTCCCCGACACGCATGAGGCGCTCAGCCCGGTCCTGGCCATCATCCCCTTGCAGCTGTTCGCCTACCAGATCGCCGTGACCCGGGGCACGGACGTCGACCAGCCGCGCAACCTTGCCAAGTCGGTCACGGTCGAGTAGCCGATGGCGACCGCCGACCCGCGCGGAGCGATCGTGGCACCGCCCGGTCTCGTCCCGGCCGGGACGACCGAGCTCGGCATCGACATCATCAAGGTCGAACGGATCCGCGCCGCCCTCGATCGGTTCGGGCCGCGGTTCTCGGGCCGCGTGCTGACCGATGCGGAGCGCCGCTACGTGCGCGATCGGCCGGAGACGATGGCCGGCCGCTGGGCGGCCAAGGAGGCGGTCAGCAAGGTCCTCGGGCTCGGTGTGCGGGGGATCGGCTGGCGCGACATCGAGATCGAGCGATTGCCGACCGGGCAACCCGCCGTCCGGCTCCACGGCCGTGCCGCGGCCCGCGCCGAGCAGCTCGGGATGGAACGGATCGCAGTGTCGATCACCCACGAATCGGACTACGCGGTGGCGATCGCGTTCGGGGTCCGAGCCGCCGGCGGCCGGTACATCTTCCCGCCCGACATCGAGGATCGACTCGACGAGCGCGAACGCCGCATCCTCGCCCGGATCGAGCGCCTGCGGGCGACCGCCGAGGCCGGCGGCGCCGCGGCCCTGGCGTCCGATGCGCCGCAGCCCCGACCCGCGGGCCGGTCACGTGCCTGAGCGCGGCCCGGTCGGGTTCGGGCGACGCGAGACGACGGCCCCGGCCGGCGACAGCCGCGGTGCGACCGCGCCATTCCCGCCCGGCGCCGTCAAGCTCGACGACGACATCGCGGCGGGTCTGATCCCGGAGCGAGCTGCGCGCGGCCACAAAGGCTCGTTCGGCAAGCTGCTGGTGATCGCGGGCTCGCTCGACTACGCCGGGGCCGCCCTCCTCGTCTGCCGCGCGGCGGGCCGGAGCGGCGTCGGTCTCGTCACGCTGGCGGTCCCCGAATCGCTCCAGCCGCTGTTCGCCGCCAAGGTCGTCGAGGCGACCACGATGGCCCTGCCCGAGGATGACGTCGAGGAGGTCGACCCGGAGCCTGCCCTCGCCCGGATCCTCGACCACGAGCACGACGCCATCGTGGTCGGGCCCGGCCTGCGACCGGGGCTCGCCACGACCGAGCTGGTCCGGATGCTGCTCCGTACGGCCGAAACGGACGGCGCGCCGCTCGTCCTCGACGCCGAGGCGCTGCGCTCGATGGCGACCATGGACGACTGGTGGGAGGGCGACCGGCGGGCTGCCGTCCTGACCCCGCACGCCGGCGAGTTCGCGCGGCTCCGGGCGGGCAGCGGCGACCGTCCGCCCGACGACGGAGACCTCGCTGCCGACGACGCCGCGCGCCTCGCGGCCGCGCTCGACGCGGCGGCGACCTGGGGTTCGGTCGTCGTCCTCAAGGGCGCCCGGACGATCATCGCCGCTCCCGACGGCGCCGCCGCCATCGCCCCGTTCGAGAACCCTGCGCTGGCGACCGGCGGGACCGGCGACGTGCTGTCCGGCACGATCGGGTCGCTCCTCGCTCAGGGCCTCGAACCGTTCGCCGCTGCCCGGCTCGGCGTCTACCTGCACGGCCTGTCGGGGGACATCGGACGGGAGCGGTTCGGCGACGCGGGTCTCCTCGCGTCCGACCTGCCCGACGGCCTGGCCGTCGCGCGCAAGCGACTGACCGCCGTGGCCGAGCGCCGGACCGCCAGCAAGCGCCTCGGCTTCGCTGCGCATCGGGCGGCGTCGGGTCCGTCGGACGGTCCGAGCGCCAGCCCGACCGATCAGCCGGCCGGCCGATCCTGAGCCGGGCCCGGCCTCGATGACGGACGCTGCGGCGCGCGCGCCGATCGAGGCCCGGCTGGCGGCCGCCGGGCTCCCGCCGCTGCCGCGGACCGCCTGGCTGGAGATCGACCTCGACGCGCTGCGCGGGAACCTGGCGGTCCTTCGTGGCCTGGCCGGACCCGGTGAGCCCGTCCGGCCGGTGGTCAAGGCCGATGCGTACGGCCACGGCGCCGTCCCGGTCGCGACCGCACTGGAGGCCGCCGGCGCCGACGGCTTCTGTGTCGCGACATTCGACGAGGCGATCGAGTTGCGCGAGGGTGGCATCCGCGGCTCGATCCTCGTCCTCTACCCGATCCCGGCGGCCGGGCTCCCCGAAGCGGCGCGGCTCCGGGTCGTGGTCACCGCGGGCGACCAGGCCGGCCTCGGCGACGCCATCCGGGCGGCCGCGGCCATCGACCCGGCACGGCCGCTGACGATCGAGCTCGAGGTCGAGACCGGGCTCGGGCGCGGCGGGTTCGACCCCGAGGCGCTCGTGCCGGCGGCTCGCCTCGTAGCCGCTGCACCCGGGACGCTGCTGGCGGGCGTGTGGACCCATCTCCAGGCCGCCGAGGATCCCAGCCTGACCGCGCTGCAGGTCGGGCGGTTCGAGGCCGCGGCCGCGGCGGTCGCGGCGGCCGGGATCGGGCTGATGCCGCGCCACATCGCCGCGAGCGCCGGGCTCCTGGCGGACCACGTCCTGGCCTACGAGGGCGTCCGCCCCGGGCTGGCGATCTACGGCCTCCTCCCCGACGAGTTCGTGGGCGCCACGCCGGGCCGGCGTGGCGCCCGCACTCCGGCCGGCGATGGCCCTGCTCGCCCGACCGGTCCGGGTCGCCGACCTGCCGGCCGATCACGGGATCAGCTACGGACCGAGCTTCCGGACCACCCGACCGAGCCGGATCGCCACGCTCCCTGTCGGCTACGCCGACGGCTGGTCGCGCAGCCTCTCGAACCGGGCGAGCGCCATCGTCCGTGGCCGGCGCGTCCCGCTGGTCGGGACCGTGGCGATGGATGCCGTGATGGCCGACGTGACGGACGTGCCCGGACGGCCCGTCGACACGACGGACGAGTTCGTGCTGCTGGGGGCCGCCGGCGGCGAGCGGATCACCGCCGCGGAGCTGGCGCAGCAGCGCACCACCATCTCGTGGGAAGTGGTGTCGGCGATGTCCCGGCGGCTGCCTCGGGTGTACCATGCCGCCGCGGGGCCGGTCGGTCTGCGAACGCTCACCGAGCCGAGAGGTTGACTCCGTCTCGTCGTGCGTCGAGCTCAGGAACGGCGGTATCTGCGAATTCGAGGTCGACGCCATCGTGAACGCGGCGCTCCACGCCACCCGGGAGCCGATCGGGGGAGGTCCGGCGTGAACATCCAGTACGACGGTGCCGAGGACCAGCGCGACGAGCTGGTCGAACAGGTCGCCCGGGAGATCCAGCTCCGCGGCCTCACCGCGCCCGCCGTCCATTTCCTCGAGGCGAGCCGACCGTACCGGGCGCTCGGGGCGAACGCCATGCTCTTCTTCGATCCGGTGCTGCGCGGCGTGTTCGGTGGCGACCTCGCGTCGGCCAGCGAGATCCTGGCCGACGACACCGGGATCGAGCTGCTCATCGCTCGTCTCGAGGAGACGGACGAGGAGATCGCCTGGGACGCCTGACCGTAGGGCGGGGTGCGACCCGGCCCGGGGCCGGTCCGGGTAGCATGCACGGGTGACGAGCGAGCCCCGAGCCTTCCTCACCCTCGATACGGGCGCGGCCACCATCGCCGCCGCACTGATCGGACGGGTCGGCGCCCGGTGGCGTCTCATCGGATCGCTGTCGATGCCGGCCGGCGCGGATGTCGAATCCGTGGTGAGCGCCCTGGGGGACCGGGTCGTCGCCGCCGATCCCGGCCTCGCCGCGGCCCTCGACCTGCGTCGGAACAGTGCCGCGGACCTCCCCCGGCTCGAGGTCACCAGCCGCCGGCCGCGCCTGCTCGCGGTCGTCGCCGCCTCCGAACGGGCGCTCGCGCCACTCGTCGCCACCGCATCACGGAGCGGCTGGCGGACCGTCTCGGGGAGTGCCGAGACAATGGATCCGCTGGTCATGATGACGCTCCTGCTCGACGCCGGCGTCAGCGGGATCCTCGTCGGCTCCGGCGACCCGCCCGCCGCCGACGAACGACGCGCCCTCGGCGAGCTGACCGCGCTGGTCGCGGCAGCCGCCGGTCGCCGGCCGGAGGTCACCGTGGTCCTCGCGGGCGGGATGACCGATCACCTCGCGGCATTCGGAGACCCGGCGAACCGGCCGGGCGAGATCCTGCTCGGACCCACCGCCCGGCGCGGTGCGCCGGGCGGGCCGCTCGCCGAGCTCCTCATCGAGGTCGCGCTGCCCGTGGATGACGCGCGGCGATCGCTGGCGTCGGGTGCGACCGCGCTCGCCGAGGTCCTCGATCGGCGCATCGAGATCGTCGAGATCGGGTACGACGCCGGGACACGGGCCGCAGCCGCCCCGAGCGTGGCCGGCGGTCCGACCTTCATCGACCTGGCGATCGTCCCGACCGCCGCCCTCGCCCCAGAGGACCCCGATGACTCGGTGGTCGATCGGGTGGGGCAGTGGTCGACCTGGGGAGCCGACCGGCACCGGCTGCGCGACCGACTGCGGGAGCTCCGCGTCGCGCCGTGGGCAGACGCGACAGGCGAGGGCGTCACCCTTCGGATGGCCGCTGCCCGGGCGGCGCTCGGGCGCCTCGCCGAGTGGACGCCGGAATGGCTCGAACGCCCACCCGCCGACCTGGTCGTCGCGACAGGCGGCGCCTGGGCAGTGGCGCCGGCGCCGGCCGTCGCGCTCGCGCTGGTCGATGTCCTGCGCCGTCCCGGGGCCGGCCAGTTCGCTCTCGATCACGCCCGGATCCTGGGTCCGCTCGGGTCGATCCCCGATGCCGGCGAGCGCCGGGCGATGGTCTCCGACCTGGTCGACGACCTCCTGGCGCCGCTCGGCACCGTCGTCACGCCGGCCGGCTTGCGCACGGGTCGGAGCGCCGGCTCGGTCGTGGTGCGCGGGGCGACGGGCACGACCGAGCTCGACCTGATGCCCGGCGGCCTCGCCCTCATCGACCTGCCGCCCGGCAGCTCGGCGGTCGCGGAGTTCCGGTTCCGGGACGCCATCCGGCTCGGGGTGCGCGGCCGCCATTTCGCCATCGACGTGACCGGCGGACTTGGCGGCCTGGTCGTCGATCTCCGCGACGTCCCGTTGCAGCTCCCGGAGCGCGCCGACCTTCGCGGCGAACTGCTCGAATCGTGGCAGACGGCCGTCGTCAGCGGACGCCACGCGTGAGCCTCACCGACGTCCGGCTCGTGCCCGCCCGCAGGCTCATCGCGGCCCCCGTCGACGTGTTCTTCCCGCTCGCGCCGGGCGATCGACCGGTGGTCCTGCCCGGGGATTCGGTGGTTCTCGGCGCCCCGATCGCCGAACGGCTGCGCGACCCGCGACTCGACGAATACGAGATCGCCGCGACCGTGGCGGCCAGCCCCGGCGGACGGTGGACCGGCGCCGCGCGGCGCGGCGAGGACCGCGGTCCGGGCGGCGAGTACGAGTTCGAGTACCACGGCAGATGGCGGGTGGCGACCGGCGACATCGCCGATGCGGTCGAGGCGCCGTTCGCCGGCATCGTCCGCGACGTCCGGCCCGGCATCGGGATCACCATCCGCGCCGCCGGCCGCGGGATCCGCGGCATCGTCGCTCTCGGCGGGCCGACCCGTGGCCGGCTGCAGACCGGGACCGACGGCGAGCTTCGGTCGGGTGGTCTGGACGTCGGATCGGCCGGCAACATCCTCGTCGTCGGCTCACGGGTCGACGCCGAGACGCTCACGCGGGCGCGGGCGATGGGCGTCTGCGGCGTCGTCGTGGCCGGCCTGGGGAGCAAGGAGCGGCGCGACTATCTCGCCTCCGAGGCCCGCCAGCGGGCCGCGCTCCACCGTCTCCCGTCGTTCGCGGTGCTTGTCCTCGACGGTGCCAGCCGGCGACCGCTGGCCGGTGCCGTGCAGGCGGTCCTCGCCGCGCTGGCCGGTCGCGAGGTGGCGATCGTCACCGATCCCCCAACGCTCGTCTTCGACATGCCCAACCTCGTCATCCCGGATCCGCCGGTCGATCTCGTCCGGATCCGGTCCGGCGCCCTGGCCGGACGCGAGGGCCGGTTCATCGAGGCCATGGGGCCGCGCCGCTTCCCCGGCGGCGTCCATCTCGAGGCCGGCCTCGTCCACCTGCCCGACGGGACGACCGCGGCGATCCCGCTTGGGGACCTCGAGCGCTACATCTGAGGCCCGGCGGGGCTGGGAGCACCGCGTCGCTCTGCCGACCGGCGGCCCGGCCGTCCTTCGGCTACGCTCGGGCGACGATGACCGCAGCACTCGCCGACGAACGACACCTGGTCAGCCCCGATCCCGGGACCACGACCTCGCTCGGCGTCGCCCTGGCCGCGGCCGCCGAGCCCGGTGACGTCGTCTGCCTGTGGGGCGACCTGGGCGCGGGCAAGACCCATCTCGCAAAGGCCTTCGGCGTCGGTCTCGGCGTGACCGAGACCGTCACCTCGCCGAGCTTCGTGCTGATGGCCGAGTACGCCGGGCGGCTGCCGCTCTTCCACATCGATCTGTATCGGCTGGCCGACGCGTCCGACGCCCTGGCCGGCGGCCTGATCGACGATCGCCAGGCGGCCGGCGTCACTCTCGTCGAATGGCCCGATCGTCTCGGCCCCGCGCTCCCGGCCGAGCGTCTCGACGTGGTGATCGAAGGTGCCGGCGACGACCCGCGCGCCATCACCATCCGGTCCGTCGGCGCCGGGCCGCGGCGCTATCTCGGGCACGTCCGATGACCGCGCCGGCCGACCTGCTGCTGGCCATCGACAGCGCCACGACCCGGGTCGTGGTGGCGGTCGGGACGCTCGACGGCGAGCGGCTCGATGGGACCGACTGGCCGGCCGGCTACCGGCACGGCGAGACGCTCCTGCCGGCCATCGACGCACTTCTTGGCCGGCTCGCGGTCGACCGCGGCAGGCTGGCCGCCATCGTCGTCGGGACCGGTCCGGGCGCCTTCACCGGCCTTCGGGTCGGGATCGCCACGGCCAAGGGGATCGCCCATTCGCTCGGCCGCCCGATCATCGGCATCCCGACCGGGGAGGCGCTGCTTGCCGGTGCCCCCGATGACGCCGTCCTGCTGCTGCCGGCCGGCCCGTCCGATCGGCTCGTGATCCGGCGCGGGACCCCGGCGCGGCTGGTCGCCGCTGACGCGGAGGCCGGGATCGCGTCCGACGCGCCGCTCCTGGCGCTCGACCTCCCGGGACGGGCGTCGGACGTGGCGCTCGAGCGAGGGGAGGCCGCCAGGGCGGACCTCGGGGCCACCCTGCTTCGGCTCGGCGCAGCGAGGCTGGCCGCCGGCGCGACGGATGACCTCGCCCGTCTCGTGCCGGACTACGTGACCCTGCCGCGGGGCGTTCGCTCGGACGCCGGGGAGGTGTCGTGGTCGCACGACCGCCGATGAGGCTGCGCATCGAACCGATGCGGGTCGAGGACCTGCCGGCCGTCCACGCCATCGAGCGTGCCAGCTTCGATGCGCCGTGGCCGCCTGAGGCGTACCGCAACGACCTCGAGACCAACCGGCTCGCCCAGTATCTCGTGGCCCGCATCGGCGACGAGATCGCGGCCTACGGCGGGATGTGGCTGATGGTCGACGAGGGCCACATCATCACGTTCGCGGTCCACCCCGAGTGGCGACGCCAGCGGATCGGCGAACGGCTCCTCCTCGCCTTCCTGGACCTCGCATCCGAGCGGGGGGCGCACGAGGCGACCCTCGAGGTCCGGCTGTCGAACCTGCCGGCCCGCCGGCTCTACGAGAAGTTCGGCTTCCGCCCGGTCGGCCTCCGACCGCGCTACTACAGCGACAACGGCGAGGACGCGCTGATCATGACGACCGACCCGCTGGCAGACCCGTCGATGCGCGAGCGCATCGCGCGATTGCGGGCCGCCGTCGACGCGGCGCCGGCGCCATCCCGTCCGGTGGCGGACGACACGTGACGGGGGAGCGGTGAGCGGCGGGCTCGTGCTGGCGATCGAATCCTCGTGCGACGAGACGGGGATCGCGCTGATCGAGGATGGATGGCGGATCCGCGCCAATGTGGTCGCGTCGCAGGTCGCGCTCCACGCGCCGTCCGGTGGGATCGTCCCCGAGGTCGCGGCCCGCGCCCACCTGCGCTGGATCGTGCCGGTCCTCGACGAGGCGTGGGCCGATGCCGGGGCGACGTGGGACGACGTCGAGGCGGTGGCGGTGACCTATGGCCCCGGGCTGGCCGGCTCGCTGCTCGTCGGGATCAATTTCGCCAAGGCGCTCGCCTGGGTCCACGAACGTCCGCTCGTCGGCGTCAACCATCTCGAGGGGCACGTCTACGCCGCGTGGCTGCGCGATCCCGGCGTCAGCGAGCGCCCGGACCCGGTCTTCCCGCTGGTCGCGCTGGTCGTCTCGGGCGGTCACACGTTCCTCGCCGAGATGCGCGACCACCTGTCCTACCGGCTGCTCGGGACCACGCTCGACGACGCGGCCGGTGAGGCGTTCGACAAGGTCGGCCGGCTGCTCGGGCTCGGCTACCCCGGCGGGCCGGCCATCGGGCGAGCGGCGGTCGCGGCGACCCGCCACGATCGGGTCTTCCCGCGCGCCTGGCTCGGCGCGTCGTACGACCTCAGCTTCTCGGGGCTCAAGACGGCCGCGCGCCGGATCATCACCGAGGCACGCGCCGACGCGGGACTCGCCGACACGCCTGACGTGCCACTCCCCGACGACGTCGTGGCCGAACTCGCCTGGGGGTTCCAGGACGCGGTCGTCGACGTCCTCGCGACGAAGACGATCCGGGCAGCGCAAGCGATCGATGCGCGGTCGATCGTGCTGGGTGGCGGTGTCGCGGCGAACGCGGCGCTCCGGGCCCGCCTGGCGGGCGAGGCCGAGGCCCTCGGGCTGCCGCTCATCGTGCCGCGACCCGACCTGTGTACCGATAACGGGGCCATGATCGGGGCAGCCGGCGCGCGCCGGTTCGCGGCCGGCGAGCGCTCCGGGCTCGAACTCGACGCACGCCCGTCCCTGCCGCTGGCCCGGCGGTGAGCCGGACAAGCTCCCCGCGGGTCGATCCCGACGGGGTTCGGGCCACCCTCCGGGCCGCCGGCCTGCGCGCCCGCCACGGCCTGTCGCAGAACTTCCTGGCCGACCCGGACGTGCTCGACGCGATCCTCGCGGAGGCCGACCCCGCGCCCGGCCGGCGGATCCTCGAGATCGGCCCGGGCCTGGGTCTGCTGACCGGCGCGCTCCTCGAGGGGGGCGCGGCGGTCACCGCGGTCGAGCTCGATCGCGGGCTGGCGGCCTTCCTCCGCGAGCGGTTCGATGACGTCGAGACGCTGCGGCTGATCGAGGGCGATGCGCTCGACCAGGACCTCGTCCGGCTCGTCGAACCGCCATACGACGTCGTCGCGAACCTGCCGTACCACATCACGAGTCCGATCCTGCACGCGCTCCTCGGCGCGCCGCCGCGACCGGCACGGCTCGTCCTGATGGTCCAGCGCGAGGTGGCGGAGCGGATCGCGGCGCCGCCCGGGAAGATGAGCTACCTGTCGGTCTTCGTCCAGTACCACGCCCGGGTTCGGATCGCCTTCGGCGTGCCCGCCGCGGCCTTCGAACCGGAGCCCGCCGTCGAGTCGGCCGTGATCGTCGTCGAACCGTATGCGGCCGACGACCGGCTCGATCCGATGGCCGAAGACGAGCTCTGGCGGCTCGTCCAGGCCGCCTTCCGCGAGCGACGCAAGATGATCCACAACGTGCTGGCGCGGCAGCTCCCGCTCGACGCGGAGCGCGTGACGGCCGCCCTGGCGACCGCGGGCATCGCGCCGGATCGCCGGCCGCAGACGCTCGCGGTGGGGGAGTGGCTGGCACTGCACGACGCGCTCGGTCCGATCGGGCCGGACGGTCGCGGCCGGCGGGCGCCCGACGCGACGCCGGATGCCACGAGACCCGCGCCATGACCGAGGCCACGACCGACCCGCTCCGCCGGCTCTCCCCGGTGATCCGGCTTGCGCCCGCCAAGCTCAACCTGACACTTGCCGTCATCGGCCGGCGCGACGACGGCTACCACACGCTCCACTCGGTCTTCGTGCCGCTGGCGCTGGCCGACCGGCTCAGTCTCGCGCCGGCCGGCAGCGACCGCGACACGCTCCACGTGACGGGCGGCGACGCCGGCCCGGCGGCCGACAACCTCGTGCTGCGGGCGCTCGCGGCGGCCCGCGCCGCGGTCGGCGGCGGCTGGTCGGGCGGACCGCGGCCAGCGCCCGCCCTGGCTGCGCGCCTGGAGAAGCGGATCCCCGTGGCGGCAGGGCTCGCCGGTGGCTCCTCGGATGCCGCCGCGACCGTCGACGCGGCGCTCGAGGCGTGGGGCGCCGAGCTCGACGCGGACGCCCGGCAAGCCGTGGCCGCGCGGCTCGGCTCCGACGTGCCGTTCTTCCTGGCGGGCGGCCCGGCCCTCGTCGAGGGTCGTGGCGAGCGTGTCGCCCCGCTCCACGGCCTCCACGGGGCGCCCGGGGTCGTCCTCGTCACGCCGGTCGTGGCAGTCCCGACCCCGGACGTCTTCGCCGCGTTCGATGCCATCCGCACGCACGGCGACGGCGCCGTCCGGATGTCCTCGGCGCACCTCGCGGAGGAGCTGCGCTCCGGCCTGACCGCCGCGAACCTCGTGGCGCGGGCGGGCGTCCTCGCCTCGGCCAACGACCTGCTGCCGGCGACCTCGCTCGTCGTGCCGGCGCTCGTGCCGTTCAAGCGGGCGCTGAGCCGGTTGCTGGGGCGGCCGATCGGGCTGTCGGGCTCGGGTCCGACGCTGTGGGCGCTCTATGATTCGGAGGCCGAGGCCGCGACCGCCGCCGAGACCGTCCGCGCCGCCCTGGGCGACGGGTCGATCGCCGCCCCCGGGTCGGCCGAGCCGTTCGTCTGCGCCACGACCATCGTCAGCCGCACCCAGCACGGGAGGGAACCATGACCCGCCACGCGATCTCGACCGCCGGCGCACCGGCCGCGATCGGGCCGTACAGCCAGGGGATCGTCAGCGACGGCCTGTTGTTCTGCGCCGGGCAGGCGGCACTCGATCCGCTGACCGGCGCGCTCGTCGAGGGCGGCATCGAGCCCGAGACCGAACGGGTGATGGCCAATCTGACCGCCGTCCTCGATGCCGCGGGCTGCAGCTGGGGCGACGTGGTCAAGACGACCATCTTCCTCGTCGACATGGCCGACTTCGCGACCGTCAACGCCATCTACGGCCGGTCCGTCGCCGATCCGCCCCCGGCGCGCTCGACGGTCGGGGTCGCCGCGCTGCCGAAGGGGGCCCGGGTCGAGATCGAAGTCATCGCCCGCCTCGGTTGACACCCTCGCTGAGGCGCCCCTACGATGCCTCGACCCTGTGATGACTCCTGAAGCCTTCGCACCGGGCCCCGGAGGGGTCGGGAGCGATCACCGCTCCGCGACCCGGGCTCGACGGCGCCGCCCCTCGTGAACCCCCCAAGTCCCGCATCGGCGCACGGCACGGTCGCCGTCGTGCTGGCCGCCGGCCTCGGCACGCGGATGCGCTCGGCGGTGCCCAAGGTCCTCCACCCGCTGTGCGGGCGGCCGATGCTCGCCTACGCCCTCGACGCCTGGGCCAGCACGGAGGCCGCGGCCGCCGCCGGGCGGCCGGTGGTCGTCTTCTCGCCGCCCGTCGCGGCGATCATCGACGTCTTCGCCGATCGGGCCGTGTTCGCCCTGCAGGACGTCCCGCGCGGCACTGGCGATGCCCTCGCGGCGGCGCTCGCGGTCGTGCCGGCCACCGCCACCGAGATCCTCGTGCTGTCGGGCGACGTCCCGCTGGTGACCGGTGCCGACCTCGACGCGATCCTCGAGGCGCGTCGCGAGGACGACGCTGCGATCGCGCTGGCGAGCGTCTACGCGGCCGAGCCGGCGGAGCTCGGACGGGTCGTCCGCGGGGAGTTCGGGACCGTCGAGCACATCGTCGAGGCGCGCGACGCCAGTCCCGACGAGCTGGCGGGGAACGAGGTCAACGCGGGGCTGTACGCCTTCGATGCCGCCTGGCTGCGTCGCCGGATCGTCGCGCTGACGCCGTCGGCCGCCACCGGCGAGCTGTACCTGACCGACCTGATCCGGCTCGCGCGCGAGGACGGCCGGCTCGTCAGCGCCGTCGCCTTCGAGGACGACGGCCGGTTCGCCGGCATCAACGATCGCTCGCAGCTCGCCGCGGCGGAATGGACGCTTCGGGTCCGGCTGAACGAGGCGCACATGCGGGCCGGCGTCACGATGCGCGATCCGTCGACGGCCTACCTCGACTGGACCGTCGAGCTCGGCGAGGACGTGACGCTCGAGCCGAACGTCATCCTGCGCGGCGAACACGACGGTCGGGGCCGGGAGTGTCATCGGGGCGGGCAGCCAGCTGGTCGACGCGACCATCGGCGCCGGGGTGCGGGTCTGGGCCAGCATCATCGAGTCGTCGACGGTCGAGGACGAGGCGACGATCGGGCCGTTCAGCCACCTTCGCCCGGGGACGGTCGTGGGCCGTGGCGCCCAGGTCGGGAACTACGCCGAGCTCAAGAACACCCGGCTCGGGGCGCGATCGCGCCAGCACCACATGAGCTATCTCGGCGACGCCGAGATCGGCGCCGACGTCAACATCGGGGCCGGCGCCATCACGGCCAACTACGACGGCACGCACAAGCACCCGACCACCATCGGGGCCGGCGCGTTCATCGGCGTCGACACGATGCTGGTCGCGCCGGTCGAGGTCGGTGAGGGGGCCAGGACGGGGGCCGGAGCCGTCGTCACCCATGACGTCCCGGCCGGCAAGCTCGTGGTCGGGGTCCCGGCCCGGATCCGCGAGCCGCGTACCAGGCCCGCCGCGCCGAGCGAGACGACGCCCGAGGAGCCGGCGACCGACGAGCCCGCCGGCTAGCGCATGGAGACCGTCGTCCAGCTCCTCGTCATCGTCCTGCTGACCTTCCTCGAGGCCATCTTCGTGGCGTCGGAGATCGCCCTCGTGACGATGCGCCGGACGCGCATCGACCAGCTCGCGGAGGAGGGCGACCGGGCTGCCAGGCGGGTCAAGCAGCTGGTCGCCCAGCCCGGCCGTTTCCTGGCGGTGACCCAGATCGGGCTGACGTTCATCGGCTTCCTGGCGTCGGCCTACGCCGCGGTCAACCTGACGGCGAGCCTCGAGACGGCCTTCAGGGGGACCGGCCTGCCGATCCTGAGCACCTCGGCGACGGCGCTGGCGCTGATCATCGTGACCCTGCTCCTCAGCCTGTTCACGATCGTCTTCGGCGAGCTCGTGCCGAAGAGTCTCGCTCTCGCCCACACCGAGCAGTTCGCCCTCCGGCTGAGCGGGCTGATCGTCGTGCTGCTGCGCGTCCTCGGTCCGCTGGTGGCGGCCCTGACGGCGGTGACCAACGGCGTCGCGCGGATGCTCGGCGCCGGCGACCAGGCGCAGGGCGTGATGAGCACCCAGGAACTCTCGCTGCTGGTCGAGCGCGGCGGCGAGCAGGGCATCCTCGAGGCCGAGGAGGAGCAGATGATCCAGGCGGTCATCGAGCTCGGCGACCAGCGTATCCACGAGGTGATGGTCCCGCGCATCGCGATGGTCTCGCTGCGGGCCGGCGCCACGCTCGAAGAGGCGATCGACACGCTCATCGACGAGGGCCACAGCCGGATCCCGGTCTACGAGGAGACGATCGACGAGATCGTCGGGATCCTGTACGCCAAGGACCTGCTGCCGTTCCTCAAGGGCTCGGCCGCCGAACGGCCGGCGCTCCGCTCGATCCTGCGGACGCCCGTCTTCGTCCCCGAGTCGATGAGCGTGGACGACCTGCTCCACGAATTCCAGCGTCGGAAGGTCCATCTCGCGGTCGTGCTCGACGAGTACGGCGGGACGGCCGGACTGGTGACGATCGAGGACCTGCTCGAGGAGATCGTCGGCGAGATCCAGGACGAATACGACGAGGAGGAGCCGCTGATCGTGCGCCTCTCCGACGACGAGGCGCGGATCGACGGCCGGGCCGACGTGGACGACCTCGAGGAGCTGTTCGACACGGACCTCGGTCTCGAGGACGCCGACGAGTACGACACCGTCGGTGGGCTCATCTACCACCGCATCGGCGGGGTCCCGAAGCCCGGCGACCAGGTCCTCGTCGACGGCCTGACGCTCACCGTCGAGACGACCGACGGCCGCCGGGTCGGCAAGGTCCTCGTCGTGCGCGATCGCGGGCACGACGGCCCCGAGGACGACGAGGCGGACCGCTAGCAGCTAGTGGTTCAGGCGCTGATCACCGAGACGATGATCTCCTCGAGACGGGCGCGCGCCTCGGGCTTGACGACGCCCGCCGCGTCGAGCTCCGCGATCGCCTCGTCCCGATAGCGGCGGGCCTCGTCGCGGGTGTACTCGCGGGCCCCGGTCCGCTCGAGGACCGAGATGACCTCGGCGACCTCGTCCGGCGTCGGATGGTCGATGGCATAGAGCTCCACCAGTCGCGCCCGGTCATCGGGTCCGGCGTGCTCCCACGCGTAGATGACCGGCAGCGTCTTCTTGCGGTGCGCCACGTCGGACGGTTCCTTGCCGGTCGCCTGCTCCGGACCCCAGATGCCGAGCAGGTCGTCGTTGAGCTGGAACGCGAGCCCGAGGGCCCAGCCGAACGCGCGATAGCGCGCGATGACCGATTCGTCGCTCGTCGCCAGGAGGGCACCCGCCTCGATCGCGGCGGCGATGAGGGCTGCCGTCTTGCGCCCGATCATGTCGAAGTAGAGCTCGACGCTCATCAGGCCGTCCGAGGCGCTCATCGCGATGTCGATGTACTGGCCCTCGCACAGGGCAAGGCAGGTCTCGTCGTACAGCCGCATCAGGCGCAGCACGGTGCGGTCCGGGAAGCCGAGGTCGGTCAGGCGATGGAGCGCGATGCGCGACAGGCTGAACAGCGTGTCGCCGGTGTTGATCGCCTGCGGGACGCCGTGGATCGTCCACAGGGTCGGCCGGTGGCGGCGCTCGACGTCGCCATCCTCGATGTCGTCATGGACGAGCGAGAAGTTGTGCCCGAGCTCGACGGCCGCGGCGCCCGGCAGCGCCCGCTGGTGTTCGCCCGCGATGCTCGCGTAGGCCAGCAGCCCGAGCAACGGCCGCATCCGCTTGCCGCCAGACGCTCCGGAGCCGTCGAGCGCGAGGTGGTAGCGGACCATCTCGTAGAGGCCGTGCGTCGAGGGGTCGCGGTCCTGGACGAGCCGGACGATCTCGCCCTCGGTGTCGGCGATGAGGGCGGCGAGATCGATCTCGGGTGACGTCGTCGTCATGTCGGGCCGAGTGTACACGAAACGTGTACCACGCAGGTAGCCTGATTGGCCGCCAACCAGGGCGAGACGACGCCGGCGCGGGGGACGCGACCGCACCGGCGTCTAGCCACTGCTTCGTCGGCCGGGCCGTCTTGGATCACCCTCGGTGCGGCCTGTTGCAGCACGCGGTCCGGCGCGGCCGGTGGTACCGTCGCGGCGATGCCCATCCCGCGCCGCTATACGACCGACGCCATCGTCCTGTCGCGCTTCGACCTCGGCGAGGCGGATCGGGTGCTGACCCTCATCACGCCGGGGATCGGCAAGCTCAAGGCGATCGCCAAGGGCGTGCGGCGGCCGACCTCGCGCCTCGGCGGCAGCCTCGAGCCGTTCGCCGAGCTGACTGTCGCCCTCGCCCGCGGCCGGACGTTCGACGTCGTCACCCAGGTCAGCGTCGGGCACGCCTGGTTGCGCCTGCGCGATTCGCTCGAGTCGGCCGCCACCGCCTGGTACCTCGCCGAGCTCGCCGATCGCTCGCTCGAGGAACGCCACGCCGCCGAACCGCTGTACACGCTCCTCCGTCGCGCGTACGAGCTGCTGGACGCCGAGATGGAGCCCGGCCGCGTCGCGCGCTGGTACGAGATGCACCTGCTCGACGAGCTCGGCCAGCGACCGGAGGTCGACCGCTGCGTGGAGTGCGACCGCGTCCTCGAGGCCGACGAGCGCTTCCGCTGGGTCCCGATCCTCGGCGGGATCCTGTGCGAACGGTGCCCCGGGCCGCCGCACGATCGGGCCGGGATCTCGCTCGACGCGGTCAAGCTGCTGAAGGCCTACCAGCGGCTCGACATCGAGGCGATCGCGGCCCTCCGCCTGGCGGCCGCCGTCGAACGCGAGGCGGAGGCGGCGTTGCGCGACTTCGTCCGGGTCGCGCTCGAGCGCGACGCTCGCTCGCTCGCCTTCCTCGACGAGGTCCGGACGCCGCCGCAGCCCAGGCCGCTGGCCACGTGAGCGCGGTCCGTCGCGGGGTGGCGGTCGGGGTGGCCGGGGCCCTGACCGTCGCAGGGGCACGCGTCGTCGGCCGGAGGCTCGTCGGGCGGACGGAGGCCCGCCTGTGCGTGACGGCGCCGGCGCCGCCGGGCCCGGTCTCGGAGCGGGCACGCGAGCTCCACCAGCGGCTGTGGGTCGCCGACCTGCACGCCGACTCGCTGCTGTGGGGCCGGGACCTGCTCGTCCGCTCCGAGCGTGGCCATGTCGACGTCCCGCGATTGATCGATGGCAACGTCGCTCTCCAGGTGCTGGCGGTCGACGACCAGATCGCCGCGCCACCTGAACATCGAACGGAACGACGACCGGAGCGACGACGTGATCCTCATGGCGCTGGCCCAGGGCTGGCCGCCCGCGACCTGGCGACGCCTGCTGCCGCGGGCGCTCCACCTCGCCGGGCGGGCGCACGCGATGGCGGCCCGGGCCGGCGGCCGGTTCCGGATCATCGAGACCCGTGCCGACCTGGCGGCCTACGAGACGGCACGGCGCGACCGGCCGGCGATCACGGCCGGCCTCCTCTCGATCGAGGGCGCGCACGCGCTCGATGGCGACCCGGCCAACGTCGACGTGGTCGCCGACGCGGGCTTCCGGATGATGTCGCCGAGCCACTTCTTCGACAACGCCTTCGGCGGGTCCGCGCACGGCATCGAGAAGGGCGGGCTGACCGACCGCGGCCGCGAGATGGTCGAGCGGATGGAGGCGCGCGGGATGCTCGTCGACGTGGCCCACGCGTCGGCCGCGACCATCGACGACGTCCTCGCCATGGCGACGCGGCCGGTGGTCGCCTCGCACACCGGCCTGCGCGGCTCGTGCGACAACGCGCGCAACCTGTCGGACGCCCATGCGCGTGGGATCGCCGGGACCGGCGGCGTGCTCGGGATCGGGTTCTGGCCGACCGCCTGCGGCGGCGACGACGTGGCCTCGATCGCGAGCGCGATCCGCTACGCGGTCGGGGTCGCGGGGGTCGAGCACGTCGCGCTCGGGTCGGACTTCGACGGGGCGGTCCCTGAGCCGTTCGATGCCACCGGGCTCGTCCGGCTCACCGACGCCCTCCTCGACACCGGCCTCGACGAGGCCGCGATCGCGGGGATCATGGGCGGCAACGCGCGACGGCTGCTGGCGGAGGCCCTGCCCGACTGCTAGCATCGACCGACCGACCCCTCCGCGACCGACCATCCCAGGCACGGCCGCCCTCCGGAGACACCCCGTGACCGATGCCCGCGCCCGCGATCCGAACGACGTCGCGCCCGCCGTCCCCGAGCTCGAGACGATCGTGTCGCTCTCGAAGCGGCGCGGCTTCATCTTCCCGTCGAGCGAGATCTACGGCGGGATCAACGCGGTCTGGGATTACGGGCCCCTCGGCGTCGAGCTCAAGAACAACGTCAAGCGGGCGTGGTGGCGGGCGATGGTCCAGGACCGCGACGACATCGTCGGGCTCGACGCAGGGATCCTGATGCACCCCCGGGTCTGGGTGACCTCGGGCCACGTCGGCTCGTTCAGCGACCCACTGGTCGAGTGCGGGACGGACCACCGGCGCTTCCGGCTCGACGAGCTGCCCGGCGCCGAGCACCTCAGCGCGACCGACCTGGCCGACCCGACGGTCGTCGAGCGCCTCGGGCTGCGCTGTCCGGTGGACGGCGGGCCGCTATCCGCCCCGCGCCGGTTCAACCTGATGTTCAAGACGTTCATGGGGCCGATCGAGGACGAGACCTCGGTGATCTACCTGCGGCCGGAGACCGCCCAGGGCTCGTACGTCAACTTCAAGAACGTCCAGCAGTCGACCCGCAAGAAGCTGCCGTTCGGGATCGCCCAGATCGGCAAGTCGTTCCGCAACGAGATCAGCCCGGGCAACTTCGTCTTCCGGATGCGCGAGTTCGAGCAGATGGAGATGCAGTACTTCGTCCGTCCGGACGAGGCCGCGACGGCCGCCTTCGACGAGTGGCTCCCGAAGCGCCGCGCCTGGTACGAGCGCTACGGGGTCACGCCCGAGCGGCTCCGGCTGCGCGAGCACGCCCCCGACGAGCTGGCCCACTACGCGAAGAAGGCGGTCGACATCGAGTACCGCTTCCCGTTCGGCTGGCGCGAGCTCGAGGGCGTCCACAACCGCGGCGACTTCGACCTGTCGCGCCATTCCGAGGCGTCGGGCGAAAAGCTCGAGTACTTCGACCAGGCCACCAACGAGCACGTCATCCCTTGGGTCGTCGAGACGGCCGCCGGTGCCGACCGCGCAGCGTTCACGTTCCTGATCGACGCCTATCGCGAGGAGGACGTCCGCGGCGAGACCCGCATCTCGCTGGCGCTCCATCCGGACCTCGCGCCGTACAAGGTCGCGGTCCTGCCGCTGCTCAAGAAGCGACCCGAGATCGTCGAGCTGTGCCACCGCATCAAGGACGACCTCAAGCGCCACATGATGGCGGTCTACGACGACACGGCGGCGATCGGCAAGCTCTACCGGCGCCAGGACGAGATCGGCACGCCGTGGTGCATCACCGTCGACGTCGAGTCGCTCGAGGACCTCGCGGTCACCGTCCGCGATCGCAATTCGATGGCGCAGGAGCGGATCCCGATCGAGGGCGTCGTCAGGCTGATCCTCGATCGCCTCGAGGCGTCACGCGCCGCCGGGGGCTGACCCGCTCTCACCCGCTCGACGTCCCCGAACCCCCGGGGAACCTTTTCGCGATCCGACGCGACATACACCCCGAGCGCGACACGAAACGCCGCGCCGTCATCGAGAGGGTCGACGTGGACCAGCGAGAACTCGTCGAACGAGCACAGCGAGGCGATCGCGAAGCCTTCGCTGTGCTGGCCGGCCTGTTCGTCGCGCGGCTGGACGCAGCGGCCCGGCTCATCCTCCGGGACCACGAACTCGCGCGAGACGCGGTCCAGGAGGGATTCCTCCGCGCCTGGCGTAATCTCCCGACCCTTCGGGATCCGGATCGCTTCGAAGCGTGGCTTCGCAGCCTCGTCTCCCGCTCGTGTATCGACGTCCTGCGACGCCGCGGTCGTCGCCCGATCGAGGTCGAGCTGCTGTCGATCGACGGACCGGCCGTCGCCGACATCGCCTCGGTCATCGCCGACCGCGACCTGCTCGAGCTGGCGCTTCGGCGCCTCGGGCCCGAACAGCGCGCCGTGATCGTCCTGCACTACTACCTCGGGATGCCGTTGCCCGACGTGGCCGCGGCGCTCGGGATCCCGATCGGGACCGCGAAGTCCCGACATCACCGATCGCTCGCGCTGATGCGCGCCGCGATCGACGCGGAGCCCGATGGCGCCGCGTCGCCGGTCGTCGGAGGGCAGTACGCATGACCACCTTCGACCGGGTCGAACGGCATCTCCCCGAGCTCTTCGAGGAGATCGCGGGGGCCGGCATCCCCGACTACTTCGACGACATGCTCCGGGTCACGACGCGGGCTCGCCAGCGGCCGTCCTGGAGCGCCCTCGAAAGGTGGCTTCCCATGGGCGTGATCGCCCGACCGCTTCCGATCCGACCCGTGCCGTGGCGCCTGATCGCGCTCGTCGCGCTGGTCGGACTCCTGGCCGCCGCCACGCTTGCCTATGTCGGGACGCGAACGCGGGTCCCGCCGCCGTTCGGCCCTGCCGCGAATGGCGTCATCACCATCGGTACCGCCGCCGGTGACATCGAGACCGTCGATCCCACGACCGGGGCCATGACCCCGCTCATCAGCGGGCCGACGTTCGACGGCGGGCCAGCCTATCTGAGCGACGGGCAACGATTCCTGTTCGACCGTGGGACGTCCGCCACCGACACGGCTCCGGCCCTGTTCATCGCGAACGCGGACGGGACCGGCATCCGCCGGTTGCTCGCGGACGAGTCCGGGATCGTGGACCTCGAGATGTCGCCGACCAACGACCGAGTCCTCGTCACGCGCAAGATCGGTGACACTGGCACGCTGTCGATCCTCGACGTCGCAAGCGCGACATCGACCCCGCTCGATCTCGGCCTGAACGTCGTGAGCGCGGCCTGGCGACCGAACCACGATCAGCTCGTGATCGGAGCCGATGGCGCCACCGGTCACGGTTTCTACGTCGTCAACCCTGATGGGTCCGGCGAACGGCCGATCGCGGTGTCGCAGGACGCGATCATCGCACCGACCATCTCGCCCGACGGTTCGCAGCTCGCGTACGCCACGTGGGAGCCGACGAGTCCGCCCGGTCGGATCCGCGTCGTCGACATCGATCGCGGTGGTGACCACGCCCTCACCACGAACCAGAACGACGGATATACGTGGCAATCCCCGCAGTTCTCGCCCGATGGGAAGACGCTCCTGCTCTACCAATTCAACGACGGCTCGAACCCGGTCACCGCGCAGTTGGCGGTCATGGCCGTCGACGGTGACGGAACGGCGACCGCGATGGGACCCGTGAGCGAGAACCCGCAACCGCAAGCCATCTTCTCGCCCGACGGCACGAAGATCCTCGCCACCTACTCGACGCTCGCCGCGACCTGGATGTTCGACGCCGATGGTCGCAACGGGCGCCAGGTGCCATTCACGGAGACCTTCGGGCAGACCTGGCAGCGCCAGGCTCCCTGATCAGGCGTCGGCGGTGACGGCCTCGGGCTCCGGGGCCGTCACCTCGGCGGCGGACCCGGTTCGCAGCCAGCGGTCGATGGCGGCTGCGGCGCGCTTGCCGTCGCCCATCGCCAGGATGACCGTCGCCGCGCCGCGGACGATGTCGCCCCCGGCGAAGACGCCGGGCATGCTGGTCATGCCGAACTCGTCGGTGGTGATGTAGCCCCACTCGTTGACCGTCAGCTCCGGCGTGGTCGCCGTCAGCAGGGGGTTTGACTTGGTCCCGATGGCGACGACGACGATGTCGCACTCGATCTCGAACTCCGACCCCGGGATCGGCTGCGGGCGGCGCCGGCCCGACGCGTCCGGCTCACCAAGCTCCATCCGGATGCAGCGGATCCCACGGACCCAGCGGTCCTCCGACCCGAGGACCTCGACCGGTGCGGCGAGGTACTCGAAGATCACGCCTTCGTCATGCGCGTGGTGCGCTTCCTCGGCGCGGGCCGGCAGCTCCTCGGCGCTCCGTCGATAGACGATCGTCGCCGCGGCGGCCCCGAGACGCTTGGCGGTCCGCACGCTGTCCATCGCCACGTTGCCGCCACCGACGACGACGACGCGCTGGCCGTGGAGGACCGGCGTGTTGGTGTCCTCGTTCCAGGCACCCATCAGGTTGACCCGCGTCAGGTACTCGTTGGCGGAGTAGACGCCCTTGAAGTTCTCGCCCGGGACGTCCATGAAGACCGGCAGTCCGGCCCCGACGGCCACGAACAGGGCGTCGAACCGGGCGCGGAGCTCGTCGATCGTGAAGGTCTTGCCGATGATCGAGTTCGGCTCGATGGTGACGCCCGCCGCGACCAGCCGGTCGACCTCGGACTGGACGATGTCCTTCGGGAGGCGGAATTCCGGGATCCCGTAGATGAGCACGCCGCCCGCAGCGTGGAATGCCTCGAAGATCGTGACCTCGTAGCCGGCCTTGGCCAGCTCCCCGGCGGCGGTCAGACCGGCCGGCCCGGACCCGACGATCGCGACGGTCTTGCCGTTCGCGGCCGGTCGCGCGTGCGCCTGGCCATCCGGATGCGTCCGCGCCCAGTCCGCGACGAACCGCTCGAGGCTCCCGATCGCGACGGACTTGCCCTTCTTGGCGCGGAGGCAGACGCCCTCGCACTGGCTCTCCTGCGGACAGACGCGGCCGGTCACGCACGGCAGCGCGTTGTCGTCCATGAGCGACTCGGCGGCGGCGGGCAGGTCGCCCTCCCGGAGGAGCTTGATGAACCGCGGGATGTTGACCGCGACCGGGCAGCCGGCGATGCAGTACGGCTTCGGGCACTGCAGGCAGCGCTCGGCCTCGAGGATGGCCATCTGGTAGGTCAGCCCGAGGTTGACCTCGCGGAAGTTGGCGGCCCGGGCGGTCGCGTCCTGCTCGGGCATGGCGACCCGGTCGATCGCCATCCGTTCCTTCTGGGTGAGGGCGGGACGCTCCGGCGGTGGTGTCGGCTCGGTGGGCTCCAGCGGCTCGGTCATGACGGCACTCCCGGAGCCGCGGCGACGGGGCCTGCGGGTGGCTTGCGCAACCCGACGTGGCACGCCTCGCGCTGGGCCATCGCCTCGCGCTCGAACTCGCGGTAGGTGCCCAGCCGGTCGGCGAGCTCCGCGAAGTCGACCTTGTCTGCTTCGAACTCCGGACCGTCGACACAGGCATAGCGCGTGACGCCGTCGACCGTGACCCGGCAGCCGCCGCACATCCCGGTCCCGTCGACCATCACCGGGTTGAGCGAGACGATCGTCTTGACCCCGAGCGGACCGGTCAGCGCCGCGACCGCGCGCATCATCGGGACGGGGCCGACGGCGTAGACCGCGCCGACATCGCCCTTGGCCAGCTCGTCCGCGAGTGCCTGGGTGACGAAGCCCGGACGGCCGTAGCTGCCGTCGTCGGTGCAGGGTACGACCGCTCCGGCCGCCGCGAGCTCCGTTTCGAGGATGACCCATTCGCGGGATCGCCCGCCGATGATGCTGGTGACGTCGACGCCGGCGCCGTGCAGCGCCTGCGCGATCGGCAGGATGACCGCGGTGCCGACGCCGCCGCCGACGCACACGACGCGTCCGCTCTCGATCAGGTCGGTCGGGCGGCCGAGCGGTCCAGCGACGTCCGTGATGGCGTCGCCGGGCGCGAGCTCGACGAGGTCGGTCGTGCTCTTGCCGATGGCCTGGATGATCAGGGTGATGGTTCCGTGCTCGGGGTCCGCATCGGCGATCGTGAGAGGGATCCGTTCGGCTCCCGGACCGAGCCGGACGATGACGAACTGGCCCGGACGGCGGATCTCGGCGATCCGGGGTGCTTCGACGACCAGGCGCGTGACGTTCGGGGACAGCTGGTCGGTCGCGACGATCGCGTGCATGCGCCACCCTTGGCTTCGGTCGGCCCATCTGGCCGTGATTCGATGCTAGAAGGCCCGGGAGGGCGGCCCAAGGCGTCAGGCGGCCCGTTCCGGCGGGCCGAATGTCACCTGTCAGCCGGGCGTCGCGGGCACGACCTTGCCCTTCGGCCAGTAGAGCTCCTTCTTGACGTGGAACTCGGGGAAGCCGCTGTCCATCAGGATCGACTCGGCATTGAGGATCATGTCCGGGTTGCCGCAGATGTAGACGACGGTGCGATCCGGGCGCAGATGGAGGTCGTGGCAGACCTCCCGGACCACGTGCTCGGCGCGCCCGGTCCGCCCCGTCCAGCCGGCATTGCGCGGGTCGGCGGGGCGGCTGATGGTCGGGACGTAGGTGACCGGATACGTCCCATCGTGCTGCCACCGCTCGAGCTCCTCGCGGTAGCCGAGCTCCTCGACGTAGGAGCAGCCGTGGAGGACCACGGTCTTGCGCGGCCGGCCCTCTGCCAGCGTCTCGCGCATCATCGACATGAACGGCGCGATCCCGGTCCCGGTCGAGATGAAGAGGTGCGTTCGGCGGTCATCGGGCTCCAGCAGGAACTTGCCCTTCGGGCCGATCATCCGCATCCGATGGCCGACGGGCAGCCGCCACAGGAGTGTGGTGAACCGGATGATCGGGACGAGCCGCACGTACATCTCGTAGCCACCGTCGCCGGCCTCGCGCGGGGGCGAGGCGACCGAGTACGGGCGCTGCCAGAGCTTGCCGTCGGCGAAAACGCCGGCGGTCATGTACTGGCCGGGCGCGAACGGGACCGGCTCTTCGTCGTACTTGATCCAGAACGAGGCCAGGTCGTCGGTCTGGTCGACACGCCGGACGAGGGTCGCGTTGTACTGGTCCGCGTCGGGCTCGATCACGCGTGTGTCCTTGGACAGGATGGTCTCGGTCATGGGTCGGGTCGGCGCCTCCATCGGGTCGTTGGGTCGATGGTACCCGGGAGGCGGACCGGGGATCGGACATGCCTCGCCGCGGGTTCCGTCGGTGCCGGTCGCCCGGTCGGCGCGGCCACGGCGCGGATCCACCGGGGGAGGGTCGGCATCGGTCGAATGACCGATGACCGATCCGGGCCCTGTCCTACACTTCGGTGCGATGGACCGCCCGCCGCGCCCCGTCCGCTGTCCGCTCCTCATCGGGCGTGACGACCTGCTCGAGCTCGCCGACCGTCGGATCGACGACGTCCTTGCCGGACACGGGCAGTTCGTGCTGCTGGCCGGCCAGGCGGGCATCGGCAAGACGCGCTTCCTCGGCGCGATCCGCCGCAAGGCCGAGAGCCGCGGGTTCGCCGCGGTCGAGGGCGCGGTCGCGCCGCAGGACCATGACGTGCCGGCCTCGTCCATCCTCGACCTCGCGCGGTCGATGGTCCGCATCCCCGCGTTCGCCGTGCTTGGCGAGGCGCTCCTCGAGCTCGACAAAGTCGTCCTCGCCGCCGAGCACGCCCAGCGGCGGCGGCTCGTGATGGAGACCGTCGAGCTGATCCTCAGCTCACTGCCGGGACCGACGATGCTGTCCTTCGAGGACCTGCAGTGGTCCGACGACGTCAGTCTCGAGATCATCGCCGAGCTCGCCCGCCGGTCGCGGGATCGCGCCCTCCTGCTGACCGGCGACTACCGGACCGAGGACGTGCCCCGCGGGACGAGCCTGCGCCAGTGGCGCGCCCGGCTGATCACCCAGCGGATCGCCGAGGAGGTCCGGCTCGTTCCGCTCGATGCCACCGAGACGGGCCTCGTCACGACGCTGATCCTCGACACCGGCCTGCCCGCCCCGCGCGACGTCGCGGCCGCGGTCTACGAACGGACCGACGGGATCCCGCTCCACATCGAGGAGCTCCTCGGGGCGCTCAGCGCCGAGGCGCGAGCCGATGGCACGGCGATCCGCGAGGCCAACGTCCCCGAGACCATCGAGGACGCGATCATCGCCCGCATCGCGACGTTGTCGCCCGAAGCCCAGGCGACGGCCCGCGCCGGGGCCGTCATCGGCCGGTGCTTCGTCCCGGAGGTCCTCGCCGGCATCATGGACGTGCCGCCGGTCGCGATCGAGGCGCCGCTCCAGGAGTTGGTCGATCAGTTCGTCCTCGACCCGCCGGGGCTCCGGGGTCTGTACGACTTCCGGCATCAGCTTCTGCGCGACGCGTTGTATCGCACGATCCCGGCGTCCGAACGCCGCCGCTACCACGCCCGGGCAGGCGAGTTCGGCGCCCGGCTCGAAGGGGCGTCGGAGATCCATGCGTCGGTCCACTACGAGCGCGCCGGGCTCCGCCGGGAGGCCTTCGATGCCGCCCTGGCCGGCGCCCGCGAGGCCGCCCGCCTGTCGGCGCGCCGCGAGGCCTTCGAGCTGTATCGCCGCGCCGTCGACAACATGCCGGACGACCTCGACCTCCTGGAGCGCGCCTCGATCCTCGATGCCTGCGCGGAGCAGGCGGAGTCGATCGAGGAGCATGAGATCGCCGAGCCGATGGCCCGTCGGGCGGCCGTGGCCTACCGCGAAGCGGGCAGACCGGAACGAGCGGTCAAGGCGCTGACGACCGTGCTGACCGTCTGGCGCCGCGACGGCCATCCTGTCTCCGAGCGCGCCGCGATGACGCACGAGCTAGCCGCCGAGCTCGACGGCCTGCCGAATGACGCCGATGTCCTCGAGGCCCGCGCCCTCGTCTCGATGATCCAGGCACTGACCGATATGGATGCCCGGCGGCTGCCAGAGGCTCGTCTCGAACTCGCCCGGATGGCCGCTTTCGGCGACGAGCTCGGCGACCCGGAATGGCGAGCGGTCGCTGAGTGGAAGACGGCGCTGGCGGACGGCCTCGACGGCGGTGTACGAGCCGGGATCGCCCGCATGGGCGACGTCGCTCACGTGGCGATGGCCCTGGGCTGGGAGTCGACCGGCGTCACCGCATTCCGGGAGGCATCGACCGTCGCCAGCAGCGGACTCGACTATGCGGCAGCGATCCACTGGATCGACGAAGGCGTGCGCTACGCCGACTCGATCGAGCAGTCGCATTGCGCGCACGTGATGCGGGCGACCCTGGCGATGGTCGCCTGGGCAGGAGCGGATCTGGGTGATGCGCAGGCGCGGGGTCGGCAGGCGATGGTCGACAAGGGTTGCCGACGAGGCGCCGTCATCGCCCAGTGGGCGCTCGGCTACGTGGCCATGACCCGCGGCGAGCTCGAGGATGCGACGGCCGAACTGACCGACGCGCTCGAGTTCGGCATCTCGAGCGAGGAGATCGAGCTCGTCATGCCGCCGCTCTGGGGGCTGGCCGAGGTCGCCCTGCAGGCAGGCGACCCGGATCGGGCGCTCGCGCTCTGTCGCGACGCCCTCGCCCGGTCGGAGGCGGTCGGCGAGCGCGTGCTGCTGACCCCCTTCGTCGTGACCGGCGTGCGGGCTGCGCTCCAGGCCTCCCGACCGGCCGAGGCTGCTGCCTGGCTCGACGCCTGTACGGCCCTGCTCGACGGGATCCCCGAGGTCGCGGGCGCCGCGCTCGACCATGCTCGTGGTCTCGTGGCACTGGCGGATGGCGCGACGGGGATGGCCCGCACCCTGCTCGAGTCGTCGGTCGACGGCTGGGATCGGCACGGCCGGGTGTGGGAGGCCACCTGGGCGCGACTCGACCTCGCCCATTGCCTGATCCGCACGAACCGGTTCGCCGAGGCCGTGACGGTGGCGGCGGTGGCGCGCGGGGCGGCGGAGCGTCTCGAGTCGCCGGTCCTCTCGGATCGGGCGGACGTGCTCCTGCGGATGGCCCGCGGTCACACCTCGGACGACGAACCATGGCGGCCGCTGACGTCTCGCGAGTTCGAGGTGGCACGACTCATCGCGGACGGGCTGACCAACGCCGAGATCGCCGACAGCCTTGGCATCGCGCCCAAGACGGCGAGCAGTCACGTCGAGCACATCCTGGCCAAGCTCGGGGCATCGCGCCGGACCGAGATCGCCACCTGGGCCAGCCACGTCGAGCCGCGCCCGGCGTCCGAGTCGGCCCGGTCGGTGGAGCACGCGACCCGGGTCTAGGGTCGGCGTCGTGCCCGGTCGTGGTCGCAACCCAGGCGCAACCGGAGCCGGGCGGTAGGCGACGGTACAATCAGGGCGACCACGATCGACGCATTCCCACGGCCCGCCACGCGGGGGCCGTCCACCCGGAGGACCGATCCGATGACCTCGACCGTCACGCCCGCCGACGAGCGTGCCCACCGTGCCGCCAAGCGCTACATCTACGCCTGGGGCGCGGGCCATGCCGAGGGCGACGCCACGATGCGCGACCTGCTCGGTGGCAAGGGCGCGGGCCTGGCCGAGATGACCAAGGCGGGTCTCCCGGTCCCGGCCGGCTTCACGATCACGACCGAGGCCTGCAACGACTACTTCACCGCCGGCGAGACGCTCCCCGACGGTCTCTGGGACGACGTCCTCGAGGCGGTCCGCGAAGTGGAGGCAGAGACCGGCAAGGGGTTCGGCGACGCGGCGGATCCGCTCCTGGTGTCGGTCCGCTCGGGCGCGAAGTTCTCGATGCCCGGGATGATGGACACGGTCCTCAACCTCGGGCTCAACGAGGAGACGCTCCAGGGCCTCATCGCGCTGACCGGCAACGATCGGTTCGGCTGGGACGCCTACCGGCGCTTCATCCAGATGTTCGGACGCATCGTCATGGACGTGAAGGGCGAGCGCTTCGACGCAGCGCTCGAGGCGGCCAAGCATGCCCGCGGCGCGGCGCAGGACACCGACCTGACCGCCGGCGACCTGCGCGACCTCGCCGCCGAGTTCAAGCAGATCGTTCGCGAGGACACCGGCCGCGACTTCCCGGGCGACCCGTTCGAGCAGCTCGACCTCGCCATCAAGGCGGTCTTCGCCAGCTGGTTCGGCAAGCGGGCGGTGGACTACCGCAACAACCAGAAGATCGCCCACGACCTCGGCACCGCGGTCAACGTGGTGACGATGGTCTTCGGCAACATGGGCGACGACTCGGGGACGGGCGTCGCCTTCACCCGCGACCCGAACACGGGCGAGAAGGTGCTCTACGGCGAGTACCTCACCAACGCCCAGGGCGAGGACGTGGTCGCCGGGATCCGGACGGCGCCGAAGATCGGCCAGATGCAGACCGACATGCCGGGCGTCTACGGCGAGTTCGTGCGCATCGGCGAGCAGCTCGAGAAGCACTACCGGGACGTCCAGGACCTCGAGTTCACGATCGAGCGCGGCAAGCTGTACATGCTCCAGACCCGCAGCGCGAAGCGGACCGCGGCGGCCGCCGTGAAGATCGCGACCGACCTTGTGGCCGAGGGCGTCATCTCCCGGGAGGAGGCGCTTGGGCGGATCGAGCCCGCGCACGTCGACCAGCTCCTGCGCGACCAGTTCGACCCCGCCGCCCGAGCCGCGGCGCCGCGCATCGCCAAGGGCCTCAACGCCTCGCCGGGCGCGGCCGTCGGTCGCGCCGTGTTCGACGCCGACACCGCGGTCGAGTGGGTCGCCAACGGCGAACGCGTCGTGCTCGTTCGGATCGAGACCTCGCCCGACGACTTCCACGGCATGGCGGTCGCCCAGGGGATCCTGACCGCCCGCGGCGGCGCGACGTCGCATGCCGCGGTCGTCGCCCGCCAGATCGGCAAGCCGTGCGTGGCCGGCTGCCACGAGCTCGCGATCGACTACGGGCGCCCGACCGCCGAGGCCAACGGCGTGACCTTCGCGCAGGGCGACTGGATCAGCGTCGACGGGTCCACCGGCGAGGTCTTCCTCGGGGCGCTGCCGACCGTATCGGCCCGGTTCGAGGACCAGCCCGAGCTCCAGACGATCCTGGGCTGGGCCGACGACGTCCGCCGGATGGAGGTCTGGACCAACGCCGACAAGCCCGAGGAGGCCGCCCTCGCCCGGACATACGGCGCCCAGGGGATCGGCCTGTGCCGGACCGAGCACATGTTCCGCGAGGGCGAGCGGCTCGAGATCGTCCGCGGCGCCATCCTGGTCGCCATGGCCGCGACGCGCGCCAAGGCGAAGACCACCGCCGGCGGGACGCTCAGCGCCGAGGAGGCCGAGGCGGTCGCCATCTTCGACACCGCGATGGGCAAGCTCGAGGTCCTCCAGCAGGGCGACTTCGAGGGCATCTTCCGGGCGATGGACGGGCTGCCGGTCGTCATCCGGCTGATCGACCCACCGCTCCACGAGTTCCTGCCGAACCTCGAGGACCAGCTGGTCAAGGTGACCCGTGCCGAGGCGACCGGCGGCGCGTCCGACGAGGACAGGGAGCTGCTCGCCACGATCAAGAGCCTGCACGAGCAGAACCCCATGCTCGGGCTCCGCGGCTGCCGGCTCGGGCTGATGATCCCGGACTTCGTCAAGGTCCAGACCCGGGCGATCCTCAACGCGCTCATCGCGGTCAAGGCGTCCGGTGGCCACCCCAAGGCCAAGATCATGATCCCGCTGGTCGGCCATGTGAACGAGCTGGTCGCCACCAAGGCGATCCTCGAGACCGAGGCGAAGGCGGTCGAGTCGGCCGCCGGGATCGACGTCGAGTACGTCTTCGGCACGATGATCGAGGTCCCGCGCGGCGCGCTGACCGCCGACGAGATCGCACGGCATGCAGCGTTCTTCAGCTTCGGCACGAACGACCTGACCCAGATGACGTTCGGCTACAGCCGGGACGACGCCGAGGGCGGCTTCCTGCTCAAGTACGTGGAGGACGGCATCCTGCCGCTCAACCCGTTCCAGACGCTCGACGACGCGGTCGCCGGGCTGATGCGGACGGCGGTCGAGAAGGGCCGCTCGACGCGCCCGGACATCGAGCTCGGGATCTGCGGCGAGCACGGCGGCGACCCGGAGTCGATCCACAAGTGCGAGCGGATCGGACTCGACTACGTCTCGTGCTCACCATTCCGCGTCCCGGTCGCCCGGCTCGCAGCCGCCCAGGCCGTCCTGGCCGGCCCGGAGCGCGACAAGTAGCGTCGGGCGCTGCGGGATCCGACGTGACCATCCGACGGCCGCGCTGGGACGCCGACGAGCGCGGCATCGGCGTCGCCGACGCCCGCGGGCAGCTGCCTGTCATCGACGCGCTGCGTCGCGCCGCCGACGAGGACGGCTGGGTGGCGGAGGCGCCCGATGTCCACCTCCTGCCACACCTGCTGGCCCACGCCGCCGACGGATCCGGGTGGGTCGTCGCCTCGACCGTGGTCGGACCGGACGGCACCTTCGAGGTCGAGGCCAGCTGGTCCGGGCCACCCGACGCCGACCGCGGCGCGCGGCGGGTCGCCGCCTTCGGGCTCATCGGCTCGATCGCCGAGGGCGCGACGATGATCCACGAGCGGCGCGACGCCCAGAGCCTCCTCTTCGACGTCGTGACCGGGCTGCTCCCCGTCGACACCGCCTTCGCCTCGCACGGCCACACACTTCGGCTGCGCCTGGTCGGCCCGGAGCCGGCGGCGCTGCCGGCGGATGCCGACGACTGACCGCATCGGGCCGCCAGGGCTCCGCCGGCCACGTCCGGCGGATCTTCCTCGACACCACCCCGCTTCGGCGCGACCGGGACTTCCGCTGGCTGTGGTCTGGACAGGTCGTCAGCGGGATCGGCAACCAGATCACCCGGATCGCGCTCCCATACCAGGTCTACGTCCTCACCGGCTCGACCCTGGCGATCGGGCTGCTGAGCCTCTTCCAGCTCGTCCCGATCCTGGTCTTCGCGCTGGGGGCGGGCTCGCTCGCCGACGTCATGGACCGGCGCAGGCTGCTGCTCGTGACGCAGACCGCGCTGGCCGCCTGCAGCCTCGCGCTGGTCGCCCTGGCGCTCCGCGGCTCGCCGCCTGTCATCGCACTCTTCGCCATCGCGGCGGTGGCGGCCGGGCTCGGCGCCGTCGACCAGCCGGCGCGGGCGTCGTCGGTCCCGCGCCTCGTCCCGCCGGAACGCCTGCCGAGCGCGATCGCCCTCAACCAGCTCAACTTCCAGCTGGCCTCGATCGTCGGGCCGGCGCTCGGCGGGATCCTCATCACCACGGTCGGGCTGGCGGGCGCCTATGCCGTCGACGTGGTGAGCTTCCTGGCGGCCATCGTCGCCCTGCTCGCCATCCATCCGCTGCCGCCACTTGGCGCCGTCGCCCGGCCGGGCCTGGCCGCGATCAACGACGGAATCCGCTTCGTGCGTCAGCGGCGCGCGATCCTGGGCAGCTTCGTCATCGACCTCGACGCGATGATCTTCGGGATGCCGACGGCGCTCTTCCCCGTCCTCGCACTCGACGTGTTCGGCACCGGGCCGGCCGGGTTCGGGCTGCTGGCCGCCGCGCCGGCGGTCGGCGCCTTCATCGGCGCGCTGCTCTCGGGCTGGGTCGCGCGCGTCCGGCGGACCGGGCGGGCGATCCTCCTCGCGGTCGTCGCCTGGGGGCTCGCCATCACGGCGTTCGGGCTCGCCACGTTCTCGTTCCCGCTCGCGCTCGTCTGCCTGGCCGTCGCCGGGGCCGCCGATGTCTTCTCGGCCGTCTTTCGATCGGCGCTCATCCAGCTCGAGACGCCCGACGGCCTGCGCGGGCGTGTGACGAGCATCCACACGCTGGTCGTGACGAGCGGTCCGCGCCTCGGTGACATCGAGGCGAGCGTCGTCGCGGCGCTGACCAGCCCGCAGTTCGCGGTGGTCTCGGGCGGGGTCGCCTGCGTCGCGGGCGTGTGGGTCGTCGCGCGCCATTTCCCCGAGCTCGCCCATCATGTCGTCGGGCGGACGGTGGTCTCGCCTCGGTAGACTCGCACCATGTCGTCCCGGGCGCCCGAGCCGCGCCTCCCGCATCGCGTCACGGTCGTCGGTGGCGGCTTCGCGGGGCTGTACGCGGCGCGGAGCCTCGGCATCGACCCCGAGGTGCGCCTGACCCTCGTCGACCGGCGCAACTTCCATCTCTTCCAGCCGCTCCTCTACCAGGTCGCGACCGGCGCGCTCTCGCCGGGTGACATCGCGCAGCCGCTCCGCTCGGTCCTGCGCAAGCAGCGCAACACCACGGTCATCCTCGGCGAGGCGATCGGCATCGACATCGACCGGCGCGAGGTCCTGCTGGCGGACGGCGGCCCGATCGCCTACGACACGCTGATCGTCGCGACGGGCGCACATCACAGCTACTTCGACCATCCGGAGTGGGCGTCGTTCGCGCCCGGCCTCAAGACCCTCGAGGACGCGACCGAGATCCGGCGCCGGATCCTGATCGCCTTCGAGGCGGCGGAACGCGAGGCCGAGCCCGAGCGGCGGCGCGCCTGGATGACCTTCGTGCTGGTCGGTGGCGGTCCGACCGGCGTCGAGCTCGCGGGCGCGCTCGGCGAGATCGCCCACGACACGCTCAGGCGGGACTTCCGGGCGATCCGGCCCGGCGAGGCGCGGATCATCCTCGTCGAGGCGATGGACCGGATCCTGCCGACCTATCCGCCCGACCGCTCAGCCTCCGCGCAGCACCAGCTCGAGCATCTCGGGGTGGAGGTCAGGACCCGCACGCGCGTCGTCGGCATCGACGAGCAGAGCGTTCGCGTCGCCGGGCCGGATGGCGCGACCGACGAGATCCCGTCACGGACCGTGCTGTGGGCCGCGGGCGTCCTCGCCTCGAGCTTCGGGCGGACGGTGGCGGCCGCGGCCGGCTCCGCGACGGATCGCTCGGGGCGGGTCATCGTCGGCCCCGACCTGACCATCCCCGGCCACCCCGAGATCTTCGTGGTCGGCGACGCCGCGGTCGAGCCGTGGAAACCGGACCACCCGACCCCCGGCGTCGCCCAGGGGGCGATCCAGGGCGGCCGTTATGCCGCTCAGGTCATCCGGCGCCGCATCCTCGGCCGGCCGCACGAGCCGTTCCGCTACAGCGACCGCGGCGACGTGGCGGTCATCGGTCGGCTGTCGGGCGTGACCAACATCGGGTGGCTCGGGCCGTTCGGGCGACAGGGTGGCTTCACCGCCTGGGCGCTCTGGCTCGGGATCCACATCCTCTACCTGATCGGCTTCTCGAACCGGATCGTCGTCCTCGTCCGCTGGGCGTGGACGTTCCTGACCCACGGCCGTGGCACGCGGCTGATCACCGGCAGCCAGCTCCTGCCGCAGATCGAGGAGCCCGAGCCGCCGGTCCTCGCCCCGATGGACGCCGAGGTCGACGCGCCCGGCGGGTGACGACGGCCGGCGACGCGCGCCGGGGCGACCCTCAGGCCCCGGCTGCCGGCACCTCGAGCAGGAAGGTCGTGCCCTCGGGGCCCGTCCGCTCGACGCCGATCCGGCCGCCGCTCGCGGCGAGCAGCTCGCGGGCGATCGTCAGCCCAAGGCCCAGGCCGGTCGGCCGTCCGGTCGCCGGGTCGGTCGCCCGTGCCGCGTCGGCCCGGTAGAACCGCTCGAAGACATGGGTCACATCGTCGGGTGAGATCCCGGGGCCCTGGTCGGTCACGCGGATCCTGACCACGCTCCCGTCTCGCCCGGCCGTGACCGCGACGACGCCGCCGACCGGGCTGTGCAGCAGGGCGTTGGCGACCACGTTGCGGACTGCCCGGGCGAGGTGGCCTGGGTCCGCCCAGGCGACCGTGCCCGGCCGGACCTCGACATCGAGCCGGGCGGATCGATCCCGTCGCGGTCCATCGAGGGCGAGCGCGATCTCCGGGATGGCCGCAGTCAGGTCGACCGCAGCGGGACGCGCCTGGAGCGGTGCCGCCTCCGCGCGGGCGAGGTCGTCGATGTCGGCCACCACGCCGCCGAGCGCCGCGGCGGCGGAGCGCGCGGCCTCGAGCCCGGCGACGTCGTTGGGGACCACGCCGTCGATCATCGCCTGGAGCTGGGACTCGAGGACCGTGGCGGGCGTGGCGAGGTCGTGGGCGATGTCGCTGGCTGCGCGGCGTCGGAGCATCTCGGAGCGCTCGAGGCGGTCGGCCATCGCGTTGAACGCCTCGGCGAGCTCGGACGACTCGCGGTCGTCACCGCCGGTCGCCCGGGCACTCGCATCGCCCGCCTCGAGTCGTCGCGCAGCGGTCGCGACGTCGCGCAGCGGCCGCGTCAGCCGGCCGGCGATCGACGTCGAGACGATGACGATCCCGAGCACGCTGACGAGACCCGCGACCGCGAGCGTGACGTTGAACAGCGGCAGGAACCCGCGATCGCCGGCCCGCGCCGGGATGTCCGCCTCGAGCGTCGCGACGACCTGCCCGTCGAGCTCGATCGGGGTCGTGTAGGCCGTGACGTCCCCGTCGGGCGCCTTCCCGTATGCGGCCAGGGTCGTCCCGTCCGTCGACGTGACGCGCACTTCGCCACCGAGCGTGTTGGCGAGGCGCATCACGAGCGCCTGTGCCCGCGCCAGCCCGACCGGACGGCTGAGCCGGTCGGCGAGCGTCACCGCCGCATCATCGAGCCGCTGCTGCTGCTGGTCGGTCAGGACGGTCTGGTAGCTCGAGCTGACGACGCGGTTGACCACGACCCCGACGAGCAGGAGCACCGCGATCACCGCGATGCCGAGAAGGAGCCCGAGGCGCCACGCCAGCGACCGGCGGGTCGATCGCGACGGATCCGGCGCCGGTCCGCTCACGACCCGTCCCGCGACGCGACGAGGCGGTAGCCGGTCTGCGGGATGGTCTCGATCAGCCAGGGGCTCGCGGCGTCGTCGCCGAGCTTGCGCCGGAGGTTGGCGACGTGGACATCGATGACCCGGTCGTAGACCTCGTCCGGCCGGCGCGTCACGACCTCGAGCAGCTGGTCGCGGCTGAGGACCGCGCCCGGCCACCGGGCGAGGGCCGCCAGGAGCCCGATCTCGCCGGGCGTCAGACGGCCCCGGGCGGGGGCCGCCTCCCCGCTCCGGACGAGCGTGAACCGCCGGCTCGCGCGGTCGACGACGAGACGACCGGATTCGAACGACAGCGGCGGCTCATCTTCGGCCGGCGCGATCGCCCCGTTCGATCCTGGGCCGCCGATCGGCGCGCGGCTGCGGCGCAGGATGGCCGCGACCCTCGCCGTCAGTTCGTGCGGGTTGAACGGCTTGGCTAGGTAGTCGTCGGCGCCCATCCGCAGCCCGGCGATCCGCTCGACGTCGCTGCGCTTGGCCGAGGCGATGAGGACCGGCGTGTCGCCCCGCTCGCGGATGGCGGCCAGCACGGCCTCGCCATCGAGCCCGGGCAGCATCAGGTCGAGGACCACGAGATCGACCGGGTCCGCGTCGAAGGCCTCGATCGCGGCCCGGCCGTCGGTCACGACGGTGACCGCGTGCCCGTCGCGCTCGAGGTAGAGGCGCAGGAGCTCACCGAGGCGTGGCTCATCCTCGACGACCAGGATCCGGGCGCGGACGACCATGGACGCATCCTAGCCCGGCCGCGGTCAAGGAAACGTGAAGACCGCCCGCCGTCCACACACGTTCTTGATACGGCCGCCCGATGGTGGAGGCGTGACGTGGCCGGTGGGGCCGCGAGACGTTCGAGGGACCGCCACGATGCCATCGCTCCGAACCGCCGGCCTGGCCGGCCTCCTGGTCGTCACCGCACTGGTCGGCGGGACGATCATCGGGTCCGTCGCGGCCGCGCCCGCGCCGCCCGCCACGCGACCCGCGGCGGCCGACCTGACCGCCCCGAGCGCGGCTCCGGCAGCCGGGGCGAAGGTGGCCGAATACTGCGCCGCCTTCCGGAAGGCGTTCGCCGCCGCCCTCGGGGTCGACGAGTCGGCCCTCGCGCCGGCCGCCAAGCAGGCCGCGATCGCGACGATCGACGCGGCGGCCGCCGCCGGTGAGCTGCCCCAGGCGGCGGCCGACCGGCTCAAGGCCCGGATCGACGCGGCTGCCACGGACGGCTGCGCCCTGCTCGCGGGACGCGTCGGGCGGATCGCCGCGGCAACGGGAGCCGGCGGCGCCGCCGGGGCGGCTCTCGGCGTCGTGAAGGACGGGCTGGGCGCCGCGGCCAAGGCGCTCGGCGTGACCCCGGCCGAGCTCGGGGCCGCCCTGCGCGGCGGCCAGACGCTCAAGGAGGTCGCCACGACCAAGGGCGTGCCATATGACACGGTGTCGGCGGCCGTGGTCGCTGCGGTCAAGGCGGACCTCGATGCCGCCGTCGCGGCCGGCACGATCAAGCAGGCACGCGAGGATCGTGTCCTCGCACGGCTCCAGGCGAGCCTGGCCGACGGCCGGTTGCGCCCCGCGACGCCCGCAGCCCCCGCGGGATCGCCCGCCCCGACCACCGGGAGCTGACCCGGGCCGCGATCAGGGCGGGCAGCGACCCGGCGCCGCTCAGGCGAAGACGACGACCTGGCGGAGCCCGTCACCCGCGCGAAGGCGGTCGAAGGCCGACTCGAGCCCATCGAGCGCGATCCGCCGGTCGATCAGCCGCTCGACGGGCAGGCGGCCGGCCAGGTGCAGCGCCGCGTAGCGAGGGAAGTCGACCGCCGGATCCGCGAAACCGTAGTTCGAGCCCAGGATCCGGCGGCTTCCGTCGACCAGCGGATAGACCGCGAACGAGGCCCGGGCCTCGAACGGCGTCATCCCGACGAGGACCGCCGTCCCGCCGACCGGCAGGGACTCGAGCGCGAGCTCGACGGTCTCGACCCGGCCGATCGCCTCGAAGACGAAGTCGGGTCCGCCGCCGGTCATGTCGCGTAACGCCTCGATCGTGGCGGCCCGATCGCCGTCGGCCACAAGACCGTCCGTCGCACCCATGCCGCGAGCGACGTCGAGCTTTGCCGCGACGCGATCGATCGCGACGACCCGCGAGGCCCCGGCCAGCACCGCCCCCATGACGCACGACAGCCCGACCCCGCCGAGCCCGATGATGGCCACGCTCGCGCCCGGAGGGACCGCGGCCGTCTTGAGCACGGCGCCGACCCCGGTCGAGACGCAGCAGCCGATCAGCGCCGCGACGGCCGGGTCGATGCCCTCGGGCAGCGCGATGGCAGCCGCCGACGGGACGACGGTGGCCTCCGCCATCGTGCCGATCCCGCAGTACGACAGGACCGGTTCGCCGGCCCTGGTCGCGAGAACGGTGGCGCCGTCTGGCATCCGGTGGCGGAACGACGGCGAATCGGGACAGGCCCACGGCCGGCCCGCGCGGCACGAGCGACAGGTCCCGCACGGGACCAGCCAGGACAGGGCGACCGGCTGGCCGACCGACAGCGACCGGACGCCTGGCCCGAGCGCCTCGACGACCCCGGCGCCCTCATGGCCCATCGCGATCGGCGTCGGCCGCGGCCACTCCCCGTCGCGCACGTGCAGGTCGGAGTGGCAGACGCCCGAGGCCAGGATCCGGACCCGGACCTCGCCCTCGCGCGGCGCCGCGAGCTCGAGCGCCTCGACCGTCGCCGGGCGCCCGGCGGTCCGGAGCACCGCGGCACGGATCGCGGTCACGCCTCGTGCGCGCGCCGGCGCTCGGCGTGGCGAGCCGGCGAGTAGGGGACGTAGGCAGGCCACCACATCGACCGGTCGATCAGCCCCTCGATGTCCTCGTCGGCCGCGATGCCGGCCACGCCCGTCGCCACTGCCTCGCGCGCGACCGCCACCGCGATCGCCCGGGTCACGCTCCGCAGTTCCGAGACCGGCGGGTAGATCGCGCCCGTCGCGAGACGCGCACTGGTCACGGCCGCGGCGAGCGTCCGGGCCGCGAGCAGGAACATCCGGTCGCTCACCGTCCGGGCCTCGGCCGCGATCGCACCGAGTCCGAGACCGGGGAAGATGAAGACGTTGTTGGCCTGGCCGATGACGCGCGTCCGCCCATCGACCTCGACGTCCGCGAACGGCGAGCCGGTCGCCACGATGGCCCGGCCGCCGGTGGAATGCAGGATGTCGGCCGGCGTCGCCTCCGCGTTCGAGGTCGGATTGGAGAGTGCAAGGACGATCGGCCGCTCGCTGGCTGCCCCGATGGCCTCCAGGACCGGCTCGTCGAACGCGCCGCCGACGCCGGTCGTGCCGACCACGACCGTCGGCCGGACGCGCCTGATCGTCTCGACCGCCGACGGGAACTCGGTCCCGAAGCCGTAGTCCGTGAAGTCGCCGGCCGGGAGCGCCTGGTCCCGCTTCGTCGGATCCAGGTCCTCGCGTCGGTCGTGGACGAGGCCGTGCGAATCGACCATGACCAGCGCCCGCCGGACGGCGGCCTCGGACATCCCGGCCTCGAGCATCGCGAGGCGGAGCAGCCGGGCGATCCCGATCCCCGCCGCCCCCGCTCCGACGAGGACCGCGCGCGTCTCGGCCAGGTGGGTCCCGAGGCCGCGAAGGCCTGCCAGCACGCCGGCGACCACAACTGCGGACGTCCCCTGGATGTCGTCATTGAAGGACGGGACGCGGTTCCGATAGCGATCGAGGATGCGCAGCGCGTTGGCCTGCTTGAAGTCCTCCCACTGGATGATGCAGCCCGGCCAGACCTCGGCGACGCCCTCGACGAACGCCTCGACCAGGTCGTCGTATTCGTCGCCGCGCAGGCGCGGCGCCCGGTGGCCGAGGTAGAGCGGATCGGCGAGCAGCTTGGGGTTGTCCGTCCCGACGTCGAGCGAGACCGGCAGGCTCAGGGCCGGGTGGATGCCGCTCGCCGCGGTGTACAGCGCGAGCTTGCCGATCGGGATGCCCATCCCCCCGACCCCCTGGTCGCCCAGCCCGAGGATCCGCTCGTTGTCGGTCACGACGATCAGCCGCACATCCTCGTATGGGCCCTGTCGCAGGAGCTGTGGGATCCGATGCCGGTCGGCCGGCGTGATCCAGACGCCGCGGGTCCGCCGGATGATGTGGCTGAACTCCTGGCACGCTCGGCCGACGGTCGGCGTGTAGACGATCGGGAGGAACTCCTCGAGGTGCTCGGCGAGGAGGCGGTAGAACAAGGTCGCGTTGCGATCCTGGAGGGCGGCCAGCCCGATGTACTGCTCGAGCGCGTCGTCCTTGCGGCGCAGGTGCTCGAGCTCGAGCTCGACCTGCTCCTCGATCGTCAGGATGCGGTCCGGGAGGAGGCCGCGCAGCTTGAAGGCGTCCCGCTCCCTCTCGCTGAAGGCGAGGTCCTTGGTCAGGAGCCGGCTGCCCAGCAGCGCCGGGCCGGCGACAGCGATCGCGGCCGGCCGGCCGGCCGCGATGTCGTCGTACGGGGAGGGGAGCGGGCGCATCCTGCCGAGCATACGCGTGCCGGCGCCGCTCGACCGGCCGGGGTACGTGCACGCCCGTCCTGGGCGAGTCCCGGTCGCCACTAGCCCCATCGCGTGGTGGCCCTCCGCCCCCGGATGCGCCATCGTGCGTCCATGCACCATCGTGTCTCCCGGGCCGCCGCCGGCCTCGCCCTGGCCCTCGCCGTCGCGACGGCGTCCTCGCTCGTCGTCGCCCGACCGGCCGCGGCCGCAGACTTCCCGCCCTATGACAGCGGATACCACACCTATGCCGAGATGGTCGCCGAGATCGACGCGGCACAGGCCGCCCACCCGGACATCGTCCAGGTCCGTTCGATCGGCAAGAGCTATCAGGGCCGCGACATCTGGGTCGCCAAGGTCTCCGATAACGTGGCGACCGACGAGGACGAACCGGAAGTCATGTTCGACTCGCTCCATCACGCCCGGGAGCACCTCTCGCTCGAGCAGAACCTCGCCCTGCTGCGCTGGCTGACCGACGGCTACGGCACGGACCCTCGGATCACGAACATCGTGGACACCCGGGAGATCTGGATCGTGTTCATGGTCAATCCCGACGGCGCCGAATACGACCTGACCGGCGCGCCCTTCCGCTCCTGGCGCAAGAACCGCCAGCCGAACGCCGGGACGAGTGCGGTCGGCACCGACATCAACCGGAACTACGGCTACAAGTGGGCCTGCTGCGGCGGGTCGTCCGCCTCGAAATCGTCGATCACCTACCACGGCTCGAGCGCCTTCTCGACGCCCGAGGCGCGTGTGATCCGTGACTTCATGGCGAGCCGCCGGATCGGTGGCCGGCAGCAGATCCGGACCGCCATCACCTTCCATACCGCGGGCGAGCAGATCCTCTGGCCGTACGGCTACACGAAGACCGACATCCCGGGCGACATGAACGCGGAGGACCACGCGGCGCTCGTCGCGCTCGGCAAGAAGATGGCGTCGACCAACGGCTACACCGCGATGCAGTCGAGCAGCCTGTACATCACCGACGGCGACGAGATCGACTGGGCCTACGGCCACGAAGGCATCTTCATGTACACGGTCGAGCTCTACCCGAAGGGCGGCACGGGCAACGCCCGGTACTACCCGCCCGACGAGCTCATCGTGCCGCAGACCGAGCGGAACAAGGCGGCGATCCTGATGCTCATCGAGGCCGCCGGCTGCCCGTACAGCCTGATCGGCAAGACGCGCCAGGACTGCGGGCCCCTGTACGACACCTTCCAGACCGCGGGTGGCTGGACGACGAACCCGCTCGGGACCGACACGGCGAAGGCGGGGGCGTGGCAGCGCGCGAACCCGGCGGCCACCTCCCGCCAGGCGGGGACCGTCCCGTCCGGCTCGAACGCGCTGGTCACCGGCGCCAAGGCCGGCGCCACCGCCAATTCGTACGACGTCGACGGCGGCGTGACCACGATCCGTTCCGCGCCGGTGGTGCTCCCGGCCCAGGTCGGCTCCCTGACGTTCCGCTTCTACCTCGCCCACAGCTCGAACTCGACCGCCAGCGACTACTTCCGCGCATACGTCGAGGATGCGACCGGGAAGCGGACCCTCGTCAAGCAGGAGCGCGGGGCCGCGAACACGGACCTCCCACGCTGGTCCACCGCCTCCGTCTCGATGGCGCCATGGGCCGGGCAGACCATCCGGATCGTCTTCGCCGCAGCGGACCTCGGCCGGCCGAGCACGGTCGAGGCGGCCGTGGACGACGTCCGGATCACCCGCCCGTAAGCGGGAGCCGGACCCGGATCGACGTCCCGCCGCCGGGCGGCTCGTCCGTCGGTGAGGCCGCCGTGATCTCGCCGCCGTGGGCGACCACCAGCCCGCGCGCGATGGCGAGACCGAGGCCGGAGCCGCCCGAGTCGTCGCCCTTCGCGAAACGGTCGAAGACGTGGGGGAGCAGCGCCGGATCGATACCGCGGCCGGTGTCGCGGACCTCGAGGCGCAGCCAGCGGCCGTCCTCGACCGCTCCGGACACGGCGATCCGCCCACCGTCCGGCGTATGGCGCAGCGCGTTCGCCACCAGGTTGCCCAGGACCTCGCGGATCCGCACCGGGTCGACCTCGACGATCGGGAGGTCCCCGTCGATCGTGGCTATGAGGTCGACGCCGGCTGCCGCGGCGGCCGGCTCGAAGGAACGGACGACATCGCCGACGAGGACGTCCGGATCGGTCGGCTCGCGGTGGAGCGCAAGCGTCCCGGCTTCCGACAGCGCCAGCGTCCGGAGGTCGTCGATGAGCCGGCCAAGGACCCGCGTCTCGTCGAGGACGAGCGCGAGGTGGGCCGGATCGGGCGGGTAGACCCCATCGATGATGGCTTCGAGGTTCCCCTGGACCACGGTCAGCGGCGTCCGGAGCTCGTGGCTGATGTCGGCCAGCAATGTGCGTCGCTGGGTCTCGTCCGACTCGAGCCGCGAGATCATCGTGTCGAACCCATCGGTCAGCTGGCTGACGACCGGGAGGCCGCCGGTCGATCGCCGCCGGACGTCGACCCGGACGGTGTAGTCGCCGGCCTCGACCCTGCGGGTCGCGTCGACGAGCTCGTCGAGCGTCCGGGCGGTCAGGAACAGCGTCCGGCCCATCCCGACCAGGACCGCGATGACGACCGCCAGGGCGACGAGGCCTGGCACGGGGCCGAGCTGCGAGACGACGATCGTCGTCCCGGCGACGAGCGAGCCGACGACGAACAGGAACAGCAGCCCGAAGACGCAGCCGAAGCCGCCGTGCCGGGCACACGGCGGCCCCATCCGGCCGTCGAGGGCCGCCTCCGCCATCCGGCGGCGTCGCCATTCCTGGCGAGCCGACCGCCACTGGTCCCGGTCCCAGGCGCCGACGCCCGAGGCCGGCCGGCCGCGTCCCTCGCCGCCTTGCCGCCGCTCCTCGTCCCCGGCCATCAGTCGGGGGACCGGTCGTCGGCGAAGCGATAGCCGACGCCGTAGACGGTGAGGATGTAGCGCGGGCTGCGCGGGTCCGGCTCGATCTTGCGGCGCAGGTTCTTGACGTGCGAATCGATGGCGCGCTCGTAGGTCTCGAAGGCGATCCCGTGCAGAGCGTCGAGCAGCTGGGCGCGGGTGAATATCCGCCCGGGACGCGCCGCCATCGTCGCGAGGAGCTGGAACTCGGTCGGGGTCAGGTCGACGACCGCCCCGTCGACCTCTGCCCGCATCCGCGGCAGGTCCAGGACCACGTCGCCGGCGCGGATGGTCTCGGCCGCCTCGGGCGGACGGTCGGCCCGCCGGAGGACGGCGCGGACCCGGGCGACGAGCTCGCGCGGGCTGAACGGCTTGGTCAGGTAGTCGTCTGCGCCGAGCTCGAGCCCGAGGAGCTTGTCGAGCTCGTCGTCGCGCGCGGTGAGCATCACGATCGGGATCGTCGAGCTGCGGCGGAGCTCGCGCGTGACGTCGAGCCCGTCGAGGCCGGGCAGCCCGAGGTCGAGAACGACGAGGTCCGGCCGCCGCTGGCGGAAGGTCGTCAGCGCCGACGGCCCGTCGCCGGCGGTCAGGACCGCGAACCCGGCGTGCTCGAGGTAGTCGCGGGCGAGCGTCGCGATCTTCGGTTCGTCGTCGACGACGAGGATGGTCTTCATCGGTCGCATCGTAGAGCGGGAAGCGCCCCCGGACGCTGGTCCGAGGGCGCAGGGAGGTGGGGAGTGGCCGCGGTCAGGCCGGGCTGCCCGGGCCGGCCGGCGGCGTCGGTGCCGTCGGGCTCGCGGCCCGATGTCCCGTCGTGCGCCCGGCGGTGCCAGTCGTCGAACGTGTCGTGGGCCCGGGTTTCCCATCGCGACCCGTCGTGGCCGTGCCAGCCGGGTCCGCCCCAGCCACCGCGCCGGCCCGGACCGCCACGCCACAGGATGGCCCGGATGAGGGCGAAGACGATGAACAGGAAGAAGAGGGCGGCGAAGAACCCGAAGATCCCGAAGCCGAACCCGAAGGCGTGCCAGCCGTAGCCGTAGGCCGGGACGATCACCGGGGCGACGACGGTCGCGCCGCTGGCTGTCGCGGTGGTGACCGCGGTGTTGACGCCGGCCTGGTAGGCCGAGGTTGCGATGAGGCCGCCACCGAGCGCGAGGACCGCGACGAGGACGATGGCGGCGATGATGCGGGGCATCGTGATGGACTCCTTGTGTCTGCTTGCGGGACCCGCCCGGGTCCCATCCCTGCCTCGCATCCTCGCGGTCGGTTGTGGAGCCGATATGGAGGCGGCGTGGCCTTTCGGGTCACGGTGGCATGGTATTGACAGTGGAACGTTGCACTGTCATCAGTCACGGCATGCCCGAGGACGACCACTACTCGCTCACCGAGCTCGCGGACCTCGCGAGCGTCACGCCGCGCACGGTCCGCTACTACCTCGCCCAGGGCCTCCTGCCTGCCGTCGGCCAGACCGGACCGGGGAGCAAGTACGACGCCGGCCACCTGGCGCGGCTCCGGCTGATCCGGCGCCTCCAGGCCGAGCACCTGCCACTGGCCGAGATCCGACGCCGGCTCGATGGTCTCGACGCCGATGAGATCCGGGACCTCGCCGGCGACACGGAGCCGGCGCCTCCGCCCGATTCGGCCCTCGAGTACCTGCGCACCGTCCTGGGCCCGCAGGCACCACGCCGGTCGATGGTGGCCCCGATGGTCGTCCCCGCGGCAGCCGCGGAGCGGTCGCGCGCCCGCCGAGCCGTTCTCGCAGACGCCGGCGATGCCATCGCCGCCGACCCCGACGGCCCCCCCGATCGATCGCTCCCAGTGGGAGCGGATCGTGCTGGCGCCGGACGTGGAACTCCATCTCCGCCGGCCGCTGTCGCGTGCCCAGAACAAGCAGGTCGATCGCCTCGTGACGATCGCCCGAGAGCTCCTCGAGGAGGACCGACCATGACGACCCGAACCGATACCACCTTCACCGTGCGCCAGGACCGGCGGCTCATCCGCCCGAACGCCCACAGCCGGCGCTTCCTGCTGGCCACCATCGTCGCGCCGCGGGCCATCGCGGAACGCCCCCGGCCGGCGGTCAACCTCGCGATCGTGCTCGACCGCTCGGGCTCGATGTCGGGCGAGAAGCTGCGGGTCGCGAAAGCCGCCGTCGCCGAGGCCATCGCGCGGCTCGGACCGGACGACCGGTTCAGCGTCGTCGCCTATGACGATGTCGTTGAGGTGGTGATCGCCTCCACAGCCGCGGCCGGCGAGTCGCGTCGCGCCGCCGTCGAGCAGCTCGCGACGATCGCGGCGCGCGGCACGACGAACCTGGGCGAGGGCTGGCTGCGCGGCTGCGAGCAGGTCGCCGGCCACCTGGCGGAGCGCGGCGTCAACCGCTGCCTGCTCCTCACCGACGGCCTCGCCAACGTCGGGATCACGGACCCGGACGTGCTGGCGCGCCACGCCGCCGAGCTGCGTGCCCGGGGCGTGTCGACCTCGACCTTCGGGGTGGGCGATGACTTCGACGAGCGGCTGCTCCAGGCGCTCGCAGACGCCGGTGGCGGCCACTTCTACTACATCGCCGACGCTCCCGGGATCGCCGACGCGATCACCTCAGAGGTGGGTGAGACGCTCGAGGTGGTGGCCCGCGACGTCGCGCTCGAGCTGACCGCGCGCGACGACATCCGGATCGAGCCGATCAGCCCGTACCGGGCGACCGCCCATGGCAATCGCACCATCGTCTCGCTGGGCGATCTCGCGTCGGAGCAGGCCGTCGAGGTGGTGCTCCGGCTCTCGTTCCCGTACGGCGACGTCGGTCGCGAGACCGGCGCCATCGTGTCGCTCGTCGACCGCGACGGGACCTTCGCCCAGGGCGGAGCCGGCGAGGCCGAACCGGTCCGCCTGACCTGGAGCTACGCCGACGACCACGCGAACGACCGGCAGGCCCGCGATCGTGACGTCGACCGAGCGGTCGCGCGCCTGTTCGCCGCCCGGGCGCGGCAGGAGGCCGTCCGGCGGAATCGCGCCGGTGAGTACACCGATGCGCGGGGGATCATCGACGCGACGACCCGGCGGATCCGCACCTACGCCGGCGACGACGCGGAGCTGCAGGCGCTCGTGCACTCGCTGGCGGGCGAAAGCACGACGTTCTCGGCACCGATGGCCGAGCCGACCCTGAAGCAGGCCCACTACGCGAGCGCGAACCTGCTGCGCAGCCGCGACGGGCAGGGCCGATCGCTCAAGCGGGGCTGAAACCGCCTTGAAGCGCTTGATTCGGAGCGTATAGTCCGCACCGAGGGACGTCCGGAACGTCTGCCTGTGCCCGGCAGCGGACGTCCAGAGGGTTGGAGGGCGTTCATGTCCATCGAGCAGATCATCGTCGGGCTCCTCGCGATCGCCGTCGGTCTCGCGTGGGCCTTCTACGGATTGAAGCTGTTCACGATCCTGCTCCCGATCTGGGCATTCTTCTTCGGTCTCGTCGCGGGCGCTCAATGGAGCCACGAGATCTTCGGGCAGGGCTTCTTCGCCACCGTCCTGTCCTGGGGGATCGGCCTCGTGTTCGGGCTCGTGCTCGCGGCGATCTCCTACTTCTGGTACTACGCCGCGATCGTCATCCTCGGTGGCGCGGTGGGCTATGCGCTCGGCGTCGGGTTCTTCGACTACTTCGGGATGGGGACCGGCGTCATCGTCGTGGCCATCGGCCTGATCATCGGGGCGATCTTCGCGATCGGGACCTTCATGCTCGGCGTGCCGATCCTGCTGGTGATGGTCTTCTCCGCGTTCAGCGGGGCGGCGGCCGTCGTCAACGGCATCCTGATCCTGTTCGGCACGATCAAGCTCGAGACGCTCAACCAGGGCATCTTCGGCGCGCTGTTCAGCCAGGGGATCGTCGGCACGGTCGTCTTCCTCGTGCTCGGTGCCGCCGCGCTCTTCTACCAGATGCGCGACGTCGGGCAGTCGATCCGGTCGATCGACCGGAGCGCCTACCGCTACTAGGGTCGTCATGCAGCCGCGGTCGCTCGTCGCCGCCATCGACCAGGGGACGACGAGCAGCCGCTGCATCCTGTTCGACCGCGCCGGGCGGCCGGTCGCCGGCCACCAGCTCGAGCACGCCCAGGTCACGCCACGACCCGGCTGGGTCGAGCACGATGCCGAGGAGATCCTCGAGCGTGTGCGGACCTGCGTCCGCGTCGCGCTGCGTGAGGCCGGCGTTGACGCTCGCGCCCTGGCGGCCGCCGGCATCACCAACCAGCGCGAGACGACCGTGGTCTGGTCGCGCCGGACGGGCACGCCGGTCGCGCCCGCGATCGTCTGGCAGGACACCCGGACCGCCGGGGCCGTCGAGCGTCTCGCGGCGGGCGGTCCGGGCGGGACGGACCGATTCCGGGCACTGACCGGGCTGCCGATCTCGACCTACTCCTCGGCCCTCAAGCTCGCCTCGATCCTCGAAGCCGGCGGCCCGGAGCGCCGGGCGTCGGCCGGAGCCGGCGACCTCATCTTCGGGACCATCGACAGCTGGCTGATCTGGCAGCTGACGGGCGGCGTCGACGGCGGTGTCCACGTCACCGACGTGTCGAACGCCTCGCGGACGATGCTGATGGGGCTCGAATCGCTCGCCTGGGAGCCGGAACTGCTCGGTGCGGTCGGCGTCCCGGCGGCGATGCTGCCCGAGATCCGCTCCTCGTCGGAGGTCTACGGCATCGGGACGGGCGATCTCGCGGGCGTCCCGATCGCGGGCGATCTCGGGGACCAGCAGGCCGCCCTGTTCGGCCAGGCCTGCTTCGAGCCCGGACAGCTCAAGTGCACCTACGGCACGGGCTGCTTCATGCTGATGCACACCGGCCAGCGGCCGGTCGCGTCGACCCACGGGCTGATCACGACCGTGGCGGCCCGGCTCGGCGACGGTCCGGTCACCTACGCGCTCGAGGGCTCGGTCGCAGTCGCCGGGGCGCTGATCGGGTGGCTGCGCGACAACCTCGGGATCATCGGCGACGCGTCCGAGGTCGAGGCGCTCGCCCGGTCCGTCCCCGACAGCGGCGACGTGGTCTTCGTGCCGGCGTTCTCCGGGCTGTTCGCGCCGCACTGGCGGAGCGACGCGCGTGGCGTCATCGCCGGGCTGACGCGCTACGCGACTCGCGGCCACATCGCGCGTGCGGCGCTCGAGGCCACCGCCTACCAGGTGTACGACCTCGGGGTCGCCATGGTCGCCGACCTCGGCGAAGCTCTGCCGGCCGAGCTCCGCGTGGACGGCGGCATGATCGGCAACGAGCTGCTGATGCAGTCCCAGGCCGACATCATCGGGCGGCCGGTCGTTGCGCCCCGGATCGCCGAGACGACGGCGCTCGGAGCGGCCTACGCGGCCGGGCTGGCGGTCGGGTTCTGGGGCGGTCTGGACGAGCTCCGCGCGATGGATCGGCCCGGGCGGCGCTGGGAGCCGCAGATGGACGAGGCGACTCGCGCGGCCGGGATCGCGCGCTGGCACAGGGGCGTGGAGCGGACGCTCGGCTGGGTCGAGCCCGGGGCGTAGGGCCTCGGGCCCGCCGCGTCCCTCAGGCGAGGGCCGCCTCGGCCGCGATCGGATGGCTGCGCTCGCGCTCGGCGTGCCAGGCCGGGAGGTAGAGCGGTGCCGCGAGCGCACAGGCGACCCCGGCCACGATCATCGCCACCGAGATCGAGGTCCCGTCGGCCAGCGCCGCGAGGAGGATCGCCCCGACGGCCCCGGCCGGCTGGGCGACCATCGAGTTCATCGACAGGACGGTCGTTCGGTGCGCGCCGCTGACCTCCCGGTGGAGCAGCGTCGTGTGCATCGGGTTCGACGCACCGTGCGCGCTGTAGCAGGCGAGGAACGCGGTCACCAGCCCGATCGGCCCCGCGATCACGCCCATCGCGACGATCGTCGCGCCCTGCCCGATGCGGAGGACCGCGGCCGACCGCGCGACGCCGATCCGGTCGCTGAGCAGGACGACGCCGGCGGCGCCGGCCGCGGCCGCGAACCAGGCCAGCGAGCTGACCGGCCCCATGAGCGCAGCCGCCTGGTCGAGATCGCCGACGGTCTCGGACAGGCGGATCGGGAAGAGTCGCTCGAACGCGACCGACGCCACGCCCCAGAACAGCTCGACCGCGACCAGGGCGAGCAGGATCCGCGACGCGCGCAGCAGCCCGATCCCGTCGCCGACCACCTGCGGGACCGCCCGGACCGAGTCCGCGACGGCAGCGAGCCCACGGGCGAACGGCGCCTCGCGCATCAGGACGACGATCGCCCCCAGGTTCGCGACGCTGAGCGCAAGCGCGGCGAGCAGGGGGAGCGCAAGCGCCGGGACGGAGCCCACCGGGTCGAGCGCGACGAGTGCCCCGGACGCGAGCGCGCCGACCGCGATCGCGACGCTTCCGACCATGCTGCCCGCGCTCAGGCCCTTCTCGATCCCGGCGTCTGGGTCGCCGGCCAGGGTGGCGTCGACGAACCACGCCTCCAGCGGCCCGCTGTCGAGGGCACGGTAGACGCCCTGGAGGAAGGTCGATGCCGCGAAGAGCGCCACCGAATCGGCGACGTACAGCAGCCAGAGCGAGGCCAGGCCGACGAGGCTCGCGGCGATGAGGACCGGTCGTCGCCCGAGTGCGTCCGAGAGGCCGCCGGTCGGCAGCTCCAGGGCGAGCACGACAAGGCCCTGGATGGCGAAGACCAGGCCGATCTGGGTCAGGCTCAGGCCGCGCGACAGCGCAAGGAGGACGGTGACCGGGATCAGCAGTCCGGTCGGCAGCCAGCGCAGGGCGATGAGGATGAGATAGCGGCGCCGGGCGGCGCCAACGTCGAGAGCGGTCATCGTGGGATCCTCGGTCCGGGGAAGGCGTACAGGTAGACCTGGACCAGCTCGGCGTCGGGGGCGGGCTCGGCCGGGGCGTCCCGGTAGCGCTCGACGAGCGCCTCGAACTCCTGCTGCAGCGCACCGAGCGCCTCGGGTGTCAGGCGGAGGATGAGATCGGTCGAGCCGGCGACCTCCTGCCACTCCGCCGGCCACGATCGCAGCTCGTCGAGCCACGCCTCGTAGCGCTCGACGAACGAGCGCATGTACTGGCGGCTCAGCCAGTCCGCGGCCGCCTCGCCGTCGGGGTCGCCCGTGACATCGAGCGGGGTCCAGCTATGGGCTCGCGTCGTGGCCCGCCACCAGCGCTCGCGGCCACGGCCCTCGTCGGTCTCCTCGACGAGACCGACCGAGGCGAGCCTGCGGAGGTGATAGCTCGTCGCACCGGTGTTGGTCGCGAGGGTCACGGCGAGGGCCGTCGCCGTCGAAGGCCCGCCGACGCGCAGCGCGGTCAGGAGTCGCGAACGGAGCGGGTGGGCGAGCACCTTGATGGCCCGCGCGTCGAGGTGGAGGGTGCTGGCGTTCGGTCCTGTCATGCGCGTATCCTAGCATGCACAGAAGATTTGCACAAGTAGTGTGCACAGAAGATGTGGATACGGTGAGGCGGAGCTGGGCCGGCGGTCGTCAGCGAGCGGCCAGGTCCTCGGCGATATCGGTGAGACCCTCGACGACCGCGGCCGCGCCGGCACCGGCCAGTGCCGCCGCATCGACCGCCGAGCCGGCGGTCACGCCGATCGGGATCATCGCTGCCGCGACGGCGGCGTCCATGTCCCACGTCGAGTCCCCGATGTACCAGCAGCGTGCCGGCTCGACCCCGAGCCGTGCCGCCGCAAGGAGCAGCAGGTCGGGTTCCGGCTTGGCATGCTCGACGTGGCTGGCGTCGACGATCGTCGGCTCGCGGTCGAGCCCGAGCGCCGCCACGGAGGTCGCCACCTGCGACGCGCGGCTCGACGTCGCGATCGCCCACGGAAGGTGCCGGGTCTCGATGGCCGCCACGAGCTCGCGCACCCCCGCCAGCGGCCGAGGTGCCCGGTTGCGTCGCGAGTAGATGTCGCCGGACCGTCGGTCGATCGCCTCCGCGCGCTCGCCATCGAGCGGCGTCCCGGCGACTGCGGCGATCTCGCGCGCCAGGCGCCGGCCGTCGAGACCGATCAGCGGCGCAAGGCGCTCCCGGGTCGTCGGCAGGCCGGCCTCGGCGAGCGCGTCGAGCCAGGCGGCGATCCGCGTCTCGACCGTGTCGATCAGCGTGCCGTCGAGGTCGAACAGGACGGCGGCCGGGCGCGGCAGGGTGGCGAGTCCGCGGGGCATCCCGCTACCGGGTCGGGCGCCAGAAGGCCATGACGCCGTCGGTCACGGTGTGTGCGTCCGAGCCATCCGCGCGGATCGCGGTGAGCTGGACGATCCCGTCCCCCGATACGACCGGGAGGACGATCGACGCACCGTCGGGCGACCAGAGCCGGTGGCTGAGCGCGTACTGGTCGAAGAAGGGGAGCAGCTGCGAGACGAAGGCGTCGGAGACCCGGACCGTCCGCTGGGCTTCGACAGCGCCGGACGCGATCGTCACGAAGGCCAGCCGGAGCGCCGTCCCGGGTGGCGCCGCGACCGGCCTCGCCCGGGGGACGCCGGCACCCGTCGTGCGTGCCAGGACGATCCCGCCAGCGCGCGCGACGTTGTCGCCACCGGGCGGGACGAGCTCGAGTGCCGCGATCGTCGCACCATCCGGCGACCAGAAGAACGCCACGACCGACGCGTCGAGCAGCGTCCGGACCTCGCCCGTGACCGCGTGGACAAGCCGCAGTGGTCCGACCGGGACATCGAGCTCGCCTGCGCGCGCGCTCGGCGCGATGAACGCGAGCGCGTCGCCGCCGGGCCCGAACGAGAGAGCCGCCGCACCGTAGACGTCGACGGCATGGCGGATCGTATGGTCGGTCGATTCGACGATCACCTGTTCGGGGGTCGCGGTCGCCGGACTCGAGAAGGCGCGGAACCGGGCGTCGCTCGTCAGCGCCGGCGCCCGGAAGGCTCCGGCTGCGACCGCGGCCGGTTCGAGCGACCTCCCGTCGAGGCCGACCTCGCCGAAGAAGCCGTCACCGCCTTCGACGCCGCTGTGGACGAGCAGCCGATCGGGTGCCGACCATTCCCAGTAGAGCGGCGTCCCGGTGCGGACCGTCGCGGCCGGGGCGCTGGCATCGGCCGGGGCGATCCTGAGCGCGAGGCCGGTCGGCTCGTTGGTCAGGAAGGTCAGCCGGCGGCCGTCCGGCGCCCAGTACAGGTAGAAGGGCGCCTGGTCGACGCTGTGGTAGACGATCGTCGGGTCCGTCGGGCTCGAGCCGTCGGCCGGTGGCGTGAAGACGTCGACCGCCGTGTCGTCCGCGGTCGTCGCGATGACGGCGATCCGCGACCCGTCCGGCGACCAGGCCGGGAAGCTGAACGCGACGTCCGGCCGACCGACCGGCGTCAACGATCCCCCGATCGCGTCCATCAGCAGCAGGTGGCCGTCTGCGTTCACGACGGCCAGCCGGGGAAGTCCAGCGGTCGTGGACGCGGCGGTCGTCCGGGGCCCCGGGTCGGGCCGGATCGTGACGACGCCGCGACCGGAGATGAAGGCCAGGAAGACCATCGAGACGACGAGCGCCACGACGATCCCGACCTGGAGGATCCGCCGTCCACGGCCCGGGGCGACTGGCGGTTCGGGGCCCGGATCGGCGAACTCGACCGATTCGTCCATCCGTCAACGATACGGGACCCGGCCGATACCGGCCGTTGACGCGTCGATGTAGCATCGCCTCGCGCCGCGCGACGTGTCGCGGCCGAAGGAGGGTTCAGCCACTGTGGCGACACGCAAGCGGAAGACCGTCTACCCACCGGCCCGGACCGACACGAAGCCGGCCCCCCGCGCCGGAGCGGGTCCCGAACCATACATTCGCCCCACGGTGGCGACGATCGACCTCAACGCCGGCAACGGCCGGGCCGGTCTGTCGGTGGGGGATCGGGTCAGGATCGCGGGTGGCGGCCTCTACGCCGGCGAGGTCGCGGTCATCGAGAAGCTCACCTCGGGCGTCATCCCGGCGGCCCTCGTCCGCACCGAGGCGGGGCGGACGCGCCAGGTCCGCACGATCGATCTCGAGCCGGTCGCCCGCGAGGCGTGAGCCCGGCGGGGGCACTCCAGCGATGTCGCTGATCCACCTCGACGTGCCGGGCGGCCGTCTGGCGATCGCCGACGACGGCGGTGGGCCGCCGATCCTCCTCCTCCACGCGGGCGTCGCGGACCAGCGCGCCTGGGATGCGATGGTGCCGCTTCTGGTCGCGGCCGGCCATCGCGTCGTCCGACCGGACACCCGCGGCTACGGCCGATCGACGGCCGAGGATGTCGAGTTCTCGCTCCAGGCGGACGTCATCGCCGTGCTGGACGCGCTCGGCATCGGCTGCGCCGTCCTCGTCGGCAACTCCCTCGGCGGGATGACCGCATTCGACACTGCCATCGAGCACCCCGATCGCGTCGTCGCTGTCGTCGGCGTCGGGGCGGGGGTCGGCGGGTTCGACGGCGGTGCGACGCCCGAGGAGACGACCATCTTCGAGGCGTACGAACGGCTCGACGCGGCCGTGCCGTTCGATGCCGACGCGCTGACCGTCTTCGAAGCCCGGGTCTGGCTGGACGGTCCACGGCAGCCGAGGGCCGCACCGGGCCGGCCCTCCACGACACGTTTCTCGAGATGGCCGGCCCGCTCAACGAGCCCGGCCGCGTCAAGGGCCGGCCGATCCGGCTCGACCCGCCGGCGACCGATCGGCTGGCCGAGCTGCGCTGCCCGGTCCTCGCGGTCGCCGGCGAGCTCGACTTCTCCGACGTCGTGCGGACCGCCGAATGGCTCGCCGCCGAGGCCCCGGACGCCCGTGCGCTGGTCTGGCCCGACGTCGCCCACATGATCGGGATGGAGCAGCCGGATCGGCTTGCCGCCACCATCGTGGACTTCGTCGCCCCGTTCGCCCCCTGGGCGTGACCGCCGACTCGACGACCGGCCCCGATCAACCGCCAGGAGATCGCCGTTTCTCAGCGTCATCTCAGACGGCGGCCGCAGGATCGCTGGTGTTCTCTCCTCCCGCACGAACGCCGGCGGGCCCGCGGATCGGACTGACGCTCTCCTCCCTGTCAGTCGGGATCGCAGGCCAGCCGGCGTTCGACATCCCGGCCCATTTGACCCGATCGGTCCGCGGACGCACGCTACTCCCATGACCCGACGGCCCATCATCGGCGTCGGTGCCGCCGTGGTCGCCGTCGCGATCATCCTGGGGATCGCCCTGAGCGCGTCCCCCAGCCCGCCCGAACCGAGTCCCGCCCCGGCAGCGGCGTCCGCCAGTCCCGACGCCTCGGTGGCTGCCGTGCCGACGGCCCGCCCGGTGCCGGGCCACGAGGTCTTCGGGTTCGTGCCGTACTGGGAGATGAACGGAGACATCGCCGCCCACCTGGCGAAGACGGAGCTCTCGACCCTCGCGCTCTTCTCGGTCACCAACACGAAGACCGGCGCGATCGACACCAAGCAGACCGGCTACACGCGGATCACGGGCGACATCGGCTCGCAGCTGATCCGCGAGGCCCGTGCCCGCGGGACGAAGGTCCAGCTCGTCTTCTCGAGCCTCGGGTCGCCCCGCAACGAGCGCCTGTTCACGTCGCTGACCCTCCAGGATGCGACGATCGCGTCGCTGGTCGCCCTCGCGGCCAGGATCCGGGTCGACGGCATCGACGTCGACGTCGAGCAGCTCGGCGCGGATCGCATCCCGGCCTACGGCGGTTTCGTCGGTCGGCTGCGCGACGCGCTGCGGACCGCCATCCCCGGCGCATCGATCTCGGTGGCGACCACGTCCGGACCGACGGGCGCGGCGATGGCGCTGGCGGCGGTCGGTGCCGGGGCCGACCGCGTGTTCCTGATGGGCTACGACTATCACTACGGCGGCTCCGACGTCGGTGCCTCCGCGCCGATGGACCGGCGGGACGGGGCGGTCCAGGACCTGCCGTGGTCGCTCGACCTCTATGCGAGCGTCGGCGTCCCGGTCGAGCGGACGATCCTCGGCCTGCCGCTCTACGGGATTCGGTGGCGGGTCGCGGGCCCGGAGCTCGGCTCGCCGCGCCTCGGCGACGGGGCGATCTGGGTGCCGGCCGACAACCCGAAGTTCCTGGCCAACCCGCCGGCTCCGCCCGATCTCGACCCGATCGAGGTCGTCGAGCACTACGCCGTCGCCCCGACGGTGAGCCCGGTGCCCGGCGATTCGCGTGCGACCGCCGGCTGGCAGGCGATCTACGTCGACTCGCCGGCGACCCTGACGCCCAAGCTGGCAGCTAGCGGACGGCCGCGGTCTGGCCGGCGCCGGCTTCTGGGCGATCGGCTACGAGCGTGGCCTGGCCGGCTACAGCGACCTGATCGCCCGGTTCGCAGCCGGCAAGCTCGAGTAGGGGTCACGCAGCGGCGACCACCACCTGGCCGGCCAGCGCACAGTCAGCGAGGTCGTCAGGGTCGACCATCACCCCGCCCCTCCGGGACATGTGTCCCCTCCGTCTCGCAGCCCCTCGTCGCCGGACGAGCAAGATCGGACGACGAGGGGCTCACCTTGTCCGTCAGGCCGCGGCGCCGGCCCCGACGGACCCGGCCGGTTGATCGGGTTCGTCGGGGTCGCCCTCGATCGTGACCTGCGGGATCCAGTCGAGGAAGCGCGGCATCCACCAGTTCCAGTCGCCGAGCAGCGTCATCGTGGCCGGCAGCAGGATGCTCCGGATGACGGTCGCGTCGAGGAAGACCGCCACGGCCAGTCCCAGCCCGAGCTGCTGGATGAACACGAACTTGAGACCGACGAAGACCGCGAACACCACGACCATGATCGAGGCCGCGCTCGTGATGACGCCGGCCGTGACCGAGATCCCCTTGGCGACCGCCGCGCGCGACTCGAGGCCGCGATCTCGTGCTTCCTTGATGCGGGTCAGGATGAACAGGTGGTAGTCCATCGAGAGGCCGAACAGGATCGTGAAGATGAAGAGCGGGACCCAGCTCTCGATGACGCCGCTCGGGGTGATCCCGAGCGGGCCAGCGAAGAAGCCGTTCTGGAAGACCCGCACGAGCACGCCGTACGCGGCCGCGGTCGACAGGAGGTTGAGCAGGATGGCCTTGATCGGGATCACGACCGAGTGGAAGGCCACCAGCATCAGCAGGAATGACAGGCCGAGGACGAAGACGAAGATCGTCGGCGCGCCGTCCGCGTAGACCTGGGTGATATCCAGGGCGAACGCCGCGTCGCCGGTGACGTACGTGCGGACGTCAGGGAGACCGCCGAAGACCGCGGGCATCAGGCCGCTGCGCACCTGACGGACGATCGCCTGGTTCGCGTCGTCGTTGCGCGTGCCGCCCATCGTGAACGAGACGAGCGCGGTCTTGCCATCGTGCGACGGCGTCACGTCGACGGGCTCGCTCAGCCCGGCGACCTTGAGCCCCTCCGTCTTGAGATGGGCGATCGCGGCCTGCGTGTCCGACCGGTCGGCCCCGGTCACCACGACCTGGAGCTGCAGCTCGGTGCCCTGCGGCCATCGCTCGTTGAGGAGCTTGATCCCGGCCACCCCGTCGATCGAATCGGGGAAGGCGGTGATGTCGGTCACACCGGTCCGCAGCTGGGTGACGGGAAACGCGAGGAAGAGCAGGAACCCGGCCGACAGGATCGTCATGGGGATGGGGCGGGCCATCACCCAGTTGACCAGGCGGCCCCAGAAACCGGATCCCTCCTGGCGGGTCGCGCGGCGGTCGAGCCAGGAGAGCGCTGATCGGCCCCAGCGTCGGATCGGGCCGAGCGGCAGGGCCGCGGCGAGTCGCGGCAGCCAGGTGGCCGGGCGTCCGGCGTTGACCCGATCGCCGAGGATCGACAGGGTAGCCGGCAGGAAGGTCAGGCTGCCGATGACCGAGACAAGCACGACCGAGATGGTCCCGATCGCCATCGAGGTGAAGAGCGAGACGCCGAGGGTGATGAGACCTGCAAGCGAGATCATCACGGCCAGCCCGGAGAAGAAGACAGCCCGCCCGGCCGTGCTGCTCGAGACCTCGATCGCCTTGGCCCGCTCGCGCCCGGCGCGCCGCTCGACGCGGAACCGGGTGATCATGAACAGCGAGTAGTCGACCGCCACGGCGAGCCCGATGAGCACGATCAGCTGGGTGGCGTTCGGGCTGACCGGTCCCGTCAGCTGGCTGTAGATGCCCAGCATCCCGAACGCTGCCAGCAACGAGGTGATCGCCAGGACGAGCGGGACGATCGAGGCCACGATCGCCCCGAACGCGAACAGCAGGATGATGAACGTCAGCGGGATGGTGAGGCGCAACGACGCATCGAGCCCGTCGTTGATGAGCTTCGTGATGTCGTCGTTGATGAACGTTCCGCTGACCGCGTGGATGACCAGGGCAGGGTTGGCCGCCCGGGCACCATCGATGATCGCCGGGACGGGCGCCAGGAGTGTCTTTACCCGGTCGCTGTCGCCCGGGACGCGGGCGGCGATCCGAACGGCCGAGCCGTCGGGTGACACGAGCCCTGCAGCGGGCGGCGCTGTGAAGGGGTCGGCCAGCTGGTCGAAGGTCGGCGTCATGACGCCGTCGACCGACGCCCCCGCGGCGTGGAGCCGCCCGACCAGGTCGCCAACCGCCGTCTTGAACGCCGGATCGGCGGTCGCGCCCGGTTGGCCGGCGATGACGACGAGGAACGACTCGTACGGGTCGTTCGTGCCACCGGCGTTGAAGACGTCATAGGCCTCGCTCGACTCGAGCTTCCGCTCGTTCGGGTTGGAGTTCGCGTTCGCCGCGTTGATCCCGCCCATCCGGAGGCTGACGACGAACAGTCCGATCGTGGCGATGAACCAGAGCGCGACGACGGGCCCTCGATGTCGCGCGCTCCACATGGCGATGCGGACGGTCGCCGGTTCTCGGCTCCCCGTGGGACTGGGCAGGTTGACGGACATCGTGTCGTGACTCCTGGTTCAGGCGCCGCCGGGCCGGCAGCGCGGGACGCTCGGCCGCAGTCTACGGGGTCGGCGCGCGGACGACGATCCGGCCCCAGTGCCGCCACGGGAGGCGGGCAACCGATGCCCCACTTCCTGGAGGGCGATACGCCCGGATGGCGCGATCGGATCCCATCGCTCCAGGCTGGGCATCCGCCAGGCGTTAGCGGAGGGGCAGCACCAGCACGAAGCGGCCGTACCACTCGAGACGCGATGCGAGGTAGCCCGGCGTATATGGGTCGTCGTAGCGGCTGTCGGTCTGGTAGTAGCGCTGGAAGCGCACCCGGTAGTTCGTCGTGATGCGCAGGGTCGTGAACGAGCGGAGGCGGTTCACGGCCTTCGCCGCGCGCAACGGGTCCGTGACGTAGAAGCCCGCGACCGAGAAGGCATCCGTATAGTGGCCCGTCTCGTCACGGGCGAAGGGGTCACCGGTCAGGCCAAAGTAGCCGGTGATCATCTGGGCATGGCGGCCGCGCCAGCCAAGCATGCCGACGGGCTTCCCCGTGGCGGCGAGCGCCCGGACGGCGGCCTTCATCGCGTCGGTGTAGGTCGCGAACGTGACATCGTCGTAGACGCGCGATCCGGCAAGCAGCGTTCCCGGCCCCCAGCCGTAGAAGTTGAGCGCGTTGCGCCAGCCATGCGGGTCGGACCCGTGTCCGCCGGGCATCGTGTCATGGACGCGTTCCCACGCGAGGATCATGTCCCGGACCGCGCCGGACACGGTCGGTCGCCAGACGAAGCCGGTGCCGCCGGTGCCGCGTGCAGCGATGACGTTGAGCATCGTCCGGACCGACGTCGCGGTACACGCGGCCCAGTTCGGGTCCTGGAACCGGAATTGGGCGGTGCCGAACAGGTTCATCGCGGGCGGGGCCACGGGCGGCGAGGTCGGCGATGGGACCAGCGTCGGTCCCGGAGTCAGGCCCGGGGAGGGGTCCGTGGTCGGCGTCGGCGCGGGGTCGAGAGTCGGCTCCGGCGTCGCCGGCGGGTCGGGCGAAGCGGTCGGCTGCGGGGTCGCCGTCGGCGTCGCGTTGTTCTGCGGCTCGGCGGGCGCGGGCGGGGTCGGGTCCGCGGCCGCTGCTGGCCTCGGCACTGCGATCAGCCCCAGACCGGTCGCGAGGACACTGGCGAGGACCATCCGCCGGAGGACGGTGGACGCGGGGAACGTGAGGCTGCCTGGGGTTCGCATCGCCACAACGCACGCTGACGGCACACAGGAGGCACCGGTATCGCCCGAAGGTCCGGTCAGGCCACCGAGGCCGACATCGCGGGGACCGGCGCAAGACGATGCGCGCGAGCGGGCCGACCGGGCCTGGGATCAGGCCGTCGCGCCGGCCTCCGCGTCGTCGCCGTCCGCCTCGCCGGTCTGGGCCACCAGCTCGGTCTTGCTTAGGTGGCTCAACTCGATGAGCGTCGCGTTGGACGAGCACGCAGCGATCGGTCTCCCATCGTGGATCCTTGGTTCTATCACCTCTGGACATGGGCGTCGCCCTGCCAGCCAACGCCCGCATCATCGACGGCCAGCGAACCTTCCGGTTCCCGGCCGTGCGCCCAGCGATCGACGATGTGGAGCGGCACCTCGGCCAGGAGACAGCGACTTTGCCTTCGTGCGCGTGCGGCCAGACGCCTCGGCGCACCACCCAGGCACCGGAGGCTGCCTGCGGGTATTGACGGGTCCCCTCGCGCGTGCGAGCGTGGTCGTCCTAGGCGTTCCTCTCTGTCATTGAACGGGCAGGCCATTCGGCTTGACCATTCGCTCGGCTTGGACAGATTCGGCGCAACGATGACGAAGGGGCCCAGTGTGGGGGCAAATCGGCGAGTCGATCGACGTATCTGCAGTCGTGGCGTCGCCCGCCTGGCGCGGGTGCTCCTTGCGGCCGCGTTCTCGGTGGCGACCGTCATCACCTCGAGCGCGCCAGTCGCGGCCGCCAGTCCGCACAGCACGCCGACCCAGGTCGATGGGCAGACCTCCCAGACCCGCCTGATCGTCGTCTGGCATAAGCCGGTCGTGGCCGGTGCCGCGGCTCGCATCGCCGGCGTCAGCCGCGAAGAGCGCGGTCCGAACAGTCGGCGCTCGCTGGTCGTCGCCAAGCCTGGCCAGATCGCGGCCGTCGCCGCTCGACTGCGAGCCGACCCTGCCGTGGCTTCGGTCACCGTCGACCGGCTCCTTCATGTTTCCGATTTCCCGGCCACGCCGCCCAACGATCCGGGCTTCACGGGCGGCTACCAGGATGACCTGATCCAGATGGGCGTCCCGACCGCCTGGCTGACCACCATCGGCTCGCCGACGCAGGTGGTGGCCGTGATCGATACCGGGATGGACCGGACGCACGAGGACCTCGACGCCGTCCCGGTCGTGTACCCCTGGAATGCCATCACCGGCACGACCGACGTCACCGACGACGTCGGCCATGGGACCCACGTCATCGGCGAGATCGCGGCCGAGACGAACAATGGCGTCGGAATCGCCGGGATCGCGCCGGGCGTCACGATCATGCCGATCAAGGCGTGCAGTCCGGCTGGCTGCTGGAACAGCGACGTCGACAACGGCATCGATTGGGCCCGGATGCACGGGGCCACCGTCATCAACATGAGTCTGGGCGGCCCGGGCTCGTCGAGCACGGAACAGGCGGTCATCGCCAACGCCTACAACGCCGGGATCACGGTCGTGGCCTCGGCCGGCAACAGCGGCGGCGTCACCAATAGTTACCCGGCCTCGTACGCCGACGTGATCTCGGTGGCGGCCACCGACAACAGCGACGCGCACGCCTCCTTCTCCAACCAGAACGCCGCCGTCGATCTGTCGGCGCCCGGTGTGGGGATCTGGTCGACCGTGCCGGGTGGCTACGCCGCCTACTGACGGGACGAGCATGTCCTCGCCGCACGTCGCCGCGGTCGCCGCCATGGTCCGGTCGGTCCATCCGACGTTCACCCCCGCCCAGGTCGAGTTCACGCTCGAGGCAACCGCTGTCGATCTCGGCGCGGCCGGGCGGGACGATGTCTTCGGCTTCGGTCGAGTCGACGCCGCGGCGGCGGTCGTCTACGGCGACGTCACCCCGCCCCCGCCGCCGCCCCCGCCGGTCATTCCGACCCTGTTCACCATCAACCAGGGCCAGTCGATCACGCTCGAGCAGACCGGCACGCCGGGCGCAGTGTTCGCCCTCGAGTCTTCACCTGACCTGACGACCTGGTCCACTGTCCTGACCCGAACCATCGGGGTCTCCGGCTACGTCGACTTCACCTTCGCCCCGCCGCGGACCGCCTACTACCGCACGACCTTCGCGGACGGCTCGACCGACCCGTTCATCGGCGTCGTCATCCCCGACACGATCCGGCCCACGGTCAGCCACAAGACGCCCACCGCCGGCAAGACCGGGGTGGACCGCGACGGCAACATCAGGATCACCTTCTCGGAGAAGGTCCTGCACCTCAACAAGACGACCGTCCGCTTGGTCAACAACGCGACGGGCGCGACGGTCCGGCTCCGGAGTTTCTCCTACAACGCCACCACCCACGTCCTCACCCTCGACCCGTACTCCCGGCTGACGGGCATGAAGACTTACCGGGTCCGGGTCACCAGCACGATCACCGACGTCTACGGCAATCACATGACCGCCACGACCTGGACCTTCAAGACCGGCCGGCACTAGGCCGACCACATCACCGATACCCCCAGTGGGTATTGACAAAGGTCTTGACAAACGCGCCGGAATGAGCCAGAATATGGTCACTAGGGCTTGTCAAGACTTGACAGGCCCACAACCATGTCCAGCCCCAGGAGGCGCCATTTGGCGGTCGGTGTCGCAGCCGAGGTCAAGACCAGGCTGTCCGTCGTCGACGTGGTCGGCGAGACGGTCAGCCTGAAGAAGGCGGGCACGACCTACAAGGGCCTGTGTCCGTTCCACGGCGAGAAGACACCGTCGTTCGTCGTCACGCCCGCGCGCGAGAGCTGGCATTGCTTCGGCTGCGGGCTGGGTGGCGACATCTTCAGCTTCGTCATGCAGCGCGACAGCGTGGCGTTCCCCGAGGCGCTCCGGATCCTGGCCCAGCGTGCCGGCGTCGAGATCGACGAGCGGACCAAGCACGAGGACGCCCACAAGGCCCGCCTCCGCAACGTCCTCGACAGCGCGATCGCCTTCTACCACGCCGTCCTCACCAACTCGAAGGCCGGGACGGAGGCCCTCGACTACCTCCACGGTCGCGGGTTCACCGACGAGACGATCGGGACCTACCAGCTCGGCTGGGCGCCCGGTGGCTGGGACCAGATGACCCGGGCGCTCGCGACCAGGCGCGAGATCCGCGCCGAGGAGCTCCTCGAGGTCGGCCTCGCTTCACCGCGCCAGACCGGCCGCGGCGGCGTCTACGACCGGTTCCGGGCCCGGGTGATCTTCCCGATCCGCGACCAGAACGGGCACGCCGTCGGGCTCGGCGGCCGGCTGCTCGAGGGCGACGGGCCGAAGTACCTCAATTCCCCGGCAACGCCGCTGTTCGACAAGAGCCGGACGCTCTACCTCATCGACAAGGCGAAGGGCGCCATCCGCAAGAGCGGGCAGGCGGTCATCGTCGAAGGCTATACGGACGCGCTGATGGCGCACCAGGCCGGCTTCGACAACGTCGTGGCCAGCCTCGGGACCGCGCTCACGCCGGGCCAGGTCGCGTTGCTGACCCGCTACGCCTCGCGGATCGCGCTCGCGTACGACGTCGACGCGGCGGGGGAGAAGGCCGGCACGCTCGGGGTGACCGCGCTTGCCGGTCTCATCGGGCAGCTCCAGGCCGACACCTCCGGCGTCAAGCTCGAGGACGTCCGGGTCGCCCGGCTGCCCGACGGCAAGGATCCCGACGAGGTCGTGCGCGAGTCGCCCGCCGATTGGGAGGGGGCGATCGCCAAGGCCAAGCCGCTCGTCGAGTACCTCATCGACCACCACGCCGGCCTGTTCGACCTCAAGACCTCGTCCGGGCGGATCGGCTTCGTCGAGGCGGTCATGCCCGCCATCCGGGGCATCGTCGATCCGCTCCGCCGCGACGAAGCGCTAGGCGAGGTCCGGCGGGTCTCCGGCGTCGAGGAGCGCGTCCTCCGCCAGGTCCTCGAACGCCCGGCGCGCAATCCGATCGCCGCCGGTCGCCCGGGCGGCGGCCAGGACGGGGAGTCGCGCATGACCGCGGACGCGATCCTGTCGTCGCCGGACGCTCTCCCGATCCACGACATCCTGCGTGCCGTCACGCCGGTCGAATTGGAGCTCCTGCGGCTTCTGCTCCTCGTTCCCGACGAGCAGCTCAGGGTCGTCGACGAGCTCGGCCCCGACCAGCTGCCGAGCACTGTCGCCCGCGAGCTCTTCCGGGCGATCGTCCTCCAGCGGGCACCGAACGACGAGGGGATCCACCCACCGTTCGACGGCGTGGCGCTGCTGCTCTCGCTCGACGATGAAACGGCGGCGCTCGCCCGTGCGTTATATGCCAAGCCAGGTCCCGACGCGCGCGGGCTCGACCCGGCGCACCTGGACTACGAGATCACCCGCCTCCTGCTCGAGCTCGAGGACGACCAGCTGCGTGACCGCAGCGACTACAACGAGGCCGCCCAGGGGGAGGCCGAGCGTGCCGGCGACCGCGACGCGATCGCCCGGTTGATGCTCGAACGACGTCAGATCAACGAAGCGCGCCTGTCACTCGACCGGCGCCGAGACCAGACCCGGCTGCTCGCCAGCCACCGGAGGTAACCATGTCCGCCGATCCTCTCGACAAGCAACTCGTGGAGGCCGTCCTGTCACGGCCCCGTCGCGCCAAGGCGGACCTCGAGGAGGCGAAGCTCGCCGGTCTCCGGCCGTCGCGGCCCAAGGCAGGCGTCGCCATCGCCGGTGACGACGACGATGACGACGATGAGGACGACGAGCTCGATCTCGGCGCGGACGTCACCGGGGACGGCGCCGACGTCGGGATCGTCGTGGTCGCCGACGACGGCATCATCGACCCGACCGCGAAGCTGCCGGCCGACGCGCCCGCCAAGCTCGATCCGAAGGAGGTCGAGGAGCCCTCCGCAGAGGAGCTCGAGGCGATCTCGGCGGACATGATCGGGATCGACGACCCGGTCCGCATGTACCTCAAGGAGATCGGCAAGGTCGCCCTGCTGACCGCCGAGGAGGAGGTCGTCCTTGCCAAGGCGATCGAGCTCGGCGAGCAGATGGTCGAGGCGCCCTGGAAGGGGATCATCTCGCTCCACGAGTGGACGCTCCACGACACCGAGCGCAAGACACGGACCGCCAAGGCCCAGCATCGCCTCCCCTTCGGCGAGGAGGCGCACGACCTGGTGAGCCGCGCCATGTCGGACAAGACGACTGCGGACCTGCTGGTCGCCTCGCCGGACTTCCACCTCATCAAGGCCGGCCGCGACGCGCAGTCGGACGGGACGAAGGAGCGCCTCAAGGAGGCCAAGAAGCTCGTCCACGCCTACAACGAGGCACCGTCGCCCGAGGCCTTCCTGCCGCTGCTCGACTGGGCCTATCTGGCCGTCCACAACGGCGACCTCGACTCGCGCGACAACATCGGCCTGCGCGCCATCTGGGACTGGACGCGCGAGGACGTCGCATTCCCGGCGCTCGAGCGCTGGATCATCGCCGGCAACGACGCCGACCTGCTCAAGCGGATGGGCTACGACCCCGAGGTCCCGCTCAACACCAAGCTGCGCGACCGCAAGGGGACGATCGTGGTCATCGGCCGCGACGCTCGCGAACAGCTGACCTCGGCCAACCTCCGGCTGGTCGTGTCGATCGCCAAGAAGTACATCGGCCGCGGGATGTCGTTCCTGGACCTGATCCAGGAGGGCAACATCGGGCTGATCCGGGCGGTCGAGAAGTTCGACTACGAGAAGGGCTTCAAGTTCTCGACCTACGCGACCTGGTGGATCCGCCAGGCCATCACCCGGGCGATCGCCGACCAGGCCCGGACGATCCGGATCCCGGTCCACATGGTCGAGACCATCAACCGCCTGATCCGCGTCTCGCGCGGCCTGCTCCAGGAGCTGGGCCGCGAGCCGACGGTCGAGGAGATCGCCGAGGCGATGTCCAAGGGCCAGGAGGTCCAGGTCACCCCGGAGAAGGTCCGCGAGATCATCAAGGTCTCGCAGGAGCCGGTCTCGCTCGAGACGCCGATCGGCGAGGAGGAGGATTCCCACCTCGGTGACTTCATCGAGGACCGGGGAGCCCTCGCCCCCGCGGAGGCCGCGTCGCACCAGCTGCTCAAGGAGCAGGTGGAGGCCGTGCTGGACTCCCTGACCGGGCGGGAGCGCCGGGTGCTCCAACTCCGGTTCGGCCTCGAGGACGGACGCGCCCGGACGCTCGAGGAGGTCGGCAAGGAGTTCAACGTCACTCGCGAGCGGATCCGCCAGATCGAGGCGAAGGCGCTGCGCAAGCTCCGCCACCCGTCCCGCAGCCGCAAGCTCAAGGACTACCTGGAGTAGGGGAGGGTCGGCCGGCGGGCCGGCCGGCCGGCGGCGGGCCGACCGGCGACCGGCCCCCTGCTAGCATCGCGGCGTGCCGGCGAAGACCAAGGCCCCCGCGAACACGACGGCCGCGGGTCGTCCCGGGCCGCTGGTGTCGGCGGCCTGGCTGATCGAGCACGCCTCCGACCCGGATCTGCGGCTCGTCCACGTCTCGCCCGACCGGCGGGTCTACAACAAGCGCCACATCCCGGGTGCGACCTACAGCGACCTCCACAAGGAGCTTGCCCTCAAGGGCACGGCCCCGGAGACCGGGGACGCGGAGCGCGAATGGCTCGTGCCCTCGCCCGACGAGACGGCGCGCGCCCTCCGGCGCTGGCGGGTCGGCGAAGGCGATCGGGTCGTGTTCTACGACGACATCGGCATGAACCGGCAGGCGATCCGGGGCTACTGGCTCCTGCGGCTCTATCGCTACCCGGCCGAACGCGTGCACATCCTCGACGGCGGGATCGAGGCCTGGCGGCGGGCCGGCGGCGAGACGACGACCGACGTCCCCGAGGCGGACCTCGCCGACGGTCTCCGGACGCCGGTCACTCTCGGGGAGCGTGACGACGCGCTCATCGCGACATACGACGAGGTGCTCGCCTGGAGCCGCGAGGCCGCCCGGCCCGACGGCCCGACTCGGATCCTCGATGTGCGGACCGCGGCGGAGTGGGTCGGTGCGGATCTCCGGGCGAAGCGGGGCGGCCACATCCCGGGGGCTCGCCAGCGCTGCTTCGTCGACCTCCTGACAGACGAAGGGACGTTCCGGACGGTCGACGAGATGGTCTCGCTCGTGCGCGCCAGCGGGACCGATCCCGCCGAGCTCCGCGCGACCTACTGCCAGGGCGGCGTGCGCGCCGCGCTCGTCTGGTTCGCGCTGCACGAGCTGGCCGGCTTCGACGAGGTGCGGAGCTATGCCGGTTCCTGGGAGGAGTGGGGCAACCTCGCGGACAGCCCGATCGAGACCCCGTAGGCGCGCGAGGTCGCGTGCTATCCTGTCGCCCGGCGCCGACCCGGCGCCCGTGACGCACGCGATCCCGGCCTCGCCCGGGTTCCCAGCGTCCTTCGCTCCGGCGTAGCTCAGTGGTAGAGCGGGCGGCTGTTAACCGCTTGGTCGTAGGTTCGAGTCCTACCGCCGGAGCCATACTCCGCTCCTATAGGTAGCACGTTACCGACCGCTCGGGATTTCAAGGTCGACGGCAGGGTGGGCGCGCCCGACAGGAGTTGGACGCGCGGTTACAGCCTACCGAATTGCGATCGAAGGCCCGGAGTCCGCGATCTTCGGTGTGACGATTCATGCCGTCCAGCACTTGCTGGACGGAGTACGCCCCCTCGACAATCCATTTGAAGGGGAGTAGACCCGTCGCTCGCGCGACGCGGGTGGATCGACATACCCGGCTTCGGCCCGGTCCCCCAGCCTCACCCCGAGGCGGACGAGACCTTCGACCAGCCTTCGCGTGGTCGAGGTTGCCCACCGCGTAGGACCCGGTCGGTGTGCAACGGCAGCCGCGCTTCGTCTGGCGCGCCGCCATGGTCGTCGCGTCGAGCCGATCGGCTCGATCGCAGTCAGAGGCACAGGTGCCGCAAGGACCGGAGGGAAGAAGATGGATGTCACTGGACAACGCGAGCAGTCCCCGCGCCTGCCGCCACGCTGGTTCATCCGCTCGTTCTGGGTAGTCCAGCGTGCCCTCTACTCGGTCACCCGCGGCCGATTCGGCCTCCGGACCGCGACGGCCGACCGCTGGGGCATGCTGCGCCTGCGGACGGTCGGGCGCCGCAGCGGCAAGGAGCGGACGGCCATCCTCGGCTACTTCGAGGACGGTCCCGACCTGGTCACCATGGCCATGAACGGCTGGGCCGATCCCGAGCCCGCCTGGTGGCTCAACCTGCAGGCGCATCCCGACGTCACCGTCGATCTGCCCGGTGGGTCGCGCGCCGTCCACGCACGTGCGGCGGACGAGGACGAGCGGCCGCGCCTCTGGGCCATGCAGGCCACCTACGACAAGGATCTCGACGCCTTCGCCGCGCGTCGCTCGCGGGAGACCGCGGTCGTCATCCTGTCGCCCCGACCTGTGTAGGGGTCCTCACCGGACCTCGAGCATCTCAAACGCACAGGCGAGGCCCGCGGGCCTCCCGCAACGATAGGTGAAGAGGATGGATACGAACAGAACGGTCGCCGTCGCTACGAAGAAGCCTGGCATGAGCGCGGATCGGAAGGCCGCCGTCTGGATCGGCGTGCTGTTCATCATCGGAACCGTTGCCCTGGTACTCAGCCTGGTCGCCATGGACGCAGCCCTGACGGGCCCCGCCCTGCTGGCCCAAGTCGCGGCGCAGCCGAACCAGGTGGCCATCCGAGCCCTGCTCGTCCTGGTGTCGGCCTTCGCGCTTGCGATGGTCCCGGTCGTGTTCTGGCCGATCGGCAAGAGGTACAACGAGACGCTGGCCATGGGGTACGTCGTCTTCCGTGGTGCGCTCGAGACGGTCTTCTACATCGTCAGCGCGCTCGGGTGGCTCGTGTTGATCGCGCTCAGCACGGAGCCGGATGCGGCACCACTCGCCGGTTTCGTGCGCACGGCCGACACCGTGATCTGGAACCAGCTGGTCGCCATCCCGTTCGTTCTCGGCGCGCTGATGTTCTACGTCCTGCTCTACCAGTCGCGGCTCGTGCCCCGGTGGCTGTCCACCTGGGGGCTCGTGGGGGCCGCGCTGTACATTCTGGCGCCGCTTGGGAGCATGTTCGGGCACTCGCTCGACGTCCTCATGGCCCCGCTCGCGGTGCAGGAGATGGTCTTGGCCGTTTGGCTGATCGCCAAGGGCTTCAACCCATCTGCCATCGCAGCCGAGGCTGCCGGTGACACGTCGCGGTGGCGGGCCGCCGCGACCAGTGCGTCGGGGTCAGCAGCGTAGAACGGCCCGACGATGGAGAAGGTCCAGCGTCACCCGGCGCTGACCTTCCGCCGACCCGCGGATCGACGGGTGCCTCCGGCCCAGCGGGCGCAAATCGACCGGAGCCTCAGGAGCGATGTATGAAGGCGATCGTCAATCACGAGTACGGCCCACCCGGTGTTCTCGCGCTCGAAGACGTCGATGTGCCGGTCATGCGGCGCGATGAGGTGCTGGTGAGAGTGCTCGCCGCTGCGGTCAATCCGGGTGACTGGGACGTGATGCATGCGCACTGCCGCCGCCCCGCGTCAGGACCATCTCGATCGTCACCGAGACCGGCGTGTGAGCGAAGCCTCGAACCACGTCCCGCGCTGGGGTGTAGCCGATGCGAGCCTCGCTTGACGACGGTCGCCGCATCGCCGTCGCGGGGTCGAACGCGTGGTCGAGAGCCGAACGTCCCGAACCGACCGGCAGGCTGAGCGACGACGCTGGATTCCAGACTCGCCACGAGCGGCGCCGGCCCGCGTTAGGCGCCTTGGCACGACTCGTTCCAGGTCTCGACGACCGGTGCCTCGCGCTCCCAGCCGAGGATCGAGATCGTGGCCGTCCCGAGGGCGAACAGCGCGCCCGACGTCGGCGGCAGCTCCAGCCAGCGGGCGGCCAGGACCCGCAGCTGGTGGCCGTGCCCGAACACGAGGGCGTCACCTGTTGCCGCGCGGACACGGGCGATGACCCGATCGGCGCGGGCGGCGACCTGCTCGATCGTCTCGCCGTCCGGCCACGGCCCTCGCCAGATGGTCCACCCCGGGAATTCGGCCCGGATCTCGTCGGTCACGCGTCCTTCGAGGGTGCCGTAATCCCATTCGCGCAGGTCCTCGTCGGCGACCGCAACGCTCCCGAACCCGGCCAGGGCCGCCGTCTCCGCGGCGCGGGACAGCGGGCTGGTGAGGACCAGCGCGAACCGCTGATCGGCGAGGCGCCGCCCGATCGCGCGGGCCTGGGCACGTCCGGCGTCGGTCAGCGGGACATCGGTCCGGCCCGTGTGGCGGCCCAGCCGGGCCCACTCGGTCTCGCCGTGACGGACGAGCCAGAGAGCCGGCCGCTCCTCGGCGTCGACCACGGTCAGGTCGTCCGCAGGTCCGTGTCGGGTCGGATCGCGTCGGCCGGGTCGGCGACGAAGAACTGGCGCGGTCGCCAGCCGAAGAGCGGTGCCAGCAGGGTCGCCCGGGACCTGCGAGATGGCCGTGTTGTACCGGTAGACCTGGTCGTTGTAGAGCTCCCGCCGGTCCGCGATCATCGCCTCGAGCCGTTCGATCTGGTCCTGGAGGTCCTGCACGTTGGCCTGCGCCTTGATGTCCGGGTACCGCTCGACCACGGCGAACAGCGAGCGAACGGCCGCGCTCGTCGCCTCGGAGGTCGCGGCCTGGTCGGGGATCGGGGCGGTCGGGACGTACGCCGCTCGGAGCTCGGTGACCCGGGTCAGGACCCCCTGCTCGTACGCCATCAGGCCGCGGACCGCGGCGACGAGGTTGGGGAGCTGGTCGTGGCGCTGCTTGAGGACGACGTCGATGTTCGCCCAGGCCTTGTCGATCCGCTGCCGGAGTGCCACGACAGCGTTGTAGCTTGTCAGCACGATGAAACCGCCGACGGCGACGGCGAGGACCACGGCGAAGATCGCGGCCGCGACGGGTGGGTTCATCGGCCGAACCCGCCGCCGAGATTGATCGCGACGACCATCGCCGAGACGATGGCGAGGACGGCGCCGAGCAGCCCGACCAGGAATCGCGCCCGGCTGCGCTCGACCACCTCGCCCGGGACCCCGTACGCGATCAGCAACGGCACCTCGTCGGACGCGGCGACCACGAGCGTCTCGGGTGCGATCGAGAACGTGCGCTCGACTCGCGCGGCCTCGTCGTGGCCGGCCAGCGGCAACGGATGCGCGGCCGGGTCGATGACCGGGGCGCTGACCGGCCGCCCGATCCCGAAGCCGGGGATCGCGGCGTTGCCCCACGCGGCCGCCGGGTCGTCGGCGAGATCCCCGGTCGCCCGGGCCTCCTCCAGGTCGGCCGCGATCTCGGGGTCGTCGAGGAGCGGGTCCGATCCGGTGCCGGCATCGGCGCCGGCGGGGTCCTCGAGGTCGGAGAAGGGGAGGGCACGACCGACGATCGTCACGGGGTCGTCGGGTTCGAGCCGTGTCTCGCGGTACGACCGCCGGCCGCGCCGGTCGAGCAGCGCGGGTCGGAGGGTCGGGGCGTCGGGCTCCCTGACCTCGAGCAGTGCCGCGACCGCCATGGCCCGATCGGTCTCGCCGAGCTGGGTCGAGCCCTCGCGGCGGAGGTCCAGGCCCGGCGGCTCGTCGCCGGCGATCCCGGTCTCGCCCTCGAACCGGAGCGCGGCATCGAACCGGGCGCCCCGCGGGAAGACGCGGACGGCGCCGCTCGCATCGCGGACCCGAAAGCCGATCGAGCGCTCCTCCGTGTAGCCCGAATCGGGGGTCCGCGGGTCGCCGCCGCTGCGGATCGTCGACCGGTAGTAGACGCACGGCACGCTCTGGAGCAGCGACACGAGGGTCATCTCGGCCGGTTCGACGGTGCCGCTGATCCTCACCTCGCCCGCCGCGAGCGAGCTGATCGTGGACGTGGACGTGTCCGCGACCCGGAGGAGCGACCGGTAGTCGCGCATCCCGCGGACGAGGAGGACGAGCCCGGCGATGACACCGGCCCCGGCGAGCGGCGGTCAGCCAGGCGGACGACTGCGGATCCACGGCCCCATCGTACGGGACCGGCCCGTCAGCCCGAGCGTCGCGACGGCGTGATGGCGACGATGATGAGCACCACCCCGAGCCCGATCGCCGCGACCGGCCACCACAGCCCGAAGTCGAAGGCAGGGACGAACTGGCGGACCAGGAACAGGCCGCCGATGACGATCAGCACGGCACCGATGACGAAGCCGCCGCGGGCCCGGTCCGCGGGTCGCGACGATGGCGACCGGCCGGTGCGGCCGACGCGGGCGACGGGGCGCGCGGGGAGCGGCGGACCGTCCGGCGCGGTGCCGGCCGGCGGCGGGGTGCCGGGCAGGTAGCCGGGCGGCTGCTCGGGAACGACGATCGCCATGACGATGTAGACGACGAGCGCGATGCCGCCGGTCAGGAAGGCGAGCAGGACCCAGACGATCCGGATCAGCGACGGATCGGTGTCGAGCATCTCGGCGACGCCGCCGGCGACGCCCGCCAGCATCCGGTCGTCGCGCGATCGGTAGAGCCGCTCAGTCACAGCCGTCCTCCGGGTCGAGCGTGAACGAACCGGCGTTCGCCGACGTCTGCAGCTCGATCTTGACCGCCGCCGTGTCGAAGCCCGGGGTCGTCCAGGTCGAGCCGTCCTTGACCAGGCCGTGACCGTCGTAGTCGTAGCTGCTGACGATGCTCTCGCCGGTATGGAGCTTGAGGGCGGCGCCTGCCGGCGCGCACAGCTTCACCGAGCCGGCGTTGGCTTCGATGGTCCCCGACAGCGAGAGGTTCGGCAGGGTCAGCCCGAGCGACCCCGCGTTCAGGCTGGCGTCGAGCCCGCCGAGCGCCTTGGCCGAGCCGAGATCGACCGTCGCCGAACCGGCGTTCAGCTGGAGATCGAACGCGCCGACGGTCGCGCCGGCGAGGTCGACCTTCGCGGAACCGGCGTTGAGCTGGAGGTCGACGTCGACCTTCGAGGCATCGGGGACGGAGACGTCCCAGGTGTCGCGCGGCCCGAACGCCCAGAAGGCCCCGCCGTGGTCGTCGCGCGACCGGACGCTGAGCGAGGCGTCGGTCGACTCGATGTTCGGGCCCTTGCCGTCGGCATCCTTGCCGTCGACATGCCAGGCGTTGCCCGGGGCGACCGAGACCGTCAGGTTCCCGCAGTCGAGCTGGAGGTCGACGGAACCGGCCCCGGCGAACGTGCCGTCACGCGCCGGGAACGCGACGCTCCCGCTCTGCGACGCGCATACGCCGCTCGTGATCGGCCCGAACCCGGCGCTGAGCACGCCACCCGCCATCAAGCCCGACCGTGGCCGCCACGATGAGCCCGCCGACGAAGTCGAACCGCGTCTGACGCAGGATCAGGCCGACCCCGATCCCGACGATGATCAACGGCCAGAGCTGCCACAGGCGGCCGATCTGGTCGGCGTCGAGATACCCGGACCTGACGAGGAGCGGGACGGCTCCGGCAAGGATCAGGAAGACGCCCCAACCCAGGAATCCACGTCGGATGTGCATGGCACGTACGGTATCCGACCGACTACCCTCGACAACGGCCAAATGTCATGATCCTCCCGCGACCGTCGTGTGCTAGCCTCGTGGGCAGGGTCCGGTCAGGCGTTCCCGGGACGCGCGATCGGCGGACGGAGGCTCGGGCATGCGACTCGGCGAATGGCGCGCCAAGGCACCGATCAAGGATTCGGTCGCGCCCAAGGTCATGGCGGTCATCGAGCAGGCGCTGGTCGCCCTGGGCGCCGACCTGGACCCCGAGTGCTGGATCGCCTGGGGCGACGACCCGGCGGTCCGCTATCTCATGCTCGTCCCGACCCCGAGCGGCCTCCTCCAGATCAACGTCCGGGTGGCGGTCGCCGGCGAAGGCCCGCGGGCGGCCGGCAAGGTCGTCCGCTGGAACCGCCTCCAGCTGGGCGAGCTCGCGGTCGAGATCCAGGGCGGTCACCGGTTCGTGACGTTCCAGGTCGAGAACCTCGTGCTCAACGGTGCCGATGCGATGGCCGAAGGGATCGCGGCTTTCGCCCAGGCGCTGTTCGCCGCGGTCGACGGCCGGACCCCTGCCGCTCCGACGCCGACCAGGTCGCGGCCGGGCAGCGCGCCGAAGGGCGGACGGGGGGGCCGGCCGGCCCCGCGGACGGCCTCGTCGAAGGGGTCGCCGACCTGACCGCCGACGGTCACGATCGGACGACCCTGCCCGGACCGGCGATCGGTCCGCTCCGCCGGACGATCCGCTACTGGGTCTCGCGCATCGTCGCGGGAGCGTTGACCCGTGCCTACCTGCGCGTGCGGATCGAGGGCCGCGAGCGCCTGCCGGCCGGGCCCGCGATCTACTGCTTCAACCACATGAGCTGGGCCGACCCGTTCGTCCTGATGGCCGTCCTGCCGTTCCGACCGCGCCTCTGGTTCTTCGGTCCCAAGGAGGAGGACATGCGCGTCGGTGGGCGCAATCGGCTGATGACCTGGACCGGGACGGCGATCCCGTACAAGCCCGCCAAGAACGACCTGCTCGACGCGACCCGTCGGGTCGGCGCGGTCGTCGGCACCGGCGCGGTCATCGCCATCGCCGGCGAGGGGCGGATCCACGCCCGCGAATCGGAGCTCCTGCCGCTGAGCGAGGGCGCCGCCTTCTTCGCGCTGCGATCCGGGATCCCGCTGGTGCCGATCGCGATCCGTGGCTCGAGCTGGCTGCGGTTCGGTGGGCGGGTCAGGGTCCGGGTGGGGGAGCCGATCGCGGTCTCGGGCCGGCCGACGCGCGAGAGCGTCAACGAGGCCACGACGCAGCTCTGGTCGGCCCTCCACGACCTCGTCGCCGGTGCCCCGGAGGTCGCGCCGCCCGGGCCCGTCGGCCGGTGGGTCACCGAGGTCTTCAACGACTGGCCGGAGGGCTCGCGCGAGGCGGCCCGGGCGGCCTCGGCGGCGTCGGGTCTGGCATACTTCGACCCGCCCGAACCGACGTAGGAGGACCCGTGCCAGCGACCGGACTGTCGGCCGACCCCACGGAATACCGCGCCCGCCTGGCCGATCAGAGCGATGACCAGATCGACGCCTGGGCCGCCGAATTGATGCGCGACGTCGCGATCCGCCGCGGTGTCGTCCGGGTCGTCGAAGACTTCCGGCGCGCCGGTCGTCTCGACGAGCGTGGTTTCGAACGCGTGTTCGCATCCGGCGGTGGGCCGCCGGCGGTCATCGGCCGCGATGCGAAGGGTCGCTTGATGGTCCCGGCGATCACCCTCTTCGCGCTCGTGGCGGGGATCCGCGCCCAGGTCCCCGACGGCCGCGACCGGCTGATCGAGTACCTCCTCGAGAACTTCGACGAGATCGTCTACGTCTGAGGCGCCCGCCAGGGACGACGGTCGGCTGGCGCGCGTCGGCGGTCTCGTCCGGCTGACCCACCCGTTCCCGTGCCTGCTCGACGGCCTGGTGGTCGGGATCGTCGCGGCGATCGCCGGCGCCGATGGCGCGACCGCGACTCGCCTCGGGTTGGCGATGACGCTCCTGCAGGCCTCGATCGGGTCGCTCAACGACCTCGTCGACGCGCCCCGCGATGCCGGGCGAAAGCCGGGCAAGCCGATCCCCGCGGGTCTCGTCTCGCCGGCGGTCGCTCGGACGGTGGCTGGTCGCCGCGGCGTGCCATCGGCGTCGCGCTGTCCATCCCGTCCGGTCCGGCCACCGTGGCCCTGGCCGTCGTGGTCCTGGGCATCGGCTACGCCTACGACCTCCGCTTCAAGGGGACGGCCTGGTCGTGGGTCCCGTTCGCGCTCGGGGATCCCGCTCCTGCCGGTCTACGGGTGGCTCGGGACGGCGGGGCGCCTTCCCGCGGCCTTCGCGATCCTCCTGCCGACGGCCGTCGTGGCCGGCGCCGCCCTGGCCATCTCGAACGCCCTGGCCGATGTCGACCGCGACGCCGCGTCGGGCGTCGAGTCGGTGGCGCGGCGGCTGGGCCCCGGGCGAGCCTGGGCCGTCCACGCCGTCCTCCTCGCGGTCGTCGTGGGCGCGGCGTTCGTCACGCTCGCCCGGGACGGCGGGCAGGGCGCCGGCGTCGGCGTGGGCCCCGGTGATCGCGGCGCTCGCGGCCGGGCTCGTCATCGCCGTCGGCATCGCGCTCGGTCGTCGGGGGGACGCCGCGCGACGGGAGCGGGCGTGGGAATTCGAGGCGGTCGGGGTCGGCCTGCTCGCGGCCGCCTGGCTCGCGGCTGTGCCGCTGGCGCCCTAGGATCGCCGGCGCCGTCGGGGAGCTAGTTCCCCGCGTCGTCGCTCCGGACCATCGCGATCGCGTTCTCGAGACGGAGCTTGGCGATGGTCAGGTACTTGGCGAGGTTCGCTCGGTCGGTCGCGCCGATCGAGCCGCGGACCTCGGGATTGCCCAGGACACCGACCAGCTCATCCACCGCGTCGGCCAGGCTCTGCTTGGCGTTGACCAGCGAATCGTCCGAGATGTCGCCGAGTGGGGGACTCGGCTCGGGAGCCCAGCCGCCATCGGCCTCGGTCTCCTCGTCGGTCGCGGGCGCCGCGCTCGCGACGCCGGACGCCTCGACCGCATCCTCGACGTCGGCGGCCGGGCGCGGGCGCCGGCCCTCGATCTTGTCACGCAGCTTGATGAGGGTCAGCTCGCCGCGGGCGACCTGCTCGGCCAGCCGTCGGCGCTTCTTGGGATCCTCGACCTTCATGAGCTCGTACGCGTGGGACAGGCTGTCCTTGCGCAAAGACACGAGCTCGCGGATCTCGGGCGGGGCGTCCGCCAGGCGCAGCCGGTTCTCGAGGTAGCCCTTGTCCTTGCCGAGCTTGTCGGCGAGCTTCCGGATGCTGTAGCCGTGCTCGTGGATCATGCGGTCGTACATCGCCGCTTCGTCGAGCGGCGTCAGGTCCTCGCGCTGGAGGTTCTCGATGATCGCGATCTCGAGCGCCGTGTCGTCGTCGATGTCCTCGATGAGGGCGGGGATGCTCTCGAGGCCGGCCAGCCGTGACGCCCGCCATCGTCGCTCGCCGGCGACGATCTGGTAGGTGTTCGGCCCGAGCGGCCGGACGAGGATCGGCTGCAGGACGCCGTGCTCGCGGATCGACGCCGCGAGCTCGTCGAGCGCCGCCGGTTCGAAGACCATGCGCGGCTGTTCCGGGTTCGGCTCGATGTGGTCGACCGGGACGATCCGGACACCGACCGATCGGGTCGGGCTGTCGGGCGTGAGGAGGCTGACGATCGCCGGCGAGAGCATGGTGTCCTCGGACAGCCGCCGGGCGGCTGCCGCGCGGAAATCAGTTCGGGCCAAGGTCGATCACCTCCCGGGCGAATGCGCGATAGATCCGAGCGGCATCGCTGGCGCCGGCGTACGTCGTGATCGGCCGACCGACCAGTGGCGCCTCACCGAGCTTCACGGTGGTGCGCACGATGCTGGTGAAGACGTGGTGGTCGCCGACGACGCGCAGCTCGTCGAGCATGTCGCGGGCGAGGTTGGTCCGGCCGTCGAAGAACGTCGGCAGCAGGCCGAGGATCTTGAGGTCGCGGTTCAGCTTCATGCCGGATCGCGTTGATGACCTTGACCAGGTTGTTGAGCCCCTTCATCGCGTAGTACTGCGTCTGGACCGGGATGATCACGCCGTTCGCCGCGACGAGGCCGTTGACCGTCAGCAAGCCGAGGTTCGGCGGGCAATCGATCAGCACGTAGTCGTAGGCGTCGATCTGGCCTTCGAACGCTTCGCGCAGGATCTGCTCGCGCCCGAGCGCCGTGAACAGCTCGCCCTCGGTCGACGCGAGGTCGATGTGGGCCGGCGCGACGTCGATGCCGGGCGTCTCGGTCGCGAGGATCACCTCGCCGAGCGTCGAGCGACCATCGGCGAGGACGTCGGCCATCGAGCGTTCGACCGTGTTGAGGTTGATGCCGAGTCCGGCGGTGAGGTTCGCCTGCGGATCCATGTCGACGCAGAGGATGCGGAACCCTTCCTCGGCCAGCGCACCGGCGAGATTGATCGCCGTCGTCGTCTTGCCGACGCCCCCTTTCTGGTTGGCGATCGCGATCACGTTCGTCACCGGGGCATCACCTCAGGATTTCTGGCGGGCGGCCGGGGCCGTCGGGGGGAGGGAACGAGTGTCGTCATGGTACCCGCCCCGGTCGGTTTCGGGCACCCCGGTTATCCACACGCTTTGCGAGTTGTTCACCAAATCTGTGGATATCCAACGCATCCGACCGACCCTGACGCGACGCCCACGAGGGGGCCGATCGCCGTCTCATCGGCGCCTGATGCGTGACTATGATGCTGTTGTCTTTGCGCAAGGACACCAGGAGGTCCGATCCCCGTGTCGACGAATGATGAACGGCTCGATCGGCTCGAGCAGATGCGCGTCGAGTCCTTGCTCGGCGGCGGCGCGGTCAGGATCGAGCGTCAGCATTCGTGGGGGAAGCTGACGGCGCGCGAGCGGCTCGACCTGCTGCTCGATCCCGGGCTCGTTCGTCGAACTCGATGCGTTCGTGACGCATCGGGCGACGGAATTCGGACTGGCCGACAACCACATCCTCGGCGACGGCGTCGTCACGGGCCACGGCACGATCGACGGCCGTCTCGTCTTCGTCTTCAGCCAGGACTTCACCGTCTTCGGTGGATCGCTGTCCGAGGCCTACGCGGAGAAGATCTGCAAGATCATGGACCTGGCGATGCGCGTGGGCGCGCCGGTCATCGGGCTCAACGATTCCGGCGGCGCCCGGATCCAGGAGGGCGTCGCGTCTCTCGGCGGCTACGCCGACATCTTCCTGCGCAACGTCCTCGCGTCCGGAGTCGTCCCGCAGATCTCGGTGGTGATGGGTCCGTGCGCCGGGGGTGCCGTCTACTCGCCGGCGATGACCGACTTCACGATCATGGTCGAACACACCAGCTACATGTTCGTCACCGGACCGAACGTGGTGAAGACCGTCACCCACGAGGAGGTGGACTCGGAGTTCCTCGGGGGCGCGCACACGCATACGACGAAGAGCGGCGTGGCGCACCTCGCCGCGGTCGATGAGGCGGAGGCGCTCGACGCCGCGCGCCGGATCCTCGCCCATCTCCCGCAGAACAACCTTGGCGATCCGCCGACGATCGCATCGACGGATCCCGCGGACCGGATGGACGTCGCGCTCGACCACATCGTCCCGGACGACCCGCGCCTGCCGTACGACATGCACGACGTGATCCGCGGGATCGTCGATGACGGCGGCTTCCTCGAGATCCAGCCAGGCTGGGCGTCGAACATCCTCGTCGGCTTCGCGAGGCTCGGCGGTCGAAGCGTCGGGATCGTCGCGCAACAGCCGGCGGTCCTGGCAGGAGCGCTCGACATCGACGCATCGAACAAGGCGGCGCGGTTCGTGCGGACCTGCGATTGCTTCAACGTCCCGCTGGTCACCTTCGTCGATGTCCCGGGGTTCCTGCCGGGGGTCGCGCAGGAACACGGCGGGATCATCAAGCATGGCGCGAAACTGCTGTACGCCTACTGTGAGGCGACGGTCCCGAAGCTGACCGTCATCACTCGTAAGGCGTACGGCGGTGCCTACGACGTCATGAGCAGCAAGCACATCCGGGGCGACATGAACTTCGCGTGGCCGACCGCGGAGATCGCGGTCATGGGCGCCGCCGGCGCGGTGAACATCATCTTCAAGGACGCGATCAGCGCCGCCGACGATCCGGCCGCCGAGCAGGCGCGACTCGTCGCGGCCTACGAGACCGAATTCGCCAACCCGTACATCGCTGCGGCCCGCGGCTACGTCGACGAGGTGATCAAGCCGTCCGAGACCCGGCCGCGCCTGATCCGGTCGCTCGACATCCTGGCCGACAAGCAGCAGACCAACCCGAGGAAGAAGCATGGCAACATCCCGCTCTGACGGAGCGCGTCTTTGCGCAAAGACGGACGCCCCGTGACGGACGCCCCCTTCCGCCGGGTCCTGGTCGCGAACCGCGGGGAGATCGCGGTCCGGATCATCCGGGCATGCCACGAGCTGGGGATGGAGGCCGTCGCGATCTACAGTGACGCCGACGCCGAGGCCCAGCATGTCCGCCTGGCCGACATCGCAGTCCGGATCGGACCTCCGCCGCCGACCGAGAGCTACCTGCGCATCGACGCTGTCGTGGAGGCGGCCCGTCGGACCGGCGCCGAGGCCATCCACCCGGGGTATGGGTTCCTTGCCGAGCGGGCCGCCTTCGCTCGCGCGGTCGAGGACGCGGGACTCGTCTTCGTCGGCCCGCCATCCGCGGCGATCGAGGCGCTCGGCGACAAGCTGCATGCCCGGCGGACGGCTCGCGACGTCGGCGTCCCGGCGGTCCCCGGGACCCTCCAGCCGGCGCCGGTCGATCGCCCGGACCAGGTCGCCGCGATCATCGCCGAGGCGGAGTCGATCGGCTTCCCGCTGCTCGTCAAGGCCGCGGCCGGGGGCGGCGGGCGCGGGATGCGCCGGGTGGTGGTGGCCGCCGACCTGCCGGCGGCGCTGGCCGGCGGCTCACGCGAAGCAGCTTCGGCATTCGGTGACGGATCGGTCTACCTGGAGCGCGAGATCATCCCGGCTCGTCACATCGAGGTCCAGCTGCTGGGTGACGACACCGGGCACGTCGTCGCCATCGGGGAACGCGACTGCTCGCTCCAGCGACGACACCAGAAGCTCGTCGAGGAGGCGCCGGCGCCCGGTCTGTCGGTCGATGGCCGGCGCGAGCTCCACGCGATGGCCGTGAAGATCGCGACCGCCGCCGGCCTCCGCAACGCGGCGACCGCGGAGTTCCTCCACGATCCGGACGGGTCGTCGTGGTTCCTCGAGGTCAACACCAGGCTCCAGGTCGAGCACGGCGTCACGGAGCTCGTGTCGGGGCTCGACATCGTCCGCGAGCAGTTCTGGCTGGCGGCCGGGCGGCCGCTGTCCGAGGAAGCGCTCGCCGCCGCCGAGCGGGCCACCGACCCGGCGGGGCATGCGATCGAGGTCCGCATCGCAGCCGAGGATCCATCCCGCGACTTCAGCCCGACCCCGGGGAGGGTCCGGCGGTGGGTCATGCCGGCCGGCCCGGGCGTCCGCGTCGACACCGGGCTCGAGGCCGGCGACCGGGTCCCGGCCGAGTACGACAACCTCATCGCCAAGATCCTCGTCCATGCCGGCGATCGCGACGCGGCCATCGCCCGCCTCCGCCGCGCCCTCGACGAGACCGAGATCGCCGGGTTCCAGACGACCCTGCCGTTCCATCGCTTCGTGGCCCGGAGCGCGTCGTTCGCGGCCGGCGAGCTGTCGACCGGCTGGGTGGGGGAGCACTGGGACGGGCCGGCCGAGTTCGCCAGGGCGGCCCGGGTCGCGATGCTGGCGGCCGGCGTGGACGCGCTCGCCAGCGGGCACGCGACCGCGCTCGAGGGACGGCCGACGACCACATCGGCCGAGGTCGGAGTGGGCCGGCGACAGCCGCTGGCGACGCGCCGCACGCGCAGCGGCGACGGACCGGTGGCCCGGATGAGCCGTCGGCCCCGCGCCTCGGCCGACCGCCACGTCCACCCGGCGGCCGGCGACCCCCGGACCGCTCCGGCCCCGACGACCCCCGTTCGCATCCTCGACCCCCGCGCCGTCCGGGTCGCGCTGGCGCGGGTCGGCGGCACATGCGGGGCTCGCTGCCGATCGTCATCGAGCCACCGGCCGTCCCGCTCGCTCCGGCGCCCCACGTCAGCGGGACGGGCGTCCTCGGCGGGGTGGCCGCGCCGACGGCCGGGCTCGGGCGCGCCCCGGGCGACACCGGCGACGTGGTCATCGTCGACGGCGAGCCGACCCATATCAGCCTCGAACGGAGCGGACCGGTCCACGCCGTCCTCGTCGAGGGTCTCGGCGAGCACGTCCGCACCCGCGTCCTCATCCTGCCCGCCGGCGGTCCGGCGGCCGCCGCCGGCACGACCGCGAGACGGACGGGTGGAGCCGGGGAGGGTCGTCGTGAGGTCATCGTGGACGGCTGGCTGGTCGAGGTCGACATCGAGTCCGAGCGCCGCGCCTCGCTGCGCGAGCGGGCCCGGCGCGGTCGCGAGGAGACGGCGCACGGCGGCCCGACCGAGGTCCATGCCATCATCCCGGGCCAGGTGGTGTCGGTCTCGGTCGTCGCGGGCGACCCGGTCGTGGCCGGCCAGCAGCTCCTGGTCGTGGAGGCGATGAAGATGCAGAACGAGCTCCGGGCGCCGCGCGACGGGGTCATCTCGAGGGTCGCCGTCGGGGTCGGGACGACGATCGAGGTGGGCGACCTCATGCTGGTCCTCGCATGAAGCCGGCCGGGGGCGACGCCCCGCGACCCGACCGACCGACCGGCGAAGCCGTCGACCCGGGGCGTGACCGCTGGCGCGAGACCCTCCGGGCCAAGGCCGTCGCGGGCGCCCCCGAGCGGCGCGAACCCTTCGAGACGTCGTCGGGCATCGTCGTCCGCGACCTGTACACCCCGGCAGACATCGCCGGGCTCGACGAGGCCCGCGACCTCGGCCGGCCCGGCGAGTACCCGTTCACCCGCGGCGTCCAGCCGACGATGTACCGGAGCCGGTTCTGGACGATGCGGCAATACGCCGGCTTCGCGACCGCGGAGGAGACGAACCGGCGCTTCCGCTACCTGCTCGAGCAGGGCCAGACCGGGCTGTCGGTCGCCTTCGACCTGCCGACCCAGATGGGCTACGACTCGGACGCAGCCGACGCCGAGGGCGAGGTCGGGCGGGTCGGCGTCCCGATCTCCAGCCTCGCCGACATGGCGATCCTGCTCGACGGCCTCCCGCTCGAGCGGGTCAGCACGTCGATGACGATCAACGCCACGGCGCCGATCCTGCTCGCCCTGTACGTCGCGGCGGCCGAGGCCCAGGGGGTGCCGCGGGCCGCAATCGCCGGGACCACCCAGAACGACATCCTCAAGGAGTACATCGCCCGCGGGACGTACATCTTCCCGCCGCGCCCGTCGATGCGCCTCGTGACCGACGTCTTCGAGTTCTGCGCCGCCGAGCTCCCGCGAGTGGAACACCATCTCCATCTCCGGCTACCACATGCGCGAGGCCGGGCGCGACGGCCGCCCAGGAGCTGGCCTTCACGCTGGCCGACGCGATCGCCTACGTCGAGGCGGCGGTCGCCCGCGGGACTCGACGTCGACGACTTCGCCGGGCGGCTGTCGTTCTTCTTCGCCGCCTGGTCGCGAGCTGTTCGAGGAGGTCGCCAAGTTCCGGGTCGCCCGGCGGATGTGGGCGACGATCATGCGCGAGCGGTTCGGGGCGAAGGACCCGCGGTCGTGGGTCTGCCGCTTCCACGTCCAGACGGCCGGGCTCGAGCCTGACCGCCCAGTCGATCGACAACAACGTGGTCCGGACGACGATCCAGGCGCTGGCGGCGGTCCTCGGCGGCGCCCAGAGCCTCCACACGAACTCGCGCGACGAGGCGCTGGCGCTCCCGACCGAGGAGGCCGCCCGGCTCGCGCTGCGGACCCAGCAGATCCTCGCCCACGAGGCCGGGGTGACCGAGACGCCCGACCCGCTCGCCGGCTCGTACTACGTCGAGAGCCTGACCAACGAGCTCGAGGCGGCGGCGTGGGCCTACCTCGACGAGATCGAGGCGATGGGCGGGACCCTCGCCGCCATCGAGGGCGGCTTCCAGCAGCGCCAGATCCAGGAGGCCGCCTACCGGGTCCAGCGCGCGATCGAGTCGGGCGACCAGGTCGTCGTCGGGGTCAACCGCTTCCGCGACGACGAGATCACGACACCCAAGCTCCAGCGGATCGACCCGGACGGCGAGCGTCGCCAGGTCGAGCGCGTCCGGCGGGTGCGGGCCGAGCGCTCGGCCGAGGCGTGGACCGCGGCGATGGACCGGCTCGAGGCCGTCGCCCGCGGCGACGGCAACCTGATGCCGCCCATCCTGGAGGCCGTGCGGGCCTACGCCACGGTCGGGGAGATCAGCGACCGGCTGCGCGTCGCCTGGGGCGAGCACCGCGAGCTCATCACGGTCTGACCCCGAGGCGGAGCCGCCAGCGGCCGTGCCAGCGCCCGGTGCCGTCCTCGACGAGCAGCTCGATGGCCGCGACGCGGCGCGTGAACGGCAGGAACCGCTCGGCGGTCGCGGCGATCCGGCCGAGGTCGACCGTGCCGGACTCGACGAGCGTGAGATGGGGGATGACGTCGTCGAACGCCCCCTCGTACGGCGGGTGGTCCGGGAAGCGGGCCTCGATCGCGGCGGTCAGCGCGGCGAAGGGCGCCGACGGCTCGGGGACGAGGTAGATCGCCGTCGGGAAGCGCCCGACCCTGGCGAACCGGACCTCGAACGGCTCGACCGACGCGGCGATCCCGGCCAGGTCGCGCCGGACCTCGGGGCGCAGCCGGTCGACCGGCACGAACGGGTAGAGGAGCGTGATGTGCGGCGGGGCGCCGACGGCGGCGGCCATGTCGTCCCCGAGACGGAGCCGCGCCAGGCCGGGCGGCAGGGCGACCCGGACGACCACGCCGCTGATCGGGTCTGCCGTCGTCATGGGGGACAGGGTACGCTGCGGCCATGCCACGGACGACGCCACCCGCGCGCCTCCCCGCGGCCGTCCATCGCCTCGGCAAGGTCCACCACGTCGCGCTCGTCGTGCGATCGATCGAGGCCTCGTTCGGCCTGTGGCGGGATGCGCTCGCGCTCGACCTCGAGACCGTCCTGGACATCCCCGACGACCGCGTCCGGATCGCCTTCCTCGGGGTCGGCGAGTCGAAGATCGAGCTGGTCGAACCGACCGACGACACGACCGGGGTCGCCCGCTTCCTCGAGGCCAAGGGCGAGGGCTTCCATCACGTCTGCTTCGAGGTCCCGAACCTCGCCGAGGCGCTCATCCGCCTCGAGATCGACGGGATCGAGCTCATCGACTCGGCGCCCCGCCGCGGGGCGGAGGGACCGGTCGCCTTCCTCCATCCGCGCTCGTGTCACGGCGTCCTCGTCGAGCTGATCGAGGCGCCCGGCGGGCCGTCGTGGGGGTCGCTCGGGTACTGAGGCGCTCTGAGCGATCAGGCGGACGACGTCGGCTTGGCCGCCACCAGCGAGAACATCAGCGGCAGCTCGCCGCCCGCGCCGGGCGGCAGGCGCCAGAGCCCCGTCCCGTCATCGACCAGGAAGCCCACCTTCCAGTCGAGGAACGGATGCTCGACCAGGGTCTCGATGCGCAGGCCGGCGTCGATCAGGGCGGTCACGATCTCGCCGAGGCCGTGATCCCAGCCGTGCTCGGCCTGCTCGCCGACGTCGGCATCGGGATCGGCATAGGAGCCCTTGACCTCGAAGACCAGTGGGTCGGGGTGTTCCCAGTACGGGTAGCGCAGGCGCAGCTCGCCGGGCTCGACGTCCTCGTCCTCGAAGGCCTGGATGACCGGGTGGACCTCGGTGATGAAGAATCGTCCGCCGGGCGCCAGGAAGTGGGCCACGACACGCGCCCACGCGCGGATGTCCGGCAGCCAGCCGAGGACGCCACGCGAGGTGTAGACGATGTCGAAGGTGCCGTCGAGCATGTCCGGGAGGTCGTACAGGTTCGAGCAGACGAAGCGGGCGTCCGGAAACCCGAGTTCGTCCGCCAGCGAGCGTGCGAGTTCGATGGCGGCAGGCGAGAAGTCGGCGCCCGTGACCCGCGCCCCGAGCCGTGCCCACGACAGGGTGTCGATCCCGAAATGGCACTGGAGATGGAGGAGTGACCGTCCGGTGACCTCTCCGAGCAGGTCGATCTCGTACGGCCGGATCCGCACCCCGCCCGCCTTGAAGCCTTCGAGGTCGTAGAAGTCGCCGGTCGCGTGGACGGTCGTCCAGGCATCCCAGAGTGACCGATTGACCTCGAATGACGCCACGCGGTCCGGCGTCGCGTCGGTCAACGGATGGACCACGCGAACAGCACGTCCGGCGCGCGATCGGCCGCCTGGCAGAACGACACGAGGCGGCCGGTCAGGTCGCGGATCCAGGGCTTCTCCTCACGCGGCAGCCCACCAAGCTCGTCCTCGACCAGCTCGATCCAGCGTCCCGCGATCGCGCCGAGGTCGTGCTGCGGGATCATCGCCACCGTCGTGATCCAGGTCGGGTCCACCCGCTCGATCGTCCGTTCGTCGTCGTCGTCTGGGGCGTCGATCTCGAGCCGGGCATCGATGAAGTCGACCGGCTCGTCGCCACCGGTCACGTTCCGGACTGCCTCGGCGAATAGGTCGAGCCAGGTCGGATCGAGGCCGCTGCCGAGCGCCAGATGCGCGGCGAACCGGCCCCGGTCGTCAAGCGAATCTAGGTCGTCGAGACCGATGGCCATCAGGATCGCCGGCGCCTCGCCGGCGACGAGGTCCATCAGCCGGCTCACGGCAGATCGTCCGTCGGCTGCATCGGGTCGGCCTAGCCGCGGAAGCCGGCGTCACGCAGGAGCGCCGGGAGCTCTGTCGGGGAGCCGGCCACCCGGAAGCCGGCAGCCTCGAGCGCCGCCACCTTGGAGGCTGCTGTCCCGGCACCACCCGAGATGATCGCGCCGGCGTGGCCCATCCGCTTGCCCTCGGGCGCCGTCCGGCCGGCGATGAACGCGACCTTCGGGAGGTGGGCGAGATGCTCGGCCGCCCAGGCGGCGGCCTCTTCCTCCGCGGCCCCGCCGATCTCGCCGATCAGGACGATCGCCTCGGTCTCCGCGTCCTCGGCGAACAGCTTCAGGACGTCGAGGTGGGTCGTGCCGATGATCGGGTCACCGCCGATCCCGATGCAGGTGGATTGACCGACGCCGGCGTCGGTCATCGCCTGGACCGCCTCGTAGGTGAGCGTGCCCGACCGGCTCACGACCCCGACGCGGCCCTCGCGGTGGACCGAGCCGGGGATGATCCCGACCTTGGCCGAGCCGGGCGAGGTGGCGCCCGGGCAGTTCGGTCCGACGAGCGTCGCGCCGGCCCGCCGGACCATCTCGACAGCCGGGATCATGTCGAGCGCGGGGATGCCCTCGGTGATGCAGAAGATCGTGGCGATCCCGGCTGCGGCGGCCTCCATGATCGCGTCCGGCGCGCCGCCGGCCGGCACGAAGATGCAGGACGTGTTCGCGCCGGTCTGGCGGACCGCCTCGGCCACGGTGTCGAAGACCGGGACGGTGCCGTCGAGGGCGACCTGGCCGCCCTTGCCCGGGGTCATCCCGGCGACGATCTGCGTCCCGTACGCCTGCATCGCGCGGCTGTGGAACTCGCCCTCGCGCCCGGTGATGCCCTGTACGACGAGCCGGGTCCAGGGTCCGACGAGGACGCTCATGCGGTGGCTCCCCGCGAGGCCGCGACGGCCTTGGCGGCAGCGTCGTCGAGCGAAGTTGCCGTGGCGAAGTTCGCCTGCTCGAGCAGGGCGGCGGCCTCGGCCGCGTTGGTGCCGACGATGCGCACGATCATCGGCACGTCGCGCTCCTGGACCGCGCGCGCCTCGATCAGACCGCGGGCGACCTCGTCGCCCCGGGTGATGCCGCCGAAGATGTTGACGAGGATCGCGTCGACCTTCGGGTCGCCCAGGATGATCCGCATCGCCGCCGCGACCCGGTCCGCCCGCGCCCCGCCGCCGATGTCGAGGAAGTTGGCCGGCTCGCCGCCTGCCCGCTTGACGAGGTCCATCGTGGTCATCGCCAGTCCCGCGCCGTTGACCATGCAGCCGATCGTGCCGTCGAGCTTGATGAACGTCAGGCCGGCCTCGCGCGCCTCGCGGTCGGCGGGATCCTCCTCGTCCGGGTCGCGCAGGTCCTCGAGTCCCGGGTGGCGGTCGAGCCCGGAGTCGTCGAGCGTGACCTTGGCGTCGAGGCAGACGAGCCGCTCGACCACGGCGCCGTCGGCACCGGTCTCGCGGACGATCGCGAGCGGGTTGATCTCGACGAGGTCGGCATCGTAGGCGAGCATCGTCCGGACGAGGCCCTTCGCGATCGCGACGGCAGCCTTGAGGTGGCCGCCGAGGCCCATCGAGAACGCGAATCCGCGGGCCTGGTAGTCGAGCAGCCCGAGGAGCGGATCGGCGTGGTGCCGGATGATCGCCTCGGGGTGGGCTACCGCCACCTGCTCGATCTCGACGCCGCCCTCCGCCGAGCCCATCAGCAGGATCCGGCCGGCGGCCCGGTCGAGGACGGCGGACATGTAGAACTCGCGGGCGATGTCGGCCGCGGCCGCGACCAGCACCTTCCGGACCGTGATGCCCTTGATCTCCATCCCGAGGATCGCGCCGGCGACCCGTTCGGCCTCGTCGGGCGTGGCGGCCAGCTTCACGCCGCCCGCCTTGCCGCGTCCGCCGACGAGGACCTGGGCCTTGATCACGACCGCCGTCGCACCCGCCGCGAGGATCCGCTCGGCCGCGCTGCGCGCCTCGGCCGCCGTGCGCGCGACCTCCCACGGCGGCACGGGGAGGCCCTGGGCGAGGAGCAGGGTCTTGGCGTCGGCTTCCTGGATCTTCACGAGGCGCGCGGGCTCCTCGTGGCGGCGTGCGGGGGCCGATGGTCCGCGGCATCGCCCGCCGGACGATTCCGGAACGAACCGTGACGGTCGCCTCGCCATACTCAGTGAGCGCGGCCACGATGGCCGCGCCACCGCCGAGGGGCGTGATGCAGCAGGAACTCGTGGAGCGAGCGCGACGGGGCGATCATGACGCCTTCGCCGTGCTGGCAGGCGCCGCGCTCTTCCGGCTGGACGCCGCCGCCCGGCTCATCCTGCGCGACCCCGACCAGGCCAAGGACGCCGTCCAGGAGACGCTCGTCCGCGCCTGGCGTGACCTGCCCACGTTGCGCAGTCCCGACCGCTTCGACGCCTGGCTCCACCGCCTGCTGTACCGCGCCTGCATCGATGAGGCGCGCCGGCTGCGGCGCCATCGCGTCGACGTGGAACTGACCCCGATCGACTCACCGCTGGTCGACGACATGACGTCGTCGATCAGCGACCGCGACCAGCTCGACCGCGGCTTCAGCCGCCTCGAGCCGGAGGCGCGGGCCCTCATCGTCCTTCATCACTACCTCGACCTGCCGCTGCCCGAAGTCGCCATCGCGCTCGGGATCCCGCTCGGGAACGGCGAAATCGCGCCTTCACCGAGCGCTCCAGTCCATGCGAGCCGCGCTCGACGCCGATGCGCGACCTCGATCGGCTGACGTCCCGGAGGGCCGATTTCGCATGACGCTGCAACGATGGCTTCGACCGGACCGTCTCCGACTGGCTCGACGAGCAGGCTGGGCATGGCATGCCCGGCTACCTCGACGAGATCCTCACCCGGACGACCCGGGCACGACAGCGGCCGTGGTGGTCGAGCCTCGAAAGGTGGCTCCCCATGCAAACGACGCTCCGTCTCGCACCCGTCCCCAGGATCGCCTGGCTCCTCGTCGTCGCCTTGACTCGTGGCCGCGCTCGGCGTGGCCGACCCTGGCGATCGGCTCTCGACATCGCCAACCGGCACCGCCAATCGGCCTCGCGCGGAACGGGGCGATCCTCTACGGCGCGACCGACAACGACATCTACGCGCTCGATCCCGTGACAGGCGCGACGACGGTCTTGATCACCGGCTCGACGGGAGACCATCGCCCGTTGCTTTCGCCCGACGGCACGAGACTCCTCTTCCTCCGGGATAGCGACCACCCGGGATCAAGGCGTCGGCCTCCTCGAGCCGATGATCATGGTGGCGAACGCCGACGGCGGCGACGTCCGACCCCTGACGGGGGCCATCCCGAACTTCGGCAGTTTTATCGGCAACACCGCATGGTCACATGACGGCACGATGGTGGCCGTGTCATCGGGCGTCGAATTCGGCGCCGGTGCTCCAGGTCCTCTCGCTCGACGGCTCGACGAAGCCGGTCGTCATCGATACCAGCGGGCATGGCGGCGGCGTACGTCGCGTTCCGGCCGGACGACCGGGAGGTCACCTTCCGGGGTATGACGAGCCAGGGAGACGGCCTGTATGCGGTGGGTGCCGACGGCCATGGGCTCCGGACGATCCTGGCGACGACCAAGGGCGACGGTGCGAGCCTCTCGCCGGACGGTACGAAGATCGCCTACCAGGTCCTTGACGGGACCGTGGGCGTGATCCATGTCATCGACGTTGACAAGGGCCTCGACTCGATCCCGGCATTCGACCCGCCATCGGACGCGGCGATGGTCGATGACACGCCGACCTGGTCGCCCGACAGCAAGCGGCTCCTGTTCATCAGGTATGTCCTCGGAGCCGACAACCACCTCGTGGTCGCGCCGGCGACCGGGGGTCCCCGCGTTCAGATCGGACCCGCGATGCCGAACGACGCGACCGGGGGCGAGTACCAATTCTCTCCCGATGGTTCGAAGGTGCTGGCTCACTACAATTCAGACGGATCGACCTGGCTGCTCGACCCCACCGGGACGACGCCGGGCACGCAGCTCCCCCCGAGCATCGCCCAAGCGGCGACCTGGCAGCGTCTGGCGCCCTGACCAGCACCTGATCGTCGCGTTCCGACGGCCGACCTGCCCACTGGGCTGGGTCGGCCGTTTCGGCGTCCCGAACGAATGTGAAGCCGGAGCGCCCCGGACCTGGCAAGGCGTGGCGCCCTGATCGTCGGCGCGGCTCCATCGCGGCCGGTTCGACCCGAGTCGAGCCGGCCGCCGCTCCGTCGCACGACTAGAATGGCCTCATGGCCCACCGTGTCACCCTGATCCCCGGCGACGGCATCGGGCCGGAGCTGGCGGAGGCGACCACCCGCGTCCTCGACGCCACGGGGATCGGCTTCGAATGGGAGTCGGTCGAGGCCGGCGAATCGGCCATCGCGCAGTACGGCACCCCGCTCCCGGACGTCGTCCTCGAATCCGTGCGACGCAACAAGGTCGCGCTCAAGGGACCGATCACCACGCCCGTCGGTGCCGGCTTCCGGAGCGTCAACGTCTCGCTCCGCCAGGCGCTCGACCTGTACGCCAACCTGCGGCCGGCCCGCTCGATGAAGGGCCTCGACACTCGCTACGAGGACGTCGACCTGATCATCGTCCGCGAGAACACCGAGGACCTCTACGCCGGCATCGAGCACATGGTCGGTCGCGACGCCGCCGAGAGCATCAAGATCATCACCCGCTTTGCCTCCGAGCGGATCGCCCGCTACGCCTTCGAGTACGCCGTGGCGAACGGACGGCACAAGGTCACGGCCGTCCACAAGGCCAACATCATGAAGCTGTCGGACGGGCTCTTCCTCGAGAGCTGCCGGACGATCGCGGCCGGCTACGAGGGCCGGATCGAGTTCGAGGACCGCATCGTCGACAACATGTGCATGCAGCTCGTCCAGAAGCCGGAGCTGTACGACGTCCTCGTCCTGCCGAACCTGTACGGCGACATCGTCAGCGACCTGTGCGCCGGGCTGGTCGGCGGCCTCGGGGTGGCGCCGGGCGCCAACATCGGGACGGAGGCGGCCGTCTTCGAGCCGGTCCACGGCTCGGCGCCCAAGTACGCCGGACTCGACAAGGCGAACCCGACGGCGATGATCCTGTCCGGGGCGCTGATGCTCCGCCACCTCGGCTACCCCGACGCGGCGACGAACCTCGAGACCGCGGTCCGCGACACGATCGCCGACGGGCGGGCCACCACCTACGACCTCGGCGGCTCGACCGGGACGCGCGGCTTCGCCGACGCCATCATCGAGCGCCTGGCTTCGTCCGGGGTGACCGGATGACGGGACTGCCGGCGAGTCTCCGGACGGCCCGCCCACCGCGCAAGCCCGCCGGGAGCGCCGCCCTCGGGTTCGGCGAGACCGGCCGGCTCGACGGCTGGTGGGTGTCGCCGCTCGGCGTCGGGTTCTGGCTGGCGGTCCTCGTCCTCTATTCGGTGTTCAGCGCACTCCTCTGGAAGCCGCTGTTCGGGACCGGCTACGAGGTCGACGGCTACACCTCGCCGTTCTTCGCCCCGTTCTTCCGCAGCACGGCGCTCCCGTTCGGCATCTCGCCCGCGATCCTGACCCTGTGGATCCCGATCGGTTTCCGGATCACCTGCTACTACTTCCGGAGGGCGTACTACCGCGCCTATCTCGTCGATCCGCCGGCCTGCGCCGTCGGCGAGCCGACGATCCACCGCCGGTATCGCATGGAGCGCGCATTCCCGTTCATCCTCCAGAACCTGCACCGTTTCTTCCTCTACGCGGCGGTGCTCCTGCTCGCGATCCACTGGATCGAGGTCATGGGCTCGTTCGCGCCGGAGGGCGGCCTGCGCATCGGCCTGGGTAGCCTCATCCTCGTCGCAGACGTCGCCCTGCTGACCGGGTATGTGTCGTCGTGCCACTCGCTTCGCCACATCGTCGGGGGACGGCTTGACTGCTTCTCCTGCACCCGGGCGACCCGCACGCGCTACTCGGCCTGGAAGCGCCTGAGCGGCCTGAATGAGCGGCACATGGTCTGGGCCTGGGCAAGCCTGGTCTCGGTGGTGGTCGCGGACATGTACATCCACCTGCTCGCCCTCGGGGTCCTGACCGACCCGGCGATCCGGTTCTAGCGGGACGGCGCGCACCCGACATGGCGGCGTTCGAGACGCACGGGCACGAGGTCCTCGTGATCGGCGCCGGCGGTGCGGGTCTCCGTGCCGCGATCGCCGCGAAGATCGCCGGCGCCGATGTCGGCCTGGTCTGCAAGTCGCTGCTCGGCAAGGCGCATACGGTCATGGCCGAGGGAGGCGTCGCCGCCGCACTCGCGAATGTCGCGGCGGCCGACTCGTGGCGGGTCCACTTCCGCGACACGATGGTCGGCGGCAAGTACCTGAACAACCCGAGGATGGCGGAGCTGCACGCCACCGAGTCCCCGGACCGGGTCCGCGAGCTCGAGCAGTGGGGCGCCGTCTTCGACCGCACCCCTGACGGACGGATCCTTCAGCGCCCGTTCGGCGGCCACTCGCACGCGCGGCTGGCACATGTCGGCGACCGGACCGGCCTGGAGATGATCCGCACCCTGCAGGATCGGGCGGTCGCGCTCGGTATCAAGGTCTACATGGAGTGCACGATCACCCGGCTGGTGACCGGTCAGGGTGGCGTCACCGCGGCGTTCGGCTACTGGCGCACGAGCGGCAAGCCGGTCCTCTTCCCGGCGCGGGCGATCGTCCTTGCGACGGGCGGGTTCGGCCGGGCGTTCGAGGTCACCTCGAACTCGTGGGAGTGCAGCGGCGACGGCCAGGCCCTTGCCTACGAGGCCGGTGCCGAGCTGATCGACATGGAGTTCGTCCAGTTCCACCCGACCGGGATGGTCTGGCCGCCGGGCGTCCGCGGCCTGCTCGTGACCGAGGCGGTGCGCGGCGAGGGGGGGATCCTGCGCAACAAGGACGGCGAGCGGTTCATGTGGAACTACCTTCCCGACGAACGCCGCGCCGAGTACGCCGCGACCGACGAGGAGGCCGCCCGCTGGGTGACCGCCTTGTCCGAGGGTCGCGAGACCGATGCCCGCCGGCCCCCCGAGCTGTCGACCCGTGACAACGTGTCACGGGCGATCTACACCGAGGTCAAGGAGGGGCGCGGCTCCCCACACGGCGGCGTCTTCCTGGACATCAGCTACCTGCCGCCCGAGACCGTGCGGCGCAAGCTTCCGTCGATGTACGAACAGTTCAAGGAGCTCGCCGACGTCGACATCACGACCGGACCGATGGAGGTCGGACCGACCACCCACTACGCGATGGGCGGGATCCGGGTCGATGCCGACACGGGCGCCACGAGGGTCCCCGGCCTGTTCGCGGCCGGCGAGGTCGCCGGCGGGATGCACGGCGCCAACCGCCTCGGCGGCAACTCGCTGTCCGACCTCCTCGTCTTCGGGGCCAGGACGGGGAGCGCGGCGGCCGCGCACGCCGCGCTGGTCGAAGCCGAGCCGTACGTCGACCCGGTCCAGGTGCAGGCCGCCGCGGCCGACCTGGGCGCACCGCTCGAACGGCAGGACGGCGAGGACGCCTACGCCATCCAGCGTGACCTCCAGGTGATGATGCAGCGCCTCGTCGGGATCTACCGCGAGGAGGCCGACCTCGACGCTGCGCTCGTCGGCCTGGCCGAGCTCCGTCGCCGGCTGGATGCGGTCCGGGTGACCGGAGGCCGGGCCTTCAACCCGGGCTGGAACCTCGTGTTCGAGCTCGAGCACCTGCTGATCGTGTCCGAGGCGATCACGCGCAGCGCCCGCCAGCGGACCGAGAGCCGCGGCGCGCACAGCCGGCTCGATCACCCTGCGACCGACGCGACGCGCTGGAACGGGGTCAACAGCGTCGTCGCACGAGACATCGACGGGGCGATGACGGTCAAGACCGCACCACTCCTCGCGATGACGGACGAGCTGCGCAGCCTGCTCGGCCCCGGCGACCACTGACGAGGAAGGGACCGATGCCAGACGCACATCTGCGGGTCTTCCGCGGCAGCCCCGGCGAGGAGGGTCGGTTCGACGCCTTCGACGTCCCGGTCGAGGAGGGGATGGTCGTCCTCGACGCACTCCACTGGGTCCAGGGCCACGAGGCGCCCGACCTCGCCGTGCGCTGGAACTGCAAGGCCGCGAAATGCGGTTCGTGCAGCGCCGAGGTGGACGGGCGGCCGAGCCTGTTGTGCAAGACACGGCTGTCGGACTTCGACCTCGAACGGACGATCACGGTCGAGCCGATGCGTGCATTCCCGCTGCTCCGTGACCTCGTCACCGATGTGTCCTGGAACTACGAGGTCAACAAGACCATCCAGCCGTTCACGCCGCCCGACGACGTCCCACAGGAGGACTGGCGATGGCAGCAGGAGGACATCGAGCGGGTCCAGGAGTACCGCAAGTGCATCGAGTGCTTCCTGTGCCAGGACGTCTGCCACGTCCTGCGCAACCACGAGACCGAGCAGCCGTTCATGGGGCCGCGCTACCTGGTCCGTTCGGCCGGTCTCGAGATGCATCCGATCGACCAGGCGGACCGCCGCGAGTATCTCAAGGAGAGCGGCGGCATCGGCTACTGCAACATCACGAAGTGCTGCACCGACGTCTGCCCGGAGCACATCCGCATCACCGACAACGCCATCATCCCGCTCAAGGAACGCGTCGCCGATGCGTACTACGACCCGCTCCAGTGGGCATGGCGCAAGCTTCGAGGCGGCGGCTCCGGGTCGGGCCCGAAGGTCGAGTTGCCGGTCCTCCAGGGTGACGCGGCCCCGCCCAAGCCGGGACCCGGCCGGGAGGCGGATTGAGCGAGCCGTTCTTCCCCGAGCTCGAGCGTGAGCCGGGGGAGGAGGCGGTCGCGCCGGTCGCCGGCCGCACGCGCGGGTTCGTCATTCGCACCGATGGCGCGGCGCGGGGCAACCCGGGTCCGGCATCGCTGGGCGCCGCGCTGTTCGACCTCGCCCGCCCCGACGCCCGCGACGACCGGGCGGTCCCGGACGCCTCGATCTCCGACTACCTCGGGATCCAGACCAACAACGTGGCCGAGTACACCGGCGTCGTCCGGGCGCTCGATCTCGCGAGCGAGCTGGGCGCCCGCGAGGTCCATCTGCTGCTCGACTCGAAGCTGATCGTGGAACAGCTCGCCGGGCGCTGGCGGGTCAAGGACGCCAAGCTCATCCCGCTCTGGACGGCCGCTCGCACGACGCTGACCGGGTTCGATCGCTGGTCCGCCGCCCACGTCCCACGCGCGCTCAACAAGGTCGCGGACGCGCTGGCCAACGAGGCCATCGACCGGGTCGCGGCGGGCGGGCCGGCGTCCGTCGTCCGGCGGCCGCCCGGCTGAACGGCCTCCGATCGGACGGCGGGCCGCCAGGCGATCCAGCCGGCCTGCCCAGACGACCCGGGACCCACCTGACGTCGGGACGCGTACGATGGTCGGGTCAGCGAGGCGGTCGGATGGCTGCGCGTCGACGATGGGGAAACCCGTCGCGCGGCGTGAGGAAAGTCCGAGCTCCGCAGCGCAGGGTGGCGGGTAACGCCCGCCCGCCGTGAGGCGAGGACCAGTGCCACAGTGACGATGCCGGCCGGCGGCGCAAGCCGACGACCGGAGTGAAACGGGCAAACTCCACCCGGAGCAAGGCCAAATAGGAGGGCGCAACTCGCGGGCGGGCGACCGTCGGCGAGGGAGAGGTGCGCTGCCCAGCCCTCGGGTCGGCCGCATGAGCCGTCGGGCGACCGGCGGCCCCAGATGGATGGCCATCCCCGTGGCGTCGCAAGGCGACATGGGACAGAACTCGGCTTACAGACCGCCTCGCTGACACCCTCGTCTGATCAGGGCGACTTTGTCGTGGGACGGTCAGTCCTCGTCGGGGCGGAAGGTGTGCGGGGCGACACACGCGTTGCAGATCGGGGTCGCCGCCTCGAGGTCGCCGAGGGGGATCGGGACCTTGCGGTCCGGGTAGAGGCACTCGACGTCGTAGACCCGCTCCGCGCCCAACTCCACGTTGATCAGGCGGCGGAACGTGCAGCGCTTGATCCGGTGGGGCGCCAGGTGGAAGGCGTCCGGTTGTGGCGGGATGATCGGCAGCGGGAGCGCCATGTGCGTGTATGAGCCTCGCGTCCCACGGTCGAACGGATGGTCCGGTCGACTCTGGCGCTGGAGCCTAGCATCGGCCCCCGGCCCACGGCAACACGCGAAAGGTACTAGACTCCGCGCCGTTCCACCCACGGGGCTCAGACGGAGGGCGCGTGCACGACGATCCGGTGGAGGGTTCCCCGCTGCCCGTCACGACGCAGCCGGTCGATCCCGGGGCCACCGCGGCGATCGACGGGACGCGTCCGGCGGCCGCCGGCGAGGACCGATCGCCGAACGTCTGGGTCTGCCCCTTCCTCCGAGCGCTCGACGACGATGATGCCCTCGGCCCTCCGATCGAGTCGCCCGATCCGGCCAATCGCTGTGCCGCGATGCACGAGCCGGTCCCGCAGTCGCTGCGCCAGCAGGAGCTCGTCTGCCTGTCCAGCGGCCACGTCAACTGCCCGCGCTATCTTCGCGGGTCGCTCGGCGCCCCCGAACCGGTCGAGCGCGTCCGTGTGCCGCGGGCCGTGACGAGAGCCACCGCGGGGGCGCTCGTGGTGTTCGCGCTCGCCTTCGCGGTGTCGCTCGCCTTCGTCATCGCGAACGGGGGACTCGTCCTGAGCGCCGCGGCTCCGACGTCGTCGCCCGCGGGCAGCGTCCTGGGCGACGTCGCGACCCCGCCGTCCACCGCGGCCCCGGTTGCGACGGCCGCGCCGTCACCGACCCCGCTGCCCGCGGCGTCACCGAGCCCGACGCCCAGCCCGACACCGACGCCGACCGCGACCGCGACCTCCAGCCCGACCCCGACGCCGACCGCGACACCGACCGCGACACCGACATCGTCGGCCGCGCCGACGTCGAGCCGTTTGGCACTGCTGAAGCCCTGCCCCGACGCATCGAACTGCTACATCTACGTCGTCCGGCGGGGTGACAACCTGTCCAGCATCGCCAACTACTTCGGCGTGTCGCTCTCGAAGGTCCTGGCGATGAACCCGTGGACGAAGAACGGCCTCGCCATCGGGCACGACCTGCGGATCCCGACGCCGACGCGGTAGCCGACCTCCTCGCACTCCGCGCCCCGATCGGTCCGCACGGGCACCCCAGCACGAACCCTGCGCGATTCGCCTTGACGTGCGCCGTTTCGCCGCTAGAATGCAGTGAAGTGGCACAAAGTGGTACGAAGTGGGGAATCCCAGGCCCCTCGACCGCCCAGGCCAAGACGACCAGGGGTAGACCCGACAAGTGTTCACCGGCGAGTACCGGCACACGGTGGACGACAAGGGGCGCATCGCCGTCCCGGTCAAGTTCCGCGCGCAGCTCGACCCGGGATGGATGATCTCGGGCTGGCTCGACGACTGCCTGGCGATCCACACGAAGACCGGGTTCGATGAGCTGTCGGCCAAGATCGCCGCGCTGCCGATCACCGACGAGCTGGCGCGGCGCTTCCAGCGCTTCGTGTTCTCCCGCGCCGTCGAAGGCGAGATGGACAAGCAGGGACGCGTCCTGCTCCCGGCCATCCTGCGCGAGACGGTCGGGCTCGTCGGCGAGGCCGTGCTCGTCGGCTCGCGCGATCACGCAGAGATCTGGGCGCCGGATCGGTGGGAGGTCTACCGAAGGACGCTCGATGACCCGCAGGAGCTCACCCGGGCCTTCCAGGGCCTCGGGATCTAGCTCCCACCACATGCGCTTCCAGGATCCGCTCGGGATCCGATTCGTTCGGGATGGAGGAAAGATGGACGAAGGGCACCTGCCGGTGCTGTTGGACGAGGTCATCGAGATGCTCGCCCCGGTCGCCGGCAGCCTTCACATCGACGCCACCCTGGGCGGCGGTGGGCACACCGAGCGGATCCTGGAGGCCGCCAACCCCGACGGTCGCCTCCTCGGGCTCGACGCCGATCCGGCGGCGATCGCCCGGGTCGAGGCGCGGCTCCGTCCGCGGTTCGGCGATCGGCTCATCCTTCGCCAGGCGAACTTCGGCGACCTCGCGACCGTGGCGCCGGCGGCCGGCTTCAGCGCGGTGGACGGCTGCCTGTTCGATCTCGGGTTGTCGAGCTACCAGCTGGCCGACACCGATCGCGGCTTCGGCTTCCGGGCCGGCGGGCCGCTCGACATGCGCTTCGACACGAGCAGGGGTGTCCCGGCCGCGGAGCTTCTGTCGACCCTCGACACGACCGAGCTGACCGCCCTGTTCCGCCGGTATGGCGAGGAACCCAAGGCACCGCGGATCGCCCGCGCGATCGTCGAGGCACGACGGGTCGCGCCCGTGACGACCGCCGAGGAACTCGCCGCGCTCGTCGAACGCGTCGCGCCGCCCAACCCACGCCTTCGTCGCCGGACGCATCCGGCGACCCGTGTCTTCCAGGCGCTGCGGATCGCGGTCAACGAGGAGCTCGAGGCATTGCAGGCCGGTCTGGCCGCCGCCCTCGACCTGCTCCGGCCCGGCGGCCGCCTCGTCGTCCTGAGCTACCACTCACTCGAGGACCGGATCGTCAAGCGCTTCTTCCAGGCAGAGCGGCGCGGCTGCGTCTGCCCGCCGGAGGTCCCGGTCTGCGTCTGCGGCCGGAACCCGCGCCTGCGTCTCGTGACCAACCCGTCGATCACCCCGAGCGATGCGGAGATCGCCGCAAATCCCAGAGCTCGGAGCGCCCGCCTGCGGGCCGCCGAGCGTCTCGCCGCCTAGCCCCAGCACCGGAAGGAGGAGCCCAAGATGAGCAAGCGTCATACGTCCAGCCGTCGCAAGACCTACGGGCGCCGCCAGCACGAGGTGCGCGAGCGGCAGGACCGCGGCCAGCACAGCGAGGGCTTCGAGCTCGAGCTCGGGGATTGGGGGCCGGCCGGGCAGGCCGACCCGCTCGGATTCCTCGACCCGCGCAGTCCACGCATCCGCTTCGCGCTCGGCGACTGAGCGATGGCCGTCTACGAGGGTGCCCGTCCCCGCACGATCGGGTTGCCGCGGTCCCGGCGCATCGCCGAGGGCCCGACCCTCGACCGACGTCGCGTCCGCGCCGCGTTCCGTGCCGGACGCCGGACGAACCGGCTCGGGTTGGTCCTCGGGGCGATCGTGGTGGCGTTCATGCTCGCGTTCTTCTCGCTCGCCCAGCAGGTCCGCGTCTCGGCGACCGGGCTCGACATCGGGCGGCTCGAGCTGGAGCGGCAGGATCTCGACGCCGATGCGGCCGACATCCGCTCGGACCTCAACCGGCTCGGCCGCGAGCCGGCGATCCGCAAGCAGGCCCTCGACGCGGGTCTCGGGCAGCTGTCCGACCCGATCATCCTGACGCCGCGCTAGACGATCGACCAAGCCATGCTGGGCCGTACCGACTCGCGCCGCCGGCTCCTCTTCCTGCTCATGATCTTCGTCGTCGGTTCATTCGCCCTGGCGGCGCGACTGGCCTACTGGCAGGTGGTCGACCGCGACCGGCTCGCTGCCCAGGCGCTCGTACAGACGACGATCACGCTCGACACGCCGAGCAAGCGTGGTGAGATCTACGACCGCACCGGGACCGTCGTGCTGGCGACGACCGTCCAGCGCGAACGCCTCGTCGGGGCGCCCGACCAGATGAACCTGCAACAGCGCCAGCAGACCGTGACGACGCTCGCCGGGATCCTCGGACTCGACGACGCCGGCACGATGGCGTTGCGCGACAAGCTGACTGGCGGGGCCAAGTACGTCATCCTGCGCCACGACCTGGACCGCGCCGTCGGCGACCAGATCCGGGCAGCGATCGCCACCAAGGACATCTTCGCCGTCTCGCTCGAGCCGGAGCCCGTCCGGGTCTATCCGCAGGTCGGTGGCGGTCCCGGCTCGAGCCTTGCCGCTCACCTGCTCGGGTTCGTCAACCGCGAGGGTGGTGGACAGTACGGCGTCGAGCAGGAATACCAGTCGACGCTCGCCGGCCAGCCGCGGATCGTCGTCGCGGAGCGCGATGCGAGCGGCCTGCCGATCCTCGACGATGCGATGGTCACCCAGCCCGGCCAGCCCGGGACCGACCTCACCCTGACCATCGACGCGGGCCTCCAGCTGCGTGTCGAGCAGGAGCTGCTCGCAGCCTGGATCGCCGACAGGGCCAAGAGCGCGTCGGCCGTGGTGATGGACCCGTACACGGGTGAGGTCTACGCCATGGCGACCTACCCCTCCTACGACGGGAACGATTACCAGGCGATCGCCGCATCGGACCCGTCGCGCTTCATCGACCCCGTCGTGGCCAGCGTCTACGAGCCCGGATCCGTCTTCAAGATGATGACTGCGGCGGCCGCCCTGACGAACGGCACCGTCACGCCGCTGACCCGGGTCAAGGACGTCGGCATGCTCCGGCTCGACAACGGCAAGACCAAGATCGACGACGCCGACCGCAAGGGGATGGGCTGGATGACGTTCCAGGACGGCGTCGCCTACTCCCGCAACGTCGTCGCGGCCAAGGTCGCCCTCGGGCTCGGCAAGACCACCCAGGAGTCGTCCTCGATCCTGCATGCCATGTGGCTCCGCCTCGGCTACGGGCAGCCGACCGGGATCGACGTCGCCGGCGAGGTCGGCGGCCTCGTGCGCGACCCGGGGATCACGCCGTGGCGTCAGATCGACCTCGCCAACGGTGCCTTCGGACAGGGGGTCGCGGTCACGCCGATCCAGCTGGCGATGGCGTACTCGGCGCTGGCAAATGGCGGAACGGTCGTCCAGCCGCACGTCGTCAAGGCGATCGGCGACCGCGACCTGTCGGTCCAGCCACGGTCGACCGGCGCCGTCGATCCGAGCGTCTCGCAGACGCTGGTGAAGATGATGGAGCACGTCATCACCGAGGTCCCGTTCTATCGCGACCGGACGCTCGTCCCGGGTTATGACGTCGGCGGCAAGACGGGGACGGCCCAGATCTGGGATCCGAAGGCGAACAACGGCCACGGCGCCTGGAAGGACAACCTGTTCAACTACTCGTTCGTCGGCTACATCGGCCGCCAGACGGGCGTCCCGGACCTCGTGGTGGCGATCCAGATCGAGGAGGGCACGCCGACGGTCCTGAGGATCGGCCACATCGAGATGCCGGTGATGTCCTTCGAGCTCTTCCGGCGCATCGCCACCGACGCGATCACCACCCCCGACCTCCTGCGCGAGCGTCCGGCGACCCTGGCCACGTCCCCGGACCGGTGAGCACGGCCTGTGCCACACTGCCAGCCGTGACCGACGTCGACCCGTCGACCCCGGTTCCGGGGCCGTCCCCGGCGCCCGCCTTCACGGCCGACGACCTGGTCCGCCTGACCGGGGGCCGGCTCCTCGCCCGGTCGCAGCGACCCATCCGCGGCGCGGCGGTCGATTCCCGGCTGGTCCGGCCGGGCGAGTCCTTCGTGGCCCTCCCCGGCGAGCGCACCGACGGCCACGCCTATCTCGCCGAGGCGGTCGCCGCCGGCGCGGCCGCACTGATCATCGCGCGTCCGGTCGCCGACCCGGCGGCGATGGGCGACGTCACCATCGTCAGGGTCGCGGAGCCGCTCGCGGCCCTCGGCGCCCTGGCGGCGGGCTGGCGCAGACGGTTCGATCCGCTCGTCGTCGGCGTGACGGGGAGCATCGCCAAGACCTCGACCAAGGAGGCCATCGCCGCTGTCCTCGGTGCCCGCTTCCGGACGCTCCGCAACGAGGGCAACCAGAACAACGAGATCGGGCTCCCGCTGACCCTGCTGCGACTGGGGCCCGAGCACGAGGCCGCGGTCCTCGAGATGGGGATGTACGTCGGTGGCGAGATCGCCGAGCTGGCGCGGATCGCGCGACCGCGGATCGGCGTGGTGACGGCGGTCCAGCCGGTCCACCTGGCGCGGATCGGCTCGCTCGAGGCGATCGAGGCTGCCAAGGGTGAGCTGCTCGAGGCCCTGCCGCCGGATGGTGCGGCGATCCTCAACGCCGACGAGCCGATCGTCCGGCGGATGGCCGCCCGCTCCGCAGCACGGGCCATCACCTACGGGTTCGCCGACGATGCCGACGTCGGTGCCGAGGCGATCGCGTCGGCCGGCCTCGAGGGGATGCGTTTCACGCTGCGGGCCGAAGGAGCCCGTCGACCACTGTCGATCCCGACCCTCGGCCGCCTGTCGGTCCACAACGCGCTCGCGGCGGCCGCGGTCGGTCGCGTCGCCGGCCTGACCTTCGACGAGATCGCGACGGGCCTGGCCGGCGGCTGGTCCGCGCCGCATCGGGCCCAGCTCGTTCGTCTGGGGGCCGTGACGCTCGTCGACGATTCCTACAACGCGTCGCCGCGCTCGGTGGTGGCGGCGCTCGAGCTACTGGCCGGACTGCCGGGCCGGCGAGCGGCGGTCCTCGGCGAGATGCTCGAGCTCGGCGAGGCGAGCGACGAGGGGCATCGGGTCGTCGGCGAGGCGGCCGCGCGAACGGTCGACTGGCTGCTGGTGGTCGGCGACGGTGCGTGGGGCATCGCCGACGGCGCGGTCGCCGCAGGCCTCGACCCGGCGCGGGTCGTCCGGGTCGGTGCCGTCGAGGGTGCGCGCGAGGCGCTTCTGCCGCGATTGCGCGACGGCGACGTCGTCCTGGTCAAGGCATCGCGCGGGATCGGTCTCGATGGCCTGGTCGACGACCTGCGGCGCGACCTCGGGCAGGACGCGGCGCGATGACGAACGAGCTCGCCCAGGTCGAGCTCATCCAGGGGCTCCTGCTGGCGTTCGCCCTGATGGTCATCCTGATGTCGCCGTACATCCGGCTGCTCCACGCGCTCGGATTCGGCAAGCGGATCCGCCAGGAGGGTCCCGAGAGCCACTACATCAAGGAGGGGACGCCGACGATGGGCGGCCTCCTGATCGTGGCCGTCGTCATCGGCATCTACTTCTTCCTCCGCCAGGGCCCGGACGCGGCCACCTTCGCGCCGCTCGCGGCGCTGGCCGGCGTCGGGGCGCTCGGCGCGTTCGACGACTACCTCAACGCCCGGACGGGCGAGGGGATCCACGTCCGCCAGAAGCTGACCTGGCTGACGGTCGTCGCCTTCGTGACGGCCTGGCAGATCCAGCAGACGTATGACATCACGGCCATCGCGGTGCCGTTCGTCGGCCCGGTCTCGGTGGACCCGAGGATCTACGTCGTGTTCGCGGCGTTCGCGATCGTCGCTGCGGCGAACGGCGTCAACATCACCGACGGGCTCGATGGCCTGTCGGGCGGAACCGTCGCGATCGCCTTCGTCGCCTACATGATCATCGCCTTGCTCAACACGCCGGCCCAGCCGAACCTCGCCCTGCTGTGCGCCCTGATCATCGGGGCGCTGCTCGGGTTCCTGTGGTTCAACGTCCACCCGGCGCAGATCTTCATCGGCGATTCGGGGGCGCTCTCGTTAGGCGCCACGCTGGCCGTCACCGCGCTGATCACCGGCCAGATCCTGGTGCTCCCGCTGATCGGCATCATCTTCGTGATCGAGACCGCGTCGGTCATCCTGCAGGTCTCGTACTTCAAGGTGTCGGGCGGCCAGCGCCTCTTCCGGATGAGCCCGATCCATCACCATTTCGAGCTCGGCGGCTGGGACGAGGAGAAGATCACGATCCGCTTCTGGATCATCGGGATCCTCGCCGCGCTCCTCGGCGTGACCCTGTTCCTGGCCTCGCTGAACCGGCTCCGGTGACGACGATGACGACGACCGGGCCGATCGATCTCGACCGGCTGACGCTCGACGGGATCCGCGGCGGCGCGCTGCGCGACCGCCCGGTGACGGTCCTCGGCCTCGCCCGCAGCGGCCTCGCCCTGGCCCGTTTCCTGGCCGATGCGGGCGCGCGCGTGACGGTCTACGACGGCCGGCCGGCCGACGAGTTGGCTGACGCGATCGCCGCGCTCGGCGGTCGGCAGGTGACGCTCGCGCTCGGGCCGGCCGTCGATCCGGCGACGACCTGGGCGGACGCCGAGCTCGTGGCGACGTCGCCGTCGATCACGCCCGACTTCCCGACCACCGAGCCGCGTCTTCGTGCGGCCCTCCGCGGGCTGGTCGATGCCCGCGTCGCCGGCGACCCGACGGTCCCAGCCCTGGTATCGGAGGCCGACCTGTTCCTGCGGCTCTGCCCGGCGCCGACGGTCGGGGTGACCGGGACCAAGGGCAAGACCACGACCGCGTCGCTGGCCGCGGCCCTGCTGGCCGCGGACCGGGACCACCCGGTCGTGCTCGGCGGGAACATCGGGATCCCGATCGTCGAGCGACTCCTCGAGCTGACGCCCGATCACCGGGTCGTCGACGAGCTGTCCGAGCTCCAGCTGCCGACCCTGTCGCGCGGCACGACGGTCGCGGTCTACACGAACGTCACCGCCGACCACCTCGATCGGCACGGATCCCTCGACGCCTACCGGCGGGTCAAGCGCCGGCTCGCCGAGCTGGTGGATCCATCGGGCGCGCTGGTCCTCAACGACGAGGACCCGATCGTGGCGGACTATGCCGGCCCGGCCGGCGCGCAGACCATCCGCTATCGCCGCGATCGGCCGCACCCTGGCGGCCTCGGGGTCGTGGATGGCTGGATCGTGGCGGACGGGGTGGCTCGGCTCCAGCTGGCCGGCGGCGGGCCGGCGGTGACCGCTCCCGACGGCCGGATCCTGCCGATCGACGAGCTCGCGATCCCGGGAGCGCACAACGTTTCGAATGCGCTGGCCGCGGTCGCGGTGGCGCTGGCCTTCGGAGTCGAGCCGGCGGCGATCCGCATCGCCGCAGCCGCCTTCCGGGGCGTCGAGCACCGGCTCGAAGCCGTCGCGCTGGTCGATGGCGTCCGCTTCGTCAACGACTCGCAGGGGACGCAGCCCGACGCCGTCGTCGCGGCCCTGCGCGCGTTCGACCGCCGATCGTCCTGATCGCCGGCGGGCGCGACAAGGGGATCGACCTGACCGGGCTCGCCCCGGTCGTCGCCGAGCGGGCCGTCGCCGCGGTCCTCATCGGCGAGAGCGGCCCCGCCCTCGAGCGATCGTTCCGCGCCGCCGGGCTGGCCCGAACCGAACGCGCCGACAGCCTGGGGGAGGCCGTGTCGCGAGCCGACGCGATCGCCCGGGACGTCCTGGCGGCGCGCCGGCGATGGCCGCGGTCACGGCGACGGTCCTGCTGAGCCCGGCCGCCGCCAGCTTCGACATGTTCACCGACTACGCAGCCCGCGGCCGGGCATTCAAGGAGGCCGTCGCGGCGCTCGCCGCGCGACGATCCGGGGAGGGTGACCGATGAACCTTGCACCGCCGATCCCTCGTCTCGAGCGACTGCGACGCGGGGCCTCCCCGAAGGCCGCCGACGATCGCACCACGGCCAACCGCACACCGGTCAAGAGCCGCGCCGGGGCCGTCCGTCGCGAGCGGCACCAGGCCGACTACGTGATCCTCGTCGTCGTCGTCGCGCTGACCGCCATCGGCATCCTGATGGTCTACTCGTCGTCCGCGCTCAAGGGCTACCTGTCGCAGGACGCCGACACGTTCGCGACGGTCGGGCCCCAGATCCAGTGGGCGATCCTGGGCCTCGCCGCGATGCTGGTCATGATGCGGGTCGACTACCGCTACCTCCGGCTCGTGTCCGTGCCGTTCTACCTGTTCGCGATCGTCCTGCTCGTGCTCGTCTTCGTTCCCGGGCTCAATGTCGTGATCGGCGGGTCGGCACGCTGGCTCAGGCTCGGCTCGCTGCCGGCGGTGCATCCCGCCGAGATCGCCAAGCTCGCCCTGGTCATCTACCTGGCCCACTGGTTCGCCAAGCGCGGCAGCGGTGTCCGCGGCTTCTGGGGCGGGACCGTCCCGTTCCTGGTCATCGTCACGCCGGTCATCGTGCTCGTCTTCAAGGAGCCGGACCTCGGCACGACCGGGGTCATCGCCCTGACGGTCTTCACCATGTTCTTCGTGGCCGGGGCGAGCCTCGTGAACTTCGTGGTGTTGGCCGCCGGCGGGGTGCTGGCGACGATCCTGGTCGGCCTGCGCGGGTACCAGATGGACCGCATCCTCGTTTGGCAGAACCCCTGGCTCGATCCGCTCGGCAAGGGCTTCCACACGATCCAGGGCCTCCTCGCGCTCGGTGTCGGCGGGCTGCTCGGGACCGGCCTCGGTGCGAGCCGGATATCGGTCCCCAATGCGTTCAACGACTTCATCTTCGCCGAGGTCGGACAGGAATTCGGGTTGATCGGCGGGATCGTGGTGATCACGCTCTTCCTGCTGCTGGCCTATTCCGGGGTGCGCATCGCGCTGTCGGCGCCGGACACGTTCGGGGCCTTGCTGGCCGTCGGGATCACGGCCTGGATCGGTCTCCAGGCGTTCGTCAACATCGGGGTGGTGGTCGCGCTGCTGCCGATCACCGGGATCACGCTGCCGTTCATCAGCGCCGGTGGCTCATCCCTCATCATCAGCTTCGCCGCGATCGGGATCCTGCTGTCGATCTCGCGCGAGACAGTGGAGAAGGGGACGTGGAACGACGATGCGATTGCTGATCGCGGCGGGCGGAACGGGCGGACACATCTACCCGGCGCTCGCCGTCGCCCGCTCGCTCGCAGCGACGCCTGAGGCGCCCGACCTGCGCTGGCTCGGCGGGCATCGCGGCCTCGAGGCGACCCTCGTCCCCGCGGCGCACATCCCCCTGCGCCGGCTCGCGGCGCGCTCGCTGCGAACGACCGACATGGACGTCCACGCCGTCCTCGACCCCATCCGGCTCGCCGCCTCTGTCCCGCAGGCGACGGTCATCCTCGTCCAGGAGCGGCCGGCGGCGATCTTCACCACCGGCGGCTACGTGGCCGTGCCGGTCCTGCTCGCGGCGGCGCCACTCGGCATCCCGGTCGTGCTGTGGGACGGCAATGTGATCCCTGGCCGCGCGGTCCGGGCCACCGCCCGGCTGGCGGCGGCCCTCGCGGTCTCGTTCGACGCGACCTGCGGCGCGTTGGCCGCCGCCGCACCCGGGCGTCCCTGCTACGTGACGGGCACGCCGATCCGCGACGTGGACGCCGTCGACCGGATCGCCGCCCGGCTCAGGATGGGCATCGCGCCCGACGATCGGGTGCTCCTCATCTTCGGCGGCTCGCAGGCGGTCCGGCGGTTCAACGCCGCGGTCGCCGAGGCGCTGCCACAGCTGGTCGAGCGGGTGACCGTGCTCCACGTCACAGGCGACGATGGCTACGCGGCGGCGCTGGCCGGGCGCGAGGGACTGCCCGAACCGGTCCGTCGCCGGTACCGTCCGTACCCGTTCCTGCGCGACGAGATGCTCTCGGCCCTCGCCGCGGCCGACCTCGTCGTCGGCCGGGCCGGTTCCTCGACCCTCGCCGAGGTGACGGCGATGGGCCTGCCGATGGTCGTGGTGCCGTATCCGCACGCGGCCGGGCACCAGCGGGCCAACGCCGCGAGCCTCGTGGCCGCCGGAGCGGCCCGGCTGGTCGAGGACGAGGCATTCGACGCGGGGGCATTGCTCGACGCCGCGGCCCTCGTCGATGACCCGGTGACGCATGCTGCCATGTCGGCGGCGGCTCGAGCGCTGGCCCGGCCGGACGCGGCCGACGCGGTCGCCGAGCTGGTCATGGCCGCCGCTGCGCGGCTGCCATTCCCCGACCCGATCGAGATCGAGCGCCGAGCGCGGGGTCGCGCGGCGTGATCGCCGGCTTCGACGCGATCGCGATCGGCACCGAGATCCAGCGCCGGATCGGCGTCAAGACCTCGCGCGACGAACCCCTCGCCCGGTTCACGACGATGCGCGTCGGGGGCCCGGCCGACCTCTTCGCCACGGTCCGCAACGCCCACGAGCTCCGCGCGCTGGTGCGCTTCGCGCGCACGCGCGGGCTGCCCCACTTCGTCCTCGGACGCGGGAGCGACCTCGTCATCTCCGACGCCGGGATCCGCGGGCTGGTCATCCAGGTCAGGGCCGAGGGGTCGCGGACCGACGGCGAGCGCTACACCGCCGAGGCGGGCGTCCAGATGGCCCGGGCGGCGACCGAGGCCCAGCACGCGGGCCTGTCCGGGCTCGAATTCGGGCTGGCGATCCCCGGGACGGTCGGTGGCGCCATCTGGGCCAACGCGGGCGCCCACGATGCCGACGTGGCGGCCGTGCTCGAGTCGGCGCGTGTCCTCACCGCCGACGGCAGCGAGAGCATCGTCCCGGTCGCAGATCTCGGGCTGTCCTATCGCGACAGCCGGTTCAAGCACGCCGACGACGGGGCCGGCCCCGACACGCCGCGCGACGTGGTCGTCGAGGCGACCTTCCGGCTCGCGACCGCGGACCCGGACACGATCAAGGCGCGGCTCGACGAGATCCGTCACTGGCGCCAGGCGCACCAGCCGCTCGGGCTGGCGTCGGCCGGCAGCGTCTTTCGCAATCCACCCGATGATTCGGCGGGGCGGCTCATCGATGCCGCGGGGCTCAAGGGGCTGCGCATCGGTGGCGCGGTCGTATCGGAGAAGCACGCGAACTTCATCGTGAACGACCGCACGGGACAGGCTGCCGACGTGCGCCGTCTCGCGGAGCGCGTCCGGGCGGAGGTCCTGGCCCGCGACGGCGTCGCCCTCGCCTTCGAGGTCGAGTTCGTCGGCGACTGGAGCGGATGGGAGCCGGCGCCGTGACCGCCGCGAGCCCTGTCGTCGTCCTGCTCGGTGGTCCATCGGCCGAGCACGACGTCTCTGTCGTGTCCGGGACCGCGATCGCCGGGGCCCTCGCCGACGAGGGACACGCCGTCGAGCAGGTCCTCATCGACCTCGACGGCGGCTGGTGGTGGCTGCCGCCCGGGCACCGGCGCGGGGACCGCCCCGCCGCCGACTACGACGATCCGTCCGCGCTCGGCGCGGCCGGCCCCGTCCCGGTCGGTGCCGCCATCGACCGGCTGGCGGCCACGCGACCCGGGCCGGTGGTCGTGATCGCCCTCCACGGCCCGTTCGGCGAGGACGGCACGGTCCAGGCGCTGCTCGAGGTCGCCGGCCTGCCGTACACGGGATCCGGCGTGGCCGCCTCTGCGATCGGGATGGACAAGACCATCTTCAAGCGGCTGTGCCGCGGGATCGGGCTGCCGGTGGTCGATTGGCGCGAGGTCCAATCATCGCGCTGGGCGGGCGATCCGGGCGCCGTTCGGGCCGAGCTTGCGGCCTTCGCCGGGGCGGCCGGCGACCCACGGCTGATGGTCAAGCCGGCGCGGCTCGGGAGCTCGGTCGGGATGACCCTGGTCCACGATCCGACCGAGCTGGACGCGGCGCTCGACACCGCCTTCCGCCACGACACGCTCGCCCTTGTCGAGACATACCTGCCGGGCGCGCGCGACCTCGAGGTCTCCGTCATCGGGAACGGGCCGGCGGACCTCGAGCTGTACGGACCGGGCGAGGTCATCTCGGGTCACGAGTTCTACGACTACGAGGCCAAGTACACGGCCGGCCTGTCCGAGACCTCGACCCGCGCCGAGGTCACCGATCGCCAGCGCGCGACGATGCAGAAGATCGCCCGCGACGCCTATCGAGCCATCGGCGCCGAGGGGTTCGCCCGGGTCGACTTCCTCCTGGCCGGCGAGGCGATCGTGCTCTCGGAGATCAACACCATCCCCGGGTTCACCCCGATCAGCCTGTTCCCGACGATGCCGGCCGAAGGCGGCTACACGTTCGGGGCGGTCTGCAGCCGGATCGTCCAGCTGGCCATCGAGCGGCACGCGGGGCGCGCGCGTCGGACCCTCACCCCGGCGGATCTCCCACGATGAACGGTCGGCCGATCGCGCGCCGCAGCCGCGCCCCGCTGCCCGGTCGGCGGTCGAGACCGGTCCGCCGCGCCTCCGCCGGCCTGTCGCCGGTCCGCGCCGGCGCGGCGCTGGTGCTGCTCCTGTCGGCGGCGGCGATCTACGGCGTGGGCGCCTCGTCCGCGTTCGACTACCGGAGCATCCAGGTCGACGGGAGCCGGTTCACCGACCCGGCCGTCATCGAGTCGACGCTGGCCGTGGCGCGCGGACAGAACCTGTTCGAGCTGTCGACGAGGCCGCTGGTCGCCGCGCTCGAGTCACTCCCCACGATCCGGGCCGCGCACGTCGACGTCCGCCTGCCGGGCACGCTCGCGGTCTCGGTCGACGAGCGCGTCCCGGTGATGGTCTGGCAGGTGGGCGATCGGCACTTCCTCGCGGACGCCGACGGGTTCCTCTTCGCGCTCATGCCGGCGCACCCGCCGGCGGAAGCCGCCAGCCTGCCGGTCATCGACGATCAGCGGATCGCGTCGACCGGTCTCGACCTCGGCAAGCATCTCGATCCGGTCGATGTCGACGCTGCGACCCGGCTGGCCTCGCTCATGCCGGGCGACCTCGACAGCTCGGCGGTCTCGCTCGCGGTGGCGGTCACCGACGAGAACGGGTTCACGGTCGGGACGCGCCCAGGCAGCTGGTCGGCCGTCTTCGGCTTCTACACCCCGAGCCTGCGGACGACGGAGATCATCCCGGGTCAGGTCCGGCTCCTGCGTAGCCTGCTCGCCGGACGCGAGCCGCAGGTCGATCGGGTCATCCTCGCCTCGGAGACCGATGGGACCTATACGCCGCGGGCAACCGCGTCGGGTTCGCCCAAGCCGAGCAAGGCGCCGTGAGGTGGCGGAGCGGGGCGCCGTCGGGTAGCCTTGCCCAAACCACTGGAGCGAGGACGATCACCCCGTGCTGCTACCCCTGCTCGGACTCCTCGTGGGTGTCCTGGCGGGTCTCGTCCTCAACGTCAACGTCGGGTTCGAGCTCAGTCGCTATTCGGCAGTGGCGATCCTCGCCGCGCTCGATTCGGTCCTCGGAGCGGTCCGTGCCGAGCTCGACGGGGTCTACGACAATCGGATCTTCATCAGCGGGTTCCTGGTCAATGCGATCGTCGCGGTGCTCCTGACGTTCATCGGCGATCGTCTCGGCCTCGACCTCTACCTGGTGGCCCTCATCACCTTCGGCCTGCGCATCTTCGATAACGTGGCCCTCATCCGGCGCCACTTCCTGTAAACGCCAAGCTCTGAACGGAGACGAACGGAACGGTGGAACGAGAAGCGGTCCTGGTCGGCATCGACGTCGGCACGAGCAAGGTCTGCGCCCTCATCGGCGAGGTGAGCCGCGACGGCCGACTGACGATCATGGGCCACGGCACCGTGCCCGCGTCCGGGCTCAAGAAGGGCGTCGTCATCAACATCGACCAGACGGTCCGCTCGATCGCCGACGCCGTCGAGCGCGCCGAGCGCCTGTCCGGCTGGAAGATCGATCGCGCCTTCGTCGGCGTCGGCGGGCAGCACGTCGAGAGCCTCAACTCGCGCGGCCAGGTCGCCGTCACCGCACATCATCGCGAGGTGACCCGCGAGGACGTCAACCGCGCCATCGAGGTCGCCCGGGCGGTCTCGATCCCGTCCAACCGCGACGTCCTCCACGTCGAGCGGCGCGGGTTCACGGTCGACGGCCAGGAGGGGGTGAAGGACCCGCTCGGGATGAGTGCGCTGCGGCTCGAGGTCGAGACCCACATCGTCACCGCGTCCGCCACCGCGGTCCAGAACCTGACCAAGTGCGTCGCGGCGGCCGGCGTCAAGATCGATGAGCTCGTCGTCGATTCGCTGGCGTCCGCCGAGGCGGTCCTGAGCGAGACGGAGAAGGAGCTCGGCGTGGCGGTCGCCGACATCGGTGCCGGCACCATCGACCTCGCCCTGTTCCAGGACGGCTCGCCGTTCCACACGCGGGTCCTGCCGGTCGGCGGCGCCAACGTCACCAACGATGTCGCGATCGGCCTCAAGACGAGCATCCAGGTCGCCGAGGAGCTCAAGATCATGCACGGCACCTGCGACCTGCGCCAGATCGACGAGGACGAGCAGATCAGCGTGTCGGTCCTCGGCGAGGACGCCGGGCGGACGGTCAGCCGGCTCGAGGTGTCGCAGATCATCGAGGCCAGGATGCGCGAGACCTTCGAGCTGCTACGGAACGAGATCCGAGCCGCCGGGGTCGGGATGCTGCCGGCCGGAGTGATCCTGACAGGCGGCGCGTCGCAGCTGGCGGGCGCCGCCGAGCTCGGTCGCGAGGTCCTCCAGATGCCGGTCCGGGTCGCGGCGCCGGCGGGCATCGGCGGGCTCGTCGACACGCTCCTGAACCCGAGCTACAGCACCGCGGTCGGTCTCCTCCAGTGGGGCGCCGCGGCGCTCGTCGTCGGCGAGCCGAACCGCTACGAATCGGCGCCGGCGGGCGGCGGGATCGGCCGGCTCCGCGACGCCATCCGGAACATCTTCCCGTAGAGACGCGCGAGCTGACGATCCGGACCGGTCGCGGTCGCGGACTCGTCGACCTGACCGGTGACTGCGCGCGGTTCGCCGCCGTAGCCTCCGACGGCGGGGACGGCCTCCTGTCCGTCTTCGTGCCGCACGCGACGGCCGGCCTCGTCGTCGTCGAGATCGGGGCCGGCTCCGACGAGGACCTGCTGGCCGCCCTCGATCGCCTCCTGCCACGCGACGACGGCCTGTACCGCCACCGCCACGGGTCGGCCGGCCACGGCGCCGATCACGTCCTGCCGCTCCTCGCGCCGCCCTCGCTGACCGTCCCCGTCATCGCCGGCCGGCTCGGACTCGGGACATGGCAGTCGATCTGCCTCATCGACCCCAACGCCGACAACGAGATCCGGACCGTGCGCCTCGCCTGGCTTCCAGGCTGACGCCCGGGGCGGCCAGCGACGGGTTGTCCGTGGTGCACAAAAGCACCACTGAGACCGCCCGAAATGGGGCCGAAGCGCGACGTTCGGCCGCCCACCTGGTCCCGTCCGGCGGTATACTCCCGCCAACCCAACGGACCCGCTCAGCACCGGGAAAGGCCACCCGGGTCCAGACGAGCCACCGTCGCGCAGAATCCCCACGTGGGTCGCTGAGGAGAGCCCGATGCCGTTGCGTTCCGATTCCGAGAACTTCGCGCTGATCCGCGTCATCGGGGTCGGCGGGGGAGGGAGCAACGCGGTCAACCGGATGATCCGCGCGGAGATGATGGGGGTCGAGTTCATCGCCCTGAACACGGACGCCCAGGCGCTCCTCCAGGCAGACGCCCCGCACAAGATCCGGATCGGCGACAAGATCACCCGGGGTCTCGGCGCGGGTGGCGATTCGACGATCGGCCAGCGGGCAGCGGAAGAGGACTCGGAGAAGATCAGCGCGGCACTGGTCGACTCGGACATGGTCTTCATCACAGCCGGGCTCGGCGGCGGGACCGGCTCGGGCGCGGCCCCGGTCGTCGCTCAGATCGCGAAGGAGACCGGCGCGCTGACGATCGGTGTCGTGACCAAGCCCTTCTCGTTCGAGGGCGCCAAGCGCAAGCTCGTCGCCGAGAAGGCCGCCGAGGAGCTCAAGTCACAGGTCGACACCCTCATCACCATCCCGAACGACCGGCTCAAGGATGTCGTCCAGAAGAACACCAGCATCCTCGACGCATTCCGGGTCGTCGACGACGTGCTGCGCCAGGGCGTCCAGGGGATCAGCGACATCATCACGATGCCCGGACTGATCAACCTCGATTTCGCCGACGTCCGCGCGATCATGCGCGACGCGGGCTCCGCCCTGATGGGCATTGGTCGCGCGTCGGGTGAGAACCGCGCCGTGGAGGCGGCTCGGCAGGCCATCGCGAGCCCGCTGCTCGAGGTCGACATCGCCGGCGCACAGGGCATCCTGTTCAACATCACCGGTTCGTCGAGCCTCAGCCTCTACGAGGTGACCGAGGCCGCCGAGGAGATCCGCGCCGCCGCCGATCCAGAGGCCAACATCATCTTCGGGACGAGCTTCAACGAGCGGCTCGGCGACGAGGTCATGATCACCGTCATCGCGACGGGCTTCGATGGCGGCAAGAAGCGTCACGCCAACCGCCACGAGGCGACCGCGGTCATGGACTCGAGCGCCACCGCGCGACCGTCGCGCGAGCGCGACTTCCTCGAGGAGCTCCAGCGCCAGCGCGAAGAGGTCGCGGACGGCGGCTCATACCCGTCCTCCGCCCCGTCGCCGCTCGACGACCAGGCGGCCGCCGTGGTCGCCGCCCCACGGGTCGAGCGCTCCGTGGGCGAGACGGCTCCCGCCAAGCGGTCGACGACCTACGACGCGGACGACCTGGAGATCCCGAGCTTCCTTCGACGGAAATGATCCCGGCCGGCGTGCCGGCCGTCCGCGCATGACCGACGGGCCGTCGCGCCTCGAGGCGTATCGCACGGCCCGCGAGCGGGTCCTCACCCGGATCGCCGAGGCCTGCGCGCGCGTGGGACGGGTGCCTGACGGAGTGACGCTGGTGGCGGTCTCCAAGACCATCGGGGCCGACGCGTTGCGCGATGCGCTCGCTTCCGGGCTCGATCTCCTCGGCGAGAACCGCGTCCAGGAGGGCGTGGCCAAGGCGCCGGAGGTCCCCGGCGCTCGCTGGCAGCTCATCGGTCCGCTCCAGTCGAACAAGGCTCGCCGGGCCCTCGAGGTCTTCGAATCGATCCAGACGGTGGACTCCGTGGCCCTCGCACGGCGGCTCGACCGGCTCGTGCCCGAGGTTCGGCCTGGGGGTCGCTATCCGGTCCTGCTCGAGGTCAACGTCGATGGCGACCCGGCGAAGGCCGGGTTCGGGGCTGATGCGCTCGACGCGACCCTCGGCGAGCTGCTGGCGCTCCCGCACCTGGACGTTCGGGGCCTCATGACGGTCGGGCGGCTGACCTCGGATCCGGCCGAGGCGCGAGGGACGTTCCGCGGGCTGCGCGAGCTGTCCGACCGGAGCCGCGACCGTTGGCCGGGACTCGGCCCCGACCTGTCGATGGGGATGAGCGACGACTTCGAGCTTGCGATCGAAGAGGGCGCCACGATCATCCGGGTCGGCCGCGCCCTGTTCGGCGAGCGCCACTGACCGAGCGCCACTGACCGGGCCCCCGAAGACGGGCTGGCGCGGCGTCGGGAGGCATGGATCCACCCGGCTGGTAGACTCGGGTCGATGCCATTCGTTCATGACGCCCTCATGGCGCGCCTTCCGAGGTCTTGAGCTTCCCCACCGCCCGCTTCGCCGTCCGCATCACGCCGCGGTCCGCGGTCGAACGCGTCGAGGACGTCGTCGACGGCGTCCTGAAGGTCCGGGTGATGGCGCCGGCCGTCGAAGGGGCCGCGAACGCTGCCCTCATCCGGCTCCTCGCCGACGAGCTCGGGGTTGCTCGGCGCGATGTGCGGATCGTGGCCGGGGGGAGCAGCCGGCAGAAGCTGGTCATCATCGACGGCGTCGATCCCGAGGCGATCGTTGCCCGGTGGCCCGGCCTACGGGTATGATCGGCCGGTCTCGTCCGGCGCCCGGTGCGGTGCCGCGACCTCCTCGGGCGATTGGCTCAGTCGGTTAGAGCGCGCGGTTCACATCCGCGAGGTCACTGGTTCGAATCCAGTATCGCCCACCACCCTGCCCCCGCCAAACCGCCGAGCCGGAGGGCGACCTCCGGATGACGCCGACCGATCCGAGGGATCGTCGGGCGCACTCGGTACCATGCGTGGCATGGCAAGCCGCGAGCTCGCGATCGACGAGATCGTGGGGATCCTGACCTCGACCGTGCCGCGACTCGACGCCCTGACCATGGGTGTCCCGCACGAATGGCTGTACACCGTGACCGACCACGGCTGGTCGGTGAACGACCAGCTCGCCCACCTGCGCGCCTGCCACGACGTCCTCGGCGGCAACATGCTGCGGATCGTCCGGGAGGACCACCCGGCGTGGAAGGGGATCAGCCCGCGGGCATGGCAGAAGAAGACCGATTACTTCGAATGGGAGTTCGCTCCTGCGTTCGAGGCGTTCCGCGCGCAGCGCGCCGGGCTGCTCGAGGTCCTCGAAACCCTGCCGCCGGAGGTCTGGCAGCGCACGGCGACGGTGACCGTGCCACCTGGCGCGGTGTACGAGTACAGCACGCGCTACTACGGGGACTGGATGGCCGGTCACGAGCGGGCGCACCTGAAGCACATGGCCCGCATCCTGGACGAGCTGGACGCGCTAGGGAGCCGGCGCGGTGACCCCCGCGAGCGGCCGGTCGTCTCGGCGTAGGCCCAGACGTCGATCTCGGGTGGCGTGTGGCCGAGGCTCGACAGGGCGGTACAGACCTGGCTGCGGTGGTCGGTGCCGTGATGGGTGACCTGCGCGAGGCGGACACCGATCGGTGCATGGAACTCCCAGCCGTCCCCCAGCTCGACGACGTCGGCGTCGGGGTCGAGCTCGCCGGCCAGGAGGGCCTTCCATCGCGTCCCGGTGCTCGTCATCAGCGACCGCAGCTCGGCGAGGCTGGTCTCCGCCTCCTCATCGAGGACCGCGATCCCGCTGGCGAAGAAGGACAGGTACCAGCTGTCGGCGGCGACGAGATGCCGCAGCGTGTCGATGATCGAGCCGAACGTGCCGGGAGCCGGCGTCTCCAGCTGCTCCGGCGTGAGCTCGGCACAGGCATCGATCAGGCGCTCGGTCGCCCAGAGATGATGGGCGAAGGCGTCGCCGAGGAGGGAGGTCGTCATCGCGACACTGTACCGTCAGCCGGTGTCGCCACGGGCCCGATGCCGTCGCCTGAGCATCGAGGCCCCGATCCGTCCGGTACCATCCGCGGACGATGATGCCCGTTCGCCAGCCCGGAGAGACGCGCCGCCGCCAGGTGCGGGCGGCGCTCGCCCGGAAGGACGACTTCGGTGTGGTCCTGGTCATGGTGCTGCTGACCGTCATCGTCTTCGCTGCGGCGGATGGCCCCGTGGGCCAGCTCGTCAGCGTGGCGCTCAGCGGCGGCACGCTGTTGTTCGTCCTGCATACCGCGGGGGCCAATCGGCGCACATTCCGCGCCTCCGCCGTGGTGGTCGGGCTGGCCGTCCTGAGTGCAGCGTCGGCGACGTTGCTCGGCGGCGAGGCAACCACTTCGACGGCGGGCCTCGTCGGCCTCCTGCTGGCCGTGGTTGCGCCCCTCGTCATCCTGCGGCGGATCATCGTCAGCCCGACCATCACGGTCCGGCTCGTGCTCGGGGGGCTCGCGATCTACCTCCTGCTCGGGCTGGCCTACGCCTATCTGTTCCCGCTCCTCGCGACGCTGACCCACACGCCGTTCTTCGTACAGACCGCCAGCCCGGGGGCGCCGGACTACATCTACTTCAGCTACACGACACTGGCGACCATCGGCTACGGAGACTTCACGGCGGCAACCAGTGTCGGCCGGATGGTCGCCGTGTCGGAAGGGCTCGTCGGCCAGCTGTACCTCGTGTCCGCGGTGGCTCTCCTGGTCGGGAACGTCGGCCGCACGATGCGTCGGAACGAGCCGCACGACTGATCCCGGGATCGGCAACGCGCCGGCGTCACGCTCGCGACCGACCGCGCGTCACAGGAGCCAAGAACAGCCTGCTCCTCCGCGCGGAAGCCCTCGGTTCCTCCCCCGAGGGCTTCTTCGTGTCCGGGGCCGGCGGGTGCCTGCCGGCGGGTGACTCAGGCCCCGCGCGCGAGCCGGCGGAGGACCGCCGGCAGGATCCCGCCGGCTCGGTAGTACTCGACGTCGATCGGTCCGTCGAGCCGCGCGATCGCCGGGAACCGTCGCTCCGTCCCGTCATCGGACAGGGCGGTGACGGTCACGTCCTGGCGGGGCGCCGGCCCGCCGGCGAGCCCGCTGACCGACAGTGTCTCGCGACCGGTCAGGCCGAGCGACGCCGCGCTCTCGCCGGCACGGAACTGGAGCGGCAGGATCCCCATGCCGACGAGGTTCGATCGGTGGATCCGCTCGAAGCTCTCGGCGATCACGACCCGGACGCCCAGCAGTGCCGGGCCCTTGGCCGCCCAGTCGCGCGACGAGCCTGAGCCGTACTCCCTGCCGGCGATGATCGCCAGCGGGACGCCGTCGGCGCCGTAGCGCATCGCCACGTCGAAGATGAACCCCTCCTCGCCGTCGGGGAGGTGGATCGTGTACGGCCCCTCCTTGCCCTCGACCAGCCGGTTCCGCAGCCGGATGTTGCCGAACGTCCCGCGCATCATGACCTCGTGATGCCCGCGCCGGGCGCCATAGGAGTTGAAATCGAGCGGTCCGACGCCGTGGGACTGGAGCCACTGGCCGGCCGGCGACCACGGCGCGATCGAGCCGGCCGGTGAGATATGGTCGGTGGTGACCGAGTCGCCGAGAACCGCGAGGACGCGCAGGCCAGCGATGTCGCCGACCGGGTCGGGCGTCGGGCCCAGGCCGTCGAAGAACGGCGGCTTCGCGATGTACGTCGAGCCGGCGTCCCAGGCATATCGGTCGCCCGACGGGATCGGCAGGGCGCGCCAGCGATCGTCGCCTTCGAACACGGTGGCGTAGGTTCGCCGGAACAGCTCGGGGTCGATGCTCTGGGCGATCACCGCGCGGATCTCGTCCGGTTCCGGCCAGATATCGGCGAGGAAGACCGCGTGCCCGTCGGAGCCGACGCCGAGCGGCTCGATGGTGAGGTCGATGTCGACCCGGCCGGCGAGCGCGAACGCCACGACCAGCGGCGGGGACGCGAGATAGCTCGCACGCGCCAGAGGATGGATACGACCCTCGAAGTTGCGGTTGCCCGACAGGACGGCGGCCACCACGAGGTCGTTCGCCTCGATCGCGGCCGCGACGGCCTCGTCGAGCGGACCGGAATTGCCGATGCAGGTCGTGCAGCCATAGCCGGCCAGCGCGAAGCCCAGCGTCTCGAGCGGCGCCATCAGGCCCGCAGCCTCGAGATAGCCGGTCACCGCCCGGGAGCCCGGCGCCAGCGAGGTCTTGACCGTCGGACCGACCCGCAGGCCGCGGGCGACCGCGTTGCGGGCCAGCAGACCGGCCCCGACCATGACCGTCGGGTTCGACGTGTTGGTGCACGACGTGATGGCGGCGATCGCCACGGAGCCGTGCCGCACGATCGCGCCCGACCCTCCGATCTCGATAGCCACGCTGCCGTTGTCGGTGGCGCCGGTCGTGCCGCCCTCGTCGGTCAGCCGACCGAGGTCCTCCCTGGCCGCCGCCGATGGCGACGTGGCCGGGAAGGCTTTTCGGAAATTCGCCGGCAGCCCGGGCAGCTCGACCCGGTCCTGCGGCCGGCGCGGCCCCGCTACCGACGGCTCGACGCTCGCGAGGTCGAGCTCGAGCAGCTCGTCGAAGACCGGGCCGTCGCCCGGCAGGCGCCACAGGCCCTGGGCCTTCGCGTAGCGTTCGACGAGCTCGATCCGCTCCGGCGACCGGCCGGTCAGGCGCAGGTAGGTGAGCGTCTCGTCGTCGATCGGGAAGAGGGTGGCCGTCGCCCCGAACTCCGGGCTCATGTTGCTGATCGTCGTCCGGTCGGCGAGCGCGAGGGTGGCCAGCCCGTCGCCGGCGAACTCCACGAACGACCCGACCACGCCGTGCGCCCGCAGCATCTCGGTGACCACCAGGACGAGGTCGGTCGCGGTCGAGCCGCGCGGCAGTGCCCCGTGGAGCCGGACGCCGACGACGTGCGGCATCGGCTGGTAGAGCGGCTGCCCGAGCAGGACGGCCTCGGCCTCGATGCCGCCGACCCCGTAGCCGAGGACGCCGAGGCCGTTCACCATCGTCGTGTGCGAATCGGTGCCGACGAGCGTGTCGGGGAAGGCGACCCGGCCGCCCTCGCCGTCGTCGCGGTCCGTCACGACGGTGGCCAGGAACTCGAGGTTGACCTGGTGGATGATCCCGGTCCCCGGTGGGACCACGCGCAGGTCGCGGAAGGCGGTCTGGGCCCAGCGCAGGAGCTGGTATCGCTCGCCGTTGCGGTCGTACTCGCGCTCGACGTTGAAGGCGAACGCGCCCGGCGTGCCGAACCGGTCGATCTGGACCGAATGGTCGATGACGAGGTCGGCCGGGACGAGCGGGTTGACCTTCGCCGGGTCGCCGCCGAGATCGGCCATGGCGTCGCGCATGACCGCGAGGTCGACGACCGCGGGGACACCGGTGAAGTCCTGGAGGAGGACCCGCGCTGGCATGAACGGGATCTCCGCCTCGGCCGCCGCGCCCGGTCGCCAGGCCAGGAGCGTTTCGACGTCCTCGCGGCGGACGACCCCGCCGCCGCCGTGTCGCAGGACGTTCTCGAGCAGGATCTTGACCGTGACCGGGAGGGTCGCCAGGTCGATCCGGTCGGCCACCGCCTCGAGCCGGTAGTACCCGTGGTCCGTGTCGCCGACCCGCATCGACGCGCGCGCGCCGAAGGGATCGGGGATCGATGGCCGGGATGTCATGACGCGCCTCCTTCATCGGCCGCGCGTGTGCGCGGGGTCAGTCGGCGCCGGGCGGGTGCGCCCGCCCCGGGTCGAGGTCCCCACCAGTATAGACAAGGACGACCCGACCGCCCCGATGCGGTCGCTACACTCGTCGGGTGCACCACCGATCACCCGTCTCGGCCTCGGGACCACCCCGTTGAAGCCGTGGGGCGAACTGCCCGGCGACGACCCGAGGGGCGAGCAGGCGGCCGAACACGCTGAGACGCAGGCTGCCCTGAAGGCGGCCGGGATCGACCTCGATCCGCCCCCTCCCGGCTCGCACAGCCACGAGGGCGAGACGCACCCGGGCGACCACCCCCATCCGCACCGCCACTCGGCTCCGGGCCAGCCGCCCGTCATCGGCATCGTCGGTGCCGGGGCGGTCGGGACTGCCCTCGGGGTGGCGCTCAGCCGCGGCGGGTGGCCGATCCACGCCGTCGCCAGCCGTGATGCGGGGCGCCGCGAGCGGTTCCGGTCGCTGGTCGACGTCAGCCGCGTCTTCGCCGATCCCGAACCGATCCTCGACGAGGTCGAGCTGATCGTGCTGGCCGTTCCCGACGACGCCGTGGCACGGCTGGCCGCCTCGCTCCGGATGTACAGCGGCCAGGCGATGATCCACACCAGCGGGGCGCTCGGCGCCGAGGTCCTGGCCCCGGCGATGGCCGCCGGCACCCAGATCGGCGCGTTCCATCCGCTGGTCGCCTTCGCCGACACCGAGCGCGCGGTCGCGGACCTCCACGGCGCGACCGTGGCGATCGAGGCCGACGACCAGCTGGCCGGCATGCTGGCCGACATGGCCGATGCGGTCGGGGCGACAGCCGTCCGCCTGGCCCCTGGGTCGAAGGCCGCCTATCACGCTGCGGCGGTCCTCGCCGCCGGCGGCTTCATCGCCCTGCTCGATGCCATCGCCGAGCTGGGTCGGGTGGCCGGGCTCGATGAGGCGGGTTCGCTGTCGATCTACGGACCGCTGATCGAGGGCACGCTCGGCAACGCGAGGGCGCTCGGGATCCGCGCCGCCCTGACGGGACCGATGACCCGTGGCGACCTCGGTACGCTGGAGGCTCACCTGGCCACGCTCCAGGCGCACGCTCCGGACGTCGTGGACCTGTACGGCGCCGCCGCCCGCCGCGAGATCGAGCTCGCCGAAGGGCGTGGCGCGCTGGCACCAGAGGTCGCGGACGCGATGCGCCTCGCGCTCAGGTCGGCCTTGCAACGCCCCGCCGAACCGGTACCATAGCCTCCCATGGAGCACAGCATCGCGGCCAAGTACGCGGCCCGGCCGGCGGCCCATTTCGTGCGTCCCTCGACCCGGGTCAGGGAGCGCCGGCTCGGCCTGCGTCCGTCGGGGTCGTTCCACGCGCCAGGCGTCCGGTCCACGCCCGTGCACGGCCCCGAGGTCGCGCCCCTCGCCCGCGTCCGGGCCGGCTGGCGCGCGATCCAGCCGGCCAGCCCGAGGCGTCGCGCCAGCGGTCGGCTGCGTCCTGCCGTGATCATGCAGTGGGCCAGGTCGGGGCGCGCCGGCACCGCCCGCCCGAGCGCCTCGTCGGCGCCGTGGCCAGGCTGAGGACCTCGACCGCCACCTCGGCCGGCGGGATCGTCGTCCGATACGAGTCGGAGCAGCCGTGGCTCGTCGTGGGGAGCCGGCGTCGTGAGCGGGATGGCCGCACCTGGACGCTCCCCAAGGGCACGCCCAATGCCGGTGAGACGCGCGAGGAGACCGCGTTGCGCGAGGTTCGCGAGGAGACCGGGCTCGAGGTCCGGATCACGGGCCCGCTCGATTCAATCGAGTACTGGTTCGTGCAGTCCGGGACGCGCATCCACAAGACCGTCCACTACTTCCTGATGGAGCCCGTCGGCGGCGACCTGGCGTCGCACGACCACGAGTTCGACGAGGTGCGCTGGATCCCGTTCGACGGCGCGGCGACGATGCTCACGTTCGAGACCGAGCGGGCGCTCGTGGCCCGGGCCGGCGACGTCCTCGCGGGCCGCTCGGCGCCCGGTGGAGGCGGCCCCGCCGGTCCCTCGCAGACCGCCGAGGCCGCGCCGTGACCGACACGGTCGACCCTCACATCCACCTCACACCCGTCATCGACGCGCACCGCGCGCTCGGTGCGCGGCTCATCGAGTTCAGCGGCTGGCTGATGCCGGTCCAGTACGGCTCGATCCTCGAGGAGCACCGGACCGTCCGTGAACGGGTCGGACTGTTCGACCTCTCACACATGGGCGAGCTCTACGTCGAAGGACCGGAAGCCGGCGCCGCCCTCGCCGCGGCGCTGGTGTCCGACCCGCCGAGCCTCGCCATCGGGCGAGCCCACTACTCGATGATCTGCATCCCCGCTGGCGGGATCATCGACGACCTCATCGTCTACCGGCTCGGCGAGACCCGGTTCCTCGTGGTCGCCAACGCCGGGAACGCGCCGATCGTCTCGGACGCCCTGGCCGAGCGGCTCACGGGATTCGCCGCGGTGCTCGACGATCGCTCGCTGGCGACCGGGCTACTGGCGGTCCAGGGCCCTCGCGCCGTCGAGGTCCTCGCGCCGCTGACCGACGTCGACCTCGGCGGGCTTCGCTACTACGCCGCGGCCGAGGGGACCGTGATCGGCATCGACGCCCTCGTCGCCCGGACCGGCTACACCGGCGAGGACGGGTTCGAGGTCTTCGTCGACACGGCACGCACCCCCGAGCTCTGGGACGTGCTGCTCGACGCCGTCACGGCGCACGAGGGCCTGCCGATCGGTCTCGGGGCTCGCGACACGCTCCGGCTCGAGGCAGGCATGCCGCTCTACGGCAACGAGCTGGACCTCGAGACGAACCCGTTCGAGGCCGGCCTCGGTCGGGTCGTCAAACTCGCCAAGCCCGGCGATTTCGTCGGCCGGGCCGCGCTCGAGAAGGTCGCCCGCGACGGACCCGCGCGCCGGCTGGTCGGCCTGATCGTGGAGGGACGGGGGATCGCCCGGCACGGCTACCCGGTCTGGGCAGGCGATCGTCGGACGGGCGTCGTGACCAGCGGGACGCAGTCGCCGACGCTCGGCGTCCCGATCGCCATGGCGTACGTCGCGCCGGGTGATGCGGAGCCGGGTACCGTAGTCGAGGTCGAGATCCGCGACGCGCGGGTCCCGGCGCGCGTCGTCGCCCTGCCCTTCTACAGGAGGAGTGCCTGATCCGATGGTGCCGACCGATCTGCGCTACACCAAGGACCACGAGTGGGTCCGCCTCGCCGGGGATGAGGCGACCATCGGGATCACCGCGTACGCGGCCGACCAGCTCGGGGACATCGTCTTCGTGGAGCTGCCGGAGCCCGGCCGGTCGCTCGAGCAGTTCGCGACGTTCGGGGTCGTCGAATCGGTCAAGGCCGTGAGCGACCTGTTCGCGCCGGTCAGCGGCGAGGTCACCGAGACGAACCCCGACCTCGGCGCGAACCCCGAGCTCGTCAACGGCGACCCGTTCGGTGGCGGGTGGATGGTCCGGATCCGCCTGGCCGATCCCGCCCAGGTCGACGCCCTCCTCGATCCGGAGGCCTACGACGCGCTGATCGCGGCCGGCTGACCCGTCGATGCCGTACGGTCCCCACACCGCCGACGACCGGGCGACGATGCTCGGGGCGCTCGGCCTCACCTCGATCGACCAGCTGTTCGAGGACATCCCGGCAGCGCTCAGGGCCTCGCCCCTCGACCTTCCCGAGCCTGAACCGGAGCTCGAGCTGGCCGCGCGACTGGCGGCCCTGGCCGGGCGCAACCGGACCGACCTCGCCTCGTTCCTCGGAGCGGGCGTCTATCGCCACTGGAGCCCCCCGGCGGTGGACCAGCTCCTGCTCCGTGGCGAGTGGTACACGGCATACACGCCGTACCAGCCCGAGATCAGCCAGGGGACGCTCCAGAGCATCTACGAGTACGAGTCGCTGCTGGCCGAGCTGGTCGACCTCGATGTCGTCTCGGCGTCGCACTACGACGGGGCCGCGGCCACCGCCGAGGCGGCGCTGATGGCCTGTCGCGCGACCCGGCGCGATCGCGTCCTGATCTCGCGCGGCGTCCATCCGCATTACCGCCAGACGACCCGGACCTACTTCGAGGGCGGGCTCGAGCTCGACGAGATCCCGCTCATCGCCGACGGCGAGCGCGCCGGGACCACGGACCTCGAGGCGCTCGAGCGGATGCTGGCCGAGCCGGGCCGTCCGGTCGCCGGCGTCATCGCCGCGCAGCCGGACTTCCTCGGGCTGCTCGAGCCGATGCCCGACATCGGTCGGCTCGCACATGCCGCGGGCGCGCTGTTCGTCGCCGTGGTCGAGCCGGTCAGCCTGGCGATCCTCGCACCGCCCGGCGCGTACGGCGCCGACATCGCGGCCGGCGAGGGACAGCCGCTGGGGATCGCCCCGCAGTACGGTGGTCCCGTATCTCGGGATCCTCGCCTCGACCGACGCCCTGGTCCGCCAGATCCCCGGCCGCCTCGTCGGGATGACGAACGACCTCGACGGCCGGCGCGCGTTCGTGATGACGATGCGGGCGCGCGAGCAGGACATCCGGCGCGACAAGGCGGCCAGCAACATCTGCACCAACCAGGCGCTCCTCGCGCTCGCCGCCTCGATCTATCTGGCGACCATCGGACCGCACGGGCTGCGCGACGTCGCGGCGCTCGGGGCGGCGCGTGCCGCCGAGCTCGAGGCCGCACTGGCCGCGGCGGGAGCCGAACGCCTGCATCCGGGCGCATACCTGAACGAGTTCGTGGTCCGGGTCCCCGATGCCCGCACGGTCCACCGGCGACTGCTCGAGGCCGGCGTCCTGGCCGGGCTGGTCCTCGCCGACGCGGAGCCCGACGACCCCTCGCTCGCCGACGGCCTGCTCGTGTGCGCGACGGAGGTCACGACCTCGGCCGAGATCGTCCAGTTCGCCGGGGCGCTCTCCGCGGTGTTGACCCACGCCGACATCGCACCGCCCTCGCGGGCCGGCTCGGTCGTCGGATGAGCATCACCGGCGAGCGCCTGCAGCCGACCATCTTCGAGCGCGGCCGTCCGGGCCGCGGCGGTGGCAAGATCCCGCACCCGCCCAAGGATGCCCTCGACCGGATCCCCGCCGCGGCCCGCCGGACGACGGCCCCCGCGCTGCCCGAGATGAACGAGCCGGACGTCGTGCGCCACTACGTCAACCTCTCGCAGCTGAACTACGCGGTCGACACCGGGTTCTACCCGCTCGGCTCGTGCACGATGAAGTTCAATCCGAAGCTCAACGAGTGGGCCGCCCGACTGCCCGGCTTCGCCAACCTCCACCCGATGGCCCCCGACGAGATCGCCCAGGGGACCCTCCAGCTCCTCTGGGAGCTCGAGCGAGCCCTGGCCGAGATCTCCGGGATGCGCGCGGTCTACGCTCCAGCCGGCCGCCGGCGCCCAGGGGGAGCTCACCGGGATCCTGATGATCCGCGCCCATCACCGCGCCCGCGGGGACGCCGAACGCGACGAGGTCCTCGTCCCGGATTCGAGCCACGGGACCAACCCCGCGACCGCCTCGATGGCCGGCTATCGGACGATCACCGTCCCGTCGGCCCCCGACGGGGGCGTCGACCTCGAGGCCTTCCGGGCCGCGCTCGGGTCGCGGACAGCCGCCGTCATGATCACCAACCCATCCACGCTGGGTCTGTTCGAGGCACGCATCGGCGACCTCCTCGACGCGGTCCACGCGGCCGGCGCCCTGGCCTACATGGACGGCGCGAACCTCAACGCGATCCTCGGCCGGTTCAAGCCGGGCGAGGCCGGCTTCGACGTGATGCACTTCAACGTCCACAAGACGTTCTCGACGCCGCACGGCGGCGGCGGCCCGGGTGCCGGCCCGGTCGGGGTGGGGGAGACCCTCATCCCGTACCTGCCGTCGCCGCGGGTACTGCGCGACGATGACGGATCCTTCCGGCTCGAGCGGGAAGGGGAGCGGCCCAGCTCGATCGGTCGGCTGCGGAGCTTCGTCGGCAACACCGGCGTCCTCGTGCGCGCGTATGCCTATATCCGGGCGCACGGCGGGCCTGGCCTCCGCGAGGTCAGCGACGATGCGGTCCTCGCCGCCAACTACCTGAAGCACCGGCTGGCCGGGACATACGACATCCCGTACGACCGCGCCTGCAAGCACGAGTTCGTCGCCTCGGCGGCGACGATCAAGCGACGGACCGGTGTCCGGACCCTCGACATCGCCAAGCGGCTGATCGACTATGGCTATCACCCGCCGACGATCTACTTCCCGCTGACCGTCGAGGAGGGGATGCTGATCGAACCGACCGAGACCGAGTCGGTCGAGACGCTCGACGCCTTCGCCGACGCCCTGATCGCGATCGCCGCAGAGGCCGACGCCACGCCCGAGCTCGTGACGAGCGCCCCGCACAGCGCGCCCGTCCGACGGCTCGACGAAGCGACGGCCGCTCGCCACCCGAATCTGCGCTGGCGGGCGATGACGGGCGCGGAGACCCCGTGCCCCGATTGACGGACCATCCGAGCACCCGACCGAACGTTTGTTAGGCTGTGAGTTGACAGCCCGCGAATCGCTGTAGATAGTACCGACAGCGCACCGACCCGATCCGTGCTGGCGCTGCTGCTCGCCCATCGGCCGAAACGAGCGGGAGGCTCGATCCGGACCCAGCGAGCATGAGATGTGGCGTTGAGATGTGCGGTCGGGCCGCGGTAGCGGGAATCATCGGGTAGCAGCCCGTTCGGAGGAGAACCCATGCAGAAACGTCTCTTTGGCATCGTGGCCAGCATCGCCGTCATCGCGGCGGCGTGCGGCGGTGCCTCCACCTCGTCGGCGCCCGCGTCGCAGCCGGCCGCATCGCAGCCGGCAGCGTCCACGGGAACGTCCTCGACCGCGCCGTCTTCGGCTCCGTCGGGTGGCGCGCTCGCCGCCGACCAGGTCCTTCATGTGTCCCTCGGGGCCGAGGACCCGGACACCCTCGACCCGAGCAAGGCGTCGACCAGCACCGATATCGGCGTGCTGCACGCACTCAACCGGGGCCTGATCTACTTCGACAAGGACCTGAACCCGGTCCCGTCGCTCGCCGACGGCGCTGCCGACCATCTCGGCCGACGGCCTGACCTACACGTTCACCCTCCGCGACGGCGCGAAGTACAGCAACGGCGACCCGATCGTCGCCGGTGACCTCGTCTACGCGTGGAAGCGGATCATCGACCCGCGGACCGCGTCGACCTACCAGGCCTTCTACTCCGACGTCAAGGGCGGCGCCGAGATCCTCGCGCTGACCGGCAAGAAGCCGGCCGCGACGGACGCCGAGATCGACGCCGCGCATCGCCAAGTACGGCGTCTCGGCCCCCGACGACAAGACGTTCGTCATCACCCTCGCGCATCCGGCCGGCTACTTCCTCGACATCGTCGGGCTGTGGGGCGCCGGGCCGCTCGAGAAGAAGTGGGTCGAGACCCCGAACTTCACCGAAGGCGCCAACTTCGTCAGCACCGGGCCCTTCATGATGAAGACCTGGACCCACCAGGCCGAGATCGTCCTCGTCCCGAACCCCAACTGGTACGGGCAGAAGCCGACCCTCACCGAGATCGACTTCAAGATCGGTGGCGATCCCACCGCCGACCAGGCCACCTTCGAGGCCGGCCAGCTCGACATGCTGGCGGCCAGCCCGCCGGACGTGCCGCGCATCAAGGCCGACGCAACGCTTGGCCCGATGGTCCACACCCAGCCGGTCCTCGTCGACCGACTACTGGGGCTTCAACACCGCTGTCGGCCCGACCGCCAACGTCCACCTCCGCCGCGCCCTGTCGATGGCCATCGACAAGGACACCATGCTGACCACCGTCTACGGCGGCCAGGGCGAAGTCGCCGACAGCCTGATCCCGCCGGGCATGCCCGGACACCAGGATGGCATCGGCCTCAAGTACGACGTCGCCGGTGCGCAGACAGAGCTCGCTCAGGCGCTCACGGAGCTCGGCACCACCGACACCAACAAGGACGGCAAGGTCAGCGCCGCCGACCTCCCGCCGCTGACGTTCGGGTTCAACACCAACGCCGGCCACGAGCTTCCGTCGGCCTACATGCAGAACCAGTGGCGGACCCACCTGGGCGTCCAGAGCACCCTCGTCGGCGAGACCTTCGACCAGTTCCTGGTCGATCGCCCGGCCGGCAAGTTCTCGATCGCCCGGAACGCCTGGGGCGCGGACTACCCGCACCCGGACAACTGGCTCCGCGCGCTGTTCCAGAGCCAGAGTGGCAACAACGACGAGCTCTACAAGAGCAAGGCCTTTGACGATCTCGTCGCGCAGGCCGGCGCCGAGCCGGATCTCACGAAGTCGATCGCCCTGTACAACCAGGCGCAGCAGCTCCTGGTCCAGGATGCCCCCGCGGTCTTCACCCGCTGGCGCGTCAGCAACTACGAAGTCGAGCCGTACGTCCAGGGCGTCCAGGGCACTGCCCAGGACTCCGTCGTCATCGGCGACTACTTCTACGAGAACATCTCCATCGCGCAGCACTAGACGACCGCAAGGTCATCGCCAGACGCGGGAGTCGGCTCCGTCCGACTCCCGCACGATCCCCCGAGCCCGTGGGCGCGTTACGATGCGCCCAGGGGCCCGGGATGACTCGCAACAGCCGTAGTCGGGACCGAACCAGAGGAATCGGATGATCAGGTATATCGCGCGACGCTTCTTGTGGATCATCCCGGTCCTCTTCGTGGTCTCGCTGATCACCTTCTCGCTCATGCACGCCGTGCCCGGTGGTCCATGGGCGCGCGAGAAGGCCGTCCCGGCCTCGATGGTCGCCCGACTCAACGAGAAATACGGGCTCGACCAGCCGGTCTACGTCCAGTACGCGACCTGGGTCGGGAACCTCCTGCAGGGCAACCTCGGGCCGTCGTACAAGTTCCAGGACCGGACGGTCAACGACATCGTCGGCGGCGGCATCATGACCACCGTCCAGCTCGGCCTGATGGCGTTCTTCCTGTCGGTCGCGGTCGGCATCCCGCTCGGGGTCATCGCGGCGCTCGGCCACAATCGGTGGCCGGACTACACCGCCACGGGCATCTCGGTCCTCGGGATCGCCACGCCCAGCTTCGTCCTGGCCATCCTCCTGATCCTCTTATTCGGGGTCACGTTGAGGCTGCTGCCCACGGGTGGCTGGAAGGGTCCCGATACCTGGATCCTGCCGACCATCGCGCTGGCAAGCTTCCCGATCGCGATCATCACGCGCTACACCCGCGCGTCGATGCTGGAGGTCACCCGCAAGGACTACATCCGGACCGCCCAGAGCAAGGGCGTGGCCGAGCGCGCGGTCGTGACCCGGCACATGATCCGCAACGCCCTGATCCCCGTCGTGACGATCCTCGGCCCGACGCTCGCGTTCCTCGTCACCGGCTCGTTCATCATCGAGTCGATCTTCGGGATCCCCGGCATCGGGCGGTACTACATCACCTCGATCGGTCAGCATGACTACGGCGTGCTGATGGCCATGACGGTCCTGTACGCGTTCGTCGTCGCCTTCCTCAACGTCATCGTCGACGTGCTCTACGCCTTCATCGACCCGCGCATTCGGTTCAGCTAGGAGTCCGTCGATGGCCACCGAAACCCTGCGAGGCGGCATCGCCAAGCCCAAGCCGGCGGCGAGCCTGTGGCGGGACGCCTTCGGGCGGCTCCGGAAGAACAAGCTGGCGATGGTCGGACTGGTCCTTGTCGGCTTCGTGGCGTTCATCGCGGTCTTCGGTTCGATCCTGGCGCCGTACAACTACCAGGATCAGGACCTCACCGCGGTCGTGGCGAACAAGGGCCAGCCGCTGCCGCCGCTGTCCGGCGGCCACATCCTCGGGACCGACCAGATCGGCCGTGACCTGCTCAGCCGGCTGATGGACGGCGCCCGGATCAGCATGTCGGTGGCGATCGTCGTCCAGATCGTGGTCATCTGCATCGGCGTGCCGATCGGGGCCATCGCGGGCTGGTTCGGCGGCCGGACCGACAACATCCTGATGCGCTTCACCGACGTCATGTACGCGTTCCCGGACCTCCTGTTCATCATCCTGCTGACCGTGGTGTTCAAGCAGACGCCGTTCGGCCAGGCGATGGACGGGCTCCTGCTCGTCTTCGTGGCGATCGGCCTCACGACGTGGGTCACCGTCGGACGGCTGGTCCGCGGCCAGATGCTGGCGCTCAAGGAGACCGAGTTCGTGGAGGCGGCCCGGGCCATCGGGGTCTCCGACCGCAAGATCGTCACGAAGCACCTGCTGCCGAACGGCATCGGTCCGATCATCGTGGCGATCACGCTGGGGATCCCGGCGGCGATCCTGGCCGAGGCGACACTCGCCTACATCGGGATCGGCGTCCAGGCGCCCCGGGCGTCCTGGGGCAGCCTCATCAACGATGGACAGGCGGTCATCCGGTCGAGTCCGTGGCTGACATTCTTCCCGGCCGTCTGCATCGCGGTGGCGCTCATCAGCTTCACGTTCGTCGGCGACGGTCTTCGCGACGCCCTCGATCCGAAGCTGAAGGGGAAGCAATAGGTGGTCAGCGCCGAGGAGGAGATGTCCGCCGCCGACGCACCGACCATCGTCGAACTGTCCGCTGACGACGTCCTGCGCGCGCGCACGGAGGCCGTCGTCAAGGCCGGGGTCGGGCGCAAGGCCGACCACCTGCTGGAAGTCCGCGGCCTGTCGACGCATTTCTTCACACCTGACGGCGTCGTCCAGGCGGTCGACGACGTGAGCTTCGACGTCGGCTACGGCGAGACGCTCGGCCTGGTCGGGGAATCGGGCTGCGGCAAGAGCGTGACGGCGCTGTCGATCGCCCGCCTCGTCCCGGACCCGCCCGGCAAGATCGTCAAGGGGTCGATCCTGTTCGACGGCATCGACGTCCTGAAGCTGAACCCGGACGACATGCGCAAGCTCCGCGGCAAGGAGATCGGCTTCATCTTCCAGGACCCGCTGACCAGCCTGAACCCGACCCTGACCATCGGCTACCAGATCGGGGAGGCGATCCACCAGCACATGGGGCTGTCGGAGAAGGCGACCCAGGATCGGACGGTCGAGCTCCTCTCCAAGGTCGGCATCCCGCGGGCGAAGGACCGGCTCAAGGACTATCCGTTCCAGTTCTCGGGCGGGATGCGCCAGCGCGTGATGATCGCGATCGCGCTTTCGTGCGACCCGAAGCTGATCCTCGCCGACGAGCCGACGACCGCACTCGACGTCACGATCCAGGCCCAGATCCTGGAGCTGATCCAGACGCTGTCGAGCGAATTCGGCACGGCCGTCCTGATGATCACCCACGACCTCGGCATCGCCGCCGGCATGTGCGACCGCGTCAACGTCATGTACGCCGGTCGGATCGTCGAGACCGGCACGGTCGACGAGCTGTTCGAGGAGCCCCGGATGCCGTACGCCTGGGGCCTGCTCGACTCGCTGCCCCGGATCGACGACATCCGTGGCGACCGCCTGCGGACGATCGAGGGCCTGCCGCCGCTCCTCATCAGGCCGGCCGACGCCTGCCGCTTCAATCCGCGCTGCGTCTACGCCCGCGACGTCTGTCGCGAAAAGGAGCCCGAGTTGACCAGCCGTGGCCCGACCGGCCATATGGCCCGCTGCTGGGCGACCGAGCCCGAAGGCTGGATCGCGTGACCGCCGCCGCGCCGGCGCCGCCGACCCCGCTCCGGCCGCACGATCCGGCGAACCTCGTCGAGGTCGACGACGTCAAGGTCCATTTCCCGATCCGCGCCGGGATCTTCCAGACGACCAAGGCCACGGTCAAGGCGGTCGACGGCGTGACGTTCGACGTCCGCCGCGGCGAGACACTCGGCCTCGTCGGCGAGTCGGGCTGCGGCAAGAGCACGATCGGCCGCGCGATGATCCGGCTGCGCGACGCAACGAGTGGGACCGTCCGCTTCGACGGCCTCGACCTCGGAACGATGTCCAGCAGCGACCTGCGGCGGACGCGACGCCGGATGCAGATCATCTTCCAGGACCCGTACGGATCGCTCGATCCGCGGATGACCGTCGGCTCGATCATCGCCGAGCCGATCGAGACGCACAACCTCGCCGAAGGTGACGCCAAGCGGGATCGGATCGCCGACCTGCTCCGCCTTGTCGGGCTCGACCCGCAGTACGTCTCGCGGTATCCGCACGAGTTCTCGGGCGGCCAGCGGCAGCGCATCGGCGTCGCCCGGGCGCTGGCGGTCGAGCCCGAGTTCATCGTCTGCGACGAGCCCATCTCGGCCCTCGATGTATCGATCCAGGCCCAGGTGCTCAATCTCCTGACCGACCTCAAGAAGCGCCTCGGGCTGACCTACCTGTTCGTCGCGCACGACCTGTCCGTCGTCAAGCACATCAGCGACCGGGTCGCCGTGATGTACCTCGGCAAGATCGTGGAGATCGGCCCGCCCGACGAGCTCTACTCGGCCCCCGGCCACCCGTACACCCGGGCCCTGCTGTCCGCCGTCCCGGTGCCCGACCCGGTGGCCGAGCGGAAGCGCCGCCGGGTCATCCTCAAGGGCGACGTGCCGAGCCCGGTCAACCCGCCGCCCGGCTGCCGCTTCCACACGCGCTGCTGGCTCTACGAGCGGCTCGGCCAGCCCGAGACGTGCCGCACCGTCGACCCGCCGCTCACCCCCGTGGCGGGCCTGGCGGACCACAACGCGGCCTGCCACTTCGCCGCCGAGGCGCTCAAGACCGACGTCGGGATCGCCCACATCGGCGATGTGATGATCCGGCGCGGTACGCCCGCGTCGGCCATCGCGTCGCTCGAGTCGGGCAAGAACGAGGGCCCGACCGAGGAGCAGATCGCAGCCTTCGCCGCGCCGGCCTTCGGCGGCCTGTCCAAGGAGGGGACCGAGGTCGAGTCGACCGAGGGGCTGTCGGAGGAGGATCCGAACGCCATGAACACCCCGTCCGACCGGGCCGATTCCTGGAGGAAGAGCTAGGCTCATCGATCGTCCCTCTCGTGGGGTGCGCCAGCCGAGGGGCAACGCCATCCTGTGCCCGTCCGAATCGCGCGACAGAAGACCCGGTGCTGCGCGTCCTCGACACCCGCGTCGCTCCCCATTCCTTCCGCGCCGGGCGTGCCGATCGCCCCCGCGATCCCGCCGAGCGCGCCCCAGCCCGGCTGACCGCGGGGTCGGGACGTCAGCCGCTCGGGGAGGGCGTCGGGGCCGGAGAGGCCGGCGGCGCTGCCGATGGGGGCGGCGCGGTGACCGGTGGAGCCGGCGGGTGCAGGAACCCGCCGAACCATGCGGCGAACGCCTGGAACGACCCATCGCGGCCCCGGTGGAGCGGGTGCTCGGCATCCCACTGGACCGCGAAGCTCAGCACGACATCGTTGGCGTCGAGGACCGAACCGTCATCGAACAGGACGCCTTTGCGGAGGGTGCACGTCCAGACGGTCAGGGCAGCGTTCGGGTCGCAGCCCGTGGCGAGGGCCGGGACGGTCTCGGCGCCGCCCGGCGCGAATGCGTAGAGCCCTTCCATCACCTGGGAGCAGACGAGGCCGGCGACCGGGTCGGTCGCGTCGGCGCAGTACAGTCCGCTCGGCTCCGACGTGGTCAGCCAGACGAGCTGTCTTCGGTCGCCGGGGGTCATCGGCGCGAAGCGTTCGAGGCCGAGCGGTGATGCGACCGCCCCATCGACGTCGGCCCGGTAGGCCGTGGCATCGGCGGCCCGGCCGATCGGGATCATCGGGACGTGGGAACGGATCAGGTCGTTGGCCTTGGCATAGGCCGCCTCGCGCTTGGCCCCGACAGCAGACGCGCGTGCGCTCGTCAGCGCCTTGTCGATGTCGGCGAACGGCGCGCCGAACTCGGGTGACGCGTCGGCCCCGAACCGCGGGTCGAGGTATGCCGTGGGGTCGGGGTAGGCGCCGCCGCGATCGGCGAGGTGCAGCCCGCTCAGCGTGCCGGCGTCGACCGCGGCGCGATAGGCCTCGTCGGGCATGAGCACGAGCGACGCCTGGATCCCGAGGTTGTCATGGAGCTCTGTCTGGATCTCGGCCGCGACCCGGGCCGGATCGGGCAGCGATGCGGTGGGCGTCGCGCTGTACGTCAGCGTCGTCTCGAAGCCGGTCGGGAAGCCCGCCGCGGCGAGCATCTCCTTCGCCTGGAGGGGGTCGTAGGCGTACCAGTCACCGCCGGCGCAGCCGTGCGGGACGTCGCACGGCGTGTAGTGCGTGGCCACCTCGGACCCGGACGGGAAGTCATCCTTGACCATCGAGCCGCGATCGAGGCCGGTCGCGATCGCCTGCCGGACCCCCTCGATCCCGAACGGAGAGTCCGTGGTGTCGAATCCGAGATAGACGACGTCTTGCCCGGCCCGTGGCGCGACCTGGAGGCTGACGTCGTCGGTCACGATCGCGACCCCGGCCGGGTCGATCCCGTCGATCCCGTCGACGGTCCCGTTCTGGAGCTCCGAGACCCGTCCGGCCGAGTCCTCGCCCCAGCGCACGATGAGTCGCTCGTTCTTGGCGTGCGTCCCCCAGTAGGCGTCGTTGCGGGCCAGGCTGATCTCCGCGCCCCGCTCCCAGGATTCGAGTCGATACGGGCCCGTGCCGTTGACCGCGTCGACGATGGCCTGTGGCCCCGTCACGCTCGCGCTGACGTGCGAGCGCAGCCAGCCCGTGTCGTTGATGGCGAATGCCGGCGAGGCGACCTTGGCCAGGAACGCGACGTCCGGCCGGCAGAGCTCGAAGACGACCGTCGATTCGTCCTTGGCGACGATCCGCTTGAGGTTGCCGCGGTACGCCGCGTGCGCCGCGTCCGGGGGGTCAGCCTGATCGCACGGGGCATCGTCCGATGGCGGGTATGCAGTCGGGACGAAGGCGCCCTGGCTCGGTCTCGGCGTCTCGGGCGGTCGGCTCGGTGTCGGGGCGGAGGTCGGGATCGGCGGGATCGTGGGGCCACAGGCGGCGAGCAGGACGACCAGCGCGAGCGAGAGTGCGGTGAGTCCCGCCGTCCGGCGGCGCGGTGATGACAAGATCCAGCTGCTCCTGATCGATGCGACCACGGTCGCCGGCGCGGGCGTCGGGAAGCCTAGCATCGGCCGCGTCGGCCCGTCGCGCCGACCGCGGTCGTCGCTCGGCCCGCGGACCTTCGCGTATGCTCCGGGTCATGCAGACGCTCACGATCGCGCTCGCCCAGATCGCGCCGCGACTCGGATCGCTCGAGGTCAACCTCGCGACCCACCACGCCCTGCTCGAGGAGGCCCGGGCCAAGGGCGCCGATCTCGTCGTCTTCCCGGAGCTGGGGCTGACCGGCTATCAGCTCCAGGACCTCGCGTCCGAGGTCGCGATGCGCCTCGACGACCCTCGCCTGGCGGAGCTGGCCGGGGCGACGCGGGGACTGTCGGCGATCGTCTCGTTCGTCGAGGAATCGGCCGACCACCGGCTGTTCATCGCCGCTGCCCTGCTCGAGGACGGCGAGCTCCGGCACGTCCATCGCAAGCTCTTCCTCCCGACCTACGGCCTGTTCGACGAGCGCCGCTTCTTCGCTGCCGGTGAGATCCTGCGAGCCGTCCCGTCGCGGCTGGGGGTCGGCCTCGGGATCGCGGTCTGCGAGGACTTCTGGCACCTGCCGGTGGCCCAGATCCTCGCCCTCGACGGCGCGCAGATCCTGGTGAACATCTCGTCCTCGCCGGGCCGCGACCTCGCCGCCACGAACGAGGTCGGGCTCGGGACGGCGACCTCGTGGCGCACGCTGATGCGGACCTACGCCCAGCTGACCACCTCGTTCGTCATCTTCTGCAACCGGGTCGGCGTCGACAAATCGATCTCGTTCTGGGGCGGATCGGAGGTCATCGCGCCGACCGGTCGGGCAGTCTTCAGCGCGCCTCTCTACGACGAGGGGCTGTACATGGTCGAGGTCGCGCTGGCCGACGTCCGGCGCGAGCGGATCGCCCTGCCGCTGCTGCGGGACGAGCGCCTCGAGCTGCAGGTCCGCGAGCTGCGTCGGATCGTCGCCGAACGGGCCGGCCTGGCCGACGACTCGACTGCCGACCGCGGCGCGGAACCGGGGTTCGACCTGCACGCAGCCGAGCCGCAGTCCGAGCCGATCGGGTTCGGGGTGGCCGGTGAGCGGGCCCCGCGCCGGCTGGACCGCGGGGCATGACGGTGACCGAGGCGGTCCCGGGGCCCGGCGCGCCGTTCGAGCTGCCGGCCGAGCTTGCGATCGACACGGACGTCGCCCGTCGCGTGATCGCCGAGTTCATCCGGGGGCAGCTCGAGCAGGCCGGCTTCGGGCGAGCCATCCTCGGGCTGTCGGGCGGGATCGATTCGGCGGTCGTCGCCTTCCTCGTGGCGGAGGCGATCGGCGCCGACCGGCTGCTGGCGGTGATGCTGCCGTACCGGAACTCGGCACCCGCGTCGCGTGCAGACGCGGAGTCGGTCATCGCCGCGCTCGGCTGTCCGAGCGACCTCATCGACATCACGGCCATGGTCGACGGCTACTTCGGGAGCGGGGCGGCGCCCGGCGCAGCTGGACCGGACGGGCCGGGCGCCAGTCCGCTCCGGCGCGGCAACCTCGCGGCGCGGATGCGGATGGCGGTCCTGTACGACCGTTCGGTGACGTGGGGCGGGCTGGTCGTCGGGACCGGCAACAAGACCGAGTCGCTGATCGGCTATACGACGGTGTTCGGGGATTCGGCCTGCGCCTTCAACCCGATCGGCGACCTCTACAAGAGCCAGGTCCGGCAGCTCGCCGTCGCCCTCGGCGTCCCCGACGCCATCGTCCGCAAGGCGCCGTCGGCCGACCTGTGGCCGGGCCAGACCGACGAGCACGAGGGAGGCTTCAGCTACCCGGTCCTCGATCGGCTGCTGTTCTGGCGTGTCGACAAGCGGCGCTCCGTCGAGGAGACGGTGGCGCTCGGGTTCGACGCCGCGATGGTCGAACGTGTGGACCGGATGGTCGCCGGCGCCGAGTTCAAGCGTCAGGTGCCACCCATCGCCAAGCTCGGGCCGCGGACCGCGGGCGTCGACTATCTGTACCCACGCCGGCGGCCGGGGTCGTCGCGCGGGTGACCGGCGCCGGCTCCGGGACGGGCGGGATCCTGTACGTCGTCGCCACGCCAATCGGGAATCTCGGCGACATCACGCTCCGGGCGCTCGAGGTCCTCGCGAGCGTGCCGCTGATCGCCGCCGAGGACACCCGCCACACGCGCCGGCTCCTCGACCACCACGCAGTCACCACGCGGATGACGAGCTACCACGCCCAGAGTGACGCGGCGCGGACCGTGTCGCTGCTCGACCACCTGCGCGGCGGCGCGGACCTCGCCATCGTCACCGACGCCGGCACGCCATCGGTCAGCGACCCGGGCGGTGAGCTGGTGGCCGCCTGGGCGGCCGAAGGCGGCACGGTCGTCCCGCTGCCGGGCGCATCGGCCGTGCTGGCCGCCGTGGCGGGGTCAGGCGTCGCCGGGCCTCGCTGGACGTTCGAGGGTTTCCTGCCCCGTTCCGGGCGCGAACGTCGCGAGCGGCTCGCCCGGATCGCCGCCGACGACCGGGGCACGGTGCTGTACGAGGCACCGACCCGGGTCGCTGCGACCATGCGCGACCTCGCGGAGGCGTGCGGGCCGGATCGGCCCGGCGCGGTCTGCCGCGAGCTGACGAAGCTCCATGAGTCGATCGTGCGCGGGTCGCTGGGCGACCTGGCGGCCGCATCCGCCCCGGGCGGCGCGATCCCGTCCCGTGGCGAGTTCGCGCTCGTGGTCGGCGCCTGGCTCGGCCGGCGACCTGCCGACGTCGCGGACGAGGCATCGGTCCTGGCCGCGGCCCAGGCCGAGGTCGAGGCCCTCGTGGCGTCGGGGGTCGCCCGGGGTGTCGCCGCGCGACGGGTCGCGACCGCCACCGGGCTGCCGCGCCGCCGCCTCTACGGGCTCGACACGCCTCGGTAGGATGGCCGGGTGACCGCCCCGGGCACCGTACCTCGGTGAAGACCCTTACCTCGCTGCCCTCGATCCTCGGCCGGACGGCCAGCGTCGTCGCGGTCATCGCGGCCACGACCACGGTCCTGGCCTTCTCACTCAACGGCCTCGGCGCCAGCCAGACGGCCGTCTTCGTCGTCAGCGCCGTCGCCCTGGCCGCGCTCGCGACGCTGATCGGGCAGGGGACCGACCAGCTCGGCCAGCGCTTCGGGCCGGCCACGACGGGGATCCTGCAGTCGGCCCTCGGCAACCTCCCGGAGCTCTTCATCTCGATCTTCGCGCTGCAGGCGGGCCTGGTCGTCGTCGTCCAGACCGCGCTGATCGGGTCGATCCTGGCCAACACCCTGCTCGTGCTCGGGCTGGCGTTCCTCATCGGCGGGCTGCGGCACGGCACGCAGACATTCCACGCGCCGGCCGTCCGGACGCTGGCGACGCTGCTCCTGTTGGCCGTCGCGGCGCTCGCCATCCCGACCCTCGCCACGATGCCCGGCGAGCCGGACGCCGGTCACGAGATCGACCTGAGCGTGATCGTCTCGATCGTCCTGCTGGTCGTCTTCGCGGCGTCCATCCCGTTCTCGCTGAGCGGCGGTCGCGGCGCGAGCGTCGAGGTCCACGAATCGTCCGGTGAACCCGCCTGGCCGCTGGCGCTGGCGCTCGGGATCCTCGCCCTCGGCGCCCTCGGGGCGGCGCTCACCTCGGACCTGTTCGTCGAGGCGCTGAAGCCGACGATGGCCAGCCTCGGACTGTCAGAGGCCTTTGTCGGTCTCGTCATCGTCGCCATCGCCGGCAATGCCGTCGAGAACATCGTCGGCGTCCAGGCGGCCGCCGCCAACAAGACCGACCTCGCGACGAGCCTCATCCTCAACAGCAGCTTGCAGGTCGCGATCGCGTTGACACCGGCACTCGTGATCCTGTCGCTCGTGCTCGGGACCGGGGCGCTGACGCTCGTGCTGACGCCGCTCCTCATCGGGGCGGTCTTCCTGGGCGCGCTGCTGGCGGCCGTCATCGTCTTCGATGGCGAGAGCACCTGGCTGGAAGGGCTGGCGCTCCTGGGCCTGTACGTGATCATCGCCGCGAGCGTCTGGTACGGCCCGCCGATCCACCTCTGACCGCGCTTGTTCCGTGACGCCATCCATAGGAGCGGCTAGCATGTTCGGACCATGGACTGGTAGACGGGCGCCGCCCCGGCCGACTTGGGCCGTTCGCCGCACCTTGGATGTGAGAGGAGAACACATGGCACGCTTCAGGTTTGGAGTGCTCGTCGCCGTGATGGCCATCGCGGCCTCGGCGTGCGGCGGCGCGACCACGTCCAGTCCGCCGGCATCGCAGCCGGCCGCATCGCAGCCCGCGGCCTCGCAGCCCGCGGCATCGCAGCCCGCGGCTTCGGCGTCGGCCGCGGCCGCCACCCCGAAGAACGGCGGAAATCTCGTCTACGGCCTGCCAGGTGACATGGTCCTGGCCGATCCGTCGCTTGTCAGCGACAGCAACTCGTCCGAGGTCCAGCTCAATGTCGTCCAGGTCCTCGTCGGATTGAAGCCGGGGACGATCAGCGAGCTCGTGCCCATCCTGGCCTCTGACCTGCCCACGGTCAGCTCCGATGGCCTGACGTGGACCTACAAGCTGCGCACAGGCGTCAAGTTCCACGACGGGACGGACTTCAATGCCGACGCCGTCGTGTACAACTACGTCCGTCAGAAGAACGCCCCGAAGTCCCTCCAGGACGCGTACAACTACTACTTCGGCGCCGTCTTCGGCTTCGGCGACAAGTCGAACCTGAAGTCGATCACCGCGCCGGACGCGTCGACCGTGGTCATGACTCTCGGCACGCCGCAGAGCAACTTCCTGCTCGCGCAGGCGCTCCCGCAGTTCGGGATCCAGAGCCCGGCGGCCCTCAAGGCCGGCGACGCGGACAACCCCGACCCGAGCAAGAGCGCATACGCCCAGGGTCAGGGCGGCACCGGCAAGTCGATGGTCGGCACCGGGCCATTCATGTTCAAGGAATGGGTCCCGAACGACCACGTCACGATCGTCAAGAACCCCAACTACTTCGACACCGCCAATGCGGCTCACCTCGACTCGGTCATCTTCAAGCCGTTCAAGGACAAGACGGCCGAGCTCAACGCGCTCCAGGCCGGCGACATCGACATCGCCCAGTCGCTGGGCCCCAACGATGTCAAGACCGTGCAGGCCGATTCGACGCTGCAGGTCATCGACCGCGGCAATTCGTGCAACCTGCTGCCCCTGCAGCTGAACAATGCCGTCAAGCCGTTCGACAACCTGAAGATCCGGCAGGCGATCGGCTACGCCGTCAACAAGCAGGCCTACGCCGACGCCTTCTATGGTGGACTGGCGGAGCCGGCGAACAACTGGATCCCGCAGGCCACGGCTGACTTCAAGACCGAAGCGCTCCCGACCTACGACCCGCAGAAGGCGAAGGACCTGATCGCCGCATCAGGCCTCACCGGCGACCAGCTCAACCTGACCTTCACCTACCCGGCCGACGTCACCCGACCGTACATGCCGGACCCGAAGGGGATCGCCGAGGCGGTCGCCACGGACCTCGAGGCCGTCGGCTTCAAGGTCACCTTCAAGGCGGAGCCGTGGGCCCAGATGGTCCCGGACTTCCAGTCGGGCAAGCTGGCGGTGTGGCTGTCCGGGTGGACCTGCGACTGGGCCGGCCCGGATAACTTCCTGATCTCGGCGTTCTTCTACTTCACCAGTGACGGAAAGCCGAACCCGCAGTTCAGCTACGGGCCGGACGACCTCAAGGCGGCCTTCGCGGCCGGCCTGGCCGCCACCTCGGACTCCGCCGCCGCCACCGCGTGGGGCACGGCCCAGGACATCCTGGCCCGTGACCTGCCCACCATCCCGCTCGTCAACTCGAAGGTGCCGGCCGCCGCGAAGGCGGACGTCAAGAACTACCCCGGCGCCGGGAACCTGGAGGAGCCGCTGGACCAGGTCTGGCTCAACCGTTGAGGCGGCGACGCCTCGACGCCGCATAGCCTCCATGTCACCGCCTCCGGGGCGAGATCCCCGGGGGCGGTGACGCATCGCTGGAGTCCGTGACCGCCGATGGGCAGGTACATCGTCCGGCGCCTCCTCGCCGCCATTCCCGTGCTCTTCGGGCTGTCCGTCATCCTGTTCGCGTTCATCCATCTCATCCCGGGCGACCCGGCCTCGGTCATCCTCGGCCAGCACGCGACCCCCGAGCTCGTGGCCCAGGTCCGCGAGCAGCTCGGTCTCGACAAGCCGCTCTGGCAGCAATACCTCGACTACATGAGCCGCCTGCTTCGGGGCGATTTCGGCCACAGCATCATCAACAGCCGTCCCATCCTTGACGAGTTCCTGCGCCGCTTCCCGGGGACGGTCGAGCTCACCATCGGGGCCATGATCTTCGCCGCCGGCCTGGGGATCCCACTCGGCCGCTACGCCGCAAGGCACGTCCAGGGGTTCGGCGACGGGCTGGTCACCGTGATCTCGCTGCTCGGCATCTCGATCCCGATCTTCGTACTCGGCCTGAGCCTCCAGTACATCTTCGCCGTCCAGCTGAAGCTCCTGCCGGCGTCAGGCCGGCTCGATCCGCGCCTCGCCGTCGAGTACCACACCAACTTCGTCCTCATCGACACCCTCATCGACGGCAACATACCGGCGTTCTTCAACGGCCTGTCGCACCTCATCCTGCCTGCGATCGCTCTCGGCTCCATCCCGCTCGCGATCATCACCCGGATCACGCGCGCGTCCGTCCTCGACGTGACGAACGAGGACTACGTTCGCACGGCGCGGGCCAAGGGCCTGACGGAGAGGCGGGTTGACGGCCGCCACATCATGCGCAACGCCTGGCTGCCGGTCGTGACGGTCATCGGGCTCCAGGTCGGCGGGCTCCTGGCGGGAGCCGTCATCACCGAGACCGTGTTCGCCTGGAACGGCGTCGGAAGCTGGACGGTCGAGGCGATCCAGAACCACGACTACTTCGTGATCCAGTCGACGATCCTCTTCTTCGCCGTGATCTTCCTGATCGTGAACCTCCTGGTCGACGTCGGATACGCCTTCCTCAATCCGCGGATCCGGTACTCCTGATGGCCTCGATCACGGCCGATCCGCGCGCCAAGCCCCGCTCGGATGACCGCGCCAGTCGTGGCCTGTGGCGCGATGCGCTCAGCCGGCTGCGACACAACGGTCCCGCCCTCGTCGGCCTGTTCTTCATCACCGTCTTCGTCCTGTCGGCCCTCCTGGCACCGCTCATCGCTCCGTACGGCCCGCTGCAGGGGAGCCTCGCCGACCGGCTGCAACCGCCGTCGGCGCAGCACTGGATGGGAACCGACCTCCAGGGCCGCGACGAGTTCTCCCGGGTCCTCTATGGCGCCCGGGTGAGCCTCGTGGTGGGCGTCGGGGCGGTCGTGATCTCACTCACCCTGGGCGGGCTGATCGGCGCCGCCGCGGGTGCGATGGGCGGGAAGATCGACAACGCCCTGATGCGGGTCACCGACGTCCTCCTCGCCATCCCCGGCATCCTGCTGGCCATCGGCATCGTCGCGTGGCTCGATCGCGGGTTGCCCCAGATCACGCTCGCGATCGCGGTGACCTATGCGCCGATCTTTGCCCGGATCCTGCGCGGGACCCTGCTCGCCAACCGTGAGGTCGACTACGTCAGTGCGTCGCGCTCGCTCGGCGCGGGGAAGCTGCGGGTGCTCTGGCGGCACATGCTGCCGAACTCGCTGACCCCGCTTATCGTGACTGCCACGCTCGTCCTGGCGACCGCCGTCATCGACATCGCCGGCCTCGGCTTCCTCGGCCTCGGGCCGCCCGACCCACGGACGCCCGAATGGGGGACCATGCTCAGCGATTCCACGCAGTTCCTCCGCGTGGCCATCTGGCTCATCTTCTTCCCGGGCCTCGCCATCGTCATCACGGCGATCGGGTTCAACCTCCTGGGCGATGGCCTGCGGGAGTCGCTCGATCCTCGGCTGAAGCGGTAGCGCGATGGCGCTGCTGTCGGTCGAAGGACTCGTCGTCCGCTTCCGTACCCGGGAGGGGACGATCCACGCCGTGAACGGCGTCACCTTCGAGCTGGAGGAGGGCGAGCGCCTGGGCCTCGTGGGCGAATCCGGATGCGGGAAGAGCGTCACGAACCTTGCCATCATCCGCCTCCTGCCGAAGCCGGCTGGACGGATCGAGGGCGGCCGCGTCGTCTTTGACGGGCGAGACATGTCCGGCCTCTCCGAGTCCGAAGTCCGCGACATGCGCGGCAAGGACATCGCCATGATCTTCCAGGACCCGATGACCAGTTTGAACCCGGTCCTGACCATCGAGGAGCAGATGGTCGAGACGATCCGTGCCCACCGGACCGTCTCCAAGGACGAGGCTCGCAAGCGCGCGGTGGAGCTCCTCGCGATGGTCGGCATCCCGCGGCCGGAGACGCGTCTACACGATTTCCCGCACCAGTTCTCGGGCGGGATGCGGCAGCGCGTGATGATCGCGATGGCCCTCACCCTCGAACCGAAGCTGCTCATCGCCGATGAGCCGACGACCGCCCTCGACGTCACGATCCAGGCCCAGGTCCTCGAGCTCCTACGGAGCCTGACGACGGAGCACGACACGGCGCTCATCCTCATCACCCACGACCTGGGTGTGGTGGCGGGGATGACCCAGCGGATCAACGTCATGTACGCCGGCTTCGTCGTCGAGTCGGCAACGACGGCAGACCTGTTCGCGAAGCCATCCCACCCGTACACCGTCGGCCTGCTCCACTCGGTGCCACGTGTCGACGCCCAGGCCGGCGAGGAGCTCATCCCGATCGAGGGTCGCCCGCCCGACATGCGGCGAGCCCCGGTCGGCTGCCCGTTCGCTCCCCGCTGCGCCTGGCGGATCGATACCTGCTGGGGCGAGAATCCGGCACTCGACCCGGTCGTCAAGGATCAGCCCCTCGTGACGACCGGCAGCAGGGCCACCCATCGGATCGCCTGCTTCAACGCGCCGACACCCGACGAGGCGACCGCCGGACGCCCGCTCCGGGACGGCTTCGTGGCGGCCGATCCGCCGGCCGATGTCCTCGACGAGCTGGCGGGTCCGCGGCCGGGCTCGACCGTCGACTACGACGGGATGATGCGCGACGTCTACCGCGAGGAAGGGATCGTGTCGGCCGCGCCGAGCGCCGCGGGTCTTCCGATCGAGCCGGACCGGGAGCACCACGATGGCCTCTGAGCGCATGCCCGATCCGGTCGGCGGAGCCGCCCCGGGGACCGGAGCGCCCCCTGCCGCCGGCGCCGCCACATGGCGTCCCGCTGCTGCGTCAGGAGACAGCCGGACGAACCTCCTCGAGGTCCGCGACCTCAAGGTCTACTTCCCGATCCGCGAGGGGCTGATCATCCAGCGCCACATCGGCGACGTCCGGGCTGTCGATGGCGTCTCGTTCGAGATCGCTCGCGGCGAGACGCTGGGGCTCGTCGGGGAATCCGGCTGCGGCAAGAGCACCACCGGCCGCGCGATCATCCGGCTCATCGACCCGACCGCGGGGACGATCTCGTTCGAAGGCACCGACATCGCCGGGCTCAAGACCAAGGAGCTCAAATCGATGCGGCGCCGCATGCAGATGATCTTCCAGGACCCGTACTCGAGCCTCGATCCACGGATGACGGCCGGCGGGATCGTGGCCGAGCCGATGGACATCCACGGCGTCGGCACCCCGCCAGAGCGACGGGCACGCGTGCGCGAACTTCTCGAGACGGTCGGGCTCAACCCCGACTACGCCGTCCGCTACCCGCACGAATTCTCCGGCGGCCAGCGCCAGCGTATCGGCGTGGCCCGGGCGCTCGCGCTCGATCCCGACCTGGTCATCGCAGACGAGCCGATCAGCGCCCTCGACGTGTCGATCCAGGCCCAGATCATCAACCTCCTCGAACGGCTGCAGGACACCCTCGGCCTCACCTATCTCTTCATCGCCCACGACCTGTCCGTGGTCCGCCATATCAGCGACCGGATCGCGGTCATGTATCTCGGGCGGATCGTCGAGCTGGCGCCGTCGCGTGAGCTCAACCGGAAGCCGCTCCACCCGTATACGGTGGCGCTTCTGTCCGCGGTGCCGGTGCCGGACCCGGTCGTCGAGTCCCGTCGACGCCGGATCATCCTGAAGGGCGACGTGCCGTCGCCGGTCGCGCCGCCGAGTGGCTGCCGGTTCCACACCCGATGCTGGCTACGTGAGAAGCTCGGCAACCCCGAGGTGTGCTCCACGGCGGACCCGGAGACGCGGTACCTGAGCACCGGCCATGGGGTGGCCTGCCATTTTGCCGAGCAGGTGGAGGGCTCCGACGAGCAGCAGCAGGCAACCGGCGGGCCGGTCGCCCGCACCACCGCGTCGTCGACGAGTCCAACTGTTGACGCCGTGCCGACCCCGCCGAGTCCGCCGAGCCATCCGCAGGTCGTCCCCGACTGATCCCGGCTCGCTTGGCGGGCTCGGGGCCACGTCCTTGCGGCCGGTCGGAGACGGCGACGGCGCGGAGGGGGGCGCGCCGTCGCCGTAGGCAGAAGCGATCGGTCAGGCGGCCACCTCGGCGCCGCCCTCGGACTCCACCTCATCATCGGCCTCGCCGTCCTCGTCGTCGGCCGAGCCCGGGTCGAAGGACGGCTCGGCGAGCGGCTCGGACGCGGACGCTTCGCCGAGGGCCGCTGCCTGGGCCGCGAGCGAGTCGGCCGCCTGCTGGGCCTCGTAGTCCTTCTTCTTGCGTCCCGAGAGCATCTCGACGTGCGACGCGACGATCTCGGTCTTCCAGTGCCTCGCGCCCTTGTCGTCGTCCCACGAGCGGGTCTGGAGCCGGCCCTCGATGGCGACCTGCTGGCCCTTGCCGAGGTATCTGCCGGCGATCTCGGCCAGACGATCCCAGGCCACGACCGGGTGGTATTCGGACTTCTCCTTGCCGCCCCCGATGAACTCGTTCGAGGCCACGGTGAACGTGGTGACGTTCTTGCCCGAGGCGAGGCTGCGCATCTCCGGGTCGCGCGTGAGGCGCCCCGTGAGCAGGACCTTGTTCACGGTCCGATCTCCTTCCCGGTCGGCCGGCTGCGCCGATCACGACCCTGCGTCTCCGGCGGGATGACGCGGTCACCCTAGCGAGCGGCTCTGCACCAGCACGTATCGCGCCATTACCGGCGACCAAACGGGTCGGGATGCAGCGCGTTCCAACGGACGGTGACAGGGCCGAAAGCCTGCTGGCCGGGGGTCGAGCGACCGCCGTCACACCTCGCACGGCCGTACAGAGCCGACCGGGCTTGTTCGTGACCAACGCCTCTTGGCAGCTGCGGCAGGCGGGCAGAGACTTGCGGACACGTGGGAGGCTCTGATGCGCGGCCCATACACCGGCCGCCGGGACCGCGCCGAGCCACTGGCGAGACCGACCCGCACGGTGGGAGTGACACCCAACGATGCGTCCTGCGATCGCCGCGCTCATCGCCTTGCTTGCCGTGCCGATCGCGGCCGTCCTCGGCGCGGTGGAGATCCCCGATGCGGATCTCGGCGTCCCGTGGCCCGGGATGGCCCTGTTCGCCGCGGTCGCGGCCCTCGGCGCGCTCGTCTCCCCGACCATCCGCGGATGGGTCGCGGTGGGTACGGGGCTGGCGTTGGGTACGGGGTTCGTGATCTTGGTGAGCGGCCCATATACCTGGGACCTTCTGAGGAATCAGGCATGGCTCGAGGCGCGGCCGGACTTCACGCGTGCCATGTGGATCACTCTCCTGAGCGAGATCCTTGCGGCGATGGCCGGCTTCGCGATCGTCGCGCTCGCCGTTCGGCACGATCAGGTCGGCCCGCTCACCGCGACTTTGGGCGGCGCCGCCGCGCTGCCGGTGCTCCTGGTGGGCGTAATCGCCATCGGGCACGCCGTCCTGATCTCAGCCGATCGCCTGCCCCCGGAACGATGGCAGGACCTCGCGATCCGGATCCAGCCCGACCTTCGAGTCGAACTCGTCCCGGACCGGCTGGTGAAGGGCGTCACCCGGGTCACATACCACGTCGATGGAGCCCCGACCGGACCCTATCAGCTCGGGTATGTCGCGCTGAGCGGGCCGGACGACCTCGAAGGGGCCACGGCATCCGGTGACCACGGCGTCGGGATCGTCACGGTCACCCAGGTCCAGTCCGATCCACGAGGGGCCTACCGTTGGACGCTGTCACCGGGCTGGTATGCGTGGTTCGCGTCGGTGGACGAACAGAGCGCGCCCGCGGATACCTCGCGCTATGCCGTCGTCTACGTCGGCCCATGACGCCACTGATCGGCGCCGATCTCCCCGGCGTGCCATCGACCGGCCCCGGGCCCACGATCCACGACGACTGGGCCGCGTGGGCACACCAAGACAGGCACCGTCCGGGGCGACCCACGCGACCATCTCTCATCTCGCGACGTATGCCTCTGGGCGGTGCGCTTCGGTCGGATGAGACTCCGGGTATTCGCGGGAGTCATCGCTGATGATCAGGTCGCACGAGAACCAGGGGCGATGGCCGGCGCCGTGGGCGATCGCGCTCGCCGCCCTCGGGCTGTTCTGGCTCGCGTGGGGCTTGCGCGGGCTCCCGGAGCAGCACCTCGACGACCCGGTCGACCTCTTCCCGTTCGTCCTTGCGGGACTGAGTGTCGTCGCCGGCGCCGGCATTGTCGCGGGCGGCCTGCTCGGGCGGGTCGTCGCGGCTCTCATCGCCGTCGCTGGAGCGGCTCCGGTGATCTTGGTGGCCTCGATCATGGCGGTATGGGCGGGTACCGATCCCCACGGGACCAGCTTCTCGCTCACCAGCGACTCCGGGTTTGGCGGATTCCCAGTCTGGACCATCATCGCGCTCGTCCTTGGGATTGTCGTCGGGTACGGGTTGGTGTTCGTGCGAGCCATTCGGGGTCGCTAGTCGCCCGCCACCACCTTGGCGATACGGCTTGATTCCACAGTCGGGCTCGGGTCCCAGACTCGCGATCCGCTTCGAGCGGCAAGATGGGCCGGGTCGACCTGGGCACTTGGGTGACTGCATCGCGCGCAGACGGGGCTCCCACGCGGAGTACCCTGAAGCCCGACGGGTCGAACGCAGCCGGAGGGCGATCGAACTTGGGCTTCCTGCGCCGCCTCATGGGCCAGGCCGGACAGGCCGAGGAACCGCCGGCCGTCCCGGACGAACCCGCGCTCGAGCACCCGGAGCCGGAGACGATCGAGGCGCCATCAGCCGAACTGGCGGCGCCCTGCCCGTATTGCGGGCATCCGATCGACCCACCGCCGGAGCGCAACCGTCGCTGCCCGAGCTGTCGCCAGCCGATCGTGGTCCGGCACGTCGACGGCCGGTCGGTCCTGCTCGTCGAGAGCGCGGTCCCGATCTTCGATCGAGAGCGACAACGGACCATCGACGAGGCGACCTGGACCGTCGAACGCGAGCGTTGGCTCGCCCTCGCCGACGGCGTCCACGCACCGGCGGCCCGTCGCGGGCGTCTCGCCGAGGCAGAGCTGTCGGCAAAGGTCGTCGACGCGTCGCGGTCCCTCTACCTGTCGAGCGTCGAGGTGGCAGTTCGCGAGGCCCGCCGCGCCAAGCGCTGGCCGGAGGTGGCGCGGATCCGCCGCCAGCAGGCGGCCACACTGTTCAGCGAAGCCGGGTCATCGGTCCCGCCGCCGGACCCGATCGTCGAGCTCCACCGCGACGGGATGCTCGCCGAGCTGCGCGCCCTCCAGGTCGACTACACCGACGCGGAGCTGGTGAGCGTGGGCTGCTGCCGGACGTGCCGGGCCGACGACGGGAAGGTCTTCCGGATCGCCGCCGAGTTGCGCGAGCCAAGACTCCCCCACGCGGACTGTCCGAAAGGCCTGTGCGGTTGCGAATGGTGGCTGGCGATGCCCGCACCCAGGAAGCGTCGGCGGAGCGCGAAACCTCGGGTCGCGGAGGCCGCGCCGGCGCCCGCCAGCCGCTCGGACGACGCGACGACGGTCGACGCCCCGGACGCCCCGGCGGTTTGATCGCGGCACGGCGGATCGGTCGGACCGTTGACGGAAACGGTGATGTCGGGAGTACTCTGGTGGTGTCCCGGTCTGGCATAGGGTCGTGGGCCTAGGCGACAGACTGGGCGAGGCTCGGGGTGATGGCAAACCAGCAGATCAAGCGGCTCTTTCGGCGTCGGCCGGAGATCGACGAAGCCGAGTTCGAGCTCCTCCAATCGCGCGTCTTGGCGCGGCTCACCGGGCCCCACGAGGGCATCGACGCACCCGCGGAAGGCTCCGAGGCGGGCGACGGGTCGTACGCGGTTGCGGCCGAGGAGGTCGCCGACGACGGCCACCTCACGGCCAGCCAGGACGAGCCTGCTCGTCGCGACGGCCATCTCGTGCCCGGGCGGGTGACCACGTACGAGCCGCCCGCCGTAGTGGCCGGCGCCACGGCCGAGCCGGCCGATCCGGTCCGGGATGAGGCATCCGCCGCGATCGCAGCCGACGATCTCGTCGCGACCGCAAGCGACCGCGAGTTCACGCCACCGGAGGTCGCCGAGCCCGTCGAGTTCACGCCACCGGAGGTCGCCGAGCCCGTCGAGTTCGCGCCACCGGAGGTCGCCGAGCCGGTCGCGGTCGCCGAGCCCGTCGAGGTCGCGGCACCGGAGGTCGCGGAGTCCGCCGAGGTCCCGGACCCGGTCGAGCCCGCCGAACCAGCCGCGGTCGTCGATCCGGTCGCGGTCGCGGAGCCCGTCGCGGTCGCGGAGCCCGTCGAGGTCGCCGAACCCGCCGAGGTCGCGGCACCGGAGGTCGCGGAGCCCGCCGAGGTCCCGGACCCGGTCGAGCTCGCCGAGCTCGCCGCGGTCGCCGAACCGGAGCCGCTTCCGGTGGTCGAACCGGTCAAGCTCGAGGATCCAGACCCGTTCGCGGTCGCGCCGGCCCCGGCAGCCAGCACGCCTCGCGCACGCCGCCCGCCGCAGCAGCCGAAACGCGATGCGCATGCGACCGTACCCCGACCCTTGGCCGGCGGGCTTGGATCGACGTCCGCTGCGCCGGCCGCCATCCCGTATTGCCCGTATTGCGCGCTACTCCTCGACCCGCCGCCCGAGTCGAGTCGGCGGTGCCCGCGCTGTCACGAGCGGATCATCGTCAAGCACGTCTCTGGACGCTCGATCTACCTGACCGAGGCATCCGTCCTCGTCTTCGACGCCGAGCGCCGTCGGATGGGGAACGCCGGACGATGGACCCGCGAGCGGCAGCGATGGCTCAAGTACGCCGCCGCGGTGGGCGCTCCGCCCGAACGGGTCGCCAGGCTGGCCGCGGTGCTGCCCTCGGAGGATGTCGTCACGTCGGCCCGGACCCTCTACTTCGGCACCGTCGAACGATCGTTCCGCGCCGCCAAGCGTGAGCGGCGCTGGGAGGACGCCTCGCGGATCATGCGCGACCACGCGCAGGTCCTCTTCCGATCGGCGGGCTCGCCGATCCCGCCGCCAGAGGAAGCCCTCCGGTCCTATCGCGAAGGTGTCGCCGCCGCCCTGCACGGGGTGGCCGAGATGAGTCGCGAGGCCGAGCTCGTCAGCGGACGATGTTGCGATGTCTGCGCCGCCGACGATGGCCGGACCTTCAAGATCGCCGTGGAGCTGCGGACCCCGAGACTCCCGCATCCGGGCTGTCCGAAGGGCCTGTGCCGCTGCGACTGGTACCTCGCGGTCCGCGACCAGTCGATGGTCCGACGGCAGCTGCGCCGCCGCGCTCGGGCCGAGGTCCCGGCGTCGGATCGCGGCGCGTAGGACGAGGATGGCGTCCGGGGCGGAGCCTCACGGACTCGTCGAGTCTGCGGGGCTGCTCGAGGGTCTCGAATTCCTGTACACGCCGAGCCATGACGTCGCCGCGGACGTCGCCGACCTGACCGCCGCTCTCGGTGGCCGGGTGGTCTTCGCGATCGAGGACGGCGGAGTCCGGGTCGCGATGATCGAGTTTGCCGGGTCGCCGCGACTCCTCCTGACCGATCACCTTGATGGCGATCGCCCGATCCTCGTCTACCGTGTCGCCGACCTCCGTGTGGCCAGGGCGGAACTCGCCGGTCACGGCTGGACACCGGAGCGCTCGCTCGAGATCCCCCAGGGGCCGTGCAGCTCGTTCCGATCCGTGGGCGGCCACCGGATCGCGCTCTACGAGGCGAGCCGGCCAGATGTCCTGCGCCATTTCGAGGGCCGCCGCGACTTCTGAGCGGGCGATCCACGGGACTCCGATGGGTCGCCGGCCCCGGCGGTCCGGGCCCCGGCGGGTCGGCGGGTCGGCGGGGCCGGCAAGCGCCTGGCGGGCACGACGACGCTAGCAGACGGCGCTCCACCGCCAGTTATCAGAGGATGCACCGTGACCCAACCCGGCGGGACGCAGCCGGTCGGCGGCTCAGCCGGTCGCGATCCCGCGGTGGTCCGGCGGCTTGACTGGACCGTCGCTGCGACTGGCTCTTCGGTCTCCGCCCTTGCGACCGAGACCGACGATGCCGCGACCGTCTGACGCCAGGGTCCTCGTCGAGGTCTCCTCGACCGGTGCCCGGCGCTCCCGACGCGGCGTCGGGATCGTCGGATCGGTGACGGCCATTACGATCTCATCGGCCCGGGGCGCGTCGTTCGTGTACAGGTCGCAGAAAAGGGTGACCAGCTCGGGATCGAATTGCGTCCCGGCGTGCTGCTTGAGCTCGAGGATCGCCGCGTCGTGGGCCATCGCACGCTTGTAGGGCCGGTCGTGGGTCATCGCGTCGTACGCGTCGGCGATGGCGACGATCCGCGCACCGAGCGGGATCTCGTTCGCGCGAAGCCCGTAGGGGTAGCCGTGCCCGGCGAACCGCTCGTGGTGGTGGAGGATGATCGGGACGGCGTCGCGGAGCGCGGCAGCGTGCTCGAGGATGACCTGGCCGACCCGCGGGTGCTGGACGACGGTCCGCCATTCCGCGGACGTCAGCGGGGCCGGCTTGTCGAGGATCTCATCCGGGACGGCGACCTTCCCGACATCGTGGAGGAGGGCCGCGATGCGGATCCGTTCGACTTCGGCGTCGGGCAGCTCGAGCTGGCGGGCCATCGCGACGACGATCGCCGCGATGAGCGCGGACGGCTGGCCGCGGTAGTGGGGGAGGGGCGCGATGAGCGACGTCAGCATGTCCGTGGCGGCGTCGCGGGCGCGGAGGCCGATCTCCATCGCCTGGGCCCGCCCGATGTCGGAGATCGGGGCTCGCGGGACGCGCGCGTCCTCGTCGGGCTCCTCGAAGATGTAGGTCTGGTTTCGACCGAGCGACTTTGCCGAATACATGGCGGCGTCGGCGTCGCGGACGAGGGTCTCCATCCGGAGCTGCTGGCCGGCCCCGCCGACGATCCCGATCGAGATCGTCACCGACAGGTTGGCGTTGCCCTCGACGTCGAACCGGAGGCGCTCGACGAGCTTTCGGAGCTTCTCGCTGAGGTCGGCGCCGTCCTCGACGTTCGTCTCGGTCAGGATGAGCATGAATTCCTCACCGCCGTATCGGCCGATGAGGTCGCTCGTGCGCAGGTTCTCCGCGATGGTCTGGGCGACGCCGCGCAGGACGACGTCGCCTGAGGCGTGGCCGTACGTGTCGTTGACCGCCTTGAAGTGGTCGATGTCGACGAACGCGACGCACAATGGGCGCTCGTAGCGTGATGCGCGCTCGACCTCGGCGAACAGGGCGGCGAGCAGGGCCTGGCGGTTGGCCACCCCGGTCAGGCGGTCGATGGTCGCGCGGTCGTGCGAGTCGGCCAGGGCGGCGGAGATACCGTTGATCGCGTGCCCGAGCCGGGACTCGAGCCCGCCGCCGCGGGACGACACCGAGACGGTGTAGTCGCCTGCGGCGATCCGTTCGGCGGCCGAGACGAGGCGCCCGAACCGGATGCGGACGATGATCCATGCGAGCGCCGCGGTCAGGCCGACGCCGATCGTCAATGCCGCCGCGGCGGCCGTGATCGATCGACTCCCGCCGTCGACCCACGACAGTGTGAGTCCGGGGTCGGTGAGGAGGAGGAGTGCGACCACGGCAGGAGCCGCGATCGCCAGCACCCCCAGTAGGCGCATCACGCCCCGAAGGCTACGTGGGACGCCGCCGCCGCCGGACCGACCGGACGTACCTGCTGGGAGCGCCGGAAGTACGCCCGAAGCGGGTCCCGCGGGTCTGGGCAGGTTCCGCGGGAGACCGCCTGCTATACTCCGGCCGGTCCCCGCCACGAGCGGTGTCCCCGCGAAACCAGGAGGTCAGCGATCGCGCTTTCGTGGCGCATCGGCCGTCCCGTGAGGCGTCCGAGCGACCAGGTGATGGCAAAACGGGAGCAGTCTATCCAGTGCCCAACCCCCCACGGGTTGGGTCTTTTGATTCTGGCGGCGCGCTTGACGGCCGTGACGCGCGTTGGCCGGCTCCGCCGGTCGTTCACGCACCTTGGGGTGCGCTCGCTCCCTTGCTCGCCGTCCGCCTTCGCCGCGACCGCCCAGCGCGCCGATCCTCGGCTCGTCGATGCGCGATCCAGTGCAGGCGACGCCTGATGCCGGCGACGGTGATCGTGGGGTTGCAGTGGGGGGACGAGGGAAAAGGGAAGACGACCGACTTCCTGGCCGAGCAGGTGGCCATGGTCGTGCGCTACCAGGGTGGCGACAACGCGGGCCACACGGTCGTCAGCGGCGACGAAGTCTTCAAGCTGCGGCTGACCCCGTCGGGCGTGCTCTACCCGCACATCACGTCGGTCATCGGCAACGGGGTGGTCGTCAACCCGCTGACGCTGATCGGCGAGCTGGATATGCTCGCCTCGCGCGGGATCGACGTCTCGCGGGTCCGGGTCAGCCGGAGCGCCCACGTGATCATGCCGTACCACGTTGCGCTCGACGTCGGCAACGAGGCGCGGCTGGGCGGCGCGAAGGTGGGCACCACCGGGCGCGGGATCGGACCGACCTACGGCGACCGGGCGTGGCGGCTCGGCCTGCGGATGGAGGACCTGCTCGATCCGGCGGTCCTCCGTGAGCGGATCGAGCGAGCGCTCCCAGACAAGAACCTCGTCCTGACCGGGATGGGCCGGCCGACCTTCGCAGTCGAGCCGCTGCTCGAGGAGGCGCTCTCGTGGGGCGTCCGGCTGCGCGACCACCTCGATGACACGACCTGGCTCGTCCAGGGGGCCCTAGCCCGTGGCGAGCACGTCCTGCTCGAGGGCGCCCAGGGGACGCTGCTCGATCTCGACCACGGCAGCTATCCGTACGTCACGTCGTCGAACCCGGTGGCGGGTGGCGCCTGTACCGGCGGCGGGATCGGACCGCTCCAGGTGGACGAGGTCATCGGGGTCATGAAGGCCTACTCGACCAGGGTCGGTTCCGGGCCGTATCCGACCGAGCTCCACGACGAGATCGGGGCCGGGATCGCCGAGCGCGGGCACGAATTCGGGACCGTGACCGGGCGGCCGCGGCGGATCGGCTGGTTCGACGCGGTCCCGCTGCGCTATGCCGTCGCGGTCAACAGTGTGAGCAGCATCATGCTCAACAAGCTCGACATCCTGTCGGGGATCGAGACCATCGAGGTCTGCATCGCCTACGACCTCGATGGCCGGCGGGTCGAGGTCTGGCCGTCGAGCGGCGCGGCCCTCTCTCGCGCCACGCCGATCTACGAATCGTTCCCCGGCTGGGAGCAGCCGATCCACGACATCCGCTCGCTGGCGGACCTGCCCGAGAACGCCCGGCGCTACGTCTCCGCGATCGAGGCACACGCCGGCGTCCCGATCGTCCTCGTCTCGGTCGGGCCCGAGCGGACGCAGACGATCGAGCGCGCCTGGCGACCGATGCGCCACCGACCGGGGCTGCCGGCATGACCCTCGTGACGCCGACCCGGATCCTGGTCGTCGGTGGTGGCGGCCGCGAGCACGCGCTGGCCTGGAAGCTCGCCGCCGAGCCGGGCGTCAACGAGGTCGTGGTCGCGCCGGGGAGCGCCGCCATCGCGGCCGAGCCGCGGGTCCGCTGTGTGGCGAGCGTGGACCCGCTCGACCCCGCGGCCGTCGTCGCTCTCGCTCGGCGCGAGGCGGCCGAGCTGGTCGTGATCGGGCCCGAGGCGCCGCTCGCCGCGGGCGTCGCGGACGCACTCATCGCGGCCGGGTTCGCGGTCTTCGGCCCGACGGCTGCGGCGGCGCGGATCGAGTCGAGCAAGGCGTTCTGCCACGACGTTGCCCGGTCGGCCGAGGTCCGGATGGCTCGCGCGGCGGCGTTCCACGACGCCGCGGCGGCAACAGCCTTCGCCGTGGACCTTGCCGCCGATGGTGGCGGGGTCGTCATCAAGGCGGACGGTCTCGCCGCCGGCAAGGGCGTCACGGTCTGCGAGACGTCCGACGACGCGGCGCGAGCGATCGCCGCCTTGGCGGCGACCGTCGGGCGGGACCCCGCGGCGCCGTGGGTCGTCGTCGAGGAGCGTCTCCGGGGTCGAGAGGCCAGCCTCATCGCGCTGTGCGACGGCCGCGACGCGATCGCGCTCCCTCTTGCCCGCGACCACAAGCGGCTGCTCGACGGCGACCTCGGCCCGAACACGGGCGGGATGGGCGCCTACAGTCCGTTGCCCGACCTTCCCGACGGGTCGGCGGACGGCCTCCTGGCGGCGTTCCATCGCCCGATCCTCGCCGAGCTGGCCCGCCGCGGCAGCCCGTTCCGCGGCGCGCTCTACGCGGGGCTCATGCTGACCGCGGACGGCCCGGTCCTGCTCGAATGCAACGCGCGGTTCGGCGACCCCGAGACCCAGGCCATCCTGCCGCGCCTGGCGGTCGCGCTCGGACCGATCCTGCTCGCGGCCGCGCACGGCGACCTAAGGTCCATGCCGGGCGCACCCACGCGCGCCGGCGATGGTCGGTTGCCGACCCTTCCTGCCGCCACGGTCGCGATCGTGCTCGCCGCGGCTGGGTACCCGGACGCATCGCGAAAGGGCGACGCCATCGACGGACTCGCGGAGGCCGCGGGGACCGGCGCCCTGGTCTTCCACGCGGGGACGACCCGGGACTCCGATGGCACGGCGCGGACCGCCGGCGGCCGCGTGCTGACCGTCGTCGGTCGCGGTGGCGACCTGGCGGCGGCCCGGTCGGCCGCCCTGGACGCCGCGGCCCGCATCCATGCGCCGGGTCTCCAGCACCGGACCGACATCGGGGCGTCCGCGTCCGTCGAGCCCGCCGGTCTCGCGGCGGCGCTCCGATGATCCCGCGCTACACGCTGCCCGAGATGGGCGCGATCTGGTCCGAGGACGCCCGCTTCGAGGCGATGCTCCGCGTAGAGCTCGCGGTGGCCCGCGTCCAGGCGGCGCGCGGCCAGATCCCGCCGGAGGCCCTCGACGCGCTCGAGACGCGGTCGCGGATCGATGTCGCCCGGATCGCCGAGATCGAACGGACGACCGACCACGACATCATCGCGTTCGTCAGCCAGGTCGCGGAGACGGTCGGGCCCGAAGGGCGCTACCTCCACCTCGGCCTGACCAGCAGCGACGTGGTCGATACCGGCCTGGCGCTCCAGCTGCGGGCCGCCGGCGAGCGCCTCCTGCTCGACATGGACCGCCTGCTGGCCGTGCTGATCGGCCGCGCCCGGGCCGAGGCGGCGACGGTGATGATGGGACGGACGCACTCGGTCCACGCGGAGCCGACGACGTTCGGCCTCAAGCTCGCTGGCTGGGCGTTCGAGGTCGAGCGTGGCCGGGTCCGGCTCGCGGCCGCCGTCGACGACATCGGGACCGGCAAGATCTCCGGGCCGGTCGGGACCTACAGCCACCTCGACCCGGGGCTCGAGGCCGAGGTCCTGGCCGCGCTCGGCCTGCATCGCGACCCGGTCAGCACCCAGATCGTGCAGCGCGACCGCCACGCCGCCTTGCTGACCGCGATCGCCATCGTCGGGGGATCGCTCGAGCGCTTCGCGACCGAGATCCGCAACCTCCAGCACACCGAGATCGGCGAGGTCCAGGAGCCGTTCAAGGCCGGCCAGAAAGGCTCGTCGGCGATGCCCCACAAGCGCAACCCGATCCTGTCCGAGCGGATCGCCGGCCTCGCCCGCCTGCTGCGCGGGTATGCCCACACCGCGCTCGAGGACCAGCCGCTCTGGCACGAGCGCGACATCAGCCACTCGAGCGCCGAACGGGTGATCCTCCCCGACGCGACGATCCTGCTCGACTACATGCTGGTCCGGATGGCGGGGCTGGTCGAAGGGCTCATCGTCCGCTCGGAGCGGATGCGCGACAACATCACCCGCGGTCTCGGCCTGCACGCGTCGTCGCGCGTCCTGGTCGCGCTCGTCGATGACGGCTCGATGACCCGCGAGGAGGCCTATGCCGTCGTCCAGCGGGCCTCGCTCCGGGCCGCCGACGAGGGCTCCCCGCTGCGCGACCTGCTCGCCATCGACCCGTCCGTGGCGCAGCGGCTCTCGCTCGCGCGCCTCGACGCGTGCTTCGACGAGGCCGCGTTCCTGCGCCACGTCCCGGAGGTGATCGCGCGGCTCGACGGCCTCGCCGATCGCCTGGCCGCGGTCCCGCCCAGCCACCCGGTGGAGGTCCGCGATGGCGCTCGCGGCTGACACCTTCCTCCGCTCCGGCAAGGTGCGCGACCTCTATGCCCTCCCGGACGGTCGCCTGGCGCTCGTCGCGTCCGACCGCATCTCCGCATTCGACGTCATCCTGCCGACGACCATCCCCGACAAGGGCAGGCTGCTGACCGGGCTGTCGCGGTTCTGGTTCGCCGAGACGGCCGGGATCGTCCCCAACCATCTCCTCGACCCGGATGTCGCGCTCGCCGACGAACTCCGCGGGCGGGTGATGGTCTGCCGGCCGACCGAGGTCATCCCGATCGAGGCGGTCGTGCGCGGCTACCTGGCTGGATCGGGCTGGAAGGCCTACCGGGCGGACGGCACGATCTGCGGCGTCGCGCTGCCGGCCGGCCTACGCGAGAGCGACCGCCTCCCCGAGCCGATCTTCACGCCGGCCACCAAGGCCGAGGCGGGGGAGCACGACGAGAACATCGACTTCGACACGATGTCGCGGTTCGTCGGGGGCGAGGTCGCGGCGCGGGTGCGGACGCACGCCCTCGAGCTGTACCGGTTCGCGGCGGCCGCGACGGCGTCGGTCGGGATCCTGCTCGCCGACACGAAGTTCGAGTTCGGGATCGACCGAGCGACGGGCGAGCTGCTCCTCATCGATGAGGCGCTGACGCCCGATTCATCGCGGTTCTGGGATGCTGCGACCTATGAGCCCGGTCGGCCGCAGGCCAGCTTCGACAAGCAGTTCGTCCGCGACTGGCTTGAGACCCAGCCGTGGGACAAGACGGCACCAGGCCCGGAGCTGCCGCCGGACGTCGTTGCCGGCACCCGGGCGCGCTACGTCGAAGCCTATGAACGGATCACCGGAGCCAGCTTCGTGCGTTATCTCGAGGAGGACGTGATCGCCCCATGACGAGCTTCCGATACGCGGTCAACGTGGCGCCCAAGCCCGGGATCCTCGATCCCGCCGGGCGCGCGGTCGAGGGCAGCCTCGGACATCTCGGGCTCGAGGGGATCCACGACGTCCGCGTCGGGCGCCGGGTCGAGCTGACCGTGGAGGCCGCCGACGACGCCGTGGCCCAGGCCATCGTCGAGCGGCTCGCCGCCGAGCTCCTCTCGAACCCGCTGATCGAGGTCTTCGCCATCGAGGCGGTCGGTGCCGCGTCGTCGGCCGTCGGGGCCGGGGCGGGGGAGGGCTGAGCATGCCGGTCCGCGTCGGCGTCGTGGTCTTCCCGGGCAGCAACTGCGACCGCGACACCGTCCATGCGCTCGGTCTGGCCGGTGCCGAGCCGGTCGTCCTGTGGCACGAGCAAGCGTCGCTGGAGGGCGTCGCGGCGGTGGTGCTGCCCGGCGGATTCGCCTACGGGGACTACGTGCGGGCCGGGGTGATCGCCCGCTTCAGCCCGGTGATGCGATCGGTCGCGTCGTTCGCGGCGGATGGGGGGCTCGTGCTCGGGATCTGCAACGGCTTCCAGGTCCTCGCAGAGGCGGGGCTCGTCCCCGGCGCCCTTCTGCGCAACGCCACGCTCCGCTTCGCCGGGCAGGAGGTCCGGATCGCCGCGGAGCGCCTCGATACGCCGTTCACCCACGCGCTCGACGCACGGCGACCGCTGCGGATGCCGGTGGCGCATGGTGAGGGGCTGTACTACGCAGATGACGCGACCCTCGATGCCATCGAACGCGATGGCCAGGTGCTCTTCCGGTACGTGGATGCGGTCGGGACCGCGGCGCTGCCGGGCGATCAGGCCAACCCGAATGGCTCGCTGCGCGCGATCGCCGGGGTGATGAACGCGGCGGGCAACGTGGCCGGCCTGATGCCGCACCCGGAGCGGGCATCCGAGACGGTGCTCGGCTCCGACGACGGGCTCGCCATCGTCCGGTCGCTGGTCGAGAGCGCTGCCAAGGCCGCGACCGCCGGTGCCCTCGCGATCGGCGCGGGGGCGCGATGACCGTGGCGGAGCGACCCATCGAGCCGCTCCATCGCCGGCTGGGCGTCACCGACGACGAGCTCGGCGCCATCCGCGAGCGCCTCGGCGGCCGCGACCCGAACGACCTCGAACTCGCGATGTTCAGCGTGATGTGGAGCGAGCACTGCTCGTACAAGAGCTCGAAGCCGCTCCTGCGCACTCTCCCGACCGCCGGCGAGGGGGTCGTCGCCGGGCCGGGCGAGAACGCCGGGGTCATCTCGATCGGCGACGGGCTGGCGGTCGCGTTCAAGATCGAGTCGCACAACCACCCGTCGGCGGTGGAGCCGTACCAGGGCGCGGCGACCGGCGTCGGCGGCATCCTGCGCGACATCTTCACGATGGGCGCCCGCCCGATCGCGGTACTCGACGCCTTGCGATTCGGCGACCCCGCCGACGCCCGCACGCGGCACCTCGTCGACGGCGTCGTGCGCGGGGTCGGCGGCTACGGCAACTGCGTCGGCGTGCCGACCGTCGGCGGCGAGCTCGTCTTCGACCCGAGCTACGGCGGCAATCCGCTCGTCAACGTCATGGCCATCGGCCTGCTGGAGGAGCGCCGCCTCACGCTGGCGGCCGCGCCCGGACCCGGGAACCTGGTCGTGCTCTACGGATCCGCGACGGGACGGGACGGGATCGGCGGGGCGTCGGTGCTGGCCAGCGCGACGTTCGGCGACGACGACCCGTCCAAGCGGCCGTCGGTCCAGGTCGGCGACCCGTTTGCCGAGAAGCTGCTGATCGAGGCGAGCATCGAGCTCATCGAGCGCGGCCTGGTCGAGGGCCTCCAGGACCTGGGCGCCGGCGGGATCACCTGCGCCACGTCCGAGATCGCCGATCGGGCCGGGACCGGGATCATGGTCGACCTCGACGCCATCCCGCGACGCGAACCGGGGCTCGAGCCGTTCGAGGTCATGATCTCCGAGTCGCAGGAGAGGATGTGCGCGGCGGTCACGCCGGCTCGGTGGGAGGCCGTCCGCGAGGTCTGCGAGCGCTGGGGCCTCCCGGTCGCGGTCATCGGGCGGGTGACCGCGGATGGCGATATCACGATCGTCGCGGGCGGACTCGACCCGGATGGTCGTCGCGCCGCCGGCGCGCGGGAGCTGGCGCGCATCCCGGCCCGGGCGTTGACCAGCGACGCGATCGTCCACCAGCGGATCGCGGCGGCCCCGACGCACCGACGTGGCGCCCCGGCGCCCGGTGTGCCAGCAGCGGTGAGCGACCGGCTCCCCGAACGCGGGATGGACCCGGGCGCGGTCCTGCTCGCCCTGCTCGGTTCGGCGAACCTCTCGTCGCGCCACGCGGTGTTCCACCAGTACGACTCGACGGTCGGAGCGGACACGGTCGCCGGGCCGGGCCGCGGCGCGGCTGTCCTGCGCGTCAAGGGGACCAGCAAGGCGCTCGTCGCGACGACCGACGGGAACCAGGCGGTCGGGACCGTCGATCCGTGGCTCGGGGCGGCGCTCTCGGTCGCCGAGGCGACCCGCAACGTGTCGATCACCGGCGCCCGCCCGCTCGGGGTGACGAACTGCCTCAACTACGGCGACCCGACCCGGCCGGCTGCGTTCTGGCAGCTCAGCGAGGGAGTGCGCGGCCTGGCCGACGCCTGCCGTGCGCTCGGGCTGCCGGTCACCGGCGGCAATGTCTCGCTCTACAACGAATCCCCGGCGGGCGCGATCGCCCCGACGGCGGAGATCGGGGTCGTCGGCCTCCTCGATGACATCGCGTCGCTCGTCGGGCCAGCGTTCGAGCGCGTCCACGACGCGGTCCTGCTCGTCGGCGAGGTCGTCCCGGGGCTCGTCGGATCCGAGTACGCGGCCCTTGCCGGCGCGGCGAGCGAGGACGACCCGCCCGCCCTCGACCTCGGCCGCGAGGCCGCGCTCCAGGACTTCGTCCGCGAGGCGATCGCCCGCGGCCTCGTCGCATCGGCCCAGGACATCTCCGGCGGCGGCCTGGCCGTCGCGCTCGCCGAGTGCGCGATGTGGGGCGAGCTCGGGGCGACGGTCCGGATCGCAGTCAGCCACTCTCCCGCGGTCGACCTGTTCGGCGAGAGCCCGTCGCGGCTGGTCCTGAGCTGCCGGCCCCGCTACGCGGCGGCGCTCGAGCTCCTCGCCCGCCAGCACGGGCTGCCCGTCGAGCCGGTCGGCTCCGTGGGTGGCGATCGCCTCGTCATCGAGCTGTCGATGACCGGCGCGATGGGCAACGTCGAGGACCGCGGCGGCGGTGTCGCCGACGTGCTCGAGGTCCCGCTCCGCGACCTCCGTCACGCCTGGGACCACGGGCTCGCCCGCGCCCTCGGCTGGGAGGGCTGACGAGGTGTGCGGCGTCTTCGGGGTCGTGCTGCCGGACGGCGAGCCGAACGACGCCGCCTCGATCGCGGCGCTCGGCCTGTTCGCCCTCCAGCACCGCGGGCAGGAATCGGCCGGCCTCGCGGTCAGCGACGGCGAGCAGCTGATGCTCTACAAGGACCTCGGGATGATCAGCTCGGTCCTCGACGAGCGGCGCCTCCCGAGCCTCCGTGGGCAGCTCGCCATCGCCCATTGCCGCTACTCGACGACCGGGTCGACCATCTGGGAGAACGCCCAGCCCACCTACCGCCTCGGACCGCGTCGCGCGCTGGCCATCGGCCACAACGGCAACCTCATCAATACGCGCGAGCTGCTCGACCAGCTCACGGGCGGTCGGGCGCGGCTGCCGGCCTCGACGGACACCGAGCTCCTGACCGCTCTCCTCGCCGACGAGCCGGCGGCCGACATCGTCGAGGCGCTCGAGCGCGTCCTGCCGCGCGTCCGCGGCGCCTACAGCCTCGTCATCCTCGACGAGCGACGGGTCATCGGCGTCCGCGATCCGTTCGGCTTCCGGCCGCTCGTCCTCGGCCGGCTGCCGCAGACGCCGGGCGCGGGGTCGGACGACGGGCTGTGGCGGGGCGATGACGCGGACGCCGGCTGGTGCCTGTCGTCCGAGACGGCCGCCCTCGACATCGTCGGGGCGGAATACGTGCGCGACGTCCAGCCCGGCGAGATGGTCATCCTCGAACGGGGCCAGGCGCCGCGCTCGGTGCGGTTCGCCCGGGCGACCCCGGCCCTGTGCGTCTTCGAGCTCATCTACTTCGCCCGGCCCGATTCGTACATGGAGGGGCGCAACCTCTACGAGGCCCGACGCAAGATGGGCGTCCAGCTCGCCCTCGAGCACCCGATCGACGCCGACCTCGTGATGCCGGTGCCCGACACGGGCGCCCCCGCGGCGGCCGGCTACGCCGAGGCGTCCCGGCTGCCGTATCGCGAGGGGATGTACCGCAACCGATACGCCGGCCGCACCTTCATCCAGCCGTCGGCGGGGCTCCGCCACCGCGGGGTCACGATCAAGCTCAACCCGCTGCGCGAGGTGGTCAACGGCAAGCGCCTGATCGTGGTCGACGATTCGATCGTGCGCGGGACGACGACCAAGCGGATCGTCGAGCTGCTGCGCAAGGCCGGCGCCACCGAGGTCCACGTCCGGATCAGCGCGCCGCCGATCTACCACCCGTGCTTCTACGGTATCGACACGCAGATCGAGACCGAGCTGATCGCCGCCACCCACAGCGTGCCCGAGATCGGCGAGTTCATCGGCGCCGATTCGCTCGGCTACCTGTCGATCCGCGGCGTGCTGGCCGCGCTCGAGCTGCCGTACGAGCGGTTCTGCTTCGCCTGCTTCGACGGCCACTATCCCGATCCGGTGCCCTACGACGCGGCAAGCCGCAAGTTCATGCTCGAGGAGGCGGTGATCCGCTGATGGCCGGGCCGAAGGGCACCTCGGACCGCGGCGCGTACCGCTCGTCCGGGGTCGATGTCGCCGCCGGCGAGCGCGCTGTCGACCTGATGCGCGCGCACGTCGAGTCGACCCGCCGTCCCGAGGTCGTCGGCGGCCTGGGCGGGTTCGGCGGGGCCATCGCGATCCCGGCCGGCTATCGCGATCCGCTGCTGGTCGCCTCGACCGACGGGGTCGGGACGAAGACCGCCATCGCGCAGGCCCTCGGGCGCTACGACACCATCGGCATCGACCTCGTCGCGATGTGCGTCGACGACGTGGTCTGCTGCGGCGCGGAGCCACTTGCCTTCCTCGACTACGTGGCGGTCGGCCACGTCGTCCCCGAATGGGTCGCCGAGCTCGTCGGCTCGGTCGCGGCGGGCTGCCGCGACGCCGGTTGCGCGCTGATCGGCGGGGAGACGGCCGAACATCCGGGGCTGATGGGGGACGACGCCTTCGACGTCTCGGGTTGCTGCGTCGGCGTGGTCGAACGCAGCGACGTCATCGACGGGAGCACGGTCCGGGCCGGCGACGTCATCGTCGGGCTGGCCGCGTCGGGGCTCCACGCCAACGGCTACTCGCTGGTCCGGGCCCTCGTCGCGCAGTGGGACCTCGACCTCGCGGAGCCGTACCAGGTCCGCCTGCGGCGGTCGCTCGGCGATGCCGGGGCCGAGGAGGCGATCGCGGCCGCGCCGAACGAGACGATGGCGACCCTCGGCGATGTCCTCCTGACGCCCACCCGCATCTACGCCCGGGCGATCCTCGCCGCCCGCGCCGCCGTCCGGGCCGCCGGCTCGGACCTGGGCGGCCTGGCGCACATCACGGGCGGCGGCTTGCCCGGCAACGTGCCGCGGGCGCTCCCCGAGGGTCTCGCCGCCCGGCTCGACCCGGGTCGCTGGCCGATGCCGTCGGTCATGCGCGTGTTCGGCGCCCTCGGCGGGCTCGACGACGAGGAGATCCGGGCGACCTTCAACGGCGGTCTCGGGATGATCGCGGTCCTGCCGCGGGACGCCGGCCCCGCGGCGATCGCGGCGATCGAGCGATTCGGGATCGGGGCGACGATCGTCGGCGAGGTCGTCGATGCGGCGGAGGTGGGTGGCTCGCGGTACGTCGAGGCGCACCTCGAGGGCGTCGCGTGACGCGGCGCGGCGATCATCGCCCGACGATCGCCGTCGGCGTGTCGGGCGCCGGGTCCAACCTGCGCGCGCTGGCGGCGGCGGCCGGCCGCGGCGAGCTCGGTGGCCGGATCGCCCTCGTCTTCGCCGATCGTGCCTGTCCGGCGCTCGACTGGGCCGCGGAGCAGGGGATCGAGACCGCGCTCATCCCCCGCGGCGACGACGCCACGCTGGCCGCGACCCTCGAGGCGACGGGCGTCGGGGTGGTCGTCCTGGCCGGCTACATGCGGATCGTCGGCCCGGCCGTGCTGGCGGCCTTCCCGGGGCGGATCCTGAACACGCACCCCTCGCTCCTCCCCGCGTTCCCCGGCGCGCACGCCGTCGCGGACGCGCTCGCCCACGGCGTGACGGTGACCGGCTGCACGGTCCACATCGTCGACGAGACGCTCGACGGCGGACCGATCGTCGCGCAGGACGCCGTCGCGATCCTCCCCGACGACGACGCGCGCTCACTCCACGACCGCATCCGGGCCGCCGAGCACCGCCTGCTGCCGCGTGCCGTCGCGCTCGTCCTGGCCGGGGCCCTGTCGATCGGACCCGACGGCCGCCGGGTCAGGACGGATCTCGCGCAGGCCGACGCAGTCGTGCCCGTGCCTCGCCGCGCCCTCCTGTCGGTCTCGGACAAGACGGGGCTCGCGTCGTTCGCGGCCGGGCTCGTGCGGGCCGGCTTCGAGCTCGTGTCGACCGGCGGCACCGCCCGCACCCTCCGTGACGCCGGCCTGCCGGTGACGGACGTCGCGTCGGTGACCGGCAGCCCCGAGATGCTCGACGGGCGGGTCAAGACGCTCCACCCGCGGATCCACGGCGGGATCCTGGCCGACCGTCGCTCGGCCGAGCACCGCCGCCAGCTGCTGGCCGCGGCGATCGGGCCGTTCGAGCTGGTGGTCGTCAACCTCTACCCGTTCGCGGCGGCCGCGGCACGCCCGGGGGTCGCGTTCGACGAGCTGGTCGAGGAGATCGACATCGGCGGCCCTGCGATGGTCCGCGCCGCGGCCAAGAACCACGCGTCGGTCGCGATCGTGACCTCACCGGCGCGCTACGACGCAGTCCTGGCCGCGCTCCGGACCGGGCGCGCGATCGGTGACGGCCTCCGGTCGGCGCTGGCGGTCGAGGCCTTCCGCCACACCGCCGCCTACGACGCCAGGATCGCAGAGGTGCTGCCCGGGCGGATGGCGGAGGCCGGCGTGGACCTGCCCGACGAGCCGGGCCTGCCCGGCGCGGCCGACCCGTATCCAGGGCTGTTGACGATCCCGCTCGAGAAGGTCGAGTCGCTCCGCTACGGCGAGAACCCGCACCAGGCGGCGGCCCGCTACCGGCGCCCGGGCGGCACCGACGACGACGGCCCGTTCGCCACCGGCGCGCCGCCGCTCCAGGGCAAGGCGCTCTCCTACAACAACGTCCTCGACGCGGCCGCGGCGGCGACGCTCGGCCGGGCGCTCCGCGGACCCGCCTGCGTGATCGTGAAGCACACGAACCCGTGCGGCGCGGCCGAGCGGGCGACGCTCGTCGAGGCCTGGCGGGCGGCGCTGGCGGGGGACCCGGTGTCGGCCTTCGGCGGGGTCGTGGCGCTGACGCGCGAGGTCGACGCCGCCGTCGCCGAGGCGCTCGTCTCGCTCTTCCTCGAGGTCGTCGTCGCGCCCGGCTTCGGGTCCGATGCTCTGGCGATCCTTGCGAGCAAGCCCAACCTCCGGCTCGTCCTGGATCCGCGACTGGCCGAGGATGGGCCGGTCCCGCCGCTCGACGCGACCCGGTCGATCCGGACGGCGGGTGGCGCCGTCCTGGTGACCTCTCCCGACACGCAGCCCGACGATCCCGCGACGTGGACGGTCGCGACCGGCCGGACCCCGAGCGACGCGGAGCGCGTCGATCTCGACCTCGCCTGGCGACTGGTCCGCGGCGTCACGTCGAACGCCATCGTCCTCGTTCGTGGCCGGCGGCTGATCGGGATGGGGTCGGGCCAGACGTCGCGGGTCGACGCCGCCCGCGGCGCGGTCGACAAGGCGATCGCGTTCAGCGGGCCGGACGCGCTGCACGGCGCGGCCTGCGCGTCGGACGCTTTCTATCCGTTCCCAGACGCCATCGAGGTCTGCCTGGCGGCCGGCGTCATGGCGTTCATCCAGCCGGGCGGCTCGATCCACGACGCCGACGCGATCGCCGCCGTGGACGCCGCCGGCGGCACGATGCTGCTGACGGGCGTGCGGCACTTCCGTCACTGACCGGGCCCTGACCCGGCGCGGCGAGTCGGGCTGCCCCACTGGGGCGTATCGTGACGGTCCACGATTCACAGGCGCACGGGGAGTGAGGTCGACGATGTCGGAATTCCTGGCGGTGACGTTCGATGGGGCCGATGATGCCGCGGCGGCATTGCGTTCGATCCGCGGGCTCGAGCAGGCCAGCAAGGTGGGGCTCGAGGACACCGCGGTCGTCCGCAAGGACGCCGACGGCAAGGTGACCGTCCACAACGAGATGTCGAGCGGGACCGAGACCGGCGTGGTCGTCGGGGCGGTACTCGGCGGCCTCCTGTTCGCTGTCTTCCCGGTCGCGGCCATCGTCGGCGGGGCGGCCGCCGGCGGGTTGATCGGTCGCGCCGTGGCACCCGGGATCGATGGCGGGTTCGTCAAGGAGGTCGGCGCCGACCTGCCGCCGGGCGGCTCGGCGCTGTTCCTCCAACTCAAGCAGCAGACCGACACGGGGCTCCTCGTCGGGGCCCTCGGCCAATTCCATGGCCGCGTCAGGCAGACCTCGCTGCCCGACGAGGTCGAGCACGCGCTGGACGAGTCGCTGCGCTGAGGGACCGGCGGAGCCGGTCGGCGCCGCCCGCTGCTACCATCGCGTTTCCGATGTCCGATGGGATCGACGCCAGGTCGGCCGCCAACCCTGACGCCACACCTGACGCCATTCGACTCTCGGTCCTGATCCCCTGCTGGGATGCGGCCTCGACGATCGAATGGGCGCTCGGGTCCGTCCTCGCCGAGCGTGACGTCGCATTCGAATGCATCGTGATCGACGATGGATCCACCGATGGGACCGCCGAGATCGTCGACGCCATCGCCCGGCGCGACCCGCGCGTGGTTCTGCTTCGACTCTCGACGAACGGCGGGGTCTCGAATGCCCGCAACCGCGGCCTCGAGATCGCCCACGGGGAATGGATCGCTTTTCACGACGCTGACGATCGGATGTGCCCCGGCGGGCTGGCCGCGCTCATGCGCCCGACGGCCGACCCGGACGTGCTCGCCGTCATCGGCCAGCGTCTCTGGACCGATGGCGAGCGGACCTGGCTGTCGCCGCTCTACGACATCCCCGACATCCGCGAGCCCGGGCGCAAGTCGATCGCGACGCATCCGGGCCTGCTCTACTACGTGTCGGCCACCGGCAAGGCCTTCCACCGGTCCCTGCTCGACGGCCTGCGGTTCGAGGGCCGCGTGCTCGGCGACCAGGCCTGGACGATCCGAGCCCTGCTTCGCGCCGGCGCGCACATCGAGGTCATCGAGGACACCGTCTTCGAATGGTCCCGGCTTCATCCGGATCAGCTCGGCGGGACCATCACGACGATCGCGCGCGCCTCAGCGCGCGGCGCGGTCGACATGGTCATGGTGGCGCGCGACGTCTACGCGACGGTCTGTGCCGAGATCGACCTGCGGATCGACGGCGAAGCTACCCGCGACAAGCTCAAGCGCGCGTATTTCGAGCGACTGCTCCGGTCCGACCTCGGCGGGCCGGTCCGGACGGCCGTCGCTCGCCACGACCCGGCCACCGATCAGCTGTTCGACGCGATGACCGCGTTCCTCGGTTCGGTCCCCGCGACGATCGTCGCGCGATCGGAGCACCTTCCCAGGAGTGTCCTGCGGTCGCCGGCCGCGCAGTGGGGGTCGCTCGCCGCGCCGAGCCCGCGGACCGTACTGGCGGATGGTCCGACAAGCGCTTCGCGCCGATCCGACGATGGCGCGCCGCATCGCCTGGCGTCGGGCTGTCGAGCCCGCCTTCGTCTTCGCCCGGGTCCCTCCACCGTTCGGCCCGTTCGCCGCGTCGACCGTCATATCGACGGCCTGGCTCGTCAATGCGATCCTCGAGCGCCTGCGAAGGCGGTCAGGGCAGGTCGCGTCGGGCGGGCCGCCATGATGCGCCTGGCGCGCACGCGTTCAGCAGCAGGCCGTCGCCGCCACGTGGCCGTCGGGCGAGTCGGATGTCCGTGCTAGGATCCCGTCTCCCCAAGCCGATCCGGCGGCGACTCGGCGGCATCAAGCGGTCGTTGCTCGGCAGCAACACCGTCGGCCACGAAACGCGGCCGAGGCTCCAGGTCCGACGTGACTTCGTGTTCCGGACCGCGGATCGAGCCGATACCGTCCTCGAGATCGGACCCGCGCACAATGCGATCCTGCCGAAGCGGGACGGGTTCCAGACGAAGAACGTCGACTACATCGACCGCGACGGCCTGGTCGAGAAGTACCGCGAGTTCAAGCAGTACTCCCCGGACGACATCGAGGACGTCGACTACGTGATCCCCGCCGGGGCCTCGATGGCGGACGTCATCCATGACCGGTTCGACCTGGTCCTGGCATCGCACGTTTTGGAGCACAGCATCTCCCTGATCGACTTCATCAATGACTGCACGAACCTGCTGGCGCCGAACGGCGTCCTGTCGCTCGTCGTCCCCGACCACCGATACTGTTTCGACCGGTTTCGCGAGCGCTCGTCGATCGGACGCGTCATCGACACGTCCATCAACCTGCCGCAGCGTCCACACCGTCGGCACGATGACCGAGTTCTCGCTCAATGCCGTGAGGCAACGCGGCTCGACGTCCTGGCCAGCGGGTCGCACGGGCGACTACCGGTTCGTGCACGACCTCGACGCCGTCAAGGCGAATGCCGCGCGTGCGCGGGGCGACACCTACATCGACGTCCACAATTGGGTCTTCACGCCGAACCACCTTCGGTTGATGCTCCAGGACCTCCATGCTCTCGGTCTGATCTTCGTCCGCGAGGCGGCCTTCCAGGACACGATCGGCCACGAGTTCTTCCTGAACCTCACGGTCGACGGTCCCGGGCACCGGCCTCACCCGGGAGGCGCTCGTGGTGCGGGCCGATGCGGAGCAGACGACCATGGACGTCCCGGTCTTCGAGCCCGCCGCGCCGGTGGCGCCCGCGGGCGGACGATCCCGTGCCGCTAGCCGTCGGAGCGGGACGGATGAGGTTCGTCGTCACGCTCATGGTGCGTGACGAGGTCGACATCATCGCCGCGTTCGTCGAGCACCATCTTGCCCAGGGCGCCGATCTGATCATCGCGACGGACAACGGCTCCGTCGACGGCACCACGGAGGTGCTGCAGCGGTACGCCGACCTTGGCGTGCTCGAACTCCACCATGACCCGGTCTTTCGCAAGCAGCAGGGTGCCGTCGTGACCGGCATGGCACGGCGTGCCTTCACGGAGTATGGGGCCGACTGGGTCATCAACGCGGACGCCGACGAATTCTGGGTCCCGTGCGACCAGAGCCTGACGCTGCGAACGGCCCTCGAGGCGATCCCCTTGTCCCTCGTCGCGTTCACGGTTCCGGTCACGAACCTCGTCGGCCCGCCGGCGATGCGGGGATCCGGCATCGACCGCCTGCTCTGGCGCGATCTGCGGACCCCCGAGCAGCTACAGGCCGTCGGGATCTTCGCGCAACCGACCGCCGATGCCGTCCATCGCGGCGATCCGGATGTCGTCGTCTCGCAGGGCAATCACTTCGTCTCGCTCAAGAGCACGGGCCAGCCCGATCCCGCGTTCGAGCTCGAGGTCCTCCACCTGCCGTGGCGGTCATGGCTGCAGTACGAACGTCGAGTCATCAACTCCGGGCGGTCGTACGAGGCGAACCCCGACCCTGCGTCCGAGCAAGAACCACCATGGCATGGCCGACTACCGGCGGCATCTCGCCGGTCGACTGCGGTACGCGTTCCTGGTCCGTCTTCCGCTGGAGAAGGACCTGGCCGGCGGCGATGCGGCTGGTGCCTTCGTCTACGACCCCTGGCTGCGGGACCATCTGCACGCGCTCGTCGACCACGCGCTCTCTGCCAGATCTTGTCGCTCGTTGCCTGGACGCTTCGCTGGATGAACCGATCGACCCCGCCGAACACGAACGCGCTGCCGACCTTGGGCGGCCTCTTCGTCGCCCTCGAGCGGGAGCGAGACGAAGCGCGGAAGCTGGCCGACGAACGGGTCGCACGACCTCCCCGGATACGGGACGACTGGCTGCGTGTCACCCGGCGAACGGCAGGCGCCGTGAAGCGGCGACTTCGAGGTGGTCGGCGCAGACGTTGAGCGACCGGCCCAGTCGCAGCGACGCCGAACGGCGTGCGTGGCGGGCCGCCAGGACAGCGAGTGACCGGGTACCATCGCGGTCATGAAAGGACACGAGTTCCTCATCGGGCTCCACGCCGCCTGCACCCGAGGAACTACCTCGAGATCGGCGTCGACAGTGGCGACAGCCTCGTTCTCGCGGGTCCCGTCGATCGCGTCGATCCCGCGTTCCAGGTCAGAGCGAGATCCGGACGGACGTCTATCTCGTCCGGCGACCAGGACGTTCTTCGCACGCCGGAACCGCTGCGCTGCCTCCGGGGCGGCCGCAACCCGTGGCGCAACCTCCGGCACAACCGCCCGCTGTTCGGTCGCCTCGTGGGGCGGGCCACGGTGGACCTCGCGTTCATCGACGGCATGCACTTGTTCGAGTTCGCCTGCGCGACTTCATGAACGTCGAGCGGCACTCGAGCGCCGACGACGGTGATCGTGCTCGACGACATGCTGCCGCGCAACGTCATCGAGGCAGCCCGGGATCGGACGACCGAGGACTGGACGGCGACGTCTCAAGCTCGTCGCGGTCTTGCGCGAGTATCGGCCCGATCTCATCGTGATCCCGGTCGACACGCAGCCGACCGGCCTGCTGGTCGTCCTTGCGCCGGATCACACGAGCACCGTGCTCCGCGATCACTACGACGAGATCGTCGCCGCGAACCTGGTCCCCGATCCCCAGCCCGTTCCCGCATCCGTCCTCGAGCGGCTCGATGCCGTGTCTCCCGAGGCGTTCCTCGAGACCGGCGCATGGCGGACGCTCGTCCGAAGTCGCCGCCTGCACCTTCCCGGTTCGCGGGTCAGGGCTTCGTTGCGAGCCGAGCTCGCGCCGCTGCTCGCTGCGACGAGCACGACAGCGACGTCCGGGGGCACGAAATCCTGAAGGCCGAGCCCAGCGACCGATCGCTGCCCCGTGACCGGCTGACACGCCCTGCAGAATGATCCACCGCGCTGGAGGAAGCTGGCTACGCGCAGACCGCGGGTTCGAGCGTCGAGGAGGACATCGCTCCCTATCCGAGTCGCTGACGAAGTCGTCGCGCCCGGTCAGGAACGCGTTCACGGCTTCCGCGGGCCCCGGGCCGAAGTCCGGTCGCACGGGGTGGCCGTTGACGTTGGTGTCTTCGACGATGAGATAGCAGCCAACCGCGACGATGTCGTGGTAGGCCGCCAGCTCGGCTGCGACGTGGGCGGCCGAGTGATCCGAGTCCAGAATGACCATCACCCGCTTGCCCGCGGCCGCCGCCCGCACCTGTGCCACGATCGCGGGATCCGTGGACGAGCCCAGCAGGTAGGAGATGCGGCGATGAACGGGGCGCCCCTTCGGGGCTTCGACGTCGATGGTCAGCACCTGCCCGTGGCCGATCAGGTCGAGCAGGGTAGCGATGTCGTAGGCACTGCCGCCGAAGCGCGTCCCGCATTCGACGATGAGGTCCGGACGGGTCTCGACCAGGATCTCCTGGTAGGTCCACAGGTCGAGTGGGCTCTTGAGCGTGCGATAGCCGAACCACGACAGGGTGATCGTGCCACGGCCGTGCTCGGAGCCCTTTTCCCACGAGTCGTAGTAAGCCCGATGGAAGGCATCGGTAGCGGCGATCTCGTCCGGCCGCAATGGACGCAGGTCCTTCGGGGCGACGTATGAGCCGACCTTGAGCGGAATGTCGCCGCGGACCAGCCGTCGGACGCGCCGGCGCACGCCCGGGATCGGGTTTCCCATGGCCGCAGTGTAGGGGCGGAGTTACGTGCCGCGTCGACCCACCCTCGGACGCGACGGCCTCGGATGCTGTCGTCTCGAGCGGGATCCGTCGGACCGGCCCGGACTGCCGCGGACCTGTTCGGCGGTCTGTCACAATCGCCCGGTGAACCGAGCTTCGGCGTCGTCGCCGGCCCACGTCACGTCGGTCGACGCTCCCACCGATGCCGTGCCCAGTCGGCCGGGAGCGGCCGCATCGATCGTGGCCGTCTCGCTCGTGACGCTCGTCGCGCTGGGGCTGATCGTGCTCCTGACGACCGCCCTCCACCTCTGGGGCCTCGTCGGGGACCTCCCGTATGCACCCGACGTCGACGCGCCGTCCCGGCCACGGATCCGACCGGGCGAGGCGCATGAGGTTCGTCATCACGCTCATGGTGTGTGACGAAGTCGATCCTCCGATCCTGCTCCGATGTCGCCGGAAGAAGGGCTGAGATCAGATGGACGTTCGATAGGGTGGGGCGCCATGAAACAGTGGGAGTCTCTCTGACACACGAGACCGCCGGCAGTCTGGCCGTCGCGCGCGCCCGGCTCGCCCATCTCCCGCTCACCCGACCAGGTCAGGCGGCACTGGCGACCGCGATCCTGGTCCTCGCCTGGCCGTTTCGAAGCCAGTTCCCACGCGTTACGCTGGACCTCTCCTGGAAGATGGGGTTGCACCAGGCGGCGCGCGATGGGCTTGCCTTCGGTCGTGACATCGTGTTCACCTACGGCCCGCTCGGCTTCCTTTCCTGGCCGACGCCGTTCATCGGGCCGACGAGCGTACTGGCCTTCGTCGCCACGGCGGCCATCTACCTGGCTCTGGTCGGGCTGTTGCTCCGCGCGTCACTCAGGGTGTTCCCGGCCTGGGTCGCCGTGCTGCTCACCCTCGTCTTCGCGAGGGCGATCGGATGGCTAGAGCCGTTCGACGCCCTGCAGATCCTGCGTTCGGACTCGGCGTCGAAGTCCTGCGCATCGACAGCGTCGCGAAGTCTGGCGGGTCGCGGTCGTGGCCGGCATCCTTGCCGGCTTCGCGATCCTGGGTAAGGTCAATGTCGGGGTCTTCGTCAGCGCGATGCCTTCATCGTCGTATTGACCGCGTCCGTCCGCGCCTGCATGGCGTGGTCATCCTTGCCGGCACCACGATCGCGACCATCGTCGGGTTGTGGCTCGTTGCCGGTCAGCAACTGTCCGACCTCGTTCCGTACGCGCGCGCCTCCGAGGAGCTCATCGCGGGCTACTCCGACGCGATGGGCGTGACCCAGACGAACGCCCGGGTGCTCTACGCTGCGTTCCTCTTCGTTGCGGCCATCGTCGCGGCGGTCGCGTATCGAACCGAGGCCGGCTGGCCGCGTGACCGGCGGCTTGCCCTGGCCGCTCTTGTCATCCTTCTCCTGTTCGCCACCCTGAAGTTCGCCTTCGTCCGCAGTCACGTGGCACCCCCGTTCGTCACGCTCGGGTTCGCGACGCTCGTCCTCCTGCCTGCGACCCTGCGGCGCAGGTCGGTCCCGGTCCTGCTCGGCGTCGCATCGCGTTCGTCTGATCGTCGGTCCGCGTTCCACGGCTGGCCGCCCGTGACGAGCTATCCAGACGTCGTGACGTCCTCGACGGATTTCCTGCGCCAGGCCCGTGATGCCGTGCTTCCGTGGCGCTGGGAGGCTGCGGCTGACCGGACCCGGCAGCACCTCCAGTCGGCGTTCCATGTGCCCCCCTCGATCCTCGCCGATCTCGACGGCCACACTGTGAGCATCGATGCGCACTCCGCTGCCATCTCCAGCGCCTATCCGACGTTCATCTGGCGACCGGTGCCGATCTTCCAGTCGTATTCGGCCTACACCTCTGCCTCCACCACTCATTCGAACTCCTGTCGGACGGCCGGCCAGAGCGGATCCTTCGCAGTACCAGTCGCCATCGGCCAGCGGGGTCGGACGGTCCCGTACGCCATCGACGGGCGGGACTACTGGTTCGGTCACCGGAGGCCGCCGTCGAGCGCCTGTGCCGATACCGCGAGATCGCAGTCAGTGGCGCCTATCAGGTGCTCGCCGACTCGGCATCTATGGGGTGGAGACCCCGCTGTACGCCGACCGAGCGTGGGACGGCTCGCCGTGCCGGCCGCGTCTCACGCTGGTCGAGATCGTGCTCGTGCGAATCCAGGTTCAGCGAAGGACTCGCTGAGCGACCCGATCTCACGCTGATGTCGACTCCGGCACTGGAACGGCGTCGTCGACGGTGCGAGTAGCGCCTCCAGCCGGGTACGCCGATGACGGTCTGCTGCTCGCTGTCCCGACAGACGCAGGGTCGCCGCCGTTTGCGTTCGGCACGCCGACCGGACGATCGCGATCCGGGTCGCGCCTGGGTGCGGTGACAGCTCACGTCCGAGTTCTTCCCCCGACGGCGTGCCGGGGCCGTACGGCGATGCCGTCAGGCGACCGCGATGCCGTCGATCCCTGCCGGTCGAGCCCGGGCGAGCGGCTCGGCCACGTCGGCCAGGGCCCGCGCGCGGACATCGAAGGTGTGACGCTCGAGGACGATGGCACGGCCGTGCTCGGCCAGCCGCCGGCGCTCGTCCGGATCGTCGAGGTATCGGGTGATGAGCGGCTCGAGCTCGGCTCGCGAGCGGTACGTCGGCACCGCGCCGTCGAACTCGGCCTCGATGCCATGGACGCGGTCGGAGATGACGAACGCCCCGCAGGCGAGCGAGTCGTACAGTCGGTTCGAGATGAAGCCCTCGAACCGCATGTCGTCCCAGTGGTCGTTGAGCACGATGTCGGCGGCGCTGTAGTAGCGCGCGAGCTCGGTGTTCGCGATGACCTCACCCTTGACGAAGCGCTGGTCGACCAGGTCGGGCGTCCAGTCCCGACCGTAGACCGCGAGGTCGTGAGTCGTGCCCGCAAGATCGTCGACGATTCGCCGATGGACCTTGCGCGAGTTGGCCACGAACAGCAGCTCGTGGTGTGGGCCGCCCGGCTCCGGCCGGAAGCGCTCCGGATCTGTCGCCTGGTGGAGTGAGGTGACGGGCACGGTCACCTGCTCGGCCATCACCGCGGCGAACCGGTCCGACGCGACGAACACGTGGTCGTACCGTTCGTAGATCGGCGGCGTGGCGAGGTCGGGGTGGCTGATCTGCCACAGGATGTTGACCTGGCCGGGATGGGTCGGGGCCTCCTTGAGCCCGAACAGGTGGATGGCGATGTCGTCGCGCGCCGCCGCGGATGACGCCCACTCGTGAAGGAAGTGGACCCGCGTCGGGTGACCGGCCCGCTCGAGGGACCGCTGGAGACCGCGCGCGAAGTGGTAGTCCCCCCAGCGATCGATGCCCTCCCAGCTCGGCACCCCGATCCGCAATCCGTATCGTGTCGCGGAGGCCCAGTCGATCAGCGCGTCGCGGATCGCCGTCGCCTGCGACCGAGACGGATCGCCGCGCGCGGCATCGACCTCGTCGTCCAGGACCGGCAGGAGGCGCGCGACCTTGGAGCTCCTCTCGCGGACCCTCGCCTCGATGCGGTCGCTCGACGCGAAGACGAGGTCGAACTCGTCGAACCAGGCGCGGTCGAGCCACCGGTCGGGCTCGTCGCGGATCCATGCCAGCGTCACCAGCCTCCTTGGCAGCCGCCGGACGTCGAACCCATCCTGGAGGACGATGATCGCCTCGATCGGCGGATCCGGGATCGGCCGTCCGTCGTCGGCGCGGCGCCACGTAGCTGACCCGCCACCCGTTCGCCTCGAGCGCCTTGCCGAGCGCTCGACCGGTGCCCGATCGCGGACGTCGTCGCCGGTCTCCATGATCCCGATCTCGAACGGGTCGCTCGAGAACCGATCGCCGCCGCGGACCGCGTCGAGCAGTGCGTCACGGAACAGACGCGGCCCCCAGCGGTGGATGAAGGTGTTCCGATTGCTGGCCACCCGGGCGACGTACCCGGCCCGGTCCGCGGCACGGGTCGCCGATTCGTGATGCCAGAGGGCGGCTCGGCCGTCGTACACGAGCCGGCCACCGGCCGCCCGCAGCTTGAGGCAGAGGTCGACATCCTCGGTGCCGTAGTCGTACTCCGGGGAGAAGCCGCCGACCTCGCGGAAGGCCTCCAACCGCACGAGCAGGCAGGCCGCCGTGAGCGCCGGCCGATCCTGGACCTCGGCCGCCCACGGCGCGAGCGCGTCGTCGCCGGCGCCGATGGCCCGGGCGAGCGGGACACCCCTGCGACGATCGAAGGCCACCCCGGCGTGCTGCAGCGATAGGTCTCGGAGTCTCGATCCGGCCCGGACACCGCCCCGGTGCCTCGGGTAGATCAGGCGTGCCCCGACCGCGACAGCCTGCCGGGCGATCATCGTCTCCACCATGTAGCTGAGCCAGTCGTCGGTGATCGGGTCGACGTCGTTGTTGAGGAAGCAGATCAGCTCGCCAGCGGCGACGGCGACGCCCTGGGCGTTCGCCTCGGAGAAGGACCGGTTGGTCTCGTTCCGGATGACCCGGAGCGGGAACGGCAGCTCGACCGACTCGGCGAGCTCGGGCGATCCATCGGTCGAGCCGTTGTCGACGACGATGACCTCGAGGTCGCGATAGGTCGTCGTGGCGAGGGCCCCGAGGCACCGCCCGAGGTGGTCGCGCCCGTTGCGGTTGAGGATCACGATCGAGACGAGCGGTCCGCGATCGAGGGCGGGAGCCGGGAGGGCGGCACGAAGGGCCGCGACCATCGCCGCCTCGGCGGCCGGCGAAACCCGAAGACCCGGCTGTCGGGCACGCTCGGGGATCCAGCGGCGGATCCGCCCGAGGCGGCGACGGACGCCCGAGGCGACCCGCCTGACCTCCCTGACGACCCTCTGGGCCGTCAGGGAGGCGACCAGCGCGTACCGGACAAGCCGGCGTCGCTTGAGCACCCGGAGTTCGTGTCGGACGCGCTCGAGCTCAGCTGCGGTCGATCGGCGGGTCGCTGCCGCCTCGCGGAGGAGATCCATGCCGAGCGTCAGCTCCTGCTCGAGACGCTCGATCGTCTGCTGGAGCGCCGCGATCGCTTCGTCATCGGAGGCGGGCGCGTCGGCCCGGTCGCCCATCAGTCGAAGGCCGGAGCTCGGTGGCTCGACCGCGCTGCGGGGGCTCCGAGGGCTGCGCCTGTGTCGCTGCCGCCCACCGTCAGGCCCGAGGCGCCAGGACCGTCACGCCGTCGACGCTCGCGGGACCGACCTGCGGAGACCCGACGCGCTCGTACTCGAACCCGAGCGAGCGCATCGCCGAGGGATCGAGGAGACGGCGTCCGTCGATGACCAGCGGGGCTGCCATGACGCCGCGAGCTTTCGCCCAGTCGAGGGTCTTGAACTCCGGCCATTCGGTGGCGATGACTGCGGCCTCCGCGCCCTCGAGCGCGTCGATGGCCGTGTCGGAGATGATCAATCCCGGGACGGCGCGCGCCGCTCGCTCCGCGGCGACGGGGTCATAGGCGCTCACCTGGGCCCCGTGATCCACGAGCCAGCGCGCCAGCCCGACCGCGGGGGAGTACCGGATGTCATCCGTACCCGCCTTGAAGGCGAGCCCGAGGACGGCGATGGAGCGTCCGGCCACGCCACCGACGGTCGCATCGATGCGCTCCGCGAAGAGGAGCTGCTGCGCGAGATTCGCCTCGGTCGCGGCGGCGGTCACGTGCATCGGGAGCCCGCGCTCGAGGCCCGACGTCGCGATCGTCTGGAGCTCCTTGGGCAGACAGCTCCCACCGAACCCGAAGCTCGGGCGCATGTACGTGGAGCCGATCCGTGGGTCGAGCCCGATCGCCTCGAGGACCGGTCCGATATCCGCACCGGCGCGCTCGGCCAGACCGGCCAGCTCGTTGGCGAACGAGATCTTGAGTGCCAGGAACGCATTGGCGCCGTTCTTGATGAGCTCAGCCTCCTCGAGGGTCACGAGCCGGACCGGCGAGCCGAAGAACCCGAACACGTCCACCAGCGCATCCAAGGCGGCTCGATCCGCCGTCGGCGTGGAGCCGATGACGACGCGATGCGGCGCGTTGAAGTCGCGCAGCGCCGTTCCCTGGGCAAGGAACTCCGGGACCGCGAAGAACCTGGCCGGGTCGGCGACGTGGCCGTCGCGCAGGAGTCGCTCGCAGGTCCCGACGGGCGTCGTGCTCCGGATGACCGTGATGGGCCGCGCCTCGAGCGCACCGACCTCGGCCAGGACTGACTCGACGGCGCTCACATCGGCCCGGCCGAGGTCGTCGATCGGCGTCCCGACGCAGATCAGGACGATCTGCGAGGTCGCGCGCGACGCCCGGTCCAGGATCGTCAGGTCGCCCGACGCCAGCGCTGCGGTGAACGCTTCCTGGACGCCAGGCTCGCTGAACGGGACGCGACCGTTCCGGAGATCGACCAGTCGGCGCGGGTCTGTCTCGACGAGCTCGATCGCGTGGCCGAGCCGCGCGAGCCCCACGGCGCTGACGAGACCGACATACCCGGCGCCGACGACGGCGACGGAGCGACGAGGCGTCGCGTGCTGTTCTGACATGGCCCGACAGTAGCAGGATGCGACCCCGCGGGTGAGTCGGGACCCAGCTCGGAGCAGGCTAGCGATCGTGGCCGCTGCTACCATCGGCCTCCCATGGCCGACCGTCCGCGCTACTACCTGACCACGTCGATCGCCTATGCCAACAACAAGCCGGGCCTGCACACCCTGTACGAGGTGATCGCGGCCGACGCGATCGCGCGCTGGCACCGGATGATGGGCGATGACACCCGCTTCCTGACCGGCACCGACGAGCATTCGATCAACATCGCCCAGGCGGCCGTCGACGAGGGCCGACCGACACGCGAGTTCGTCGACGAGAAGGTCGCCCTGTTCAAGGAGGCCGAGGCCGCGCTGTCGATCGCGCCCGACCGGTTCATCCGCACGACGGACCCGGACCACGTCCGCGCCGCGCAGGAGATGGTCCGTCGCGCCCACGCCAACGGCGACATCTACCTCGGGATCTACGAGGGCTGGTATTGCCCGAACGAGGGCTTCCGCAACGCGACCGACGTGGTCGAGACCTCGCGTGGGACCATCTGCCCGAATCATCCCGACGTCCCGCTCCAGTGGCTGACCGAGCGCAACTGGTTCTTCCGGCTGTCCGCCTACCAGGATCGGCTCGAGCGCCACTTCGCCGACCGCCCGGACTTCGTCCAGCCCGACTTCCGGCGCAACGAGATGCTCGGCTTCATCCGCGGCGGGCTCGAGGACTTCTCGATCAGCCGCGAGCGGACGCCGGGCGACTGGGGGATCCCGTTCCCGGTCGGCGCGAACGGCGAGACGGCGCTCCGCGAGGACGGCTCGTGGGACCCCGAGGCGGGCAAGATCTACGTCTGGTTCGACGCGCTCATCAACTACATCACCGGCGCCGGCTTCCCCGACGACCCGGCCGCGTTCGCCCGCTGGTGGCCGGCCGACCTCCACGTCATCGGCAAGGACATCGCCCGCTTCCACACCGTCTTCTGGCCTGCGATGCTGTGGAGCGCCGGTCTGGAGGCGCCGCGCCACGTCTGGGTCCATGGCTGGCTGCTGGCGGCCGGCGGCGAGCGGATGAGCAAGAGCCGCGGCAACTTCCTCGATCCGAACGACTTCGTTGCGGCGTTCGGCTCCGACGGCGCGCGCTACGTGGTGCTGCGCGAGGTGCCGTTCGATCGTGACGCCGAGGTCAGCTGGGACTCGTTCGTCCGGCGCTACAACGCGGATCTCGCCAACGACTTCGGCAACCTCGTCAACCGGACCGTGTCGATGGCCGGGCGCTACCTCGACGGCGTCCGCCCGGCGCCGCGCCCGGCGGGAGAGTCACCACTCGGCGCCGCCTGGAACCGAGGCGCTGCGGGACTATCGCCAGGCGCTCGAGGCCTGCCTCCTGCACGACGCCCTCGCCGTGCTGTGGACGTACGTCGGCGGCGCCAACAAGGTCGTCGATGCGGAGCAGCCATGGGTCCTCGCCAAGGCCTGGAAGGCCGGCGACGAGGCGGCCGGGGAGCGGCTGCGCGGGGTCCTCGGCGATCTCGTGGAGGCGTGCCGGCTGGTGGGGCTGGCCGCCGCGCCGTTCCTGCCCGCCACGGCTCCGCGACTGCTCGCCCAGCTCGGCCATGGGTACGCCTACGGGCCCGACGGCAACGGCGGCCCGCCGATCCTCGACGAGCTGGCCTGGGGCGCCCACGCCGGCGAGCCCGGGCAGCTGACCGCCCCGGAACCGCTCTTCCCGCGGCTCGACCTCGAGGTCGAGCCGGTGGCCACCTGACCCACTTCGTCGCCGGCGCGCCTAGGATGCCTGGAGTGCGATGCGCCTGATCGACAGCCACTGCCACCTCAACGCCGACCGGTTCGAGTCCGACGCCGACCAGGTCGTCGGCGCCGCTCGCCTCGCCGGGCTCGAGCGTGTCCTCGTCCCGGGCTGGAACGTCGCGTCGTCGGAGCGAGCGCTCGGCTGCGTGGATCGGTTCGCCTGGCTCGATGCGGCAGTCGGGGTCCATCCCCACGATGCGGCCAAGGTCGACGACGCGGGCTGGGCCCGGATCGTCGGATGGTCGGCGGATCCGCGCGTCGTGGCGGTCGGCGAGACCGGCCTCGACTACGACCGGCTCTTCAGCCCGATCCCGGACCAGCTGGCCAACCTGCGGCGCAACCTCGCCCTCGCCCTCGCGTGCGGGAAGCCGGCCATCCTTCACTGCCGGTCCGCCGAGGGGCGGCGCGACGCCCAGGACGCGCTCGTCGATGAGCTGCGGGCGGCCGGGGTCGGCGGCCCCGCCTGGTCCGACGCGTTCGGCGACCGGCCGGCGGCGGTCATCCACTCCTTCTCGGGTCCCGCGGACTACGCGCGCACGGTGATCGACCTCGGCCTCGCGGTCAGCTTCTCCGGTCTCGTCTTCCGCCGCGGCGAAGAGGCCTCGGCAGTGGCCGTCGCGCTGGTCCCGGCCGATCGCCTGCTGCTCGAGACCGATTCGCCGTTCCTCGCGCCACCCGGCGCGCCACGCTCCCGCAACCAACCCGAATGGGTACGCGTCACAGGGGTGTGGGCCGCCGAGCATCGGGGGACCACCCCGGATGCCATGGGGCCTGCCCTGGTCGCCGCCTACGACCGCACGTTCCCGAGTCCCAGGAGGACCGCATGACCCACCCGTCCCGCCGTCTCCGCCTCCTGATCCCCGCACTCCTCGTGGTCGCGCTTGCCGCCGCGGCCTGTGGCAACGGGGCCGCGAGCGCGACGCCGTCGAGCGCACCGAGCGCCACGGCCGCCGCGACCGCATCACCGGCCGTGGTCGTGACGCCCGCCCCGACGGCGCTCCCGAGTCCGACCCCGACGGCGACCGCGTCGCCCTCAGCAGCGACGGCCTGCATGACCCTGCCGCAGACCGTGCCGATGCCCTCGGATCGGTTCACGAACCTCTCGGCGGCCGCCGGGGCGACCTCGGATCGCCTGACCTTCGTCTTCGGCCACTCGTCGCTACCGGGTCCCGGCGGCCCGCCCGAGGGATCGCTCGACACCGCGCGGCCGCCCTACACCCAGGCCGGGAGCGGTGCGACCATCGTCGTGACCGGCGACCACGTCCTCCAGCTCAGGTTCACCGGCATGTCGCTGCAGAACGACGCCGGGGAGGAGACCTACACCGGCCCGCGGGAGGTGAAGCCGAACCTCCCGGCGCTCCGGCACGCGGTCCTGTTCGATGCCTCCGAAGGGGTCATCGGCTGGTACATCGGCTACGACGGGACCGGCTGCGTGACGTTCGGTGACACGGAGAACAACGTCACCATCACGTTCGATCACTCGTGATCGCGCGCTCCGGGTTGACAGCCCCCGCCAAGGTTCGCTAGTCTCCACTTGGCACTCTCGCCGTGAGAGTGCCAAGCATCGCGAACCACCGGAGTCCGACGGGCGCCTGGGTGACCGGCTGGAGGGTCGGACGGGGTTCGACGCGATGCCTCCACAGAGGTTCCCGGGGATATCGCCCTCTCGGCCCCACCCGGCCGTCCGATGTCCCACGAGTCCACGCCCCGCGGCCGGCCCTGGCCGCCACAGGAGGAAGCCACGTTGGCCAAAGCCACTGCGACCACGACGAAGCTCCGCCCGCTCGGTGACCGCGTCGTCATCAAGCCGAGCGCCCGCGAGGAGATGACCAAGAGCGGCATCGTCCTCCCGGACACCGCCAAGGAGAAGCCCCAGGAAGGCACCATCGTTGCCGCCGGCCCAGGGAAGATCCTCGAGGACGGCAAGCGCGAGACCATGGACGTCAAGACCGGGGACAAGGTCCTCTACGCAAAGTACGCCGGGACCGAGTTCAAGGTCGACGGCGACGAGCTGCTCATCGTCAGCCAGAAGGACATCCTGGCGATCGTCGCGGACTGACCCCCGTCGTCCGCGCCCACTCGACCCCACACCTTCCCGGAGGGACATTCGAAATTGGCTAAGCAGATCATCTTCGACGAGACCGCTCGTCGCTCACTCAAGCGCGGCATCGACCGCCTCGCCGACGCCGTCAAGGTCACGATCGGTCCGAAGGGCCGCAACGTCGTCCTCGACAAGAAGTTCGGCTCGCCTACGATCACCAACGACGGCGTGACCATCGCCCGCGACATCGAGCTCGATGACCCGTTCGAGAACATGGGCGCCCAGCTCCTCAAGGAAGTCGCGACCAAGACCGACGACGTCGCCGGCGACGGGACGACGACCGCGGTCGTGCTCGGCCAGGCGATGGTCAGCGAGGGCCTGCGCGTCGTGAGCTCCGGCGCCAACCCGATGGTCGTCAAGCGCGGCATCGAAGCAGCCGTCGAGGCTGTCGTCGCCGAGATCAAGAAGCAGTCGCGCCCGGTCGACAACCGTGAGCAGATCGCGGCCGTGGCCGCCATCAGCGCCGCGGATCCCGAAGTCGGCGAGATCATCGCCGAGGTGATGGACAAGGTCGGCAAGGACGGCGTCATCACCGTCGAGGAGGGCCAGAGTCTCGGCCTCGAGAAGGAATACACCGAGGGGATGCAGTTCGATCGCGGCTACATCTCGGCCTACTTCGTGACCAATCCCGATCGGATGGAGGCGGTCCTCGACAACCCGCTCATCCTGATCACCGACAAGAAGATCTCCAGCGTCGCGGATATGCTCCCCGCGCTCGAGAAGGCGGTCCAGCAGGGCAAGCCCACGCTGATCATCAGCGAGGACGTCGACGGTGAGGCCCTCGCCACGCTGGTCGTCAACAAGCTCCGCGGCACGGTCCAGGTCCTCGCCGTCAAGGCGCCGGGCTTCGGCGATCGCCGCAAGGAGATGCTTCGCGACATCGCCGTCCTGACCGGCGGCACCGTCATCAGCGAGGAGATCGGGCGCAAGCTCGACTCGGTCGCGTTCGAGGACTTCGGCTCGGCCCGTCGCGTCGTCGCGACCAAGGACGACACGACGATCATCGATGGCGACGGCAAGGCCGACCAGATCAAGGGCCGCATGCAGCAGATCAAGGCGCAGATCGAGGACACCACCTCGGACTACGACCGCGAGAAGCTCCAGGAGCGCCTCGCCAAGCTGTCGGGTGGCGTCGCGGTCATCAAGGTCGGCGCGGCCACCGAGGTCGAGCTCAAGGAGAAGAAGCACCGCATCGAGGATGCGCTCTCGACGACCCGCGCGGCCGTCGAAGAGGGCCTCGTCGCCGGCGGGGGCACCACGCTCCTGCAGGCGATCCCGGCCCTCGACAAGATCAAGCTCGAGGGCGACGCCCAGATCGGCGTCGACATCGTGCGCAAGGCGCTCGAGGCGCCCGCCCGCCAGATCGCCGACAACGCCGGCGCGCATGGCGAGGTGGTCGTCGAGCACGTCAAGGGCCTCAAGCACGGCTTCGGCTATGACGCGCTCAAGGGCGAGTACGGCGACCTGTTCAAGGCCGGTATCGTCGATGCAGCCAAGGTCACCCGCTCCGCGCTCCAGAACGCGGCATCCATCGCGGCCATGGTCCTGACGACGGAGACGCTCGTCACCGACATGCCCGAGAAGGAGAAAGCCGGCAACGGCGGCGGCCACGAGCACGGCGGAGGGATGGACTTCTAGGAGTCCGTACCGTCTACTGAGGGTCCCACGCGGCCCTCACGCTCAGGACGGATCGAGAGCCGGTCATCCGATCGCGGATGGCCGGCTCTTCTCTATTCCCCTGCCAGCAGCGCGTCCCAGCGCCGACCCACCTGCTGCGAGGAATACGGGAGAACGGCCGCCGGCGCGGCCGCTGCGAGTCGTCGGCGGAGCGAGTCGTCGAGCATGATGCGGTCCAGGGCCGCGGCCAGGGCAGGGACGTCCTCCGCGGGGACGAGGAGTCCGCTGGTCCCATCGACCAGGATCTCGCCAGGCCCGGTCGGGCAGTCGAAGCTGACGACGGCCAGCCCGGCGGCCATCGCTTCGAGCAGGACGAGCGGGAAACCCTCGAATCTCGAAGACAGGACGAACACCGAGGCGTCTCGCATGCGCTCCCCGAGGCGGTCGGTCGGCTCGTTGATGCTAACCTGGCCGCCCAGTCCACGGTCGACGATAAGCTTCTCGAGCTGCTCGCGCCGTGACCCCCTGCCAAAGATGTCAAGTGTCCAGTCGGGGTGCCGGGCTGCGACGAACGCGAACGCATCGAGGAGCAGGTCGAAGCCCTTCTGGTTCTCCAACCGACCGGCGGCGATCAGCCTGTGCGCAGCGGGGTCGCCTGGCCCGAGCGGGACGTCGGGCACCGCATTGGGGATAGCGAGCACCGCGGGGCCGGCCGCTCCGAGCAGGTCCCGGTAGGCAGCACGGTCGGCTTCCGTGAGCGTCACGCATACGGAGACGTTGTGCAGGGCGGCGGCGAGGGCGTTCCGCAAGTCCGCGCGGTATTGGCCCAGGCGCAGGTTCTCCTGCGCGATCACGACGACGCCCGCTGGAGCGAGCCTGCTCGCGAGCAGCGTCAGCGCCGGTCGCGTGGTGATGACGACTGTTCCGTCGGGCTGCGATCGCAGCCACCGCAGGAGCACGACGTCGGTCCAGAGCGACACGCGTTTGTAGCTCGCATCCTGCACGTGCCACAACCGTGACGGCGCACGGTACAGCAGGAGGGCTGCCAGGTTTCGCAGGCTGGGACGCCTGTCGGTCCCGTCGAAGAGCGGGACAAGCCGGAGCCCGTCGGGCACCGCCATCCCCGGCTCGACAAGGGCGCGCTGGACGCTGACGACCTGGACGTCGTGGTTTGCGCTCAGATGTGCTGCGGTCGTGAAGGTGGTCCGGATGGCTCCACCGACGCCCCAGGCGCTCAAAAGCAGGAATTGCACCGGTCGGCGGGGGGCGCCGGGTGTCGGGGCCAGGTCGCGGGTCCGATGCCGCCCCCGGGCTTCAGCACGGTCTACGGCTCGGTCCAGCCAGGCCGTGGCGACCGGCACCGCCACGGCCCGGGCTGCCCCGAGCACACGAGCTGCGAGTGACCTGACCAGGCCGGTCATGCGATCCTGGCTCGGGGCCGACGGAGACCGACGACGAAAGGTTTCACGGGTCAGCCACCCGCGGCGAACAACGGAGGCCCGAGGCGGTCGATGTCGACCTCGACGCCCAGGCCCGGATCGAGCGGCACAGGCCCGCGACCGTCCCTCGATCGAGGCTGGTAGCCGGCGACGTGCTCGACCGTCCAGTCGTTCATGTACGAGGCCGCGAAGAGCTGCGCGGGCGGCACGCCGGCCGCGAGGTGGCCCACAGCCGCGGTCACGATGTCACCGCCCCACGAATCCTCGATCGTCAGGGTCAGCCCGAGGTCGACCGCGGCATCGCGCATCAGTCGCGCCTTCGTCAATCCGCCGACCCGCCCGACCTTGAGGTTGACGTGGTCCATCGCGTCGGCCGTCGCCGCACGGACCAGCGTCGGCAAGTCCGTGATGACCTCGTCCAGGACGAACGGGAGCGTGCTCAGCCGGCGGACGGCCAGGCATTCCTCGAGGGTCGGGCAGGGTTGCTCGAGCCGCAGCCGGTCGAACCCCTCGAGGAGCCGGGCCGCGATGATGGCGTCCTGCCGGCGCCAGCCGCCGTTCGCGTCGCCGATGATGGCGTCCTCGGGCCCGATCACCGCATGGACGGCCGCGACGCGATCGCGGTCGCGCTCGGGGGCGTCGCCGAGCTTGAGCTGGAAGTGGTGGATCCCGCCGGCACGTTCGCGCTCGACGAACGCCGCCATCGCCTCGGGCGGCCCGAGCGGGACGGCGATGTAGAGGGGCAGCTCGGCCTGGAGGACGCCGCCGAGCAGCATCGCGACCGGCTGGCTCGCGATCCGGCCGAGGATGTCCCAGCACGCGACGTCGATCGCGCTCTTGGCGTACTCGTGGCCGCGCAGAGTCGCATCCATCGCCTGGTTGACGGCCGCCAGGTTCGCCGCGTCGATCCCGATCAACGCCGGGGCGAGCTCGCGCAACGCCGCTCGGGCGCCCTCGCCGAACCCGGGCAGGTACGTGCGCCCGAGCGGGCAGCTCTCCCCGAACCCCTCGACGCCGCCACGAGTCGTGATCCGGACCACGGTGCTCGGCAGGACGTTGACGACCCGACCGGAAGACATGACGTAGTCGCCGTGGGCATAGGTGAGGTCGTAGCCGTAGACGGCCACCCGGTCGATCACGGTCGTGCTGTCGGCCATCGGGCTCCTCTCCTTGCCTAGCGCCAGACGTAGACCGGCCGGCTCTCGTCGAGCGGGACCGGGCTGTGGACCGGGATCACGATCTCCACCTGCGGGATCACCGTTCGCCCGATGTGGAACATCTCGACCAGGGAGCCGCGTGGGTCAGCCTGGCCGCCGGCATGCGTGGCCCGATCGCGCCACTCGTAGCGGATCGCGTCCCACAGGCCGCGGCCGGCATCGATCCGGTCCGGCGCATGCCAGGCGAGGTTGACCTCGATCGACCGGATGACCCGGTCCGGTGGGAGCATCGGGACGACCCGCGAGAGGAGCTCGAGCGGCCGCGGGATGCGATCGATGTGGTCCTCCATCACCTTGAACCGTTCGCTGACCATGGCGCCGGCGACCAGCGACCCGTCGTCGGCCACGGCGACGCGGTATTCGCGGATCGGCCCGCCCAGCGCGGTCGGGGCAAGCAAGGCCGCGAGACGGGCCGGGGTCTGGCGCGGATAGAGGTCGTAGCCGGCGTAGAAGGCATCCAGCGCCTCGACGACGGCCTCGACATCGCCATCCTCCAGCGGCCGATAGCGGATCCCGCGCGTCGTCGGGGGTCGCGACGCGGTCCGGGCGATCACGACCCGGACCGGCCCGAGGACGTTGGTGCACCACCGTCGGGCGGTCGCGAGCGATGCGGCGTTGGAGGTCTCCAGCCCGGTGGCGATCATGCCCTCCCGGTCGAACCGACGGCGCGCCTCGGCGATGCGCCACTCGGCCAGCTGCGAGCCGAGGCCCCGGCGGCGAACGTCGGACCGGACCTTGAGGTTCTCGAGCTGGGCGGCCGGGTAGGCGCGGCCGCCGACCATCACCTCGTCGAGGAACGCGGTCGCGACCCCGACGAGGCCGTCGGCATCCGGCGCGGTCGCGACGACGCCGAAGAGGGTCGGGTGCTGGGCCAGCAACGCTTCGTAGATGTCGTGGCGATAGTGCGTCGTCATCGCGATCGCCGTCGTCCGCGCCTCCTCGCGCATGAGGGCATCGATGGCCGGCCCATCCCCGGGCTCCATCGGACGCAAGGTGAATCCGCTCATGACTGCGCGACTGTACCGCGACCCGATGCCGGGAAACGGCCTGCGTCGTCGAGGCACCCGCGATGGACGAGACGCCCATACTCGGCTCGCCAATCCGTCGTCAGCCAGGGAGTCGAGATGTACAGGATCCGGCGTTTCGGCGTTCTCCAGACGGCGACGACGGTCGCCGCCATCTACGTCTTCGTGATCGCCATCTTCGCGGTTCCCGGGGCGATCCTCGTCGGCCTGTCCGCCGGGAGGAACAACTCGGCGGGGGCGCTCGGCCTCGTGGTGGTCGCCGTGGTCATCGCCGTTGTGTACGGCGTCCTCGGCTGGGTCATCACGGCCATCGGCTGCGCGATCTACAACGTCGTCGCCGGCTGGGTGGGCGGGATCGAGGTCCAGATCGACCCGGTCGCACCGCCGCCGGCCGCCGCGGCTCCGCCGGCCTGGGGCCCGATCACCCAGACGACCCCGCCAGCCCCACCCGCACCGCCGACGGCGCCGGCCTGATCTGGTTGCCACTGGGCTCGCCTCTCGCGACGTTTGACAGGTCGGGAGCGTCACCGCGACCCTGTCCGGAGCCGTCGTACCGATGGCCACCGACCAGTCCGAACCCCCGAGGAACCACATGACCCCACGATTCCCCGCTGTCATCGTCATCGTCGTCATGCTCTCGGTCGCGGCGTGCAACGGCGCCGCAAGCGGCCCCGTCCTGACCGACCCGACCGCGATCGTCACCGCGGCGCTCACGTCGGCCGAGGCGGCCAAGACCGTCCACCTCGAGCTGACCGCCGACGGCACCGTCACCGTGCCCGTGCCGATCGCCGGCACGGCCGGGACGCCGATCAACCTGACCGGGACCACGGCCACGGCCGACGTGGACCTCGCCAAGGGCGCGGCGAAGGCGACCTTCTCGGTCCCGTCGATGCTCGGCTTCGCGGGCGAGCTGATCGCGGTCGACGGCAAGGTCTACGTCAAGACGACCCTGACGGGGCCTCTCTACCAGACGTCGGCCGCGAGCGGGGCGCCGGTCGATCCATCGAAGGCCGGCGGCCTGATCAACAACCTCGGCGACCTGCTGCTCAAGCCGGGCGTCAAGCTCGTCAAGGGCGATGACGTCGCCTGCGGATCGAAGCAGTGCTACGTGGTCACCGCCGACCTGACCGCCGCCGACCTCGGTCCGACCGCGTCCTCCCCGATCGGCGGGCTTCCCATGGACCTGACCGGGGCGACGCTCAAACTGACCGTACGAGTGGAGAAGGACCCGCCGAATCACCTGGCTGGTGTCACGGCCGAGATCACGACCCCGTCGAACGGCACCGTGAAGCTCGACCTGACCGCCTCCAAGTGGGACGACCCCCTCTCGATCACGGCCCCGCCGGCCGACCAGATCAAGACTCCTGCCTGACACTGCCGACGACGCTCGCACGGGTTCGGGCCGGGGTGAGCCGCTCAACCTACAATGGCCGGGTGACTCCCACCCGCCGCCGCCGGACCGGCGACCCGACGCTCGACGCGGCCGCGGAGGCGCCCGGAACGGTCTTCACGGACCTCACCGATGCCGCGCCGGCCGTCCCGGACGAACCGGCCTGGATGCGCGACGCACCGACCGAGGCGAAGGACCCGTCGGCACCCCTCCTGCCGCCCGATCCGGTCGCCCGGGCTGCCGCGCTCAAGGCACGCGGGGAGCAGATCCTCCGTGCCCTGAACCCCGAGCAGGCGCGCGCGGTGACCACGACCGAGGGTCCGCTCCTGATCCTGGCTGGCGCGGGATCGGGCAAGACGCGCGTCCTGGCGCATCGGATCGGCTACCTGGTGAGCATCAAGGACGTCGCCCCGTGGCGGATCCTGGCGGTCACCTTCACCAACCGGGCCGCGTCGGAGCTCCGCGAACGGATCATCAGCCTCGTCGGTGAGGGCGGGCGCGACGTCGTCGCCGGCACGTTCCACTCGCTCGCCGCACGCGTGCTCCGGGCCGACGGCGAGGCCATCGGGATCAGCCGCCGTTTCGTCATCTACGACACGGACGACCAGGGGTCGCTGATGAAGCAGATCCTCCGCGAGGAGGACATGCCGCTGACCGGCGAATTCCGCCCGAGCGTCGTGCTCGGGTCGATCAGCCGGGCGAAGAACGAGATGCTCGACCCGAGCTTCCTGTCGCAGAACGCGGCCAACCATCGCGAACGCACCATCGCACGGCTGGCGACGCGCTACCAGGAGCGGCTGCGCAAGGCCAACGCGCTCGACTTCGACGACCTCCTGCTCGACGCCGTCCGGCTCTTCGACGAGGCACCCGACGTCCTGGCCAAGTACCAGGAGCGCTGGCGCTACCTCCACGTGGACGAATACCAGGACACCAACCGGGCGCAGTACCTGTGGGTCCGGGCGCTGGCGGCTCGCCACCGCAACCTGTGCGTCGTGGGCGACGACGACCAGTCGATCTACTCGTGGCGCGGCGCCGACCTGCGCAACATCCTCGACTTCGAGCGCGACTGGCCCGACACCGCCGTCGTCAAGCTCGAACAGAACTACCGCTCGACGCAGTTGATCCTCGATGCCGCGCACGCCGTCGTCTCGCGCAACACCGCGCGCAAGGACAAGAAGCTCTGGACCGACAATGCCGGCGGCGTCCGGATCCAGCGCTTCGAGGCCTACAACGAGGAGGAGGAGGCCGAGTGGATCGCCCGCCAGGTCGAGGGGCTGGTCGGTGGCCGCGGGACGGCGCTGACCCGGCGCGCTGACGACGACGCCCGCTTCCGGGCTCGGGATATCGCGGTCATGTACCGGATGAACGCCCAGTCCCGCGCGATCGAGGAATCGTTCCTCCGCTACGGGATCCGCTACCAGCTGGTCGGCGGGACCCGTTTCTACTCACGGCGCGAGGTCAAGGATGCGCTGGCCTACCTTCGGATCCTGCGCTCGGACACCGACAGCGTCAGCTTCGAGCGGATCGTCAACGTCCCGGCGCGCGGGATCGGAGACAAGACCATCGAGGTCCTGCGTGCCGCGGCCGCCCGGGAGGGCGGGTCGACTTGGGGCGCGATCGAGGCCGCCGCGACCGGCGAGCTGCCCGGCCTCGCGCCGCGCACCCGGAACGCCCTGGCCGAGTTCGCGGTCCTGGTCCGCCGGCTCCGGACGCGGGTCGGGATCGTCGCGCTCCCCGAACTGCTCGACGAGGCGCTGGAGGCGTCCGGCTATCGGGCGATGCTCGCCGACGGCTCCGAGGACGGCGAGGAGCGCTGGGCGAACCTGCTCGAGCTGCGCGCAGTGACGACGCGCTACGACGACCTGGCACCCGACGACGCGCTCGACCGGCTTCTCGAGGAGACCGCCCTCGTCGCCGACCAGGATTCGTACGAGGGCGACGCCGACGCGGTGACCCTGATCACCCTGCACGCGGCCAAGGGTCTCGAGTTCCCGGTGGTCTTCATCGCCGGTCTCGAGGAGGGCCTCTTCCCGCACAGCCGGGCGCTCGACGACGAGAAGGAGCTGGAGGAGGAGCGCCGCCTCGCCTACGTCGGCATCACCCGGGCCAAGCTGCGGCTCTACCTGTCGCACGCCTGGCGTCGGGCGACCTGGGGGATGGGTCAGGCGACCGTCCCGTCGCGGTTCCTGATGGAGATCCCGGCCGAGCTGATGGACGGGCCGCAGCTCGGAGGCAGCGACGATCGTGATCTCGACCTCGACCTCGTCTTCGGGGCGCGGCGGACGAGCCGGTTCGGGACGCCGGTCCGTGGCGGTGGCACGTCCGGAGCCGCGTTCCGGCAGGGAAGCGGGCGGCCCGGTGCGCCGCTGCCCGGCGAAGCGTTCCGGCCCGGCCGCGACCTGGCCGCGAAACGGGAGGCCTACGCCGAGGGCGCGGCGTCCGGGTCGCTCTCCCGGCCGGTCCGCGCCTGGGACGACGACCTGGATCCGAGACGCCCGGCCACGACCGGGCCCGGGGACGCAGTCGGCAGGGCGAAGCCCGCCCGGCCGGTCATCCCCGGTGAGCGCCAGTTCCGCGACGGCGACCGCATCCGTCATGCTCGGTGGGGCGATGGGATCGTCGTCACGAGCAAGCTGACGCGGAGCGACGAGGAGGTCACGGTCGCGTTCAAGGACGCCTCGGTCGGGCGCAAGACGATGCTCGTGAGCCTGGCCAACCTGGAGCTCGTCGGGTGAGCGGTCGCGAGTCCGCCGCTGGGCGAGGCCCTTCGGGAGTCGTGCGACTCGCCGACTTCGAGCCGCTCGCACGCGCGACGATGGACCCAGCGGCGTTCGACTACGTCGCCGGCGGGTCCTGGGACGAAGTCACGCTGGCCGACAACGAGGCCGCGTGGAGGCGCCGACGCCTCCGGCCGCGCGTCCTCGTCGACGTCTCGGCGGTCGATCCGTCGACGACGCTGGTCGGCTGGCCGTCGGCGCTGCCGCTGGCCATCGCCCCGATGGCCCTCCACGGCCTTGCACACCCCGACGGCGAGGTCGCCACGGCCAGGGCTGCCGCGTCCGTCGGCGTGCCGTTCATCCTGTCCACTACCGCATCGCGCTCGATCGAGGAGGTCGCCGCCGGCGCGCCGGCCGCCACGCGCTGGTTCCAGCTCTACGCGCAGGACGACGAGCGCGTCACGCGATCGTTGGTCGAGCGAGCGGCGGCCGCCGGGTACGGGGCGATCGTCCTGACCGTGGACCTGCCCGTGCTCGGGTTTCGCGAGCGCGACCGGCGCTCCGGGTTCCGCCTGCCCGCCCTCGGCAACTTCGCGGAGACGCCGGCCACCCACGTCGATCGTGCCCGCGGGTTCGCTGCCGGCGTGGCCGACCGGATCACCAGCGGGCTGACCTGGGCGGACATCGCCATCATCCGGAGCTGGTCCGAGCTGCCGCTCGTGCTGAAGGGGATCCTGACCGCCGATGATGCCCGCCTGGCGATCGACCACGGCGTCGACGGGATCGTCGTCAGCAACCACGGCGCGCGTCAACTCGACCGGGTCCCGGCGGGGGTGGACGTCCTGGCCGAGGTCGTGGCGGCCGTTGGAGGCCGGGCCGAGGTCTGGGTGGACGGCGGAGTCCGGCGCGGCCTCGACATCGCCATCGCGCTCGCTCTCGGTGCCCGCGGCGTCCTCGTCGGCCGGCCGGTCTTCTGGGCGCTGGCGGCCGGTGGCCAAGCCGGTGTCGAGCAGGCCCTCGGCATCCTGCGCGAGGAATTCGAGCTCACCCTGCGACTCCTGGGAGCCCCGCGGCCGGCCGACATCCGGCCGGATCACCTCGCAGGCTGAGACCGCCGGCGCGCTCGGCGGACCCGAACCGCGACCCCAGCGACACCCGGTCGGCATCGAATACGGCCGCGATGGGTGGCAGGATGGGAACATCGGCGCGAGGCCTCGGTCCCGCCGGTCCCCGACCCTGAACCCCCGAAGGACTCTTCCCCATGTTCGACAACCTGCATGTGCTCGACGCGATCGAGCGCGCCCTCGACATCGACCGGTATTGCCACGTCTGCGGCGCACCCACCACTATCTCGGACGACGACGGCCGCCTCTGGCTCGTCTGTTCCGCCACGACCGAGCCGAGCGGGCTCCTGGCCCGCATCGGCGCCGCCGTCCGGCCGCACGAGCGGCGGATCGTGGTCGACCTCCGGGAGGCGCTGGCCGCCTGACCGCCGGCCCGCTCCGGCGGCGGGTCGAGAACGCCCACGGCCCGAGCCCGTGCCGAACGGCGAGCTCGTGGTGACCTTCGTGTCAGGGACGCCGGCGGCCGGCTGAGCCACGATGGACACATCGGCGCGAGGCACACGCCTTGCCGCCCGACGTGTTGCCGGAGCCCCGAAGGACCCACACCATGTTCGACACCGACCCGACGCTCGATCTCGTCGAGCAAGCCCTCGTCGACGATCCGTTCTGCACGTTCTGCTCGGCCGCGACGACCATCGAGGATGACGGCGGCCGCGTCTGGCTGACCTGCTCTGCGACGCCCGGGCCGGTCGGCATCCTTGCCCGCATGACACGCGCGATGCCCCACACGCGCCGGCTGGTGGCCGACCACAGGGAGCATCGGGCGGCCTGACCCGATGGCGCCATCGGGCGGGTGCACGCGAACGGCGCGTTCGGTACCCTCGCACCGATGGCCATCCAGCTCCCGCCGGTCGATCCCGCGCTCGTCGATGCCGCGGCAACGCTCGACATCGAGGCCGCCACGGCGCGCCACGCCGCCGTTGCCGCGCAGATCGACCGCGCCAACGAGCTGTACTACGCGCAGGACGCCCCGGAGCTCTCCGACGCCGAATACGACGCGCTCTTTCGCGAGCTGGTCGCCCTCGAGACCGCCCACCCCGAGCTGACGACGGCAGAGTCGCCGACCCAGCGCGTCGGTGGGGCGCCGACGGGCACGTTCGACGAGGTCCGCCACCGGCGGCCGATGCTGTCCCTGGCCAACGCATTCAGCCATGACGAGCTTCGGGCGTTCGACGCACGCGTGCGCAAGGGCCTCGGCCTGGCGGCCGCGCCCGAACCGGCGCCCGAGCTCCGCTACGTCGCTGAGCTCAAGATAGACGGCCTCGCGATCAGCCTCCGCTACGAGCGCGGCGGTTTCGCCCAGGGCGCGACACGCGGCGACGGCACGACCGGCGAGGATGTGACCGCGAACCTGCGGACGATCTCCGTCGTCCCTGCCCGGCTCGAGGAGCCCGCCTCGCTCGAGGCGCGTGGCGAGGTCTACATGCCCAGGGCCGAGTTCAAGCGCATCAACGAGGCGCGCGAGGAGGCCGGCCTGCCGCTCTACGCCAACCCGCGCAACAGCGGCGCCGGATCGCTCCGCCAGATCGACCCGTCGGTCACCGCCGGTCGCAAGCTGTCGGCCTGGTTCTACCAGCTGGTCGAGGACGGCGACGCGGTCGCGACCCAGAGCGAGGCGCTCGCACGACTGGCTGCCCTGGGATTCCCCGTCAACCCCGACCATGAGCCCGGCCTCGACATCGACGGCGTCATCACGTTCACGGAACGCTGGCGTGAGGCGCGCCACGCGCTCCCGTACGAGACAGATGGTGTCGTGGTCAAGGTCGACCGTTACGACCAGCAGGCACGGCTCGGGATGGTCAGTCGGGCGCCGCGCTGGGCCATCGCCTTCAAGTTCCCACCCGAGCAGGTCGAGGCGTTCGTCGAGGACATCGTCCCGTACGTCGGCCGGACCGGGACGCTGACGCCGGTGGCGCACATGACGCCGGTCAAGGTTTCAGGCTCGACCGTCGCCCGCGCCACGCTCCACAACCTCGACGAGGTCCGGCGCAAGGACATCCGCATCGGCGACTGGGTGGTGCTCCAGAAGGCCGGCGACGTGATCCCCGAGGTCGTCCGGCCGATCGGCGAGCGGCGGACCGGCGCCGAGCGCGAGTTCGTGATGCCCGAGCGCTGCCCGGTCTGCGAAACGCCGGTCGTCCAGGACGAGGGTGCCGTCCGCGTCTATTGCCCCAACACGCGCTGTCCGGCCCGGCTGGCGCAAGAGTACGGCCACTTCGTCGGACGCGGTGGGATGGACATCGAGGGCGCCGGCTGGGCAGTCCTTTCGCAGCTCCTCGAACGCGGGATGGTCCACTCGCGCGCCGACTTCTTCCGGCTCACGGTCGAGCAGCTCGAATCACTCGAGCGGTTCGCGCGCAAGAGCGCCGAGAACCTGGCCGGGCGGATCGCGCGGGCACGCGTCGGGAGGCCGCTGGCGCGCGTGCTCAACGGACTCGGGATGCCACAGGTCGGGGAGCAGACCGCGATCGACCTGGCGAACTGGGCGGCCGAGCGGGTGCGGCCGGACGACTATCCGCCGCCCGACGGCGACACGATCCCGGACCCGTGGTTCGCTGCGGTCGAGGCGGAGCTGCGCCGCATCGGCACCGAGGAGCCCGACACGTTCACCGAGGTGCCCGGTATCGGGCCGACCGTCGCCGCGGCGCTCGGGCGCTGGTTCGCCGACGACGCCACCCGCGATGTCCTGGGCGAGCTCGTCGACGTCGGCATCGTCCCCGAGCGCCCGACCGTCCGACCGGCCGGGGAGGGGAGCGCCGGTCCGCTCGACGGCAAGACGCTCGTCGTCACGGGGACTCTCGAGGGATCCAGCCGCCAGGAGGCGGAGGAGGCGATCCGGGCGGCCGGCGGCAAGGTCGCGAGCTCGGTCTCGAAGAAGACGGACTACGTCGTCGCCGGCGAGAGTGCCGGGTCGAAGCTTGCCAAGGCTCAGGAGCTCGGCGTCCCGATCCTCGACGAGGCGGGTTTCCGGCGGCTGCTCGGCGGCGACGATGCCGGACGCGACGTCGGCTAGGTGCGACCGCGCGCGTACCGCTCCATCAGCTCGCCGACGGCGGCGCGGGCCGCCTTCCAGTCGGGCTGGTCACCGAAGATGTCGCCGTCGAGGCCCCAGCGCTTGATCTGGGTCATCGCCGTCACGATCGCGTCGTGGGCAAGGGCCCGGTTCCGGCCCGCCTCGACCTGGCCCGTGACCAGATAGCGTCGGACGGTCTCGAACGGGGCCGACCACAGGCCGATCCGGACCCGGTCGCCGACCCGGAGGGTGTCGAGCCAGTCGTCGTCGCCGACCGGGTGCCAGTCATGCTCGGCCTGGTGGCGCACCAGGTCGACCCGGACGCCTGCTCGATCGAGGCTCGGGAGCCGGCCATCGTCGGCGACGGTCCTGTAGCAGATCGGGCAGCTCGGCAGCTCCGCCGTCGTTCGCGGAGGCTCGCCATAGGGCAGGCCGCATCGGCGGCAGAACGTCCCGCGGCCGTTGTCCGATGGCGTCCCGCACTGGAGGCAGACGGTCTCGATCACCAGGCGAACCGCCCCGTCCGCCCGGCGTCACGGACGGCCGTGCCGGTCGCACGTTCGACGCCGTCGAGGTGGATCTCCCACGACTCCGGCGTCGACAGGCCGGCCGGCCGGCGGAGGACCGTGGGTCGGCCGGGGACGCCGCGGCTCGCCAGCAGGAGCGACAGCGCACGTTCGAGCCGGGCCGGCGTGTTGGGGTGCTCGACGGCATCGCCGAGCGCATGCTTGAGCGCCGTCCGCAGCTGGTCGAGTTCGAGCCCTCCGAGGACGATGACGATGTCCTCGGTCCGGCACGGCGCCATGGTGTCGACCCCGACCGCGTCCGTGGCCGCGTCCGTGGCCGGACCGCGTCCGGACGACGGCGTGACGGCATCGCCGGCCCCGTCGGCGGGGTCCGGCGCTCCGCCGCCGAGGCGGCGTCGTGCGCGGTCGATCGTGGGCCACATCGTCTTGGCAGGGCTCCGGCTGTCCGAGGGTGGAGGTCGCTACGAGGATGCCGTGCCGCACGCCGGGGCGCCATCACCCCTTCGGCGTGGTCACGCCATGCCGTATGGACCATCGGCCCCGCCGTCGGTCAGCCGAGGGCGAGGTTGAACTGCCCCCAGATCCCAGTCGGCTGCCACGCGGGCGCGTCACCGCGGACGAGCCGGGGCGCCCGCCAGCCCTCGACCCAGCCCGTTCGCAGGAGGCGCTCGAGCCCGGCCTCGTTGTCCGCGAGGAGTCCGGCGCGGACCCGCTTGCCGGGGCCTGACGCGAGCCGACGTGCGTGGAGAAGCGCTTCCGCGTCGGCGAGGTCCGGGGCGATCGTGGCGCCGCCTCCCCACGGCGCGCGGACCACGAACCCGCCGAGCGAGCCGTCGTCGCGCTCGATGACGCGAGCCGTCTCAGGATCCGCGAATCTCCGGTGGAGGTGGGCGCGATCCTCGCCGGTCACGGCACGGTCGAGGGACGCGATCGCCGGCAGGTCCGCTGGTGCGAAGGGTCGGACCCGCGGATCCGCGACCGCGCCGTCGAGCCCCGCCGCCTCCAGCATCCGGTACCACGTCTGGACCTCGAAGCCGAGTCGCTCGTAGAGCGGCCGGCCGGCCTCGGTGGCGACGAGATGGAACGTCCGGCAGCCGGCGGCTTCGCCGGCCTCGATCGTCGCCTGGGTCAACGCCAGCCCGACGCCCCGGCGTCGCCAAGCCGGATCGACCCAGACCGTGCCGATCCACGCGGCCGGGCGGTTCATCGTCACGAGACCCGTCCCGACCACGGTACCGTCGGCGTCCGCGACGAACGGATGCGTCTCCGGGTGGCTCGTCGCGAAGTCGAGATTGGCTCGTCGGTCGCCCCAGTCCTCGCGCAGGAATGCGGCCACGATCTGGTCGATGTCGGCCGGCGTCATCGGCCGGATCCGGGGGCGCTGCATCGGCCGATCGTAGCGGACGCGTCGGCTATCATCGGGCGGATGGCCACCCTGTCGCGCTCCGATGTCGAGCATGTCGCGCACCTCGCCCGCCTCGGCCTGACCGACGCCGAGCTGGCCCGGCTGGAAGTGGAGCTGAACCACATCCTCGACCAGTACGCGATCCTCGCCGAGTTGCCGACCGACGATATCGCGCCGACGGCCCAGACCATCGAGCTCGAGAACATCCTCCGCGAGGACGTCGTCAAGCCATCGCTCCCGGTCGAGGCCGTGCTGGCCAATGCGCCCGCGCGCGACGGCGATTTCATCGTCGTCCCGGCCATCCTCGACGAGCGCTGAGCGCCCGATGACCGATGTCACGCGCCTGCACGCCCACGAGATGGCGGGCCTCCTGCGGAGCGGTGAGGTCTCGTCCCGCGAGCTGACCGAGGCACACCTCACGGCCGCCGAACGCGACAACCGGGCGCTCAACGCCTGGCTGACGATCGATCGTGAGCGGGCGCTGGCCGAGGCCGACGCAGCCGACGCGCGCCTGGCCGCGGCCCGGACGGACCCGGCCCACGCCCTCGACCAGCTGCGACCCCTGCTGGGCATCCCGGTCGCGCTCAAGGACCTGGTATCCGTGGCCGGCGGCCAGTGCACCGCAGGCTCGCGGATCCTCGCCGGCTACGTCGCGCCGTACGACGCGCACATCACCGAGCGACTCCGCGCGGCGGGCGCGGTGATCCTCGGGAAGACCAACATGGACGAGTTCGCGATGGGCTCCTCGACCGAGCATTCGGCCTACGGTCCGACGGCCAACCCGTGGGCGCTCGACCGGGTCCCGGGAGGCAGCAGCGGTGGCTCGGCGGCCGCGGTGGCGGCCTACCACGCGCCGCTGTCGATCGGCACCGATACCGGCGGCTCGATCCGGCAGCCCGCAGCGCTGTGCGGCATCGTCGGCATGAAGCCGACCTACGGGCGAGTGAGCCGCTACGGGATCGTGGCGTTCGCCAGCTCGCTCGACCAGATCGGCCCGTTCGCGCGCGATGCCCGGGACGCGGCGACGCTCCTGCACGCGGTGGCCGGGCGCGACGACCGCGACTCGACCTCCTCCCCGGAGCCCGTCCCGGCGACCCTGACCGCGCTCCCGTTCGACGACGACGAGGCAGCCGCGACGCTGCGTGGCAAGCGCCTGGGGCTGCCGCGCGAGTACTTCGTGGCGGGGATGGAGCCGGGAGTCGAGGCCCGCGTCCGCGAGGCCGTGGCGACGCTCGAGGCGGCCGGGGCGATCGTCGAGGAGGTCAGCCTCCCGCACACCGACTACGGCCTCGCCGCGTACTACATCGTGGCCCCGGCCGAGGCGTCCGCGAACCTCGCCCGGTACGACGGGATCCGGTACGGCCCGCGGCTCGGCGACGGCGACGTCCTGGCCAACTACCTGGCCACCCGCGGGACGGGCTTCGGCGCCGAGGTCAAGCGCCGGATCATGCTCGGGACATACGCCCTGTCTGCCGGGTATTACGACGCCTTTTACCTCAAGGCCCAGAAGGTGCGGACGCTCATCAAGGGCGACTTCGACGGGCTGTGGGCACAGGGCTTCGATGCCCTCGTGGCGCCGACCTCGCCGACCGTCGCGTTCCGGCTCGGCGACCGGCTCGCCGACCCGGTCTCGATGTACCTGTCGGACGCGTGCACCCTCCCGGTCAACATGGCCGGCCTGCCGGGCGTCTCGATCCCGTGCGGACTGTCCGACGGGCTGCCGGTCGGGCTCCAGCTCATCGGCGCGGCCTGGTCCGAGGCCGCCCTGTTCGGGCTGGCGCGCGGCTACGAGGCGATCACCGCCGATGCCCCATGGCGGACCCTCGAGCCCGCCGAGCTCGCGAGCGCAGCCGATCCGTCGGTCCCGACCCCGGCCGATCGCATGGCGGGCCGGCGGGGCGCTGCCGCGATCTAGCGGTCGAGCGGCCGCGGTTCAGGCCGGTCGGCTCTCGCCGACCGGCCGACCGGGCGGCACGATAGGGGCCAGGAGGTGACATATGCGTCTGCGCATCGCGATCGCCGGAACGGTCATCGGGACCGCCGCCGGCATCGGCATCGGTCGTGCGGTCCGCTGGTGGCGGACCTGGGGTCATGACCCCGAGGAAGCGGCCAGGTCGCTGCCGGGTGACGAGCTCGTCCCGACGCCGACCGCCATCGACACCCGCGGGATCACCATCGACGCACCGCCCGAGGCCGTTTGGCCGTGGCTGGTGCAGATGGGCTTCGACCGCGGCGGCTGGTACAGCTACGACCGGCTCGACATGCGGGGCAAGAGCGCCGAGCATCTGGTCCCGGGTCTCGGGGAGATCAAGGTCGGTGACGTGGTCCCGACCGCCCCGGACAGTGGCTTCGAGGTCCGCGTCCTCGAGCCGGGCAAGGCCCTCACGCTCTATCTCGACACGGCGATCGTGGCCAGTCAGGCCGAGGCCGCGAAGGCGGCCAGTGCGGACATCCCAACCGGGCTTGCCGCCTCCAGCGCCATCCTGCGCACGACCCCGCCCGATTTCGCGGCGGCGTGGAGCTTCGTCCTCGAGCCGCTCGAGGGCGGCCGGACCCGGCTCATCGAGCGTGTCCGCGTGCGCTTCGGCGTCGGCGGGCCGGCCTTCAGGGTCGTCGCGCCGGTGATGGGCTTCGGGGTCTTCGTCATGATGCAGCGCCAGATGCTGGGGCTGCGCGAACGGGCCATGCGCACGGCGGTCGCCCCGCCGGCTCCGACCCCCAAGGCGATCGGGACGCCGCGTCCGAAGTCGAACGGCCGCACCGCCGATCCGGCGACCCTGACCGAGGTCGTCGCCACGGCGACCTGAGGTTCATCGCACCCGGGCCACCGCGGGTGGCTCATCCGGGGCTCGATGTCGTAGGCTGTGCCGACGATGGCGACCGATCTCGACTCGAGCCCCCGCGCCCCGCTGGCCGACCGCGCCCTGGCACAGCGCGTCCTGTCCGTGCCGCCGTCGGGGATCCGCCGATTCTTCGACATCATCGCGACCATGGACGACGTCATCAGCCTCGGCGTGGGCGAGCCTGATTTCGACACGCCGCGAGTGATCGTCGAGGCCGGCGTGGAGAGCCTGCGCGAGGGCCGCACGCACTACACCTCGAACTGGGGGACGCTCGAGCTGCGCCGGGCTGTGTCGAGGCACCTCGAGACGCGCTACGGGGTGCGCTACGACCCGGCCAACGAGCTGCTCATCACCGTCGGCGCATCCGAGGCCGTCGACCTCGCGCTGCGTGCCACGTGCGATCCCGGTGACGAGGTCATCCTCCACGAGCCGTCGTACGTGTCCTACGTGCCGGCGGTCGTCTTCGCCGGCGGCGTCGTGCGGCACGTCGCCACGCGCTTCGAGGACGACTTCGCGCTCGACCCGGCGCTGGTCGAGGCCGCGGTCACGCCACGGACCAAGGCACTCTTCCTGGGCTACCCCTGCAACCCGACGGGGGCCGTCCTGCCCGACGATGTCCAGGATGCGCTTGCCGCGATCGCCGTCCGGCACGACCTGCTCGTCTACAGCGACGAGATCTACGACCGGCTCGCCTACGGGTCGTACCGCCATCGGGCGATGAGCGCGCTGCCCGGGATGCGCGACCGGACGATCCTGATGGGCGGGTTCTCCAAGGCGTACGCGATGACCGGCTGGCGGGTGGGCTACATGGCGGGTCCCGCGGCGATCCTCGAGGGGGTGGTCAAGGTCCACCAGTACGGGATCATGTCGGCGCCCACGACCGCCCAGGATGCGGCGCTCGCGGCGATCCTCGAGGGTGAGGCCGACGTCGCGCGGATGGTGACCGAGTACGACCGCCGCCGCCGCCTGCTGGTCGACGGGCTCAACGCGCTCGGGCTCGAGACGTTCGAGCCGCGCGGCGCGTTCTACGCGTTCCCGCGGATCGGCTCGACGGGGCTCGACGACGAGACCTTCGCCGAGCGCCTGTTGACCGAGGAGCGGGTCGCGGTCGTGCCGGGCAGCGCCTTCGGGCCGTCGGGCGCCGGCCACGTCCGGATGTGCTACGCGACCTCGTACGAGAAGCTCGAGGAGGCGTTGCGCCGGATCGGCCGCTTCGTGGCGCGGGTCAGGGACGAGGCGGCAACCCCGGTCTGATCCGGGACGGGCACCCGTCACGAACGGAGAGGCTCGCGCCAGGTGCGCGGGACGCCGCCGGGGCGAACGTCCCGCGCAGACCTGACGGAGTGCCGGCGGGAGCGTGGAGGATCGCCACGCCGGCATCGACGGATGCGATGGGACCGACCACGCTCCACCGGAGGCGCGCGGGCTGGGAAGCGCCGTGACGGGTCGGCGATCCTCGGTCAATCGAGGGCATCGTCATACTCCAGCCGGCTCCCGCCGACGAGGTCGCGTAGCCACCACCCGCTGTCCTTGACGACCCGCCGGCGGTCGCCGTCGACGTCGACCCAGACGATCCCGAACCGCTGGCTGTAGCCCGCCGCCCATTCGAAGTTGTCGAGGAGCGACCAGGCGAAATACCCGCGGACGTCGCACCCGTCGTCGATCGCTCGCGCGACCTGGCCGACGTGCCCGGCCAGGTAATCCACCCGGTCCACATCGTGCACGAACCCGTCGGACCCGGGCCCGGTCGGCGACGCGCACCCGTTCTCGGTGATGTAGAGGATGGGATGTCCGTAGTCCCGATCGACGCGGCGGATGATCCGGTGGAGCGACGCGGGCCAGATCTCCCAGCCGAACGAGGTCCGAGGCCCGGGGCCATCGACCCGGCGCGTCCCGGATCGGCCCTCCACAGGATCGTGGGCGAGGATGGCACGGGAATAGACGTTCAGCCCGAGGAAGTCGAGCGAGGCGACCATCGACTCCATGTCGCCCGGCCGGATGTCCATCCCGGCCAGGGCCGCGTCCTGGTCGTCGAAGGCGACGGGGTACCGCCCGTTGATGAGCGGGTCGAGGAACCACGCGTTCACCCTGGCGTGGTGACGCTCGGCGGCCTCGGCATCACGCGGATCGTCGGAGGCCGGGTAGGCCGCCTCCATGTTGAAGGCGGACCCGACCGATGCGCCCGGCGCCGCCGCGCGCACCGCGCGGAGCGCCTCGGCGTGGGCGAGGTTGACCACGTGGCTGGCACGCAGCGCGAGGGCGGGATCGCGGAAGCCTGGCGCATGTTCTCCGGTGGCATGGCCCATGAACACGAAGATCTGCGGCTCGTTGAGGACCGTCCAGGTCCCGATCCGGTCGCCGAGCGCGCGGACGACGGTGTCGGCGTAGTCGGAGAACGGGCCGATCACCGCGCGGTCCGCCCAGCCACCCGCGTCCTGGACCCACTGCGGGAGGTCCCAATGGAAGAGGGTCGGGTAGGGCGTGATGCCGTTCGCGAGCAGCTCGTCGATCAGCCGGTCGTAGTAGTCGAGCCCCGCGCGTTCGACCGCCCCGTCCGCGGCCGGGATGATCCTGGGCCACGAGATGCTGAAGCGGTAGGCGCCGAGACCGAGCTCGCGTAGAAGGGCGACGTCCTCAGGGTAACGGTGGTATTGGTCGCAGGCGATGTCGGCGGTGGACCCGTCGATGATGCTGCCCGGGGTGTGTGCGAACCGATCCCAGATCGACTCGCCCTTGCCGGCCGCCTGCCACGCGCCCTCGACCTGGTAGGCGGAAGTTGCCGCCCCCCAGACGAACCCGGGCGGGAAAGTCGCTGGCCTCATCATGCCGCTGCACCGTCGATCGGCCGCGCCAGCGCGTCCCTCAGCTGCGTGGCGGTGCCGGCCGGCACGGGTCGAACCTCCCATCGCTCGAGCAGGGTGGTCGACGCGCCGGGTGGCAGCCGATCGGATCGGGCCGAGGACCTCGAGCTCGAGATAGGACGGGCCGCAATAGACCTCGACGTTGCACCCGAGATCCGGATGCGGCTCGTCAGGTTCGGGCTCGAAACGGCGGACGAGGGCGGTCCCGTCGTGGACGAAGGCGACCCAGCCGTTGTCGGCGAGGCAGCCGACCTTGAGCTCCGCGCCTGCGACGGCATCGACCGCCACCAGCCCATCGAGGACGTGGAGGCGGGGATCGTCCCACGAGGAGTAAGGCCATAGGACGAGGTTCCGGTTCGGCCGCGCCTGGTGCCCGGCGAGGGCCCGCCGCTGCGGCAGCAGGGCCAGGCCGCCGAGCGGGAGCTGGGTGATCGGCCAGATGGCCAGTTCGAGCGGGCGCGGGCCGCTGTTGTACAGGCGATGCAGGACCGTCATCGACGGCAGGGCCCGGTCGAGCCGGACCTCGATCGATCGGACGCACCCGGTCGAGGGTTCCGGGGACCCCGACAGCCGCAGACCATCCGCGAGGGTCTCGACCGCGAGCCCGTCGGAATCGGGGACTTCGACGCGGCCGGGGTCCTCGGGCGCGACCCACAGGCGGTGGCCGCCGAACAGCTCGTACCGGCCGTTGGGCGTCTCCCAGCCGCTGTCCGGGGTCTCGGCCAGCAGGTTCCGGGTCGACCCCGTCTGGCCAAGCCGGACGATCCTGGGGCCGGCCGCGGCGAGGACCTCGACCCACAGGTGCTCGCCGACCAGGCGATCGGTCGGGCGTCCGTGGTAGTCGGTGCCGGAGCACTCGTCACCGGCGGTCATCCGGGCGCTCGAGCTCACGCCGCGGCTCCGTCCGGGTCGCCGAGGAACGCCTCGACGGAGATCTCGGCGTCCGGTCCGGCCGGCAATGGCGCCAGGTTCCCCTCGACCGCTCGTCCATCGACGACGAGGCGTGTCACGCCGGCCGGTCGGCGGGCGGTGTCGGTCGGCGGGTGGATGACGATCCGGTAGGTGGCGCCCCTGAACCGGCGGGTCACGCGGATGTCGCCCCAGCCGGCCGGCACGCGCGGATCGATGCGCAGCCCGTCGAGCTCCGGCCGGATCCCGACGATCCACTGCGTCGCCGCGACGTAGTTCCAGGCGGCCGTCCCGGTCAGCCACGAGTTCTTGGCCTCGCCGTGGGTCGGGGCATCGGGACCGGCGATCATCTGCGCGTATACGTACGGCTCGCAGCGATGGACGTCCGAGATCGATTCACGGGCCGACGGGTTGATCCGGAGGTAGTAGTCGAGGGCGCCGTCCGGGTTGCCCGCCAGCGCCTCGGCGATCATCAGCCAGGGGTTGGTGTGACAGAAGATGCCGGCATTCTCCTTGTACCCGGGCGGATAGGTCGAGATCTCGCCGAGCCGGAGCTGGTAGGCCGAGAACGCCGGCTGTTGCAGCACGATCCCGTGCGGGGTCGCGAGCCGAGCGCGGACGGCAGTGAGCGCCCGGTCCGCCCGGCCGTCGTCGAGCCCGATGCCGGCCATGACGCAGATGCCCTGGGGCTCGATGAAGATCTGGCCCTCGTCGTTGGCGGCCGATCCGATGGGCTCGCCGAAGAAGTCGTAGGCCCGCCGGAACCAGTCGCCATCCCAGCCGTGGGCGTCGACCGCCGCGACCATCCGGTGCCCGGCGCCCCGAAGACGCTCGTCTTCGACGCCGTCGCCGCGCCGAGCTGCGATCGCGGCCAGCTCGGTCGTGGCGAGCACGAACAGGCCGGCGATGAAGACCGACTCGGCCACGCCGCCCTCGCGGTTCTCGGTCGTCTGGAACGATTCGCCGGGCGTGTCGGAGAAGCAGTTGAGATTGAGGCAGTCGTTCCAGTCGGCGCGGCCGATCAGCGGCAGGTCGTGCGGCCCGAGCCGCTCGAGCGTGTAGTCGATGCGCGCGCCGCAGGTGGTCGTCGAGCGGACGCTCGCTGCCCGGTGCGTTGTCGTACGGGACCGGCTCGTCGAGGATCGCCAGATCGCCGGTCTCCTTCACGTAAGCCGCCACGGCGAGCACGAGCCAGGCGGGGTCGTCGTTGAACCCGGACCCGATCGCATCGTTGCCGCGCTTCGTCAGCGTCTGGTACTGGTGATAGGCGCCACCGGATGGCAGCTGGGTCGCCGCGATGTCGAGGATCCTCTCGCGGGCACGTCCGGGGACCATGTGGACGAACCCGAGGAGGTCCTGGTTCGAGTCGCGGAAGCCCATGCCACGCCCGATCCCGGACTCGAACAGTGATGCGGAGCGCGACAGGTTGAACGTGACCATGCATTGGTACGCGTTCCAGATGTTGACCATGCGGTCGAGGTGCTCGACGCCGGTCTCGACCTGGAGCGAGCCCAGCAGATCGTCCCAGCGCCGACGGAGAGAGGTGAAGGCCTCCGCGACCGTCGCCGGATCGAGGTAGCGAGCGATCGTCGGCCGGACGCGGCGCTTGTCGAGCCGGCCTGAGCCGGGCGGGTCGAACTTCGCGTCCTTCGGGTTCTCGGCATAACCGAGCACGAAGATCACCTCGCGGGTCTCGCCCGGCGCCAACGTGAGCGAGACCTGGTGGGCGCCGATGGGCTGCCAGCCGTGGGCGATCGACCCGGACGTGGCGCCACGCTCGACGGCGATCGGACGGTCCCAGCCCCGGTACGGTCCCAGGAACGCGTCACGCGAGGTATCGAAGCCGGCGGCCGGGTCCGAGCAGGCGAAGAAGGCGAAGTGGTCGCGTCGCTCGCGGTACTCGGTGGTGTGGTAGACGACGCCGTCCTCGACCTCGACCTCTCCGATCGAGTAGTTGCGCTGGAAGTTCGTCGCATCGTCCTGGGCGTCCCACAGGCAGAACTCGACGGTCCCGAAGACCGACGATCCGGGCCGGCGTCCGGGCGCTCGTTGGTGACCAGCGTGCGCCAGACCTCGAGGGTCTCGCCGAGGCGGCACGAAGTACCTGGTCTCGGCACGGATCCCGGCTCGCCGTGAGGCGATCGTCGTGTAGCCCATCCCATGGCGGCACTCGTAGTCATCGAGGTCGCCGTGGGTGGGCTGCCAGCTCGGGCTCCAGTACGTCGCGGTGTCGTCGTCGCGGAGGTAGAGGTAGCGCCCGCCGAGGTCGAGCGGGGCGTTGTTGTACCGGTAGCGGGTCAGCCGCCGCAGGCGCGCGTCGCGATAGAACGAATAGCCGCCTGCGGTGTTCGAGATGATCCCGAAGTAGTCCTCGCTGCCGAGGTAGTTGATCCAGGGCAGTGGCGTATCCGGTCGGGTGATGACGTATTCGCGTCGGTCGTCGTCGAAATATCCGTAGCGCACGGTCCCCCTACTTGTCGACGCCGGTCACGACGACGCCCCGCATGAACGCCCGCTGGGCCAGGAAGAAGACGACGACCGGCACGGCCATCGTCATCAGCGCGGTCGCCTGGATCAGGGTCGGCTGCGTCGAGTACAGCGCGTTGTACTGCTGGATCCCGACCGACAGTGGCTGGAGGTCGGGCTTGCTGCCGAGGTAGAGGAGCGGCAGGAAGAAGTCGTTCCAGGCGAAGAAGAAGTGGAACAGGCTGACCGCCACGATGGCCGGGACCGACAGCGGCACGATGATCGAGCGGAGGATCCGGAACGGGCTGGCGCCGTCGATCATCGCGGCCTCGTCGAGGTCGCGCGGGAGCGACATGAAGTACTGCCGCAGCAGGAACACGTTGTAGGCGTTGGCGAAGAAGGCCGGGACGATGAGCGGCAGCCAGGTCCCGTTCCAGCCGATCTTGGTGAAGATGACGTAGAGCGGCAGGAGGGTGACCTGGATCGGCAGGATGATCGTGGCGATGAGGACGATGAACAGGATGTTCTTGAACGGGAAGCGGAACCGCGCGAAACCGTATGCCACGACGATGCCGGACGACACGGCGCCGATCGTGCTCAGGACCGCGATCGCGGCCGTGTTGAACAGGAGCCGTGGGAAGTTGAGCTGTGACCAGGCGGTCGTGAAGTTCGCGATCTCGGGCGCAAAGGTCCAGGCCTGCGTCAGCGTCCGCCAGTGGCCATCCCAGATGATCGGGGTGGCAGAGGGGTCGTTCGGGTCGACGAACGTGCTTTGCTCGCGACCCTTCGTGACCAGCATCAGCTTCTCGGTCGTCCCGTTGATCGGGACCTCGTAGATCGGGTATTCCTCGCCCTGGTAGGTGCCCGTCTGTGGCGCTGCCGGGTAGATGGGCGCGCCCGGGCGTGGAGGCCTGGCTCGGCTGCTGGAAGGCCGTCGTGACCATATAGGCGAGGGGCAGCAGGAATGCGCTCACGAGGAGCATCGCGAACATGAACAGCGAGGCCCTGCCCAGGTAGCGTCGATAGGCCCTGGCGATCGGGCTGCGATCGGTGAACGATCGGGCGCGCGTCTCGGCGACGGTCGTCATCGATCGGTCCCCGCGTAGTAGACCCGCTTCCGGGCGAACCCGAACAGGGCGATCGTCAGGACCAGGACCAGGGCGAACAGCAGCCAGGCGATTGCTGCGCCGTACCCCATCTTGTTGAAGACGAACGCCTCGCGGTACAGCTCGAGGTTGATGAACAGCGTGGCGTTGTCCGGGTCGCCGCGGCCGTTGGTCAGCGTGTACGCCTGGGTGAAGTACTGGAACGTCACGATCAGGCTGATGACCAGGTTGTAGAGCAGGACCGGCGACATCAACGGGATCGTGATCCGACGGAAGAGCGTCCATGGCCCGGCGCCGTCGATCCGCGCCGCCTCGTACATCTCGGTCGGGACCGACTGGAGGCCGGCGATGTTGATGAGCATGAAGTTGCCGATCCCCCACAGGCCGATCAGCGACAGCGCGGGGTAGATCCAGGTCGTGCTGTTGAACCAGTCCGGTCCCGGGTGGATCCCGAAGAAGGCGAGGATCGCGTTCATCCAGCCCGTCCCCGGGTTGAGGAAGCCGATCCAGACGAGGGTGCCGGCCACCAGCGGGATCTGGATGGGCATGTAGACGAGGGTCCGCAGGATGTTCCGGCCGAACAGGCGCTGGCTGTTGAGCAGGACCGCGAAGCCGAGGCTCGCGAGCATCGTCAGCGGCACGGTGATCGCGGCGAACTCGAATGTCACCTTGACCGACTGGGCGACGTTCGGATCGGTCGCCATCCTGGCGTAGTTGTCGAACCCGATGAACTTCCAGCTGTCCGGGTGGAGCAGGTCGAAGTTGGTGAACGACAGGACCATCGAGGCGATCATCGGACCGGCGGTGAAGAGCAGCGAGCCCGATCAGCCACGGCCCGATGAAGACGTAGCCCCAGGCGGCCTCACGGGTGGTGGGTGTCATCCTCCATCGGCTCCGGCCGATGCGTGGGGAGGGAGTGGCGAGTGCCTCGGTCGACTGGGTCATGGCCTCGGATCGACTGCTGATGGAGGGTGGCTCCCTCGGGCCGGGGGTCCCGAGGGAGCCTGGGATGGAGGAACTAGCCTACGACGCCGGCTCGTCGAAGATGCCCTGGAGGGTCGTCTTCAACGTGTCGAGCTCCTTGTCGATGTCAAGCCCGGACGTGGTCCGGTACGTGTTCTGGAACTTCTGCCACGCGGCCTTGGACTTGGCGTAGTTGGGGACCCACGACTGATGGTTGGGGACGTCCGGGAAGGCCAGCATGGCCTGCGGGACGGTCCAGTCGAGCTTGACACCGGGGAAGTTGGCGTCAACGGACTTGAAGAAGGCGGCCTGCTGGGCGGGGTTCGCCGGCATGCCGCCGTAGAGGGTCAGCAGCTGCGCCGAGGCGACGAGCGTGGTCAGGGCCTTGAAGGCCTCGTCCGGGTGCTTGGTCGTATTGAGCAGGCTGAAGGTGTCGGCATGGAGCTTGGCCGTGGTCACGCCGTTGTACGCACGGGGCGATGGCGAAGCCGAAGTTCTTGATCTTCGGCTTGGCCGGCGCGGCCGGGTAGACGCAGCACGTGAACCACGTGTGCGACTCGTTCATCGCCAGGTTGCCCGACTCGAACTCATTGCCCTTGTCGAGCAGGTCGCTGCTGATCTGGGCGGCGCTGGGGATGAAGTGATCCTTCCAGACGCCGTCGTTGTACCACTTCTCCCCGGTCGAGACCTGCGCGGGGATCTGGGCGGACTTGCCGTCGGCGGCCAGGAATGAGCTCGCCCCGAAGAGCGACGTCTCGGCCAGCGGGCTGTTGTCGGCATACTGCATGTCGAAGCCCCACTGGACGACCTTCGTCGGATCGAACTTCGCGCTGGTCGCGTCGTTGCCTGCGGTGTCGACGGTCAGCTTCATGCCGAGGGCGCGGACCGCGTCCATGTCCCACGGCTTGCCCTGGTACAGCTCCCCGACCTTGGTCGGCGGGTAGGGCAGTCCGGCCTCGTCGAAGAGGTCCTTGTTGAAGTACATGTACGACGGGTAGACGGCGTACGGGACGCCGATCGTCGCGTTGTTCGCGCCGAGCTTGAAGAAGTCGACCAGCTTGGGGTCGACGCCGGGGACGCTGTAGCCGGTCTTGGCGATGAGCGGCGCCAGGTCGAGCAGATTGTCGCGGAAGAGGTTCAGGCCCTCGACGCCGACCGGCCCGATGATGTCCGGCGCGTCGCCGGCAGCGATGCGGGTCTTGAGCTTCTGCGCGGCGACGTTGTTGTTCTGGATCTCGAGGGCGATGTAGACCTCCTTCTGCGACGCGTTGAAGTCGTCGACGAAGGTCGCCTCTGCCTGGAGCTGCTGCGGCTGGGCGCCGGCGCCGAGGCCGACGAACCAGCTGATGACGACGCCGCCGTTCGGGCCGGGCGCGTCCGGGAGCGACGGGGACCGGGGTGATCGCCGGCGGCGGTGTCGCGGTTGCCGCGACTGCGGTGCTCGGCGCGGCAGTCGGCGCGGTGCTGGGAGCGGTCGACGCGGTCGTTCCGCTGCATGCCGAGGCCACGATGGCGATCAGGCCCAGCAGGACCATGAACGCGCGGGGCCTGGATCGAGACTGTTGCATCCTGGTATCTCCTCCTCGTAGTGAGATCAAACGATCTCCCACCTCAACGGGGGCTGGGGGTCAGGACCTCCGGGGCCGATGGCCCGCGGCGTCCGCCGGTTGCCGGCCGGCTCAGGGCGAAGGCCTCCCGGCGCTCGATGCGCGCCGTACCAGTTCGGTGGCCAGGATCACGCGCCGGGGCACGGGATCGGAGCCCTCGACGGCATCGACAAGCAGGCGGGCCGCCTCGTGACCCATCGCTTCGATCGGTTGTCGGACGCTGGTCAGCTGGGGCATCGTGGTCGTGGCGACGGGCGAGTCGTCGAAGCCGACGACCGCGACGTCGCCCGGGACCCGGCGGCCCGCGGCGGTCAGCACGGCGATGGCACCGGCGGCCATCAGGTCGGACGCGGCGAAGACCGCGTCGATATCGGGTCGGGCGTCCAGCAGCCGACCCATCGCGGAAGCCCCGCTCTCCTGGGTGAAGTCCCCGATGATCTCGAGGCTCGGATCGACGGCGATGCCGGCATCGGCCAACGCCTCGCGGTAACCGGCCAGGCGGTCGGCGCCTGCGGCCATGTCTCGTGGGCCGGCGATCGTCGCCACGACCCTCCGGCCGCCGGCGATCAGGTGCCCCACCGCAGATTGCGCACCCTGGCGGTTGTCGACGTCGACGAAGCTCGCCTTGATCCCCTTGGGCGGCCGGCCGACGAGGACGAGCGGGATGCCGGCCGCGGTCAGACGAGCCGGGAGCGGGTCGTCGGCATGGAGGCTGACCAGGAGTGCGCCATCGACGTGACCGGCCGTCAGGTAGTCGGCGGTCCGGGTCTCGTCGGCGATCGATGTCGGGCATGAGGAGGATGAGCTGGCGATCGCGGGCGGTCAGCTCGGAGCTGATCCCGCGCAGGAGGCGCGGGAAGAACGGGTCGCTGAAGAGCCGGCCGGTGGGCTCCGTGATGACGACCGCGATCGAATCGCTTCGGCGGGTGACCAGGCTGCGGGCGGCCCGGTTGGGGACATAGCCGAGACGTTCGATCGCGGCCTGGACGTCGACCCTGACATCGGGGCTGACCCGCGGCGACCCGTTGACCACCCGCGACACCGTCGCCCGGGAGACGCCCGCGAGATGGGCGACCTCCTCCAGGGTGGTGCTGGTGCGCCGGGTGCGACCGCTGGGCTGAGCCACGTCAACTCCGACTTCCATGAGAGCGCTCTCACGCTCAATCAGCAGAGTAGCAGGGCTTGTCAAGAGAGCGCTCTCACGCTCGTTGGGTGTCGTTTCGGCGACGGCGCCGCATGCGAACCGGGTCCCGCACGGCGCGTCGACGGTGCCGGCGTGGGGGTCTCGGCGCTATGCCACACTAGGACGATGGAGCGACGGTGCGGCCGGACGGGCCGGCGATCATGACACGCGATGCGGACGCTCGAACGGTACGAGGCGGTCATCGGGATCGAGGTCCACAGCCAGCTGCGGACGGTCTCCAAGATGTTCTGCGGCTGCTCGACCGACTATGACGGCGCGCCACCGAACACCCGGGTCTGCCCGGTCTGTCTCGGCCTGCCGGGAGCGCTGCCGACCATCAACCGGCAGGCAGTCGAGCACGTCCTCACCACCGGCGCGGCCATCGAGGCCGGCGCGCCCTCCGCGACCCGCTGGGACCGCAAGAACTACTTCTACCCGGATCTGCCCAAGGGCTATCAGATCAGCCAGTACGACCTGCCGCTGGCCTCGCTCGGCCGGCTCACCTTCGACACTTCGGACGGGCCGTTCACGGTCACCATCACCCGGGCCCACCTCGAGGAGGACACCGCCAAGCTCATCCACGCCACGGACGCCGACGGCCGCAAGGTCAGCCTCGTCGATTTCAACCGGTCGGGCGCGCCGTTGATGGAGATCGTCACCGAGCCCGACATCCGGACCGCCGAGCAGGCGCGCCGCTACGCCGAGGAGCTCCAGCTGTTGCTCCGCACGATCGGCGCGTCGGATGCCGACATGGAGCGTGGCCAGCTCCGGGTCGAGGCCAACGTCTCGCTCCGCCCACGCGGGACCGAGCCGTTCGGGACGCGGGTCGAGGTCAAGAACATGAACTCGTTCCGCGCGGTCGAGCGCGCCATCGCCTTCGAGATCGAGCGCCAGGCCGCGATCCTCGACGCCGGCGGGGCGCTGCCGCAGGAGACCCGCGGCTGGTCGGATGAGCGCGGCGAGACGTATCGGATGCGGGTCAAGGAGACATCCGACGACTACCGCTACTTCCCGGAGCCGGACCTCCCACCGCTCCACCTCGACGAGGCGTGGTTGCGCGACGTCCGCGCCAGGCTCCCCGAACTGCCGGCCACCCGTCGCGCCAGGTATCGCGACGCGCTCGGGCTGTCGGCGTACGACGCCGCGGTGCTCGTCGCCGACCCGGACGCCACGACGTTGTTCGAGGCGACCCTGGCCGCGGCGCCGTCACTCGAGGCGAAGCCGGTCGCCAACTGGGTGACCGGCGAGTACCTCCGCCTGCGCAACGCCGCGGCCGGGCCGGTCAGGGTCGCGCCCGCAGAGCTCGGGGCGATCGTCGGAGCGGTCGTCGCCGGGTCGATCTCGCGCGCCCAGGGTCGCGAGGTCCTCGAGGTCCATGCCGCGTCCGGCGAACCAGCGGCGGCGATCATCGAGGCGCGCGGCTTCCGCCAGATCACCGACGGCGGACAGGTGGCGGCGGCCGTGGACGCGGTCCTCGCGGCCAACCCGGCGGCGGTCGCCGACTATCGGGCCGGGAAGGCGCAGGCGGTCGGCTTCCTGGTCGGGCAGGTCATGAAGGCGACCCGCGGCCAGGCGAACGCGGCGCTCGTCGGGGCCGCCGTCCGCGAGCGACTCGAGGCGGAACCGACGAAGGAGGGCTGAGCGGGTGGGGCCGTTGAACATCGTGCTGTGGCTGGGCGGGGTCGCCCTGATCGCCATCGGCTACACGCGGGCCACGAGGCCCCTGGGCGCGCTACCAGGCGCTCAAGGCCCAGGACGCCAACGTCGCTCGCTACGGGGCGTGGCGGGGCGGCATCCGCGACGACAGCAAGACCGGCGCCTCGGTCGCGATGGCCATCCTCCAGCGCCAGGCCCGGATCGGCGCCGCGATCGCGGTCGTCGGGGTCGTGCTCGTCTTCATCGGCTTCCTCATCCACTGACGCGGTCGGACGCCCCCCGTCCGCCGATCCGCCGCCACTCGATGCTGGTGCAGCGATCCATCACGACCTCGAGTCCGCCCGCGTGGGCGACGACGGCGGCGTCCCAGGCCACGATGCCGAGCTGGAGCCACAGCCAGCGGGCGCCGACGTCGACCGCCTCCCGGGCGTGTGGCAGGCAGAGCTCACTGCCGCCGGAAGACGTCGACCATGTCGACCGGGCCGGTGGCGGCGACCGCTTCGGTGACGGTCGCGAAGGCGGGCACGCCCTGGACCTCGCGCTCGTTCGGGTTGACCGGGACGCAGTCGAAGCCCTCGGCCAGGAGATGGCTGAAGACCGCGAACGAGGGCCGGCCGGGGTTCGAGGATGCCCCGACGACCGCGATCCGCCTGGTCGCCCGGAGTGCCCGTTCGATGCCCGCGTCGTCGAGGACCGGGACGGGCCCGCGGCCCTCGACGAGATCGAGGTAGGCGGCCGCACGATCGCGCTCCTCGCGCGTCAGGTCGCGGCCTCGCGCTCGTACGGCTGGCCGTCGGCCGCCGGCGGGATGCTCCGCCCGACGAACCCGGCCAGGACGACGATCGTGACCAGATAGGGCAGCGCGTCGTAGAACTGGCCGGGGATCGAGAGCAGGCCGTCCCCGAGCTGACCGGTCGGCGGGGCGAACTTGATGATCTGGCCGAGCGCCTGCGAGGACGAGAAAAGCAACGCGGCCCCGAAGGCCCCGACGGGCGTCCACCGCCCGACGATCATCGCGGCCAGGCCGATGAACCCGCGGCCGCCGGTCATCCCGGCCTGGAACGAGTTGCTGGCCTCCATCGACAGGTAGGCACCGGCCAGGCCGGCGAGCACGCCGCCGTACAGGACGTTCCGGTAGCGAACCCGGATGACGTCGATGCCGACGGTCTCGGCGGCCTTCGGGTGCTCGCCGACGGCGCGTGACCGGAGTCCCCAGCGGGACCGGAACAGCCAGATCTGGAACCCGATCACGATCACGATCACCGAGATCGCGATCGGGCCCTGGTTCAGGAACATGGCCAGGATCCAGCCGATGACCGGCAGGTCCGTCAGCTGCGTCGGTGGCACGAAGGCCGGGAAGTACCCGGCGCTTTCCGGCGAGCCCTTCGACACGATCGTGTAGAGATAGGCCGTCAGCCCCGCCGCCAGGATGTTGATGATCGTGCCGCTGATGATCTGGTCGGCGCGCACCGAGATCGAAAGCCAGGCGTGCAGCAGGGCGACCACGACCGCCGATAGCACCGCGAGGACGAACGCGATCAGCAGGGCCGGCGTCACCCCGAAGAAGGGCGACGGATCCGCGGGCAGCAGGGGCGCGAGCACGACGCCCACGATCCAGCCGACGAAGGCGGCCGTCAGCATCATCCCCTCGATGCCGATGTTCACGACGCCCGACCGCTCGCACATGACGCCACACAGGGCGGCCAGGACGATCGGCGTCGCCGACTGGAGGATGATCGGGGCGTTCTGCGGGAGCACCTCGATGAGATAGCCCGCGAACTGGAAGACGAAGCCGAGGACCGGGATCGCGTACAGCGCGCTGATCACCTGGTCCATCAGGAGACCGCCTCACGCCCATACGAGCGGGTGATCGTCTCGGTCGCGCCGAGGTTGCCGCTCACGCCCCGGAGCCGGAAGAGGCGGGTCAGGACCGGGCCGATCACCAGGAAGAGCAGGATCATCGCCTGGATGACGTCGATCAGCTCGGGCGGGATCGAGGCGTCGATCTGCATGAGGCCCGCGCCGGCCCGCATCGCACCGAAGAGCAACCCGGAGAAGATGATGCCGATCGGGTTGGAGCGGGCCAGCAGGGCGACCGCGATCGCGTCGAAGCCGACCGACGTCCCGAACGAGCTCGTCATCGAGTGATTGACACCGAGGACGATGCACGTCCCCGCGAGCCCCGCCAAAGCGCCGCACATCGACATCGTGAGGACGATCAGCCGCTTGGGGCGCATCCCGGCGTAGCGGGCGGCGTCTGGGTTCGCGCCCACGGTCCGGATCTCGAACCCGAGGGTCGTCCGCTGGAGCAGCCACCGGACGGCGAAGACCATGGCCAGCGCGATCAGGATGCCGAGATGGCCGTTGGCGCCGATCAGGATCGGGAACGCGGCATTGCCCACGTCGTGGGTGATCGGCGACGGTGAGCCCGGCACCTTGAGCGGTCCGCTGACGGCCCAGGCCAGGATCGACAAGGCGACGTAGTTGAGCATGATCGTCGTCACGACCTCGTGGGCACCCGAGACGGCCTTGAGGATGCCTGGGATGAAGCCATAGAAGCCTCCGGCGATGAGCCCGGCCGTGACCGCGAGCGGGATCGCGATGATGGGAGGCTGGTCGGCGACCGCCACCCCGACGACGACCGCGCCCAAGGCGCCGATGAGGAACTGGCCCCCCGCACCGATGTTGAAGAGGCCCGCCTTGAAGCCGAGAGCGACGGACAGCCCGGCGAGGACGAGGGGGACCGTCTCGACCAGCGTGTTGACGATGGCGCTGGGGCTGCCGACCGATCCCCTGATGAGCGCGACATAGGCCGTGACCGGCAGCAGCCAGTCGAACTTGTGATCCGGCAGCAGGAGCTCCGACCCGAGGATGACGATCGCACCGGCGGCCAGGCCGAGCACGATCGATACGAGGGGCAGGCCGGCGACACCCCAGATGCGCGCCGTCAGACTGCGCGGCGCGGGCGCGACGGACGGGCGAGGTCATGCGCCGACCCCGGCGACGCCCGGCGCCTCGGCGGGGGCGCGGGTCTCCTTCCCCCGCGCCATCAGGAGACCGACCTCGTTCTTGTCCGCGGTCCGGCCATCGACAGTTTCGACGATGCCACCCCGATACATGACGGCGATCCGGTCGGACATCTCGAGGACCTCGTCGAGCTCGGCGGACACGAGCAGGATGGCGGTGCCTTCGTCCCGCATCCGGAGCGCCTGCCGATGGATGAACTCGATGCTGCCGACGTCGAGACCGCGCGTCGGCTGATCGAGGATGAGCAGCTTCAGCGCGCGATCGAATTCGCGCGCGACGACCAGCTTCTGCTGGTTCCCGCCGGACAGCGTCCCGGCCGAGACGCTGGGACGATGGGGCGCGGACGTCGTACCTCGCGATGCCCTCGGCGGCCGATTTCTCGATGGCCGGGAAGTCGCGCAGGACGCCGTGCGCGAACGGTTCGCGGTAGTAGCTCGTCAGGACCATGTTGTCCGCCAGGGAGAACGGCAGGACCAGGCCGAACCGGTGGCGATCGGCCGGCACGTAGGCGACCCCCGCCTCGTTCATCGCCCGCGGGCTGTCCGCCGTCACGTCGTCGCCGGACAGCTCGATCCGGCCGCTTGCGACCTTGCGCAGCCCGATGATCGCCTCGACGAGCTCGTCCTGCCCGTTGCCCGCGACGCCGGCGATCCCGAGGATCTCGCCCGCGCGGACCTCGAGGTCGACGCCACGGACAGCCGGGTTGCCACGGTCGTCCGAGACCTGCAGACCGGTCACCTTCAGGACCGGGGCCGCGGGATGCGATGTGCCCCGGTCGACCGTCAGCTCGACGGCCCGCCCGACCATGAGTTCGGCGAGATCGTCCTCGTTCGTCTCGGACGGGATGCGCTCGCCGACCACCTTGCCCCGCCGGATGACCGTGATCCGGTCCGCGATCTCGAGGACTTCGTAGAGCTTGTGGCTGATGAACAGGATGCTGTGACCCTGGGCCGCCAGCCGGCGCAGGACCTGGAAGATCTCCTCGGTCTCCTGCGGTGTCAGGACCGCGGTCGGCTCGTCGAGCACGAGGATTCGCGCATCGCGGTAGAGGGCCTTGAGGATCTCGACCCGCTGCTGCCAGCCGACGGACAACGAGCCGACCTTGGCGTCGGGATCGATCTCGAAGCCGAAGCGTTCGCCGAGCTCCCGGATCCGGCGGCGCGATTCCTTTCGGTCGAGGAAGACCGGGTTGGCCATCGTCTCGTCGCCGAGGAGGATGTTCTCGGCGACGGTGAAGACCGGGACCAGCATGAAGTGCTGGTGGACCATGTTGATCCCGCGAGCGATCGCGTCCGACGGACCGGCGATGTGGACCGGTTCGCCGTCGAGCAGGATCTCCCCCTCGTCCGGCCGGGCAAGGCCGTACAGGATGTTCATCAGGGTCGTCTTGCCGGCGCCGTTCTCGCCGAGCAGGGCGTGGATCTCACCGGGCTTGACGTCGAGGTCGATCGAGTCGTTCGCGACCACGCCCGGATAGCGCTTCGTGATGCCGCGCATCTCGAGAGCGGGGGCTCGAACCGCGTCGTCCGGGCTGGTCATCGGCGCTGCGACCCTCGGAGCGGTTGATGTGGAACGGGCCGACCGAGGATCGGCCGGCCCGTTCGATCTGTGCCTGGTTCTCGAGCGCTACTTGGAGTAGACGCCGCAGCCCGTCGCCGGGCAGGTCACGAGCGTGCCGGCGACCATCGCCGCCATCGCCGTGTCGAGCTTGGTCTGGATGTCCGGAGTGATCAACGCGGCGAGGTCATGGCCCGGCGAGTTGCCGATGCCCTGGGTCTTCGCGTTGAAGAGCACGTCGCCGGCGAGCTTCTGGCCAGCCGCGAGCTCCTGGATGATCGTCCCGGTGGCGAGCTGGAGGTGCTTCTCGGCGCTGGTCACGATGCATTTGGCGGCATTCGGGTACGACAGCGCCTGGTCGACGTCCACACCGACGCCGTAGATGTTGGCATCACAGGCGGCGTCGAGGACGCCATTGCCGGTCTTGCCGGCCACCTGGAAGAGCACGTCCACCTTGTTGGTGGTGATGAACGACTGCGCGAACTTCTTGCCACCGACCGGGTCGTTGAACGCCTTGTCCGAGAAGTCGTTGGTGACATATGCCGTCTTGACGACGACCGACGGGTTGATCGACTTCGCGCCGAGCGCGTAACCCTGGATGTAGCGAACGCACGGGGCGCAGAGGGTCGTTCCACCGATGGCGCCGATCGTCCCGCTCTTGCTGACGGAGGCGGCGACGATCCCGGCGAGGTAGCCGGCCTGGTCCTCCTGGAAGTCGATCGAGATGTAGTTCGGCGCCACGGTCTTGGAATCGGTCGGGCAGGGGAACGTGAAGTCCGCCGTCCCGTCAGCCTTGAGGCAGATCGGTCCCTGGTCGACGCCGATGAACTGGACGGTCGGGTTCTTGACCGCCGCGACGCCCGTGGCGCCCGCGTTGTTGAAGCCGACCGTCACGATCATGTTGAACTTCTGGTCGATGAAGGCCTGGATGAGCGGCGTGTACTGGGTCTGGTCCTTCGGGACGACGGCCGGGGGCGGATCCGCACCGATCGCGGCGGCAGCGGCGGTGACGCCCTTGTACGTGTACTCGTTGTAGTTCTTGTCGTCGAGCGTCCCGATGTCGGTGACGACGCCGATCTTGAGGTTCGAGTGCGCGGCCGATGGGGCCACGGACGCGGGGACCGATGCCGCGACAGATGGGGCGGCCGTCGGGGGAGCGGCTGTCGCGGCGGCGGACGGAGCCGTGCTGGCACCGTTGCTGCTACAGGCCGCGACGAAGATGGACAGCCCCGCGAATAGGGCCAGTCCGGTGCTACGGATGCGCATGTGTCCTCCTCCAGGTCCAGGACCGAATTCGTCCACGACGGTCTGCTGACCAGGGATCGCCTTCGGTCGGGGGACAGTCGACCCTCCCGGCCGACCGCTGGCGCACATCCTAGCGACCGCGGGCGTCGGGCGGCAAGCCGCCCCGCACGCGGCCCCCGCCGCCTCGTGGGTGCGCTGCGATACCCTTCGGTCCGTGGCCGCCCTCCCGATCATCCTCGACTGCGACCCGGGTCATGACGACGCCCTGGCGATCGTCCTGGCGCTGGCCAGGCCGGAGCTTCGGCTGCTGGCGATCACGACGGTCGCCGGCAACGCCCCGCTCGACCGGACGACCCGGAACGCGCTCCGCGTGCTGACCCTCCTCGGCCGGACGGACGTGCCGGTCGCCGCCGGTGCGGAGCGTCCGATCGTGCGCGAGCCGTGGGTCCCCGTCGAGGTCCACGGCGAGTCCGGGCTCGATGGCGCGGACCTTCCGGAGCCGGCTGTCGGCCCGGTCGAGGTCGGCGCGCTGGAGCTGGTGAGCGCGCTGCTCCGCGCGGCCGCCGATCCGGTCACCCTGGTCGCCACGGGTCCGCTGACCAATCTCGCGCTGCTCCTCCGCGCGGTGCCGGGGCTGCGCGACCGGATCGCGGGGATCTCGTTGATGGGCGGCTCGCTCGGCGAAGGGAACACGACCGCCGCCGCCGAATTCAACATCTGGGCCGACCCGGAGGCCGCCGCCATCGTGTTCGAGTCCGGGATCCCGATCCGGATGGCCGGTCTCGACGTCACCCACCAGGCGCTCGTGCTGCCGGCGGACGTCGCCCGTCTGGAAGGGCTCGGGACCACGCCGGGCCGGGTCTTCGCCGACCTGATGCGCTTCTTCGCGATCCATCACCGCGACCGCTACGGCTGGGCCGGGCCGCCGATCCACGACGCGGTCGCGGTCGCGTGGCTCGCGGATCCGGATCTCGTCCGCTCGAAGCCGTTGCGCATCGACGTCGAGACGGCCGGCATCCACACGCGCGGCCGGACGGTCGCCGACCGCGAGGGCCTGACCGGGCGGCCGGTCAACGCGACGGTCGGGCTCGAGATCGACCGCGGCCGGCTGATCGACGTCGTGGTCGACGCGGTCGGATCGTTCGGATGACGGCCGCGCGGCGGGAGGGAGCCGGCACGACCGTCACCCCGCGCGAGCTGGGGTTCGACCCGGCCGATCCCGCGTTCATCGCGGATCCGTACCCCGTCTACCGCCGCCTTCGGGACGACCATCCGATCCTCTGGAACCCGGACACGGACCAGTGGCTCGTCTCCCGCCACGCCGACGTCAACCGCCTGCTGCGCGACCGGCGTCTGGGTCGGACCTACCTGCACCAGGCGACCCACGCCGAGTTCGGCCGGCCCGAGCCGCCCGACTGGCACGCGCCGTTCCACGAGCTCAACGACGCCGGGATGCTCGACCTCGAGCCGCCCGACCACACGCGGCTCCGCCGGCTCGTGCTCCGCGCGTTCACGCCGCGGACCGTCGAGGCGATGCGCGGGCGGATCGAGGCGATCGTCGACGGGCTGATCGACGATTTCGGCGGGGCGGGCGAGGTCGACCTCATCGCCGACTATGTCGAGCCGCTGCCGGTCACGGTGATCGCCGAGCTGCTCGGCGTGCCGGCCGCCGATCGCGGCCTCCTGCGCCCGTGGTCGGCCGACTTCTGCCTGATGTACGAGATCGATCCGAGCGAGGAGTCGGCACGCAGGGCGGTCGCCGCCAGCATCGAGTTCGGGGCCTATCTGCGGGACCTGCTCGCGGACCGCCGGCGGCACCCCGGCGACGACCTGATCAGCGCGCTGGCGGCGGTCGTCGACGACGGCGACACGCTGACCGAGACAGAGCTGATCGCCACCTGCGTCCTGCTCCTCAATGCCGGCCACGAGGCCTCGGTCAACGGCGCCGGGAATGGCTGGTGGTCGCTCCTGCGACATCCCGGTGCGCTCGCGCGGTTGCGCGACGAGCCGGGCCTCGTGGGGAGCGCCATCGAGGAGCTCCTGCGCTTCGACACGCCGTCCACGCTGTTCGAGCGCTGGGTCCTCGAACCGGTCGAGGTCGCCGGCGTGGTGCTGCCGCGCGGCGCAGAGGTCGCGCTGCTGTTCGGGTCCGCGAACCGCGACCCCGCCGTGTTCGAGCGGCCCGACGAGCTCGACCTTGGCCGGGACCCGAACCCCTCGCTCGCGTTCGGCGCCGGGATCCACTACTGCCTCGGCGCGCCGCTCGCCAAGCTCGAGCTCGGGATCGCGCTTCGCGACGCTGCTCCGGCGCGTGCCGCGCCTCGAGCTGGTCGAGCCGCCGCGCTGGAAGCCGACCTTCGTGCTGCGCGGGCTCGAGGCGCTCCGGGTCCGGGTCTGACCGCGTGCGCTACGTCGCGCCCGGGGATTCGTCCACGATCGAGACCTCGTTCCGGCACGAGCTCGAGGGTGGGCTCGGTCTCAGTCGCCGATCTTCGGCGCCGGGGTCTTCCCGCATTCGGGTGCCGGTGGGCATGAGGTGACCGAGCCTGCCTTCATGCCCGCGATAGCGGCATCGATCGTCGTCCCGATGTCGGCCGGAAGCTTGCTTGCCGCATCGTAGTAGGACGACACGCCGATCCCGTCATTCGTCGCGTCGTAGGTCGTGATGCCGGCCTTGGCCGTGCCGCTCGAGATCGCGACGATCGCGTCGGAGACCGAGACCGCGAAATGGTTCTCGGCGCTGGTCAGGATGCACGACTGCGACGCGGGATACGACTCGTGCTGGTCGACGTCCACGCCGATGACGTCGATCCCTGCCGCACACGCGGCGTCGATGATGCCGTCGCCGGTGAGGCCGCCCCTGCCGGTGAGGCTGGCGACCTGGAACAGCACGTCGATCCCGACGTTCTGGGTGATGAACTGGGTCGCGAACGTCTTGCCGGCCGCCTGATCAGCGAAGCCGACCCCGAAGTCGCTGGGGGACACGAACGAGGTCTTGACCTTGACGTCCGGGTTGACCGACTTGGCGCCCAGCGCGAAGCCCTGCATGTAGCGCACGCACGGCCCGCACAGGGAGACGCCGCCGATGGCGCCGATGATGTTGGACTTGGTGGCTTTCGCGGCGACGATGCCCGCGAGGTAGCCGGCCTGGTCCTCGGCGTAGTTGATCGCGATGTAGTTCGGGAGCACCTTGGAGATGTCGCCGGAGCAGTCCGTGGAGGTCGGATCGTAGTCGCCGTTGGCGTTGATGCACGGGGCCTGGTCGACGCCGACGAACCAGATCTTCGGGTTTGCCTTGGCGGCGGCGGCCGTCGCGGGTACCAGGTTGACGCCGGTCGCCACGATGATGTCGAAGTGCTGGTCCACCAACGCCTGGATGAACGGCGCGTATTCGGCATCAGAGTTCGGCGACACGACCGGGGGCGGATCGGCCCCGATGGCCGCGGCACCCTTCTGCGCGCCGACATACGTGTACTCGTTGACGTTCTTGTCGTTGACGGTGCCGACGTCGGTGACGACGCCGATCAGGAGGTCCGAATGGGCCGCCGAGGCCGACGCTGCTGCCGAGCCCGACGGGGCGACTGACGGGTCGGTCGATGCGGCCGTCGAGGGGGCGGCCGACGCGGCAGTCGACGGCGCGTTGCTCGCACCACCGTTGCCACAGGCGGCGACCGCGAAGGACAGCCCCAAGAACAGGGCTAGTCCGGAACGGCGCATGCGCAAGTATCCTCCTCCAGGTGCAGCACCGGATTCGTCCATGACGGTCTGCGGACCATGGATACAGCTTCGGCGGGGGGACGGTCAGCACTCATCGGCCGACCGCCGGCGCACATCCTACCGACCGGCGCGTCGGGCGGCAAACGGTGCGGCGCGCGGCTCTCGCCGTCTCGTGGGGACGCTGCGATACGCTTCCGTCCGTGGCCGCCATCCCGATCGCCCTCGATCGCGACCCTGGTCACGACGCCCCGGTGATCGTCCTGCCGGCGATCGGGGCCGTGCTGCGCGGGCTCGAGGCGCTGCAGGGCCGGGTCTGACACGTGCGCTACGTCGCGCTCGGGGATTCGTACACGATCGGGACATCCGTCAGGCCGGCCGAGCGCTGGCCCGACCAGCTGGTCCGGGCACTCGGTCCTGCCGAGCCGACGCTCGAACTCGTCGCGAACCTCGCGGTCAACGGCTACGCCTCGGCCGACGTCATCCGCATCGAGCTGCCGGCCGTCGCGAGCCTCGAACCCGAGTACCTGTCGCTGCTTGTCGGGGTGAACGACGTCGTCCGGCGCGTCCCATCGGCGTCCTACGCGGCGAACGTCGGGACGATCCTGGACCGGCTCCTTGCCCTCGTGGACGCCCGCCACATCGTCACCATCGCGACGCCCGACTACACGGTGACCCCGGCCGGCGCGGACTTCGGCGAACCAGGTTCGCAGCACCAGGCCATCGTCGCCGTCAACGCGACGATGGAGGGCCTGGCCACGGCGCGGGGGATCCCCTTCGTGGACATCCTGGACCTGTCGCTCGAGGCGGCTCTCGACCGTCGGCTGGTCGCCTACGACGGTCTCCATCCGAGCGGCTTGCAGTACGCGCGCTGGGTGGACCGGATCCTCCCCGTCGTCAGGGACCGGATCGGTGGCTCGAGCGGAAGACCGCCCAATTAGGGTTCGCCGCGTTTCAGCTCGTGGAGTCGCTCGTCGCTGATCCCGAAGTGGTGGGCGATCTCGTGGTAGACGGTTTCCGCGACCGCCCCGGCCAGGCGCTCCGGCGTCGGGTTCGCGCGGACCAGCGGGGTCCGGAAGATCGTGATCTTGCTCGGCGTCGGGGCCGCGTCGGCCGACCAGCGCGTCCTCGGGACCCCCTGGTAGAGGCCGTACAGCCCGTGCGCCCCGACGAGGGCCAGCTGCTCCGGGGTCGCCTCCTCCTCGATCACGATCGCCACGCTGCCGAGCTGGTCGCGGAACGGGGAGGGAAGTCGCTCGAGGGCATCGACGACCAGCTGCTCGATGTCGTCGTCCGTCGGTTCGGGGGGCAGCACGCGCTGACGATAGACGGTCGCAGCGACAGCGGCGGCCACGGTCCGTGGGAGCAGGACCTGCACGCCCCGCTGATCCGGCCCGGCGCGCGTTTCGCGCCGGATGGCCCGCCCTTTCGCGCCGGATGGCCCATGACGTCGCGCCTCCATCAAACCGACCTTGGCGAGATCGAGCGGTCCGCCGATCCACGAGCGAGGTAGGGACAGATGGACGCAGTCGTACTGGCAGTCCTGCTGCTGTGGACCCTGTTCTTCGCCTTCACCCTGCGGCTGGCGCGCGTCGGTGGCCGGAGTGCGAGCGTGGCGACGTGGCTGGGGTTGACGGCTGTGATCATGGCGATCGAGTTCGCGGTCACGTTCTTCCTGCTCCACGCGATCCTGTTCTCCCTCGGGAGCGGGGCGACCCTGATCGCGTTCATCGTGGTGATCGTGATCTTCACGTTGACCCCGGCGGCCACGATGTACGGCCTCGGTCATCGGAACGCACATCGCGCCACTGATGGTTGAGCCAGCGCTCGTGCCGGGGCCAGTGGGCGACGGCGACGAGCCGGCCACGGGCGACGACGCGCAGCCGCCGGATCGCGGGCCGCGTTTCGTCCTGCCCCGTATCGACCGGGCGCGAGTCAGCCGCGCGGTGCGACCGGCTCTGAAGGTCGGCATCGTGGTGGTCGTCGTCTCGGTGGCATTGGGCACGGCCGCGTCCGTTGTCGCGGGGTTCTACGGCCAGTACGGGTCCGTCAGGAACGTACCCAACGCTCATATCTGGGCGGCGCTGACCCCGCGGTTCGCCGGGCAGACGGTCTGCACGTCCTGTCATGCACTCGAGGCCGGTGCTCGCGATGCGAGCATCCACGTCAGCGTCTCGTGCGAGGACTGTCATGGCCCGGGGGCTGCGCACTCGAGCAGCACGGCGGCGGCGAAGGCGGCCGTCCTCGCGGAGCCGACGAGCGCCGTCTGCGTCACGTGTCATGCGGTCACCGCGGGGCGTCCCGTGTCGTTCCCGCAGGTGGATCCGGCCGCGCACTATGCCGGTGGGGCGTGCCTGCGCTGCCACGGTCCGCATTCGGTGGTGGCCGTCCGGCCGCCGACCGTGAGCCACCCGCTGGCGAACCTGCCCGAGTGCACGACCTGTCACGCGCCCGATGGCCTCAAGAGCGTCCCGGCGGGGCACGAGATGGTGCCCGACTCGATCTGCCTGTCCTGTCACGGCCCGGCCGCCGACGGAAAGACCTGAGCGATGGACGTGATCGAGCCCGAGGACCAGGAGCGACCCGACCCGCTCGCCGTCAGGCAGATGTCACGCCGAGCGGTCCTCACCCTCGGCGTGGTCGCCCTGCCATGCCTGGCCGGATCGAGCGTGGTCTTCCGCTGGCTGACGACGCTCGGCGACACGGCAGTGACCGAGAACGCCGAGCCGATCATGGCTCGCTACGACCCGAGCGCCCATCGCTGGGGCTTCGTCATCGACACGAACACGTGCATCGGCTGCGGACTGTGCGTCGTCGCCTGCAAGGACGAGAACAACGTCCCGAAGGACCCCGAGTATTCACGGACCTGGGTCGAGCGACGGACGACCACCACCGACGGCACGGTCGTCGTCGAGTCGCGTGATGGCGGGATCAACGGCTTCGCGCCCGGCGTCGCCTCGGCCGCGATCGGGGGCTCATCCGTCACGGACGCGCGCTTCGTCCCGCGCCTGTGCATGCAATGCGAGAACTCGCCGTGCACCGCGGTCTGTCCGGTCGGGGCCACGTACCGCACGCCCGACGGCGTGATCCTCGTCGATGCAGACCGCTGCATCGGCTGTGGCTATTGCGTGGTGGCCTGCCCGTACGGCGCGCGCTACATCGTGCCGGCTGGCGGCGACACCCCGCAAGGCATCGCCGGCGTCGCCGACAAGTGCACGTTCTGCTACCACCGGATCACGACCGGCCGGAAGCCAGCGTGCGTCGAGGCGTGCCCGGTGGGCGCGCGGTCCTTCGGCGACCTGAACGATCCGGCAAGCCCGGTCAGCGTCGCGCTGCGCGAGAAGCCCACCATGGTCCTCAAGGCAGGGCTCGGCACAAACCCGCGTGTCCACTACATCGGTCTCGAGCGCGCGGGCGACGCATGACGGTCACGGTCGCGGGACGCGAACTGATCCTCAGCCCACGGGTGGCCTATCGGGTCGCGCGGGCCGAGGTCGCGCGCACGCCGCGCGCTCTGAAGGCCTGGTACGGCCTCCTCCTGGTCCTCATGGCCCTCGGCGGCATCGGCGCGGCGTTCACGATCGCGCCCGGCACGGAGGTCTTCGGCACGACGCCGTCCTTCGAGTGGGGGATCCTGATCGCCGCCTACGTCTTCTTCGCCATCACGACCAGCGGCCTGTGCCTGGGTTCGTCGCTGGGCACTGTGTTCGGGATCGACATGTTCCGGCCCCTCGAAAAGCGCCATGCGATCCTGGCGGTCCTGTCGCTCACCACCGCGTTCGGGATCATCGCCCTTGATCTCCACTATCCGGTGCGGATGGTCTTCGGCGCGGTCTTCAACCCGTCGCTCTCGTCGCCTATGTGGTGGATGGGCGCCTTCTACGCCGTGTACCTGGTGTTCCTGCTCGTCGAAGTCTGGAGCATGTTCACCGGTCACGATCACATCCATCGGTACGCGTGCCTGGCCTCGTCCTGCACCGCCGTGCTCGCCCCCGCGACGCTGGGTGCGGTGTTCGGGGTGCTGTTCGCCCGCGCGTTCTGGTCTGGCCCGTTCACGCCGATCGCGATGCTGATGACCGCCCTGCTCGCCGGCTCGGCGCTCCTCGGGATCGTGTTCGCCGTCGTCGTGCACTTCGAGCTCGCCGGGTTCGAACGCGCGCGGCGGCTGGCCATCCCGGCGATCCGCCTCCTGCTGGCCGTGGCACTGGTCGGTTCGCTCGTCTTGCTCGGCCGCCAGCTGATCGCCGGCTCGATGAGCGGCGACGCCGCGCTCAACGGCGCGACGATGGCCCTCGTCAGCGGGCCGCTGGCCATCCCGTTCTGGGTCCGGTTCCTCGCTGGTCTCGTGGTCCCGCTCGTCCTGATCGCGCTGCCGGCCACCCGCACCGTCGCCGGCACCGGCATCGCCGCCGGGCTCGTGTTCGTCGGCGTCTTCGTCGATCGGCTGCTCTTCGTGAGCGTCGGACAGATCATCCCGACGACGGCCGTCGGGGGCGTCGTGTCCGAACCGTACGTCGCCTACATGCCGAGCCTGGTCGAGATCAGCATCGTCGTGGGCGCCTTCGCCTTCATCGCGTTCCTCTACACACTGGCCGAGCGGTATCTCGACCTGCGCGAGGCCGAGGTCCACGTCCGCTTCCGTCTGCCGGCCTTCATCGCGACCGCGCCCGAGCGCCTCGCGGCCTGGCGAGGGGAACGAGCGGCCAGGGCTGCGGCCGAAGCTGCGGCGCTCGCCGCGAGCCAGTCGGACGACGACGTGAGAGGCGCGCCGTGATGCGGCCAGCCCCGGCCCGTGCTGGCCGCTGGGTCATCGTCGGGACCGTGGCCGTGGCGGCCGTGCTGCTGGTGGGTCTCGTCGTCATGGACGTCGTCATCCCTGGACTCGAGCGAGCTGGCGTCATCGCGGTCATCACCACTCCCGCACCAACGGCCGTGCCCGCGGCGTCGCCGACCACCGGCATCGAGATGGGCGGAGCCATCATCCCGAACGACGCCCAGTGCACCGGCTGCCACGTGGCCGGCTCAGGCACGATGGCTGTCCAGACCATCCCGGTCATGGGTCACCCGCTCGAGGGCTGGAGCAAATGCACCGATTGCCACGCCCCCGCACGACTCGTCGACACGGCGCCCGGCCATTCGGGTATCCACGCGAGCGAGTGCACCGTGTGTCACAAGCCGGGCGACCTGCCGGCGCCCCTGTCCCGTCCGCACCGCGACAACCAGAACGTGGCCTGCCTGTCGTGCCACGGGAGCATCGCGCCACTGCCCTCGGACATGACCCATCGCACGGAAACGGTCTGCTGGCTCTGCCACCGCCTGCCGACGATCGAGCCACCGGTGCCGGCCCACGCGACCGCCGCCGGTGAGGCCGACTGCCTGACCTGTCACGTGGCCGGCGGTCGCGCGGGCGGTCTTCCGGCCGACCACGTCGCGCGGCCGGCGAGCCTGTGCCTGTCCTGCCACGAGGTGACGCTCGGAGCGGCTCCCGTCACCTCGCCGGAGATCACGGTCTGGCCCGCCCCGTCGAGCACGCCCGCGCCCGTCGGGACACCGCTCGACACGCCGGGGCCGTAGTCCGCGTCAGCCCCGACGCTGACACACGCCCCGATCTTCAGATTCCGGAGGCGCCGATCAGGGTGCCGACGCCATAGGTCACGACCGCGGCGGCAAGCCCGAGGAACAGCTGCCGGAGACCCGAGCGGAGCGGGCTCCGGTGAGTGAACCGGCTGACGCCGATGCCGAGCACGAACAGGCCCGCCAGGCTGGCGATCAGACTGGCCCAGAAGGCCACGGCACCGGAAGCGAGGAGGTACGGCAGCACCGGCACGAACGCCCCGAGCGTGAACGCCAGGAACGAACCGATCGCGGCGCTCCAGGGCGACCCGATGACCCGCGGGTCGAGCCCGATCTCCTCCCGAACGAGCGCGTCGAGCGCGCGCTGGGGATCCGCGAACATGCGATCCGCGAACAGGGTGGCCTCCTCGCGAGTCAGACCGCGCGCGACGTAGATCCCGACGAGGATCTCGTGCTCCTGTTCGGGCGTCGTCGCAAGCTGGTGTCGCTCGAAGGCGACCTGGTACTCGAGCAGCTCGCGCTGCGACTGCACGGAGATGTACTCGCCGACCGCCATGCTGAACGCGCCCGCGAGCAGACCGGCGATCCCGGCGAGGACGATCACTCCGGGGGCCGGAGCCGCACCGGCCACGCCCATGACGAGGGCGAGATTGCTCACGAGACCGTCGTTGCCACCGAAGACGACCGGTCGCAGCACGCCGGACGCTCGTGACTCGTGCGGCGACGTCGTCCCGCCTCCCTCGATGATCCGACGCGTTCCGATCAGCGCGGAGATCGCGGCGAGCGGCCTCGGGCGGCTGGTGGGGACCTGGTCACCGGGCATCGACAGTCTCCAGACGTCGGCGAACTCGACCCGGTCGTCCCGGTGGTCGGAGCTCGTTGGGGCGCCGGTCCATTGTCGCGTGAACGCGCCGGCCGCGCCCGGTCGGGCGATCGGCGGCTGGGGGCGAAGCGGGGCCCGGACCACCCCGGCGTGTCGGCGACCCGGATCCGAGGATTGAAGGCTCGCGTCCCGCATCGACTCATTAGAGTCATACGGCGTCCCCCGCAGGCGCCCCGATGGGTGCCAGGAGGACGATCGGTTGGACCGCGACCTCGTCGAGCAGGCACAGCGTGGGGACCGGGAGGCATTCGCCATCCTGGCCCGCACGCACGGCGACCGGCTCATGGCGATCGCCCAGCGGATCCTCCGGGACGTCGGACGTGCCGAGGATGCCGTGCAACAGACGCTGGTGATCGCCTGGCGTGAGTTGCCCGGTCTCCGCGATCCGGACCGGTTCGACGCCTGGCTGCAACGCCTTCTCGTCAATGCGAGCTACGCGGAAGCGCGCCGCTCGCGAGCCTGGAACGCGAACGTTCGTGTCCTGCCGGTCGACGGGCCGTCGGGCCTGGACGAGTCGCTCTCGATCGATGATCGCGATCGCCTTGAACGCGGCTTCCGTCGCCTCGCGCCGGAGCAGCGGGCGATCCTCGTCCTGACCCACTACATCGGCCTGACCCCGACCGAGATCGCGGCCCGACTCGGGATCCCGGTCGGGACGGCCAACTCCCGACTCCATTACGCCCACCGGGCGATGCGCGCGGCCATCGAGGCCGATGAGCGCCCCGTCGCGGTGGCCGGAGGGCGACCGTGATGACCGACGACCGTGAGTTGGACCGCCTCCTCGTCGCCTTCCTTGCGACGGGGACCGACGAGCTCGCCGACCGCGTGATCGACGCCGCCCTCGACCAGATCGACCACACCCATCAGCGGCGCCCCTTGCGTGCGCCGCGGAGGTTCCCGCCCATGACATCGCCCATCCGCCTCGCCACGGCCGCCGTCATCGGCGTGCTCGCGGTCGGTGGCGCCCTCTACGTGATCCAACCAGGCAAGCCCGCGATCGGCGGTCCGGGCCCGACGCCCAGTGCGAGCGCCAGCCCTAGCCAGGCCGCGGCGACGTCCACGCCGTCTCCCACCGCGACGCCCAGCCCGACGCCTGACGTTCCGGCCCTGACGGGCCCGATGGGCGTCGGGCGACAGATCCACACGGCCACCGCGCTCGCCGACGGTCGGGTGCTCGTTGCCGGCGGCTTCGACAACAAGGATGCCGCGCTCGCATCCGGCGTCTCTCTATGACCCGAAGACGAACACGTTCAGCCAGACCGGCTCTATGGCGACGGCTCGCGGTGTCCACACCGCGACCCTGCTCGCCGACGGTCGCGTCCTGATCGCCGGAGGCGGCCCCGCGAACTGGGTCGGCACAGCTGTCGGCGGTGGGAGTGTGGCCCAATCCTTGGCGCCTTCCAGGCCTCGCCGAGCTCTTCGACCCGAAGACCGGCACGTTTAGCCCGACCGGCTCGATGACGACGACGCGCGAGAACCACACCGCGACCCTGCTCGCCGACGGTCGTGTCCTGATCGCCGGAGGTAATGACAGTCGGCGGCATGCCGTCGCCTCGGCCGAGCTGTACGACCCCAAGACCGGTACGTTCAGCCCGACCGGCTCGATGGCGATCGCTCGCGGCTACCACACCGCCACCCTGCTCGCCGACGGTCGTGTCCTGATCGCCGGAGGCGATCCCGCCGCCTGGGGATCTGTCGGCCCACCGCATCACTCGGCCGAGCTGTACGACCCGAAGACCGGCACGTTCACCGCGACCGGTTCGCTGATGACCGGCGGACGCGCCTACCATGTCGCCACCCTGCTCGCCGACGGTCGCGTCCTGATCACCGGCGGCAGCGACGCCAACGGCGATCTCGCCTCGGCCGAGATGTACGACCCGAAGACCGGCACGTTCAGCCCGACCGGCTCGATGACCGCTGCCCGGCACCGTACCACCACCGCGACCCTGCTGGCCGACGGTCGCGTCCTGGTCGCCGGTGGCGGCGGGGATTACGCGAACCTCAAGTTCCTCGCATCGGCCGAGCTCTACGACCCGAAGACCGACACCTTCACCGCACCGGCTCGATGGCCGACGCGCGCACCTACTCACGGCGCCACCCTGCTCGCCGACGGCCGGGTCCTCGTGACGGGAGGGTATGGCGTCCAGGCGCCGCTGCCCTCGGCCGAGCTCTACGACCCGACGACCGGCACCTTCAGCCCAGCCGGCGGCGGCTGACCGCCACCCCGGCACCCGATCCGCCTCCCCAACCCAACGCGACCGCAGGGATCTGACGGAAGACCCCCGTCGACCCGATGGACGAACTGGAGGATCAGCCCATGCATCGCAGGAAGAGTCTGTTCATCGTCATCGCCATGGTGGCCGCACTCGCCGTACTCGCCCCATCGACCGCGGCCGCCTCGGAGACCTCACGGCACAGCCGGGACCTGCACATCACCAAGGAGTGCTCGGCCTACACGCACCTGGCCGGTGGCTTCTGCACGATCACGTCCTCGAACCTCCCGGCCATCCCGATCGGCTCGAAGGTGATCTATGAGCAGTCGCTGGTCGGAACGGTGCTGGAAACCGACGTCACGCTCGATCCGCCCGGCCCGGGCGATGTGGCTTTCGGCCACGTCCACCTGGACCTTGTGACCAAGGTCGGAGTGGCCACCTTCACCGGCGGGACCGGGAAGTTCGCCGGGTTCGATGCCAGCGTGGCAGTGACGCCGAATCCAGGCGTGGCGTTCGGCTGGAAGTGGGAGGGGACGTACACCTTCAGTCGGGACAACTTCTACCTGGACAAGACCTGCGCACCTGATCTGTCGCCGATCGGGTACCACTGCACCGTCCAGCACTCCGGCTTCAGGATGTTCCCAGCCGGCACCGAGGTCCACTACGCCGCAACGTCGAATCCGAATGTCGTGCGGGCCACCATCACCGTCCGCCGTGGGCAGAACGACCGGTCTGTGCGTCTGGAGCAGCGCCGTCAACGCGGTGTGCACGTTCAAGCACGGGACCGGGAGGCTGGCCCACTTCCATCTCAGGGTCGTCGTGACCGCCAATGCCGACGCCTCCGTCTGGTATTGGGACGGGAAATACAGCTTCGACAACGACCACCGCGGTCATCACGGTCGCTGATTCCCGGATCCGGTCATCACCGCTTGACGAACCGTCCATGACGGGATCGTGCGGACATGCGGGGCCCGGCTCGATGGCCGGGCCCCGCGACCGCGCCCGGACGTTTCGACGCCGGCTCAGGTCGGGCCGCTGCCGAGCGAGGCTCGCAGCGCCGCGATCTCGGCGCGCTGGCCGGCCACCTCGGCCCGAAGCCCGGCCAACTGCTCGGCGATCGCGCTGGTCGCCTCCGCGTCGATGGTCGGCAGGGCGCTCGGAGCGGGCTCGGTCGCGGGCTCGTCGGGGGCCGACGGAGAAACCAGCAGGCTCGCAAGGATGCTCGCAAGGGCGCCGATGATCCCGATGCCCGCGAACATGACGAAGATGCCGGTGAGGCGACCGAACATCGAGATCGGATAGTAATCGCCGTAGCCGACAGTCGTGATCGTGACAAGACCCCACCAGATCGCTTCGCCGCCGGTCTTGATGTTGGCACCCGGCGTCCGGCTCTCGAACTCGAGCACGAGGATGCTGCCGGTGCTGAGTACGATCCCGGCCAGCAGGATCGTGATGAACGTCGCGTACGAGCCGCGGTTCCTGAGCACGTCCAGGACGAGGTCCTTGCCGGCCTGGCCGCGCATCAGTCGAGTGATCCGGGCCAGCCGGCTGAGACGGGCCAGGCGGAACAGCGCGGTGAAGGGGATAAAGCCGAAGCTCGGGATCGATCCGAGCAGGTCGAGCCAGCCCCGCTGGCCGATGAAGTAGCCGCGCCTGGGCTTGGCGGCGGCGAGGTTCATCGCGAAGTCGATCAGGAAGATGATGCAAACGACGTTGTCGTAGAGGGTCAGCAGGTCGCGTTCGGCCGCGGTGACCGGCAGCAGCAGCAGGACCATGATCACCAACGAGAAGATCGTCAGGACCAGGATGAAGATGTTGTAGGCGTTGCCGGGCTTGCGAAGTACCGGCGCCTGGGCGCTCATGACTGTCGAACCTCCTGACTCACCTGACCCGAGTGGGGCGTCCGGGAATTGCGATGTGGTCGCCATGGTGATGCCGCCGGTGCCGTCGGGCGGCGGTGACGGCGACGAGTGTGGCATGCGGCGGGCGTCGTCCGTGGCGTCAGCCGGGACGAGGTCATGCCACGAAGGTGGAACAAACCGGCCCCGCCGACCCCCAAACTAGGTAGCGCGTCCCGATAGCCGCCATCCGAGGGCCGGCCGATGCAGCGAGACCTCGTGGTTCGGGCGCAGAGAGGCGATCTCGATGCCTTCTCGGCGTTGACCTTCGGCCTGACCAACCGACTCTTTGCGGCCGCCCGGCTGATCCTGCGTGACGACGAACACGCCGCCGATGCTGTCCAGGACGCCCTCCTCCAGGCCTGGCTCGACCTGCGCGGCCTGCGTGACCCGGACCGCTTCGACGCCTGGCTGCACCGGCTGCTCGTCCGCGCCTGCTACCGGGCCGCGAACCGGCGCCGACAGCGGGAGGTCGTCGAGCTCACTCTCGACTCGACCCGAGAGCCGATGACCCCCGACGAGCAGCGCGGGCTGGCCGTCCGCGACCAGCTCGACCGGGGCTTCCGGCGCCTGTCGCCAGAGCAGCGCGCCGTGATCGTCCTTCACCACTACCTCGGCCTCACGCTGGCCGAATCCGCCGAGGTCCTGTCGATCCCGCTCGGCACGATGCAGTCCCGTCTCAGCAGGGCCACGCAGGCGATGCGGGCCGCCCTCGAAGCCGATGAGCGACCCGCCGTGGCCGCCGTGGAGGTGGCCCGATGAACCCGAACACCCAGTTCGAACGGGACCTGGAGAAGTGGCTCCAGGCCGAGGCGTCCGCGAGCGCGCCCGCCGGCTTCCATGCGGCCGTCATGGCTCGCGCCCGGACGATGCGCCAGCGCCCTGGCTGGACCACATCGCTCCGCGCCCGGCGGTTCGGCCGCGGCCGAGGCGTCACGCTCTTCGCGGCCGCAGCCCTGTTGCTCGTCGGGGCCGCGATGGCGGCGGGCTCGGGCCTGCTGCGGCTGCCGTCGACGGTGCCGCCGAGTCCTGCGCCCACGCTCCCTGCCACGGTCACGAGCCCAACGGCCGTCCCGACGGCCGGCTCGACCATCGCGCCATCGCCAACCGCGACGCCGGTCGCCGTCCCTGCCCGGGCGCCGTCGTGGGCGGCCGCCGGGAGCATGAGCACGCCGCGATCCGGCTTCACGGCCACGCTGCTGCCCGATGGCAAGGTGCTGGTCGCCGGCGGCTACAGCGGGACGGGCTACCTGGCCTCCGCCGAGCTCTACGACCTGGCCTCCGGGACCTGGTCCGCCACCGGCGGCATGATCACGCCACGTGTTGGTCACACAGCCACGCTGCTGCGAAATGGCAAGGTGCTGGTGACGGGTGGCGCGAGTGCGGCCGCGCCGAACGCCGATGGCCTCAAGACCCAGGTGCTCGCTTCCGCCGAGCTCTATGACCCGGCGAGCGGGACGTGGACACCCACCGGTTCCATGCTCACGGCACGAGGTGGCGGGTTCTCGGCCACGCTCCTGCGCGACGGCCACGTGCTCGTGGCGGGCGGCTGACTTCAAGTCGCCCTCGGCATCCGCGGAGCTCTACGACCCGACGACCGGGTCCTGGGCCGCCTCGGGGAGCATGGGCACCGTCCGCTCGGGCCACATGGCCACGCTGCTGTCCGACGGCAGGGTGCTCGTCGCAGGCGGCTCCATGTCCCCCGAACCGAGCGTCACGTCCCTGCTGACATCCGTCGAGCTGTACGACCCGGGCACCGGGACCTGGACCTACACCAGAAGCATGGCGTCGCCGTACAGCGGCAACTCCTCCACGTTGCTTCCCGACGGCAGGGTGCTCGTTGGCGGTGTCCCCGAGCTGTACGACCCGGGCACACGCTCCTGGACGGCCTCAGGGGGCACGGTCATCACGAGGTTCAACGGTCCCGGCGTGCTTCTGGCCAATGGCGGGGTGCTCGCGGTGGGTGCCGCCAGGCCGGGCCAGGACAACCCAGCCGACACAGCTGCTTACCTGTTCGACCCTGGCGCCGGCTCCTGGACGCCGGCGGGGAAGATGGCCCTGCATCGTGCGGGCTACACGGCCACGCCGTTGCCCGATGGCAAGGTGCTCGTGGTAGGCGGCTCAGACGCGGATGCGGCGGACGGGAATGCTGCGTTGGCCTCCGCCGAGCTGTTCGACCCCGGCACCTGGAGCCCCAGCCCGATCGCGCCGGCCACCCCGGCGCCGAACCCGACCCCGTATGCCGCGCAGCCAACGGGCAGCATGTTCGCGTACCTCCAGGGCGGTCGGCTGTGGGTCACGAACGGCGACGGAACCGGGGCACATGACCTGCTCCCGGATCTCGTCGGCAACCCAGGGACGCCGGCCTGGTCGCCCTATGGGACCAGCCTGGTCTTCTCGATGACTCCTGACGGAAACCGCGACGGCGTTTCGCGTCTCTACCTGACCGACGCGAGCGGCAGTGCACCCCAGCTGGTCGACACCGGCTGCGTCGCGCCCTGCGCACGCGACACCGACCCCGCGTTCTCGCGCGACGGCACGCGGCTCGTCTTCGTCCGGACCCTCATGGTCCCTCCGGCATCGACCGAACCCGTCCCGCATACCGGTGGGAAGGTGGCGGGGGACAGGGAGGCCAGCGTCATCGCGACGATCGACCTCGCCACGCGCCAGGTCACCGAGCTGGCGTCCACGACGATGATTGACTGCCCGCTGCTCCCCGGCCAGCGACAGCCCGGCGTCCCCAACTGTGGGGGCTTCGCGAACCACCACCCGCGCTGGTCCCCGGACGGCACGCAGATCGTCTTCAGCCAGGACATCCCCGAGGACATCAACGGACCGAAGCTCAACGGGTTCGATGCCATCCACTACCCCTCGTCGCTGCTGTTCGTCGTTGATGCCGATGGTCGGAACCTCCGCCAGGTCGGTAGCGCCGGCGAGCTCGGAGACTGGTCGCCGGACGGTACGCGCATCGTCTTCGAGTCGCCGCACCGCCCCGTCCCCATCCTCAATCCCGGCAAGGGCCAGGGGTACACGCTGGGGCCGAACGTGGACGTCGCCACGGTCCGGCCGGACGGGACCGATCTGCGCCAACTGACGTCGGACCACGCCTCAAGCGCGCCGAGCTGGACGGCCGACGGACGGATCTGGTTCGAGCGGGAGTTCCCCACGAACCACCTCGGGCTCTGGATCATGGACGCCGACGGCAGCAACGCCACGCAGGTCAGCCTCTCACCGCAACTCCTCGAGCAGCTGCAGGGCTACCCGTCAAGTCGGCCGCCAAGGCCCTGACCCACGTCGCACCCGACCGTTTGGAGGAGACGGACACGATGAAGCACCGACGCCTGGCGGCCCTGGTCCCGTGCGCCCGTCCTGCTCAGCCTGGCCGGTCCGGGTCAGGAAAGAGGTCCCGCCCGCGGCTCCTCGCAGCGATGACCCAGCCGAGGATCGCGATGCCGACCGCCACCTCCACGATCCACAAGACGAGCGGTCCCCGGCCGAAGCCGTCGTAGACCCGCCACGCCGCGGGTTCGACGATGAAGGGCAGCGCGATCGCGACGCCGGCCACGATCGCGCGGGACTCCCCCCACCACCGGCCGAGGAGGCCGTACACGACACCCGCCCCGATGGCGACGACCACCCAGGGCGCGATGAACCACAGCCACTGGGAAACGGCGGTCCCGATGAGCGTGAGTGCGTCGGTCGAGTCGACGAAGCCGAGCCGCCTGGGTTCGACCACATCGCCGACGAGGAACTGGCCATAGAAGCCGGCCACGCAGGCGACCTCCGCCGTCACTCCGGCGACGGCGGCCCAGAGCCGCGACCGTTGGGCCCAACCCGCACCGAACGCGAGGACGGCCCATGGAGCTGAGAAGTTACCGACCCAGAACGTCCCGACATCGGACGGTGCCGGGAGCGACGACATGAGCCAGCCCAGCAGAAGGCCAGCGAGCGCGCACGAGACCAGCAGCATCCACGGACGGCGCATCGGCTCAAGCATAAGCTCCGGCAGCCGGTGCCCGGTCTGTTCCGCCCACCCCTCTCAAAGAGTTGGGAGTCCGAGCGTGACGGCAGCGATCAAGGGTCTGGTTCGCCGGGTCCGTCAGCTGCACACCATCGGGCTACCATTGACCTCCCGTGACGACCCTCGCCCCGAACGACTTCACGCAGCTCCACCCGTCAATAGGTGGGACTTCGCGCACGGATCTTCGGTCCGTCGCGATCGGATCGATCGGAGATCGCGACGTGCGTGGGACCGCAGATGTCGCCTCGTGATCGCCCGCGGCCGAGCGAGTCGAGCGGCAGCCCGAAATAACGCGGAGTGGTGCGACACCCTGTGCAGCACGCACGGCGTCGCGGGAGATACTCGACCCCGACGCCTGGGTGAACCCACATCGCACGCCACGCAACTACCCGACGCCGTCACGCTCGACCCGGCGGCAGTCGACGGATCCATCCTCGGGCGGATCGACACGACCTCGCCTGGTTGCTCGATCAAGGACAGCTTCGCAACTCTTGATCTAGGCCCATTCGGCTTCGAGGTAGTGCACGAGGCGGAGTCGATTTATCGCGACCCGCCGTCTTCCCGGATCACCGGCCCTCGGGACATGAGGTGGACGGCGATCGAGACCGCGGATGGCCTCAGGGCGTGGGAAGCGGCCTGGGACGTGGACGGCGACCCCGATCGCCTGTTCCGTCCGGCGCTCCTTCGGATCCGTCTGTCACGATCCTCGGCGGGTATGTCGACGGTTCCATCGTTGCGGGAGCGATCGCGAATCGAACGGGAGACGAGCTCGTTGGGCTGTCGAACGTCTTCACGAAGGACGGGGATCTCGACCGCGCATGGAGTGGAAGTCTCGGTTACCTCGACAGCGCCCTTCCCGGCTTGGCCGTCGTCGGGTACGCGTCCGGTGCCGATCTCTCGCCGCCCGTCGCCGAGGCTTCCGGTCCGTCGGAGCGTTGCGCATCTGGCTCAAGGAGCCGTGATCTGGCCCGGCCAGCTGGGTAGACCTGACCGATAGACAGGGCCACATCCCGGCAGCGGGCCTACCATTGACGTCCCGTGACGACCCTCGCCCCAAACGATCTTTCACAGCTCCACGTGTCAATAGGTGGGAGTCTGCGCACGAACTCCTGACTTTGGCGCCGATCCGGCCAGGGGCGCATGATGCAGCCCGTGGTTCGCTCGTCACCGTTGGAGCGTCGTAGATGCCCCGCCTGCAGTCGAAGAACTTCGCGACCCCCGATGCCGTGAACACGATGCCGAAGGTGCGGTTCGAGACGGTAGGCCTCGACGATGTCACGGTCGGTCACTGCACCTTCGAGCCCGGCTGGCGCTGGTCGACGCACATGGGGCCGATGTTCGGGACGCCGAGCTGTCAGATGCGTCATCTCGGTTACACGATCTCCGGCGCACTGCGTATCGTCATGGACGACGGCGAGACGCTCGACATCGGGCCGAACGCCGTCTTCGAGGTCCCGCCGGGTCACGACAAATGGGTGTTGGGCGATGAGCCCTGGGTGAGCCTCGACTGGAGTGGCAGCGGTCGCGCGCAACGTGCCGCGCTTGGTGAGGCGGGTGAGCGGGCTCTGGCGACGGTCATGTTCACGGACATCGTCGACTCGACCACCACCCTTGCACGGATGGGTGACGAGGCCTGGCATGCCCTATTGGCGGCCCACAACGCCCGCCTCCGGGAAGAGTTGAACGTGTTCCGAGGCCGCGAGGTCAAGACGACGGGCGATGGGTTCCTGGCGATCTTCGACAGCGCCACCCGAGCCGTTCGTTGCGCCGCGGCCATGACGCGATCGGCGCGGGCCATGGGTCTTCAGATCCGTGTCGGCATCCACACGGGTGAGGTCGAGTTCTCGGGTGGAGATGCCCGTGGCATCGCGGTTCATGCGGCCGCCCGCATCCTCTCGCTCGCCGGCCCCGACGAGGTGCTCGTCTCGTCGACGACGAGCGAGTCGCTCGAGGGCTCCGGCCTGACCCTGGAAGACGCAGGGACGCATGAACTGAAGGGCCTCTCCGGCGCGCGCCACGTCTTCCGGCTCGTCGACGCGGGCACCTGAGTACCCGAAGTGGACCTCCAAGCTCCCGTGCTCAATCGGCGTCGAGCAACTCGAGTACGGGAGTCATCGCCTCGAGCGCGGCCAGGGTCCGAGGCCAGAGCAGGATCTCGACCTGGGTGAAGCCCCCGACGCGGAAGGCCCGAAGACCGTCGGCGATCTCCTCGGCTGAGCCACGGAGGGGGATCGCCAACGCCTCAGCCGCTCCTGTGATGTCGGTCGGCTCGACGATGATGCCCGCGGACCGACCGATCGAAGCAGGATCCCGACCGATCTCGAGGCAGGCGGCTTCGAGTGCCGCCACGCGCGGCGCGAATTCCGCGAGGTCGCTGCCGCTCCTCGACGTACCAGCTCCAGATGTCGGCGTGCCGGGCGGCCAGGCGGAGCATCCTCGGACCCCCGGCACCGATCATGATCGGGATGTGGCCTGGGCGGGGACCGACCGGTCGTTGCTCCAGGTCGCGAGCGGCGTGGTACGTGCCCTCGAAGTCCGCCCGGCCCGCCCGCAGGAGGGGCACGATGATCTCGAGCGCCTCCTCGAAGCGGCCGATCACATGGTCCTCGGGCAGCCCGAACGCATGGGCCTGCTTGCCCGCGTGCCCGGAGCCGAGCCCGAAGACGAACCGTCCGCCGCTGATCTCGTCCAGCGTCTCGACCGCCTTGGCGGTGATCGCGGGATTGCGATGCAGGGCCGACAGGATCCAGGTGCCGATCTTCACCCGCGAGGTCGCGGCGGCCACGGCCCCGGTCATCGCGACGCTCTCCCACCAGCCGTGGGTCGATCCGTCGGCCTGCCGCCACAGCAGCTCGTCCGGGATCCAGACCGTGTCGAAGCCCATCGCCTCGGCCCGGAGGGCCAGCTCGCGGATCTCGACCCAGCGCGGGGTCGAGCCGTCCGTCCATGCTTCCTCCATCGGGAGTACGACGCCGAGTTCGATGGACCGCACGGAACCTCCCTGGCTGGTTGGGTGACCGAGTCTAGTCCTCGGTCGGCACGGCCACCGCCGACCGCGCGGCACGCGCGCCGGTACCATTGACCTCCCGTGACGACCCTCGCCCCGAACGACTTCACACAGCTCCACGTGTCAATAGGTGGGAGTTCGCGCACGTAGGCTGGCCGCGGGTGCGTCTCGGGCGCGCCACCGGTGGTCGGGCTCCCGGACGGTTGTCGGGCTCTGGACCGCGACCGCGTCCGGCTCGTATCCTTCGGCGGATGGACGATCTACCTCGCGGCACGGTGACCTTCCTGTTCACCGACATCGAGGGCTCGACCCGCATCCTGAGCGCGGTCGGGCCCGAGCGCTACGCCGAGCTCCTCGGTCTCCACCATGCGCTCATCCGCACGGCGATCGCCGCCCATCGCGGTCACGAGGTCGACACGCAGGGCGATGCGTTCTTCGTGGCGTTCGAGCGACCGCGTGATGCGGTGCGTGCGGCCATCGATGCCCAGCGGGCGCTCGCCGATCATCGCTGGCCGGATGGGGCCGAGATCCGTGTCCGGATGGGCATCCACTCCTCGGAAGCAAACAGCACGAGCGTTGGCTACGTCGGCGTCGGGGTGCATCGGGCGGCGCGGATCTGTGCTGCGGGGCACGGCGGCCAGATCCTGGTCTCGCAGGCCGCCTACAGCCTGCTCCTCGACGACGTGGCCGGCCTTGCCTTGATCGATCTGGGCGAACATCGACTCAAGGACTTGACCGGCCCGCAGCGCCTCTTCCAGGTCACAGTCGAAGGCCTGCCCGACCAGTTTCCTCCGCTCCGGACGCTTGGCGCCCGACCGACCAACCTGCCGGTACAGGCAACGCCGCTGGTCGGGCGAGATCGGGAGTTGGCCGACATCGTCGAGCTATTGCGGAACCCCGACGTCCGGTGCCTGACACTGACGGGGCCAGGCGGAACCGGGAAGACACGCCTTGCCCTGTCCGCGGCAGTGGAGGTGATCGACGGCTACGAGGACGGCGTCTTCTTCGTCCCGCTCGCGACGATCACCGACCAGTCGCTGGTCATCGCGCAGGTCGCCCAGGCCCTCGGTATCAACGAGAACGCCGGCCAGGACCTGCGTGCCTTCATCGGGACCAAGGACCTCCTGCTGGTCGTCGACAACGTCGAGCAGGTGATCGAGGCTGCCGCAGATCTCGCCGGGCTCCTGGCCGCGGCGCCGCGCGTGCGCCTGCTCGCCACGAGTCGCGAGCCGCTCCGTGTAGCAGCGGAACGGACCTACGCTGTCCCGCCCCTGGTCCGCGCCGACGCGGTCGCCCTCTTCGTCGAACGTGCGCAGGCGGTCGACCCGTCGTTCGAGATGACGATCGCCGATGCCGCCGCGGTCGCTGCCATCTGCACCCGTCTCGACAACCTGCCGTTGGCGCTCGAGCTCGCCGCCAGCCGCGTCGGGTCGCTGTCCCTGAACGCGATCCTGGCGCGGCTGGACGAGCCGCTCAAGCTCCTCAAGGGGGGTCATCGCGATGCGCCGGAGCGGCACCAGGCGCTCGAGCGGACGCTCGCGTGGTCGTGGGACCTGCTCGGCCCCGACGAACGCCGGCTCTTCGCCCGACTCGGCATCTTCGCGGGAGGCTTCACGCTCGAGGCTGCGGAAGCGGTCGCCGATGCCGCTCTCGACACGCTGGGTTCGCTCGTTGGCAAGAGCCTCGTCCGCCGCGACGGTGATCGCTACGCGATGCTCGAGACCATCCGCGGGTACGCGCTCGACCAGCTATCGGCGTCCGGGGACGAAGGCGTCAGCCGAGATCGTCACGCGACCTTCTTCGAGCAGCTTGCGGCGGCCGCGAATGCCGATTCGATCGCGCGCCAAGGGGAGCGGGCGGACGAACTCGAGCGTGAGCACGACAATCTCCGTGCCGCGCTTGATCGACTCGGCGGCACGGATCCTGACCGCCGGCTCCGGATGGCCGGCAAGCTCGGCTGGTTCTGGCACGCTCACTCGCACCTGACGGAGGGCCGCTCGCTCCTCGCGGAGGCTCTGGCAGATCGGTCGGAGCGCGACGTGGACCGGGCGCGCGCGCTTTCGGCCGCCGGCGCCCTGGCCGGTTACCAAGGCCAGCTCGACCGGGGTCGCCCACTGTTCGACGAAGCCATCGGCATCTGGCGGGAGCTCGGTCGGGAACGCGACTTGGCGCAGACCTTGTTCGACCTGGGCTGGGGATGCTTCTTCATCGGTGACGATGCGACGGCCCGGCGCTGCATGGCCGAGAGCCTGGACCTCAGCCAGCGGCTCGGTGATCCGGCGCTCGTCAACCGATCCCAGCTCGGGCTGCTTCAGATCCTCATCAGCCTGGGCGAGCTCGAATCCGTCCCATCGCTCGGGGCCGAAGCGCTCGACCTGTCCCGGGCCCTGGGCGACGACTGGGCAGAGCATTTTGCGCACCATTTCCTGGCGGACTGCGCGTTGATGCGGGGAGACCATCGCGCCGCCGCCGCCCAGTACGCCCAAAGCCTGGCCGCTGCCGCGAGATCCGGCGACAAGATCGAGACGTGCATCGAGCTCCAGGGCACCGCGATGGCTTTCGCCGGCCTCGGCCAGCCCGAACGCGCGCTCCGGATAGCCGGAGCGGCCGAGTCACAGCTCCAGTCGATGGGCTTTCAGTTCTCGGTCGCCTTCTGGACGGCGTTGCTCGACCATCATCTGGGCGAGGCCCGAGCGGCCCTGGGACCGGAGGCGGAGGCCGTCTGGCAGGCGGGCCAGCGGTTGAGCCTCCAGGAAGCCGTGGCTGAGGCGTCCGCGTCGTAGGGCCCAGGCGAACCGTCTCGAGCCGCCGACGCGGCTACCATGGACCTCCCGTGACGACCCTCGCCCCGAACGACTTCACGCACCTCCATGTCCACACCGAGTTCAGCCTGCTCGACGGTCTCGGCCGGATCACCGAGCTCGTCGACACGGCGGCGCAGCTCGGCATGGATTCGATGGCGATCACCGACCACGGGGCCCTCTACGGCGCGGTGGCGTTCTACCAGGCCGCGAAGACCAAGGGGATCAAGCCGATCATCGGGGTGGAGACCTACGTCGCCCGCCGGTCGATGACCGACAAGGAGGGCAAGGCCGACGCCCAGCCTTTCCACCTCATCCTCCTCGCCCAGGACCTCGTCGGCTACCGGAACCTGTGCCGGCTCGTCACCGACGCCCACATCGACGGCTACTACTACAAGCCGCGGATCGATCGCGAGCACCTCGCCCGCCACAGCGAGGGCCTCATCGGGCTGTCGTCGTGCCTGTCCGGCGAGATCCCCAAGGCGCTCGAGGTCGATGACTGGGAGCTCGCCCGCAACCTTGCCGGCGAGTACGGCGACATCTTCGGGAAGGACCGCTTCTTCCTCGAGCTGCAGGACCACGGGATGCCGGACCAGCGTCGGCTCAACGAGCAGCTCATCCGTCTGGCGCCCGAGGCCGGGCTGCCGCTCGTCGTGACCAACGACCTCCACTACGTCCGCGAGGACCAGTCCGAGGCGCACGACGTCCTGCTCTGCATCGGGACCGGCAACAACCTCGATACGCCGAACCGGATGCGCTTCGACACCCACGAGTTCTACGTCAAGTCCGCGGCCCAGATGGCGGCGCTCTTCCCCGACCAGCCGGACGCCATCCGGAACACCCGCCGGATCGCCGAGATGACCGACATCGCGCTGCCGCTCGGCCAGCTCCGGATCCCGCATTTCCCGGTCCCCGACGGATTCACCACCGAGACCTGGCTGCGCGCGGAGTGCCAGCGCGGCCTCGAGCGCCGCTACGGGACGGTCACGCCGGAGCTCCAGGCACGGCTCGACTACGAGCTGGGCGTGATCCTGACCATGGGCTACGCCGGCTACTTCCTGATCGTCGCCGACTTCATCGCGTTCGCCCGCGAGCAGGGGATCCAGACGACCTGCCGGGGCTCGGCGCCGGGGTCGATCGTCACCTACACGCTGGGCATCACGCCGGTCGACCCGATCCTCTACCAGCTCCCGTTCGAGCGGTTCCTCAACCCGGACCGCGTGACGATGCCCGACATCGACGTCGACTTCGAGGACGGCCGGCGCGAGGAGGTCATCGCCTACGTCGGGCGCAAGTACGGCCAGGACCACGTCGCCCAGATCATCACCTTCGGCACGATGCTGGCGCGGGCGGCGATCCGCGACGTCGGGCGCGTGCTCGGCCATTCCTATGGCGAGGTGGACCGCATCGCCAAGGCCGTCCCGAACCAGCTCGGGATCCGGCTCGACGAGGCGATCGCGACCTCGCCCGAGCTCCGCGCCATGGTCGACGGCGACCCGGCCGTCAAGCGGATCACCGACTTCGCGCGCCACCTCGAAGGGGTCGCCCGCAACGCCTCGACCCACGCCGCCGGCGTGGTCATCAGCCGCGAACCGCTGACCGAGCTGATGCCGCTCCAGAAGGCGACCAACTCCGACGGGCTGATGAGCCAGTACGAGATGCACGCGATCGAGGCGCTCGGCCTCCTCAAGTTCGACTTCCTCGGCCTCTCGAACCTGACCATCCTCCGCCAGGCGGTCGATCTCGTCCGGGCGAACCGCGGCATCGAGATCGACCTCGACGCCATCCCGCTCGACGACGCGACGACCTTCGAGCTGCTCGCCTCGGGCGAGACGACCGGGGTCTTCCAGCTCGAGTCGGCGGGGATGCGCCGCTACGTCCGCGACCTCCAGCCGACCTCGGTCTACGACCTCGCCGCGATGGTCGCGCTCTACCGCCCCGGGCCGATGGACAACATCCCGGCGTACATCCGGCGCAAGCACGGCCAGGAGCCGGTGACCTACCTCCACCCGCTGCTCGAGCCGTACCTGGAGAAGACCTACGGGATCTTCGTCTACCAGGAGGACATCATGTCCGCCGCCATCGCCCTGGGCGGGTTCACCGGCCCCGAGGCCGACACCCTGGGCTACGCGATCCGCAAGAAGAAATCGGCGGTGCTGCGGGCGCAGAAGGAGAAGTTCGTCACCCAGGCGGCGGAGCGTGGGGTGGCCGCCAACGTCATCGAGGACGTCTTCAAGGCGTTCGAGCCGTTCGAGCGCTACGGCTTCAACAAGGCGCACGCGACGTGCTACGGGCTGATCGCCTACCAGACCGCCTACATGAAGGCGAACCACACCGTCGACTACATGACCGCCGTCCTGACGGCCTTCCGCTCGAACGAGGAGAAGGTCGCCGCGGCCGTCGCCGAGTGCCGCCGGATGGGCATCGAGGTCCTGCCACCGGACGTCCACCGGAGCCACCTCGAGTTCACGGTCGAGGGCGACGCGATCCGGTTCGGGCTGCTGGCCGTCAAGAACGTCGGGCAGGGCGCGATCGAATCGATCATCGCGGCACGCGACGAGGGCGGTCCCTTCCGCTCGCTGACCGACTTCTGCACGCGGATCGACCTGCGGCTGGCGAACCGCAAGGTGCTGGAGGCCCTGGCCAAGGTCGGGGCGCTGAGCGCGTTCGGCCACCCGGCGCAGATCCTGCTCGGGCTCGACGACGCGGTCTCGGCGGCGCAGGCGACGCAGCGCGACCGGATCACCGGCCAGACATCGCTGTTCGACCTGGGGGCGGCCGATGCGGCGGCCTTCGATCGTCCGCTCCCGACCGCTTCGGAGGCACCCGTCCGCGAGCGCCTTCGCTGGGAGAAGGAACTGCTCGGGCTCTACCTCTCGGAGCACCCGATGGGCGAGGTCGCGGAGCAGGTCGGCCGCTACGTCACCGCCTACTCGGGCGACCTGCGCGATGAGTCACTCGATGGCCAGCGCGTCGTCATCGGTGGGATCGTGACCGGGGCCCGGACGGTGATCACCAAGGCCAAGGCGACGATGGCGATCGTCACGATGGAGGACCTCCAGGGCACCGTCGAGGTCGTCGTCTTCCCGAGGCTCTACGAGCAGACGGCCGCAACCTGGCGTGACGGCGAGATCCTGCTGGTGGCCGGCCGGGTCGACCACAAGGGCGAGGAGACGTCGCTCCTCGCCGACCTCGCCGTCGAGTGGGATGCGGCCGCGGCCGCCGGCGAGGAGGCGTTCGCTCGCCAGGTGGCCGCCGGTGACCGGGGCGGAGGAGGCCGGCGCGGCGGACCGACCGGAAACGGCAACGGCAGCGGTGGTCATGGCAACGGCCAGCGCCCGGGCGCGTTCCCGGTGGTCGACCGTCCCTTCGTGCCGGTCGGCCCGGGCCGGACAGCCGAGGTCGCCGTCGGTGCCGGAGGTGTGGCCCTCGCGCCGGCCGCCGTGCCGTATCGTCTCGCCCCGGCGGGGCGGCGCCGGCGATCGAGCGACGACCCCGCTCCCGGCGATCGCCCCCGCCGAGCCCGTCTCGACCTATCCGGAGACGCCTGGCGTCGCGCACGGGCCCGACCAGGACGACGAGCCGCCGGTCCCGGACGAGGCACGCGCCAGGATCGTCGCCGATGCGACGTCCGACGCTCCCGTCGACGCCGGACCCGAGACTGTCCTCCACGTCCGGTTCGCCGGGGGACTGCCGCCCGATCGCGTGGTCGGTGCGATGCAGGCCTTCCGGACGGTGCTTCGCGAGCGTCCGGGCGCGACCCCGGTCGTCATCCATATCCCTGGGCCGGAGGGCGGCCCGATGGCGCTCCAGCGGGGCGTCGCCTACGACGCGGAACTGCTGGCCGAAGTCAGGCGCCGACTCGGTGACGGATTGGTGGACCTGCGGCTCGCCTGACGATCAGCGGGCCGGCGTGCCTGCCACGGAAAGCTGGTGGAGCAGCTCGGCCAGCTCCGCTGGCCGCGACAGCATCGGCGAATGGCCGCCGTCGATCTCCACCGCCTCGACGCCGAGGCGTTCGCGCGCCGCCGTCAGCTCCCACGCCGGGTTCGTGGCCCGGTCATCACGGCACGCGATGTACGCGCTCGGCACGTCCGGCCAGGCAGCCAGCGGGCTGGCCTCAGTCATCGCCAGATAGCACTGCGGCCGGAGTCGGGCGACCGCCCAGGCGATCACGTCGGGCGGGGCGTCGTGCCAGAACAGCTCGGTCGCGGTCTCCGGCCCAACGGACCAGACGCCGTTGCCGAGATCGGTCCACTGGGCGCTGGTGGGCGGCGTCGGCGCATCGATCGGCTCGGCCCCCCGCTGGTCCATCGCGCTCTTCCCAGGTGAAGCTAGGAGCGCCGCGACGAAGATCATGCTGCGGACCGGATGCCCGTCCGCGACGATCGGCACCACCAGCCCGCTCGACGAGTGGGCGACGAGGACCGGCGGGTCGGTCCAGTCGACCGCGTCGACGATCGTCTGCGCGTACGCCGCCCCACCGGCTTCGGGGTCGCTGACGGGCAGGTCGACGGCCGTCACGCGGTGGCCGCGTCGTTCGAGGTCGGGTTTGACAAGGTCCCAGACCCAGGCCCCGGCGTAGGAGCCGTGGACCAGAACGATGTTCATGTCTGCCTCCTTGGGTCAGGCGCTCCCGGTGACGCGCCGGATCGCCTGGACCGAGGACAGCTGCTCGTGGTAGTCGGCGCGGATCGCGTTGAGTGTCGCGTCGTCGATGTCGAGCTCCTGGGCGATCTGGTTCACGGTCGCGGTCTCCTCGGCCGAGATCGTCCCGTTCGCCGCCATGACCGCGAAGCAGGCGCGCAGGACGACGATCCGCTGCTCCATGTCGGCGAGCGCCTTGAACTCGCGGGTCACGACGTAGTCCTCGGTGCCGCCGACGGTCTTGGCCTGGAGCTTGGCCATCTCGGTCACCAGGACGGCGGTGGCCTCGTCGATCGACTCGTGTGCCTGGAGCTCGCGCTCGATCGCCGCGGTCTCCTCGTCGCTGACGTCGAGGTCCGCGTTGGCCGCGCGGGCCAACGTGTACGCCGCGGATGCGATCAAACGCGCCCGGTCCGGCGGCATCGCCTCGAGCTTGGCCACGATGCGCCGGACCGTGGCCGTGTCGCCGGCCGACGTCGGTGGCGCGGGGGCGGGTGTCGGCGCGGCCGCCGGCTTGGAGTGGAAGAAGCGATCGAACATGGGGCTCCTCGGGTGCCGGATGGTGTGGCGGTGATGATGCCACCGACACGCGCCGGAGGCTGGATGCGGCTCGCTAGGATGTCGCGGTGCGAACGGTCTTCTCGGCGATCAGGCTCATCGACGGCGTCGCCGACGCGGCGCGTGAGGCCATGGACGTCATCGTCGATGACGATCGGATCACGGCGGTCATCCTCCACGGCGCCGACATCCCGGTGGCGCCCGCGGCGGCCGAGGAGCCAGGGCTGACGGTCGTTGACGGGGCGGGCCTGTCGCTGCTCCCCGGGTTGATCGACGCGCACGCGCACTACGCCTTCGATCCGACCGAGGGCTCGATCGCGACGATCGCCCGGCGGAGCGACGCGGAGATCGTCCTGGCCGCGGCCGGGCAAGCGGCGCGAGCCTTGCGCGCAGGCGTGACGACCGCCCGCGGCGCCGGGTCGATCCGGAATCTCGAGCTCGTGTTGCGCGACGCGATCGCGGCGGGTCATGTGCCCGGACCGCGGCTCGTCGCGGCCGGTTCGGCGATCGGGATCACCGGCGGTCACGGCCATGCCTTCGGGCTGGAGGCCGACGGCCCGGAGGCGCTCGTGACCGCGACGCGGCGCGTCGTCCGCGATGGAGCGGATGTCGTCAAGGTCGTCGCCTCGGAGGCGGCCATGCTCACGACCACCGGGCTCGCGCCGGGCCGCCTCGTCCACGGCGCCCCGGAGCTCACGGAGGACGAGCTCCGCGCGATCGTGGCGACCGCCGGGGAGTTGCGGCTCAAGGTCATGAGCCATGCCCAGGACAGCGAGTCGGTCCGCCGGTCGGCCGCGGCTGGCGTCGACAGCGTCGAGCACGCCTGGCTGGCGGACCGCGGCGCGGTCGAGGCGCTGGCGGCGTCGGGTGCCTACCTCGTCCCGACGCTCGTCGTGACCGACGTCAACCGCACCTTGTCGGGCCTGACCCCCGTCCAGCGCGAGCGCCAGGACCTCATCGAGCGGAGCCACCGCGCCTCGACCGAGGCCGCAATCGAGCTCGGGATCCCGCTGGCCACCGGGACGGACGCCGGTGAGGTCGGGGTGACCGCCGACATGCTCTGGCGCGAGATCGCCCTCCTCCACGACCACGGCGCGTCGCCGATGGCCGCCATCCGCGCCGCGACCTCGGCCGGGGCGGCGCTGCTCGGGGTCGAGGGCGAGGTCGGGACGATCGAGCCCGGGAAGCTCGCCGATCTGCTCGTGGTGGCGGGCGATCCGCTCGCCGATCTTGGCCGTCTCGCGTCGCCCGTGATGGTCGTCCAGGCGGGCCGGCCGCTGACGCCCGTGACGCGTCCGGCCGTCTCCGGTCAGGGTGTCGACGACGACGTTGGCCCGCTGATCCGGACCCGGATGCCGACCGACATCCCAGCCACGACCCGCCCGTCGTCCGAGATGATCCACAGGTCGAAGCCGACGATCGACTCGCCCGCGTCGGCAGTCACCGGGAGCTCGACCCGCACCGGTCGGTCGGTCGGCTCGATCGGGGCGCGTGACGTCGCGTCCGATGTCGTTGCCTGGTCGGTCGCGGCCGCGCGCAGGAACGCCCAGCCCGACGGTAGCGTGAGGAGGAACCGGTCGCCGGGGCCTGCGGACAGGATCAACGTCGGCTTCGACGGCACTGCGTCCTCCGTGCCGGTCGTGGAGCAGGTCGTGATCCCGGCACCCCAGTGGGTCGCGACCCCACCCGGCGCGGTGCCGATCGAGACCGTCACGTCCGGGACGGTCGGCGCGGTGGCTGGCGCGGGGCAGATCGGTGTCGGTGGCGTGTAGTCCGACGGCTCGGTGGAGGCATCGTTGCTGGGGATCGCGGTGCGTTCCGGACTCGGCGACACGATCGGCAACACGTCGACGAGGGTCGGGCGGCGGTCGAATGCGCCGATCGCGATGGCCGTAGCTAGGAGTGCCGCGAGCAGCACGGCCGCGGCGGCCAGGACCTTCCAGTATCCACTCGAGCGCGTCCTGCGGTGCCCCGCCGCCGAGACGACCGCCGCCCGGACCCAGGCCGGGGGCTCGACGAATGCGAGCGCCTGCAGGGCGGTCGCATCGGCTCGATACCCGACTGCGACGGACCGGCACGCCGAGCACGTCGCCAGATGTTCCGCGAGCTCCGCTTGCTCGCCCGGGCTGAGCTCGAAGTCGATGGCCGCCGCGGAAAGCGCCTCGAAGCGGACGTGGGTCGTCATCGGTTCGTCTCCCGCTCGACGACCGCGGCCCGAAGGTGGGCGCGGGCTCGCGTGAGATGGGTGCGTGTGGCCCCTTGGCTGCGGCCCAGGTGGCCCGCGATCTCCGCGCCGGTGGCCCCCTGCGATGCCATGACCAGGGCGACCCGATCGGCCACGGACAATGTGGCCAGGGCGGCGTCCAACTCGCGATGCTGCTCGTTGCCGAGAGCGACGGCGTCGGGTCCGTCGGGCCGGTCATGCGACAGAAGGCGCGGTGCGAGCCGCCGGGCGACGGACGCTCTGCGCGCCCGGCTGATGATGAGGTTCGTGCTCGTCCGGTAGAGCCACGCGCCGGGGTTGTCGGGTCGGCGGCCACGCCGGTCCTCGGTCAGGAGCCGGAGGAACGCCTCCTGGGTGATGTCAGCGGCGAGATCGGGGTCACGGGTCGTCCGCAGGCGAGGCCGAAGACGGATGCCGCATGGGCGTCGTACATCGACGCGACATAAGCGGCCAGCGGGATGGCCGCGAGATCGCTCCCCGCGACACCGACCGGCTCCATGACTGGCTCGATCTCGTTCACCACCGACTGACGTCCGTCCCGGCAGGCGTGTTACAGGCCATCGGTCCGACTCGACGCCGCACCCGCTCGATCAGCGGCGGAGATAGCCGGGGATGTCGGGCTCCGGCCCGCGCCACATGTCCAGCTCCTCGGTCGCGAAGCGGCCGTAGTAGTTGATGAAGTGGCCGCCATGGCGCCGCAGGATCCGGTGGACGACCTCCTTCGGGGCGTCACCGCGGACGTGGACCATCACCACGGCCCGTCCGTCGCGCAATGCGCGCTCGTAAGCGGCGAAGTCGACGAGCTGGTCCATCAGCGTGAAGTCGAAGGCGCGTCGCAGGCGCCCGAGCCACCCCGACACCTCGCCCGTCCCGTCGACGCGATCGGCACCCTCCTCACCGCGCAGGAGATCGAGCTCGCGCGGAGCGATCCCGTCCGCCTGGAGCTCGGCCATCGCGGCGGCCGCCTCGGCCGGGTCGTCGATGACCGCCAGCAGCCGGTTCGTGGGGTAACCGATGGCGCGGCGCGGCGCCGGATGGGGCATGGGGTGATTGTCGCATCGGGCCGTTGGTCCCGGAGGAGGGAGTCGAACCCTCACGCCCTTGCGGACAATCGATTTTGAGTCGATCGCGTCTGCCATTCCGCCACTCCGGGGCGGTTGCCAGTGTACGGCGAGCGTCCGTGTGCCCCGGACCTCGTGGAACCATGCCGACCGGCATGCCGTCTCCGCCGGGACCGATGCTAGACTCGCCCAGCCTCAGAATCGCCGTCCGGAGGGATCCCCCGACCGTGGAGGACCTTCGCTCGACGACGGTCACCGACGACCCCGTCCAGCGCCGCGACATCATCCTGCTCGAGCGAGCCCGCGATGGCGACCTCGATGCATTCAACGACCTCGTCGTGCTCTACCAGGACCAGCTCTTCGCCCTGGTGGTCCGCATGGTCCCCGATCGGGACCAGGCGTCCGACTGCGTCCAGGAGGCATTCTTCTCGGCGTTCCGGAACCTGACCTCGTTCCGTGGCGGGAGCGTGAAGTCGTGGCTCAACCGGATCTGCGTCAACGCGGCGATGGACACCCAGCGCCTCCGGAAGCGTCGGCCTGTCCAGCCGTATCCGGAGCTCGACGACGAGAGCTGGCAGCCACCGGCGGGCTCGGACGCGGACCCAGAGCGGAGTGCGATGCTCGCCGAACGGACCCGGGCGCTGTCGGGGGCCCTGGCCGGGATCACCGACGACCAGCGCGCGGCGATCGTGCTGTATGACGTCGAGGGCTACGACTACGCGGAGATCGCCGAGATGACCGGCGTCTCCCTCGGCACCGTCAAGTCGCGGATCCATCGCGGCCGGCTCGCGCTGCGCGACCTGATCGGCGATCGGATGGAGCTGTTCCGTGGCTGACCCGAGCGCCGGGCACGCCGACCACGACCCGCTGCTGATCGTCGCGTTCCTCGACCGCGATCTCCCGGCGGCTGAGCGTGGCGCCGTCGAAACCCTGCTCGCGACCTGCCCCGACTGCGCGGCGCTCCATGCCGACCTCGTGTCGCTCGCGATCGCGACACGCGACGTGCCGACCCCGGTCCGACCGCGGGACTTCCGGCTGACCACGGCAGATGCCGCCCGTCTTGCGGCGGCGTCCGGGGAACCGGGCGATCCGGCGTCCCGTCTGGCGGGTGTGATGACAGAACGGACGACCACCGACGGCCACCCCGGCCACGACACGATGCTCGTCGCATCCCTCGCCGACCACTCGCTCGCGGCGACCGAGCGGACGGCCGCCGAGGCCCTCGTCGCCTCCTGTGGCGAATGCACCGCTCTCCACGCAGATCTCCTGGCGCTCCGCGACGCGACCCGGGCGATGCCGACCCCGCCCCGACCGCGGGACTTCACGCTGACGAACGCGGACGCCGCCCGCCTCCGCCCGGGTGGCTGGCGCCGTCTCGTCGCGGCGTTCGGGTCGTCGCGCGATGTCTTCAGCCGGCCGCTCGCCGCCGGACTGACGACCCTCGGGCTGGCGGGGCTCCTGCTGGCCTCCGTCCCGTCGATGCTCCCGCAGTCCGGGGCCACGAGCCTCAGCACGGTGGGTGGCCCGGCCGGCAACGGTGCCGGCCAACCCGAGGCGGGGACCGCCTCGAGTGCCGGCCCCGCGGCGGCTGCGTCGGCCGGGGCGATCCAGGTCCCGGCGCCTGCGCTCCCATCCGCCGCGGCGGCGGCTGCGCCCTCGGCCGCGGCTTCGGCCGCGCCCAACGCCGACGACTTCGGGCCGCTCGCCAGCGCCGGCAGCTCCATCCCGCCGGTGACCGGCGACTTCGGCTTCAACGGCGCCGGCAAGGGCGCGTCCGCCCCGACGGCGGACGACGCGGGTGGCGCGCTCCGGCTCGGGTCGAGTCCGTCCTCGACCGCCGAGCCCGGGGTCCCGTGGCTGGTCCTCGTGTCGGGCGCATTCCTGGTCGCGGGACTCGCCCTCTTCGCCATCCGCTGGAGCGCGCGCCGCCTCGGCGACGGCTGATCCGACCGGCGCCGGGCGTCCTCGTCCCACGGCGGGTCAGGGTCCCATCCTCGGGTCGCCGCGGGGTCCGGCGGGCGGGCTCGCGGGTACACTTGATCCGTGCCCACCGAACGCCTGATGTTGCTCGACGGCAACGGGCTGATCTACCGCGGATACTTCGCCCTCCCACCCCTCACGACCTCGAAGGGCGAGCTCGTGAACGCCGTCTTCGGCTTCTGCAGCATCGTCCTGCGCGGGATCGCCGACATCCGGCCGGACTACGTCGCCGTCGCCTTCGACCTCCAGGGCCCGACCTTCCGCCACGAGCAGTACGCCGAGTACAAGGCGACGCGCCAGCGGATGCCCGACGACCTGCGCGACCAGTTCCCCAAGGTCCGCGAGGTGGTCAAGGCGCTGCGCATCCCCGTCTACGAGCTGGCCGGCTACGAGGCCGACGACGTCATCGGGACGATCACCGTCGATGCCGAACGACGCGGGCTCGACACGACGATCGTGACCGGCGACCTCGACATGCTCCAGCTCGTCACGGACCACACCCGGCTGATGACGACGCGCTCCGGCGTCGAGAACACGATCCTCTACGACCCCGACCGGATCCACGAGCGGTTCGACCTCGTTCCCGGCCAGATGATCGACTACAAGGCGCTCAAGGGCGACCCGACCGACAACATCCCGGGCGTCCCCGGAGTGGGGGAGAAGACCGCGGCGAAGCTGATCCGCGAGTTCGGGACGCTCGAGGCGCTCTACGAGCGGGTCGACGAGGTCAAGCCCGACAAGCTCCGCGACAAGCTGGTCGAACATCGCGACTCGGTGTTCATGGGCAAGGACCTGACGACGATCGTCCGCGACCTCCCGGTCGCCTTCGACCTCGAGGCGGCGCGCCTCGGCGACTACGACCGCGAGACGGTCATCCGCCTCTTCCGCGAGTACGAGTTCCGGTCGCTGATCGAGCGCCTGCCGGCGATGACAGGGGAGACCGCGGGCGACGCGGCCGAGACGCTGCGGGGCGTGGCGACCGACGGATCGGTGCCGGCGGCGCGCGTCGCCGGGTCGGCACGGCCGTCCGGCTGGGGGTCGGCACGGCCGCCGCGACCACCGGCCGAGGGCGGCGGGCTCCAGCTCTCGCTCGATTTCGACGCGGTCTCCCGACCGGCGGCGATCGCTGCGGCCGAGGCATCGGGTGGCGAGGTCGACGAGAGGGCGCCGCATCCGGCATCGGTCGCCGCCGTCGAGCCCGGCGACCTCCCGACCGCGCTGGCCGCCGCGATCGCCGACCCGTCCCGGATCGAGGTCCACGCCGGCGACCGGATCGCCGCGCTCGAGCCGTGGCTCGCCGCGCAGCCCGCGGTCGGCGTCGGCCTGCTCCTCGACGATCCGCGGCCGCGCAAGGGCGCACCGCTCGCGCTCGCCCTGGCCGGCACCGACGGCCGGACCGTCGCGGTCGAAGGCGCCGACGATGCCGCGACCCTGCGCCGGCTGCTCGATCGGCTCGAGATCCCGGTGGTCGGCCACGAGGTCAAGCCGCTCCTCGTGGCGCGGATCTCGGACGACGCCGATGCGCCGCCGACGCCGATCGCGTTCGACACGCAGATCGCCGCGTACGTGCTGAACGCGTCGCTCCGCAGCCAGACCATCGCCGATGTCGTGGCCGAGCAGCTCGACCTCATCCTGCCGCCGGTCGTCGAGCTCGACAGCGCCTCGCGGGCCGGGCTCGAAGCGCTTTCCGCGCTCGCCGTCCGCGAGCCGCTCGAGCGCCGCCTCGTCGAGGACGGGCTCGACCGCCTGTACGCGGAGATCGAGCTGCCGCTCGTCGCGGTCCTGGCGCGGATGGAGGCCACCGGCGTCGCGCTCGATCTCGAGGCGCTCGGGGTCCTCGCGACCGAATTCGCCGCCGAGATCTCCCGGCTCGAGGCCGAGATCTACGCCGACGTCGGGCACGAGTTCAACCTGGGCAGTCCCAAGCAGCTCGAGCAGATCCTGTTCTTCGAGCTCAACCTGCCCAAGGGCAAGCGCACCAAGACCGGCTACTCGACCGATGCCTCGGTGCTCGAGGACCTGCGGCCGGCGCATCCGATGATCGACAAGCTGCTCGAATGGCGGATCTACACCAAGCTCCGCTCGACCTACGTGGACGCGCTGCCGACCCTGATGGCCGCCGACGGCCGCCTCCACACCACGTTCCACCAGGCCGTCGCCGCGACCGGCCGCCTGTCGTCGTCCGATCCGAACCTCCAGAACATCCCGATCCGGACCCCGCTCGGACGGCGGATCCGCCGGGCGTTCGTGGCCGGCGCGCCGGACCTCACCCTGGTCGCCGCCGACTACAGCCAGATCGAGCTGCGGATCCTCGCCCACGTCTCCGGTGACGAGCACCTGCGCGACGCCTTCGCGCGCGGCGCGGACCTCCATCGCGAGACGGCTGCCCTCGTCCTCCACAAGGCGCCGGCCGACGTGACCCTCGGCGAGCGGTCGATGGCCAAGATGGTCAACTTCGGGATCGCCTACGGCCTGTCGGACTTCGGGCTCTCCGAGCGGGCGAACATCCCGCGGGCCGAGGCCCAGGCGTTCATCAACACCTACTTCGCGACCTATTCGGGGATCAGCTACTACATGCTCGCGATCAAGGAGCAGGCACGGACGCAGGGATACGTCACGACCCTGCTCGGTCGCAAGCGGCAGATCCCCGAGCTCGCCGCGCGCAACCCGACGCTGCGTGCCGCGGGCGAGCGGATGGCCATCAACATGCCGATCCAGGGGACCGCCGCGGACATCGTCAAGATCGCGATGATCCGGCTCGACGAGCGCTTGCGGGCCGGCGGCTTTCGGGCCCGGCCGCTCCTCCAGGTCCACGACGAGCTCCTGCTCGAGGTGCCGCGCGACGAGGTCGACCGGCTCGTGCCGCTCCTGCGCGACACGATGGAGGGTGCCCTGCCCCTCGACGTCCCGCTGACCGTCGACATCAAGATCGGCGACGACTGGGAGTCGATGACGCCGCTGACCCGCGCCGATGCGATCGCGGCCGAGGCGGACGAGCCGCTCGAGCTCGAGGCGCCCGTCGCGCCGACGTTCGGGTAGGGACGGCGGTGCCCGAGCTACCCGAGGTCGAGACGGTCGCGCGCGACCTGCGGCCACGCATCCTCGGCGCGACCATCAGCGGGGCCCGGGCGTCCTGGGCGCGGACGCTCCGGACGCACACGCCCGAGGCGTTCGCGGCGGCGGTCGCCGGCCGTCGCGTGGAGGGGGTGAGCCGCCGGGCGAAGCTCGTTGTCATCGAGCTGTCTGGTGACGCGGCGCTGACGATCCATCTCAAGATGACCGGGCAGCTCTTCGTGGTCCTGGCCGATGCGCCGGAGGACCCGTACGTCCGGCTCGTGCTCGAGCTGGCGGACGGCCGCGAGGTGCGCTTCCGCGACATCCGCAAGTTCGGGAAGGTCGGGCTGTACGGGCGCGACCCGGCGAGCGGCGAGCTGGGTCGCCGAGCTAGGCGGGGCGGCGGTCTTCGCCGGGCTCGGCCCGGAGCCGCTCGATCCGGCTTTCACGGTCCGCGAGTTCCGGCGCCGCGTGCGTCGCCGATCCGGACGACTCAAGCCGCTCCTGCTCGACCAATCGTTCGTGGCCGGGGTCGGCAACATCTACGCCGACGAGGCGCTGTGGGCGTCGCGACTCCACCCGCTGCGGACGGCCGGGACGCTCCGTCCCGCGGACGAGCGCCGCCTGTACGAGGCGGTCCGCACGATCCTGGCCGAGGCGATCGAGCGGCGCGGCAGCTCCATCGACGACTACACCGCGCCCGACGGCGACGGCTCGATGCAGGAGCGGCTGCAGGTCTATCAGCGGACGGGCGAGCCATGCCCGCGCTGCGGTCGGCCGGTCAAGCGGATCGTGATCGGGGCGCGGTCGACCCATTTCTGCTCGTGGTGCCAGCGGCTCGGCAGCGTGGACCGGAAGGGCGCCGGCCCGATCCTGCGAACGATGACCGGTGGCCCGCGCCGGGCCGGTGGTCGCTGGACGCAGCTGGCGGGGGAGGGGACCCTCGGGCTGACCCGCGACGAGGCGGCCGCGGCGGCGACGCGGGCGCGGACCGAGCGAACGAAACGGGCCGCGGCGACACGCCGTGCGGCGGCCCGGGCCTCGGCCGCCGCGGATCCGGTTCCATGAGCATCCTCCGGCTGTCGGGGGTGACCCGCGAGGTCGGCACGTTCGTCATCCTCGACGCCATCGACGCGTCGATCGCGCTCGGCGACCGGATCGGCCTGGTCGGGCCGAACGGAGCGGGCAAGACGACCCTGCTCCGTCTGGCGGCAGGGCGCGACGAGCCCGACCGCGGCGAGGTCCACCGCAAGCGCGGGCTGACGCTCGGCCTCCTCGCCCAGGAGGCCCATTTCGACGAGGCGTTCATGGCCTCGGCGGACCTGCGCACGGCGGTCCGGACCGGCGCGGCGCACCTCGACCGGATGGCCGTGACGCTCGCCGAGATGGAGCGCGGCGGACGCGTCGCCGAGCCCGCCTACGCGCAGCTCCTCCACGAGTTCGAGGTGCTCGGCGGATACACCCTCGACCTGCGGGTCGAGACGGCGCTGACCGGCCTCGGCTTCACGCGTGACGAGTGGTCCAAGCCGCCATCGGCCCTGTCGGGCGGCGAGCAGACCCGCGCCTCGCTGGCGCGCCTCGTCATCGCCGATCCGGACCTGCTCCTCCTCGACGAGCCGACCAACCACCTCGACCTCGACGCCCTCGAATGGCTCGAGGAGCACCTCCGGCGACGGGCCGGGTCGCTGGTGGTCGCCTCGCACGACCGCGCCTTCCTGGATGCGACCGTGACCCGGGTCTGGGAGCTCCGCGACCGCCGCCTGACCGCGTTCCGTGGCGACTACAGCGCCTATCACCGTCAACGCCTCGAGCGCGACGCCCGAACGGTCAAGGATGTCGAGACGCAGGCCGAGTCGATCGCCCGCGAGAAGGAGCTCGTCCAGCGTTACCGCAGCCACCGCAAGTTCAGCAAGATGCACGAGCACGAGGCGCGGCTGGAGCGGCTCGAGAGCGAGCGGCGCGAGGCCCCGAAGACCGGCCGGAAGCTCGCCATCCCGACCGCCGGGCTGGTCGGTTCCGGACCGTCGCGGAGCGGCGAGATCGTGATCCGGGTCGAGGACCTCGCGGTCGGCTACCTGCCGGGTCGGGGGGCGACCGCGCCCGATGGATCGCCCGCGACGGAGGCGAAGATCGTGGCCCGCGCGCCGTTCCTGGCCGCCCAGCGCGGCGAGCGGATCGGGATCGTCGGGCCGAACGGCGCGGGCAAGACGACCCTGCTGCGCACGATCGCCGGCGACCTCCCGCCCCTCGACGGGACGATCACGTTCGGGAACGCTGTCCAGATCGGCTATCTCGCCCAGCTGCGGAGCGCGGCGATCGCGGGCGCGACGGTCCTCGATGCGTTGACCGAGGCCGTCCCGGTCACCGCGGGCGAGGCGCGCGCCTACCTCGCCCGGTTCCTGTTCCGGGGCGATGACGCATTCAAGGAGGTCCGGATGCTGTCGGGCGGCGAGCGCTCGCGGCTCGAGCTGGCGCTGCTCGGCATCCAGCCGTCGAACCTGCTCCTGCTCGACGAGCCGACGAACCATCTCGACATCCCGGCGCGCGAGGCGATCGAGGCGTTCATGAACGAGTCGCCGGCAACGCTGCTGGTCGTGTCGCATGACCGGCGGCTGCTGGAGACGGTGTGCGAGAAGCTGTGGGTCGTGGGGGATGGCGCGGCGGTGGCGTTCGAGGGCGGGTATCGGGAGTGGCGGACAGCGGTGGCGGCGGGGTGGACGATCGCCGGGGCGCTCGAGCAGGAGGCCGCGCGGCTTCGCGGCAACCGACGCGCCGGTCGGTCGCGCGCTCCCCGGTCCCTACGGCGCTGCGCCTAACGGGACCGGTGCGCGCGCGCCCGCCGGCGCGTCGGGCGTCGGCAGCGACCACCCCACCACCCAACAGGAAGGGTGGGGGGAAGAAGGAGAAGCTTTCCAAGGAGGCGTATCGGCGCGGGAAGGTGGCTGCTGAGGGGGAGTTGACTCGGCTGGGGTTGCGGAAGAGTCATCTCGAGCTGGCGATGGGGGATCCCGCGGTACAGGCGAATTTCGTCGAGATGCGCCGGGTGACGAGCGAGCTGGCGGATATCGACGTCGCACTCGCTGCGGCGGAGGACGCATGGCTCGAACTCGAGGAGCGCGCGCCGTGACTGTGCGGATCGGGTTGACGGGGCCGATCGGCTGCGGGAAGTCGACCGTGGCCGGCTGGCTGGGGGATCGTCGCGGGGTCGCCGTCATCGACGCGGACCAGGTGGCGCACGACGTGCTGGATCCCGGCGAGCCGGCACTCGACGCGGTGGTCGCGCGCTTCGGCGACGAGTTGCTGCGCGACGACGGGACGCTGGACCGCGCGGCGCTCGGCCGGGTCGTCTTCGCGGATCCGGCGGCGCTGCGCGACCTCGAGGCGATCGTCCATCCGGCCGTGCGACCCCGGATCCTCGCGGCGATCATGGCGGCCGAGGAGGAAGACGCGGACGTCGTCGTCATCGAGGCGATCAAGCTGGTCGAAGGCGGGCTCGCCGAGCTCTGCAACGAGGTGTGGCTCGTCACCTGCGATGCCGGCGTCCAGCACGACCGTCTCATCGGTCGCGGCTCCTCACCCGACGATGCCGCCCAGCGGATCGCCGCACAGGCCGGCATCGCCGACCGCGTCGGATCGGTCGCCACCCGCACGATCGACACGTCCGCCGACCGTGAGACGACCCGCGCCATCGTGGAGTCGGCGGTCACCGAGGCCGTCCGCCACGACCGTTCCTGAGGACAGAACACCTGTTCGGTTCGTGCGCGGACTGCTAGACTTGGATCGAGATGCCTGACTTCAAGCTCGTTGCGCCGTTCGAGCCCACCGGTGACCAGCCGAAGGCGATCGAGTCCCTCTCGGAGGGCTTGGCGAAGGGGCTGACCGACCAGGTCCTGCTCGGGGTCACCGGCTCCGGCAAGACCTTCACCCTGTCGAAAGTCATCGAGCAGCACAACAAGCCGACCCTGGTGCTCGCCCACAACAAGACCCTCGCCGCGCAGCTCTACGCCGAGTTCCGCGAGTTCTTCCCGGAGAACAAGGTCGAGTATTTCGTCAGCTACTTCGACTACTACCAGCCCGAGGCCTACCTGCCCCGCAGCGACACCTACATCGAGAAGGACTCGAGCCGCAACGACGAGATCGACCGGCTCCGCCATGCCGCCACCCACGCTCTGTTCGAGCGGCGCGACGTGATCATCGTCGCCTCGGTCTCGTGCATCTACGGGCTCGGCGCGCCGGTCGACTACGGCGCGACCGTCCTCAAGCTCCGGGTCGGCGGCCAGTACCGGCGGGACGCGGTCCTGCGCACCCTCGTGGACCTCCAGTACCAGCGCAACGACGCGGCGATGAGCCGGGCCCGTTTCCGGGTCCGGGGCGACACGCTCGAGCTCCAGCCGGCGTCCGAGGAGACGCTCATCCGCGTCGAGTTCTTCGGCGACGTCGTCGAGCGGATCACCGAGCTCGACCCGCTGACCGGCGAGCTGCTCGCCGAGCGCAAGGAGACCAACGTCTACCCGGCGACCCATTACGTCACGCCGCAGGACAAGCTCAAGGAAGCCATCGTCGACATCGAGGCCGAGATGGAGGAGCGGGTCGGTGGACTCGAGGCAGAGGGTCGCGCGCTCGAGGGCGCACGGCTCCGCCAGCGGACGACGTTCGACCTCGAGATGATGCGCGAGCTCGGCTACTGCACCGGCATCGAGAACTACTCGCGCCACCTGTCGCGGCGGGAGCCAGGCTCGCGGCCGTGGACGCTGCTCGATTACTTCCCGCCGGACTGGCTGCTCGTCGTCGACGAGTCGCACATGACGATCCCCCAGGTCGTCGGGATGTACAAGAACGACCGCACCCGCAAGGAGATCCTGGTCGACTTCGGGTTCCGGCTGCCGTCGGCGCTCGACAACCGGCCGCTGACCTTCGAGGAGTTCCAGGCGACCGTCCACCAGGCCATCTACATGAGCGCGACGCCGGGTCCGTACGAGCTCGAGCGAAGCAAGCGGATCGTCCAGCAGCTCATCCGGCCGACCGGCATCGTCGACCCCCAGATCACGGTCCGCCCGACCGAGAGCCAGATCGACGATCTGCTCGAGGAGATCCGCGGCCGCGTCGAGCGCGGCGAGCGCGCCCTGGTCACGACCCTCACCAAGAAGATGGCCGAGGACCTGGCCGACTACCTCAAGGAGCTCGGTGTCAAGGTCCAGTACCTGCACAGCGAGGTCGACACGCTCGAGCGGGTGGCGATCCTGCGCGACCTCCGGCTCGGGGTCTTCGACGTGCTCGTCGGGATCAACCTGCTGCGCGAGGGGATCGACCTGCCCGAGGTCACCCTCGTCGCGATCCTCGACGCGGACAAGGAGGGGTTCCTGCGCTCCGCCTGGTCGCTCATCCAGATGATCGGCCGGGCGGCCCGCAACACCGGCGGCGAGGTGATCATGTACGCCGACCGCGTCACCGAATCGATGCGGGTCGCGATGGACGAGACCGATCGCCGGCGGGCGTACCAGGAGGCCTACAACCTCGAGCGCGGCATCGAGCCGACGACGATCATCAAGGGGATCCGTGACATCAACGAGCGCCTGCGCGCGGTCGCCGAGTCGACGGTCGTCTACGCCTCCGAGCGGAACGGCGAGTTCAGCGACGCGGACAAGGCCAAGGTCGAGGCGCTCGTTGTGCGGATGGAGGCCGAGATGAAGGCCGCCGCCAAGCAGCTCGAGTTCGAGCGTGCGGCGGCGCTGCGCGACGAGATCCAGCAGATCCGCCTGCGCGTCCTTGAGCAGGATGCCTCGATCACCGTCGGCCGCGCGGCCGAACGGGCCGGCCGGGATGCAGCCGGCGGACGCGGGCTGACCGGGGCCGCCGACCGTGCGCGCGGTCGTCGGTCGGCGGCCGTGGCCCTCGAGGCCGGCCCGATGATGGAAGTGACCAGCGTCACGGTCCTGCCGGCCGACGAGGAGCCGGCCGGCACCCTCGACGGTGTCCCCGGCGAGCCCGACATCGACGAGGGGACCGTCTCCGACTGGCTGCCGGGGATCCGCGACGAGCACGAGGACGAAGCTGGCTGGCAGGCGCGCTGGCTCGACCGGCCGACCTGGGACCGGACCGTCACGCCCAACATCCGGAAGCGGACCGGCCAGCGGTCCGGGCGCCGCCGCTGAACGGCTCCCGTCACCTCGAGCGGATCGCCACCCAGCTGAGCGCGACCGCGAAGAACGTGGCTGCGACCGCCACGATCGGCGCGAGCCAGCCGCCGTCGCCACCGATGACCGACTTCCAGGCGGAGATCGCGGCGAGCCCGTTGAACGCGATCGCCGCCATGTTCTGGACCGCGAACCGGTCGTAGCCCTCGGCACGGAGGGACAGCATGCCGGCTGTCGCGTAGCCGAAGCAGGCGGCGCCGGCCATCCGGAAGACCCAGGCGTCGGTGCCCAGCAGGCCGAAGATCGACGCGAACGGAGCGGTCGCGACCAGCGGCATCAATCCGAACAGCGCCGCGGACAGGGTCGCGAGTCCGACGATGACCTTGTCCGGCGTGTCCAGGGCCCGGCCGGCCGGTGCGGTCGGTCCCTCGTCACGCCGGAGCCAGTAGGCGGCAAGGAGCGCGAACGCCGTGGCCGCCAGGAGGACCACGATGACCACCCAGCGCTGGTCGCCGCGGAGAAGCGTGGCCAGCGACGCGAAGGCGGCGAGCGTCGTGAAGGTGACGGTCGCCACCATCGGGATCCGCAGGTTGGTCCAGGTGACGCGGCTGGCAAGCGCGACGACGGCGGCGACGAGGTAGCCCGTCGTCGCCGCACCAGCGAGGCGGTAGATGACCGAATCGTCGCCGGTGTAGCCGGTCACGTCGGCGAAGACCGTCGGGATCAGCAGGGGGACGAGGCCGAAGACCGTCGTGGCCAGTACCTGGACGCCTAGCAGCAGGCGGAACGTCGTCAGCTGGGCCTGGTCCGTGGACGGACGGTCCATCACAGTCATCGGTCCCTCTTCCGTCGAGTGTGGGGCGCAGGCGCGTCAGGCGCGATTGTGACAGGGGACGCAAGGGGACCGGCGGCCAAACGGAACGCCTGTTCGAACCCGTCCACATCCGCTAGAATGCGCGCGTGCCCCAGGATCGCCTCGTCGTGCGCGGAGCGCGCGAACACAATCTCAAGAACGTCGATGTCGCATTCCCTCGTGACCGGCTCGTGGTCATCACGGGATTGTCGGGGAGCGGCAAGTCGAGCCTCGCCTTCGACACGATCTATGCGGAGGGGCAGCGCCGTTACGTCGAGAGCCTGAGCGCCTACGCGCGCCAGTTCCTCGGGCAGATGGAGAAGCCCGACGTCGACCAGATCGACGGGCTGTCGCCGGCCATCTCGATCGACCAGAAGGGCGCGTCACGCAATCCGCGCTCGACGGTCGGGACGGTGACCGAGATCTACGACCACGTGCGCCTGCTGTTCGCCCGGATCGGCATCCCGCATTGCCCCAACGGCCACGCGATCGAGCGGCAGACCGTCCAGCAGATCGTCGACCAGGTGCTCGCCCTCCCCGAGGACACCCGCCTGCTCGTGCTCGGGCCGCTGATCAAGGACCGCAAGACCGAGGGCGACCGGGTCGTCGACGGCGCTCGCCGCCAGGGGTTCGTCCGTGTCCGGGTCGATGGCGAGATCGTCGACATCGCCGAGGCGCCGACCCTCGACAAGTACAAGCGCCATTCGATCGAGGTCGTCGTCGACCGCTACATCGTGCGGCACGCCGAGGCACCCGACGGCGCCGAGCGCGGACCCGACGGCCGCCCGATCGACCCGGAGACCGGCCTTGCGATCCCCGACCCGGATGCCGGACGGCTGGCCGACTCGATCGAGACCGCGCTGCGTCTTGGCGAAGGGGTCGTCCTGATCGCGCCCGCGCCGCGCGACGGCGAACCGCCATCGTTCGAGGAGCGCCGCTACAGCGAGAAGTACAGCTGCCCGTACGACGGCTTCACCGTGGACGAGCTCGAACCGCGCAGCTTCTCCTTCAACTCGCCGCACGGCGCCTGCCCGGCGTGCACCGGACTCGGGACGAAGCTCGAGATCGACCCTGCGCTCGTCATCCCCGATCGCTCGAAGAGCCTGGCCAGCGGGGCGCTGGTGCCGTGGGCGCGGATGCCGACCGACGCCTCCTGGCGGCTCAAGATCCTCGAAGCGATCTGTGCGGCGCACGGCTGGGAGTACGGCGCGCCGATCCACGACCTGCCGGCCGAGGCGGTCGACTACGTCCTCTACGCGAAGAAGGACGAGAAGGTCATCGTCCGCTATCGCACCGACCGCGGCGAGAACACCTACAAGGCGACCTTCGAGGGGGTCGTCACGAACCTCGAGCGACGCTATCGCGAGACGGACTCGGACTACATCAAGACCGAGCTCGAGAAGTTCATGGTCACCCGGCCGTGCCCGGTCTGCCACGGCATGCGGCTCCGCCCCGAGATCCTGGCGGTGACCATCGGCGATCGGAACGTGTGGGACGTCTCGACGCTGTCGATCACCGACGCGCTGGCCTGGGCGACCGGCCTCGGCGCCACGTTGACCGAGCGCGAGCGGACGATCGCCCAGCAGCTGCTCAAGGAGATCGTTGCCCGGCTCGGGTTCCTGGTCGACGTCGGGCTCGACTACCTGACCCTCGACCGGACGAGCGTCACGCTGTCGGGCGGCGAGGCGCAGCGGATCCGCCTCGCGACGCAGATCGGGACGACCCTGATGGGGGTGCTGTACATCCTCGACGAGCCGTCGATCGGGCTCCACCAGCGCGACAACGCCAAGCTGATCGCGACGCTCACCCGGCTGCGGGACCTCGGCAACACGGTCCTCGTCGTGGAGCACGACGAGGAGACCATCCGGACCGCGGACTGGGTCGTCGACATCGGTCCCGGGGCGGGCGAGCATGGCGGCGAGATCATCGCCAACGGCCCGCTCGAGGTCGTCCTCGGCGAGCCCCGCTCGATCACCGGGGCGTTCCTCCGCGGCGAGCGCGCCGTGCCGATCCCCGAGACGCGCCGGACCGGCAGCGGCAAGGACCTGGTCGTCCGCGGCGCCCGCGAGCACAACCTGCGCGACCTGGACCTGCGGGTCCCGCTCGGGACCTTCGTCGTGGTGACCGGCGTGTCGGGGAGCGGCAAGAGCACGCTCGTGACCGAGGTGCTCTACCGGGCCTTGGCACGCGAGCTCAACGGGTCGCGCGAACCGGTCGGCGCGCACGACGCGCTCGAGGGCGCCGAGAACGTCGACAAGATCATCGAGATCGACCAGAGCCCGATCGGCCGGACGCCGCGCTCGAACCCGGCCACCTATGTCGGGCTGTTCACGCCGATCCGCGAGCTGTTCGCCGGGGTCCCGGAGTCGCGACTTCGCGGCTACACGCCGGGCCGCTTCAGCTTCAACGTCAAGGGCGGCCGCTGCGAGCACTGCAAGGGCGACGGGATCCTCAAGATCGAGATGCAGTTCCTCCCCGATGTCTACGTCCCGTGCGAGGTGTGTCACGGCAAGCGCTACAACCGAGAGGCGCTCGAGATCCACTACAAGGGCCGGTCGATCGCGGACGTCCTGGAGATGACGATCGCCGAAGCGCTCGACTTCTTCGCCGCGGTGCCGAACGTGCGGGCCAAGCTGCAGACCCTCAACGACGTGGGGCTCGGCTACGTCCACCTCGGGCAGCCGGCGACGACGCTGTCGGGTGGCGAGGCCCAGCGGGTCAAGCTCTCGACCGAGCTCTCGCGGCGCGCGACCGGCCGGACCCTGTACGTCCTCGACGAGCCCACGACCGGCCTCCACTTCGCCGATGTCGAGAAGCTCCTCGAGGTCCTCCACCGGCTCGTCGACGGCGGGAACACCGTCCTCGTCATCGAGCACAACCTCGACGTCATCAAGACAGCCGACTGGATCGTCGACCTCGGCCCAGAGGGCGGCGCCCGCGGCGGCCGGATCATCGCGGAGGGGACGCCGGAGAAGGTGGCTCGAGCGAAGGGCTCGGCGACCGGGGAGTACCTGGCGCGCGTCCTGCGCGGCGAGCCGCTGGTCCCGCTCTCCGATGTCACCTTTGCCGAGGAGGCCGGACGGGCGACCCGCGGCGGTCGCGGCAATGGCCACGACCAGCCCTCGCTCCGGATCGCCCCATCACGCAAGCGCGCCGCCGCGGCGGCGAAGTCTCGCTGACGGGACCGCGTTCCAGGCCGGCCCAGCGGCTAGCATAGGTTCGTGCCAGATATCGACTTCGCCTTCCTGGCCGACGCGGCCGAGACCATCCCAGGTCAGAAGTTCCACGTCCTCGGCGGCGGTGTGGCGCGCATCGGTGGGCGACGCTTCCCGCTCCGACACCCGCACCTCGCCCTCGTCATCGGCCTGCAGGTCACCGCGCCGGAGACCGATCGCGAGCACGAGATCCGCTTCGTGCTGCTCGATCCCGATGGCGGCGAGGTCGCCGGGGCGACCGGCAGCCTGGTCGCCCGCAGCCAGCGCGACGCGCGCGATGCGGTGCTGACGTTCTCGATCGACCTCTGGAACCTGACCTTCCCCGCCCCGGGCGACTATTCGTTCCGCATCCTGGTGAACGGCTCGGAGCGCAAGCGGCTCCCGCTGCTCCTGCTCGCGCCGCCGGACGCGTCGTCCGATGGCGGCGAGGCGATCGGCACCAAGCCGGGGGATGACTGAGCGGGGATGACGGAGGCTCGGATCGGGTCGTCGCCACGGCGTCCCCTGCGCCACGAGCGGCCGATCATCGACGAGGCGGCGCTGGAGGCCGCCCGTCATGCCGATCGGTTGCTGGGCGCGGCACGTGCCGTCGGATCGGAGCGCTGGATCGCCTACCTCGAACCGCTCCCGGACCGCCTCCGCGACGACGAGCCGGCAGCGCTGCGCGCCACCGCGACCCGCTGCCGGGCGGCCTACGGCGTCAAGGATTCGATCCGCGACGTCCTGCCGGCCGACCTGACGGAGCCGTTCCTCGACGCGATCGACCGGCTGGTCCGCGAGCTCAACCGATCCGAACTCAACCGACCCAGGGGATGAGCCGCCGCGTCCGGGCCCGGTAGGCCGCGTAGCCCGCGAATCGGGCCGCGAGCCAGACCTCCTCGCGGCGGGACTTCAGCTCGAAGAAGCCCCACAGCACGACCGCGGCCAGCAGCGCGGCCGGCGATGCGGTCAGCAGGCCCCACCCGACGGACGCGACGACGAGACCGCCATAGATCGGGTGGCGGACAAGGCCGTAGACACCGGTCGTGACGAGGTCTGCGTCGGGCAGCGGGTGGGGGAGCGGCGTCAGTGCGGATCCGAGGTCGCGGATCCCCCGTGCCGCCAGCACCAGACCAAGGGCGATGCCCCCGACGCCGAGCAGGGAGGTGGCGGTGCGCAAGACGCCGGTCCAGGCCGGCCCCAGCACGCCGGTGGCCGCAACGACGAGCAGGAGGACGGCCTGGATGACGACCCATCCCTCGCCCCGGGAACCCAGCGACGGCAGCCCGCTCACCCCCTCATCGTACGGTCGGCGAACAGTCCGAGCTCATCCGGGCTGAACGCCTCGAGCAGGAATGGCGACACCACGGCGGGGTCGTACAGCAGCGTCAGCGAACACCGGGCTCGCGTCCAGGCCACGTACGCCAGCCGGCGTTCCTCCTCGTACGCCCGGATCGGATCGTCGGCCTCGCCGACGGCACGAGCGCTCGGAAAGCGTCCAGCTTCCATCCCGATCACGACGACATGGTCGAACTCGAGGCCTTTCGTCGCATGGGCGGTGGCGAGCGTCAGCGCGGCATCGTCACGCCGCAGCTCGGCGAGACGGGCACGTGTCGCGACGACCGTCGAACGCAGGCCGGCCAGGTCGGTGGCCTCCGCCGCTCCGGCCGCCCACCCGAGCAGCGCCGTCGCGACCTCGGTCGCAGCCGAGTTGCTGGACGCCTCGTCACGGACGCGGCCGAGCACGACGAGGAGCGGCGCGCCGTCGGCCATCGCCTCTGCCCGCCCGAGCAGTCCATCGACGATCGGCGAGTCGAGGAGGAGCTCGATGCGGGGCGCGCGGAACGGCAGCCCGAGCCGGAGGGCGACCACGACCGCCGGCAGGAGCTCCCGGTTGGTGCGCGCCAGGACCGCCCGCGTCGTGCCGTCATCGGGCCAGCTCCGAACGACACGCTCGAGCCGCACCGTCTCGTCCGCGTCGTCCGCGGCGAGGACGAGCCGGCCGGCGGCGACGGGCCCGGCGCGGATGACCTTGGCGAATCGCTCGCTGTTGTGCTCGACGAGGCGCACCGCGCGCTCGACCACGGGACGAGGACAGCGGTAGTTGACCTCGAGGTCCACCCGCCTGAGCCCGGCCAGCCGGTCCGCCAGCCCGAGGATCCGCCGGACGTCTGCGAGACGCCAGCCGTAGATCGACTGGTCGTCATCGCCGACGAGGAAGATCCGGTCGGATGGCGCCGCCAGCAGGAGTGCCAGCCGAAGCTGCGCGCGATCCACGTCCTGGACCTCGTCCACGAGCAGCTCCGTGCAGTGCCGCCGCCACGTCGTGAGCAGGGCCGGGTCCCCGTCGAGCGCTGCGATCGCGCGCAGGATCAGGTCGTCGAAATCGAGCCCGCCGCCGGCCGCGATGGCCGCCTCGTAGGCCACGAAGGCACGGGCGTTCGGCCCGGCGTCCGGATCGGCGGCGACCTGGTCCGCCGAGACGCCGAGCTCGACCTTGAGCCGCGAGATCGCGGTATCGAGCCGGAGGAGCGCGGCTTCGTCGGCCCACGGGGCCACCTCGGTCAGGATCGCCGGGCGGTCCGCGAGCGGTTCGACCGCGATCCCGGCGTCGCGCAGGATCTCGCGCCCGAGCGCGTGGAACGTCCGGACGCGGACGGTGCCCGGTACGACACCGAGGGGAGCGACGGCCGCGTCGAGCCGCTCGGTCATCTCGACGGCGGCGCGCTTGTTGAACGTGATCGCGCGGATCCGTTCGGCGGGCGTGCCGGTCGCGATGAGCCAGGCGGCCCGTGCCACCAGGGTGGTCGTCTTCCCGGATCCGGCGGGCGCGATGCACAGCGATGGGCCCGGCGGCGCGGTCGCGGCCGCCCGCTGGTCCGGCGCAAGACGCGACAGGCGTTCGACGACGGCAGGGTGGATGTCCATCGGGCCGGACTCTGCGCCAAGGTCCTTATCCGGCCGTTGCCGACGTAGTCGACGGCTGAGGGTAGCGGGAC